>NZ_JBHYDQ010000009.1:0-124857 GCF_051860625.1 Sandarakinorhabdus sp. | reverse complement strand
ACGACACGATCACGGGCAACGGTGGTGCGGACAGCATCGACGGTGGCGATGGTGACGACGTGCTGGTGTTTGCCTCTGCGACTGAGTTGGCCTTGGCTGCGACGGTGATTGGTGGTGATGGTACCGACACGATCGAGATCAAGAACGATGCCACAGTAGCTGACTCCGACTTTACCCGTGTAGCGACTGTAGAGACGCTGCTGCTGTCGGGTACGGTTGCGCAGTCGGTCACTCTTGCCAACCTTGCCCAGGATGCTGGCATCCGGACTGTGACGGCGACGGCGGGCAATGCTTCGACGATCAACATCGCCGGCACGACTGCCGGTCTGGCCGTGAGCACCAACGCTGGCAATGACACTGTGATTGCGGGCTCTGGCGCTGACAACATCAGCACGGGGGATGGCAACGACACGATCCGGTTCCAGTCGGCGAACTTCACGAGCGCTGACACGGTTGCCGGTGGTGCCGGGTCCGACACGATCGAGATCACGGACTTTGCCACGGTTGTCGATGCGAACTTCACGAATGTGACATCCGTCGAGAGGCTGTTGCTTGGCAACTTCGTCAACACCGTGACTCTGGGTGATCTGGCGGCGCTTGCCGGTGTCGCTACCGTTGTTGGCGGCGGCACGAACGACACGCTGATCCTGACGGATGATCCGGATGCTGCGGGTGACATCAGGGCCATTCGCTTTGAAAGCACCAACGGCAATGATACCTTCAACATCGGCGGTCTCACCGTGACGGGTACGTTGGCGCTCGATGGGGGCGGTGACAAGATCATCGCCACCAACGGTGCCAACATCAGCGGCCTGAACGCAGGTGCTGTGACAACGGCGGAAACGTTGGAGTTGACCGGCGGGATCACGATGACCGTGGAGCAGCACAACTTCATTGCCATCGATGCCGGCGGTGGCAGTGAAACGGGTGACAATATCGACACCGTGACGCTGTCTGACGCCGGTGTGGTGACGGGCCAGGGTGACGTCGAGACCTATAATCTCGCCGACGGTATCGGGAACGTCTTCACGCAGGTGACCGGCAACACCAGCATCAATGGTGGTTCTGGCAATGATCGCATCATCACCAGCGGTATTGATGCGACCCGCGGCGCGCTGACGATCGACCTTTCGGAAGGTGGCCGTGATACGGTGGTGATCAATAACGCCGGCCAAGTGGTTGTGCCCAATCTGATCGAAACGAATGGCGGCGGGGTTCCTAATCAATTCGAACAGTTCGGCGGCGTTACCCTCAATGGGTTCGTGGCATCGGCTGCTACGACGCCCGACGTTGCTGGCGACCAGGACCTTGACTTCATTGGTACCTATGCGGGAAGCCTTGCGGGATGGAACGGCTCACTGGGCACCAGTGCGGTCACCATCCTCGGCTTCACCGCCGGTGACGGGGTTGGTTCCGACGTGATCGAAACCTTCTGGGAAGGGCAGGATTTGACCAGCGGTGTGTTCGTGGAGAATGCGGTGCTGGGCCAGACGGATCTCAGCGGCGTCTTCACCGGCTCGGTGATCGAATTGAATGCCAACCAGGCCTTCCAGATCCCCGATCCGACGAACCTTGCCGCTGTGGCAGCTCTGCTCAGCAACAATGGTCAGGGTGATGCGCTTCTGAGCCTTGCCGACGGTGATTACACGATCATCCTGTACAACGGCTCGGGCGGTGTTTTGGACAATGATCCGGCGGATGCCTTCATCTTCCACATCACCGTGCGTGGTGGTGACGGCTTCGATTTCAACTCGAACGAAGGTACCTTCGATTACGACGGTGACTCGCTCGAACTGATCGCTCGCCTGGTGGATGTCGGCGCCAATATGCTGACTGGCCAGAACTTCGCGTAACAGTAGCAATCAAGGGGGGCGTGCTCGCTGGAGTGCGCTCCCCCATTTTCAATTTCACGGACAGCCCACGGCATTCCCGACCTGGCGGCAGCGGCCACGTGGCGGCACATGCCGCATTTTCGACGATTGCCACGTCCAGGCCCCACGCTGACCGGCTTTCCAGCCGCTTCTACTGGATCGGGCTCGAGCAAGGATCGCAACCATGGCTCTCGTCAGAATCAATTCCGCACTCAATCATTGGGCCATCTTCAACCAGAGCGGCACTGCAACGCAGTTCTGGAGCCGGATCACTTCGGGTGGCAACAACAGCAATGATGTCTTGCGTCTGGAACAGACACCGTTCGCGCAGGCATCGTGGGCGGCCCCGATCGACATGGGTGGCAATACCGGTATCGGGCTGGCCCGCGACAACGACCGGCTGATTCTTGCCAAGAATAGCGAATTTCGCCTCGCGCTGAGCGGCGTCGAGTATGTCAATGCCGCGCCGGGCTTTACGGTCGATCTGGCGCAGGTCGGCGTTGGTGGCTTCACCACCGACGGTTCGGTCAGGAAGCTGTCGGCCAATGTCGGCAACCACACAGTCATCTATGAAAATGCTGCTCGCGATTCGACCGTGTTCCTGGGCAACGGCTATGACCGTGTCTCGCTGGCGACCAACCCAGACGTGGTAGCGCAGGGTCAGGACAGTTATTGGATGACCCGTCGCCTGCCCGACAACTCCATGATTTCCTATTCTCTGTTCTCTGGCAACACGGTGCAGCTTGCCGGTGGCGGGCTCGGGATGAATGCGCTGCCGTCACGCGGCAATTATGGCGAAATCGAAATCATGGATTTTCGCGACCGCAACAACGGTCTGCGGCAGTTCCGGCCGGGCAATGACACAATTGCCGACGCCGGTGCGCGGCTTGGTTTCGACAATATCGATCTCAGCGATTTTGCGCAGGACAATTATATCGACTCGTTCCTGCATGCAAGTTTCGGATCGATCAACTTCACTTCCAAGAATGTCTTTACCGGTGCGGCCGTCATCCAGGATTGGTTTGACGATGAAGCCATAGCGCAGGAAGGCGCCCCAAATCAGCAATCGGCCGCCCTGCGCTGGCAGACGACCTCGGTCAGCGATGCCGATCATAATCACGATCTGGTGGTGGCCCAGCAGACCGATGCGATCGACGGCCATCTGCGCGTCTATGTCCGCAACGAGACGACGGGGGCCTACAACCGTTTCAACGAGGTGTTTCTTGGCACCTCGGCAGACGAGATCGTGACGCGCACGGGCGCTTCGACCTCCGACAATGGCCTGACCAATCCGACCCAGAACGTCGCGCTCTATGGGTTTGGTGGCAATGATATTCTCACGGCCGGCGCCGGTTCCGATTATCTGTTTGGCGGCACCAGCACGTTCACAACCATTCCGAACATTTTGATGGGCAATGTCGTCACTGGCGGTGATGGGGCCGATTTCTTCGGCGTCGGCAATATCAGCGTTGGCCAGGATGGCGACAACCTGATGACCACAGACTTTACCGGGCGTTTGTCTGGTACGGCGCCTGTGTCCACCGACCCCTCTGGTATCCTTTCGCGGCTTAACCTTGACGGCTTGGTGGTCGTCAGGACGGCTGATACTGCCGATCTGGCGACGCGTGTCGCCACCGATCGCATCCAGGATTGGACCGCCGGCGTCGATTCACTGCGGGTGCTGGGCAATGGCACCGCCATCATTGAAGGCCTGGGCACGGCGAACGGGCTGGGCGGCGTCTATGGTGTCGATATGATTGGTGCTGATGCGGAACGGATCGACCTCAGCGGCGGCCTGGTCCGCAACGAAGGCAAGATCGTGGTGCGCGGTTTTGGCGGCAACGACACGCTGATTGGCAGTTCGGGCGACGATTGGTTGTACGGCAATGGCGACAATAACCTCTACCTGCTCGCAGCAGGCGGCAATGATCGCGTCTATATTGATGTGTTCGCCAACGCCACGTCCAGGCATATCGTGAATGGATTTGCGACCAGCTTCGCAGATGCGTCCAACACCGACCTCATCATGCTCAACAAGCGGGTCGTCGATGCGTTCTTTGCTGCCGGTGCAGGCCGCACGACCCTCACGCAGGACAGTGTGGGCAATTACATCAAATCAACGCCCTACGATCCGGGCTTGGATTATTTGCACGAAAATTTCTACAACCCGCCCATCGCCACAAACTCTGCCAACCACACCAGTACAGATGGCGTGAAGCTTTTCGAAGGCTCCCCGACGGGTGCGGATGGCACCACGTCGCTGATCGGTATCGGCATGGTCGCCGCCGGGCGCCTCCTGCTTGCGGTGCCGATTGTGGGACCGGCCCTCGGTGCCGCGTTGATTGGCGCCGGTCTCGTCCTGGAATTGACCGACACGCAGGAGCATGTCAACGCCCGCTATGACGGGCCTGCGGATGGTTATCTCAACGTCATCACCCAGATTCCCCTGTCGGGAGGGGACGGTTCGCTGTTGCGCCCGTCGACGTCAGTCGACACTGATGATCGACCGTCGTTCCTCAGCTTTTTCGAAGACGCAGATGCCGGCGATGGCTATATTCCGGTCGTTGAGTTTACGCAGCGGGCCGGTCAGGGTGTCTATGGCTTCTTTGCCCTGCATTCCACGACGGAAACCTTCGTCTATCTTGTCGCTTCGCGCGACAACCTTGTCGAAGAGGCCGAAACCTTCCTGGTCGCCCAGATCAACGGTCTCCTCTCCGCCGCCGATTTCGGCATCTATGACGGCGAAAACGACGTCTACAACTTTGGCACGATTCCGGCTGTCGTCCTGAAGGACCCGGTCATCAGCACCGTCTTTGAACAGGGCAACCCGGCAAACAATGCCGATGATAACCGGATCACCAATCTGGTAAATCCGATCCAGATCAACGGCACCGTGGCGGCTGGCGTTTCCGCAACAGCAACGTTCCGCCTTTATGAGGGCTCGACCAAGATCTTCGACGGGCCGGCCGGAGCGACCGGTTTTTCCGCCACCCTCAGCTTCGACGGTACCATCTTCAACTTTGTGGACAACCGTTCACTGGGGACCATTGTCCGGAATGTGACAAACGATCCGAATGGCAATGACACCCATGTCCTTGCCGATGATCGCGTGATTTACACTGTCGAACTGGTCGATCCCGAAACCGGCATCCCGACCCGTGACTCGACCAATCCGATCACGGTTACCGGCGGCAATGTCACCATCGATGGCGGTGCTGGCGAAGACATACTGTTGCTCATCGAAACCAGCGATTTCGTCAACAACGCTTCCGATCTCAAGATTGTCGGGTTTGAAACGATTGTGCTGGCCGGCAGTGCCGATCCCGTCACCCTCCTGCCGACAGCGATCAGCGTCGACCTGAGGCAGCAGACAGAAGGTTTCCGGATCGCCAGCGGCGGGACTGGCGACACCATCGTCGGCGGCCGGGGCGATGATACGATCACCAGCGGTGGCGGCGCCGATTTGATCAATGGCTTTGATGGCAACGACACGGTTGTCTACACCAACAGCTATCAGCAGGATGCGGATGGCAATTTCGTGCTCGATGGCGGTGGCAATCGTATCCTTGTTACCGCAGCTGGGTCCCAGCTGGCTGAAGACGCCACCGTGGATGGTGGCCAGGGCTTCGATACCATCCAGATCGACGGCGAAACCCAGATCGTGACCCTCGGCGACGCACTGTTTGGCAGGGTCACTCGGTTCGAAGCTCTCGCCCTTACCGGTACCGGTGCGCAGAGCGTTACACTGGGCACCAATACCAATGCCGCCTTCGTCGATGGCATCACGATCACCACAGTTGCAGCTGCCACCAGCCTGAACCTGGAGGGTGCTGCGTCGATCCGAGCGATCAACGCGACGGGCACCAACAACGATGACACGCTGGTGGGCGGTGCGGGTGCTGACACGCTGATTGGCGGCGGGGGCAACGACAACATCACCGGCGGCGCTGGTGCAGATCAGTTGTTCGGTGGTGATGGCGACGATAACTTCTTCGTCAATGCTGGCAACGAGGTTGTCCCCGGCGAAAGCTATGATGGTGGTAACGGGTTCGACACAGTGTTTGTCCTGGCTGACGCCGATTTTACAGGCGTCACCACATTCACATCCATCGAGCGGATTGTGCTGGCTGATGATGTCGATGTCGTATTCGATGCTGCTGCGCTGTCTGGCGATACAATCGCGATCGATGGCACCGGAAACACCGCCAATCTGGAAACCGTGATTGTCAACGGCACGAACTCTGGCGAGGTCATCAACCTCGCGGGGATCACACCCAACGCCTCCACGGTTGTGGGCATTACGATAAATGGCTTTGGCGGCGATGATACCATCATCGGCACGGCCGGTAATGACACGATCATCGGCGGCGATGGCAATGACGAAATTTGGGGTGGTCTGGGGAATGACAGCATCGATGGCGGCCTTGGTGACGACATTTTCGTCGTCAGCGGCAGCCACCAGACGGCTGGTGACACCATCATCGGCGGTGGCGGCGTTGATGAAATCCATATGTTTGTTGATCCAGTCGCATTGGCACCAATCGTGGCGGAGTTTGACTTCGACAATATCAGTGATGTTCTGCTGATCCGCCCGACGGGTGACACGACCCAGAACCGGACTGTGACATTCAGCACCATTACCGAGAATATCGTTCAGACGGTTGTCCTGAATGCCAACAACCTTACGACTGGTGCGCTGTTGGTAACGAACAATGCTGCCAGCTCCACGACGACCTTCAACATCACCGGCGGTGATGCCAACGATCAGCTGATTGGTTCTGATGGTGATGATACGCTTTCAGGCGGCGACGGTGACGATACCATCTTTGGGGGCGCCGGCAACGATATCATCACGCCTGGTGCAGGTTTTGATATTGTGAATGCGGGTGCTGGTTCCAATATTGTTAATGATGCTGGCGATGGACGCGACATCATTACCCATGACACCAATGGTGCAACCGTTGTGATCAACGTTACCGGTACAAGCACGGTAGATGTGACAGCCTCGCAAACTGGGGCAACCGTGAATAGCGCTGCTAACGTCAATACTGTAGCGCGAGGCGGCAATTCCAGCGCGGGTATTACGTTCAACGGCAATACTGGCAATGATAGTTTTATCGGTGGCGCAGGTAACGACACGCTGTCTGGCGGGGGCGGCAACGACACGCTCAATGGCGGCGCAGGCCAGGACAGGCTGACGGGCGGTGACGGTGCTGATGTGTTCCGCTTTGCCTTTGGGCAGTCGGACTTTAATAATCCTGACGTCATTACTGATTTTGGCACTGGTGACACGATTGACGTTGGTGATCCGCTGGTCAAGTTCTCAATTGACGTCGATCCTGGTGCCGGTGACGGTAACGAAATTCAGAATGGGATTGTTATTCGAGGAGTGTCTAACCTCAACGACTTCTTAAACATTGCTTCCCAGTCGGGTACGACCCGTGGCACTGCCATATGGTCTGACGGCACAGATGCCTGGATGTTTGTATCTGACGGTGTCAGCGGCTTTAGCAGCAATGACTTGCTGATTCAGCTTCTCGGCTTTACGTCGGTATCGGATTTCACCATCACGGGTGGCGATATCAGCAGCATCATTGGCTAGGTGTATCTGTCCAAGTAGACGTTGATTCTGTAGATTGATTTCGCGATCGCTGGCCAGCCGTCTTATTGGCCAATAACGAGATTGGCGATTGATGAACGTTTTTTGGTGGCCCGCTTCCAGGGTCACCACATGGTCCATCGATGTTGGTTTCTGATGCGTGGAAATTTGAATGTCGCTGTTGATAAACTTGGCCACCAACCACGATCCCACCGAAGATCGCCTCAGGCTGGTCGGGGTGGATCGTGATGGGGGCGGCCATCTGATGTGGATGACGCGCCGGCTGGCCGATCAGGCGGTGGTGGCGCTGCTGCAGCTGGTGGAACGGGAACCGGCGGTGGCCGAGGATCCGCGGTCCATCGGCGGCGGTGTCAGCCTTGTCCGTCAGCAGGAGGCGAAGGCCGCGTTGGGCGCGGCGCGTGGTGGGGCGCCACCGCCAGCCGATCGCGGCTGGCTGGTCATCAGCCTCAACCTGTCCCCCCGGCCCGATGGCGTGCTGCTCACCTTTGCCGGTGGCGATCACACGCTGGCCTTTCCGCTCACCTTTGTCGGCACGCGGCAATGGCTGTCGGTGCTGCACGCCGCCTATCAGGCCGGCGGCTGGCAGTGCACCGCCTGGCCGGGCTGGTTTGTCGAGGCCGAGCGGGTGGCCCGCCCGGTCACTTATGCCCTCCATTGAGGGCTGATCCACGTGACAGGCGGTCAAACCATGCGCAACAGGTCCCGGCGTTACAACGTGTCATCTGACTGTGATGGCGGGAACTGATCATGCGCATCTTGTTCGTTCACCAGAATTTCCCCGGCCAATTCAAGCATATCGTCCCCGCGTTGCTGGCGCGAGGTGATGAGGTGGTGGCAATGGGCATGGGCGATTATGCGCCGCCCAGGGAAATGCGATATGTGCGCTCGCACGCGCGCATGGGCACGGGCAAGGATGGCCATCCCTGGTCGCGCGACTTTGACACCAAGGTTATCCGCGGCGAGGCGGCGTTCCGCAGCGCCATGGCGTTGCGGGAAGCGGGCTTCACACCCGATGTCATCATTGCGCATCCGGGCTGGGGCGAGTCCATGTTCCTGCACACGGTGTGGCCAAAGGCCAGGATCGGGCTGTACTGCGAATTTTTCTATCGGTCCGACGGCGCGGATACCAACTTTGATCCGGAATTTCCGCTGGACCAGGAAGAAGAACAAGCCGCCCGCCTTTTTGTCAAGAATGCCGGCAACTACCTCAGTTTCCAGCATGCCACGCGGTTCATGTCGCCCACCCATTGGCAGGCGGCAAGCTATCCGGAGTGGATTCAGCCGCGCATCGCGGTGATCCACGATGGCGTTGATACACGCGCCGTGAAGCCGAACCCCGATGTTTCCCTGCGCCTGTCCAACGGGCTCAACCTTACGCGCGACAACGAAGTCATCACCTATGTTGCCCGCAATCTTGAGCCCTATCGGGGGTATCACAAGATGATGCGGGCACTGCCAGACCTGATGAAATTGCGCCCGAATGCCCACTTCATCATCGTTGGCGGTGATGGAACCAGCTACGGTGCTTCGCCGCCTGAAGGTAAATCATGGAAGCAGATTTATCTTGCGGAAATAGAAGGGCATATTGATCATAAGCGCCTGCATTTTGTTGGCCATCTGCCTTATTCGACGTTCAAGGCGATCCTCGCGCTGAGCCGCGTCCATGTTTACCTCACGGTTCCGTTCGTGCTGTCCTGGAGCCTTCTTGAGGCGATGGCCACGGGCTGTGCCATTGTTGCGAGCGACACCTCACCTGTACGGGAGCTGATTACGTCGGGTGTTCACGGGAAGCTGGTTTCATTCCACGACGTGGATGAACTCATCGCGGCTGTGACTGATCTGTGCCAGGATGCCGAGCATCGGGCGATGCTTGGCCAGAACGCCCGCGAGCGTATCGTGCGCGCCTATGATTTGCATACGGTTTGTCTTCCGCGCCAGATGGCGTGGATTGACCAACTTGGCATGGCTTGATGGTCATGCTCGTCCGGTGCGTTGCCACGTTCTGACTATACAACGTCCCCGCCCACCTCTCTGCCGCGTGCGGCTCGTCGAGCTTCGGTCAAATGACCTGACCTCTTGTTTCGTCTGGCGAGGATTGGAGTATCCGTTGTCAATGAACTTGACGACAGGTCTGGCCTGCAGGGGCCCGGGCAATGATGGACGTTCGACTGCCTGGCTCAGGCGCTGATCAACACCCCGCGGTACATCGGGTCTTCCAGCGCGCGGCCGGTGCCGATGGCAACGCAGTTCAGGGGTTCGTCGGCGACGCTCACCGGCAGGCCGGTGGATTCGCGCAGCACGACATCGAGATTGGCCAGCAAGGCGCCGCCGCCGGTCAGCACGATGCCCTGATCGACGATATCGGCGGCCAGTTCCGGTTGAATGTTTTCCAGTACGGCGCGCACGCCTTGCACGATGGTGGCCACCTGTTCGGCCAGCGCTTCGGCGATCTGCGCCTGGCTGATCTGGATTTCGTTGGGCACACCGTTCATCAGATCACGGCCCTTGATGTCGATGGTCATGCCGATGCCGTCGGCCGGGGGCTTGGCGGTACCGATTTCCTTCTTGATCCGCTCGGCGGTCATTTCGCCGATCAGCAGATTATGATTGCGCCGCACATAGTTGACGATGGCTTCGTCCATCTTGTCCCCGCCGACGCGCACGCTTGTGGTATAGGCCAGGCCCTTCAGCGAGAGCACGGCAACCTCGGTGGTGCCGCCGCCGATATCGACGACCATCGATCCGACCGGTTCGGTGACCGGCATGCCGGCACCGATCGCGGCGGCCATCGATTCCTCGATCAGATAGACCTTGCTGGCGCCGGCATTGCTGGCGGCGTCGCGAATGGCGCGCTTTTCCACGCTGGTCGATCCGGACGGCACGCAGACGATGATTTGCGGGTACCGGCCAAACCGGCTGGTTTGGACTTTCTTGATGAAGTGCTTGATCATCTTTTCAGCGATGTCGATATCGGCAATCACGCCATCGCGCAGTGGGCGGATACACTCGATGTTGCCGGCTGTGCGCCCCATCATGACTTTGGCTTCATTGCCCACCGCAACGACATTGGTGTTGCCGTTGATCATCTCGATCGCCACCACGCTGGATTCGTTCAGCACGATGCCGCGGCCGCGCACATAAACCAGCGTGTTGGCCGTACCCAAATCAATTGCCATGTCCTGACTGAAGAACGAGGTGAAGCTGTTCCAGATGTTCATGGCAATGACCTGAATGAAGGGCGTCGTGCAGCAGGGATTTGCGGGAAAATGAAAAACACACCCCCTTGCAGGGGTGTGTCTTGGCTGGTCCTGTTATGAATAAGCGTTTTTATCTTATCCGGCTTTCAAGTCGTAGCGGTTCACGGTTTCCAGCTGGCTGGTGTAGAAGGCGACTTCGTTCTGTTTGGAGGCGACATCCTTCTCCAGTTCGAAGATGCGGGCCTGGAGCGCGTCGACGCTGTCCTGGGCGATGGCGCTCTGCCGCTCGGCCCGGATGGCCTGGGTTTCAAGCTCGCTTTCCAACCGCTTTACATCGTCTTCGCGCTCGCCAAGTGCCTGGGTGAGGACTTCAAGACGGGCACTGATGACGGTGCGGGACTGTTCGATCTGCGACTTGGCGGTGAGCGTCGATTCGAGCTTGGCGGACAATCGGGCGGCCTGTGCCTCGGTGCGGGCGGTGGCGGCTTCAAGCGTCTTGTTGCGGTCTTCGAGGCGCTTGACCTCGACGACGAGCTTGTCGTTTTCGATGCGGGTGGCTGCGCCGATCGCCTCATGCGCCTTCAGATTGGCCCGGACGGTATCGAGTTCGGCGCGCAGCTGCCCGGTTTCGATTTCGCGGGCCTTGCGCTCCTGCTGGTTGATCTGCGCCAGCTTGGCGGTCTCGTTGCGGGACTGAGTCGCCTCCTGCTCGCGCTGACGGGCGTAGAGGACGGCCGAATCCCTCTCCTGGCAGGCGAGGTCGTGCAATTCGCGCAGCCCGAGGATGTCAGCCGTCTTTTCCTGCAGCGCGGATTCGAGCGATTCGACCCGGTTGGTCAGGAAGACATTCTTGCTGTTGGCATCGTTGTATTTTTCGAGCAGTTCGGAAATGCGCGCCGTGCTGGAATCGTTGAGCGCCTTGAGAGCGGCGATATCCGAACGCAGCCCTTCGGCACCATCATTCGCAGCAGACAGTTGCGAATGTGCATTTTGCAGGGATTCCTCGACCTCCTTGTTGGCAACGCCGAGCAGGTGATATTTGTTGTTGAGGACATCCAGGTCCCAACGGGCCTTTTCAAAGCCGCGGCTGACCTCTTCATGGGCTTCACGCAGCGTCCGCAGTTCTGCGGTGACCGCGTCAAACTGCGCCGTCTTTTCCGTCAGGCCCTGGCGGACATGGGCGCGGTCCTGCTCGAGCACGGCGGTGGAGAGCGCCAGCTTGCGGTGCGCCTCGAACGAGCGGGCGAGTTCCTTTTTCAGGTCGGAAAGCTGCTTGGCGAGGCCGGATATGGCCTCCAGATGCTTCGTGACGGAGTCGATGCCGCCGTTGATGACCTGCTGGCTTTCCCCCATCTGTTCGAAGGAGGCGGAATCGCGAACGATGAGCGTTTCATCGCGAGGGCTGGGCTCTGGCTGGCTGCGTCCGGGATCAGACACCTTGCGCGAAAACAAGCTCATGATAGTCGCCACAGCCACCCTCCTGTCGAAATTTAAAATTTTTATGACATGGAGTTCAATGGCAGTCAACGCGTCACGATTTGTGAAACGAGTACTTCGTAAATTGTAGCAACACAGAGTAAGTTTAGAGTTAATTTACGACGATGATTGAAGGAAAGGAGGTTCCACGTGTTAGTGTTGGGTTTAATTGCGCGTGAAATGTGGTCAGTAACGTTAATTTGCCGCGCATCGTCGTAGGGTGCGAAGTGGGGGCCGGCGCCAACATCGCCTGCTGGGGCCGCGAGGGACGAGGTCCTCGCCGAGCTGGAGGAGGGGCGGACTGACCGTCTGGTGACGGCAGCGCATGTCACGCTGAGCGCCAACGCCTGCGTGCTGCGTCTGGAATCGCGGGACGGCGGTGTGCCGCTCAATCTCAACCGCCAACAGCTTCACAGCCTTCTGGAAGCCCTGGCACGGCTGTGCCGAACCGCGGGCTGGGTGGAAGAAGCGCGCATGCCGGGCTGGCTTGGGGTTCGGGCGCCAGTCAATGAACAATCCGTGCCGCCAAAGGGCAGTTGAGCCGGCCCGGCCGGTGGCGGCGCAGCGCCGGGGCCTGACGCCCGGGCATCGCAACCTTGCGCACGGTGTCGGCCTGTTGTGTGCAGGCGGAGCGAGCCAGAGCGGCCTGGCACCGCAGCACATGGAGATGATGCCCATCGCAAGGCGCTGGGGCCGGAAACAGGTTTCCTGGCAGATCGGTCGCGCGCCATCAGTCGCCCACGCGTTCCCGGCGTCGAGATGGCCACGATCGACGGGGGCGTCTGGTTTGAACAACCATTGTCTGTTGGGGACCGTTGACCGCACCCCGCTGGCCGAGGCCGAAGTTTGCGCCTGAGCGGCCACACCGGGCCTCGCGGCCATTGCATTGTTCAAGCTAAACAGTCACTTGAAAAATCCCCAAGGCCGGATAGATTGTCTCTCTTGTGTTAGATTACAAAAAGTTCAACTATAGCTTTGCAAACCAATCGTAAGGTATCATCGTAAGTATGTGTGATAGAGTATCAGTAGATGCTTTTTCGGGGCTGCAATTTTATATCCTTAGTAAAACGTCCGTTAGTGTGATAAAAAAAGTTTGGAGGTAACAGCTATGGGCGATGGATTTATGCCAAAGCGAGCAATAATTTTTCATGAGAATATTGATTTTGTAAGGGATATGACGAAGTATCTTGCGCGTTCTGGTTGGTCATGTGTTTTTTTAGCGGCCGTCGATCGTTTGGGTGACATTGGAAAACAGAATTCGATTTTGATAATCGACGTAAATTTGAGGAAAAGGCATCATTACATAGCCGATAAAGTATTGCGTTCGAACAAATACAAGATCGAAACTTTGGTGGTGAATGCTGCCGGATATGAGAAAAATGACTGGCAGAAGATCAAGGTTTATGCCGACATGATGACAATCCGGCACAAGCTTTTGTCCCAATCCGATTGGTACCGGGACGTGGAAGTGAATGTTGAAAGCGGTGCTAACCTGGGGGCTTGATCGGGAAATTCGTGGCGAATTTCCCGTGTCGGCAGGCGCTGCGGACATGTTCGAGATTGTAAAACAGGGCTGAAGCCCACAGCGCTGCCTGGATGACGCGCCGCGTGCTGTGCCGGGTTTGCGCCCCGGCGCTGCCGCGCGATCGACCCTGCAGAGCATGGCGCCGGAAGGCCGGGGCATCCAGACGCGTCTGATGCGCCGACAAGGTTCGGCTTCGGTCGATCCTGAGCCGTTTGCCGGCAAATTTTCCATCCTTCTGTCGCCACTGTCGCGGATCGGCATGTCGTTTGGTCAAGATGACACCGATCATGGGATCGACATGGTTGGCCAGCGTCACTGGCGTGCCCCCTATCCAAACCCGGCTTCCATCGCGGTCAAATTGGAACCAGAAATGGCTCAATATCTCGTTCCGGCGTGCAGCGCGCTGCACTAGGTTTAATAGGTAGTCACCACAATGTTAGTAAATAACCACGCTGCTTACATCAGGCGCATAGGTCAACGCCGTCAATGATGTCTGGCAGTAAATTTACGGTGCCCGGTTCGCAGTAATCGGCTTTGTTTGTGGCTATACGCATTGTAAAATTGGCGTCATAGGGTAATTGACGAATGTAATAGACAGTTATCCAATCTGTATTGAATGTGTCTTGTTACCTTGGGGGGGTAAGATGGTGCTGAACTGGACGTTGGAGGAGTATGTTGAGGGTCAAAAATCCACTTCCTTTGGTGATTGTATGACTATTCTTGTCGCAGGGGGCGATCGAGACTGGGTCAGAACCATGTCCAGCACGCTTATGGCGTTGGGGTATAGAACGTTAACGGCCTTTTGTTCGGATGATGCCTTGAAGATGATGACAACTGCCGAGATTTCGACCGCGATCGTTGAAGGCGCGCTGGAGGGGGAGGGCTTGAGTCTTGTCCAGGCCCTTGCGTCCCGCGCTGCCCAGGGCGGCAAGGCCCTGAATTCCATCCTGGCCGTGACACCGCCCGGGCCAGACACGACCGTGGCCCTGGTTGGTTCGTCCGTTGTGTATGTCGTCGACAAGTTTTGTGAACCAAAGCAATTCGATGATCTGCTGAAAGTGATGCAGCCGCCGCCGGTTGACGTGCAGTCGATCGCATCATTATCCAAGCAAATGCAGTTACTTAGTGCAGAAATGCAAGTGTTGAAGTGCTCGCTCGAGCAGGCAATCGCCAAGGATCCATGTCCTGTTGCTCCGCCGCCGCGCGAGCAAAGGCAGATCGATGCCGATATGGTCCGTAAACTGGCCCGTGCCGAGGCCGCCCGAGCCAGCGTCATAGGCGGCAAGATTCTGGGTGATCCGGCATGGAACATCCTGCTGGATCTGTTGCTTGCGTCCCTGGAAGGCCGTCGCGTGGCGGTCTCGAGCGCCTGTATCGTGACGGGTGTCGCAACAACAACGGCTCTGCGCCTCATAAACCGCATGATCAGCGACGGGGTGCTTGTCCGCGTGCCGGACGAGGCAGATGGACGCCGCGATTATCTGCAGATCGAGCCGGATGTCGAAGCAGCCCTGAAGGGCTATCTGTTTGATCTGACACAATTGTAGGAGCCAACCCCTGAGCCGGGCCGGATTGCGCGGAGGCTGGCTGGTTTGTTCGTGACATGCGGCGACGGCCGCGTTGTTGATCGTGGCATGGCCGCGTTCCGCGGCTTGTGCACGCTGGCAGAAGAGGTCCTGGCGTCAGGCTGGCGTCAGGGCCGATTCGGTCGAATGGCACCGTCATTCCCGCCCCCAATCCCCGGATTTTACCCAAGCCGCTACAGATGCGTTCATTTCCGGTTCTGACCATGGTTGTCGCCCAGCCGCCATGCCCCTCAGAACCTGTCGCTTTGAGGGCGGGCGGTATGCACTATGTTTTCGATTCCGCAATCATTCGGCACAATGACGTCGGCGGCGCGGTTGGTCTGACGCTTTCGGACGCAGACGCTTTTGCGCTGGGCTTGAGCTTTGGCACGACCGTGATCCGCCGTGGTGGCCAGGTGGTGGCCGTGGCAAAGGATGAGCGCGCCAGTTCGGCCCCGCTGGCCAGTGCGATAGCCGAAGGCCTGTCGAGAACGGGTTGTGACGTGCTTCATGTCGGGACAGGACCGCTGGCGATGCTCCGTTTTGCGCTCCGGCAGGCCGGCGCGGATGCGGGCGTCATGGTGGGCGGCCGTCATTACCCATCCAATTGGAATGGCTTCAAGCTGATGTTCGACCACGGACCGTTGCACGGAGCAACGATCCGCGATCTGGCTGCGCTGGCGGCCATCGGGGATTGGGAAACCGGCAAGGGCAGCGTTGGTGCGCTGCCGTTCGATGATGCTTATGCTGATCGCTTGCTGTCGGGCTATCGCGGCGGCGCCTTCAAGATTGCGTGGCAATGCGGCAGCGAGGCAGCCGGATCGGTTGTGCGCAAGCTGACCGATCGTTTGCCGGGTGAACATCACCTGTTGCCTGAAACATCCGATGGCCCGGCATCCTGCCAACAGCCTGCGCGCGCGCCGAACAATCTTGCCGCCGTCAGGCAATATGTGCTGTCTGAAGGGTGCGATGCCGGTTTCGCGCTTGATGGCGCAGGTGACAGGATCATCGCAATCGACGGGCAGGGCAGGGTGCTGTGGCAGGACCAGATTGTCGCCATCCTCGCCCGCTTTGCGGCTGAAGGTCCGCAAGAGGCGGCGCAGGCTGCCAACGCCGGACCAGGCCAGGCCCGGTGTGATGCGGATGGGCAGCACGGCGCCATGGCTGCGCTGTGGAAGCGTTGCCAGAAGCTGATCAAGCCCGGAATGAAGCATGTGCCCGCGGCCCCGGCCTGGGTGTCGAGCGGCGATATTTCGGGTGCACCGCGTTGGCGTGCCTTCGACGACAGTCTGTTCACGGCGCTGCGGCTGCTTGAAGCGATCCAGACGGCCGGAGGATCGCTGGCGGATATCGTGAATGCGATGCCGATCGTGCACAGCAGCCCGGAACTGCATTTTTGCGTGCCGCCGAACCGCAAGGTTGCCGTTATCACCGAGATCCGGCAGCGATTGCAGGCGGTCGGTCTGCCGATGGACGATGACGAAGCCGTGCGCGTTTCCCGGCCACACGGGGCGTGGCTGATCCGGTCATCGGACAGTGCAGACCTGCTGGTTGGACGGGCTGAATCTGCCACCGACAGCGGCCTTGCGGCATTGGTGATCGAAATGTGCAACGCCGTCGGCTTTTCGGTGGCGCCCATTCCCGTGAATTTGCCAAGGATCAGCGATCCGGTTCGTCTGCTGATCGATTGAATTGCCTGCGCGCGCGTCTGTCGGGAAACCGGTGGGCCAGGATCGCTGCCGTCAGGTCGATCGCACGGCCTGTTTTCGGATAAGCCACGGTGCACAACCCGTTGGCGAGTCCGGGATAACAGGGCCGGGGGTGTTGGCCACATGCCGCGCGGTCCCCCGCCAGCGGCGCAGATGCCGCGCCCAACGCAACCACAAGTGGAGCGAACGAACTTTGAGCGCAGGGGGAATTCCCGTTAGCGTCAACCATCGCGAGCAGGCTCCCCGCTCCAACCGTCAGGCGGGGGTAATCCTGGCTGCGAAACAGGCCTTTTGCAGGGGCCGTCCTCGTTGCTGATCGGAATCAAGGACTGTGCAAAATATTCTGGCGCAAAACTGCTCAAATCTTCTCGACCTTGAACGTCATTTTGTTGAAAATCTGGGTATCACTGCGCTGCGGCCGGAGGCCAAGCTGTTGCTTATCCTCAGCGAGGCGGGCTCCTTGACCATAAAGCAGGCGATCAGCCTGTCTGGGTTGTCCTACCGCGGCTTTTACCTCCTTCTGAACCGGCTGCTGGCGCAGGGCCTGATCGAGATCAATGATGACGACGATGACCGTCGCGTCCGCAAAATGAGTCTGTCGCGGCGTATCCTGTAGCTGGCTGGCAACCCGGCAGCATCGAATTGGACTTGCGTTCCCAACAGATCGTGATTTTATTGATTTTTAGTAATTATATTGAGCTTATTCGAATAAACTATTGCTTGCGAATCTGTTGAAATCGCTGAGTTTGAACCAGTAACGGACCTTTCTGTATCTGTTCGGTAACGGGATTTGGCTTCACGTTTCTGCAATGGCAAGTTTTCTATCAACCGCCGCGTCCCATTTCCGCGATGTGCTGGTTGTGGTCGTTTCGGCCGCGTTTGCCGTGTTCATGGCGATCTTGGTGAACACGCATGTGATCAAATCAGATGGCCCTGGTCCTGTCGGCCATGCCCTTGCCATTTACCTCATAATTTTCATCCACAAGAGGCGCTGCAATCGAAAATCCGATGCGTGAGCTCTGGACGATGTCGCCTGGGGCGATGCTGCAATGCCGGGTTAACACATCCTGATCCGGATGTTCTTGCGTGTGACGACACAGGCAGGTTTCCCCTAGGGCCTCGTGAGGTTGCCATCTCGGGTGGTGCCGTCAAGCCGCTGCCTGAAGCTGCTGGTGATAAAGGAACCTCGCCCGGCGCGCCGCGCGGTCAAGTCTCCATGCAGCACAAGGTATCAATCTGGCAAGCTTTGGTAAGAAGCCGGGATTGAAGTTCGTGTTTTTCGTGCGTTTAAGGGTGGATCGATTGTGAGGACGATGAGGCGCTGCTTGGGTGCAAGCGCTGTGCTGCTCGGCCTGACGGCAAGTGCTGCGGCAACACAGTCAACTCCTGCGGAAATAGACGCAGGGGCCGCTGCGGCGCCAACTCGTCCGGATATCGTGCGTTATGGCCCGCCGCAGCCGCAGGTGGACGTTCCCCGCCAAGACGCCGCGCCGAGTGCGCAGCACCCCGCAGTCTCGCCCGCCCTGCACAATCTGGCGGAACAGGCCGTGCGCCTGCACCCGCAAGTGAAGGCCGCCGAGGGACAGATCAAGGCCGCCGGTTATGATGTGCGCGGCGCAAGATGGCTGCGCTTTCCAAGCCTGACCGTAGAAGCCTTGGGGACCACACGCGGTAGCGCCAACGCCGCACAAGACGGCACGGTGCTGAATGCGGTGATTGAGCAGCCCATATGGACTGGGGGGCGCATTGGCGCTGCCATTGACCGCGCAAAGGCGCAGCTTTCGGTGCAGCAAGCGGCACTCGACGAGACAGTGCGTGACCTGACGCTGCGCGTGATCCAGGCCTATTTTGATGTTGTCGGGGCGTCGCGGCGGATCGAAGTGCTGGAAGATGCCCTGAAACAACATGACGAACTTGCAGCCACGATCAAGCGGCGCGTTGATCAGGAGATCAGCCCCAGGTCTGATCTTGATCTCGCGCGCGCCCGCAGCGCCCAATCCCAACAGCAGTTGGCGTTGGCACAGGCACAGCGCGGCGCCGGCTTGAGCGCCATCGTTGAGCTGATCGGGAGCGAGGTGGTCGTGGTGGGATCGATGGCACCATATGACGCGGCGATTCACCAACCCGCACGGAATGATGCGCTGGAAAAAGCGACGATGTGCGACCCGCGGTCGGCGCGCTTTTCGGCGCAGGCGATTGTAGCGCGAGCGGAGCAGCGCTCTGCAAGGGCCGCCCTGATGCCGCAATTGGTTGGCCAATTGTCCAGCAACGAGGTGCTGGGCGAACGCGTGGGTGTCGCGCTGCGGGCGCAAACGGGCAACGGGCTGTCGCAAGCGGCGGCGGCGCAAGGGGCTTCGCAGCGGGCCCTGGCCAGTGAGGAAGCGATAGCCGGCGCTCAGCGTGACCTGCGCGAGGCGCTGCGCCTTGATTTTGTCAATAACGCCGCCGCACGCGACCGTATCAGCAGCGCCAGCGCGGCTGCGGCGAGCTCGCGCTTTGTTATCGATTCCTACAAGCGCCAGTTCATCGCGGGCCGTCGCACTTGGCTCGATGTCATGAACGCCTTGCAGGAAACGACAAACAACCGGCTTGCTGTCATCGAAGCGGAAGCAACGGCGCAAGTGACGGCGGCTCGGATCGCGTTGCGGACCTGTGCCTGGCAGCCGCGGCCGCTTTCAACCGAGACGGAAAAATCATCATGACCCAGAACAGCGGGCTTTTCGGCGTTGTGGAGGTATTTGCGCGTTCGAAAGGAACGTCGCTGGCACCAGGCTGGTACGGCGATCTGGAGAACGATAGGTTTGACCTGAATGCGGAGTCATTGACCCGGTTGTGCGCAAGCCTGGGTTGGCCTGCCCCAAGCGGTTTGTCGCTGAAGCCCCGGCCGGATCAGTTTCCCCTCCTGCTCTGGTCACCCGGTACGGGCTTTGCCGTTGCAGAACAGTGGTGCAGTGAATTGCTGCTGAGGATCGCGGGGGATGCGCCAAATACGGTCCCCTATTCCGAAGACATGTTGTTCTTTGACATTGAATTTCCAGACCCCCTGCAGGGTGGGACGGTCGAAAAGGCAATTGATGTCTTCTGGCGGGCTGTCCTGCGCCGACGCAATGTTCTGATGACGGCGGCGCTGGCAACGATTGTTGCCAATGTCCTCACATTGGCAACCTCGCTTTATTCGATGCAATTGTTCGATCGGGTCATCCCGCTGGGAAGCTTCTCGACCTTGTGGGTCCTCACGGTCGGTGTGCTTATCGCCCTGTTGATCGACCTGATCATCCGCACGACCCGCGCATTGATGATCGAACGGGAAGCAGCCGAAATCGATGCTGAAGTTTCGGAGTATTTCTTTGCACGCGCGCAAGCGGTGCGTTTGGATGTGCGCCCGCCCGGCATTGGTACCATGGCCGCCCAGCTTCGGGGACTTGAACAGGTCCGGGGCATCATGTCCTCCACATCGCTGTTTCTGGTCGCCGATCTTCCCTTTGCGCTGTTGTTCATTCTGGTTGTCTATTGGATTGGCGGCGTCGTTGCCTTGGTGCCGATCATTTCGCTGCCAGTGGCGCTGCTGACATCCTTTTTCATCGCCAGATCCATTCGTGCGGGCACAGAGAAGGCGCAGGTGAGTGGCAACCGCAAGAACGGAATGCTGGTTGAATCCCTGGATGCCGTGGAAACCATAAAAGCCAACCGGGGCAACTGGTTCATGCTGGCCCGCTGGAACCGCCTGATCCGGGAGGTGCATCATTACGAGGATCCGATCAAGCGCACGTCGGCATTCACGGCGTCGGTCTTCGCGTCGCTGCAACAGTTTGCCTATGTCCTGTTGATGGCGGTGGGGGCCTACGAAGTCGCCCAGGGTCGATTGACGGCAGGCGGCCTGCTGGCGTGCTCCATCATCGCCGGCCGGATCAATGGCCCTCTGATCAGCATGTTGCCCAATCTTATTGTTCAGTGGGGTTATGCCAAATCGTCGCTCAAGGCGCTGGATGCCATCATGGCGCTGCCCATCGAACGCGGCACGGAGCAGGGGGCCATCAGACCCGGCAAGATCGCCGGCAGTCTTTTGCTGGCGGACGTCAAGTTCGGCTATGCCGGCGCCCGGGAAGGCATTGACATTCCGCGCCTCGAAATCCGGCCTGGTGAGCGTGTTGCCATCATCGGCGGAGTGGGCTCCGGCAAATCAACATTGCTGCGCCTGATGGCCGGCTTGTTTCTGCCCCAGCAAGGCTCTGTAACCCTCGGTGGTCTCGACGTGGCGCAGATTGCTGAAGACATACTGCGAAATCACGTCGGCTATATTCCGCAGGACTATCGTCTGGTGAACGGCACCTTGCGCGAAAATCTGCTGATGGGTCTGGGCAGCATCAGCGACGAGGTCCTGTTGCGCTGCGCGCAGCAGACCGGCGTGGACCGCATGATCGCGGCGCACCCCAAGGGCCTTGATCTGATGATCACCGAAGGCGGCCGCGGCCTTTCGGGCGGCCAGCGTGGCCTTGTCGGCATAACCCGCCTGCTGCTCGGTACACCGGAACTGCTGATGCTGGACGAACCCACGGCCAGTCTGGATCAGGGCGCCGAACAGATGGTCATGGCAAGCGTGGTGCGTCTTCTGACGCCCGGTCGCACATTGATCCTGGTGACACACCGCCTCCAGCTGCTGTCGGCAGTTCAGCGGGTGATCGTCATGGGTCAGGGACGGGTTGTTATGGACGGGCCGACTTCAGAAGTGATCGCACGCCTTTCAGCCAATCGCAGCGGGCCGCAAGCCGTAAAGCCAAACGTTGCAGCCGAATGAACATAGGTCAACATTGATGAACATGCTCAAAGCAATCCGGCTTCCAACCTGGATCATCTTGACCTCTGCTGTCGCAGTGTTCGCCTTTTTCATGTGGGCGTCTTGGGCAGAGATTGATCAGATTACCCGTGGTACCGGGAAAGTGATACCCGTCGCGAAAGTTCAGATCATCCAGAGTGCCGACGGCGGCGTCATTGACGAAATCCGGGTGCGGGAGGGTGACGTTGTCAACAAGGGCCAACTTCTGGTGTTGATCGACCGGATCAAGGTGCAGTCAGCCGTCGACGAAAGCCGCGCCAAGGTGGCCGCCTTCAGGAGCGTGATGAGCCGTATCGAGGCCGAGCTGTATGACAGGCCGCTGACATTCCCGGCCGAAGTGCAGGCCTTTCCGGACTTTGTCACCAATCAGACGGCGTTGTATCGCAAACGCCGGCAAGCCATCCAGGCTGAAATCGCGTCGCTGGGATCGGTCCAGGGGTTGATGCAGCAGGAACTGGAACTCAATCTGCCCCTGGTTGCCAGCGGCGATGTGGCCAGAGCCGAAATCATTCGCATGCAGCGCGGCATCGCCGATATTCAAGGTCAGATCGTCAACAAGCGCAGCAAGTACCAGCAGGATTTGCAGGCTGAGTTCGCGAAGGTCGAAGAAGAAATGGTCAGTGCCAAGCAAGTCCTGGCCCAGCGCATGGATGCCTTGTCTGCCACAGAGCTGCGATCATCTGCAAACGGGATCGTCAAGAATGTTCGTTTCACAACGGTTGGGGCTGTGCTCCGGCCGGGTGATGAGGTCATGCAGATCGTGCCAACGGGCGAGAGATTGATCGTGGAGGCGCAGGTTTCCCCGCGCGATATAGCCTTCATCAAGCTGGGGCAGACTGCATCGATCAAATTCGATACGTACGACAGCGCCATTTACGGATCTGGATCTGGTCTCGTTTCGTATATCAGCCCCGATACGCTGGTGGAGCAGCGGCCTGATGGCGAGAACGCGACATATTATCGTGTAAACTTCGACGTCGATATCGCGGACATGAAGCCAAAAAAACCGAATGAACAGATCGAGATCCAGCCAGGCATGACGATAACGGCCGAGATCAAGACTGGCGAGAATACCGTCCTCAGATACTTGACCAAGCCCATATTGAAGACGGTTTCCGAGTCCTTCGGGGAGAAATGACAGTCTGAATTGCGCCGGGTTTGCTGGAGGCTGTTTGGTTTGAGTCACGCGGCGATAGCCGTTCCGTGCCCGCCGGTCGTCCACCCGCGCGACTTGTTCGGCCGCAGCGGCGCGTTCAATCGCTATTCAAATTCAGCCAGATCGTAGCGGTTGACCAAAGCTGTCCTTCCGGAAACCCTGTATCGGAACCCGCCGCCTCGGGAATCCCGTTCACGCGTTCACCGCCTAAACGGTTAACTGAAACCGTTTTCGACCCTAGTTCACACAAGCGTGGGGGGCACAAAGACGGCGCCCCAATTTGGCAAATAACATGAATAAAGTCAGATGTTTAAAAGGTTCTTGTTTCGAACGAACTGGGCGGATGACCTTATACCATCCAGGCTGGCGAAGCGCTATCGAAGGGCACGGTAGACCATTTCGACAAGCCGGTTTCTGCCGTTTGTGAATTTATCGTTCCTTGCTGTTACCCCAAAATATTGGATGGTTGGTATCGTTCAATATCGACCAGGTCGGACATGAACAGTGAACCGGCTGAGCAGATAAACGTTTCAGCGCGTCAGGCATATTGGCAGGAGCTTATGATTGTGGATAGCATGTCGGCTGATTTTTCGACCTCATCAAGACAATCGGACGGGAACTTCATGGGTCAGATGGAAGCCATGGCTGAACACGTAAAATTACTGGAAGCGTTCTTGTCTCAAGCTGAAGGTAATTTGAATGCGTGCCGGATTGCTGTTAATCTGATACAATCAGGTGCAATTGCTGAATATGGTGCCGACGCGCGGCCAGCGCGTTACCAATCCAGTCTGGTAACAGATGGGTTGGCCAGTAAAAATGCTATGAGACAGGAAGAGCAGGCACACAAAAAGTACAGACGGAGAAATTACGGCTCCGTTAACGTCGATGTGGTGCAGTTGTTCCGTAAATATATTTCGGAAGTGGGTATAGGGCCGATCATATTGTTCATGAAAATGTTGGAACAGTGCGGCAGCATAGTGGAATCTGCGGAATTGCTGGCGGCGCTTGACACGAATTCGAAGAATGTCATCAAATTATACATTTCAAAGCTGCGGAGTGTTCTTCGGAAGAAAAACGTCATCGTAGACATCGTATGCGTAAACGGTGGATATGGCTTGCACGCAGATTCGATCGTAAACATAATAAAGGGCCTCAACTTTACCGAAGAAGAAGTTCAGTTGACGATGCAGATTCTCCCTAAAGGGCGGAAAAAAGGCAATGTCGTCAAATTGACGTGAAAGATGCTGACAGGGGCGTCGTCTTTTGGCCCATCACCCGGACGACGCCCTTCAACCCCCGTCTGTCGTCCACCCGTGCTGCACTGCGTGGCCGCTTCGCAGCAGCGGCGCGATCGCCCGCCACGCAAGATCGACCAGACCGTAGCGGCTCACCACGGGCGCCCTTTTCCGGAACGTTTGAATCACAACTTCGCCGCCTTGGACATGCATTCGGGCGCACGAGCGTCTGGTCTTGCGTCACAGCGTTCAGGGGTCACGACAGCGGCTTTGGACAGCCGGTCTTTCAGAGCGATCATTTCACAATAAATGTCGATCTTCGACCAATCGCCCTTCTCATAGCCCATGGCATTCACGAAGAAAATCCGTGCGGCTGAGGCCCGCGACTGCAAGATCCTGCGCAACAGGCGCAGATGACGTTCCTTCATGTTGATGTCGATCACCAGCATGATCGATTGATCCGTGGATGAATCAAAGGCGCTGAAAAACGGACCGCCGCGGAAATGCGGTGATGCATGCCGAGAACGCAATCTCTTCAGCAAATCTCGGCCAAAATCAGCATTTTCGTGGACAATCAGTACGCTCTTATCATCCCAGCAGTTGACACAATCTCTCGCAAACATTCGATAGAAACTCCGCTCCCCTGATTGGGCATCGGGGATCTCATGTCGATTGCGCGTGGCAGTCGCAGTCGAGATAACGCAGCGCAAACATCAAAGTTGCGCATTATCGGCTATCTGCTGCCCTGAAGCGTTTCAGACGGTGTTTCGCCAAACTGGCGCTTGTAGAGGGTCGAGAATGCGGAAGATGACGAGTAGCCCATTGAATGGGCAATCGACGTGATGCTGTCGCCTGGACCCATGGAGAGCACGCGCTGCCGGGCGCCCAGCAGGCGCTCCTTGCGTTGCCACTGCATCGGTGAGCAGCCGAAACGCGCCATGAAGGCATATTGCAGAGCCCGGGCGGACAAGCCGCTCACCCTTTCCATTTCGGTCAATGTGAGAGGGCGGTCCACCGACGCACGCACCAGGTCGCATATGATATCCAGACGATGGCTCTCGACACGACCTTCCCAGCCACCGGCTGGACGCAACAGGCATGAAACGATCCACCGGTTGATCACGTCCTCAACGCCCAAGATCTCCAATGCCTGTGCATTGTCAAACAGGCTGTCAATCAAACTGCAAATGCGAGCAAATGATTGGAACCGTGAACGCTCTTCAACAAGGTCCAGGTGATAAAATTCCGAAAGAAAATTTTTGTTCCAGACATCAGGGAAACTGTAAGCCAGAATGGATTTTATCGCATCCTGGTCGACAGATATGAAGACAGACGATGAAAAACTCCTTTTGGTTGTGCGGCGAGCATTCGGGAAAATCGCAGCATTGGCTCCTGCCGCGAAATCGAACGTCTTTCCTTCGCACGTCATCCTGGCCGAACCCACAAAAGGCACGGCGAGAAAAAAGCCATCGTCCTGCTCTAAGATCAGATTGCAGGGGCTGCTCATGTGGGCGATCAGCCAGGTGTTGCCGATCGGCGCCGTGGCTATTCGGGTGATGAATTTCGAACTGCCAATCGCTTCAAAATCCAGGAGTTTTCGATTGTCTCCTGTCAGGGCATCGGCGGCAGCGCGCGGATCGAGATGCAAGACCGCCCTGCGGTCACCAAACGGCAATGGGAAAGCATAAGGCAATCAACGGCCCCCAAAAAAGTTGAGAAAAAACGCCAGTCACAAAGCCAATAAAAATAATATTTTAAGATATCACAAATGTGATTTTTGTACATTGCGATTGTTTGTCGCAGCTCGCCAGAGGTTTCTTGTCAGATCAGGCTCTGTCAATGGCCGTTCGGTAGACAGCGACTGATTACACAGCCCCATCAGATACATAGGCACGAAGGCCGCATGCCATTGTCCAGGGGGTGATCCCGCGATCAGATGGTCTGGCGCGGCTTGCGCAACCGTCGGAAATAGCGCTGCTCACCAACAGCGCCGCCCGGTAAGGATAGCGGCGGCAGACCTGCCACAAAGCCACCATGCCTGGATGACGTGCGCCATGCCCCTGCTGTTCGCCGCTGCTAACGCAGCGAAAGAGACGCCCCGCTCGATTGGTGGGCGGGGGAACAGTGGGTCATCAAGCTGAGACCAATTTTCCGGCCCGTTTGTCTCGAGCCGAAAGGTCCGAAAGCGGACCTGAATCGCTTTGATAATCTGCACATTCTTTACGATGATAAAGGTAAGTGGGCAGGGTAATGACGTGCGCAGAAACATCGAAAAAACAGTCAATCGCATTTCGGCATTATTCGGTGTTGGTGCATTGGCTATGTTTTGGTTTGATGCGAACATGTGGTTTTTGGTATTTTCATCCTGGCTGGTGTTGTGGATTACACTGCAGTTGGTAGGCCAGGGTATCGCAACGGCCTTGGAAAAGCGCTTGCTCCCACCGCCTTATTACTTGCTGGTCAAGCCGGCTGATATTGCGGTGGGCGTCAATGATCTTGAAAGGTCGGACGCCAACTGTGCGTGTTGTGGCGCCCGTACCCTTTCCTGTGGCGCGAACGGAGATGTGGTCCGATAATCCGGGCGCCGGCGGAGCTGGAACTGTCGGCAATCGACGTCGATATTCGGCACGCTAAGCCAGCGTTTTGGCGCCGAGGAACCATTTCATGTCCGCAGCGCTTGGCGAATGGTTGTAATTGGGCGGGATTGCTGCCGAACCCAGAACGCTGTTCGAAGGGTTTCCACGCATCGCCGGTAACGCAGTCGAGCCAGATCTGGGCCACTGACCTGACCCCGGATCAACTGTGGCGCAGGTCAAGCATCGCCATGGTGCGCAGCTTCGTCTGCCGCATCAGGATGGACGACTGGTTCCGCCGGCGCGCTCTGGCGTGGCGGCCGTCGATTACGCTGGAGACGAATTTCTATATCGAGGACTTGAAGGCAGAGGACCGAGGGTCGATTGCTCTGGCCCCGACCATCGGAATCAAGTTTGGGGGCAGATGTTGTTCACGATCCGCACAAGGGCCGATGGTTCGCGATAACCGCGGCCCTTTTTACGTCCGGCTTGCGGGAGAGCCTTGCACGACGCGGGTTCCTGTACCACAAGATGGCATGCTCCATTCAAGCCGCTCTTCCAATCGGTTAACCGCCGTGATGTTCCGCAATGTCGGGCTGGCGCTCCTCCTCTTCCTTCCGGTCGCAGGGCTCAACGCGCAGGTACCGGCGCCGGCCGTTCCACCTGCCGTCGATCCCTCGCTCTATGCCGGCCTTTCGTACCGCATGGTCGGGCCGTTTCGCGGCGGCCGCGCGACTGCCGTCACCGGCATTGCCGAGCAGCCCCATGTGTTCTTCATGGGCACCACCGGCGGCGGCGTGTGGAAAACCGACGATGCCGGCGGCCACTGGACGAATATCACCGACGGCTTTCTGGACGTCGGCAATATCGGTGCCATCGATGTGGCCGACAGTGATCCGCGCATCATCTATGTCGGCACCGGTTCGGCCGGCATCCGCGGCAACAGCTCGGTGGGGCGCGGCGTGTGGAAATCGGTTGATGGCGGCAAGAGCTGGCGCCACGTGGGGCTGCCGGAATCGGGTGCCATCGGCAAGCTGGTGGTGCATCCGACCAATCCCGATATCGTCTATGTCGCCGCGCTCGGCCATCCCTTTGGCCGCAACAAGGAACGCGGCGTCTATCGCACGCGCGATGGCGGTGCCACCTGGGACCATGTGCTGTTCCTGAACGACGGCACCGGCGCGGTGACGCTGTCGATGAGCCCCGACAACCCCGACGAGGTCTATGCCGGGATGTCGCGCATCGAACGCAAGCCGTGGACGATGATTTCCGGCAGCGCGGAAGGCGGCGTGTACCGGACCACCGATGGCGGCGGGTCATGGAAAAAGCTGGGCGGCGGCCTGCCGACGGGGCTGGTCGGCAAGGTGGGGGTGACGGTGTCGCCGGCCAATCCGCGCCGCGTCTGGGCGCTGGTGGAGGCGGAGCCGGACGGCGGCCTGTATCGTTCGGACGATCGCGGCGAAAGCTGGACGCTGGTCAACAGCGATGCGCAGGTGCGCGGGCGGCCTTGGTATTACGGCCATGTGCGCGCTGACCCGGTGGATGCCGACAAGATGTTCGTGATGAACGTGCCGCTGCTGCGATCAACCGATGGCGGTGCGACGTTCACGAAGATCCCGGTGCCGCACGGCGACACCCACGATATCTGGATCAACCCGCGCGACCCGCGCATCTTCGGCATGTCCAACGATGGCGGCACGGTGGTGACCGTGAACGACGGGCGCACCTTCTCTTCGGTGTACAACCAGCCCACCGCCGAGCTGTACGACGTGCAGGTGGACAATCAGGTCCCCTACCGCCTGTATGGTTCACAGCAGGACAATTCGAGCATCAGCGTGTTGCAGCGGCGCCTGCACAATTCGCTGCGCGCGCAGCAGGAATGGGGCTATGCCGCCGGCTGCGAGACCGGCCCGGCCGCGCTGCACCCCGATCATCCGGAAATCCTGTTCGGCGGCTGTTATGGCGGCCATATCAACCGCTATGATGTGCGCAACGACACCAGGGTGAGCATCTCCGTCCTGCCGGAGGCGATGGCGATCGCACCGCGGGACAAGATCAACCGCTGGCAATGGCTGGCGCCGATCGTGGTGAGCCCGATTGAGCCGGCCACCGTGTTTCATGCCAGCCAATATCTGTACCGCAGCCGCGACCGCGGCGACACCTGGACCCGCATCTCGCCGGATCTGACGACGAACGACCCGCGTTATCAGGCCTGGCCGGGCGAGCCGATCACCGCCGATGGCCCTAACGGCGCGGAGACGTTCACGACCATCCTGGCGGTGGCGCCATCGCCGCACGATGCGCGCACCATCTGGGTGGGCACCGACGACGGCCGCCTGCACATCACCCGCGATGACGGCGCGCGCTGGACCGAGATCACGCCGAAGGGGCTGCCGCCGCTGACGACCATCAACCGCATCGAGGTGTCGCCGCATGCGCCGGGCCGCGCCTTCGTGGCTGCGCACCGTTACCGGCTGGATGACTTCACTCCGCATGTCTATCGCACCGATGATTTTGGTGCGACATGGACGCGGATCGCCGATGGCGCCAACGGCATCCCCGCCAACCATCCGGTGCGGGTGGTGCGCGAGGATGATCAGCAGCGCGGGCTGTTGTATGCGGGCACCGAATTCGGGCTGTTTGTCTCCTTCGATGATGGCGCGCGCTGGCAGTCGCTGCAGCTCAACCTGCCGATGACGCCGGTGATGGACCTGAAGGTGCACCGCGGCGACCTGGCGGTGGCCACGCAGGGGCGGTCGTTCTGGATATTGGACGATCTGGGGCCGCTGCGCGAACTGGCCGCCGAGGCAGCTTCCCGCATGGCGCAGCCAGGCACGGCGCGGCTTTATGCGCCGCGCCCCGCAGCGCGCGGGGTGGGCGCCATGCCGCTGCAGGAGGTAGAACTGGTGCTGCCCGACGACCTGCCGCACGGGGCGCTGATCCATTATGTGCTCAGCGCCAAGGCTGCGGATGCGACGCTGGAGATCCTGGATGCGCGCGGCACCGTGGTGCGCCGCTTCGATACGAAGGAGGCTGCAGGTGAAGGGGCCGCCGCCGACACGAAGCCGGACCAGATGGCCACGACCCCGGGCTTCCACCGCGTCGTGTGGGACTTGCGCGCCGAAGGGCCGCAGGGGCCGCGGCCGGATGGCAGTGGCGCGCGCGCCGGGCAGGGGGTGAAGGTGCCGCCGGGGCGCTACACGGTTCGGCTGACTACAGGGACGCAGGTGGCTACGCAGCCGTTGACGGTGACCGGCAACCCGCGTGCGCCCGATATCACCCAGGCCGATTATGACGCGCAATATGCCGTGGCCAGCGCGGCGCGCGACACGATCAGCGCCATGAACCGCACGCTGGCCGACGTGCGCGCGCTGCGCGGTGCCTTGTCCGGCGCGCCGGACAAAGCCACTGCAACGGGGGCTGACGCTGGGGCGAACGTTCCCCGGACGGCCCCCCTGACCGGCCAGGCGGCGGCGCTTGATAAGGCGCTTCGCGCGGTGGAGGCGACGTTCGTGCCGTTACCGGTCCCTGGTGAACGCGGCGTGCCCGCCGGCCTGAGCGCCCAATATGGCACGCTTTACGGCATGCTGGTGGGCGATGGCGGGTATAGCTCTGGCAGCGCCGAAGGCCGTCCGCCCGCGAGCTGGGTGCAGCGCAAGGCAGAGCTTGATCAGCAATGGCAGGCGGTGCGGGCGCGGTTGCAGGCGATCACCACCGGGGAACTGGCGCGTTATAATGCGCAGGCGCAGGGTCGCGGCCTTCCGGAGCTTCGCCTGTCACCCGCGTGACGCCGCAGGGTGCGGCGTTGCGGGGTCACCAATCGCATCGCCAGAACAGCGCGGCATAACCGGGCAGGCGATCGCGCGCGGCATTGTTGATGGACAGGATGATTTCGTCGCCATCCGAAATGGTCGGGAACGCCATTTCCTGATCGCCCAGATTGAACAGGCAACGCACACGCAGGTCGTCCAGCACCCGGTCGAAGACCAGCAGATCGCCTTCGGCCTGGCAGTTTTCCAGGCTGCCGAGGCGCAGCGCCGGGCATGAGTGGCGCAGGGCGAGGATCTCGCGCGTGATATTGAGCATCGACGCCGGGTCGGCATTCTGGCCGAGCACGGACCGCGCCCGGTTGGCATCGCCCAGCGGCAGCCACGGCGTTGCGGAGGTCGTGAATCCGCCCGACGGCGTGTCGTCCCACGGGATCGGGGTGCGGGCGCCATCGCGGGACAGGGTGCGCGGCCAGTTGGCGATGGCTTCGGGGTCCTTCAGCAGTTCGAACGGCAGATCATCCTGCTCCAGGCCCAATTCCTCGCCCTGATAGACGATCACCGTGCCACGCAGCGCCACCAGCAGCGCCATCTTCATCGGTGCAAAACGATCGCGGGCATCGGGCAGGCACCAGCGCGACACGGCGCGCGGTGCATCATGATTTTCAAAGGCCCAGCTTGGCCAGCCCATGCCGGGCTCATCCGGCCAGTGGGACATCACCGCGCTGACGGTCGCTGGGGTCAGCGTTGGTGCATACAGGAAATCAAAGCCATAGGCGCTGTTCATCCGCTCGGCGCCTTTGATGAAGCGTTTGATGGCGACATTGCCATCGTCGGCGCAGACTTCGGCCAGGGTGAAGATGCCGGCATATTGGTTGGTCAGCTTGCGCAGCCGTTCCAGGAAGCGCGGCGTGTGGCGGTGATATTGGCTGAAGGTCTGATGCTGATAATCGAACGGCCGCGCCACCGACGGATCGAGCACCATCGCCGGCGGATTGTCGCGCAATTCCGGGTCGTGCATCGCGAAATTGAGCGCATCGATGCGAAAGCCATCGACGCCCAGATCGAGCCAGAAGCGCGCCACATCGAGCAGGGCATCCTGCACCGCCGGGTTGTGCAGGTTGAACTGCGGCTGGCTCGGCAGGAAATTGTGCATATAATATTGGCCGCGCATGGGATCCCATTTCCAGGCTGGTCCACCGAAGATCGACTGCCAGTTGGTGGGCGGCGTGCCGTCGGCGCGGGGATCGGCCCACACATACCAGTCGGCGCGCGGATTGGTGCGGCTGCTGCGGCTTTCGGCGAACCAGGGATGATCGCTGGAGCTGTGGGAATAGACCTGATCGATCAACACCTTGAGGCCCAGGTCATGGGCGCGGGCCAGCAGGCGGACAAAGCTGTCGAGCGTGCCGAACACCGGATCGACATCGCAATAATCGGAAATATCATAGCCGAAATCGCGCATCGGCGAGGTATAGAAGGGCGACAGCCAGATCGCATCGACGCCCAGCGACGCGACATGTTCGAGGCGGCTGGTGACGCCGTCGAGATCGCCGACGCCATCGTCATTGCTGTCCTGAAAACTGCGCGGATAGATTTGATAGATGGTGGCGCCGCGCCACCAGGGCGGTGCCGCGGCCTGGGCTGATGGTTGCCTGGTCATGGTGTCTTGTTCGGGATTCTTCATCACGGGTCGATGCTACTCCAGCAATGTGTCAGCGGCGGCAAGCGCTGGTTCGGGCAGAGTGTGCAGTTGCGAAGGCCAGCAGATAGCCAGGAAAGCGTCGGGCCGGTCAACGCCACAGCCCATCCCGAAATTCTACCGGTCAGGCCAAAAGAATCAAGAGCTGTGGTCGAACCTGTTGACATTGCGTTCGTTGCTAACGGATGGTTTCCTGTACGCGTGAAGTCATTTGAAATTCCTGCCGCGCATGCAACATCAGCATTTGCGGTAGGCTGTTGTGTATGGTTGAACATCTACTCAAGCCATAGGGTTTCACAACGGTTTCGTTGAGCAAGTTTTGAATAGATTGAAGGGAGTCTGCTGTTCATGTCGATTTTTCAGAATGAATTTACCGGATATTATTGTGCCTGCACCGTCTGGGCCGTACAGCCCGGGAGGCTGGCAGCCGGGAGTCGGTCATGACGGCAGCGCGTGGCGGCGCGACGGCCGCAGTCGCCGAGCAGCAGGTCGACCCCGCAAATGCCCATAATCTGGTGTTGGCCACCGATCTGGATGGGACATTCCTGGGCGGTTCGCGTGCTGATCGCCAGGCCCTGTACGAAAGCATTTCGGCGCGGGATGATGTGCTGCTGATCTTCGTGACCGGGCGCGATCTTGCCTTCCTGCGCCGGTTGCTCGATCAGCCCGGCCTGCCGCGCCCGCGCTATATCGTCGGCGATGTCGGCACGTCGGTTTATGATGTCGAGGCCGATTTTGCGCCGGTTGCCGAGCTGGAGGCGGACATCGCGGCGCGCTGGGACAACGCCAATGCGCGCGTGCAGCAATTGCTGGCGGGCGAGCCGGGGCTGGAACTGCAGCCCGCGCAATTCCGTCACCGGGTCAGCTATTATTATGATCCCAACACCCTGCGTGAGGAAACCATCCGCAAGATCGAAGCCGCCGGCTTTGACTGTCTGTTGTCGGCTGATCTCTATCTGGATGTGCTGCCGCGCGGCATCGCCAAGGGGCCGACGCTGCGCCGCATGGTGTCAGCGCTGGGCCTGCCCGAGGATCGGGTGCTGGTGGCCGGCGACACGATGAACGATCTGTCGATGTTCACCGCCGGCTTCAAGGGCGTCGCCGTCGGCAACAGTGAACCACGGCTGGTCGCGGCCTTGCCGACGCACCCACATATGTATCGCAGTGCCGGGCACGGCGCTGCGGGCATCACGGAAGCGATCGCACATTTCGGATTGGGTGACGCCACATGAAACAATCATCGCTGGTGATCGTCTATCATCGTCAACCCTATGAGGAATATGTCGAGGATGGGGAGACGAAGTTTCGCGCCAATCGCAGCCCCAATGGCATCGTGCCAACCCTGAAAAGCTTTTTCCGTCGGCTGGCGCCGGGGGATGGCGCCTGGGTGGCGTGGAAGGAACATGATCCCGAAACCGATCCGGATTTCGATAAGATCATCCAGATCGACGATGACAATGACGGTTTCATGGTGCGGCGCCTGCCGTTGACCAAGGAACAGGTCAACAGTTTCTACCACACCACATCAAAGGCCGCCTTCTGGCCGGTGCTGCACAGCTTCCCCTGGCTCTACAGCTATGATCCGGTCGATTGGCCGGTGTTTCTCGATGTCAACCGTCGCTTTGCCGAAGCGACGGCCGCGCAGGTCGCGCCGGGCGGGCTGGCGTGGATTCACGACTATAATCTGTGGATGGTGCCGCATTATCTGCGCCGGCTGCGGCCAGACGTGAAGATCGCCTTTTTCCACCACACCCCGTTTCCCGCTGCCGATATCTTCAACGTGCTGCCGTGGCGCCTGCAGATTTTGGAAAGCCTGCTCGATTGCGACATGGTCGGTTTTCACATCCCGCGCTACGCCAAGAATTTCGCCGATCTGGCGGTCGCCATGTCAGGTGCGGTGATCACCCGAACCGCCGATGTGTCGCCATTTCTGCATGTACCGGGGCAGGCCCTGTCCGAACCGACCGTGCCGACCAACCTGCGGGCCGGATCGCGCGACATCTTGATCGACGTGTCGCCGGTGGGTGTGGATGTGCAGTTGATCGATGCCGTGCTGGCCACGGACGCCAGCCAGGCCATGCAGCAGGAGATCAGCGAAAGCCTGCGCGGCCGCAAGCTGTTCGTGTCGGTTGCACGATCCGATTACACCAAGGGCACCATCGAGGCCCTGTTGGCGTTTGAACGCTTGCTGGAACGGCGCCCGGCGCTGCGCGGTGCGGTCAAGCTGCTGTGCGTATCGGTAAAGGCCGCCAGCGGCATGACCGCCTATGACGATATCCAGCGCGATATCGAAGGCCATGTCGGCCGCATCAACGGCCAATGGTCGACGATGGACTGGACCCCGATCGTGTTCAGCTCCACCCCGATCCCGTTCGACGAGCTGCTGGCGCATTATCGGGTGGCTGATCTGTGCCTGACGACCCCTTTGCGCGATGGCATGAACCTGGTGGCCAAGGAATTCGTGGCCGCCAAGGATGGCCGGCCTGGCGCGCTGGTCATTTCGGAATTCGCTGGTTGTGCGGTCGAACTGCCGGATGCCATCTACACCAATCCCAACGGCAATCGCGATGTCGATCGCGCCATCGACGAGGCGCTGGCGATGACCGAAGCCGAAAGCGCGGCGCGCATGGCCAAGATGCGCGCATCGGTGGCGGCGCGCGATATCGGTTACTGGACGGAGCATGTCTTCGCCAATTTTGCCGCGGTCGGCTTTGCCGTCGAACCGGAACGGCGCACGCTCAGCCCGGCGGCTTGATGGTGCGATGGCTGCGCTTGCTGGCGCTGGTCAGCCTGCTGGCATTGCCGGCCCGGCCCGCCATGGCGGCGGGCGTGCGGCTGGCGATTGCCTGCGGCGCGCTCGGGCTTGAACTCACGCTGTGTCGTGACGCCACGCAGGCCTGGGCGCAGCAGACCGGCAACCAGGTGGACATCATCAACACGCCCAACAGCAGCACCGATCGCTTTGCGCTCTATGTGCAGTTGCTGGCGTCGCGTTCGCCGGACATCGATGTCTTGCAGATCGATGTGGTGTGGCCGGGGATGCTGGCCACGCATCTTGCCGATCTCACGCCGGCGCTGGGCGATCGCACCGCCGGCAATTTTCCGGCCCTGATTGCCAACAACAAAGTGGACGGCCGGCTGGTTGCGATGCCCTGGTATGTCGATGTTGGCGTGCTCTATTATCGGCAGGATCTGCTGGCAAAATATGGCCAGTCGCCGCCGCGCACCTGGGCGCAGATGGCGCGCACCGCCGCGCTGATCCAGTCCGGTGAACGCGCGGCGGGCAATGCGCGGCTGTGGGGCTTCGTGTTTCAGGGCAAGGCCTATGAAGGCCTGACCTGCAACATGCTGGAGTGGGTGGTGTCGCATGGTGGCGGCACGTTTCTTGCGGGCGACCGGCGCATCACCGTTGCCAATCCGCGGGCTGTGGCCGCGCTGAACGAGGCCAGCGGCTGGATGGGCAGCATCAGCCCGCGCGGCGTGCTGAATTATGATGAAGAAGCTGCGCGCGGGGTTTTCCAGACCGGCAATGCCGTGTTCATGCGCAACTGGCCCTATGCCTGGGCGCTGGCGCAATCGCCGGCCAGCCCGGTGCGCGGCAAGATCGGCGTGGTGGCACTGCCCCGCGGCGGGGAGGACGGCGCCAATGCCGGCACGCTGGGCGGCTGGCAATTGGCGGTGTCCCGCTATTCCCGGCATCCCCGCGAAGCCATGGCGCTGGTGCGCTATCTGACCAGCGCGGCCGTGCAGAAGGATCGTGCCATTCGCGGCGCCTACAACCCGACCATCATCGATCTCTATCAGGATCAGGCCATATTGGCGGCCAACCCGTTTTTCGCGGCGCTGCTGCCATCGCTGCAGGCGGCGGTGCCGCGCCCGGCGCGGCAGGCCGGGCCGCGTTACAACCAGGTGTCCGATGCGATCTGGCGGGCCGGGCATGATGCGCTGTCGGGCAAGGCCGAGGCCGGCGCGGCGCTGCAACAGCTGGAAACAGAGCTCGATCGGATCGCCTTTCGGGCCGGTTGGCGATGAGCGGGGCCGGGCTGACCAGCCGGCGCAGCATCTGGCTGTTTCTGGCGCCCATGCTGCTGGTGCTGCTGCTGGTCGCGGCCTGGCCGCTGGCGCGCACATTTTACTACAGCGTCACCAACGCCACGCTGGTCGACATGACCCGGCATGATTTCGTCGGGCTCAGCAATTATCTGACGTTCGTGGATGGCCGCTGGTACGGCGTGCTCAGCGATCCGCAGTGGCTGCGCGCGCTGCGCAATACCTTGGTGTTCGCGGCCGTTTCGGTCGCGCTGGAAACCGTGCTGGGCGTGGGCATCGCGTTGCTGGTCAATGCCAATCTGCCGGGGCGCGGGCTGATGCGTGCAGCGATGCTGGTGCCCTGGGCCATCCCGACGGTGGTTTCGGCGAAGATCTGGGGCTGGATGCTGAATGATCAGTTCGGCGTCATCAACGATCTGCTGCTGCGCGCCGGGCTGTTGGAAACGCCGCAGGCCTGGCTGGGCGGCTCCGGGTTGGCGATGCTGTCGATCATTATCGTCGACGTCTGGAAAACCACACCGTTCGTGGCGCTGCTGGTGCTGGCCGCGCTGCAGATGCTGCCGCGCGATTGTTACGAAGCGGCGCGGGTCGATGGCATTCATCCGGTGCGGGTGTTTTTCCGCGTCACCCTGCCGCTGATCCGCCCGGCGCTGGCGGTGGCGGTGGTGTTCCGCCTGCTCGATGCGCTGCGCATGTTCGATCTGGTCTATGTGCTCACCGGCACCAGCAGCGAGACGATGATGCTGTCGGTATATGCCCGCGAACAGCTCGTGTCGTTTCAGGATGTCGGCTATGGCTCGGCCGCGGCGTCCAGCCTGTTCCTGATCATCCTGGCTGTGACCATCGTCTATGTCGCGGTGCTGCGGCCCCTGGGCGATGAGCGATGATCTTGTCGCGGCGTACGATACGTTTGGCTGCCGGGCGCCTGGCCATCATGGCGCTGTGGATCATCCTGGCGCTGTTCCTGCTATTTCCCTTTTATTATGCGGTGGTCAGCTCGCTGCGGCCGGGCGCCGACATGTTTCAGCCGGCCTATTGGCCATCCGCGCCGACGCTGGAACATTATCGCGCCGTGCTGACGGAACAGCCGTTTGCGCGCAATATCCTCAATTCGGTGGTGGTGGCCGGCGCGGTGGTGGCCTTGTCGCTCGGCATCGGCACGCTGGCGGCCTATTCGCTGGCCCGCACGCGCTTCGTCGGGCGCCGGCTGCTGCTCTACACGGTGCTGGGCGTGTCGATGTTTCCGCAGGTCGCGGTGCTGACCGGCCTGTTCGAGATCATCCGCCTGTTCGATCTCTATAACAGCCTGTGGTCCTTGGTGTTCAGCTACATGATCTTCACGCTGCCGTTCACCGTCTGGGTGCTCACCGCCTTCATGCGCGATCTGCCGATCGAGATCGAGGAAGCCGCGATCATGGACGGGGCGACGCCGTGGATCATCGTCACCCGGATTTTCCTGCCGTTGCTGGGGCCGGCGCTGATCACCACCGGTCTGCTGGCGTTCATTGCGGCGTGGAACGAGTTTCTGTTCGCGCTCAGCTTCACGCTGACCAACGAGCAGCGCACGGTGCCGGTCGCCATCGCGCTGATCACCGGCGCCAGCCAGTATGAACTGCCGTGGGGCAATATCATGGCAGCTTCGACCATCGTGACGGTGCCGTTGATCGTGCTGGTGCTGATCTTTCAGCGCCGGCTGGTCGCGGGCCTGACGGCCGGCGCAGTGAAGGGATAGACGATGAGCGCCGTGCAATTGCGCCAGGTCGCCAAGCGGTTTGGTACCACCGAGGTGATCCGGAACGTCGATCTGGATATCAACAGCGGTGAATTCATCGTGTTCATCGGGGCATCCGGATCGGGCAAATCCACGCTGCTGCGCATGATCGCCGGGCTGGAAACCCCCAGCGCCGGGCGCATCGTCATCGATGGGGAGGATGTTACCGATCTGCCGCCATCGGCGCGCGGCATCTCGATGGTGTTTCAATCCTATGCGCTTTATCCGCACATGAGCGTCCGCGAGAATATCGGCTTTGGCCTGCAACTGGCGCGCACTGGCGGCGAGACCATTGCCCAGAAAGTCGCTGAGGCCGCGCAGATGCTGCAGATCACCGAATTGCTCGATCGCAAGCCGCGGCAATTGTCGGGTGGGCAGCGCCAGCGCGTGGCCATTGCCCGCGCCATCGTGCGCCAGCCGCGCGTGCTGCTGTTCGATGAGCCGCTGTCCAACCTGGACGCCGCCCTGCGTGCCCGCACCCGGTTGGAGCTGGCCGACATGCACCAGCGGCTGGGATCGACGATCATTTATGTGACCCACGATCAGGTGGAGGCGATGTCGCTGGCCGATCGCATGGTGATCCTGAACGGCGGCCGGATCGAGCAGGTCGGCAAGCCGAGTGAACTTTATCACCGCCCGGCCACCCGCTATGTCGCGGCGTTTCTCGGCTCACCGGCGATGAATTTCCTTGAGCCGGATCGCATCGCCGATGGCCACGCGTCCCTGGCCGGCGGCGGCGTGATCAAGCTGCCGCCGCATGCCGCCGGCGCTGCGATTGCCGCGCTGGGCATTCGCCCGGAGGATATTGCGATCGTGGATGCGGATGCGGCTGACGATGAATGCATTTCTGCGCGCATCTTCCGCGTGGAGGAACTGGGCGAGGTGAGCATCGTGCATGTGCGGCTGCTGGGCGGGCAGGAACTTGCCATCCGCAGGCAGCACGCGGGCGGGCCTGACGCTGGCCCTGACATCATGCTGTCGATCCCGGCGTCGCGCCTCCAGCTTTTCGATCAGCATGGCAAGGCGATCCATTTTCCAAAGGCCGCCCATGCCGATTGAGCGGCACAGTGGGAGTCGCGGAAGCGTCATCTATTTGTCCCTGAGGTGAAAGAATCACGCCCTAAATTCTGCCCGCGTTGGCGGCGGCGTGCGCTGCAACGCTTGAATCAGGGGCCAGACATCATGCGCAATCTGTTGAGCGCCGCCATTGCCGCCAGCCTGGCGGCCGTTTCCCCGGTGCTGCTGCCGGCACCGGCGATGGCCAGACTTGCGGTCGCGGCGACAGTGACGGCAACGGCCGAGCGTGAGGGTGACAAGATCACGCTGGGCTGGGCGGGCCTGACGGGGCCAGTGCAAGTCTATGCGCTGCCAACGGCCGATGCGGCGCAGCGCGAGGGCAGGTTGATCGGCACGGCCAGCACCGGGGACAGGCTGGTGGTGACGGCTGCCGCCAACCCGCGGCCCTATTTCCTGCTGCGTGATGCGCGGGGGCTGGATGTGCGGGTGGCAGAGCGCTTGCTGCCGCTGGAGGGCGGCAGCAATTTCCGCGATCTGGGTGGCTATCGCGGTGCTGGCGGCCGGCCAGTGCGCTGGGGGCAATTATATCGATCGGCGGTGATGGCCGCTCTGACGGCGGCGGATTTCGTCACGCTGTCCAAGCTGGGCATCCGCACCGTCTGCGATTTTCGCGCCAATGGGGAGCGCAGCCGCGATGTCGTCAACTGGCCGGCAGGCGCCGCGCCAAATATCCTGACCCGCGATTATGAGCTGGATCTGCGGCCGATGATGGCGGTGTTTGCCGGCGGTGCGACGGTCACGCCGGAACAGGCGCGCGGCGCGATGGCGGGTTTCTATCGCGAACTGCCCTTCCAGTTTGCCGGCCAATACAAGGAGATGTTTGCCGAATTGCTGGCGGGCCGGGCACCGTTGGCCTTCAATTGTTCGGCAGGCAAGGATCGCACCGGCATGGCCGCCGTGCTGATCCTGCTGGCGCTGGGGGTGGACAGGGACGTGGCGATGGCCGATTTCCTGCTGTCCAACCAATATTATCGGCCGGCCGCGCCGCGTCCCGACGCCAAGCCCGATCCCACCATGGCGATGTTTGCGCGCTTGCCGCCGGGCGTGGCGCAGGCGTTTATGGGCGTGGACCGCGCCTATATCGATGCGGCGCTGGCCGAGATCGACAAGCGTGGCGGCCTCGATCGCTATTTCACCGATGCGCTGGGCCTGGGTCCGGCTGAACGCAAGCGGCTGCAGGGCCTGTATCTGCAGCGCTGATCGGGCACGGTTCCTGCGGCTGCACGATGCACGCTGGCTTGCGCGACAGGTTGGTGCGGCCATAGATGCGGGCAGACCGCAGGAACTTCGCAGATGGCCGACAGCAGCAGGACGAACGGCATGCGCCGCATTGCGGGCGGCGACTTCACCATGGGGGCGACGGGCTGGTATCCCGAAGAATCGCCCCTGCGCCAGGTGCGGGTGGATGATTTCTGGATCGACGAAACGCCGGTGACCAATCGCGAATTTGCGCGGTTCGTGGCGGAAACCGGCCATGTCACGCTGGCGGAAATCGCGCCTGATCCCAGGGACTATCCTGGCATGAAGCCCGAACTGGCAGTGCCCGGCGCGTTGGTGTTCACGCCGACCCGTGGCCCGGTACCGCTGACCCATTATCATCTGTGGTGGCGCTTTGTGCCGGGTGCCGATTGGCGGCATCCGCAGGGGCCGGGCAGTAATCTGGATGCGCTGGATTTATGGGATCATCCGGTGGTGCAGGTGGCGTGGGCCGATGCCGCGGCCTTTGCGAAATGGGCCGGCAAGGCGCTGCCGACCGAGGCCGAGCATGAATATGCGGCGCGCGGCGGGCTGGAGGGTCGGGATTTTGCCTGGGGCGATGAACTGGCGCCGGAGGGGCGCATGCTGGCCAATTACTGGCAGGGCGAATTTCCGCATCACAACAGCGCGGCGGACGGCTGGGCCGGCACCTCGCCGGTGCGCTTCTATCCGGCCAATGGCCATGGCCTGTTCGACATGATCGGCAATGTCTGGGAATGGACGCAGGATTGGTGGCAGGACCGGCCGAGCCCGGCGCGCAAGCGCCAGCCCGGTGCCTGCTGCACCATCGAAAATCCGCGCGGGGGCCAATTGTGGGGCAGTTTCGATCCAGCGCAGCCACAGGTGAAGATCGGCCGCAAGGTGCTGAAAGGCGGGTCACATCTATGCGCGGTCAATCATTGCCAGCGCTTTCGCCCGGCGGCGCGCCACCCGGAAATGATCGATACGGCGACGACCCACATCGGCTTTCGCTGCGTCATCCGGGCATGAAGCGCGCACGTTCGGCCATGGACGCGCGCGCGGCAGCGGGGCAGGGTGAAGCCATGGCTTGCAGCATCACCCCACAATGAAACGCATCGCCATTGCCCTGTTGCTGGTGCTGGCCATCGCGGCGTTCGTGCTGTTCGACATCGGCCAATATCTTTCGCTCGACGCGCTGAAGGCCCGTCAGGCCGAATTTGCTGCGCTGCGCGATGCCCACCCGTGGCAAGTGGCTGGCGGGTTTTTCCTGATCTATGTGGCGGTGACCGCGCTGTCGTTGCCCGGCGCCGTGATCATGACGCTGGCCGGCGGGGCGCTGTTCGGGCTGGCGCTGGGCACGCTGATCGTGTCGTTTGCCTCGTCGATCGGGGCGACGTTGGCGTTTCTGGTCTCGCGCTATCTGCTGCGCGACATGGTGCAGGCGCGTTTCGGGGAGCGGCTGCGGCCGATCAACGACGGCGTGGCGCGCGATGGCGCCTTCTATCTGTTTTCACTGCGGCTGGTGCCGGTGTTCCCGTTTTTCCTCGTCAATCTGTTGATGGGGCTGACGCCGATCCGCACCGGCACATTTTATCTGGTCAGCCAGGCCGGTATGCTGCTTGGCACCATCGTCTATGTGAATGCCGGCACGCAATTGGCGGGCATCGACACGCTGGCGGATGTCGCGTCGCCGGGGTTGCTGGCGTCGTTTGCGGCGCTGGGCCTGCTGCCGTGGCTGGGGCGCTGGATCATGGCCATCATCAAGCGCCGCAAGGTGCAGGCGCGCTGGCAGCGGCCGCGCCGGTTCGATCGCAATCTGGTGGTGATCGGCGCTGGCGCGGCCGGGCTGGTGTCCTCGCTGATCGGCGCAACAGTGCGCGCCAAGGTCACGCTGGTGGAGGCCGGGGAAATGGGCGGGGACTGTCTGAACTATGGCTGCGTGCCATCGAAAGCACTGATCAAATCGGCGCGGGTGGCGCACCAGATGCGCCATGCCGATGCTTATGGCCTGTTGCCGACCGAGCCGCAGTTTGATTTTCGCGCCGTGATGGCCCGCATCCAGGCGGCCATTGCCACCATTGCCCCCAACGACAGCGTGGAACGCTACACCGGGCTGGGCGTGGATGTGGTGCCGGGCCATGCCCGCATCATCGATCCGTGGACGGTGGAAATCGCCGGCCATGATGGCAGCACCCGGCGGCTGACCACGCGCAGCATCATCCTGGCCGCCGGCGCCGCGCCGGTGGTGCCCGATCTGCCGGGGCTGGACGCACATAATCACCTGACCAGCGAGACGATGTGGGCGCATTTCGCGACGCTGGATGCGCTGCCGCGCCGGATCGTGGTGCTGGGCGGCGGGCCGATTGGCTGTGAATTGGCGCAGGCGCTGGCCCGGCTCGGCGGCGACGTCACCCAGGTCGAGCGCGGCCCCCGGCTGCTGCCGCGAGAAGATGATGATGTGGCGGCGCTGGCGCGTGCTGCGCTCGAAGCGTCGGGCGTGCAGGTGCTGACCGGGCATGAAGCAGTGCGGGTGGATGCGCCGCGCCAGTTGGTACTGCGGGCCGATGGCAGCGAACGCACCATCGCCTATGACGCGTTGATCGTGGCAGTGGGGCGCAAGGCGCGGCTGAAGGGCTATGGTCTGGAGGAACTCGGCATCGACACCGATGCACCGTTGGCGACGGATGCGCATCTGGCCACGCTGCACCCCAATATCTTCGCCGCCGGTGATATCATCGGGCCGTATCAGTTCACCCATGTCGCGTCGCATCAGGCCTGGTATGCCAGCGTGAACGCCTTGTTCGGCCATTTGCGGCAGTTCAAGGTGGATTATCGCGTCATCCCGTGGACGACCTTTCTCGATCCGGAAATCGCGCGGGTGGGCCTGAACGAGGCTGATGCCAAGGCTGCCGGCTTGCCGCACGAGGTCACACTTTATCCGCTGCACGAACTGGACCGGGCCATTGCCGACAGTGCTACCACGGGCTTCGTCAAGCTGCTGACCCCGCCGGGCAAGGACCGCATCCTGGGCGTCACCATCGTCGGCGAACATGCCGGCGAACTGCTGGCCGAATATGTGCTGGCGATGAAGCAGGGGCTGGGGCTGAACAGGATCTTGGGCACCATCCACAGCTATCCGACCATGGCAGAGGCCAACAAGTTCGCCGCCGGTGTGTGGAAGAAGAAGCATGCGCCCGAAGGCCTGCTGCGCTGGGTCGGGCGTTATCATGATTGGCGGCGCGGGTGATCGCCCAGTTTCAGGGCCTGATCGGAGTCGTTGGCATCGTTGCGCTGGCCTGGGGCTTGTCGGAGAATCGCAAGTCACGCCCCGGCTGGCGCTGGCTGGGCGGGGCGCTGCTGCTGCAACTGGCCATTGCGCTGGTGGCGACTCAGGTGCCGCTGATCTGGGCGGCGGTGGCGCAGATCAATCGCGCGGTGAGCGCCATCGAAGTCGCGACGCTGGCCGGATCGAGCTACATGTTCGGCTATCTGGGCGGCGCGCCGATCCCGTTCGTGCTGCAACCGGGGCAGGGGCCGCCGCTGGTCATCGCCTTTCAGATATTGCCGCTGATCATCGTGTTTTCGGCGCTGTCGGCGCTGCTGTGGCACTGGGGCGTGCTGCGCGTGGCGGTGAAGGGCCTGTCGTGGGCGTTGCAGCGCACGCTGGGCGTCAATGGCGTCGTTGGGCTGGCTGGCGGCGCGACGATGTTCCTGGGGGTGGTGGAAACCCCGCTGGTGCTGCGCGCCTGGCTGGGGACGATGCGGCGCAGCGATTTGTTCCTGTGCATGGTGATGATCATGGCGACGATTTCCGGTGCGATCTTGGTGCTTTATGCGACCACGCTCGGCAAGACGCTGCCCAATGCGGTTGGGCACATGATCGTTGCGTCGCTGGTGTCGTTGCCGGCGGCCGTGCTGCTCGCGCGGCTGCTGGTGCCGTGGGATGGCGCCGATGCCACCGCCGGTCCGGTCGAGCCTGACCTTGCCTATGCCGGCGCCATGGATGCCATCGTGCGCGGCGCCATGGAGGGGATGCAGCTGGTGCTGGCGGTGATCGCCATCATCATCACGGCCTTCGCGCTGGTCAATCTCGTCGATCAACTGCTGGCCTGGCTGCCTTTGGTCGATGCTGCGCCGGTCACGCTGCGCCGGCTGCTGGGCTGGCTGTTCGCGCCGGTGATGTGGGCCATCGGCGTGCCCTGGGCCGAAGCCATGGCCGCGGGCAGCCTGATGGGCACCAAGGCGATCCTGAACGAATATGTCGCCTTCCTCGATCTGGCGGCGCTCCCCGCCGGCAGCTTCACGCCGCGCAGCCTGCTCATCGTCACCTATGCGCTGTGCGGGGTGGCCAATCTGGCGAGTGTCGGCCTGATCGTGTCCACCATCGGCACGCTGGCGCCCGAGCGCCGGGCAGAGGCGGCCGGGCTGGGCCTGAAAAGCTGGTTGGCCGGCAATCTGGCGACGTTGTTGACCGGGGCAATGATCGGCCTGGTGAGTCTGGCCTGATGTTCGATGCCCGCCTGCGACCGCTGATCGATCCGCCGCTGAATGCGCTTGGCGGGGCGATGGCGCGGGCCGGGATCGCTGCCAATGCGGTGACCCTGGCTGGGATGGTGCCGGGACTGGCAGCGGCCGTGGCGATATCGCAGGAGCAGTTCATCATCGGGTTGGGGCTGGTCCTGCTCAACCGGCTGCTCGACGGGCTGGACGGGGCGGTGGCGCGGGCACATCTGTCGGATCGGGGGCCGAGCGATTTCGGCGGTTACCTCGATATCCTCGCCGATTTCCTGTTCTACACGGCGATCCCGGTCGGTTTCGGCCTCGCCGCAGCCGCCAATCTGCTGCCGGCGCTGCTGCTGGTGGCGGCCTTCACGCTGACCGGCATCAGCTTTCTGGCCTTCGCCGTGATTGCCGCCAAGCGCGGCGAGGAAACCAGCGCGCATGGCCGCAAGAGCTTTTTCTACAGCACCGGCCTGGCCGAGGGCACCGAAACCATCCTCTGCTTTGTCGCCATGTGCCTGTTGCCGCAATATTTTGCGTGGATTGCCTATGGCTACGCCGCCTTGTGTGTGCTGACCGTGTTTCAGCGCAGCGCCATGGCCTGGCAGCGCTTTGGCTCGGGTGACAAACGCGCTTAGGATGTGCCCATGATTCGCCGCACCCTGCTGATTGCCACCCTGTTCGCCGCCTTGCCGGTTCATGCGCAGGAGGTGCCGCCACCGGCGCCGCCGGCCGTGCCTGCACCTGCACCGGAGGCGCCGGCACCGGCCACGGTGAAGGTGGTGATGACCACAGCGCTGGGCCCCATCACCATCGCGCTGGAAACCGAGCGCGCGCCGATCACCGCCAGCTATATCCTGCGCCATGTCGATGAGCAGCGGCTTGATAATGCGGCCTTTTATCGGGCCTACAAGGTGACGCCGGATGGCAGCATCGGGCTGGTGCAGGGGGGCATACAGGATGGCCGCAAATTGTTGCCGCCCGTCGCCCACGAACCGACCACCACCACCGGCTTGACCCACGATGAAGGCGCGATCAGCCTGGCGCGCGGTGCGGTAGGCACAGCGCAGGCGCAATTCTTCATCATATTGGGCAACCTGAAGGCGCTGGACGCCAACCCGGCTGCCGGCGGCGACAACGCAGGCTATGCGGTGTTCGGCCGCGTGACCGAGGGCATGGATGTGGTGCGCCAGATCCTGAACGTGCCGGTGTCGGCTACCAAGGGCGACGGCGCCATGAAGGGCCAGATGATCGAAGCGCCGGTGAAGATCATCAGCGTCAAGCGGCTGGTGCCGTTGCCGCCCAAGCCGGCAGCAAAAAAGCCGGTCGTGAAAAGGCGTTAGGCCGCGTAGGGCGGCGCATGCCAGCCCTTGAGGCTGCCGGTGAAAATCTCGCAGCCGGTTTCGGTGATCCCGATACTGTGCTCGAACTGCGCCGATAGCGACCGGTCCCGCGTAACGGCCGTCCAGCCATCTTCCAGCACCTTCACCGCCGGGCCGCCGGCGTTGATCATAGGTTCGATGGTGAAGAACATGCCTGGCTGCAGCACAACGCCTCGGCCGGGGCGGCCGACATGGACGACGTTGGGGGCCGTGTGGAAATCCTTGCCCAGGCCATGCCCGCAGAAATCGCGCACCACGCTCATGCGGTTGCGTTCGGCGTGGGTCTGGATGGCGTGGCCGACATCGCCCAGCGTCTTGCCGGGCTTGGCCTGTTCGATGCCCAGCATCAGGCATTCATAGGTCACGTCCACCAGCCGGCGCGCCTTCAACGGCACATCGCCCACCAGGAACATGCGGCTGGTATCGCCGTACCAGCCATCGACCACCACCGTCACGTCGATGTTGACGATATCACCGCTTTTCAGGCGCTTGGGGCCAGGGATGCCGTGGCAGACGACATGGTTCACCGATGTGCACAGCGAATGGGAAAAGCCGCGGTAAAACACCGTGGCCGACGCTGCCCCGGCGGCGCGGACGAAATCCCAGGCCATGGTGTCGAGCTCGATCGTCGCGACTTCGGGCTGCACGAACGGCGTCAGATAATCCAGCACTTCGGCCGCCAGACGCCCGGCGTTGCGCATGCCTTCGAACCCGGCCGGCCCGTGCAGGCGCAACTGCCCCTCGTGCGGGTCCATGATGGTGGTGTAGAGCGCTTGCGTCATGGTTTCACATATAAGTCGCAGGCAAGCCCAAGTCCATCTTGCGCATGACAAGCGGGCGGCCACACCGTAAAGACGGGGCCTATGATCGAACCCATTTCCCGCATCTACACCGCTGCCCTGGTCATCATCGGGGACGAGATCCTGTCGGGCCGTACCCAGGATGCCAATGCGGCCTATCTCGCCAAGTGGTTGAGTGTGCAGGGCATTCGCCTGAAGGAAGTGCGGGTGGTTGCCGACGAGATGGACGCGATTGCCGATGCGGTGAACGCCTTGCGGGTGCAACACGACTATCTGTTCACCACCGGCGGCATCGGCCCGACGCACGATGATATCACGGTGGATGCCATTGCGGCGGCGCTGGGCCGGGCGGTGATCGTGCATCCCGATGCGCGCGCCATCCTGGAGCATCATTATGGCGACCAGTTGACCGACGCCCGGCTGCGCATGGCGCGCACCCCGGACGGCGCCAGCCTGATCGAGAATCCGCGCACCAAGGCCCCTGGCATCCGGGTGGAGAATATCTTCATCATGGCCGGCGTGCCGATGATCACGCAGGGCATGTTGGCGGCGCTGGATGGCCAGTTGCCGGGTGGGCAACCGGTGCTGTCGCGCACGGTGGCGGCGTGGACGCAGGAGAGCCAGGCGGCGGACGTGCTGAGCCGGGTGGAGCGCGCCAATCCGGGTGTGCAGATCGGCAGCTACCCGTTCTGGCGCGAAGGCAAGACTGGCGCGAACTTCGTCATGCGGTCAACGAGTTTGGATCAATTGGCCGTGGTGGCCGAAATGCTGATGGCTGAATTGGCGCAAAACGATATCACGCCGATAGACGGGGAACTTTGAGGCTTTCGCCATGACATTGATCCGCTGGGTTTTTCTGCTCGCTTTGGCGCTGGCCTTCGTGCTGCTGGCCGTGTCGAACTGGACGATGGTGCCGTTCGTGCTGCCTGATGGCCGTCCGGCCGCCGTGCCGCTGCCGTTGCTGATGGCGGCGGCATTCGTGGCCGGCGTGATCCCGACCTGGATCTGGCATGCGCTGCTGCGGCCGATGGCCGGCAAGAGCCGCAGCCGCCGTGCGGAAAAGGCGGAGCGGACAGATGTGGCGCCAAGCCTGGGCCAACCCGGCATCGTGCCGCCGGCCGGCGCGTGAAACTGCGCTGAACAATGGCCGACAATCGGGTTTATGTGGCCGCAGATGTGGCATCGGTGGCCGACGCGCGGGCGCTGGTGGCCGATGTCTGGCCGCATGTGGCCGGATTGAAGCTCGGCCTGGAGTTTTTCTGCGCGCACGGGCCGGCGGGCATCGCGGCGGTGATGGATGGCTGCCCGTTGCCGCTGTTTCTCGATCTGAAGCTGCATGACATTCCCAACACCGTGGCCGGCGCGGTGGCCAGTCTGGCGCCGCTGGCCCCGGCGATCTTGACCGTGCATGCCGCTGGTGGGGCCGCGATGCTGGCCGCCGCGCGTGCTGCCGCGCCGCCGGCCACCCGCGTGGTGGCGGTGACGGTGCTGACCAGTCTGGATGACGATGATCTGCTCAGCGCCGGTGTCGCCGATGGCAGCGCGGCGCAGGCGCAGCGGTTGGCGCGGCTGACACGCGATGCTGGTCTGGATGGCATTGTCTGTTCGCCGCACGAGGTCGCTGCGGTGCAGGCGCTGTGGCCGGCTGGCCTGTTCGTGGTGCCCGGCGTGCGGCCAGCGGGCAGCGCGGTGGGTGACCAGAAACGCGTGATGACACCGCGTGAGGCCCGCGATGCCGGCGCCGGCGTGCTGGTGATTGGCCGGCCGATCACCGCGGCGCCCGACAAGGCAGCGGCAGCGGCTGCGATTGCCGTCAGCCTGGCATGAGCCACACGCCGTTCAAGATCTGCGGCGTGAAGACGCATGATGTGCTCGATGCCTCGGTTGCGTCGGGCGCGGCGCATATCGGCTTCAATTTCTTCGCGCCCAGCCCGCGTTATGTCGATCCGGCGCAGGCGGCGCCGTTGATTGCGCGGGTGCCGGCGAATGTCGGCCGGGTGGCGGTGCTGGTGGCGCCCGATGATGCGCTGGTGGCGGCGGTGGTCGCCGCCGGCATCAGCATCCTGCAATTGCATGATGTGACGCCGCAGCGGCTGGCCGAGCTGAAATCGCGCCACAATCTGCCTGTGTGGCTGGCCGCCGGGGTGCGCACCCGTGCCGATATTGCCGCGGCGGAGCGGCATGCCGGCCCGGCCGACCTGTTGCTCCTCGATGCCAAAGCGCCTAACGACGCGCCATTGCCGGGCGGCAACGGCCTGGCCTTTGATTGGCGCTTGCTGGTCGAAGGCCGGCCCCGGCGGGCGTTTGGCCTGGCGGGCGGCTTGCGGATCGACACGGTGGCCGATGCCATCCAGACGGTGGCGCCGGCGTTGGTCGATGTGGCTTCGGGTGTGGAAGAGGGTGCAGGCGTGAAATCGGTGAACAAGATCATGGCCTTTGCCAATGCCGTGAGGGCAGCATGAACGTGCAGACCCCTTCGCTGCGCGCCGGCCCTGACGAACGGGGCCACTTCGGCCAGTTCGGCGGGCGTTATGTCGCCGAAACGCTGATGCCGCTGATCCTGGATCTGGAAAAGGCCTATACGGCGGCGAAAGCCGATCCCGCCTTTCGCGCCGAGTTCGACGATCTGCTCACCCATTATGTCGGCCGCCCCAGCCCGCTCTATTTCGCGGAGCGGCTTACGGAACATCTGGGGGGCGCGAAAATCTATCTGAAGCGCGATGAACTGAATCACACCGGCGCGCACAAGATCAACAATTGCATCGGCCAGATTTTGCTCGCCAAGCGCATGGGCAAGACGCGGATCATCGCGGAGACCGGCGCCGGCCAGCATGGCGTGGCGACCGCCACCGTCGCGGCGCGCTTTGGCCTTCCCTGCACCATCTTCATGGGCGCGCGCGATATCGAGCGGCAGGCGCCCAATGTGTTCCGCATGAAATTGCTGGGCGCCGAAGTGCGCGCCGTGGAATCCGGCAGCCGCACGTTGAAGGATGCGATGAACGAAGCGCTGCGCGATTGGGTGACCAATGTGCACGACACCTTCTACATCATCGGCACCGCGGCCGGCCCGCACCCCTATCCGGAGCTGGTGCGAGATTTCCAGAGCGTGATCGGCACCGAGGCGCGCGCACAGATATTGGAACGCGAAGGCCGGCTGCCCGACCTGCTGGTGGCAGCGATTGGTGGCGGATCGAATGCCATCGGCCTGTTCCATCCATTCCTGGATGACGATGTGCGCATGATCGGCGTGGAAGCCGCCGGCCATGGCCTCAACACCACCGAACATGCTGCATCCTTGGCGGGGGGGCGCGCCGGCGTGTTGCACGGCAACAAGACGATGCTGCTGCAGGACGAAGACGGCCAGATCACCGAGGCGCACAGCATTTCCGCCGGGCTGGATTATCCCGGCATCGGCCCCGAACATGCCTGGCTACATGCGATTGGCCGGGTGGAATATCAGAGCGCGACCGATGGCGATGCGCTGGACGCGTTCCAGATGATGTGCCGGGTGGAAGGCATCATCCCGGCGCTGGAGCCGGCGCACGCGCTGGCCGCGGTGGCGCGGATTGCGCCGACGATGGACCGGGAACAGATCATCATTGCGAACCTGTGCGGGCGCGGTGACAAGGATATTTTCACGGTGGCCGAAGCGCTTGGGGTAAAGTTGCTGTGAGGGGTCTCGGCGCATGAGCGACCGGCTCGCCACCCGCTTCGCCGCCTGCGCAGCCGAGAGCCGCGCAGCGCTGGTGACGTTTATTACCGCCGGTGATCCCGATCTGGCCACCAGCGCACAAATCCTGGCCGGGCTGCCGGCCGCCGGTGCGGACATCATCGAACTGGGCATGCCGTTCACCGATCCGATGGCCGATGGTCCGGCGATCCAGCGCGGCAATATCCGCAGTCTGGGCGGCGGCACGACCCTGAAAGACCTGATCGCGATGGTGTGCACGTTCCGCGAGACGGACAACGCCACGCCGGTGGTGCTGATGGGTTATTTCAACCCGATCCTAAGCTTCGGCCCGGAACGCTTTGCCGCCGAGGCCAAGGCGGCCGGCATCGATGGCTGCATCGTCGTCGATCTGCCGCCCGAAGAAGCCGCCGAACTGGTGCCGGCGCTCACCGCGCATGGCCTGCATCTGGTGCGGCTGGCGACGCCGACCACCGATGCGGCGCGGTTGCCGGCGGTGCTCGACGGTGCGTCGGGGTTTCTCTATTATGTGTCCGTGGCGGGCGTTACTGGCGCGGGCAGTGCCCAGGCCGGCGATGTGGCCGCTGCCGTGGCGCGCCTGAAGGCCGCCACGTCTCTGCCGATTGCCGTCGGTTTCGGGGTGCGCACGCCGGACCAGGCCGCCGCCGTGGCGCGCTGCGCCGATGCGGTGGTGGTGGGCAGCGCCATCGTTGATGCCATTGGCGATGCGGCGGAAGCCCGCGCCAATGATATACCGGCGCGAGTCGCCGCCCAGGTCAGCGCCCTGGCGCAGGCCGTGAGAAACGCCCGCAAGGAGCAAGCAGCATGAGCTGGATCACCCGCACCCGTCAGCAACTCACCGGCTTTCTCGCCAAGCGCGACACGCCGGAAAATCTGTGGACCAAGTGCAAGAATTGCGGCGCCATGGTCTATACCAAGGAGTGGGAGGACAATGATCATGTCTGCCCGCGCTGTGACCATCATGATCGCATCGGTGGCCGCGCGCGCTTTGCGCAGCTTTTTGATGGCGACTATCGCCTGCTCGCCGCGCCGCGCGTCGCCGAGGACCCGCTGAAGTTCAAGGATCAGAAGCGTTATGTCGATCGGCTGAAGGCCGCGCGGGCGCAGACTGGTGAACAGGATGCGATGCTGTGCGCCGATGGCACCATCACCGGCCACCGCGCAGTCGTCGGCGTGCAGGATTTCGCCTTCATGGGCGGATCGATGGGCATGTCGGTGGGCGAGACATTTCTGTCCGGCGTCGATGCGGCGCTGGCCGCCAAATGCCCTTTCATCATGTTCACCGCTGCCGGCGGCGCGCGCATGCAGGAGGGCATCTTGTCCCTGATGCAGATGCCGCGCACCACCGTGGGTATCCAGATGCTGAAGGATGCCGGCCTGCCCTATATTGTCGTGCTGACTGATCCGACCACCGGCGGCGTCACGGCCAGCTATGCGATGCTGGGCGATATCCAGATTGCCGAGCCCAATGCGTTGATCGGTTTTGCCGGGCAGCGGGTGATCGAGCAGACCATCCGCGAGAAATTGCCGGAAGGCTTCCAGCGCGCCGAATATCTGCTGGAGCACGGCATGCTCGATATGGTCGTGCACCGCCGCGACCTGAAGCCCACCTTGGGCCAGTTGATTGGCCTGTTGATGGCGCGGCGGCTGGCGGCGTGAGTTTGGCCGGGGGGCCTGTAACGCCGCCCGCAGGCGCGCGCATGCCGCCGGCGCGGTCGGACAATCCGGCGCTCGATGCGTTGCTGAAGAAGGCCTATGACCTTCATCCGACCGAAATCGACCTGACGCTGGGCCGGCTGGAGCGGTTGCTCGACCGGCTCGGCAACCCGCACCATCGCCTGCCGCCGGTGTTTCATGTCGCGGGCACCAACGGCAAGGGATCGACCTGTGCGCTGCTGCGCGCCTGCCTGGAAGCGCATGGCCACCGCGTGCATGTCTATACCAGCCCCCATCTGGTGCGGTTCAACGAGCGGATCCGGCTGGCCGGGCAGTTGGTCGCCGATGATGCGCTGATCGTGCTGCTGAAGGATGTGATTGGCCGCAATGGCGAAGCGCCGATCACGTTCTTTGAGCTGACCACGGCGGCGGCGTTCCTGGCCTATGCCACCATTCCGGCCGATGCCTGCATCATCGAAGTCGGCATGGGCGGGCGTATGGATGCGACCAATGTAATGCCGGATGTGCTGGTGTCGGGCATCACCCAGTTGGGGCTGGACCATCAGCAGTGGCTGGGGCCGACCATCCTCGATATCGCGCGGGAAAAGGCCGGCATCGCCAAGCGCGGCGTGCCGCTGGTGACCGGGCGCCACCCGGCGGCCGTGACGGCGCGCATTGCCGAAGTCGCCGGCCTGGCCGGCGCCCGGCTGGCGATTCGCGGCCAGGATTGGGATGCGGCGCTGTATGAAGGCCAGTTGCATTATCGCGACGATGCCGGGCGCATGGCCCTGCCGCTGCCGCGGCTGACCGGCCTGCATCAGCATGACAATGCCGCGCTGGCAGTGGCGATGCTGCGTGCACAAACGGCGTTGCCGATCAAGGACGCGGCGTTCAAGGCCGGCATGGGCTGGGCGGAATGGCCGGCGCGGCTGCAGCGGTTGGACACCGGCCCACTACCCGATCTGCTGCCGGCGGGATCGAGCCTGTGGGTGGATGGCGGCCATAATCCGGCGGCGGGCAAGGCGCTGGCCGAAGCGGTGCGGCCGTTGCTGCAACCGGGCCAGCGCCTGGTGGTCGTGGCCGGCATGCTGGCCGCCAAGGATGCCGAAGGGTTCATCAAGCCGTTCGCCGGCATGGCCAGTGCGCTTTATGCTGTACCGGTGCCGGGGCACGCGGCGCATGATCCATCGTGGCTGGCGGCAAGCGCATCGGCCATGGGCATGGCGGCAGTGACCGCGCCCGATCTGCGGCTGGCGTTGAAAGCGATCGCGCGTAACAGCGAAACGCCACCATTGGTGCTGGTGACCGGGTCGCTGCATCTGGCCGGCCGGGCGCTGGCGCTGAACGGGCAGGCGCCGGTTTGATCCCTTGTTGATCCTCCCCTCTGAGGGGAGGTGCCGAGCAACGCGAGGCGGAGGGGTTGCGCGTGGAGGGACATTCGCGCCGCAGCATTCGCGAGCGCCACCCCTCCGTCAGCCTGCGGCTGCCACCTCCCCTTGCAGGGGAGGATCTTTAGACTCGCCGCACCAGCAGCGCGACGGTTCCCAGCCACGGCACATCGGCCAGCACCTGCTGCCGCGCGCCCGGTGTGGTGGGGAGAAGCTGGATTCGGCTGCCCTCGACCGCGATCAGCCGACCGAAGGCGAAGCGGCCGGCGGGGCGGGGGCAGATGATGTCGCGGTTGATGGCGGTGGCGAACTGGCCCGGCGTCACGCGGCGCGCCCACAGCTCATCGCCGGCACGATAATCGCCCTGGGCGGTTTCGACGATCAGGCCGATCAGGTCGCCCTGCGGTTGCGGCGGCACCAGCGTGCGTGGGCGTTCGGGCGCATCCACGCCATTGGCACCGATGATGGCAGCGACCGGCACATCGGCGCGATCGGGCATGGTGACGAGCGTGGAAACAGCCACGCCCATGGCGGCGGCAATGCGTTCCAGCCAGTCGATGGAAACGGTCCGCATGCCGGTTTCCAGGCGGCCGATGGTCTGCGGCGTCGTCGGCGGATCGCAGGCAGCGGCAACATCGGCAAGGGTGAGCCCGCGGCTCTTGCGGACATCGCGGATGCGGGTGAGCATGGCTGGTTCCTTTGAATAACCTACCTGGTTATCTCTGTCCTACAGCATGGGGGTTATGCAAGAGGGTGGAGCGAAATTTCTCGCCACGAAGGAGAATTAGATGGCCAATCAGGTTCGTGATGATGCCGATGTGCTGCCACCCACCGAAAATCGCCTGATCGGCACGCGCACGCTGGCCAGCCCGGATGTGATCGACCGGGCAACGGTGACGGTGAACCATGCCGAACAGCCGCTGGCCTGGCTGGCGCGGCGCGGGCATATCAGTGCGGTGCAATTGCGGGCATCGGAACGGCTGCGGCGCGATTTCCATCTGGCGCAACTCGGCCCGCGGCTGACGATGCGCTGGGATCCGTTGCCGGCCGTTAAGCGCAGTGGTGGTGGGGCTGAGCCCAGCGGCGGGCAGATTGCGGCGCGACAGCGCTTTGACGCAGCGGTGGCCGCCTGCGGACCAGGGCTGAGCGACGTGCTGTGGCGGGTGGTGTGCATGGGCGAAGGGCTGGGAACTGCCGAACAGGCGCTGGGTTGGCCAACAAGGTCCGGAAAGCTGGTGCTGACACTGGCGCTCGACCGGTTGGTCGGCCATTATGGCCTCGATGCTGCGGAGTGAATGATATGCGTGCTGTCTGGATGTTACCCCTGTTGATGCTGGCCGCCTGTGGGCCGAAAACGGAATCCTTGGGCCGGGTGGGCGGTGCGCCGCCGTCGATGATGTTGAACACGCGACTGCTGACCCCGGATGGCAACAGCCTTGGCGAAGCGGAATTGCTGCAGATGGCCGATGGCGTGCAGTTCATCGCGCGGGTGAAGGGCCTGCCTGCCGGCACCTATGCGATGCATCTTCATGCGGTCGGGCGGTGCGTGGGGCCGGATTTCACCAGCGCCGGGCCGCATTTCAACCCGGAAGGCAAACAGCACGGGCGCGACAATCCGATGGGCGCCCATGCCGGCGATCTGCCCAACATCGTGGTCGATGCGAACATGGTGGGTGATGTGAACATCATGCTGCCGGGGCTGCGGCTGGCCGATGGTGCCAATCCGCTGCTTGATGCCGATGGCGCCGCGGTGGTGGTGCATGCCAAGGCCGATGATTATCGCAGCGATCCGGCGGGCAATGCCGGGACGCGGATCGCCTGTGGCGAATTGAAAAAATCGGCAAATGGGGCGACTGACGGGGCTTGAACCCGCGACCTCTGGTACCACAAACCAGCGCTCTAACCAACTGAGCTACAGTCGCCGCAGCCTTTCGGCAGGGAGGGCGGGATAACCGAGGCGGGCTGCACTGGCAAGCCGGATTCGCGGTTGCTTGGCTTTGAAATCTTATTACAAGCCTCGGCAACAAATCTCTGCTGGAGCCTGGCATGTCCGCTGTTCTTGATCTGGTGCAACTGGCGGCATTCGATGCGCGCGGCGCCGATGGCTTTGATGGCCATGAACAGGTGGCGCTGGTCCGCCATGCCGGCAGCGGCCTGCACGCGATCGTGGCGATCCACAGCACCCATCTGGGGCCGGCGGCTGGTGGTGTGCGGCGCTGGGCCTATGGCAGCGAGGCTGAGGCGCTCACAGATGCGCTGCGCCTGTCGCGCGGCATGAGTTACAAGAATGCCATGGCCGGGCTGGCGGCGGGCGGCGGCAAGGCGGTGATCATCGCGCCAAAGTCTGATTCTGACGCGCCGAAAACCGATGCGCTGTTGACGGCGTTTGGCGATGCGGTGGCGCAATTGGGCGGGCGCTATGTGACCGCCGAGGATGTCGGCATGACCGATCACGACATGGTGGTGGTGGCGCAGCGTACCGCGCATGTGGCCGGCCTGCCGGTGGCGGCGGGCGCGGTGGGCGGCAATCCGGGGCCGTTCACGGCGCGCGGCATCTTGATGGGCCTGAAGGCGGCAGTGCGGCACAAATTGGGGCGCGATGAGCTGAAGGGCTTGCATGTGACGGTGCAGGGCGTCGGCAGCGTTGGCGGCGCCCTGGCGCGCGCGCTGGCCAGTGAAGGCGCACGGCTGACCATTGCCGATGTGGACGAGGCCCGCGCGGTTGCGTTGGCTGCGCAAATCGGTGCGGCACAGGTGCCGGTGGCGGAGATCATGGCCGTGCCCGCCGACGTGTTCAGCCCTAACGCGCTGGGTGCGGTGCTGACCGAGGCCAGCATTGCCGCGCTGGACGTGGCCGTGGTGGCCGGCGCTGCCAACAACCAGCTCGCCACCAATGCCGACGGCGCCCGGCTGGCGGCGCGCGGGATCCTCTATGCGCCGGATTATGTGATCAACGCCGGCGGCATCATCTCGGTGATCGCCGAATATCTCGCCGCCACCAAGGGCCAGCCGGTGACGCTGGCGCAGGTGAATGCACAGGTGGATGCGATCGGGCCACGCCTGGCACAGCTGTTTGTGGATGCCGATGCACAGGGCCTGCCGACCGATGTGGTTGCGGACCGCATGGCGCAAAGGTTGATCGGCCGCTAATCCGCCCGCATCGCTGCCAGTTCCGGCTGGGTGGCGATGGCGGCGGCCGTGTACAGCCGCGCGGCTTCGGCGATGTCGCGGCCCAGGTGCCAATCCAGGATCTGCATGTCGGCCGGGATCGGCGGGATCAGCAGGGCGTCGGCCTGGGCCAGCGCGCTTTCCACCGAACCTTCGCTGGAGACCACCATCGATCGCGACATCACCTCCACCAGGCTGGGGAAGGGCGCCTTCTGCTTGCGGCGCAGCACGATGTCGCGCAGCAACTGGCCCGGCGAGCGCACATCGGCATAGGATGCGCCGATGCGCCATTGCTCGCCCACATTGGCCCGCAGTGCCACCACCACATTCGGCCCGGCCTTGGCGCCGCGCATCGTCGCCACCGGGATATTATCAAGCACGCCGCCATCAACCAGCACATCGCCATCCGCGTTCACGAACGGCGGCAGGATCGTCGGCAGCGATCCCGATGCCCGCACGGCCTCCCACAGCGGCCCGCGCCGGTGGACATAGGGGCGATTGGTGGACAGGTTGGTGGATACCGCGAAATAATTATACGGCAGATCGGCGATATCCTGGCTGCCATAGCGCATCTGCAGTTGCGCATCGAACACGCGCGCATCCAGGAAACTGTGCACCGGGATGGTCACCCGCTTCATCGCCTTCTGATCGATGAACATCTCCTGCATCTGCGCCAGCGTTTCGTCCGCGGTCAGCCCGCGGGCCAGCGCGCCGGCCATGGCGGCGCCGGCGCTGGTGCCGCCGTAGAAATCAATGGGCACGCCATTTTCGATCAGCGCCTGCATTACGCCGATATGGGCGCAGCCCAGCGCGCCGCCGCCGGCCAGCACCACGCCATTGGCCCGCCCGGCGAGGAAACGCGCCACCCGTGCCACATCGCCGGGCTGGTCCAGCGCCAGTTGGTGGTGCAGCTTCACATCGCGGCCATCCAGCCACCGTGCCGCGCCGTTGATCGCTTCACCGGCACGATCCCGCCACAACAGCAGCATCCGGTTGGATGGCAGGAACAGCGGCAACGCATAGGCCTCCAGTGCCGAAAGCCCGCCGTTGCCGCCATGCAGCGGCGCCGCCAGCAGCAGATCATCGGCATTGCGCGCGATGGCCCGGTTCCAGGCCTGATCCGCGCCGCCGCACAAGATGACCCGCCCGGCGCGCAGTTCCAGCTCACCGATCCAGGCCCCGAACGCGCCGCTCTCGACATCGATGCCGGGCGGCAGATCGGCGCGGCCCACCAGCCGCGCCGGCGCCAGCCGGGCCAGCGCCGCCACCAGCCGATCGGCCAGACCCGGCGGCAGCGCCGCGTCGCCGGCTGGCAGCATCGCCACCACCCGGCCGGGCTTGGCCTCCATACTCTGGCCCGCCACGCCCAGTGCCCGCGTGGTGCGCACCAGCCGCCGCGACACCTCGGCCAAAATGCCGTCGCCGATTTCGCGATGGCGGCTGGATACGTCGATCCAGGCGGCGCGGGTCAGCGCGAACACGCTGCTGTCGCGCATGGCCCGCACATCGGCGGTGCGGGTGCCACCGGAAAAAAACGCCAGCTCACCAATGGGTTCGCCGGCCTCGATTTCGGCGACGACCTGGCCATTGGCAAGCTGCACATAAAATCGCCCGGTCGCCACGATGAACAGCGTGTCCGCTGCCTCGCCTTCACGCACCAGCCAATCGCCGCCCTTCACCTGTTGCAGCGTCGCCACCGCCTGCAACGCCGCCAGCGCTGCATCGCTCAGGCTGGAAAAGGTGCCAGCCTTGGCAATCATCGGTGTCATGCGCGCCCCTTTGCGAGACTGCTGCTCCGCTTCATGCGGGCACGCGCACCATGTTCCTCCACGCCGATACCCACCCCATAAAATGGTTTCTTATTTGTAACATTGCGGGTGGTAGTGGCTAACGTCGGTTGTGGTCAAGGGTGGTGGCCGGAAACCCCTGGGCTACAGCAATATGCCGCGATGGGTCCGGGTGTGGCGGCGCTGACGATTTCGCTTTTCGTGGTTCGGAATGACTGTGTAGCAGGGCAGACCATCAGGGCCTTTGTCAGATCGCCAGTTGACCCTGTCTGACAGAACGAGCCACGCGTAGGTGCGCCAATCTGCCAGCCTGATGTGCCGCCAACAGGCAGGCCTGGCCATTACCGAATGACTCTTCAGGCTGATGGATCAGACGACAAAATGGACCTTTGGCTGTTACGCCGTTTCATCTTGTCGTAAGATGTCGACGCTCGTACTTGGAACGCGCAAATATCTTGCATGCAGGCGCCTGGTCAACTTGATGATTTTGTGACGAATTCGTGAATTCTATGTACTGTTCTTGCCGTCCTTATCAAGCTGATATACGATTGGATTCTGATTATTTTTTGAATAATGTAAAAAGCCGTCAAAGCCGGGGGGCGCGGGATGGAAACAGGATCATCAGTGTCGGTGAAGGACGACACTGTTTCAGAACGCATGTTCAATTTGCAATTGAACACGCGTCGGCTCTATGTAATTGGCGGTATTGTTGTTTTGCTGCTTGGCGCATTTGGCTTGGGTATTACCATAAGCCTTGGCGATGGGCCGGAAGCGTTTCAATTCATTGGCCTGCTGATCATCGCAATGGCAGGGCTTGCCACCACAGCGGCCGTTTTTACCGGATTGCGAATGGGCACGCGGCAAGAGGCCTTCGGATTGCCCAATGGTTCGATCCGGGCAATTCTGGCCATTGGCATCATGGTCTTGTTTGTGGTGTTTGCACTGCCTGTCGCGGATCCCGGCCACAATCGCGATCAGCGGGTTTCCGACACGCCGATCATTGCCAATGTGGAAGTGTCCGTCGGCAAGTTGCCCGATGAGGTGGAGCGTTATAAAAATGATACGTTGACTGTCTTTGTCCATGATTATGGCAGGGCGGCACAAATCGACCCAAATGGCATTGTCATTGTGCCGGAACGGCCAGCCCGGATCAGTGTATATAGCAAGACGACCGCCCAGACCCGGGAAGCTGCCGAGGCCAGCAAGCAACTGATTACGGCGCTGGTCACATTGCTGACCAGTATCGTGAGCTTTTATTTTGGCAGCAAGAGCGTGGTCGATGCGACGCGCGATCCTATTGCACCCACCGGACCCAGCGAGGCGACCGTCAACCTCAGGCTGGGAAGCAAGAAGATCTTTGACGAGCTTGGCGTATTGTCCGCCGAGGAGGCGGCCTGGCAAAGTGCCATAGGCGCTACAGAGGTTTTGGTACCGCCCACTAACACCGAAGAACTTGCGCAATTCACCAGGAATATTGACACCGCCAGGGCGAACTTTGCCGCCTATGTGGTCGCCCGCGATGCCGTACGTGCGGCGCTCGCGCAGGTTGATCAGGCCCTCGAGGCCGTGCGCAATGACAATGATGCGCGCACGCGCGTGGTGAAGGAGGCCGAAGCCAAGCGGTTCCTGGACAGTGCCAACGGCGATATCGTCAAGATGCGCGACGCCGCAGAGGCCACGCGCGCTGCCGTGTCGCGCCTGACCCCGGTGGAGGGCTGAAACATGGCGATTTACCGCGTCACCGCATCGCTTTTGCATTTGCGCACGTCAGCGGATCGGGCGTCCAATTCCCTGGCGATCATGAAGGCTGGCACAATCATATCCGGCACCGCTGATGACAGCCCAACCCCCGGTTGGACCCGGGGGAGATGGAACGGTATTGAGGGCTATGCCGCCAGTCAATTTCTGGAACGGCTTGCGGCGCTCGATCCTGTACCAGTGACGGTCGGCCCGCCGGTGAACGTCGATCGCCGCGATGTCGATATGGCGAAGCTCCATCCGATTGTGCGCGACAGCGTCGCCCAATTGCTGCGTGTGCTGAATGACAAGGCGATGCCGTTCAGGGTTTTCGAGGCGTATCGCGCCCCAGAGCGACAGCGCCATCTCCATGCGCAGGGCCGCAGCCGCCCGGGAATGATCATCACGAGGGCCAGAGCATGGGAATCCTATCATCAATATGGCCTGGCTGCTGATATCGTATTGTTTGTAGAGGGAAAATGGAGCTGGGACACATCGGGCGCCCGCGCTGCAATGTGGAAGGAGCTGCAGGTGGCGGCAGCCAGCCTTGGCCTGGAAACTCTGAGTTTCGAACGCCCGCACGTGCAGCTGAAAGGCGTTGCCCTTTCGCAATTGCTAGCCGGCCGGATGCCTGACGGCGGCGATGTCTCATGGTTCAATGCCTTGAGCGAAGCCGCCGCGCGGTGGACAGCCGCCGGTGGCAGTCCACCGCCGCCATCAGGCCTGTTGGCAGAGCGTCCGCCGCTGGATCAACTGGCAAGCTGAGGCCGGTCAGATGGTCAATAATCCCGTGTCCAGCGCACCGATGCGCTGGTGCCGCCCAGTGTGGCCACGCTGCTGAGCACCGACAAGGACCGGGTCAGCCCGATTTCGATGCTGGTGGCGGTGTAGCCGGCGGCGTCGGTCGCGATTTCCACATAGACGTTGCGGCCGAGATATTGCCCGGCGGCGACCGTGGTGCGGCGGCCGGTGGCGATATCGGCGGGCAGGATGCGCAGACGGTCGATGCCCAGCCCGCGGCTGACGGCGCCGATCGGGTTGAAGCCGCCGCCGCTGCCGCCGCGCAGGGAGGCGAGCGCGCCGGCCAACTGGATGGCTTCCGGCGCCGACAGATCGGTGACGCGGGCGCCGAACAGCACGCGCGACAGCACTTCGTCTTCGGGCAGCGCCGGCACCGAACTGAAGGCGATTTGCGGGCGCTGCGCGGTGCCATCGATATTGAGCAGCGCGGTAAAGCCGTTGGCGGCGCTTTCGGCGGCCACCGCGATGATCGGATCGGGCGGATAGCCGCCGACGAAGCGGATATCGCCGCGGGTGAGCACGAAGCGTTTGCCGGCAAAATCATAATCGCCGCGCACCAGTTGCACCCGGCCGAACACTTCAGGCGCAGTGGCGCCGCCGCGCAGCCGTACATCGGCCTGCCATTCGCTGTTGATGCCCATGCCGGTCACCTTCAGGTTGCGATCGGCGGTGATGTTGAGATTGTACAGCCAGCGGGTGGGCGCCACATATTGCACGATGCGGCGGCCCAGCACCCGGGTGTTCTTTTCGGTCACGGTCAGCACCGGCACATCGGCGGCGCCGGTGCGGCCGATGCGATATTCGGCGCGGGACAGCCGGATCGGGCCGGAGACAACGCCGCCATATTCATCGGTCGCGATCCGGATCTGGCCGCTGCCGGTGGCGGTGATGTCGTCGCGGCCCAGGATGGCGGCGTCCTTCAAGGTCACGCGGATGTCCATCGGGAAACCGCGTTCGTAACTGAGATCGATCTTGCCTGAGCCCGCGATGCTGCCACTCCCTGAAGTGCCGGAGAAGCGGGTGAGTTCGAGCACCGAGGCGGTGAACCGCGCATCCAGGCTGGCGTTGGTGGCCACCGCGCCGATCACCGGCACTTCGACACGGGCATCGCGGGCCTGGATGCGCCCCGCCACCTGTGGATCGCCCAGCGTGCCGGACACATCGGCGGCCAGTTGCACATCGCCGCGCACATCAAGCGCGGTGAGACCCGAAAGCCCCCAGAAATCCTGCGCCGGGCCGGCGTAGCGCAACTGGCCGGTGACGCTGGCGGCGAACAGACGCGGCACCAGCGCTGAGGTGACTGCGCCGTCGGCATCGATGGTGCTGCCGGGAAACGGCCCGAGCCGGGCCTGGGCGCGGCCTTCGATCTTGCCGGCGCGCACAACGACGGCGCGCAGCACCGTGCCGTCGGCGCCCAAGGCTGCGTTCAGGCCGACATCGATGGGTGTGGAGGTGGCAGCAACCGTGCTGCGCGACAGGCCGTTGAGGCGCAGGGCTGCGGTGCCGGTGGGTGTGGCGCCGCTCGTCTGGCGCAGCGCCAGCGTGCCCGACACGCGGCCGATCAGATTGAGCGAGGGATAGGCGATGGCGATCATCTGCAGCGACACCTTGTCGAGCCGGGCGTCGATGCGCTTGATATTACCCCAATCACCGGACACTTCGGCATTGCCGAGCGTGCTGGTGAGGGTGACCGGTGCAAGGTGCCAGCCGGCATCATCATTGGTGATCACGGCCGGTTCGGCCAACTGCGCCGTGCGTCCGGCGTAATCGCCGCCGGCGGCCACTTCGTAGCGCCCCGGGGCAATTTTGGCGGTGAAGGCCAATTTGAAGGCCTCGCCGCTGATGCCGGCAAGATCGAGGCGAGCGGTGCCACGGCCATCGACCAGCCGGATGCTGCCGGTGGCGGTATCGAGCAGCAGGCTGCCGCGTTCGAGGCCGGTGAGCGCCATGTCGCCGGTCAGATCGGCGCCGGCGGCGGCGAGCAGCAGCCGCGCGTTGATGCTCAGCCGGTCGATGCTGACCGGCGTGGCGGCGGCAAGGCGGACGTTGCTGCCAGCAAATTTCATCGTCGCGGTCTGCACGGTCTGCTCGCCAGCCGCTGTCGCCAGCACGGCGCTGCCGGTCAGGCCCTGGCCATCGACGGTTAGCGTGCCGGCAAACGGGCCAAAATCGGTTTGGGACAATTGCCCGCGCGCCACGAAGCCGGCGACGGCCAAGCGCGCCACATCCAGCGTGACGCGCGGATCGAGCCCAAGCCCGGCCGCAAGCGTGACCAGACCGGCCGCGGATTGGCCGTTGGCGTCGATCTGCCAGATGCCGCCGCTGCGATTGATCTGCGCCGCGACATTGCTGAAGCCATAGCCGGGGCGGGGCAATTGCGCGCTGATCTGCGGGGTGTCGAGCGTGCCGCGCGCGCCAATCGTGAACGGCCCCCAATCGCGGCTCCGGCCGGTGGCGGCAAGGTTGATGGCACCGCCAGGTTGCCAGCCGGCGCTGCCCTGCGCGGTGAGGCGCGGCGCGGTGACGGCAAGATCGGCCAGGGTGACAACAAGGCCGGGCGCGAGGTTGAAGCGCCCGGCCAGCACGGCCGGACCGCCAGCAAGTTTGGCGACCGTGCCGGGCGGAATATTTGCGGCGTTGAGCCGGAAGCCGCCGTTGCCGACGACGCTGCGGTTGCCAGGCCCGCGTTGCAGGCTGGCGGTGAAGATCCCATCGCTGCTGCCGATCTGGGGCACGGCCCAGGCGCGGACGTTGCCGGCCAATTTGGTCGCCCAGACGCCGGTGGCTGGCCGATAGGCGGCGCTGCCGGTCACCTGCACCGGGCCGCTGCCGGCGCGCAGCGCCTGCACCAGCAATTGGCCCTGTTCCCAGCGCAACTGGCCATTGCCGCGCCAGGCCCCGGCGATGGGGTCCAAGGTTTCGGTCAGGCCGCCAACGCTGGCGACGCTGGCCTGCACCGGCATGCGCAGCGGGCGGTCCTGCAGATCGGCGATGCCGGCGATGCTCACCGTGCCGAGCACGACGCCTGCGGGGCCGCCCCCGGAACTGCCGACACCCAGCGATTTCAGCATCAGCCGCGCATCCACCAGCGGCGCCAGCAGCGGCCCGGCGGCCTTGGCGGTGAGCACCAGCCCCTGCAAGCCAAGGTCGCGGGCCAGCGCAGCGCTGTCGGCCAGCGTCAGGCGGCCTTCTGTGTCGGCCAATTGTTCGCTGGCGCGGTTGATGCGGCCGCTGGCGGTGGCGGAAAGGGCGCTGCCGGCCAGGGTGATCCGGGTTTGCAGCGTGTCGGCATCGGGCACGACCTGTGCGGTGACGCCCAGGCCGCCGTTCAGCAGCGCCGCGACACTGCCCGACAGCAATTGCGCCGGATCGATGCGGCCGGCGGCGGTGATCTTGCCGTCGCGGGCCACCAAGGCGAGATCAATCAGTGCCGTCGTGGCGGGGCCCATGGAGGCGCTGATCTTGCCGTCCCAGCGTTGCCAGCGGCCGTCGCCATTGGCCGTGATGTCGATCTGGCCCGGCAGACCGGCAAGGGTGGTGACGAGGCCACCGGCCGGTGCCATCAGCTTGGCGGCGAGCTTGAACCGGTCGGCATCCGGCTCGGCATCGAGCAGCAGATCGAGCGTGTCGCCGCCGCTGCCATCCAGCATGCGCGCCTGCAGCGCGAGTTTTGCGCGGCCCGTTTCAATATCGATGCGGCCACCCGCCGTCAGCGTGCGGGCCTTGCCGGCAAGGCCGTCGGCCAGTTCCAGCCGCTGAATCGACAGCGCGGCGATGGCGATGTCCTGCTTGGGCAGCAGCCGCGGGTCCTTGCTGGGCAGCAGATCGGGCCAGCGCGCGATGCGGGCGGTGCCGGCCGTCACCTCGCGGGCTTCGAAACGGTTGCCGAGCAATTTCAACGGCTGCCAATCCAGTTCGAGCCGATCGATGCTGGCAAACTGCCCGCGCGGGTCGTGCGCGGTCACGCCGATCAGCGTGGCGCGGGTCCACAGGCTGCCCTCGATGCGCTGCACGCGGAAATACAGGCCGGATTCCAGGCTGATGCCGGGGATTTGCCGCGCCAGGAGTGCGCGGCCGGGCGGCGTATCGAGCGCGAACGGCAGGGCGGCCAGCAACGCCAGCAACAGTGCGGGCAGCAGCCACAACCAGCGTTTCTTCATGCGCGCCGCCATCAGAAGGCCTGGCCGATGGAGACATAAAAGACGATGCGCGGGTCGTTCGGCTGTGGGTTGACCGGCGTCGCGATGTCGATGCGTACCGGGCCGAAGCCGGTGTAGAAGCGCGCGCCAATGCCGGCGCCGAGCGACAGCCGGTCAAAGGCCGGGGTGGTGCCGGTGGACACTTCGCCGGCATCGATGAAGGCGGCCAGCCCCAAATCCTGGCCAAAGGCCTGGAAGCGGTAGCGGCCTTCAACGGCGAGTTCGGTGACGCTGTTGCCGCCCGTCGGCACATTGTCGGCATTGCGCGGGCCGACGCCCTGAAACACATAACCGCGCACCGAACCGCCGCCGCCCGCATAAAATCGCCGGTCCGGCGCGATGACGCCGCGGCTGGCGCCAACGATGCTGCCGATGTGGAAGCGGCCGGCGACGACGAAATCGCCGAACGGCTGATAGGCGGTGGCTTCGGCCTGCGCCTTCACATAATTGAAGTTCGTGCGTTCACGCAGGGTGATTTCCGGCGACAGGCGCGCGGTCAGCCGAAAGCCACGCGACGGGTTGAGCAGATCATCCGACTTGTCCCAGGTGATGCTCATCGGCAGCGCGGCCACGGTGAAGGTGCGGCGCGGATCGCCGCGCACCGATCGGTCGCGCTGGTTGGTGACCAGCGCCTGCGCGCCGATGCTCCAGGTCCAGTCCTTTTGCCAGAGGATGTTCGATTCGCGCGCCAGCACCGCGGTGATGCCCAGCGTTTCGGCGGCAAAGGCGAATTGCTGTGACGCGGTCAGGCCGCCGCTGATCAGCAATTGCCGGTCGCGCTGGCCGAAATTGCGTTTGCGCAGTTCGACCTGCGCCACTTGTTCGCGCTCGGCGGCAACGACACGGCCGGTCAGCGCGCCTTCGGGCGGGAACAGGTTGCGGTGGGTCCAGGTGCCTTCGACCCGCACGCCCTGGCCCGTGGAATAGCCGCCGGCCAGCCCGATGGAGCGCGGCGGCGCGGCTTCACTGTCGATTTCCAGATCGACCGCTTGCTGGCCGTCTTCCAGAACCGGGCCTTCGACGGCCTTTATCGCGATGGCGCCAAACAGGCCGGTTTGCACCAGCGCGCGGCGCAGATCCTCGCGGCCGGCATTGCTGTAACGATCGCCGGGCTGGAAGCGGCTGAGCAGGCTGATGTGGTCGCTGTCCATACCCGCGACCGCGTCATCGCTGCGGATGGTGCCGAACACGCCGCGACGGCCGAGATCGATGCGCTGGGTGAGCGTGGCATCGCGGGAGGCGTGATCGATGATGATATCGGGCGGTGCGATGCGCGGGAACGGATAGCCGGCGTCCGCAAGCCGGGCCGGCAGCGCATCCTGCGCGGATTGCACACGCGAAGCTTCCACCGCATCACCGATGCGGATCGGCAGCAGGCGCGAGACGATGCGGGCGGGATCCGCCATCGTCGTTGCGGCTCTATTGTCCGGCGGCAGGATGCTGATGTCGGCAAAGGCATAAAGCGGCCCGGGATCCACGCTGATCGTCACCACGCTGTCACGCTGGCCGGGGGCAGGCGGGGTGACGCTGGTTTGCACCGTGCTGCCATAATGGCCGATGGAGCGCAGCAGCAGCTCGGCCAGATCGCGATCTTCGGCGATGCGGCGGCTGAGCTGGGCAATATTGGTGTCCTCGCCGCGGTGGCGGTACAGGCTGGACAAAGCGCGGAATTCATCATCGAGGCCGAGCGGCGCAAGGCCTTGTTCCTCGACGCGATAGCGGATGGCGGCGGCCGTCATTTCGGGTTCGCCGCTGGTGGTGGATGCGACATCGGGCCACGCCACATCGTCGCCGCCTGGCAGATCGGGCAGCGGTGCATCGGGGGATGCGATCGGCTCGGCCGGCGCCGTGGGGGCCGGCTCTGTGGCTGGCTGTGGCGCTGGCTGTGGGGCTGCATCAACGGGTTCAATGGGTTGCGCCGGCGGCTGGGCTTCTGCGGGCAGCACGGGCTGTGCGGCCGCATGGGCGCCAGCGAGGCCGCTGGCAGCAAGCAGGATCAGGGCGACACGCACGTTCATGCTGGTAGCCGATGTGCCAACCACAAGCCAATGGGCAAGCCGCTGGCCAGAACGGCCGCGCTGGTGCATGGGCAGCACCATGGCCAGTCCACCCCCTTCAACCCGGCCGCCGCAGCGTGGCGGCGGTGTCTTCATCGCGCTGGGCCTGGTGCTGGGCGCCGGGTTCGGCATGGCCCTGGGTGAACCATCGCTGGGCCTGATGGTTGGCTTGGGGGTCGGCGTCGCCCTGGCGTTTGGCATGGCGGTGCTGGACCGGCGCTGAACAGCGCTTGGCCCGTGGCCGGGCTTTGTGCCAAAGCGCGATCAGGGTTGAGGATATCCGGCGATGGCCAGCGGCTTGTTTGCACTGCTCGATGATGTCGCGGCCATTGCCAAGGTGGCGGCGGCCGGCGTCGATGATCTGGGCACCATGGCGGCGGCCAGCATGGACGACACTGCTGCGGCGGCGATGAAGGCATCGGCCAAGGCCGCCGGTGTGGTGATCGATGATGCTGCCGTCACGCCGCGCTATGTCGTCGGCTTTGCCGCCGAACGTGAAATCCCCATCGTCGCCAAGATTGCCAGGGGCAGCATCAGGAACAAGCTTTTGATCCTGCTGCCGGGCGCGCTGGCGCTGTCGTATTTTCTTCCCGTCGCCATCACGCCGCTGCTGATGGCGGGCGGGGCGTTTCTTTGTTACGAAGGCGCTGAAAAATTGTGGGAAAAATTCAGCCCGCCCGATGCCGGTGCCGTGGCTGGCCCGATCCTGAGCGCCGGTGAGCGCGAAAAGACCATGGTGGCGGGCGCCATCCGCACCGATCTGATCCTGTCGGGGGAGATCATGGCGATCGCGCTGGGCACCGTGGAAGATCAGCCGATCGGCGAACAAGCGATCGCGCTGCTGGTGGTGGCGTTGGGCATCACCGCCCTGGTCTATGGTGTGGTGGCGTTGATCGTGAAGGCCGATGATTTCGGCGTTTACCTCGCGCGCAAGAAGAATGGCGCGGTCGCAGCCTTCGGGCGCGGGCTGGTGGCCGGCATGCCGGGTTTCCTGTGGTTGCTGGCCTGGGTCGGGCTGGCGGCGATGCTGTGGGTGGGCGGCCATATCCTGATCGATGGCCTCTACAAGCTGGGTTTCGCGCCGCCGCATGATGTGCTGCATGCCGGCATGCATGCGGTCGAAGGCGCCGGCGGCTTTGCGGTGTGGCTGGCGGAGGCTGGCGGCGCTGGCGTGTTCGGGCTGGCGGTCGGCGCGGTGATCGTGGCGGTGCTGCACAGGCTGCCAAAGCGCAGCGCCGAAGCCGCACATTGACGGTTTCGGCCGCCATGTGTATTGGTTATACAATACACGGGAGCAGACAAGCATGAGAGACGCGCTGATTGCCATTTTACTGTGCGGTGTCGCTGTGGCGGCGTGCGAGGCAAACCAGGCCGACAAGCCGGAACCGCTGGAGATCAGCGCCGATTTCGCTGCCGATCTGGAAAAGGACGTGAAGGCCGACGGCGGTGAGGCCGGCGTGCAGTTTCGCGCCGATACCGAGGGCGGCGAGATGCAGGTCAAGCTGCCCGGCGGTATCGAGGGTCGCATCAAGCTGCCCGAGGGCCTCGACAACGACAGCAAATTCGATCTCGACGGGGTTGGCCGTTATCCGGGCGCCAAGTTGACCGGGGTGGACGTGAACGCCTTCGGCAGGGACGACAAGACGCGCGCCAGGGTGCAACTGGGCTTCACCGCGCCGGGCAGCGCCGATACGGTGGCCGACTGGTATGAGAAAGCCTTTGCCGCCAAGGGCCGCAGCGTGTTGCGATCGGGCACCAATTTGTCGACGACGACCAGCGATGGCGAACCGTTGCAGATGGCGCTGCGCGATGGGCCGGGCGGGATTGCGCGCGGGCAGATCGTCATCCGCAACGAGAAGAAGAACTGATTACAGGCTGCGCGCGGCAAACGTATCGCAACTGTCCACCTGGCCCGAATTCAGCCCGCGTTGCAGCCAGCGGGTGCGCTGGGCCGACGTGCCATGGGTGAAATTCTCCGGGTTCACCCGGCGGCCACCCTGCTGCTGCAACCGGTCATCGCCGATGGCAGCGGCGGCGCGCAGGCCTTCCTCGATATCGCCGGGCTCCAGCAATTGCTTGTTGTGAAACGCCCACACGCCGGCCAGGCAATCGGCCTGCAGTTCCTGGCGCACCGACAGCGCATTGCCTTGCGCCTTGCCAGCCGCACGCCGCGCCTTCTGCACCTGCGCCGAAACGCCAAGCACCGTCTGGATATGATGGCCGACCTCGTGCGCGATCACATAGGCGGCAGCAAAATCGCCGGGCGCCCCGAAGCGCGTGGACAGTTCGTTGAAGAAGCTGCTGTCGAGATAGACGCTGCGGTCGGCCGGGCAATAGAATGGCCCCATGCCGCTATCGGCCGGGCCGCAGCCGGAGCTGATCTGGCCGGCAAACAGCGTCAGCTTGGGCTGCGGATAGGGCTGGCCAAGCTGTTCGGGAAACAACCGGTCCCAGGTGCGTTCGGTGTTGACCAGCACGGCGGAAATGAAGCGATCATGTTCGCCATCCAGCGCGGCGGCCTGACGCGGCGCTGCAACCTGCGGCTGGCCGACACTGCTGCCACCGACGCCGCCAGCCGCGCCCAGCAATTCCAGCGGGTTGACCCCGAACACCAGGCCGATCACCACGACCACGGCGATGGTGCCCAGGCTCATCCTGCCGCCGCCGATGGCAAAGGGCAGGCCACCCAGCCCGCGTCCTCGCCCACCACCGCCGCCTTCGCCGCGGCGATCAATGATGTTGCGGCTCTCGCCTTCGTCGTCGAGCTTCATGCCCGTCCCTACCGCGTGCGGGCAGGGCTGGCCAGCGCGGCCTCGACGAGCAGCGCGATGCGGGTGCCGGCCTTGGCGACCTGGTCGCGCAGTGGCGGCGTGGCCGCGCTGATATAGGCCGAGGTGACCTTGCCGCGCGCATTGCGGGAACGCGATTCGGGCGGAATCGGGCAGGTGTCGGGGTAATCCTGCAGTTCCGGGTAGGCGATGGTGCGCGAGATTGCCCAGGCCTCCTGCGCCCAGATCGCCACCTTCCCGGCGGTATCGGGCGGTCCGCCGGTCCATTCCCGGCGCTGCGCCGCCGTAATGCTGGCGGGCGTGATCGCCGGCGGCTCGGTAAGGGCACGTTCGGCCAATTCGCCATCCCAGATGCGGTGCAGGTTCATGCGATCGGGCGCCTTGACGCCATAATCGGCGCGCACCTGGTTGCCGCCGAGATCGGATTTGTCACCCAGGTGCAGCGGTTGGTGCATGTCCCCGACAAAATGCACCAGAAACGCCAGCGCCTGCAGGCGTTCGTGGGCGGGCAGGCTGCGGTTGGCCAAAATGGCCTGCTGGCGCGGGATCTGCGCGGTCACGCAATCGCCGTTCGGGCATTTGGCGTTGATGTCGAACGCGTCGCACACGCTGATATTCTGATAATGCCAGGGGGCCGAAAAACCGAAGCGGCCATCGGGCAGCGCGCGCACGCAATCGGGCCACACCGATGCATCCTCGATGCTGGCCAGCGGGCAGGGCGTGTTGAGGGCCGGTGCAGCGCGCAGCAGCGCGCGGATTTCGCGGCGCGCCGATGGCGACAATTGCGCATCGGCGATGCTGGCTGTCAGTCGATGGGCATAACCGCCCCAGGCCAGCGCCGGCGCTGGCAGCAGCAGCAGAACGGGCAGCAGCAGGCGGATCATGCGACGAATCATGCCCCCGTGCATGGCGCACCTGCGTTACGCTGGCGAGACAGGCGCAGTGTCGCTATGAATGGGGCTTGTAAAGTCGCCTCCGGCCCGCACATGCGTCGTGCGACCATGAGTTCGGCCAAAGAGTTCGGAATGACAATGCGTGATCCCTATCTGGTGCTGGGCGTACCCAAGACCGCCAACGAAGCCGATATCAAGAAGGCGTTCCGCCGGATCGCCAAGGACAACCACCCCGATCGCCATGCCGACAATCCGGCGGCGCTGGAACGATTTAAAGAAGCCAACAGCGCCTATGAACTGCTGTCGGACACCGCCAAGCGCAGTCAGTTCGACCGCGGCGAGATCGGCCCTGATGGCCAACCGCGGGGTCCCTTTGCCGGGGGCGGCGGTGGTTTCTCTGGCGGTGGTGGCTTCAGTGGCGCCGGTTTCGGCAACCGCAGCGAAGGCGATTTCGCTCAGGGTGCCGATGATCTGTTTGCCGAATTGTTCGGCGGCCGCGGCGCCTTTGGCGGCGCCGGCGGACGCGGTTTTCGTACCCAGGTGCGCGGGCCGGATGTCGCCTATCGGTTGACAGTGCCGTTCAGTGATGCCGTGCAACTGGCGCCGCAACGCGTCACGCTTCGCAGCGGCCAGACCATCGAGATCAAGCTGCCGGCCGGCCTTGAATCCGGCAAGCAGGTGCGGCTGGCCGGCAAGGGCGAGCCCGGCCCCGGCGGCCCCGGCGATGCCATCGTCACCATCGAGATCGCGCCGCACCGCGTGCTGGAACGCGATGGCGATGATGTGCGGCTGGCGCTGCCGATCCGCCTCGATGAAGCGGTGCTCGGCGCCAAGGTGCGCATGCCGACGGCCGAAGGCACGGTAACGCTTACCATCCCGGCCGGCACGACATCGGGCAAGATGTTCCGGCTGAAAGGCCGCGGGTTCCGGCGCAGCGATGGCACGCGCGGTGATCAGTTGGTGACGGTGATGATCGACATCCCGGCCGACCACGCCGCGCTGAAGGCCTTTGCCGAAACCTATATCGATGGCCGCGATCCGCGCGCGGCCATCGATCTTTGATGGCAGAAGCGGCCGACGTTCCGCGATGGTGGAGGCGCTGGCCGCTGCGGCGGATCGTCATCGATGCCATCAATGGCACGTTTGAAAACGGTTTCACCCACGCCGGCAATCTGGCCTATCTCAGCCTGGTGACGCTGTTTCCGTTCGTCATCCTGCTTGCCTTCATCGCCGGCATCATCGGTCGCACCAGCGATGGCCTGGCGGCGGTGGAGGCGTTTCTGGTGGCGCTGCCGCCCGGCGTTGCCGATCTGGTCGGGCCGGCGGTGCATGATGTGATCAAGACCCCGGCCAGCGGCGGGGTGATCACCTTTGGCGTGCTGGTGGCGCTGTGGACATCGTCGGGCGTGCTGGTGACGCTGCGCGCCATGGTGTCCCAGGCCTATGGCACCACATCGGCGATACCGTTCTGGCGCTGGCGGCTGGTCGGCCTTGCCGAAGTGCTGGGGCTGGTGCTGATCCTGCTGCTGGCCTTTGGCGCGCAGGTGGTGGTGACCGGCGCCGAAACCTTCGTGTTCAATCTGATGCCGTTGGCGGCCAATATCTTCCCCATGCTGGGTGTGCAGCGGGTGGTGCCGGCGCTGCTGCTGTTCCTGGCGCTGTGGGCGCTGTTCGGCCAATTATGCCCGCGCAAATATCGCACGGCACCGAGCTGGCCGGGTGCGCTGGCCACCACTCTGGCCTGGACGATCACCACACTGGCGCTGCCGCAGGCGCTCAGCCTGCTTGGCGGCTATGACCGCACCTATGGCAGCCTGGCCGGGGTGATCATCGCGCTGTTGTATTTCTACATCATCGGCTTGGGCCTGGTGCTGGGTGCGCAGGTGAACGCCGCGCTGGGCCGGGCGCGGCTGGAAATTGCCGCAAATGCCAAGTAAGCCAAAATTATCAGCTGGAGAGACAGACATATGGGGATCATGAGCGGCAAGCGCGGCCTGATCATGGGCTTGGCCAACGACAAGAGCCTGGCCTGGGGCATCGCGCGGGCGCTGGCCGAACAGGGGGCGGAACTGGCGTTCAGCTATCAGGGCCCGATGATGGAAAAGCGGGTGCGGCCGCTGGCGGAATCGCTGGGGGTGGCGCCGCTGTTCGAATGTGATGTGTCCAGCGCGGACAGCATGGATGCCTGTTTTGCTGGGCTGGCGGCGGAATGGCCGACCATCGATTTCCTGGTTCACGCCATCGGCTTTTCCGACAAGAACGAATTGCGCGGCCGCTATGCCGATACCAGCCTCGACAATTTCCTGCTGACCATGAATGTCAGCGTGTACAGCTTCACCGCTGTCGCCAAGCGTGCCGCCGCGATGATGCCCGACGGTGGCAGCCTGCTCACGCTGAGCTATTATGGCGCCGAGAAGGTGATCCCGCATTACAATGTGATGGGTGTGGCCAAGGCGGCGCTGGAAACCAGTGTGAAATATCTGGCGATGGACCTCGGGCCACAGAATATCCGCGTGAACGCCATTTCCGCCGGGCCGATCAAGACGCTGGCGGCGAGCGGGATCGGCGATTTCCGCTATATCCTGAAATGGAATGAACTGAATTCGCCGCTGCGCCGCAATGTGACGATCGACGATGTCGGCGGCGCCGGCGTGTATCTGCTGTCTTCGCTTGCCAGCGGCGTGACGGGCGAGATCCACCATGTCGATGCCGGGTACAACGTGATCGGCATGAAGGCCGAGGACGCGCCGGATATCGGGTTGGAAAAGTGAGCCTGAACACATTCGGCCATCTGCTGCGCTTCACGACCTGGGGGGAGAGCCACGGGCCGGCCATTGGCGCCGTGCTGGATGGCTGCCCGCCCGGGATCGAACTGGCGGCGGGCGATATCCAGCCCTTCCTCGACAAGCGCCGGCCGGGCCAATCGAAATTTACCACGCAGCGGCAGGAGCCGGATGAAGTGCGCATCCTGTCGGGTGTGCATGATGGCCGTACCACCGGCACGCCGATCAGCCTGATGATCGAGAATGTCGATCAGCGTTCGAAGGATTACAGCGAGGTCGCCGCCAAATATCGGCCGGGGCATGCCGATTATGCCTATGACGCCAAATATGGCCATCGCGATCCGCGCGGCGGCGGGCGATCGTCGGCGCGCGAAACCGCGAGCCGGGTGGCGGCCGGTGCCGTGGCCCGAAAGATCATTCCGCAGGTGAGCATCACCGCTTTTCTGGTTGAAATCGGCGGCATCGCCATCGATCGCAGCCGGTTCGATTGGGCCGAGATCGCCAATAATCCCTTCTGGTGCCCGGATGCCGAGACGGCCGCCGTGTGGGCCGAAACGCTGGACGCGGCGCGCAAGGCCGGTTCGTCGCTGGGCGCCATCGTGGAATGCGTGGCCACCGGCGTGCCGGCCGGCTGGGGCAGCCCGCTCTATCACAAGCTCGACGCGCAACTCGCCAGCGCGGCGATGAGCATCAATGCGGTGAAGGCCGTGGAAATTGGCGACGGCTTTGCTGCGGCGCGGCTGCGCGGCGAGGAAAATGCCGACCGGATGCGGCCGGGAACGGAAGGGCCGGAGTTCCTTTCCAACCACGCCGGCGGCATCGCGGGTGGCATCTCAACCGGCCAGCCGATCGTCGTGCGCATGGCGCTGAAACCGACCAGCTCGATCCTGACGCCCGTTGAAACCATCACCGCCGATGGCCAGGCCACCGAGATCGTCACCAAGGGCCGCCACGACCCTTGCGTCGGCATCCGCGCCGCGCCGGTGCTGGAAGCGATGGTGGCGCTGGTGCTGGCCGATGCGATGTTGCTGCAACGCGGGCAGGTGGGGCGCTAGATATTCCTCCCCTGGAAGGGGAGGAGCTTAGCCCAGTTCGCTGCGCGCCTTTTCCCAATCGCGCCCGTCATAGGCGCGGATCACCGGCACCACATCATCGACGCCATCCAGCGCCCGCCAGTTCACCGAAAAGCCATCGGGGTGGGACCGCGGCACATAGAAACTCTTGATGCCGCAGCGGCTGCAAAACAGATGCCGCGCCGTGCCGGTGCCCCAGCGATAATCGGTCAGCGCATTGGCGCCCTGCAGCAGCGTGAAATCATCGGCGCTGGCGATCAGGTGCAGATAGCCGGTCTTGGCGCAAATCGAGCAGTTGCAATCCAGCAATTCGGGCGGATCGACAAAGCGCACCGTGAAGCGCACCGCGCCGCAGTGGCAACCGCCTGCAACTGTCCGCATCATGCCCGCATCATTGGGGCAGGGTCACGTCTGCGAGTTGTGGATCGCGCGTCCCCACCCGAGCCGCCAGCACTTCAGCCAGGAACACGCCCTTGTTCACCGTGCTGGTGCGCGGATCGCCGGCCTGGCTGCGGATGGCCGGATCGGGATTGTTGGCGCCGGCGCGATCGAGCAATTGCTGTTCGGCCTGGCTGCGCGGCGGCGGCTTCACGCCGGGGCCGAACAGCGCCTCCATCGCTGCGGCCTGGGCATCGACCCCCAGCGCGCGCGGCGCGCCCGGCCGCGGCGGCGCCAGCGCATAATCGGGCGGCACCACCAGCGGCGCCGAGCGCGCGATGGCCAGTTCATCGGGACCACGGCCCGAAAGCCGGTTGCCCTTGCCGCCGCAAGCGGTGAGCGTGACGGCCAGCAGGCCCAGAACAAGCAAGTTACGCATCACGGGCTTTCCCATCCTTGGTATCGGTAGACGCAAATACGGCACGCGCCAGCAGCAGGATCACCCCCAGTGTAATCGCGGCATCGGCAAGATTGAAGACATAGAAACTATGTTGTTCCCAGAAGAAATGCAGGAAATCGACGACATAGCCGAACCGCACCCGATCGATGATGTTGCCGATGGCGCCGCCGAGCACCAGGCCGAGCGCCGCGATATCAACCGGGTTCTTCTCGCGCCGCAGCCACATCGCCACCGCCAGCGCGATGCCGGCGGTAACGGCCGTGAGCAGCCAGCGCGCCAGATCGGTATCGGCGGCCAGCAGCCCCATCGAAACGCCGATATTGCCGACAAACGTCAGCCGGAAAAAGGGCAGCACATCGATCCCGCCGATTTCGGGCAGGCGGATGATGTTCAGCACCCAGTATTTGCTGATCTGATCGAGGATCAGCACGATGGCGGCGAGGGCGTAACCGCGACTAGGCATGAGGAGCCTTTGCGATCACCGTTTCACCCACCACGCCCGCACAACGCCCGCACAACATGGTTTCCGCCGCCACATCAGGCAGCAATCGCCAGCAGCGCGCGCATTTGTCGAGATCGGCCTTGGCAACGATCAGCGCCTCTTCGCCGCCGTGGGTCAGCGTCACTTCCGACACCAGCAGCAGTTCGGCGAGATCGAGGCCGGCCAGCGCAACGATGCGCGTATCATGGGTGGTGGTGATGTCGATGCGGGCTTCCAGAAAGCTGCCGATGGTCTTGGCGCGGCGCAATTCCTCCAGCTTCAGATAGGCTTCCTCCCGCAACTTGCGAACAAGTGCGAACTGCGCATCCAGCGCCTCGTCGCGCCACGCAGCGTCGATGTCCGGCCATTCCAGCAGATGCACCGAGCCTTGATCGGGATAGCGCGTGCCCCACACTTCCTCGGCGGTGAACACCAGCACCGGCGCCAGCCAGCGGGTGAGCGCGTGGAAGCTGATATCCAGCACCGTGCGCCAGGCGCGGCGGGTGGTGGCGGCGGGCGCGTCGCAATATAGACTGTCCTTGCGGACATCCATCGCGAAGGCCGACAGTTCGTTCTGCACGAATTCGGTGATCAGCGTGGTGTAGCGGTTGAAATCATAGGCGGTGGCAGCGACGCGCAGTTCATCCGACAGCACGGCGAGACGGTGCAGCACCCAGCGTTCCAGCGCCGGCATATCGTGCACCGGCAGGCGCTCCGCTTCATCCCAGCCCTCAAGTGCGCCCAGCAAATAGCGGAAGGTATTGCGCAATTTGCGATACTGGTCGGCCACGCCTTTCAGGATTTCATCGCCGATGCGGTGATCCTCGGTGAAATCGACCGACAGCGCCCACAGCCGCAGTATGTCCGCGCCATAGACTTTCATGATGTCGAGCGGATTGATGACATTGCCTTCGGACTTCGACATCTTGCGCCCGCTGGCGTCCATGGTGAAGCCGTGGGTGAGGATGGCGTTGTACGGCGCCCGGCCGCGCGTGGCGCAGCTTTGCAGCAGGCTGGACTGGAACCAGCCGCGATGCTGGTCGCTGCCTTCCAGATACAGGTCGGCGGGCCATTGCAGTTCCGGCCAGCGCCCGGATTCGAGCACGAAGGCGTGGGTGCAGCCGCTGTCGAACCACACATCCAATATGTCGGTGATCTGTTCGTAATCATCGACCTTGTCGCCGAGCAGTTCGGCGGCGAATTCCGGCGTCCAGGCATCGACGCCCTGTTCGCGGAAGCGGGCGATGATCTTGGCGTTGATGGCGGGATCGACCAGATATTCGCCGGTCTTGCGGTTGACGAATAGCGTGATCGGCACGCCCCAGGCGCGCTGGCGGGACAGCACCCAATCCGGGCGGCCCTCGACCATCGCTCCGATGCGATTGCGGCCCTTGTCCGGCGTGAAGTGTGTCGCGGCCAGCGCCGCCAGCGCCGTCTGGCGCAAGCTCTTCCCCTCCCCTTCAGGGGAGGGGAGCGGCGTATCCATCGGCACGAACCACTGCGGCGTGCAGCGGAAGATCACCTTCTTCTTCGACCGCCACGAGTGCGGATAACTGTGCTTGAAATCAGCCGCGCTCAGCAACGCACCGGCGGCACGCAGATCGCTGCAGATCGGGCCATCGGGGGCGTTGAGCGCTGGGTTGATGACGTTCTTGGTTTCGCCGCCCAGCCACAGCCAGTCGGCGCGGTAACGGCCATCGCCTTCCACCGCGAACACCGGATTGATGCCGTGCGCCTTGCACAGCGCAAAATCATCCTCGCCATGATCGGGCGCCATGTGGACGAGGCCGGTGCCCTGATCGGTGGTGACGAAATCGCCGGGGAGGAACGGGCGGGGGCGGGTGAAGAAATTGTCCGCACCCTCCTCACCGTCACCCCGCGCTTGACGCGGGGCTTGGCTGCCTTCTGTGGCGTCCGAAGAAAAGCCAAGGCCCGCATCAAGTGCGGGCTGACGGAAGTGGTTGGCCATTGGGTGGCGCGCGACGGCGCCGGCGAGTTGGCTTCCCAAGCCGTGCCACAAGATTTCAGCATTGTGTTCTGTAACGCCCGTGCGGTTACAAAACTCTGGCAACAGAGGTTTTGCCACCAAAAAAGCACGCTTCAATAAGTTTTCAGGCTGAGAGTATAGTTTCCCGCTACTTTCTTCGTAGCCCGCCCATCCGCGCGCTAGGATCAAAAGATATTCCACCTCCGGCCCATAGGCGATGCCCTGGTTCACCGGAATCGTCCACGGTGTCGTCGTCCAGATCACCGCAAACGCCCCCACCAGTTCCGGCGCGTTCGGCGCTTCGACAATCTCGAACGCCACATCGATCTGCGTCGAGGTGATGTCGTGATATTCCACCTCGGCATCAGCCAGCGCGGTCTTTTCCACCGGGGACCACATCACCGGTTTGGCGCCGCGATAGATCTGGCCCCGTGTCGCGAATTTCAGCAGTTCCGACACGATGGTGGCTTCCGCCTGGAAATCCATGGTCAGATAGGGTTTTTTCCAATCTGCGTTTATGCCCAGCCGCTGCAACTGCCCGGCCTGCACATTCACCCAATGCTGCGCGTACGCCCGGCATTCGGCGCGGAATTCGGCGGCCGGCACGGCATCCTTGTTCTGCTTCTTGGCGCGATAGGCCTCTTCCACTTTCCATTCGATCGGCAGGCCGTGGCAATCCCAGCCGGGCACATAGGGCGCATCCTTGCCCAGCAACGTCTGCGTGCGCACCACCGCATCTTTCAGGATATGGTTCAGCGCGTGGCCGATATGCATGTCGCCATTGGCGTAGGGCGGGCCATCGTGAAAGATGAACTTTTCCCGCCCGGCGCGGCTCTCGCGCAACTGCGCATACAGGTCCGCCGCCTGCCATTTCGCCAATATCTGCGGCTCACGCTCCGGCAGGCCGGCCTTCATCGGGAAGTCGGTCTTGGGCAGGAAGACGGTGGCGCGGTAATCGGGAGTGGTCATGGTGGCGGCTTTAGGGGACGGTGCGGGCGCTGTCACGCCTTCACCGCTCCCCCAGGGGGAGCGGTGATTCAGCCGCGCAGGATCTTGCGCGCCGCCACCACGTCGGCGGCAATCTGCGCCTGCAACGCCTCCAGCCCAGCCAGTTTCATTTCGGGGCGCAGATAGGCGACCAACTCCACGCGCAGCACCTGGCCATACAGATCGCCGCTCCAATCGATCAGCCAGGTTTCCAGCAACTCAACTGGCGGTTCGATCATCGGGCGAATGCCCAGATTGGCCACACCCGGCACGCTTGTGCCATCCGGCAGGATCACCCGCACCGCATAGACGCCGTACGCGGGCCGCACATAATCCCCCAGCACCATGTTCGCGGTCGGAAAACCGATGGTGCGGCCCAGCTTGGCGCCATGTTCAACCACGCCCTGAATGGTGAATGGCCGTGTCAGCATGTCGGCGGCCACGCCCGGCTGGCCAGCGCGCAGGGCAGCGCGGATGCGGGTGGAGCTGATGGTGCCGGCGCCATCCTGCACCGCATCGACCACCCGCGCCGCATAGCCATTGGCCAGGCCGAGCCGCGACAATTCGGTGACATCGCCAGACCGGCTCTTGCCGAAGGTGAAATCGCCGCCCGTCACCACGCCGGCAACACCCAGGCGGGTGAACAGCCATTGATCGACGAATTCTTCGGCCGACAGCGCCGCCAGCGCGCGATCGAACGGCATCACCACGGCGCCGTCCATGCCGAACCTGTCGAACCAGTGGGCGCGCTGCGCTATGGTGGACAGCGCAAACGGCGGCGACGAGGGCTGGAACAATCGCGCCGGGTGCGGATCGAAACTGGCCACAAGTGCGGGCCGACCCAATTTGTGCGCCCAATCGCGCGCCGCGCCGACAACCGCCTGGTGGCCGGCGTGAAAACCATCGAAATTGCCCAGCGCCACAATGCCGCCACGCAGCTGCGTGGGCAGGGGAGCGCCACCGGTGATCAGGTCCATAGGGCGCGCTTAGCGGGGCGCCAAGCCGGCGGCAAGCAGCCGCGCCGCATTGCCGCCCATCACTTTGGCGATATCGGCCTCGCTCATGCCCGCCGCCAGCAGCGCATCGGTGACGGCAGCGATATGCGCGGCATCGAAGCCCACGGTGACGGCGCCATCATAATCGCTGCCCAGGCCGACATGATCGATGCCGGCCACCTGCGCGGCGTGCAGGATCGCCTTGGCCGCGGCCAACGGGGTGGGCTGGCAAATGGCGGCATCCCAATAACCGATGCCGATCATGCCGCCATTGGCGCCAAGCGCCCGCAATTGATCGTCGGTCAGGTTGCGCGGGGTGTCGCAGGTGGCCTTCACCCCGCCGTGGGAGACGACGACCGGGCGCGTCGCGATGCGCAGCACATCGGCCACCGTGGCGGGGCTGCTGTGGGCGATATCGACGATCATGCCGCGGGCTTCGGCTTCGCGCACCACCTGTGCCCCGAACGGGGTCAGGCCACCCTTCCTGATACCGTGCATCGATCCGCCGACTTCATTGTCAAAGAAATGCACCAGGCCAATCATGCGGAATCCGGCGTCGTGCAGGCGGGCGACGTTGCCGATCTTGCCTTCCAGATTCTGGCTGCCTTCGGTGGAGAGCAAAGCGCCGGTCACCTTGGTGCCGGCGGCGCGATCGGCGAGCAGGCGGTTCAGATCGGCCGGCGTCTTGATGATGCGCAGGCGGCCTTGCGCGCGGGTTTGCGCGTCATGCAGTTTCTGCGCATGCCACAGCGATCGTTCGAGCAGGCTGGTCCAGGTGCGCGGCGGCTGCAGCTGGCCGATGGTCAGCAGGGTGATATTGTCGGTATCGCCCGAATTGCTGTCATAATTCTGGTTCTTCGGCGTCTTGGTGACGCTGGAAAACACCTGCAACGCGACATTGCCGGTTTCCAGCCGCGGCAGATCGACATGGCCGCGATCCGCGGCATCAAGCAGGTCGCGCTGCCACATCAGCGTGTCGGCGTGCAGATCGATCACGGTCAGGCGGTTGTGCAGGGCCCGGGCCGACGGTTCGACCGGCCAGTTGGCGCCGGTGCTGCGGTTCATCGAATTTTCGGCGATGCCGGGGACAAAGCCGAAGAAGCCGATGGCGGCCACCACCAGCAACAGCCCCAGGCCGATCAGGATCTTCTTCATGTCACCCCCGCCTGCCCGTTCAGCGCCGTTCCAGCGTGACAAAGGCAAAGCCCGGTTTGTCAGGTTCCGGGGCGTGCGTCACCCGGGCAATTTCCTGCCATCGCGCCGGATCAAAGGCGGGCAGGAAAGTATCGCCATCGGGCTCTGCATCGATTTCGGTCAATTCGATACGGGTGGCGATGGGCAGGGCCAGTGCATAGATTTCGGCGCCGCCAATGATCATCACATGGCCGCGGATACGGGGATCCAGGCCAGCGGCGGCGACGGCCTCGGCCAGATTGGGCACCACGGTGACGCCCTCGGCGCGCCAGTCGGCCTGTCGGGTGAGCACGATGTTCTGGCGGCCGGGCAGCGGCTTGCCGATCGATTCAAACGTCTTGCGGCCCATCACGACAGGCTTGCCGACGGTTATCGCCTTGAACCGTTTCAGATCCGCAGACAGGTGCCAGGGCATCTTGCCATCAAGCCCGATGACGCCATTTTTCGCGCGGGCGACGATCAGGGTGACGTCTAGGGTCATATATTTTCCTTCCCCACCCCCAGCCCCTCCCCTGAAGGGGAGGGGAGCGTTTTGCGCCAAGCACTTTCTGCCGCCCTCCCCTTCAGGGGAGGGGCTGGGGGTGGGGAAGTCGGAGCCGGCCCACTCATACCGCGACCGGCGCCGCAATGTGCGGAAGCGGATTATAGTCTTCGACCAGGAAATCACCCAGTTCATAACTGAACAGATCGTCCGGCTGCCGCGCGAAGGACAGTTGCGGGAAGGGGCGGGGGGTACGGCTCAGCTGCTCCGTCACCAGATGTTCGTGATTGAGATACAGATGACAATCGGCGCCCATCCACGTCAGCATCCCCGGCGCCAGCCCGCACTGCTGCGCCAGCATGCGGATCAGCACCGCCGCTTCGAAGATGTTGAACCCAAAACCCAGACCCAGATCGCAACTGCGCTGATAGAGAATTCCCGACAAGCGGCCGTCTGCGACGAAATATTGATAGGTCATGTGGCAGGGCGGCAACGCCATGCGGTGCAATTCCGGCACGTTCCAGCCGGTAAAGATATGGCGACGGCTGGCCGGGTTGGTTTTCAGGCCGTGCACCAGTTCGGAAAGCTGGTCGAACGGCGCGTCGGCGCGGAACGAACCATCTTCATTGGCGGCATAGCGCGGCCAGCGCCGCCATTGCACACCATAGATCGGGCCCAGATCGCCCCAGCGCGCGGCGAAATCATCGTCGGCGATGATGCGCGCTTCGAAATCGTCGCGGCTGATCGCGTCGCCGCTGGCCTTGCGATAGGCCTCCAGCGGCCAATCCGTCCAGATATGCACGCCTTGCGCCACCAGCGGCCGAATGTTCGATTCGCCGTTCAGGAACCAGATCAGTTCGCGGATCGCCGATTTCCAAAACACCCGCTTGGTGGTCAGCAACGGCACACTGCCATCCGACAGATCGAACTTCAGCATCTCCCCGAACAGCGCGCGGGTGCCGGTGCCGGTGCGATCGCCGCGCACCGCGCCGTGGCGCCAGACGCGGTCCATCAGGTCAAGATATTGGGCTTCGCCAGTCAGGGTCATTGCCCCTTGTCAGGGATATGGCGAACCGTCGTCAACTGTTGCGTTGGTATCGGCATGGCAACGAACGAAACACCCCGCTTTGGAACTGCAACCCATGGCTCCAGCCATGATATCCAGGCCGTGGCCGGCATCTGGCGCGACGGCCATGGCCCGGCGCTGGCGCTGCGCACGCGGGGCCGGGGCAGCGACCATGCCGCGATCCGGTCGGCGATGTGGCAGGATCGCAAGCGCGTGCTGATCGATCGGCTGGGCTGGGATCTGCAATCGCCCGATGGATTGCACGAACTGGATCAATATGATGGCGACGACACGCTGTATCTGATCGTGCACCAGGCCGAAACCGGCCGGCATCTGGGTTCGGTGCGGCTGTTGCCCAGCACCGGGCCGCATTTGCTGGGGGATGTGTTCGCGCATCTGTGCAGCGACGGCGTGCCGGTGGGGCCGGACGTGTGGGAAATCACCCGCCTGGTCACCGCGCCGGAGCTGAGCCGTGCCGAGGCGTTGCAGGTGCGCCGGCAATTGTCGGTGGCCTTGTTCGAACATGCGCTCGGCGCCGGCATCGCCCGCTATACCATGGTCACGCATCTGCCCTGGCTGCCCAGCCTGCTCAGCATCGGTTGGGATGCCGAGCCATTGGGCATGCCGCATGGGACGAGCAATGATGCGGTCGCCGCGCTGCAGATCTTGGTCGATGCCAGCACGCTGGCGCGCCTGCGCGGCGCGTGGCTGCTGCCGGATGCGGTGCTGCCGGAACAGACCAATTGAGATCGACAAGGCGTGTGCCGGCGTTCTGACCCTGCGCCGGCCATGTTCATGTCGAGGGTGCTCCGGCTTGCCGCCCTGATCCGCAAACGGCCCTCCCCGTCTGCAGAACCTTGGCCTCGCCGGGGCACCCACCCCCCGATTGCCCCCCTATGACCGCGGCCGATCTGCTGCCGATCTGGCATGTCGCGCTTGGCGAAGCGCTGCTGCTGGTGGCGATGCTTGTGGCGATCAACGGCCTGGATGATCTGGCGATCGATCTGTTGTGGCTGCGGATGCCGGCGGCGGCGCGCGCCGGGCGTCTGCCGCCGGCGCCAGAACTGGGGCCAGCGCCGGCCTTTGCCATCTTCATCCCGGCGTGGGACGAATCGGCGGTAATCGGCGCGATGCTGCGGCGCTTGCTGGCCGGCCTTGATTGGCCGGATGTGCGCGTGTTCGTCGGGCTGTATCGCAATGATCCGGCCGGGATTGCTGCCGTTATGTCGGTGGCTGATCCGCGCCTGCATGTGGTGATCGGCCCGGCGCCCGGCCCGACCACCAAGGCCGATTGCCTGAACGGCCTGTGGCAGGCGCTGCTGGCCGACGAAGCCGCGCGCGGCCGGGCCTTTGCCGCCATTGTGCTGCACGATGCCGAGGATGTGGTGCACGCCGGCGAATTGGCGGTGTTTGCCCGCCATCTGCCCGGCCATGCCATGGTGCAATTGCCGGTGATCCCGCTGCCCGACGAACGCAGCCCCTTGATTTCCGGGCATTATATCGACGAATTCGCCGAAAGCCACGCCAAGGATCTGCTGGTGCGGCAATGGCTGGGCGCCGGACTGCCTTCGGCCGGCGTTGGCACGGCCTTTTGCCGGCACATGCTCGGCCGGATCGCGGCGCAGCGTGGCGGCCTGCCATTCGACGCCGACAGCCTGACCGAGGATTATGAACTGGGCCAGCGGCTGCATGCACTGGGCGGGCGCGGCGTGCTGGTGTGGGAGCAGGTTGGCGGCGCCCCAGTCGCCACCGCCGAGCATTTTCCGGCCGATTTCGAGGCGGCGGTACGGCAGAAGGCGCGCTGGCTGGTCGGCATCGCGCTGGCGGGTTGGGATCGGCTGGGCTGGCAGGGCGGCCTGGCGCAGCGCTGGATGCTGCTGCGCGATCGCAAGGCGCCGCTGATGGCGCTGGTGACGCTGGCGGCCTATGTGCTGCTGCTGCTGCTGGTGCTGGATACCGCGCTGCGCATGGCCTGGCCGGCAGCGGCGCAGATGCCAAAGGTCGCCAGCGGGCCGCTGCTGCCCTTGCTGTGGATCAACTGGCTGCTGCTGTGCTGGCGGCTGCTGTGGCGGGCGTGGTTTACCTGGCGCCTGCACGGGATTACCGAGGCGCTGCTGGCCAGCCCGCGCGCGGCGGTGGGCAATTTCATCAACGCGGCCGCAGCGCTCAGGGCGCTGCGACGCTATGCGGCCGCACTGCGCGCCGGGCAGCCGCCGGCGTGGGACAAGACCGTGCACCGTTTCCCGGGGGCCGCGTGACCGGCAGGGCAGCGCCCCGTGGTCGGCCGATCCGGGCGATGCTGGGCCTGGCGGCATTGTTCGCCTTGTGGATGGGCTGGCGGGTGCCGTTGATCGCCGCGCAACTGGGTGAAGCAACGGCAGTGCTGGCGCGGGCCGAAGCGCCAACACCGCCAGTTCCGGACGCTGGGCCGATGCCGATCTATGTGTCGTCATCGCTGTCGCCTGGCCCGGCCGCGCGTCCGTTGCGGCGCGCGGCGCAACACCGCCAATCGAAATCCAGGCCAGCGCAAGCGGCCATGCTGCCGGCAACAGCGGGCTTCATTATCGCGCCAGAACTGGCGGCAACATCGCCGCGAACGCCGCCTGCTGCACCGGCGCCGGCCGCGGCCGATCCCGCCGTCCGCCTTGCACAGCAAGCCTATGACCGGTTGCGCGCTGGCCAACGCCGCGAGGCTGCCGCGCTGTTCGATGCCGCGCTGCGTCTGCAGCCAGATAATCAGCAATGGCAGGCCGATCGCGCCAACATTGCCCGGCGCTGGCAACTGGGCGCCTATTCGCTGCTCCGCGACGGCGGCAGCGCGGCCGCGGCCGACAATCCGGTGGCCAGCCCGGTGCTGGGCGGCGGCCAGATTGGCGGCAGCGTCGCGTTCGTCATCGATCCCTACGCGCGTCGCCCGCTGGCGCTGGTGGCGCGGGCGAACATGGCCGCCGATCCAGCCGGGCTGCGCACCGAAACGGGCCAGGTGGCGCTCGGCATCCGGCAGACGCTGGCGCCAGGCGTGTCGATCGCCGCCGAACGCCTGATCGCGCTGGGCACTGGCACCCGCAGCGACTGGACCTTGCGCCTTGCCGCCGGCGGCGCGCGCGGGCGGTTCAGTGGTTATGGGGAGGCTGGCGTGCTCGGCAACGGCCAGGCTTATGCCGGCGCGCAAGCCGCTGCGCGTTTGCTGAACATCGGCCCCGCCAGCCTCAGCGCCGGAAGCTGGGCCAGCCTGCAAACCGGCACGCCGAATGTGTGGCGCGCCGATCTGGGGCCATCCGTTTCGGTGCAATGGCAGGGCGTGCGGCTGCAGGCCGATTGGCGGCAACGCGTCGGCGGCAATGCAGCGCCCGGCAGCGGCCCTGTGGTGACCATTTCGACCGGGTTTTAGCGGCAAGCATATTTACCGGATGAAACAGGCCGTTCCGGCATTTTCGCAGACCGCTCCGGGTTGCCAGGGGGCGGCCGGTCAGTTTGCCAGCGTGGTTGTCGCGTCGAACAGCGATTGCAGTTCGGCGCGCGTGCGCGGCTGTTGCAACGCCAGCATCAGCAGGATGCGGGCCTTGGCCGGGGTCAGTTCGCGGCCACCGATGGTGCCCACGGCAGCATCGCTGTCCTCACCGGTGGCGGCAGCAGATGGTGTGATATCGCCAAAGCCCTGGCGGGGCGTGCGCACGATGGCCACGCCGCGCGCCGCCAATTCCCGCACTGCCGCGCGCGCACTGGTCGGAAAACCGCCGCCACCAACACCGGCAATCACGACGCCGGCCGCGTCGCCGGCAATGCGGCGAACATCGTCACCGGTCAGCCCGGTGTGGGCATAGACGATGGCAACCTTGGGAAAGGGCGCGGTCCCAAGCGTCAGCAACGGCTTCGCCTGTGCCGATCCCGCTGGTGCATAGAAACGGGCCGTCGGCCGCAACACGTCGCCAACCGGGCCGCGGGTGGGCGCGGCAAAGGCCTCCACGCGCTGCACATCCACCTTGGTGACTGATACCGGTTCAAAGATCGTGTCGTTCATCACCACCAGCACGCCGCGGCCGACAGCGGCTGGCGCGACGGCCACGCGGATGGCATCCATCAGATTCTGCGGCCCGTCGGCCGATACGGCGGTGCTGGGCCGCATCGATCCAACCACCACCACCGGCTTGGTGCGCGGCAACAGCAGATCGAGCAGAAACGCGGTTTCCTCCAGCGTGTCGGTGCCATGGGTGATGACCACGCCGGTCACGCCAGGGTCCGCCATCGCCGCCATCACCCGCGCATGCAGGGTGCGCCAGATCGGCTCGTCGATATTGCCGCTGGCGGTATTCGCCACCTGTTCGCCCGACACGCTGGCAATGGCCTCCACGCCGGGCAGCGCCGCGATCAGATCGGCAACGGACACCTGCCCGGAACGATAGGACGCCCCGTTGGCGGTGCCGACGCCGGCGATGGTGCCGCCGGTGGCCAGCACCCGCACATGGCTGGTTGCCTGGCTGGTTGCTGGCGCGGCGGGTGCAACCGCCTGCGCCTGGGCTGGCAGCGCCGGCCACACAAGGCACAGCGCAGCCGCCGTCCGAACATATCCCCGCATTACCCTGCCCCTAAATATTGTCGTTTGCAATTCGTCGACGCTCCGCCAGCTTGCGCAACAATGCCCGCGTGCGCAACTGGCCAAGCAGCTCGTTGATCAGCGCTATGCCCTGTTCGGCCATCTCCAGCGCCTTGGCCTCGCCGACATGCCCGGCCGTATGTTCCAGGAAGTGGCGCAGTTCCTGCGCCGTCAGCCAGTCGATCAGCACATTGTACAGCCGCATCTGGCCGCCGTCGAAGCCGAGCTCAGATTTGAAGCCGATGTCGTCCAGCCGCTGCACGGTGCGCAGGATGGCGGCGTCGCGGCCGCTGATGGTGCCATCCTCGCCGATGTCGATGGACAGGTCGGCAAGATGATCATGGCCGTGATCCGGCAGGGCCAGTTCGGTCAGCGCCACCCGCGCCGGGCCGGCATCGTCCAGACGCTGGGCAAGCAGCGCGTCGAGCATCGGGAAGGCTTCGGGCAGCAGCCAGCGGTCACCATCGTCGGCCTCCAGCAGGGTGCGGATGACGGCGAGCGGCAGGAAACGCTCTTCCTGCAGGCGCTTGATCGCCTTCAGCCGGGCGACATGGATTTCGGAATAGCGCGCACTGTTGCGGCTGGCCTTGTCCGGCTCGGGCAGCAGGCCTTCGCGGATATAATAGCGGATGGTTTCGCGGCCGACTCCGCTGGCCTTTTCAAGATCACGCATCCGCATTTTGCGTGCCTTAGCGCATCTGGCGCGGCCATGCTAACGCCAAGCCATGGAGTCCTTTGCTCGCCTGCTCGATGCGCTGCTCTACACACGGTCGCGCAATGCCAAGCTGCGGTTGATCGCCGATTGGCTGCTGGCTACCCCTGATCCCGATCGCGGCTGGGGGCTGGCGGCGCTCACCGGCACGCTCGATCTGAAGGCGGTGCAGCCCAGCCTGTTGAAGGCGCTGATCATCGCCCGGGTCGATCCGGTGCTGTTCGGGCTGAGCCATGATTTCGTGGGCGACATGGCCGAGACGATTTCGCTGCTGTGGCCCGACCCGCCGGGACAGAAGCCGCCGCCGCCGACGCTGGATGAAGTGGTGGCGCAGTTGGCCGGTCTGGGGCGCAAGGAAGCCCCGGCCGTGGTGACCGCCCTGCTCGACCGGCTCGATGTGCAGGGGCGTTATGCGCTGATCAAGCTGGCGACCGGCGCCTTGCGGGTCGGCGTATCGGCGCGGCTGGCGAAGACCGGCTTTGCGCAAGGGTTCGAGTTGGATGTGGAGGGCGTGGAGGAGGTGTGGCACGGGCTCAGTCCGCCGTTTGCGCCGCTGTTTGCCTGGGGGACGGGCGCGGCGCCGCAGCCGACCGCGGGCGATGTGCCGGTGTTCCGGCCGTTCATGCTCGCAAACCCGCTGGACGATGGCGAGCAACTGGATTTGCAGGATTTTGTCGCGGAATGGAAATGGGACGGCATCCGCGTGCAGATCGTGCATGCCGGCGGCGCCACGCGCCTGTTCAGCCGCACCGGCGATGATGTGTCGGGCGCCTTTCCCGATGTGGCCGGGGCGCTGGCGCTGCCGGCGGCGCTGGATGGCGAATTGCTGGTGCGCGGCGACGGGCAGGGCGGCGCGGGGGGTGTGGAAGGATCGGGCAGCTTCAACGCCCTGCAACAGCGCCTGGGCCGCAAGGCGCCGCCGGCCAAATTGATCGCCGAGCGGCCGGCGTTCATCCGGGTCTATGATCTGCTCAGCGTCAGCGGCGAGGATGTGCGCGGCCTGCCGTGGCACCAACGGCGCGCCCGGCTGGAGGCGCTGCTGCCCAGCCTCGATCCGGCGCGGTTCGAATTGTCACCGCTGGTGCTGGCATCCGATTGGGAGGCGCTGGCAAATTTACGCGATGCGGCGCGCGATGCCGCGATCGAGGGCTTGATGCTGAAACGCCGCGATGCGCCCTATGTGGCCGGGCGGCGCGGCGGGCTGTGGTACAAATGGAAACGCAGCGCGCTCACCGCCGATTGCGTGTTGATGTATGCGCAGCGCGGCCACGGCAAACGATCCAGCCTGTACAGCGATTACACGTTCGGCTGCTGGACCGGTGACGGCCAGTTGCTGCCGGTGGGGAAGGCCTATAGCGGGTTCACCGATGCCGAACTGGCGATGCTCGACAAATATGTGCGCGGGCACACGGTGGCGAAATTCGGCCCGGTGCGGGAAGTGGAAAAGTCGCTGGTGCTGGAAGTGGCGTTCGATTCGATCCATGCGTCGACGCGGCACAAATCGGGCCTGGCGATGCGTTTCCCACGCATTTCACGTATCCGCACCGACAAGCCGGCGGCCGAAGCGGACAGGATCGCCACGCTGTTGAAGCTGGCCAGTTGAGCGCCTAGGCTGCGGCCATGCTCATCGCCACCTTCAACATCAACGGCACCAATGCCCGCCTGCCGCGCCTGCTGGAATGGCTGGCCGACGCAAAACCCGACATCGCCTGCCTGCAGGAAATCAAGATGATGACCGAGAATTTCCCGGTCGAGGCGCTGAAGGAGGCCGGCTATCACTGCCTGGTGCATGGCCAGAAGGGCTTCAACGGCGTCGCCATCCTCAGCCGCGAACCAGCCACCGAAATCCAGCGCGGCCTGCCCGGCGACGACAGCGACGAACAATCGCGCTATCTGGAGGCCGACGTGATGGGCGTGCGGGTGGCCAGCCTCTACCTGCCCAATGGCAATCCGCAGCCGGGGCCGAAATTCGATTACAAGCTGGCCTGGATGCAACGGCTGCAAGCGCATGCGGCCGGGCTGGTCGGCCGCGCGCAGCCGGTGGTGCTGGCCGGCGATTATAATGTGATACCAAACGATGACGATATCTGGGATGCGCGGCGGATGGCCGACGATGCGCTGATGCAGCCAGGGTCGCGCGCCGCCTATCGCGCGCTGCTGTGGCAGGGCTGGACCGACGCGGTGCGGAGCCTCCACCCCAAGGGCGGCATCTGGAGCTTCTGGGATTATCAGGCCGGCGCCTGGCCGCAGGACCATGGCTTCCGCATCGATCACTTGCTGCTGTCCCCGCTGGCCGCCGACCGGCTGGTGGATGCCGGCGTGATGAAGGATGTGCGCGGGCAAGAAAAGGCCAGCGATCACGCGCCGGCCTGGGTGCAGCTCCGATGAATGCCTTGGGCAGGGGCGCATCCGATTGGATCTGATCGGCTTCGCCCTTGCCGTGTTGGTCATCGAGCTGACGCCGGGCCCCAACATGGCCTGGCTGGCGGGGCTTGCCGCGACGGAGGGGCGGCGTAGCGGCTTGGCCGCCGTCTGGGGTGTCGGGCTTGGATTGCTGGCCAACGGCCTGCTGGCCGCTTTGGGCCTGGCGGCGTTGCTGGCAGCGGCGCCCTGGGTGTGGAGCGCGCTGCAACTGGCCGGCGCCGGCATGATGGCGGTGCTGGCCGTGCTGACCTGGCGCGAAGCCGGACAGCCGGCGGCGGCGGCAAGACGCGCTGGCAGCGTGTGGCGGTCGTTCACCGCCGGCACCATGATCAACCTGCTGAATCCGAAGGCCTATCTGTTCTTCGTGGTGGTGGCGCCGCGATTCCTGTCAGGCGGATCAATGGACCTGCGGGCCGCCGTGGCGCTCACGCTGGTGAGTGCCGGGATCGCCACGATTGTCCATCTGGCCATCGTGTTGGCCGGGGCGAAGGCGCATGATTGGCTGCAGGACCCGGCGCGTGCCCGGCTGGCGCGGCGCGGATTTGCGGTGCTGATGCTGGGCGTCGCGATATCGTTCCTGGTGACGGATGTGCAAAGCGCCGGTTGAGCCTTGCCTCAGCGGCCCTGCGACCGCGGCGGCACCGGCTCGCGCAAGGTTTCGTCGAGCCAGTTCTGATCCAGCCGCGGCGCCTCTTCGGGTGGCGGCTCGCTGTCGATATACTGCTGCTCGTCGGGCGTGATGCCATAGGATTCGGCGTCCGGCTCCAGCAGCATTTCCTCGCTGGCATATTCGGTGACCAGCGGCTCCGGCGGGGTGCCGCCCACCGCGCGCGCCATATATTGCGCAAAGGCGCGGGCCGGCGCACGGCCGCCGGCCAGGCCGGGCACCGCCTTGTTGTCATCGCGGCCCATCCACACGCCGGTGGTCAGGCCCGACGAGAATCCGATGAACCAGCCATCCTTGTTGCTGCTGGTCGTACCGGTTTTCCCCGCCAGCGGCCGGCCGATCTGCGCGGCACGCGCCGTACCTTGTTCGACAGCGGCCTGCATCAATTGCGTCAACTGCGCAGCAATCACCGGCGCCACCACCTGGCGGGTGTCGCCCGCAGCGCGGCTGAACAGCACGCGGCCGCTGCCGGTGACGATGCGGGTGATGGCATAAGGCGCATTTTCCTGGCCGCTGTTGCCGACGGTGGCATAGGCGTTGGTCATTTCGAACAGGGTCGCCACCGATGCGCCCAATGCCATTGCCGGCTGCCGGTCGATCGGCGTGGAAATGCCGAAGCGCCGCGCCATTTCCGCCACCGTGTCAAAGCCGACCTGCTCGGCGACCTGCACCGCCACGGTGTTGATCGACAGCGCAAAGGCCTGGCGCACCGTGACTGGCCCGGCGAAGCGGCCGTCATTGTTCTTCGGGCTCCACTTGCCGATGGTGATCGGCCGGTCGTCATAAATATCCTCGGCAGTGATCCCGGATTCAAGACCTGCGGCATAGACGAACATCTTGAAGGCCGATCCGGGCTGGCGCCGCGCCGTCATTGCCCGATTATAGTTGGACCGCACATAATCGGTGCCGCCGACCATGGCCTTGACCGCGCCATCACGGGCCAGCGCCACCAGCGCGCCCTGCGAGCCTTTCGGGGCTTCGGCGCGGATCGCGGCTTCGGCCCAGGCCTGGCCTTGCGCGTTCAACGTGGTTTCGACCTGCAGCGGCTCTTCGGCTTCGTCGGTCAGATTTTCCAGCTCGGCGAGCACCCAGTCGGTGAAATAGCGCACGCCGGCGACGCGGGCCTGCGGTGCAAAACGCACCAGCGCGGGATCGGCAGCGCGGGCTTCCTCGGGCGTGATGCGCCCCGCATCGACCATCACCGCGATCACCGTGGCTGCGCGGCGGCGGGCGGCCTCGGCATCGGCAGACGGGGAGAATCGCGACGGCGCCTTGACCAGCCCGGCGATGATCGCGGCTTCCTCCAGGCGCAGCCGCCGCGCGCTGTGGCCATAGAATTTGCGCGATGCGGCATCGATGCCATAGGCACCGCCGCCGAAATAGACCCGGTTGAGATAGAGCTCGAGAATATCCTGCTTGGAATATTTGCGCTCGATGGCCAGCGCCAGCACCGCCTCGCGCAGCTTGCGGCTATATTGTTTGGACGAAGTGAGGAACAGGTTGCGCGCCAACTGCTGGGTGATCGTGGAGGCGCCCTGGGCCTTGTTGCCGCGGCTGGTGTTGATGACGAACGAACGCACGATGCCGATCGGATCGACACCGGGGTGATACCAGTAACGCCGATCCTCCACGGTGATCATCGCGTTGGTCATGGTGGCGGGGATTTCGGGATAGCTCAGCCATTCGCCATAGCTGGGGCCAAGGCTGGCCAGCACGCTGCCGTCGTCGGCCTTGATCTCCACCGATTGGCCGTTCGGGCTGCGCTTCATTTCGGTGAAGCTGGGCAGATCATTATAGGCCAGCGCGACAGCGACGCTGAGCGCGATGACGCCGGCCAGCACCAGCACCAGACCCCATTTGACGATGGAACCCAGGATGGTGGATTTCGAACGGGATGAACGTCGGGGCACGGCTGGTGTGTTATCCGTCAAATACGGCAGCTATTGGGCGCAGGCAGGACAGGCGGGGTCTTTCGGCAAGGCGATGCTGCGGAACCGCCCGGCGCGCACATCGAACAGCAGCAAGGACCCGGCGGTTGACGGAGCGAATCCGGACAGTTCGCGGACGGCCTCCAAAGCCATCAGGCTGCCGATCACGCCGGTGAGCGCGCCGAGCACGCCGGTGACAGCGCAGTTGCGGTCCGGCTGGTCTTGCGGGCTGCCGACGAAGCAGCGGTAGCAGGGCAGGGTGGGTTCGTGGCCCTTGAACAGCGCGACCTGGCCATCGAACGGCCCGACAGCGCCAGACAGCAAGGGCACGCGCATCGCCAGCGCCGTATCGGCCACCAGCAGACGCGTTTCGAAACTGTCACAACCGTCGATGATCAGATCATGGCCGGCAAGCAGCGCATCGACATTGTCGGCATCGAGGCGCAGCGGCACCGCGACGGTCGCGATATGCGGGTTGAGCGCATGCAGGTGGGTGGCGGCGGTTTCCGCCTTCATCGCACCCGCGTCGGCCGTGGTGAACAGCACCTGGCGCTGCAGGTTGGACAGCGCGACGTCATCATCATCGATGATCGTCAGCCGGCCGACACCCGCGGCGGCGAGATAGAGCAGGCATGGGGACCCCAACCCACCAGCCCCGACAACGGCGACCCGCGCGCGGGCCAGCGCCGCCTGTCCGCGGCCACCGAATTCCGGCAGCACGAGGTGGCGCGCATAGCGTTCGAGTTCGTCGTCTGAGAAGTTCACGTGTGCACGCCCGTGGAGCCGAAGCCGCCACTGCCGCGTTGGGTTTCGTCAAGCACATCGACCACCGCCAGCGCGGCACGGGTGACGGCGGCGGGCACCAACTGGCAGATGCGCATGCCGCGTTCGATGGCAAAGGCTTCTTGCCCCAGATTGATCAGCAGCGCCTTCACCTCGCCGCGATAATCGCTGTCGATGGTGCCGGGGCTGTTGGGCATGCTGATGCCATGCTTCAACGCCAGGCCGGAGCGCGGGCGGACCTGCACCTCAAAGCCTTCGGGGATGGCCATGCAGATGCCGAGCGGCACCGCGAAGCGCGCGCCGGGCTGCAACATGTGGGTGTCGGTGACGGCGGCCACCGCGTCCAGGCCGGCGGCACCGGGCGTGGCATAGGCGGGCAGCGGCAGGCCGTGACCGTGCGGCAGGATGGTGATGGGGATGTGGATCATGGCGAGAAATGGTCGGCGATGCGCTTGGCCAGCCGCTCGGCCACCGCTTGTTTCGGGGACGCGCCCCAATCCTCAGGCCCGGCGGCGCTGACGAAATGCACATGCGTGGCATCCGCGCCGAACACGCCTTGCGACACATCATTGGCCACGATCCAGTCCGCGCCCTTGCGCGCCCGCTTGGCCGCCGCGTTGGCCAGCAGATCTTCGGTTTCGGCGGCAAAGCCCACCACCAGCGCCGGGCGTTGCGCGTGATGACCGATGCCAGCCAATATGTCGGGATTTTCCACCATCGTCAGCGCCGGCGGCGCGCCGCCGCCCTTTTTCAGCTTCTGGCCAGCGGTGGCCACATGCCAATCGGCGACGGCGGCGACCATCACGGCGATATCAGCGGGCAGGGCGGCTTCGCAGGCGGCCGCCATGTCCCGCGCGGTGATCACGTCGATGCGGGACACGCCGACTGGCGTCGGCAGATGCACCGGGCCAGCGACCAGCGTGACCTTCGCGCCAAGCCCTGCCAGCGCAGCAGCAATGGCAAAGCCCTGCTTGCCCGACGAATGGTTGCCGATGAAGCGCACCGGATCGATCGGTTCGTGCGTCGGCCCGGCGGTGACCAGCGCGTGGCGGCCGGCCAGCGGTTTGTCCCCGAATTGCGCGGCAATCGCCGCCATGATCGCCGGCACTTCCGGCAATCGCCCCGGCCCGAACTCGCCGCAAGCCATCTCGCCCTCATCGGGTGTCATCACCGTCACGCCATCACCGCGCAGCGTCGCGAGATTGCGCTGCGTGGCGGGGTGCAGCCACATGCGCACATTCATCGCTGGCACCATCAGCACCGGCGTGTCGGTGGCCAGCAAAATCGTGCTCGCCAGATCATTGGCCTGGCCGGTCGCTGCCCGCGCAAGCAGATCGGCGGTGGCCGGGCACACGACGATCAGATCGGCGGCGCGGCTCAGTTGGATATGGCCCATCGCCGCTTCATCTTCCAGATCCCACAGGCTGGACCGAACCTTCTCCCCGGCCAGCGCGCCAAGCGACAGCGGTGTCACGAAACGCGCGCCATTTTCGGTCAGCACCGGCAACACATGCGCACCGGCGCGGCGCAATTCGCGCACCAGCTCCAGCGCCTTGAACGCGGCGATGCCGCCGCCGATGATCAACAGGATGGTCTTGCCGTGCACGGCTGTGGCCATAGCGCAGCGCCGCGCTTCACGCGAGCCGTTTGGTGCTTGACGGGCCAATCCCGCGCAGCCCAAGTCGTGGCCGGGGAGACATGCATGATATCCGCACCGCTGCGTTGGGCGATCATCCTGATCGGGGCGGCCATCGCGCTGAACTATATCGATCGCGGCGCGGTCAGCGTGGCGGCGCCGCTGATCAAGGATGAATTCGGCCTCAGCAACGAACGCTATGGGCTGATCGTCTCCAGTTTCTACTGGACCTATGTGCCCGCGCTGGCGCTGGCCGGCTGGCTGGCCGACCGGATGAGCGTGCGGTTGCTGATGGCACTTGGCGTCGCCACCTGGGCGATTGCCACCATCGGCATGGGTTTTGTCGGTACCGGCTTGGCCGGCGGCGTCACCGGCCTGCTGTTGCTGCGGCTGTTGATGGGTCTGGGCGAAGGCGTCGCCTTTCCCTGCGGGTCGAAACTGATTGCGCGGGTGCCTGAGGGCGCGCGCGGGCTGGCCAATATCTCATTATCCGGCGGGCTGGCGGTGGGGCCGCTCATTGGCACGCTGGCCGGCGGCTATATGATGGCGCTGTGGGGCTGGCGGGAAATGTTCATCGCGTTCGGCATGATCACTCTGCTGTGGCTGGTACCGTGGTGGCTGGCGCGGCGCGGCATCGAGGAAGGCGAAGGCCGCCAGGACCTCACCCCGCAAAACGCCGCGCCATTGGGCGAAGTGGTGCGCCAGCCGTCATTCTGGGCGATCACGTTTCTGCACCTGACGGGTACGTTTGCGCTCTATTTCATCGTCGGCTGGCTGCCGTTGTGGCTGGTGAAGGCGCGCGGCTATTCGATCATCGACATGAGCCTGCTGACCTCGGTCTTTTATATTGCGCAGATATTGGGCGGCACGCTGGGCGCCTGGGCGATCGACCGGGCAATCCGGCGCGGCGGCAACGGGTCGAAATGGCGGCGGAACATGCTGTTCTTTTCGGTCGGCACTGCCGTGGCCGGGCTGATGCTGCTGCCGGATGTGGAAGGCTGGCCGCTGCTGATCACGCTGATCGCCTGCACTGGCCTGGGCTATGGCCCGGTGCCCAATCTGCTGTTTGTCATTGGCCAGACGATGGCCGGGCCGGCATCTGCCGGGCGCTGGGTGGGCCTGCAGACCAGCCTGGGCAATTTGTCGGGCGTGATCGGCCCGGTGATGACCGGCATCATCGTCGATGCCGCCGGGTATCGCCCGGCGTTCCTGATGACCGCCGCGGTCGCCGCGCTGGGCGCGCTCGTGTTTGCGCTGGCGGTGCCGCGGATCGCGCCGGTGGCCTGGAAACTCAGGAGGTAGGCGGCGTAACGTCGGGAACCATGGCCACCGGCGCCGCTTCGGTCGGCACCATGGTCGGCGCGCCCTTGCCCTGCGTCGGCCCCACGGTCTGGCCGCGCGCCTTCCTGTGCTCATCCAGATCGAGAACCGCCGATTCGTCTTCGGTCAGCAGGCCGAGCCGGCGCGCGACTTCTTGATAGGCCTCGACCTCGCCGCCGAGATCGCGGCGGAACCGGTCCTTGTCCAGCTTGTCGCCAGTCTTCATGTCCCACAGGCGGCAGCCATCCGGGCTGATCTCGTCGGCCAGGATCACGCGGGCGAAATCGCCATCATACAGGCGGCCAAATTCCAGCTTGAAATCCACCAGCCTGATGCCGACCCCGGCAAACATGCCCGCCAGGAAATCATTCACCCGGATCGCCATGTCGGCGATGTCGTGCATCTCGTCCTGGCTGGCCCAGCCGAACGCCGCGATATGTTCGTCGGTCACCAGCGGGTCGTTCAGCGAATCATCCTTGTAATAATATTCGATGATCGTGCGCGGCAGCATCGTGCCTTCCTCGATGCCGAACCGCTTGGCGATGCTGCCCGCCGCCACATTGCGCACCACGACTTCGATGGGGATGATCTCGACCTGACGCACCAGTTGCTCACGCATGTTCAGGCGGCGGATGAAGTGGGTGGGGATGCCGATCAGGCCGAGCAGCGTGAACACATGCTCGGAAATCCGGTTGTTCAACACGCCCTTGCCGCTGATCGTGCCCTTTTTCTGGGCATTGAAGGCGGTGGCGTCATCCTTGAAATATTGGATGAGGGTGCCGGGCTCCGGGCCTTCATACAATATCTTGGCCTTGCCTTCGTAAATCTGGCGGCGGCGGGTCATGCGGTCCTCCTCGGCAGCGCCGGTCGCCTGTGGGCAGGGCGGAGCGCCACGAAAATATATGTTGTGGCCCCGGCAGGCCTGCGGATGCAGGCTAACACGCCCGCCACGCGCGGAGGAGTGGCCATAGCCGCAAAGCCTTTCATGCACAACGTCCGCCGATGGCCGTTGAACCTGTGGGCGGCCTCCCCTATCTGAAGCGGGTTAAGGTGCAGGAGCGCAAGCGCATGACCAGTTTCGACGATCGCGAAAAAGCCTTTGAAGCCAAGTTCGCCCATGATGAGAATATGCGGTTCCGCATCCTGGCGCGCCGCGGCAAGCTGATCGGGCTGTGGGCCGCCGAAAAGCTCGGCAAGGATGGCGAAATTGCCGAGGAATATGCCAAATCGGTGCTGCTCTCCGATCTGGAAGTGCCCGGCGACAGCGACATCATCGCCAAGCTGCTCGGTGATCTGGCGCCGCTGGGCGTTGGCGAAGCCGATATCAAGGCGATGCTGGCCGAAAAGCTGGCGCAGGCCGAAACCCAGATCAGCGGCGACTTCTGATGGCGATGGCCGCACACGAAATCGAATCGGCGATCCTGGCCGCGCTGCCCGGTGCCGTGGTGGCCATCACTGATCTGGCCGGCGATGGCGATCATTATGCCGCCGTGGTCACTGCGCCGCAGTTCGCCGGCCTGTCGAGGGTTGCGCAACAACGGTTGGTGTATAATGCTTTGGGTGGGCGCATGGGGGCAGCATTGCACGCCCTGAAACTCACCACGATTCCGGCCTGATACCGGCCAACAACAAGGACCAGCCTCCCATGAGCAACCCAGTCCACGATCGCATCACCACCCTTGTGACCAGCAACGATGTCGTGCTGTTCATGAAGGGTACGCCATTCTTCCCGCAGTGCGGCTTTTCCTCCACCGCCATCCAGATCCTGGAACGGCTCGGCGTCGGCTTCGAAGCCGTCGATGTGCTGGCCGATCCGGAAATCCGCGCCGGCATCAAGGACTACAGCGATTGGCCCACCATCCCGCAGCTTTATGTGAAGGGCGAATTCGTCGGCGGCAGCGACATCATGATCGAGATGTTCCAGGCCGGCGAACTGCAGGCACTGGTGGCCGAAGCCGGCATCGCGACGCAGGCCTGACCGGCTGCGGTCGGCCATTTCGGTGCCAAATCCTCCATCCCGGTTAGCCGTTTCCGCCATCTGGGATGGCATGACCTCGGTGATGACGGCCGATCTGTCACGGATGTTCTTCGTGGCAGCGCCGTTCACGCTGCTGGTGGGCGTGGGGGTGGAGCTGTTCGGCCCGCCGCCACCCAAATCCTTCACCGACATGACGGTGCCGCAGATGCTGTGGCGGCTGCTGGTGCCCAGCCTGCTGTCGGCGATGGCGCAACTGGCCATCACCCAGATGGTGCTGCGCCCGGCTGAGGTGCCGCGCCAGGCGCTGTCAGCAGCGGCGGCGATGTTCCCGATTTATGTTGCCGCCCAGTTGCTGGCTTCGATGCCGGTCGGCCTCGGCTTTCTGGCACTGTTCGTGCCGGGGCTTTACCTGTTTGCCCGGCTGATCTTTCCATCTGGCGCGGTGGCGATGGCCGAGCGCGGCTCTCCGGTGGCGATCCTGAAACGCAGTTGGGAAGTGAGCGAGGGGCAGGGGCTGCCGCTGTGCCTGTTTCTGGTGCTCGGCCTGTTCAGCATCGTCGGCATTTCGATCCTGGCCGAAGGCGCCGGCGCAGCGCTCGATGTCGTGGCGCGACTGATCGGGCTGGAGGCGGTGGCACATTTTGCCCGCGCCGTGCTGGTCGGCACCGGCAGTTGTTTCATCGCCATCGGCACCGCCGTGGCCGGCGCCGTCGCCTACCGCTTGCTGGCGCGCAATTAAAGTTGGGGAACGCCCGGCGCGGTGTCGGGCGGATAGAGGCCTTCGGCGCGCGGATCGGGATAGGTTTCCAGCCAGCGCTCATACGGCTTGAAGCCGCAACGTTGATAGAAGCCCAATGCGGCCGGGTGATCCAGATCGCACGTGTGCAGCCAGACACGGGTTATGCCCTCGCGCCAGGCCGCCCGCAGCGCATGATCCATCAGCCAGCGGCCGTGGCCGCGACCAGTCATGCCCGGTTCCAACCCGAAATAGACGATCTCGCAGGTGGCGGGTTCCGAATAATCGAGTTCCATCAAGCCGATGGGCGTGCCGTCGCGGCGCGTGGCAACATGAACCTCGGTGGTGGCCGCATCCAGAACCGCTGCAAGATCGGCTGGTGACTGCGCCAGCCGCCCGCGCCAAAGCCATGGCGCACCGATACGTCGAAACAGCGCCAGATAGGCCGGCTTGTCAATCGGTGCCGGCCAGCGAACCAGCTTGAGCACGGACCGGGCGGGCAAGGCAGGCGCCTGCCGCGCATGCGTGTCAAGGCAGGTCACGATGGTGGCCAGTTGGCCCCTGGGCACCACCTGGATGGCCATGGCTCAATCCCAGCGTGCGTGCGGCGGCAGGCTCATCAGGATCGCATCGGTGTTGCCGCCAGTCTTCAGGCCGAAGGTCGTGCCCCGGTCATAGACCAGATTGAATTCGGCATAGAGGCCGCGATAGCGCAACTGGGCGTCGCGCTGTTCCTGGGTATAGTCCTGATGCATCTTGGCGCGCACCAGTTTGGGATAGGTTTCCAGAAAACAGCGGCCGACATCTTGCGTGTAGGCGAAATCCGCTGCCCAATCGCCGCTGTTCAGGTGATCATAGAAAATCCCGCCGACACCGCGATGGCGATTGCGATGGGGCACCCAGAAATACTCCTCCGCCCATTTTGAATGGGCCGGATAATGATCGGGATGATGCCGGTCGCAAGTTTCCTTCACGGCCGCATGAAAGGCGGCCGTCTCCTCGGCGTCGGGCAGCGCCGGGTTCAGATCGACGCCGCCGCCGAACCAGCGCTTGGTCGTCACCAGCATCCGCGTGTTCATGTGCACGGCGGGCACCAGCGGGTTGACCGGGTGGATCACCAGGCTGATGCCGGTCGCGAAAAAGCGCGGGTCTTCGGCAGCGCCGTTGATCTGCTTGGCGAAATCCGGGTTGAACTCGCCATAGACGGTCGAGATGTTGACGCCGGCCTTTTCGAACACCCGCCCCTTCATCACGCCCATCTCGCCGCCGCCCCCATCTCCTTTGGCGCCGTCGCCGCCGGCATGATCGGTGCGGTCCCACTCGCGCTTTTCGAAGCGGCCCGGCTCGCCCGGGGCCTGGCTTTCATCCTCAAGCTGTTCGAGCATCGCCCAGATGTCGTTGCGGAGTTGGCGGAACCATGCCTGTGCGGCACGTTGCTGGTCATCAAGCTGGATCATGGCCGCCTTCTAGCCAGCCGCAGCGCACCGGAAAAGCCCAAACCACGCCCGTCCGTAATGGCCCGTATCTTACCGGGCGGTAATGGGCGCGCCAATATGTCCGGGGGGCGGGGGCTTTTTGCCCGTTGCGTTGCGCTTGGGGCTTGTCTATCGCCAATGTGTTGCGGGCGGGCAGCGTAACTGTCCGCCATGTATCCATTTTCGGAAGGGACGAAATGGCTAGCGAAGTGCGGCAGGCATCTGCTGAAGACCTTGGAACGGGCGGCGAGCGTCGCCGGGATTTCCTCTATATCGCCACGGCGGCCTTCGCCGGCGCGGGCACGCTGCCGGTGATCTGGTCACTGGTCAATCAGATGAACCCGTCGGCCGACGTGCTGGCGCTGGCCTCGATAGATCTCGATCTGTCGGCCGTGCAGCCCGGCCAGGCCATCAAGGCCAGCTGGCGCGGCAAGCCGGTGTTTGCCCGGCACCTGACGCCCGAAGAAATCGCCGACGCCAAGAAGGTCGATGTGTCGACCCTGCGCGATCCGCAAAAGCTGGAAGACCGCACCAAGCCCGGTAACGAGCAATGGTTGATCACCCTGGGCGTGTGCACTCACCTCGGTTGCGTGCCGCTGGGTGCGGCTGAAGGTGAAGTGAAGGGTGATTTCGGCGGCTATTTCTGCCCCTGCCATGGTTCGCACTATGACAGCGCGGCGCGTATCCGCAAAGGCCCGGCGCCGCTGAACCTTGAGGTGCCACCCTATCAATTCAAGTCACCCACTTCGGTGACGATCGGCTGAGGAGGAGAAAGATGAGCTTTCCCTGGGCAAAATCCTATCAACCGACCAGTGAGGTCGGCAAATGGGTTGACGAGCGGCTTCCCCTGCCGCGCTTCATCTTCAACGCACTCGGGCCGGGCTATCCCACGCCCAAGAACCTGAACGCCTTCTACAACTTCGGCGTGCTGGCCGGTGTGGCGCTGGTCATCCAGATCATCACCGGTGTGGTGCTCGCGATGCACTTCGCCGCCGACACCAAGGTCGCCTTCGACAGCGTCGAGCACATCATGCGTGATGTGAACGGCGGCTGGATGATCCGCTACATGCACGCGGTCGGCGCCAGCTTCTTCTTCGCGGTGGTGTATATCCACATCTTCCGCGGGCTCTATTACGGATCCTACAAGCCGCCACGCGAAGTGCTGTGGATGCTCGGCCTCGTCATCTTCCTGCTGATGATGGCGACCGCGTTCATGGGCTATGTGCTGGTCTGGGGCCAGATGAGCTTCTGGGGTGCGCAGGTCATCACCGGCCTGTTCTCGGCCATCCCGCTGGTGGGTGGCATGATCCAGACGTGGCTGCTCGGCGGTTTCTCGCCGGACAATGCGACGCTCAACCGCTTCTTCTCGTTGCATTATCTGCTGCCGTTCGTGACGTTCGGGGTGATCATCCTGCACGTGTGGGCGCTGCACATTCCGGGCTCGAACAACCCGACCGGCATCGACGTGAAGAGCGAAAGCGACACGATCCCCTTCCACCCCTATTACACTGCGAAGGATTTCGTTGGTCTGGGCGTGTATCTGATCCTGTTCGCGGCGTTCGTGTTCTTCATGCCGAACTCGCTGGGTGAGCCGGACAATTATATCCCGGCCAACCCGCTCTCCACGCCGGCCCACATCGTTCCGGAATGGTATTTCTGGCCTTTCTACGCCATCCTGCGTGCCTTCACCGCCGATTTCCTTGGCGTGCCGGCGAAGCTGTGGGGCGTGGTGGCGATGTTCGCATCGATCCTGCTGCTGTTCCTGCTGCCCTGGCTGGATACGTCGCCGGTGCGCTCGAACAACTATCGCCCGTTGTCGCGGATCCTGTTCTGGGTGTTCGTGGCGGTGTCGCTGGCGCTTGGCGTCTGCGGCGGTGCCCCGGCCGAAGAGCCCTGGGTGCGCCTGAGCCAGGTACTGACCGCTTATTATTTCGCCCACTTCCTGATCATCCTGCCGATCGTCTCCAAGATGGAGAAGACCAAGCCGTTGCCAGGATCGATCTCGGAAGCCGTTTTGGCCAAGTACAGCAAGGGCGGCAGCAGCGCCGCACCGCTGGCCCAGCCGGCCGAATAAGGAGTTTGCATAAATGATCCGCTGGGGCGCTCTTGCCGTCGGCCTGCTGTTTGTCATCAACGTCTTGTGGGGGGCCATCACCCCCCGCGAGGCGGTGAGCGAAGACATGGCCAAGGCCTTGCACAAATATCCGAAGGACATTGAATGGGTCCACAACGGCCCTGGCAATCTGGGCGTGTTCGGTACCTTCGATCGCGCGCAGTTGCAGCGCGGTTTCCAAGTTTACAAGGAAGTCTGCTCGGCCTGCCATTCGATCAACCGCATCGCGTTCCGCGACCTTGCTGATCTTGGCTTCAACGAAGCCCAGGTGAAGGCAATCGCTGCGGAATATGAAGTGGCGGCGATTGACGGCAATGGCGAACCGACGACCCGCAAGGCGACCGGCGCGGACAAGTTCCCGCTGGTCTATGCCAACGAAGCGGCGGCGCGTGCAGCACAGAACGGTGCCTACCCACCGGATCTTTCGCTCATCACCAAGGCGCGTCCGGACGGCACCAACTATATTTATTCGCTGCTTACGGGCTATTCCGATGATGTGCCGGCTGGTTGGGTCAAGCCCGACACGCTGTACTACAACCCCTATTTCCACAGCATCAACATCGCCATGCCGCCGCCGCTCGCGGGTGACGGCCAGGTTGAATATGCTGATGGTGCGCCCGCTACCATCGATCAATACGCCAAGGATGTGACGGTGTTCCTGACCTGGGCCGCCGAGCCCAAGCTGGAAAATCGCAAGGAAACCGGCGTGGCGGTGATCCTGTTCCTGATCGTGATGACCGGGCTCGGGTATCTCACCTACCGCAAGGTGTGGGCCGACGTGAAAAAGGCCTGATTGCAACAATATCAGTTGAACAGGCGGCGGCCCTCCGAAAGGATGGCCGCCGCTTTGTTGTGGAGCGGAGGGCAAGATGGCCAACGACGATCTGGCGGCACTGGTGCGGACAATCCCGGATTATCCCCATGCCGGCATCATGTTCCGCGACATCACTACCTTGCTGCTCGATGGGCCGGGCTTTGCGGCCTGCACGGATCGGATGGCGGCCGCAGTCGTCACGCCGCCCGATCTGGTGGCCGGCATCGAAGCGCGTGGGTTCATCTTTGGTGCCGCTCTGGCGCAGCGGCTCAGCGTCGGCTTCGTGCTGCTGCGCAAGCAGAACAAGCTTCCCGGCCGCGTCACCGGCGTCAACTATGCGCTGGAATATGGCACCGACCGCATCGAGATGCACGCCGACGCCGTGCAGCTGGGCCAGCGCGTGCTATTGGTCGATGATCTGATCGCCACGGGCGGCACGGCGCTGGCCGGCGTCGAACTGCTGCGCGGCGCCGGTGCGGTGGTGGACGAAGCCGCGTTCGTGATCGACCTGCCCGATCTGCATGGCGCACAGCGCCTGCGCAGTGCCGGTATCACCGTGCACACGCTGCTGCACTTCGACGGCGATTGAGGCTTATTTTACCCGCTGCTTGCGCGCGGCATAGCGGGCATCGCGCGCCGCCTTCTGCGCAGCCTCACGCGAGATCGACTCGAGGCGCGCCTGCTCCATGGCCTTCTCGCGCTGCGCTTCGCGCATCTTCTTCTCTTCGGCCTGCTGGCGGGCGCGCTCGGCGCGGGCTGCCTTGGCTTCGGCTTCTTTCTGGGCGCGCTTTTCGGCGCGGGCCTTGCTGGCGGCCAGGGCTTCTTCACTGGGCGGTGCAGCCTGCTTGAATTTTTCCAGCTTGGCCAGGCGTGCTTCGGCCGCCGTCTTGGCGCGGTCGTTGTGATCGGGGAGTTTGAACATGGCTGCGTCTTTAACGGCTCGCCCTTGCGGCTGCAACCGCCAACGGACAGGCGCATCCCCCCAATGCCGACAGGCTTTGCGTTGGCGCGGGCTTGCGATAGCAATAGGGCATGAGCACAGCGAGGGCGGTATCGGCACGACATCTTGTCCTGCAGCCGCGCGCCCGCATTGCAGCCGCCACCATCGCGATGTTGACCGGCTTCGCTTTGCTCACCCAGTTCGGGCTGGATGTGTTCGAACGCGGCCTTGATCCGGCCACGGCCGCCGCCGCGCTCTATGGCTTTTTCACCATCTGGTCGAACAGCGCGGTGGCGCTGATCGCGGCCCACGCCGGTCTGGGCGGGCGCGCCAATGGCCTGTCGCACCCGGCGCTGCTGACGGCGAGCGCGGCGTGGATCGTCGTGGTCGGCATCATCTACAATACGCTGCTCGCCGGGCTGAATCATCCGCCCACCTTGCTGCGTCAGGCGGTGGATTTCGTGTTTCACGTCATCGCACCGCTGGCCTGGGCTGCGTGGTGGCTATGGCTGCGCCCGGCCGGGCAGCTCGGCTGGCGCCACCTTGGTGTGGTGCTGCCGGTGCCGCTGGCCTATTGCGGATATTCGCTGTGGATCGGCGGGCAGACCGGGCGCTATGCTTATTTCTTCATCGATGCCGGCACATTGGGCTGGAACCAGGTGGCGATCAACATCGTCGGCCTGGCGGCCTTGTTTGTGGCGATCATGGCCGCTGCGATATTATGGGACCGGCGCCAGCCGGCCTGAAATCTGGGGAGATTAGCATGCATCCGTTCCACCACGCCGCCACACAGCCGGACACGCCGGCGATCATCATGGCCGGCAGCGGCCAGATGTTGAGCTATGGCCAGCTCGAGGCCGAATCGAACCGCATCGCACATCTGCTGCGTGGGCTGGGGCTGGTGCGCGGCGACACCATCGCCATCCTGATGCACAATGAACTGGATTATCTGGCGATCTGCTGGGCGGCGCAGCGCTGCGGCCTGATCTATGTGGCCATGTCCACCAAGCTGAATGCCGATGAAGCCGGCTATATCGCCCAGGACTCCGCCGCAAAGGCGATCTTCTGCTCGCCGGCCCTGGCCGCAGTGGCCGTGGCGGCGACGCCCGGCTTGGCACCGGGCGCCCGCCTGTGCACTGGCGCTGGCCCAAGCGCAGGGGTTTCGGGTTGCGTGCCGCTGGTCGAGACACTCGCCGGCCTGCCGACCAGCCGCATCGCCGACGAAAGCACCGGGCGCGACATGCTCTACAGCAGCGGCACCACCGGCCGGCCCAAGGGCGTGCGCGGCGCCCTGCCGGAAGGCCCGATCGATCAGGTGGATGGTCTGTCCGGGCTGGTGGCGGGGCTGTACCAGTTCGGGCAGGGCATGATGTATCTGTCGCCGGCGCCGCTCTATCACGCGGCACCGCTGCGTTACTGCATGGCGGTGCACAAGTTCGGCGGCACCGTGGTGGTGATGGAGAAATTCGATCCGGAAACCTATCTGGCGCTGGTTGAACGGTTCCAGATCACCCACAGCCAGTTGGTGCCGACGATGTTCGTGCGCATGCTGAAACTGCCCGACGATGTGCGCAGCCGCCATGATCTGTCGTCGATGAAGGTCGCCATCCATGCCGCCGCGCCGTGCCCGGTTGATGTGAAGCACGCGATGCTGAACTGGTGGGGGCCGGTGATCTATGAATATTACAGCGCCACCGAAGGCGCTGGCTTCACCGCGATCAGCCCTCAGGAATGGCTGGCACGGCCGGGCAGTGTCGGCAAATCGATCCTCGGCGAAATCCGCGTGCTCGATGATGACGGCAATCGGCTGGGCCCCAACCAGACCGGGCGCATCTTCTTCCACGGCGGCGGATCGTTCAGCTACCACAATGATCCCGCCAAGACCGCCAGCGTGATGAGCGAGCATGGCGCCACCTTCGGCGACATCGGCCATGTCGATGAAGACGGCTATCTGTTCCTCACTGATCGCGCCGCCTTCATGATCATTTCGGGCGGTGTGAACGTCTATCCCCAGGAAGCCGAAAACGCGCTGACCCTGCACCCGGAAGTGGCAGACGTGGCGGTGTTCGGCATCCCCGACGACGTGATGGGCGAAGCCGTGCACGCCGTGGTGCAGCCGCGCGACATGGCCAACGCAGGCCCGGACCTGGAGGCCGAACTGATCGAATTCGTGCGCGGGCGGCTGAGCCATGTGAAATGCCCGAAACGCATCGATTTCCGCGCCGAATTGCCCCGCCACGACACCGGCAAGCTCTACAAGCGGCTGTTGAAGGACGAATATTGGCGGGCCTGAATTTGTGGATGGGCGCCGCCATGCTACGCCACACAAGATGCTGACCCGCTTGTTTCGCCTGTTGCTGGCGCTGCTGCTTGCGGCGCCTGCCGTCGCGGCGCCGGCGATGTGGCAGGTGGAGGGTGGCCCGGCGCGGATCACGCTGTATGGCACGGTGCACGCGCTGCCCCCCGGCAAGACATGGCTGAGCGATTCTGCCCGCGCTGCCTTCACCACCGCGGACACGCTGGTGGTGGAGGTGGCAACCGGCGGCGATCAGGCGGCGATGGCCGCCGTGGTGCAGCGGATCGGCATGTTGCCTGATCCGATCCCGCTCGCCAGCCGCCTGCCGCCTGATCTCAAACCGCGGTTGGCGTCCCACATGCAGCGGCTGGGCCTGCCGGCCACCAGTCTTGATCGTTTCAAGACCTGGCTCGCCGCCATCACTATCCTGGGCGCCGACATGGTGCGCAGCGGGCTCGATCCGGCGGACGGTGTCGATCGTGCGCTGATCGCCATGGCCAGCACCGCCGGCAAGCCGGTGGTTGGCCTGGAAACCGCCGAATTTCAGCTCGGCCTGTTCGATGCCTTGCCCGAAGCCGAGCAGCGCCTGTTGCTGGGTTCGGCGATCATCGATGCCGGCGCCGCGCAGGACGAGGTGCGCGCGCTGTTGAAGGCGTGGGAAACCGGCGATGTCGAACGCATCCGCATCGAATTCGATGATGCCAGCCTGTCGCCGGAAATGGAGGCGGTGCTGCTCACCCGCCGCAACATCGCCTGGGCCGATTGGGTGGCGCAGCGCGCCGCGCAGCCGGGCGCGCTGTTCGTGGCGGTGGGCGCCGCGCACATGGCCGGGCCGAACAGCCTGATCGCCTTGCTGCAGGCACGCGGCCTTACGGTAAGGCGGGTGGAATGAGGTCGTGGCTGTCCGCAGGGCTGGCCCTGATGCTGGCACTCGTGCTGGCGGCGTGCAGCAGTGGCCCGAGCGAGGCCGACAGCGTGGCGGTGATCGACCGGTTCCACAGCGCACTCAACGCCGATGACATCGCCGCCATCGATGGCATGCTCAGCAAATCGACGCGCAATCTGCGCCCCGGCATCGGCACGGCGCGCGCCTTTCTGGCGCTGAGCGCCCGCCACGGCCGTTATGTGCATGGCTATCTGGCCGGCTTCGACAGCAATGATGGCCGCGCCAGCATCACCTGGCGTGCCCGCTATGAACGCGGCCCGGTGTCGGAATTGTTCGTGCTGGTGAACGAAGGCGGCCAGCCGAAGATCGACAGCTACACGGACAACGCCGCCTACTGAGCGTCTGTCCTACATGAGCCACTGCCGTTATGATCCGGCCGCATGGCGATCAGGTCGTTTGAGATTGATGAAATGATTCAACGGTGAATCCCGCCGGATTCGTCCAGACCGTCAAAACTGGCGGTGCGGTGCTGCGGTGAAGCTTGCCTTTTGCGGCGGCTTCGCCTAAGCGCCGCCCTTCGCGAGGCCGTCACCATTTTCGCATCCCTGGAGGCGGGGTGGCCGCGCGATTTTGCAATCAGGAGCGAGCAATGAGCATTACCGTTAAGCTCGCGGCCGAAGTTCGTGCCAAGGCAGGCAAGGGAGCCTCCCGCGCGATCCGCCGCGAAGGCCGTGTCCCGGCCGTGATCTATGGTGCGGGCAGCGCCGCAACCCCCATCCACATCGAGGAAAAACTCCTCGTCCGCCAGTTGCACACCGGCCATTTCATGAGCGCCGTCGTGGAACTGGAACTGGACGGCAAGATCGTGCGCACCGTGCCGCGCGATGTCGCCTTCCACCCGGTGACCGACCGTCCCATCCACGTCGATTTCCTGCGCCTGCAGGGCAACAGCGTGATCACCGTGACGGTGCCGGTGCACTTCACTGGCCAGGATGAATCGTCGGCGATCAAGTCAGGCGCCATGCTGAACATCGTGGCCCACGAACTGAAGCTGGATTGCCCGGGCAACAGCATCCCCGATGAAGTGACGGTCAACATCGCCGGCCTGGCGATTGGTGCGTCGGTCCATATTGGTGACGTGCAACTGCCGGCTGGCGTGAAGCTGCACGGCCGCGAAACTGATCTGACCATCGCCACCATCGTTGCACCCAAGGCGATGCGCAGCGAAGAAGGCGAAGCCGCCGAAACGGCAGCCTGAGTCTTGGCGTCGCGCCCTGCCACGGTGGGGTGCGACGCTGGCCACCCGACAATGCATATCCAGACGTGCAGATAATTTGCGGCCTCGGCAATCCCGGCGCGCAATATGCGCTGCACCGGCACAATATCGGCTTCATGGCGGTGGACGCCATCGCCGCGCGCTGGAACCTCGGCCCGTTCAAGCCGCGATTCCAGGGCCTGGCTGCCGAAGGCCGCATCGGCAGCGAAAAACTGCTGCTGCTGAAGCCCGCCACGTTCATGAACGAAAGCGGGCGCAGCGTTGCGGAGGCCGTTCGCTTCTACAAGCTCGATCCCGCCACTGCCCTGACGGTGTTCTATGACGAACTCGACCTGGCACCCTTCAAGCTGCGCCTGAAGCACGGCGGCGGCGCGGCCGGCCACAACGGCATCCGCTCCATCGATGCGCATCTTGGCCCCGATTGGCGGCGGGTGCGCATCGGCATCGGCCACCCCGGCCACAAGGATCGCGTCACCGGCCATGTGCTGGGCAATTTCGCCAAGGCCGAAATGGATCCACTTGCCGATCTGCTCGGTGTGATGGCCGCCGAATTGCCGACGCTGCTGGCCGGCGATGAAGCGCGTTATCTGTCGGACGTGGCGCTCAGGTTGCAGGCATGAGGCCGGCGCACTAGAGAGCCGCGGCAAACCTCTTTCATCCGGAACAGCAAAATGCCCATCCGCTGCGGTATCGTCGGCCTGCCCAATGTCGGCAAATCCACCCTGTTCAACGCGCTGACCCAGACGGCAGCAGCGCAGGCGGCCAATTATCCATTCTGCACCATCGAACCGAACGTCGGCAATGTCGCGGTGCCCGATGCCCGGCTCGACAAATTGGCCGCCATCGCCAAATCGCAGAAGATCATCGAAACCCAATTGGGCTTCACCGATATCGCCGGGCTGGTGAAGGGCGCCTCGAAGGGCGAAGGCCTGGGCAACCAGTTTCTGGCAAATATCCGCGAGACGGACGCCATCTGCCACGTGCTGCGCTGTTTCGAGGATGATGACGTGACTCACGTCGCCGGCCGCGTCGATCCGGTGGAAGATGCGGTGACGGTTGAGACCGAACTGATGCTCGCCGACCTCGAAAGCCTGGAAAAGCGGGTGCCGCAGCTCCAGAAAAAGGCCGCGCAGGGTGACAAGGAGGCCAAGGTGCAGGCCGCCGTGCTGGCCCAGGCGCTGGCGCTGCTGCAGGAGGGCAAGCCCGCCCGCCTCACCGAACCGAAGGACGACGACGAAGCCCGCGCCCTGAAAAACGCGCAACTGCTCACCACCAAGCCGGTGCTGTATATCTGCAACGTCGAAGAAGCCAGCGCCGCCAGTGGCAATGCCCACAGCGCTGCCGTCGCGAAAATGGCCGCCGGCATCGGGGCCAGCGCCGTGGTCGTCTCCGCCGCGATCGAGGCGGAGATCGCCACCATGGAGCCGGCCGACCGCCAGGAATATCTGGAATCGCTGGGCCTGACCGAAACCGGCCTGACCCGCGTGGTGACCGCAGCGTACGAATTGCTCGGCCTGATCACCTTCTTCACCGTCGGCCCCAAGGAAGCCCGCGCCTGGACGGTGAAGAAAGGCGCCCGCGCCCCGCAGGCTGCCGGCGAAATCCACGGCGATTTCGAAAAGAAATTCATCCGCGCCGAAACGATCGCCTTTGATGATTATGTGACCTTGGGCGGCGAATCCGGCGCAAAAGAGGCCGGCAAATTGCGGGCGGAAGGCAAGGACTATGTGGTGGTGGACGGGGATGTGATGCACATCCTCCACGGCGCCTGAGGCTGGCGCGCCACGCAGCACACGGCTAAACCCACACTATGCTCACCCGCCGCACCCTGATCGCGTCCGCTTTGGCCACCCCGGCTGCAGCGCAGGTCGATCTGGGATTCACCGACAATCCCATGCGCCTCACCACCAGCGCCTTCCCGCAAAAGGGCGCGATGATCCTGCAGCGCTCCAGCCCGCCGCTGCTGGAAACGCCGCTGAGCGTGTTCGACGCGCATGATTTCACGCCCAATGATCGCTTCTTCGTCCGCTGGCACTATCCCTTTCCGACGAGCATCGATCCCGCGCGCCACCGGCTGCGCATCGCCGGCCATGTCGCCAAGCCGCTCAGTCTGTCGCTCAGCGATCTCGCCCGTCTGCCGCGCCACCGCGTCGCCGCCGTCAATCAGTGCGCCGGCAATGGCCGCGGCCTGTTCGCGCCGCGGGTGGCCGGCGCGCAGTGGGGCAATGGCGCAATGGGCAATGCCCTGTGGGAAGGTGTGCGGCTGAAGGATGTTCTGGCTTTGGCCGGGGTGAAATCCGGCGCCTTCGCCGTGCAATGCGGCGGGCTGGATGCGCCGGTAAACGACGGCGCGCCGGACTATGAAAAATCGCTGCCCGTTGATCATGCGCTGTCGGATGATGTGCTGATCGCCTGGGCGATGAACGGCACCGCGTTGCCTTTGCTCAACGGCTTTCCGCTGCGGCTGGTGGTGCCGGGTTGGTACAGCACCTGGTGGGTGAAGATGCTCGATTCGATCACCGTGCTCGACAAGCCAGACCCCGGTTTCTGGATGGCCAAGGCCTATCTGCAGCCGGACAACCCGCTCGCTGATGTCGCCCCCGGCGCCCCTGCCGGCTCGCGGGTACCGGTGACAGCGATGCGTCCACGCGCCATCATCACCAACATTGCCGGCGGCGCGAAGCTGCCGGCGCGCCCCTTCACCCCGGTGCGTGGGCTGGCGCTCGGCGGCGATCATGGCGTGAAGGCGGTGGAACTGTCGGCCGACAATGGCGCCACCTGGCTGCCGGTGCAGCTTGGCCCCGATCATGGCCGCTGGGCGTTCCGGCGCTTCACCGGCGCGCTGGCGTTGCCGCCGGGCAAGCATATCATCATCGCCCGCGCCACCAACGCCGCCGGCGACACCCAGCCGCTGCGGCAGAACTGGAACCCGTCGGGCTATAATCGCGCCGGGGTCGATCCGGTGCCGGTGGAGATCATCTGATGCGTGTTGTCTTGGCCCTGTCCGCCCTGTTGCTGCTCGCCGCCGCCGCGCCGACGCGGCCTGTGATGGTTGCGCCGCCCACCACCCGCCTCAGTGTCGCTCTGCCCGACGACGAAGGCCTGCTGCCCGAACGTTATGGCGTGTCATCCGAAGCAGTGAACAATAATTGCCTGGCCTGCCACAGCGCCACGATGATCACCGCGCAGCCGCGGATGAACCGCATGCAATGGGGCGAAACCATCGCCAAGATGCGCAGCGTTTATGGCGCACCGATCGAGCCGACCGATGATGCCGCCATCCTCGATTGGCTGGTCGCCGATTGACCAGCTTATGCTGCGCCCGCTAAGGCCCTTGCACCGTGACAAAGCCACTTTCCTTCCAGGCCATGATCTTGGCGCTGCAATCCTATTGGGGCAGCCATGGCTGCGTGATCCTGCAGCCCTATGATCTCGAAATGGGCGCCGGCACCTTCCACCCTGCCACCACGCTGCGCAGCCTGGGGCCGGACGCTTGGAATGCCTGTTATGTGCAGCCCAGCCGGCGGCCGTCAGACGGGCGCTATGGTAACAATCCCAATCGGTTGCAGCATTATTACCAGTTCCAGGTGATCCAGAAACCCAGCCCGCCCGATCTGATCGGCCTCTATCTCGGCAGCCTCGACGCCATCGGCATCGATCGCGCCAGGCACGACATCCGCTTTGTGGAGGATGACTGGGAAAGCCCGACGCTCGGCGCTTGGGGCCTCGGTTGGGAAGTGTGGTGCGACGGCATGGAGGTGAGCCAGTTCACCTATTTCCAGCAGGTCGCCGGCCATGATTGCGCGCCGGTGGCGGGCGAACTGACCTATGGGCTGGAACGGCTGGCCATGTATATCCAGGGCGTCGATAGCATTTATGATCTGGCCTACAACGATGCCGCCCCTGGTTATCCAAGCGTGACCTATGGCGATGTGTTCCTGAAGAACGAACAGCAGTTCAGCGCCTATAATTTCGATCATGCCAACACGGAGCGGTTGTTCCAGCATTTCAAGGATGTGAGCGAGGAATGCCGGGCGCTGGTGGCGGCCAAACTGCCGCTGCCGGCCTATGATCAGGCGATCAAGGCCAGCCATTTGTTCAACCTGCTGAATGCCCGCGGCGTCATCTCTGTTGCCGAACGCCAGGCCTATATCGGTCGCGTCCGTGATCTGGTGAAGGCGGTTGCGGACATTTGGGTGGAGCAGGCGGCATGAGCCAGTTCCTGCTCGAACTCCTGTCGGAGGAAATTCCGGCCCGCATGCAGGCCGCTGCCGCCGAGCAGTTGCGCACGCGGTTCGTCGACGCGTTGAAAGCCGCCGGCCTGGCCCACGGCGCCGTCACCGCCGACGCCACCCCGCGCCGGCTGTGGCTGATCGCCGACGATGTCGCCTCTGCAAGCGAAGGCAGCGCCGAGGAGCTGAAAGGCCCGCGCGCCGATGCGCCGGCGCAGGCCATCGAAGGCTTTCTGAAAAAGACCGGCCTGACCCGCGACCAGCTGGAAACGCGCGAGACCCCCAAGGGCGCAATCCTGTTTGCCATGCTGCGCCGCGAAGGCCGCACCGCTGCTGCGATCCTGGCGGACATCATCCCGCAGATCGTCCGCGATTTTGCCTGGCCCAAATCGATGCGCTGGGGCGCTGCCAGCCAGTCCACAGCGTCCGCGCGCTGGGTGCGGCCGCTGGTCGGCATCGTCACGCTGCTGGATGGCGATGTCCTGCCCTGCGAAGCGCATGGGCTGACATCGGGCCGCGAGACGCAGGGCCACCGCATCCATGCGCCGGGCAGGCTCAGCATCACCAGCGCTGCGACTTACGTGGAGCAACTGCGCGCTGCGCATGTGATTGCCGCATCGGCCGAACGCCGCACGCGCATCGCGTCGCGGGCTGCCGAACTGGCTGCTGAGTCTGGGCTGGCGTTGATCCCGGATGATGGCCTGGTGGCCGAGAATGCCGGCCTCACCGAATGGCCGGTGCCGCTGCTCGGGCGGTTCGATCCGGATTTCCTGTCGGTTCCGCCTGAAATCATCGTGTTGACGATGCGCACCAACCAGAAATATTTCGCGCTGAATGATGGGGCAGGGGCGCTGGCTCCGGCGTTCGTCTGCGTCGCCAATCTCGATGCGACCGACGGTGGCGCGGCGATCATCAATGGCAATCAGCGCGTGCTGTCGGCGCGGTTGGCCGATGCGCGGTTTTTCTGGGAACAGGATCTGGCCACCGTCCGCGCCGGCGGGCTGGAGGCGTTTCTGCCCAAGCTGGATAGCATCGTTTTCCATGAGAAACTTGGCACGGTCGCCGACAAGGTCGAGCGCGTTGCCGCGTTGGCGAAGTGGCTGTGTGATTATCTCCCCTCCCCTTCAGGGGAGGGGCCGGGGGTGGGGAACGTGGTGCCCGAAAGCGACAGGGCCCCCCCCCCCCCCCCCCCCCCGGGGGGGGGGGGGGGGGGGGGGGCCCCCCACGTGGTGCCCGAAAGCGACAGCCCCACCCCCAGCCCCTCCCCTGAAGGGGAGGGGAGCGTTGCGGCTCTTGCGACACGCGCCGCCCGCCTCGCCAAAGCCGATCTCGTCTCCGCCACCGTCGGCGAATTCCCCGAACTGCAAGGCCAGATCGGCCGCTATCTGGCCCTGGCCATCGGCGAAGACCCGGCCGTCGCCGATGCGATCCGCGACCATTACAAACCGGTGGGGCAGGGCGATGACGTGCCGACCGCGCCGGTGAGCGTTGCGGTGGCGTTGGCGGATAAGCTGGATATATTGATTGGGTTCTTTGCGAGAGAGATGTCCCCAACGGGTTCCAAAGACCCGTTTGCGCTGCGGCGGCAAGCCTTAGGTTGTTTGTTGATTATGCTGAAGAATCAGCTCAGAATGAATATTTCATCTGTTCTGAAATATCATTCCCAAAGCGCGGCTAGCTTCGAGACACACAAAGAGTGGGTTGAGATATCTGAGTTGCTTGGTAGGCCGTTTATGGAAATTATGTCTGATTTTCCATCGGTAAAATTTAATTCAAAGGATAACAAAATCTCACTCTATAAAGAGGGAGATTTCAACAAGCCAGTAATTGAAATCGAAGCAAGTGAACGATTCGTTGAATTTTCAGTAAGACACAGAGCTTATATGTCTGTGTGGGGTAGCCCTAACAAGATTCTGGAATTTTTCGCCGACCGCCTCAAAGTCCAGCAGCGCGAAGCCGGCGTGCGGCACGACCTGATCGATGCCGTCTTCGCCCTCGGCGGTGAGGACGATCTCGTCCGCCTGCTGGCCCGCGTGAAGGCGTTGCAGGCGTTTGTGGAGACGGACGAGGGCACCAATCTGCTCGCCGGCTACAAGCGGGCGGCGAATATCTTGAAGGCGGCGGAGAAAGACCCACCCCCGGCCCCTCCCGCAAGCGGGAGGGGAGAAGGCGGAGAGTTGGCGCTTGCGGCGGCGTTGGACCTCGCGCTGCCCACCGCGCAAGCCGCCGTGGCCGACGAACGCTTTACCGATGCCATGGCCGCACTCGCCTCGCTGCGCGTGCCAGTGGATGCGTTTTTCACCGATGTGATGGTCAACGATCCCGATCCCGGCATCCGGGCGCGGCGATTGGCGTTGCTGGCGCGGTTCCGCGATGCAGTGCATGGGGTGGCGGATTTTTCGAAGATTGAGGGCTGAGCATAACCGCTCCCCTTGCGGGGGCGGGTGACTCGCCGCAAGGCGGGTAGGTTGAGGGATAACGAACGATGACCAAATCAGTTTTCCGGTTCGGTGGCGGCATGGCCGAGGGCGATGCGCGCCAAAAGGAATTGCTTGGCGGCAAGGGCGCCAATCTCGCCGAGATGGCCGGCATTGGGCTTCCTGTTCCCCCCGGGCTTACGATCGCCACCCACGTCTGCGCCGCCTATTATGATGCCGGCGGGCGGCTGCCCGATGATGTGCAGGCCGCGGTGCTCGACGCGCTTACCTTCATCGAATCCACCACCGGCAAGAATTTCGGCAACAACACCAATCCCTTGTTGGTTTCCGTGCGTTCCGGCGCGCGGGTGTCGATGCCGGGCATGATGGATACCGTGCTCAATCTTGGCCTGAATGATCAGACGGTGGTCGGCCTCGCCACCGCGTCGGGCAATGCCCGCTTCGCGTGGGACAGCTATCGCCGCTTCATCCAGATGTACGGCGATGTCGTGCTGGAGCTTGATCATTATCTGTTTGAAGATGCGCTGGAAATCGCCAAGGAAGACAAGGGCGTCACCCAGGATACCGGGCTGGATGCCGATGATCTGCAGGCGCTTGTCGGCCGATACAAGGCCATCGTCGAGCAGAATCTGGGCCGCCCATTCCCGCAGGACCCGCACGAGCAATTGTGGGGCGCCATCGGCGCGGTGTTCGGTTCGTGGCGGTCGGATCGCGCCCGCACCTATCGCCGGTTGAATGATATCCCCGAAAGCTGGGGCACCGCCGTGAATGTGCAGGCGATGGTGTTCGGCAATCTGGGCGACACGTCCGCCACCGGCGTTGCGTTCACCCGCGATCCCAGCACCGGCGAACGCGCCTGGTATGGCGAATATCTGATCAATGCCCAGGGTGAAGATGTTGTTGCCGGCATCCGCACGCCGCAATATCTGACGCTGGCGGCGCGCGAGAAGGCCGGCGCCAAGGCAGCATCGATGGAAGAAGCGATGCCGGTGGTGTTCGCCGAGCTGGGCCGGGTCTTCGATCTGCTCGAAGGCCATTACCGCGACATGCAGGACATTGAATTCACCGTTGAAGACAATCGCCTGTGGATGCTGCAAACCCGCGCCGGCAAGCGCACCGCCAAGGCCGCGCTGAAAATCGCCGTCGATACGGTTGCTGAAGGGCTGATCAGCGAAGCCGAGGCCGTGCTGCGCGTGGAGGCCAGCGCGCTCGATCAGTTGCTGCACCCGACGCTCGATCCCAAGGCGGTGCGCGATGTGATCGCCCGCGGTCTGCCCGCCAGCCCTGGCGCCGCCAGCGGCACCGTCGTGTTCGACAGCGACATTGCCGAGGAAAAGGCCCGGCTGGGCGAAGCGGTGATCCTGGTGCGCACCGAAACCAGCCCGGAAGACATTCACGGCATGCACGCCGCGCGCGGCATCCTGACCGCGCGCGGCGGCATGACCAGCCACGCCGCCGTGGTGGCGCGCGGCATGGGCCGGCCGTGCGTGTCCGGCGCCGGCAGCATCAGCATCGATCTGGTTGGCCGCACCATGCTGGCCGGCAACCGCCGCATTGCCGAAGGCGATCGCATCACCATCGATGGCGCCACCGGCGACGTGATGCTGGGCGAAGTGCCGACCGTCGATCCCGATCTGTCCGGCGATTTCGGTGCGTTGATGGTGTGGGCCGATTCCCACCGCCGGATGAAGATCCGCACCAACGCCGAAACGCCTGCTGATTGCCGCGTCGCCCGCCAGTTCGGCGCCGAAGGCATCGGCCTGTGTCGCACCGAGCACATGTTCTTCGAACCCACCCGCATCACCGCGGTGCGCCGCATGATTCTGGCCGAAGACACGGCCGGGCGGGAAGCTGCGCTCGCCGAACTGCTGCCCGAACAGCGCAGCGATTTTGCCGAGATTTTCCGGGTGATGGCCGGCCTGCCGGTGACCATCCGCTTGCTCGATCCGCCGCTGCACGAATTCCTGCCGCACGATGATGCCGGTTTTGCCGATGTCGCGGCCGCCACCGGCCTGACCGAGGCGGTGGTGCGCCGCCGCATCAACGAGCTGCATGAATTCAATCCGATGCTCGGCCATCGCGGCTGCCGGCTGGGTATCACCTATCCCGAAATCTACGCGATGCAGGCCCGGGCGATCTTTGAAGCCGCGGTGTTGGTTGCCCAGGAAACCGGCGAAGCGGTGGTGCCCGAAGTGATGGTGCCGCTGGTGGCGACGCCCAAGGAACTGGAGCTGACCAAGGCCGCCATCGATGCCGAAGCCGCGAAGGTATTTGCGCAAACCGGCACCACGCTGGATTATCTGGTCGGCACCATGATCGAACTGCCGCGCGCTGCCTTGCGTGCCGCCGAAATTGCCGAACACGCGCAATTCTTCAGCTTCGGCACCAACGATCTCACCCAGACGACGCTGGGCATCAGCCGCGACGACGCCGCGCGTTTCCTGGCGCCCTATGTGGAGAAGGGCATATACCCCAAGGATCCGTTCGTCTCGATCGACGAAGAAGGTGTGGGCGAACTCGTCGCCATGGCCGCCGAACGCGGCCGCCGCACCAAGCCAGACATCAAGCTTGGCATCTGCGGCGAACATGGCGGCGATCCGTCGAGCATCCTGTTCTGCGAAGGCCTGGGCCTGGATTATGTCAGCTGCTCTCCCTACCGCGTCCCCATCGCGCGGCTGGCGGCGGCACAGGCGGCGTTGAAGCGGGGGTAAGGCAGCGTTCGCGTCGGGCAATCAACGCGGCAGCATCCCACGCGCGCGAAGCCCTGGAAGACAGCCGGCAAACCAGCTCGGCAATTCCTCGACTGTGCGCAACAGTGTGATGACGCCCTGTTCCTTTTGCGCCAGCAGCTGATAGGGCGCGTCAGCCCTGCTGTTGTCGTACACCAGGGCCGCGTCTGCTAGCGCCAAGGCATCGGGTACCAATGCAATGGAGCGGTGCCAGCGGGACACAATCCGGTCAGGTGGTACATCATGACCGCCTTTTGCAGCCCGCAAGGCAACACGGCTGACGTTTGCCAACGGATTGTCGATGGCGACATAGACGATATTGACGAAATAGCCTTGCGAGTGCGCAGCCGCCAGATGCTCGAGATGGCTTTCGTGAGACATCACGGTTTCGAAACAATAGTCGGAGCCGGCGCCCAGCAATTCGTCGCGCAACCTCCTTGCAGCAAGTTGTGCGCGCGAAGCGACGTCGACCGCATTTCCCGACATCGATGCAGCAATTTCGTCGGCATTCACCCAGCTACCAAAATCGATGCCCAAAGCTTCATGCTGCGCTTTCAGCGTGGATTTGCCGGAGCCATTCGGGCCAGCAAACATCGTGACCACTGGCATCGTCGTCAGACGGTTGCGGCCGGCAATTCGGTATCAGCGGCGTTGGCCTGGTTGTCCACCAATTCATGAACAAGTTTTCCATCGACCACGGAGGTGACCCGGCGGCCCTTGGCTAGATCAGCAATAATTTCGGTTCTGACATTATTCGACACGAGCGCCTGTTGCGCTTGCATCACGGCCAGCAAATTGCGGCGATCATCTATTTGTTGCGTCATGCCTGACAAGATAAGGTTTGCCAGCGGTAGCGTCAACGCCGCCACATCCACCAGCCGGTGGCCAGCCCGACCACAAAGCCGGCCAGCACCAGCGCCCAGATTTCGCCGAACAGCCAGATCATGGCGCTGTCCTTTCTACCCATAGGGCGCCGGCGATGCCGGGATGCTGGCGCAAATGGTTCAGCACGCGGGCGCGGGTAGCGGCATCGGCAGTGCCGGACACGCGGGCGACGCGGCCTACCATGCCGTTTGGCGCGCGAAAGCTGACGCTGCCATCTGTCACGCCGGATGCCTCCACGGCGTCGGCAGCGGCGCCCGACAGTGCCGCGATCAGGTTCTGGCCTCGATGCATCACGCCACCGCGCGCCACTACCAGAGTGGCCGCAACCCCGGCCAGCAGTTTCAGCCCGTTGTGCATCCCCTGTGCCTATGGGTTAACCAAGTCTCTGGCAAGCGCGCGCGCGGCAGGCTATTCCACGCCGATGGAAGATGTCGAACTTGGCCCGGAAGACGCCTATGTCGTTGAGCCGGCGCTCGGCATGGCGGCGCTGGCAAAGGCGTATCTGACCGAGCCGGACTGGCGCGATCCGTTGGTGCGCCGCCGCACGCTGCCGCCGCGCGGGTTCAGCAGCTATGTGGCGATGCGGGATGGCTGGCCGGTGCGCAGCCTGCGCTTGCCGCGCAGGGATGATGGGCCCGGAACCATCCTGATGATCACCGGGCGCGCGGATTTCGTCGAGAAATATACCGAAACGCTGCACGATCTGACCGAGGCTGGCTGGGGCGTGGCGATCTTCGATTGGCGCGGTCAGGGCCTGTCCCGCCGGGTGGGCAAGACTCCCCAGCACGGGGCATCGCCGGGCTTTGGCGTGTGGCTCGATGATCTGCAGGAAATGCTGGCATGGGCCGCCACCGACGGACCCGTGAATGTGATGGCCCATTCGATGGGCGGCCATCTGCTGCTGCGCCATCTGGCCGGCGGTGGTGCTCATGTGGCGCGCGCCGTGGTGCTGGCTCCGATGGTCGGGCTGGCCGGTGCGCCGCTGGGGCCGTTTCCCACCCGTGTGTTGACCAGCCTGCAGATGTTGCGCGGCGCTGGCAGCGATTATGTGCTGGGTGGCGGGCCGTGGCGGGCGGGCGTGGCAGGCGATCGCCGTCAGACCATGTTGACCAGCGATCCCGACCGTTATCGTGACGAAAGCTGGTGGATCGGCCAGTATCCGTCGCTGGCGCTGGGCAGTGTCACCTGGGGCTGGCTGGACGATGCCTTCACCAGCATCGCCGCGCTGCAGGCACGCGGGATGCCGGAAGCCATCAGCACGCCGCTGCTGGCGCTGGTCCCCGGCAAGGATGCGCTGGTGGACAGCGCCGCCACCCAGCGGCTGATCAAGCGGGTGCCAGGCGGACTCTTCGCCAACTACCCCGGCGCCGGCCATGAATTGCTGCGCGAAGCCGAACCGCTGCGCAGCCAGGTGCTGGCCCGCGCCGTGGCATTTCTGACCACGGGCCAATGACAGACACGCGTTTCGACATCGCCATCATCGGCGCCGGCATCGCCGGGGCCAGCACAGCCTGGGCGTTGCTGGAGGCCAATCCGCACTTGCGCGTCGCGCTGATCGAGATGGAGGATAGGCCCGGCTATCACACCACCGGGCGGTCGGCAGCCTTCTGGGTGGAGAGCTATGGCGGGCCGAAGATCGTGCCCCTGTCGCGCGCCAGCCGGGAATTTTTCGGGGCGCCGCCGGCCGGGTTTCCGGCCTTGCTATCGCTGCGGCCCGGCTTGACCATCGAGGCGCCTGACGATGCAGGCGGTCTGGAGCGGGTGGCGGCCGAGTTCGATGCGGGCGGCGTCGCGTATCGCTGGCTCGATGCCGCCGCCATGGCCGCGCTGTCTTCGGCGCCGATGTTGCGCCCGCAATGGCGGCAGCGCGGCCTGCTGGAGCCGGATTGCCATGACATCGATGTGGCCGGGCTGCATCAGGGTTTCCTGCGCGGCTGCGGTGATGCGCGGCCAACCCTGATCTGCCATGCCGAGGTCGAACGGCTGGAGCGTAATGGCGGCCAGTGGCAGATCAGCACGCGCGCCGGGACGGTGCAGGCGCCGGTGCTGGTCAACGCCGCCGGCGCCTGGGCGGATGGGCTTGCCGTGATGGCCGGTGCCCGCCCGCGCGGGGTGCAGCCGCTGCGCCGGTCGATGGCAGTGCTGCGCATCGATCCGCCGCCGCCGGCTGATCTGATGGTGGTGATGGATGCTGCCGGGCAGTTCTACTTCAAGCCCGATGGCGGCCGGCTGTGGTTGTCCCCGCATGATGAAACGCCGGATGTGCCCCATGATGTGCGGCCCGATGATCTGGACATCGCCACCGTGATCGACCGGTTCGAACAGGCCACCACTGTTACCGTGCAGCGGCTGGAAACCAGTTGGGCCGGCTTGCGCAGCTTTGCGCCGGATCGCGCGCCGCTGTTCGGTTTCGATGGCGAAGTCGATGGCCTGTTCTGGTGCGCGGGGCAGGGCGGTTTCGGCATTCAGACCGCGCCGGCCGCCGGCCGGCTTTGCGCGGCACTTATCCTCGGCAGTTCACTACCGCTCGATCCGACGCCCTATCTGGCGACTCGCGCTTTGTAACGTGCGAGGAACTGCGCGGCGAAATCATCCAGTTCGCCCGCCGCAATCGCGCTGCGCAGCCTGGCCATCAACTGCTGATAGAAACCGATGTTATGCTGGGTCAGCAGCATCGCGCCCAGCATCTCGCCGGCCTTGATCAGATGATGAAGATAGGCGCGGCTGGCCGCGTCCGGGCCATGGCACACAGGGCAATGGCAATCGGCGTCCATGACCCGCAAATCCTCGGCGTGGCCGGCGTTGCGCAGGTTCAGCGGGCCGTCATGGGTAAAGGCTTGGCCGTTGCGCCCCGAACGCGTCGGCAGCACGCAATCGAACATGTCCACCCCGCGCTGCACCGCGCCGACGATATCGTCGGGCTTGCCCACCCCCATCAGGTAACGCGGCGCATCCTCGGGCAGTTGCGCAGTCGCATAATCCAGCACGCCGAACATCGCTGGCTGGCCTTCGCCCACCGCAAGGCCGCCGATGGCATAACCATCAAAGCCGATGCCCCGCAGCGCCGCGGCAGATTCGGCGCGCAGCCGTTCATCGAGCCCGCCCTGCTGGATGCCGAACAATGCCGCGCCGGCGGCATGTTCCTCGCCAGCATCAAACGCCGCCCGGCTGCGCGCTGCCCAGCGCATGGATCGGTCCATCGCCGCCTGCACCACCTCACGCGGCGCCGGCAGCGCCACCAGTTCATCGAAGGCCATCACGATATCGCTGCCCAGCAGGCGCTGGATTTCCATCGATCGTTCCGGACTCATCATGTGGCGGGTGCCGTCCAGATGGCTGGCAAAGGTCACGCCGTCCTCGCTGCGCTTGGTCAGGCTGGCCAGGCTCATCACCTGATAGCCGCCACTGTCGGTCAGGATCGGCCGGTCCCAGCCCATGAAGGCATGCAGACCGCCCAGCCGCGCAATGCGTTCGGCCGACGGGCGCAGCATCAGGTGATAGGTGTTGCCCAGGATGATGTCGGCACCAGCGGCGCGCACTTCGGACGCGCGCAGCGCCTTGACGGTGGCGGCGGTGCCCACCGGCATGAAGGCGGGCGTGCGAATGGTGCCACGCCGCATGGTGATGGCGCCGGTGCGCGCCTTGCCGTCGCGGGCCTGCACCTGAAAGGCAAAACGGGTCATTGGCCGCTCATAAAGTCTGTGGCAGTCTTGGCAAACATGTTCGCGTTGTTGATCGCCCTTGCTGCTGCCGCGCCGGAGCCGGCCACCTGCCTGATTGTCGGCCGGCAACTGGATCACAAGGTTGTGGACGAACAGACGCTCATGGTCCGCGCCGGCGGGCGCTGGCATCGCTCCGTGCTGCCCGATGGCTGCCCCGGCTTGCAGCCGAACCGCAGCTTGGTGCGCCGTGAAGCAAGCCCGCGGCTGTGCGCCAATGATCTGTTCGAAGTGCGGGACAATTTCACGCCTGAAGTGTTCAGCCTGTGCCGCTTCGGCCGGTTCGAGGCGCTCCCCAAAGGCACAAGGCCCTGAAGATTCGCGTGGATCAATTGCTGGTAGCGCGCGGGCTGGCGGAATCGCGCGCCCGCGCCCAGGCGCTGGTGATGGCCGGGCTGGTGTTTTCGAACACCCGCAAGATTGCCAAGTCCGGTGATACGCTGGCCGATGATGCGCCACTAGTGGATTGACCGAGACGGATGAGTCTCTTTCGGGATTCCCACTGATGCCTTGGCGTGCGATGAATCTGGATGCGCACGGGTATCAGGATCGACGTCTCGCCCTCGGGCAAGGATCTGCTTGAATCGGCTGTGGCGGCGCGAGGATCGCCACAGAAGCACGTCTGGCGGGCCCGAATTATTTTGCTCACCCAGCAAGGGTTGGGCACGCTTGCGATCATGGCAGCGACGGGCAAGTCGAAGACCTGCGTGTGGCGCTGGCAGGAACGCTTCATGGCCCGGGGTGTCGATGGCTTGCTGCGTGACAAGACCCGGCCTCCGGGCATTGTCCCGCTTAAGCCGGAGCTGGTCGAGAAGGTCGTGGCGTTGACGCTGCAGCCGCCCGGCCACGAGGAACGCACTGGACGGTTCGCGCCATAGCCAAGGCCCAGTTCGCCGTCATCTTCGGCGAGGGCTTCATCCGGGCCATGGCGGCGTAATGTTCAACCGCCCGCCCGCACACGAAAATCCTTACAGTCCCGGATATCCTGCTCGCCGTCGTCGACGGCCTCAAGGGCTTTCCAGACGCGATCACGGCGGTGTTCCCCGACGCGATCGTTCAGACGTGCATCGTCCATCTCCTGCGCAACTCGATGGATTTTGCATCCTGGAAGGACCGCAAGGGACTGGCAGCCGCGCTCAAGGACATTTACCGGGCCACCGATGCCGTCGCCGCCGAAGC
>NZ_JBHYDQ010000008.1:0-174761 GCF_051860625.1 Sandarakinorhabdus sp. | reverse complement strand
CACCGTTGGTCGCAGCACCGACCGCAAATCCGACCGTGCTGATGGCGGTGCTGTCCACCGTGGCGGCATTGGCCTGCGTGTTGAGCACGCCGCCCGTGGCCGAAAGACCGGTCGTCGCCGAAAGCGTGGCGGTGTTGGTCGCCACGTTCGACATGCCTTCCGCAATCGTGACGTTGCGGCTGGCCCTGACCGTGCTGTTCAGGATCTGGTCCTTGTCGCCGCCATCGTTGTTGCCAACGGTGGTGGTGGCGGTTGACGCGATGGCCCCAGCCGTTGTGGCCGCCTGGAAGTTGTTGAGCACCAGGTCACCGCTGACAACGGGCGCTACGCCCCCGGTCGTCTTGAGATCGGCATCGGCGCCTGTCGATACCGAGGCCAGGCTGCTGGCGGTGGCCGACAGGTTGTTGGTCGCTGTGTTCAGCGCGGCCGAGGACCGGTTGCTGTTGTCGTTGAGCGCCAGGGTCGAACCGGTGATCGCTGCGTCCGCCTGCGCCGTCATCGTCGATGATGCTGTCAGGCTTGCTGCAGCCACAGTCTGTTCGGACAGCAGCGCGCCCGAAGTGGTCACGCTGTTGCCGCTCAGGGCGATGGCGTTGGTCACGGTGTTGCCATTGGCAAATGCCGACTGGGCGTTCGACGAGACCGACAGCGAGCTGCCCGTGATCGCGTCAGCGTTATCGACGCCGAGGGTCGTGATGTCGAACTTGGCGTTGACCGTACTTGCGATGGCCGCCGTGGTGCCGTCCAGCGACTGGCTGCTCGACAGCGCATTGTCCGCACTTGCGACATCGGTTGTCTGCGTGGCCGTGGCCGTGGTCAGCGCAGTCCCCTGCGCCAGTTCCGACGATGCCACGGTGATGCGGTTGACGGCGCTGTTGCCCGTCGCCGCACCCGCTGCGATGTTGCCGTCAACGCTGACGGTGCTCGCATCGATCTTGGAGGCGCCGGTACCCCCGATGGCGACGGTGACACCGGCGGCCGTGGTGGTGCCACCAATCGATGACGTCACGTCACCGGCGCCGCTCTGGAAGTTGGTCAGGGCGGTGCTGGCATCGATCGCCGAACCGGTCAGCGTGATGCTGTTGGTGCCGGAAACGATCAGATTGCCCGTGGCCGTGGCGCGAAGCTGATTGCCGTCGGATTCGATCGTCGAACCCGTCACGCCAGCGGCGTCATTCACCGATGTCAGCACGGTGGGGCCGCCACCGCTGCCGATCCTTGCCGTCACGTCGGATTCGCCATCCGTTGTCTGGCTGCTCGCCACCGCAAAGCTTGCCGTCGAGACGGCACCTGATGCTGCAGTGGCGGTGCCGAGGTAGGCAACGCCGTCCTTCAGGTCCGTCACATTGGCCGTCAGCGCGTTGGAACCGCGGTTGGCAGACGCTTCGGCCGTTGCGATATTTTGCGACGTCGATACCGTCGAACTGGTCACAGCGCCCGTGATCTTGGTTTCGGCCAGCCCGCCGGCTGCAAACGAGTCAGCGGTGACGTCCGAACCAGCAGCCGTCTGGAGCGAGCCGATGGCCGCAACGTTGCCAGCAACGGCAGTGATGCTGTTGCCGGTCAACGTGGTGCTGTTGAGCACTTCGTTGCCGCGGGCAACCGCGGTGCCGGTGTTGCTGTCGGTGCGCAGGGTCGATGTCTCCAGCGCGCCGCCCACAATCGTGTTGAACCCGTCCGCGGTGCCGACCGTTGCACTGACATTGCTCGCCCCTGTCAGGCTCTGTGTCGATGCGGTCACGAAGCTGCCGGTTCCGGCCGCTGTTGCGCCCACCGTGGCAGCGCCGCCGGTCGTTGCCAATGTGATGTTGGAGACATCGATGGCCTGGGTGTTGATCCCGCTGTTCGATCCGGCAAAGGCCGTCGTCGCGTTACGCGACGTGGACACTGTTGAATCCTTGACGGTACTCGTGATTTCGGTGTTCGCCATGGCGCCCGTGCCGTTATAGGCGGTGGCCGTCACCGTCGAAGCATCCGCCGTCTGCAGCGACGCGATACCCGTCGCGGTGGTGCCGGTGCCGGCCGTGGTCAGGCTGTTTGCCGTGAAGCTGGTGGCATTGGTCACTTCGTTGCCGCGGGCGAGGGCGACGCCGGTGTTGCTGTCGGTGCTCAGGGTCGAAGCGGTCAAGGTTCCGGTGACCAGCGTGCCGAAGGCATCAAGACCGGTAACGAGGGTGGGGTCGCCGATCGAGGCCGATACGTTGCTGTCAGCAGCCAGCGTCTGCGCCGACGAGGTGATGTAACCACCGACGGTCACGGCACCGGTTCCCGCCGTCGCGTTGCCGCCATCGTTGGCCGCAAGCGTCACATTATTGCCGGTCAGCGTCTGGGTGTTGGTGCCCGTGCTGCCCACGGCCACGGCGCGCTGAGTGTTGCCGCTCAACTCGACCAGGCTGGTCCCGGTTGCGTCGAGGTCCAAGTTGATAACACCGGTCGTCGAAACCGTGAGGGTTGAAGCGCTGTTTGCCTGCAGGCTGGCGATCGCCGAAGTGGCATCGGTGCTGTTCACCGCCGTGGTGATGGTGTTGCGGGCGTTGTTGAGCTGGCCGAAGGCTTCCTGAATGTTGGAGCTCGCCTGGATCGTGCTGCCGGTGACCGCCGTTGACGTGATCGTCATGTCAATGTCGTTGCTCACCGTGGCAACCACCGTGGTGTTCGACTGCGACAGGCCGATGGCGACTTCGGCCAGCACCGTCGAGGTTGCGGTCAGCGCCGAGGCGGTGGATTGCTGGTTGGCAGCGACGGCCGTATCAGCGTTCACCGAGGAGGTGACGCTCAGGGTCGCATCGTTGCCCGTGCCGCTGGCCGAGGTCACGTTGCGCGACAGGGACGAGGTGCCCAGGGTAACCGTGGAATTGGTTACGTCGCCGGACGTTATGTCGAAGCCGCCAGTGCTCTCCAGTACGCTCGCGCCGATTGTGAATCCAGTACCACTCTGGGTAATGCCGATGATGGACTCGCCCGAATTGCTGACAATCTGGGCGTTGCCGACCGACGCACTGGTCGATGCAATGATGATGATGCCGGCCGTGGCCAGCAGGCGATTGCGTGTCATTTTGATCGTCGTCATTTTCATATCCCTGTTTTGGTTGATTTAGGTCGTATCTTGTTTTTATTGTTTTGTGCCGGTCAGCCACCCGCCTTCACGGATGCGAGAAGCTGCAGACCGGGACCGGCCCGGTTGATCGAGGTGTCGGCCTTGTCTGGCCGCCACGTCACGATGAGGGAGGCCGTTGGCACGCCGCGGTTGCCAAGGGCTGTCATGATGGCGTTGAGTCGCTGGTTGAGCAGCGCGTCACGCTTGGCGGGATCCCAGAGCTCGGTTTCCCGCGCGAGGATGGAGAAGGTCACCACGCCCTGCTTCGACGCAGCCGCGACCTGATCGAGCGCGGTCTGCATGCCGCCGCCAACCGCCGTGTCGCCGAATTCGAACACCAGTTGGATGCCGCTGGCCGCGCCGCGCACCCCCTGCTCCGCCATGTTGAGCGATGGCCCCCGCGAGATCACCGGCGCTGCCGGGGCGGCATAGGCGCCAACTGCGGCAGACGGCGGCGGGGCAGCAGCGGGCTTGATCCCGTTGCCGGGTGTCCGGGCGGGCGCCGCAGCCTTGCCGGGCATTGTGGCAGATTTCGCAGCCAGGGCCGCTGCTGGAGCCTTCCGGGCCGTCGCGGCGGCCGCACGGGGGGCTGACCGGTAGGCCGAACGGGGGGCCGCACCAGCACGGGGCTTGACCGCCTGATCGGGTTTCACGGCCGGCGCCGCTGCCTAGCCCGGCACCGCGACAGCCTGGCCGTCAACGACCGTGTACGCGCCCCGCAGCTTGTCGGCCGCGTCCGCCGGCACCTTGTTGTCGACAAGACCAAGGCAGGCTGTTGCATCGACGCCGGTGGCGGACGCGACAAGCCGAAGGGTTGCTTCCTCCAATGTGGTCCGGATGCCCAGTTGCAGGGGCTCCTGCCCCTTGGCACCGATGTTGATGTCGAACAGGCTCAAGCCGAAGAAGCGGAAGGTGCCTGCACCAACTTCATAGCCGGTATATTGTTTCTGCAGCGACACCGTTTTCTGGACCACCAGTGTGCGCGAATTGACGAGCCTGAGATCGACCGCGACGCTCTGGTTGAAACGCCGCGACTTCGCACCGACATTGTTGACCGAAATCTCGGTGCCGCCCGAGCTGATGTTGTAGTTCACCTCGGTGATGCCGCCGACGATGTAGAAATCCGACATGGCGAGCGAGCCGCCGTAATAAGGCACCCAGGGCACTTTCTGGCCGTTGACCTCATAGGTGCGGCCATCGCCCAATTGGCGGCGATCCATGTAGCCAAGCTCACGCTCGGCAATGCCGGAATCGAACCGCTCGACCAGCCCAACGGCGCCATTGAGCTTTCCCAGCGCCGAATACACCATCAACGATCCGCCCTGGGTAACGGCGTTGCCTTCGTTGATCGAGTATTTCCCGGTAAAATCCTTGATGTCCCCCACACTGAAGACCAGCGAGCGCGCTTTGACCGTGTCACGGGCCTGAATCAGATTGTCGGCATAGCAGGCCATCACGGCTTCAAGCGGCGTTCGGTTGTCGCGGACCGCGGCGCCGAGCGGCACGGCGACTTCACCGGGCCCAAGCTGCTGGAAACTGACACCGCGGGGCGGCGATGTCGCGCAACCGCCGAGCACCAGAGACAGGCCCGCCATCAGAGCGCCAACCTTGCCAAACTGAGTTTTGGCCGGGATACCACGCACAACGTCCATTATTCGGCCGTGCCGAACGTGCATGCGGTGGATCCGTTAGCATTTGCGACCTGATCACCCGGGTTCGATTGGGTGGAGTTGAGCGCCTGGTAGTTGGTGCTGTTGCCTGAAACGCTGCGCACGTCACCCGTGGCAGCCGTCGTCACATCACCCTGATTGCTCTGGTTCTGCATGATGTCTGCCGCGGTATTGACGCCATTGGAGAAATACCCGCTGGTTGCCCACCGTGTACCGTCCCAATAAGCCGCTTCGCCGATCCCAGGGTTCTGAGACGAGACATTGGCGCTATTCACGCCGGAGGCACCCTTGGAGGACGAGACAAAGCTTTCGTTGGCCTTGCCGCTCGCCGCTGCACCATTGGTCGTGGGGCCGGCGTTTGAGGTACTGTTGGAACCAACATTGCCGGTCGCGCTGGACGAGACACTGCAGTTATACTGTCTTTCGATGTTATTGGTGATCCTGGCGGGTTGATAGTAGCCGCTCTCGTTCTTGCGCCGAAGATCCTCCAGAAATGCCCGATTCACCCGGTCGCCGCTCGACATAAACTGCCACGAGAAATTCTCGCTCACGCCATTGGCGCGCGCCGTATTGCCACCGAATATGGTCGATATTGCGTCGCTTCCAAACAGCACCGTGACAACAGCAATGGTGCGCACCGCCTTCCGCGAGATTACCGCGAACGACACGGCGGGACCAGTTCCCGCCGCAAGGCGGGCATGTCGCACGTTCATGTCCTTGACCCCTTCACTGCTACTGAGGCGTGACCGCTCTGCGACAATTTGCAGATGCAGAACCCTTGCCACGCCCAAAAACGCTATAGTCCGATTAAACCACACAGCCTGGTATCCATCCGGTGGGAGCCGCATTGTCGAGCCGCTCGGTCATCATCTTTTCAACGCCAGCCCCGCCAAACTGGCGGATGGCGCGCTCGGTGTTCAATTCGTAACAATTCATGGCCTGGCCGCCAGCCATCATCACCGACTGGGCGGCCCACATGGCGGTTGTGCCCTGCGGCAGGAACGAACCGGTAGCCCCCTCGAAACCAAAGCTCGACTTGCCAGTGCCATCGGCGTAAACCGCGACGGCAAAACGGATACCGCCAAGTTTGCCGCCCTTGCGCATGCATTCGAGCGCGCTGGAGATGGCCCGGCTTGGACCGCTCTGCATGGGCGCGGGCGCAGTGCTCACGGTCATCCCGCGGGCGTCCGGAAACGTAAGCGCAACACACCCGCTCAATCCGAGCATCAAAGCTATGACTAACTTATTTCGCATATGTGGTTAGGATATGATTGGCGGCGAGGCGTCAATGCCGGGGCGTCAGTAATATATGATTGAACGCCTTCCCGTTCCCGGCCAACCAAGGCAGCTATTATGGCTTTGATATCAATATTTTACGTCTGCTGTTGCACACCGTACGTTATTGGGTGCGATGGCAATATATGTTCACTACCTGCTCTTTCTGCGCCAACCAAATCCGAAACCGGACTATTTTTTTGTGTTATTTCGATCATAAGTGATCGATATGCTGCCAAAGGATACAGCACTGCTGGACTTTATGGTCAGCCTAATACCGAATCGATTTCTGCGATCAGTCATGACTTCGCACTAATTGCCTGACATAAATTGTAGTTTTCACGTACCGCGTGAATCTGCACACGACTATTTTCATGCTACGTATTTATAATACAGCATTACACGTGCAACCATAGATGGAATAACTGTGAGTGATTTTCCAGAAAATATCTGCATCGTTGACGATGATGAGGAATTTGTTCACTTTTTGAGTAAGTATCTGGGTGCCAGGAAATCCCGCTGCACCGCCTACGCGTCGGCTGAGGAACTGCTCAAATCCAATAGCCTGTCCCAGTATGAATTCTTCATCATTGATCTGGGCCTGCCGGGCATCGACGGCGTGGACCTCACAACGCTGTTACGTGGACAAAGTTCTGCCGGCATCCTGGTTGCCAGCGGGCGGCTTGGCCCTGACGCGTTCAATTCTGCTCTCGCCGCCGGAGCGGACATGTTTGTCAACAAGCCCCTTCGCTTCGATCAGGTCTATCACGCGATCCAATCGATCTGGCGCCGGCTGGGGGCATCGGCGCTGAAACGCGGCCAATGGACCATAAGCCGCGATGCGCGCATGCTCGTTTCACCAGCGGGCAAGCCTTTGGAACTGACGACAACCGAGGGCCGCATTGTCAGCATTCTGCTCGAAGCCGGGCCGGCGCCCGTTGCCCGTGCGCACCTTGCAGAAGCTGCCGGGATTGTGCCCAGTGCGGACGATCGCAATCTTGATGCTGCCGTGTTTCGCCTGCGCCGAAAAGTGGAAAAGCTTGCCGATTGCGCGGCGCCGTTCAGAACGGTGCATGGGGTTGGGTACCAGATCTCCGAGATCATCCTGCTTGAGAACAATTGAGAACAGCAAGGTGCTTGACACAACCATCCTTCCGCTCACGCTGCTATTCAGCGGGCAAAATATTATTTTCGCAGTACTGCTGTTGGTCCTCTATCCCGGCCGTAAAGACGTTTATATTTGGTCTTGCGCAAATGTCCTGGCCGCCATTTCAGTTGCCATTGTCGGCGCTCCGTATGAAGATATCCCGATCTGGCTTGCATCCTTTAGCGCAACGCTCAGTCTGTTTGGCGGCGCGCTGAGGGTTCTGGCCTATGGCTACAGCAAGATTCGCATGCGTTGCGACACTATCCCAATAATTTCTGTATGGATCACGTTTCTACTTGGCATTTTGCTGATAATTTTTCCGAATACACCATTTAAGCTGCTGTTACTCCTCACGGGAGGCGTATTTATCTGCCTCGCTTCGTTGTATTTTACACTAACCAATGAAGCATGGGCGGGCATAAAGGCTCAATGGATTTCAGTAATAGCACTGGCAGTATCGGCCGTGGGGATGGGTTCCAGGGTAGTGGACGCTTATCCTTTTGGTCCTTACACCACGTTCATGAAGAGTAATTCGGATCAGGCGACCAACCTGGTCATGCTGATATCGTCCTCCCTCATCATCCAGGTTTCGTTCCTGGCCCTGATTGCCGGACGCAGTGCCCGGGATCAGATCTTTTTCGAGCGGCGTGCAGCGAGCCTTGAGGCCCGGACACTCGCTTTGGCTGAGGAACGAGAGAGGCTGTTGGACGTTGCCGCCGAGCGGATGAGCCTGCTGCGGATGCTGACCCACGAGGTTCGCCAGCCGCTGAACAACGCGCAGGCAGCGTTGCAAACCATCCTGAACGATCTTGCGAGCGGCACCCGTAGCCCGGAACGTTTGATTGAAGTGGCCAACCGGGCGCAGCGCACGGTTGGCAACGTGGTGTTGGCAATATCCAACTCCATCATCGGTGCGACCCTGGTCAGTTCGGGTCGTCAGCCCGCCCTCGAACAGTCAGACGTGCACAGCATCGCGAGGTTGGCAATTCTCGACATTGATCCGGCTGATGTGGGTCGCATCACGGACCGATATGAGCAAGATGCGATTTTCGCCGCTGTTGATCCCGTGCTGCTCAGGCTTGCGATACGCAACCTCCTGGAAAATGCCCTGAAATTTTCGCCCTTGGGCAAGGATGTGGTGTTTGTGGTCGGCCTGGACGAGCAAAGGATGGTCGCCACGTTCACAATCAGCAACACGATGGCCGACCAGTCCTTGATGAACGGCGACATGTTCGGTTATGAAAAGCGCGGATCGGACAGCCGCTATGGCGGAATGGGGCTGGGCCTCTTCATCGTCAAACGCTGCGCCGAATTGCACGGAGGGGACATCACCTACAAGGTTGACGATGTGAACATCGTCAAGTTCGAGCTTTCGATTCCTTGTTGAATCAATATGTTGCAGCCACAGCCTCGCCTTCGTAAACCGCGCAGCGGGGTGTCATTGTTGACCGGCAACATCAACCGACGGGCAAAATTGGCCATCGGGCGGCCACCAGGGGCCAGGCCGAAATCCCCTTCAGCGCCAGTCGGGTTACGCGCGATGCCTCTTTGGCCTCGTATGCGAGTGGGCTGATTCCGCCAAGGCACGAGTGGCTGCGACGGCTCTTGTAGAAGCCATTGATCTACTGGAACATAGCCGCTTGCGCCTCGCGGCGCGTTGGCCAGGTTTGCCGCCAGATCATCTCTGCCTTCAGTGATTTGAAAAACGTCTCGACGCTGGCGTTGTCATGGCAGCGACCCGGGCCGCTCATCGATGGCTGCAGGCCATAGACCTGCAGCTTCGGTTGATAACCATAGGCGCAATATTGGCTGCCGGCATCGTCGGTGAGCGCTTCATCCGGGCCATGGCGGCATAATGTTCAACCGCCTGCCCGCACACCAGAATCCTGACGGTTCCTGTTCCGGTGTTTGAAGGGCGGCCCGGGAAGCCGTAACCCCTTCTTTCCGCTGGTCGGGGCGAGAGGAATCGAACCTCCGGCCTCTGCCTCCCGAAGACAGCGCTCTACCAGGCTGAGCTACGCCCCGACGCTTCGCGGAAACGCGGCTATAACGGCGGGTTTCGTGTGGCGCAACGGCTGATCACCGGTCGCACCGGCTTTTTTTGCCCCTCACTTGGTGGTGCCCCTCACTTGGTGCCAAGCGTGGCGCCCGGCGTGTTGCCACGCGCCAGCATGCGATCGATCTCGGCGACGGCGGCCGCGAAGCGCTCGCTGTCGGTGTCACGATACTGCGCCCTGAACCGCTCCTGGCTCATGCCCTCGGCCAGACCCAATATGGTGCGCGGCAACAGGCCTTCATTGTCGCGCCGCTGCAGATCGGCGCGCAGCGCCAGCGCCTGGGCCGGATTGACGGCCGCCACACCGACCTTCAGCCCGGCGCGATCCGCCGCCAGATCGGCAAAGGAAAACCCGGAACCGCCGGCCATGCTGTCGGCCAGTTCCTTCCATTCGCCCAGCAGGCGCCCGGTGCGCTGGCCGCCGACCGCCGCCAGGGCGGCCGAAATCGCCCAATGCTTGGCCAAATCCGGCCGACCAGCCAGCACGATGCGCGTTTCCGGCAACGGACAGGCGGCAAATGGCGATTTATCGGAATCGACCAGCCGCAGCGCGGCCTTGCCCGCCACCAGCAGGGCCATGGCCACCAATCCGTCGCGATGTTCGGCAACCGCCTGGGCCGCCGTGCCAGCCTGCGTCGCGTCGATCATGCGGCCGACGTGCACAGCCAGATCGGTTGACGGCCGGGTGCGCTGCTGCTGCGCCAGAGTGCAGAAAATCGCCTGCACGCGCGCTTGATCGATCTGATCGCCGCCCAGCCCGATCAGGCCGCTGACCAGCCCGGTCTGGCCCATGCCCGGCCCCGGTTGCAGCCGCAGGCTTGAGTTGCTGACATCCAGCCCCTGCACCATGCGATCGATCGGTTGCAGCGGCACCCCGCGCCACACCAGCAACTGCCGCGCCGCCTGCACCACCAGCCGTGCCGCGCCGCCGCTGATCACCAGATCGCCGGCACGCAATTCCAGCGGCGGGAAGCCCGATTCCGCCGGCAACGCGCGCGCCGAAAGGTTCAGCCACAGCCCGGCGGGCAGATCGATGCTCATCGCGCCCACCGCGCCTTGCGGGCTGATGCTGGCCGCGGTGCGGTTCACGCCCAGGCCGCGCCCGGCCAGCGCCGCGATGCTGGCCACATCATCAGCGGTAAAGCGCACCGGCAGCGTGCCGTCGCCTTCAATCGTCGCAATCCGGAACCGGGTGAAGGCCTTGCGCCCCTGCATCACCTGTTCCGGGCCAGGCGGCGGCGCCGGCGGCACGGCCGGGCTGGTTTCCAGCACCAGCACCGCCAGCACGCCAGCCAGCGCCAGCGTGCCCCCCAGCAGCCAGCGCCTGGCGCCCATCAGATGGCGGCCAGCATGGCAGCGATATCCGTGATCTTCTCCCGCGGCGCGCCTGGCCGGGCGCCGGCCACTTCCGCCGCCTCGATCTTCTGCCAGCCCGAAAAATCCGTGGGCGACACGCCGCGGCTCGCCAACAGCGCATCCAGCCCGTCGGGGCCGGCCTTTGCGCTGGCTGCGATGCCATCGGCCACCATCGCCTCGATCACCGAAAAGCCATCCGGCCGGTTGGTGCCGATCGTTCCCGACGGCCCGCGCCGTGCCCAGCCACTGGCATACAGGCCCGGCGCAATCCGCCCCGCCGCATCGGTGGGAAACCGCCCCAGCGCATCCGACCAGTTCACGCCCGGAATGGCTTGCGTGCGATAACCGATGCAGGCAATCACCAGCCCGCACGGGATCGCGTGCAATTCGCCGGTGCCCACCGCGCGGCCATCCTCCAGCCGCGTCGTCTCCACGATCAGCCGCTCGGCCTTGTGCTGCCCCTCCACCGCCACCGGGCGTCGGAAGAATTCGAAGTTGATCGTCACCGGCTTGTCGCCCCGCTCCAGGCCGGCAAAGCCGCGCAGATGCGTCACCATCTTGCGGTGCCCCGGCTCCAGCGCCGCATCCTCTTCGACCGGCGGCAGATCGCCCGGCTTCACGATGGGATGCGCCCGCGTCAGATGGCCCAGCTCGCCGGCTTCCTTCGTCGTAAAGCTCGCCTGATGCGGCCCCCGCCGCCCCACGATATGCACATCGCGCACCGCACTGCGGCTCAGCACGTCCAGCGCATGGCCGGCGATATCAGTGCCGGCCAGTTCATCCACCGTCTTGGCCAAAATCCGCGCACAATCGATGGCGACATTGCCATTGCCGATGATCGCCGCGCCGTGATGGGACAGGTCCACAGCCAGGCCGGCATGATCGGGATGGCCATTATACCAGCCCACAAACGCCGCCGAACCCACCACGCCGGGCAGATCATCCCCCGGAATACCAATCGGCTTGTCCAGCGGCGCCCCCACCGACAGCACCACTGCATCATACAGCCCCAGCAGTTCGTCCACGCTCACATCGCGGCCAACCATCACATTGCCGACCAGCCGCGTGTTCGGCGCCAGATTGGTCGCCTCATACCGCTTGGTCACCGCCTTGATCGACTGGTGATCCGGCGCCACCCCGGCGCGGATCAAACCATAAGGCGTCGGCAGCCGATCGATGATGTCGATACGGGCGCCATTGCCCCACATTTTCTGCGCAGCCTCGGCCGTGTAATATCCAGCCGGGCCGGCACCGATGATGGCAATCGATAACGTCAATTCGGGTCTCCTGATCCAGTGCCGTTCCGCTATGGCGCGCGGCCGCGCTGGTCAAGCGGGGCCGGCGTCAACGCCGCATTGCCCTTCGCGCCGCCGCAGCTTATGCCGCTGGCATGACAGCCGACCAAAGCCGTATCCGCAATTTCTCGATCATCGCCCATATCGATCATGGCAAATCCACGCTGGCGGATCGCCTGATCCAGACCACGGGTGGCCTCGCCCTGCGCGAAATGTCCGAACAGGTCCTCGACAACATGGACATCGAGAAGGAGCGCGGCATCACCATCAAGGCGCAGACCGTCCGCCTCGATTACCGCGCGCGTGACGGCAAGGATTATATCCTCAACCTGATGGACACGCCCGGCCACGTCGATTTCGCCTACGAAGTCTCCCGCTCCCTCGCCGCCTGCGAAGGCGCGCTGCTGGTCGTCGATGCCGCCCAGGGCGTCGAGGCGCAAACCCTCGCCAATGTCTATCAATCCATCGAGCATGATCACGAAATCGTGCCGGTCATCAACAAGATCGACCTGCCCTCCGCCGATCCTGAAAAGGTAAAGAAGGAGATCGAGGATATCATCGGCCTCGACGCCTCCGGCGCCGTCCTCGCCTCCGCCAAATCCGGCATCGGCATCGTTGAAGTGCTGGAAGCCATCGTCACCCGCATCCCGCCGCCCAAGGGCGACCGCGAACGCCCGCTGAAGGCGATGCTGGTCGACAGCTGGTACGATCCCTATCTCGGCGTCGTCGTGCTGGTGCGCATCATCGATGGCGCCATCCGCAAGGGCCAGACCATCAAGTTCATGGCCGCCGACAGCACGCACCTCGTTGATCGCGTCGGCGCCTTCCGCCCCAAGATCGAACAATTGCCCGAACTCGGCCCCGGCGAAGTCGGCTTCATCACCGCACAGATCAAGGAAGTCGCCCAGGCCCGCGTCGGCGATACCATCACCGATGCCAAGCGCCCCGCCAACGAAGCCCTGCCCGGCTTCAAGGAAGTGCAGCCGGTCGTCTTCTGCGGCCTCTTCCCCACCGATGCGGCCGATTTCGAAAAACTGCGCGAATCCATCTCGCGCCTGCGCCTCAACGACGCCAGCTTCAGCTTCGAAATGGAAACCAGCGCCGCATTGGGCTTCGGCTTCCGCTGCGGGTTTCTGGGGCTGCTCCACCTCGAAATCATCCAGGAACGCCTCACCCGCGAATATGATCTCGATCTGATCACCACCGCGCCGTCGGTGGTCTATCACATCGTCCAGCGCGACGGCGCCGAGATCCAGCTGCACAACCCGGCCGACATGCCCGACCCGTCAACGATCCTGAAGATCGATGAACCCTGGATCGAAGCCACCATCTACGTGCCCGACGAACATCTCGGCTCCATCCTGAAACTCTGCCAGGACAGGCGTGGCATCCAGAAAAACCTGACCTATGTGGGCGGCCGCGCCCAGGTCGTCTACGAATTGCCGCTGAACGAAGTCGTCTTCGATTTCTACGACCGCCTCAAATCCATCAGCCGCGGCTACGCCAGCTTCGATTACCACCAGATCGGCCACCGCGAAGGCGACCTGGTGAAAATGTCGATCATGGTCAACAACGAACCGGTCGACGCCCTCTCCATGATCGTCCACCGCGGCGCCGCCGAAGCCCGCGGCCGCCACATGTGCGAACGCATGAAAGACCTCATCCCCCGCCACCTGTTCAAGATCCCGATCCAGGCCGCCATCGGCGGCAAAGTCATCGCCCGCGAAACCATCGCCGCCCTGCGCAAGGACGTCACCGCCAAATGCTACGGCGGCGACGCGTCGCGCAAACGCAAGCTGCTGGACAAGCAGAAAGAAGGCAAAAAGCGGATGCGCCAGTACGGGAATGTGGACATCCCGCAAGAGGCGTTCATCGCGGCGCTGCGGATGGGGGATGATAACTGAGAATGATCCTCCCCCTCTGGGGGAGGTGGCGCCCACAGGGCGACGGAAGGGGCGCTGCCAGCACGATCGTAAGAACCAAGAAGAGGCCTCCGGCGGGCAGGGTCGCGGACCCTGCACCCATCAGTTTTCGGGCAGCCCTCCACCCCGACACGTCACCCCGGACTTGATCCGGGGCTTGGCTTCCTTCAAACTTTCGATTGAAGCGATATCGGGAAGAACCGCCATGAAACTCCACTATTATCCTGAAACAGACAGCCTCTACATCGCCCTGCGAAACCTGCCCGCCGCGGAGACACGCGAATTGGCCGACGGCCTTAACGCCGATTTCGATACCGACGGCAACATTATCGGCTTCGACATCGATCACGCCTCCGGCCGCCTCGATCTCGACAGCGTGGAAGCCGTGTCGCTACCCCTGATAGGCAACAAGGCGGCCTGACTGCCACTGCCGCATAACGGCTTAGGGGATGATAACTGAGGGAATTGAGGCAAAATGGGCCTCCGGCGGGCAGGGATTCGTCCCTGCATCCATCAGTTTTCAGGTAGCACTCCCTACCTATCGCATCCTGAGCCCGGCGCGGAATCCACCTCCACCTCCACACGTTACCCCGGACTTGATCCGGGGTTCGGCTGCATTTCGCGAATTAGGTGGAGGCCAATTTAGCATAGTGTCCCGGAAACTGCGTTCTCAGTTAACTATATAATTGCCCTTGTGCATGCCATAGCTCAGAAGAATCGGCTTCGGAATTCTATCAATATTTCCGTAACTGAATCACTCATCTGATTGAGAACATTTATAATTGGCTTTGCTTCTAAATTTCGGATTCCACTGAATGCCAAATTCAGAGTTGGCGTTATATCTATCTGTACCGTTGCTCCTGGCGTGGTGGTCATGACTTCCATATCATCATGCGGCGCCTTAAACTCCAAGTAACGCTCTTGAGTGAGTGCATTCATCCTAAGTGTAGGCCTCAGCCGCTCGACTGCTTGGATCATGTCCCACTTACCAGGACGTGCATCAGGAGCCGGAACCATATGCGTACCTCGCCGCGAACCCCACCTGAGAGGATAGCCCCCGAAGGTTCTCAAAGAGCCGTAGCGGCGCTCGCTGAAGCCAAGATTGATCGGAACGACCATCTCCCGATGTTTATCTCGAATATCCAAATCATGGATAGCGAACAGCAGCGCGTCTTTCCCTTCCGGATAAACTTCTGCAACTTCAAGGAACTTTATGACATGCTCGGGGAGTCGACCTCTCTGCCTTTCGACAGCTTGCTTGTATCGTTCAGCTGACTGTCCGGCTGGGAACCCCACGTAATCGGGCGACATGTCCGCTTTCACTGCGGCGGCGACTAACATTTTGTCGAGTGGAGTCCTGAGATTGTGAACGGCATCGGCAGCGATATCGTTGATTAAATTAGGCAAATCATCGATCTTGAAACTCCAGATTTCTTCAGTGCCTTCAGCATTTATCTCTGATATCAGTCGATAAGGGTCCGTCCTTAAGAAGGAGCGCACGGCTACATCGAGATCATTGATGTGGGTATCGGCTCTTTTGATCTTGGCAAACGCAGGATCTAGAGGATGGGGCATCGGCATTGCGGGAGGAATATACTCGAATTGCAGAATAGTATATTATTTTCCACACTTAATAGGGTTGCGAGGACAGCATAGTTAATTCAAGCCCCCTCACCCCAGCCGGTCCGCAATCCAAATCTTGATCAGCGATTGCCGCGTGCCCCCCAGGCGCTGGGCGTGCTGGTCGAGGCCTTTCACCACCCAGGCGGGGAATTCGACGTTCACTCGGCTGTGTTCGGTGTTGGGCCGTTTGCTGCGCAACCAGTCGATCTGATCGCTCACATCTTCGCCAGCGTCGAAGCGCTTGTCGAGATCAGTCGCCTTCATAACGTGCCACCTCTTGCCTGCCAGCGCGGCGGACCGAGATGATCCGCACGGCCGCCCCCCGCCTCACACACACGACCGCCCAAACCCGATCACCGATGCGACCAACCACCAAGACTTCCGGGAACACTATACTAAACTCATACAACATGGTCGCGTTCGTTGCGGTAGCACGCCCAACCCCGGCTTTCGCCAGGGCGACGTTGTGGGGGTGGAGGGCTGCGCGAAAACTGATGGGTGCAGGGACGAGTCCCTGCCCGCCGGAGGCATCTCTATCCCTCTTCTATCATCTCCACGCGTGCGGCCGACGGCTGAGCCGCCGAGTCCACTGGGGTGTTCATGGAAAGGAAATAACATGCGCGGCGGAGCCGCAAGCCTGCCCCGGCGAAGGCCGGGGGCCGGGGGCTGCGCGGGCCGTGGCCGGCACGGCCACGGCCCGCTTGGCCGCTGTCCTACACCGCCAAAGCCTGTCATATGATGCGGTCGCCTCAGCTGAAAACCGCGAGTTGAAGATATGTTTTAAGGCGTAGAAAAGCTGCAAAACACGAACCTTACTAACCTTGTAAAATGCACTTGTTGGAATTTCAGGCCATCAACGACGGCAGAAAGGGGGCAGCAGAAAAAAAGTGGCTGCAAGGCCCCATACCCCGCGCGCCGGGCGTTACAGATAGCGGCGCGATATGGCGGTCAGATCGTCGTTCAGATCATAGACCATCGGCTGCCCGGTCGGGATTTCCTCGTGCAGGATATCGGCGTCGGACACGTTCGACAGATGCTTGACCAGCGCGCGCAGGCTGTTGCCGTGGGCGGCGATGATCACGCGTTTGCCATCCCGCAGTTGCGGCGCGATTTCGGCTTCGAAATAGGGCAGGACGCGGGCAATCGTGTCCTTCAGGCTTTCGGCAGCGGGCACCGCAATGCCGGCGTAGCGGCGATCGGTGGACAGATCGAAGGCCGAGCCTGGCTCCAGCGGCGGCGGCGGCACATCGAAACTGCGGCGCCAGATCAGCACCTGGTCCTCGCCATGCTTGGCAGCGGTTTCGGCCTTGTTGAGCCCGGTGAGGCCGCCATAGTGGCGTTCATTGAGCTGCCAGTTCTTGGTGACGGGCAGCCACAGGCGGTCCATGGCTTCCAGCGCCAGGTTCAGCGTCTTGATGGCGCGGCTCTGCACGCTGGTGAAGGCGGCATCGAAATCCAGGCCGGCTGCGGCCATGCGCCGGCCGGCATCGGTGGCTTCGGCGACGCCCTTTTCGGTCAGGCCGACGTCCCACCAGCCGGTGAAGCGGTTTTCGAGGTTCCACTGGCTCTGGCCGTGGCGAAGCAGGACAAGCGTAGGCATTGCGGCGTGATAACCCAATTCGGCCGCCATGCCAGTAAGATTTCAGAGATTATACGCCCGCTCACCATGTTCAGCCAGGTCGAGGCCCTCGCGCTCGGCATCCGGCGCCACCCGCAGGCCAGTGATGGCCTTGGTGATGAACAGCGCCACCAGCGTGCCGGCCACCGACCAGCCGATGGTGGTGAGCACCGCCAGCAGTTGTGTACCGAGCTGGGTCATCATGTCGTAATCTGCGGCGCCGGGGCCACCCAGCGCCGGCGCATAGACGATGGCCGTGCCGATGGCGCCCATAATGCCGCCGACGCCGTGAATGCCGAACGCATCGAGGGAATCGTCATAGCCCAGGCGCGGCCGGATCCTGGCCACCGCCAGATAACAGGCTGCTGCGGTAACGGCGCCCAGGACGATGGCACCGAACGGCCCGGCATTGCCCGCCGCCGGCGTGACCGCGACCAGGCCGGCGAGAATGCCGGAGGCGAGGCCCAGTGCCGACGGGCGCTGCCCGGCCAACGCCTCCAGCGCCAGCCAGGCGAGGCCGGCCGCAGCGGTGGCAACGAAGGTGTTGATCATTGCCAGCGCCGCCGAGCCATTGGCCTCCAGCGCGGAGCCGGCGTTGAAGCCGAACCAGCCGACCCACAGCATGCCGGTGCCAACCAGGGTGAGCGTCAGGCTGTGCGGGGCCATCGAATCCTTGGCGTAGCCCAGCCGCTTGCCGACCACGATCGCAGCGACCAGTGCGGCCACGCCGGCGTTGATATGCACCACGGTGCCGCCGGCGAAATCCAGCGCGCCCATCGCGAAGAACAGCCCGGACCCGGCCCAGACCATGTGGGCGATAGGCAGATAGACCAAAGGCATCCAGATCAAGGTGAACAGCAGCACAGCGCTGAATTTCATGCGCTCCACCACCGCGCCGAGCAGGATGGACACGGTGATGGCCGCAAACGTCATCTGGAAACAGATGAAGACATATTCGGGGATCACGATCCCGTCGGTAAAGGTGGCGACCGTGCTGTCGGGCGTGATGCCGGCCAGGAACAGGCGATCAAGACCGGCGATGAAGGGGGTCAACGGCGCGGCGGAGTCGGGCCCGAACGCCAGACTGTAACCGAACGTCACCCACAGCAGCATGACGAGGCAGGTGACCGCGCCGACCTGAGTCATCATCGACAACATGTTCTTGGCCCGCACCAGGCCGCCATAAAACAACTGCAGCCCCGGCAGGATCATCAGCAGCACCAGCAGCGTGGACACCATCATCCAGGCCGTATCGCCCTTTTCGGGGACTGGCGCCGCTTCTTGCGCCATCGCCACAGCGGGCATCAACATCAGGGACAGGCCGGCAACCCGCCGTGCCAGATCAAAGCGCAGTTTCATTCATCTCACCCGTGCGAATGCGAATGGCCTGGCTGATGCCAGTCACGAAAATCTTGCCGTCGCCGATGCAGCCGGTGTGGGCGGCCTGCATGATGCAGTCGACCAGCCGCGCCGCATCTTCATCCTCCACGACGATCTCGATCATCAACTTGGGCACCAGATTGAAATTATATTCGGCGCTGCGATAGGTTTCGGCTTGGCCTTTCTGCCGGCCGAAACCGCGCACTTCGGTCACCGTCATCCCCTGCACGCCGCCATCCATCAGGGCCGCGCGCACTTCTTCCAATTTGAACGGCTTGATGATCGCCGTGATCAGCTTCATCTGCACTCTGGCCCCTTCGAACGGTGCATAAGTGCAGCAGGGGCGGCGCTGCCGATATGGGGTGTTTGCCGGTGAGGCGATGCTCAGACCGGGCGGGCGAGTTCGGCGCGGGCCAGTGCCTCATCGTCGGCATCGACCATCACCCGAATGCCCGACACGCCGGGCCCGATCAGGCTGGCGATCCCGGCATCGAACAGCACGGCCATGATGCCAGCGGATTCCAACCGGCAGCGCACAATTTCAGCTTCGACGGGCGAAAACAGCGTGTCGATGCAGGCCAGGCCCATCAGTCGTACGGCAGGAAGGCGGGCGGCCGCACCGGCAGGCCATCGATGGAAACGGTGCGCTCCTGATATTTGGTCAGGCGTTCGACGGGATCATCCTGCACATGATATTTGCGCAGCGTCTGGCGCTCGGCCACCAACTGCATGCGCGGCACGGCCCAGCCGCAACTGGTCTGAGTGCTTTCGACCGCGATGCGGAAGATCTGGCGCACGCCGCGTTCGATGGTGAAATGGCTGGCGAGTTCGGTCCACGCTTGATCCTGCGGCAATACGGCGTGGCCGTGGCCATAGATGCGGTAGATCAGGGCTGGCTGGTCAAAGGCACAGACCATGATGGTGATGCGACCGTCGGCGGCGAGATGCGCGTGGGTTTCGTTGCCGCTGCCGCCATAATCGAGATAGGCGCAGGCTCGCCCACCATCGAGCACGCGGAACGTGTCGAGGCCCTTGGGGCTGAGATTGATGCGGGCGTCCGGCGCGGCGGTGGCAACAAAGAACACTGGCTGGCGCGCAATGAAATCAGCATGTTCGGGCGTTATGTGATCGAAAAACTCCGACATGCTTTCTCCCCCGCTTCAGGCCGCCGTGCCGCCAACGGTCAGGCCATCGATCAACAACGTCGGCTGACCCACACCGGCCGGCACGCTCTGCCCGCCCTTGCCGCAAATGCCGACGCCTTCGTCCAGCGCCATGTCGTTGCCGATCGCCTTCACCCGGGTCAGCACATCGGGACCGTTGCCGATCAGCGTCGCGCCTTTCAGTGGCCGGCCAAGCTTGCCACCCTCGATCTCATAGGCTTCGGTGCAGGTGAAGACGAACTTGCCGCTGGTGATATCGACCTGGCCGCCGCCGAAGCTCTTGGCGTAAATGCCCTTCTTCACACTGGACAGGATATTGCCGGGGTCTTCGCTGCCGCCCAGCATGAAGGTGTTGGTCATGCGCGGCATCGGCGCGTGGGCAAAGGATTCGCGGCGGCCATTGCCGGTGGGGTCAACGCCCATCAGCCGGGCATTCAGCCGATCCTGCATATAGCCTTTCAATATGCCGTCCTCGATCAGCACAGTGCGGCTGGTCGGCGTGCCTTCATCGTCCACGGTCAGGCTGCCGCGGCGCTGATCGATGCTGCCATCATCGACCACGGTCACGCCGGGCGCTGCCACCCGTTCGCCGATGCGGCCGGAAAAGGCGCTGGTGCCCTTGCGGTTGAAATCGCCTTCCAGGCCGTGGCCGATGGCCTCGTGCAGCAGGATGCCGGGCCAGCCGGGGCCGAGCACCACCGTCATCTGGCCGGCCGGCGCATCAACCGCATCGAGATTGGTCAGCGCCTGCGCCAACGCGATATCGATGGCGCCTTCCCACGCGGTATCCTCGAACAGGCTGTCATACAGATAGCGCCCACCCAGACCATGAAATCCGGTTTCGCGCCGGCCGTTCTTTTCGGCAACGATCTGCACATTCAACCGCACCAGCGGCCGCACATCGCGCACCCGGCTGCCGTCACCGCGCAGGATCTCCACCACGCTCCAACTGCCGAGCAGGCTGGCCGAAACCTGCACCACCTGCGGATTGCGGGCGCGAGCGGCAGCATCGATACGCTGCATCAACGCCACCTTGGCGGAAAAATCGATCCCGGCCAGCGGGTTCATGTCGGTATAGCGCCGGGCATTGGTCGGGCGCGGCGCCAATGCCAGCGTGCCGCCATGGCCATCGCGCACCACCTTGATCGTGTCGGCCGCCCGCAGGATCGCGGCCTCCGACAATTCATTGGCGTGGGCAAAGGCCGTCATCTCGCCGGCGACACCGCGCAGGCCAAAGCCCTTCTGCGTGTCGAAGCTGGCCGCCTTCAGCCGGCCATCATCAAACGCGAAACTCTCCGACACCGCATATTGCAGATAGAGTTCGCCGTCGTCACAGCCGTTCAGCGTGTCTGACACCAGCCGCGCGGTGCGGTCGGGATCAAGGCCGGTATCGGCATAAAACAGCGTGTTGGCATCGGGCGTGTTGGTCATTGCCAAGATATGGGCCAGCCGTGCCGAAAGGGAAAGGGGTGTGGCGACGCGATCAGTCTAATCGAACTTGCAGGTCAACACCCAGCGCTTGCCAGCGCGATCGAAGCTGATGCGGCTGCAATCATCCAGGACATCGCGGCCGATCAGGATCCACGGGCTGCGGCCTCGCCCCTGGCGTTCCCGGCCGGCCGTGACGGTGATCGTATCTTCATCGTCGCTTTCGGTCGAAGTGCCCTTGGCGCGCGCATCGATGCGGCGCGCTTCGGCTTCGGACACGCGGGTGCCCAGGGTGCGCAACGGCAGCCCGAGCAATGCCGCGCCTGCTCGCGGCGTCAGCGACTGCAGTGGCAGCGCCACACCCGGAAACGGCCGCCAATAATCCACGGCTGCGGCACGCTGCACCAATCCGGCCTTGATCAGCGCCTCCCCGGCGCGGGCATTGGCCACCGTGGTCGGATGGTTCAATTCCAGGCTGATATCGACATTCTCGTCACCGACCCTGGTCTTGATTCCGGTCTCGCCGGTGCCCTTCTTGGCCAGCACAAAGGTCTTGCTGCCGGCCGGCGTTGGCCGCAACACGATATCGACCCGGTCTGCCTTCAACGCGCCCACAGTCAAGATGCCATCGGCGTCGGCGGCGACCGGCTTGTCCACCCACACCACCGGCACGGTCTTGTTCGGCAGCCCGGCCGGCGTCACCCCGGTCAGGTTGAAGCGCACGGTCGCGGCGCCGCCGGGAATGAAGCTGTTCTTTACCGTGCGCTTGCCGAGCAATGGAAATGGCTTGAGGCCCGCGCGCTCACCCGCTGCCAGATTGAGCACCAGCGCGGTATCGAACGACAGGCCAATGCGGATGTTGAGCATCGCCTTCTTCACGGCAACCTGCATATAGGGATTGCCATTGTCCGCCACCGGCAGGGTCAGCACCGGCGGGGCTGCCACCTTGGCGGCACTGGCTGGCGCTGCCAGAAAAACCAGAGCGAGCATAGCCAGAGACGGAGCAGCGAGGGCGGGAGCAGCCCGAAAATTTGGCACCACCACCGCGCGACCCCCGATCAACGCCACGATCAACGCCCCGATCAACGCTTGTCGGCCGGGCTACCCGACAGGATGAAGCGTCGATCGCAATAGCCGCAATCGGCAAAGCCCGACGCGCCAATCTGGATGAACACGCGCGGATGGCCGTCACCGCCACGTTCATCGCCATCGCACCAAATGCGCGCAACATCGGTCACATAAACCTCAGGCGGCGGCAGGGCGTGGCTGTTCGTCGATTGCATGGTGTGGCCGTAACAGCACCAACCGCAAAAGTCATCATGCCGCAGGCCTGTGCAACGAATTTGTCACATCGTTGCAATCACCTTGCAATCTATCGGCGGCAGAGGCCGCGATGTGCTGCAGCGCACCATCCGAGATGCGTTGCCATCAACAAGGGGTTTCGAAAATGCGTCATATGTTCCTGCTGGCTGGCGCCAGCCTGTTTGCTGCCCTGCCCGCGATGGCTGCCGACGCCGATGAGCAGGCCACTGCAGCGATTGGCGAAACCATCGGTGAAGAGCTGGTGGTGACCGCGCAGAAGAGCGCACAGAAGCAGAATGACGTGCCGGTGACGATCACCGCCTATTCCGGGCGGTCGCTGCGCGAAATCGGCGTGACCCAGTTCGACCAATTGTCGGCCTATGTGCCCGGCCTCAATGTGCAGGAACAATCGCCCAACAACCCCGGCTTCGTGATCCGCGGCATCACGTCGGACAGCGGCTCGTCGCAGGGCGCGCCGGCCGTTACCGTGTATCTGAACGGCGTCGATGTCTCCCGCTCACGCGGTTCCTATTTCGATCTTTATGATCTTGAACGTGTCGAAGTGGTGAAGGGCCCGCAATCGACGCTGTTCGGCACGGCCGCTGCGGTTGGTGTGGTATCGGTGATCACCGCCAAGCCGCGCGCCGGCACGTCCGGCGAAGTGCGTGTCGGCTATGGCAATTTTGATCAGCGCCGGATCGATGGCCACGTCAACGTCGGCAACGACATCATCGCTGTGCGCGTGGCCGGCGCCATCAAGCTGCGCGACGGTGTGGTCGAAAACATTGCCGGCCGTCCAGGCTCGCAGACGCCGAACGGTCCGCGCATCGATGATCTGAACGGCCAGGGCCAATATGGCGCACGCGTGTCGCTGCGCTACACGCCGACCGCCGATTTCACGCTTGATCTGGTCGGCACCTATGATGGCCAGCGCGCGCCGGGCACGGCCTTCTCGTCGGGCACCTTTGCGCCGACCGGCGGCACCACCAGCCCGTTCACGTTCAAGGAAGCCGCGGGTTCGCCGGTCAGCCTGGCCGTGCTGGGCGCCGATCAGCCCAGCCTGACGCGTAACGTCTATGATCTCAACCTGACCAGCAGCTACAAGATCGACGACAGCTGGAGCGTGACGGCCATCGCCGGCTATCGCAACTTCGACAGCCTTGAAGTGTTCGACGCCGACGGTACCCAGGCCTGGTATCTGGAATTTGCCGAGGATGCCCGCGGCGAGCAACTGAGCTTCGAAGCCCGCACCAACTACACCAGCGACACCTTCCGGGCATTCTTCGGTGCCAATTATTTCTGGGAAACCGGCTTCCAGCGTGTGCCGTTCAGTTCTGAAGAAGGCATTTTCCTGCAATGCGCCGCGCGGCTGGTGCCGGGCCTTGCCTGCATCAACAACGCCACCGGTGTGGTCGAAGCGGCGCGCGCCACGGCGATCCTGACCGGCGGCGCCGCGACCGTGCTGCCTTACGCCGCCGAACTGTTCAACAACTCGGCGACAATCGACACCTTCAGCGTCTTCGCCGATGCCACCTTCATCCCGACGCCGCGCCTGGAAATCAATGTCGGCGGGCGTTGGCTGACCGAAAACCGCCAGGGCGGCATTTCGACCAACATTCCAAACACGGTCATCACGCGTGCGCCGCTGATTCCGGGTGGTATCAACACCGCCGGCCAGGTGCTGACCGGCCGCGGGCGTTTCAACGCCTTCCTGCCGCGTGCCAACGTGCTGTTCCGCGCCACGGACAATGTGAACCTGTATGCCACCTATTCGCGTGGCCGCCGCTCCCCGGTGGTGCAGGTCACCGCCGGACGCACTGGCGGCGTGCTGACGCCGAACGTGCGGGTGTTCCCGGCCGAGATCATCGACAATTTCGAAGGCGGCGTAAAAGCCTCGTTCGGCAAGGTCAATTTCAGCCTTGGCGCGTACATCCTGAAGTACAAGGATTTCCAGATCAGCGTGCCACAACAGGGGGCGCCGGCATTGATCGTCAACGCCGATGCCACCAACAAGGGCATCGAAGCAGAGATCAGCGCCAATATCTCGCCCAATCTCAATCTGTTCGCCAACGGCGCCTATATCGATGCGCGCATCAACGATGATCCGCGCTTCGGCAACTTCGCTGGCGATCGTTTCCGCCTGCAATCCGAATGGCAGGGCTCCATCGGCGGCACCGTGCGCGTGCCGGTGGGCGAAAAGCTGGAACTTTTCGCCACGCCCACCGTCACCCATCGTTCGTCGATGTTCTTCGAAATCCCCAACAACCCGTTGATTTCGGAAGGCCCGGTCACGCTGGTCAATCTGCGCGCCGGCATCCGTCACCCCGACGCCAAGTGGGAGATCATCGGTTTTGCGAACAACCTGTTCAACGAGGAATATGTGATGGACGCCGGCAACACCGGCGGCGCCTTCGGCATCCCCACCTTCATTCGCGGCCTGCCGCGGCTGTTCGGGGTGGAGGCGGTGTATCGCTTCTGATCGCATCGCAGCCGGAGTCGGAAAATAGCGCAGCTATTTTCCGACTCCGGCAAGATCGGCCGGCGACCAGAAAGGGCGGCCCCAACAGGCCGCCCTTTTCGTGTGTCGTCCGACGGCGTGGCTTCGCCACGTTCTTTCTTCTTGCTTCCTTCAAGCCGCACGGACTCGGCGGCTACGCCGCCGGCCGTGCCCCCGCCACATAGCCCCCACCAAAAGCCGCAGCCCCCAGCCCCTTGCCCGGCCCTGCCCCACCGTCTATCCCTGATAACATGAGCGAGCCCGCCATCCGCCTTTCCGGCCTGACCAAAGTCTATGCCGGCGGCAAGCGCGCACTGAACGGCATTGATCTCGAAATTCCGCGTGGCTCGATCTTTGGCCTGCTCGGCCCCAACGGTGCCGGCAAATCGACCACGATCAACATCCTGGCCGGGCTGGTGAACAAGACCGGCGGCAGCGCCCGCATCTGGGGCTTCGATATCGACGAGCACCCGCGCAACGCCAAGGCCAGCATCGGCATCGTGCCACAGGAACTGGTGTTCGATGCCTTCTTCACGCCGTTCGAAACATTGGAATTGCAGGCCGGCCTATTTGGCGTGCCGCGCGGCAAGCGGCGGACGATGGAATTGTTGAAGGCCGTACGGCTCGACGACAAGGCGCATGTCTATTCGCGGACCCTGTCGGGTGGCATGAAACGGCGCCTGCTCGTCGCCAAGGCGCTGGTGCACGCGCCGCCGGTGCTGGTGCTCGATGAACCCACCGCCGGGGTCGACATCGAATTGCGCCAGTTGCTATGGGATTATGTGCGGCAACTGCATGCGGGCGGCACCACCATCGTGCTGACCACCCATTATCTCGAAGAAGCCGAAAGCCTGTGCGACCGCATTGCCATCATCAATCACGGCACGGTCGTGGCCAATGACGAGACCCACAAATTGCTCGGCACCACCGGCGACAAGGTGCTGGAACTGGTGGTGGACCGTGATCTTGCGGTCGCGCCGCCCGAACTGGGCAGTTGCAAGTCGGTCGAGCTGAAGGGGCCGCGGCAACTGGCCATCACCTTCGACAAGCGCCGCACCAATGCGGGCGCCGTGCTGGCGATGGTGTCTGCGGCCGGTCTGGGTGTGGTGGATGTCTCCACCCGCGAAGCCGATCTGGAAGATGTGTTCCTGGAGCTGACGAGTGGCCCAAAAGCCAAAAATGCCGCCGCCTGAAGCCCTGCAATTTGATGCGCTGGTGATCGGATCGGGTGCAGCCGGCCTGACGGCGGCGCTCAATCTCGCCGAACATGGCCGCGTGGCGGTATTGGCCAAGGGCGACCTGACGGCGGGTTCGACAGCCTGGGCGCAAGGCGGCATCGCAGCGGTGCTGGATGCCGGCGATACGGTGGCGGCGCATGTCGAGGACACGATGGTCGCCGGCGCCGGCCTGAACCATCGCGCCGCGGTGGAATATGTCGCCAGCAATGCGTCGGCCGCGATCGATCGGCTGGCCGCGCTGGGCGTGCCGTTCAATCCCGGCGAGACCGTCTCGGAACGCTGGCATCTGACCCGCGAAGGCGGCCACAGCCATCGCCGCATCGTGCATGTCGATGATGCAACGGGCTGGGCGGTGTCGCAGGCGTTGATCCGGGCAGCAGCGGCGCATCCCAACATCAGCCTGATTCCGCACATGGCAGCGGTTGATCTGATCACCCACCGCCACGTTGTTGGCCGGCGCTTTCCGGAACGACGGTGCCACGGCGTCTATGCGCTGGACACCCAAAAGCGCCGGGTCGTGCGTATCCTGGCGCCATCCACCGTGCTTGCCACCGGTGGCGCCAGCCGCGTCTATCTCTATTCCACCAATCCCGATGGCGCGACCGGCGATGGTGTCGCCATGGCGTGGCGCGCGGGCTGCCGGGTCTCCAACCTGGAGTTCAACCAGTTCCACCCGACCTGTCTGTTTCACCCCACCGTGCGCAATTTCCTGATCACCGAGGCGGCGCGCGGCGAAGGCGGACACTTGAAGCTGCCCGACGGCAGCCGCTTCATGCACCGTTATGATGATCGGCTGGAACTGGCGCCGCGCGATATCGTGGCCCGCGCCATCGACGCCGAAATGAAGCGCCTTGGCCTGGCGCATGTGCTGCTGGATTTGACTCATCTTGGTGCCGACTTCGTGCGGGGACATTTCCCGACCATCCATGCCCGTCTGTTGGAACTCGACATCGATTGCACCAGCCAACCCATCCCGGTGGTGCCGGCCGCGCACTATAGCTGCGGCGGCGTGATGGTGGACTTGCAGGGCCGCACGGATCTGGATGGACTGTGGGCGGCCGGCGAGGTGACGCAGAGCGGCCTGCATGGCGCCAACCGGCTGGCATCGAACAGCCTGCTGGAATGCCTGGTGTTCGGCCAGGCCGTGGCAGACGATATCGTGGCGCAAGGCCGCCCGGCGCCGGTGCCGGACATCAAGCCCTGGGATGAAAGCCGGGTGACCGACAGCGACGAGGAAGTGGTGATCGCCCACAACTGGGACGAGCTGCGCCGTACCATGTGGGATTATGTCGGCATCGTGCGCACCGACAAAAGGCTGGCCCGCGCTGCCCACCGGGTGAAAACGCTGCGCAAGGAAGTGCAGGAATATTACGGCAATTTCCGGATAACAGCCGATCTGGTGGAGCTGCGCAATCTGGTGACGGTGGCCGATCTGATCGTGCGTTCAGCCCGCAGCCGCCGGGAAAGCCGGGGGCTGCATTTCAGCACGGATTACCCCGCGCTGGCTGGTACGGCGCAAGACAGCGTGCTCGATCCGATGCAGGGCCGCGAAACCTGATCGTTCAGGCGGCAGCGCGTTGCAGCGGTTGCGCCACCGGTGGACCAAACAGCCACCCCTGACCCAGATCGCAACCCATCTGTCGCAGCAGCAACCGTTGCCCATCGGTTTCGACGCCTTCGGCCACAACCTGCTTGCCCAGGCTGTGCGCCAGATCCACCAGGGCGCGCACGATCTGCTGGCTGGTGACCGAATCGACCATGCTGGCCACGAAGCTGCGGTCAATCTTGACGATATTGGCTGGCACCTCCCGCAGATGGATCAAGCTGGCAAAACCGGTGCCGAAATCATCAAGTGCAACGTGGACGCCAGCGTCGCGCAGACACTCCAGACACTCGATCAGGGCACCGCCGAGGCCGCCCATCACCACCGTCTCCGTCACCTCTACCACCAAGGCGTGCGGCGGCACACGATGGCGGGCGAGATCATCGAGGATGGCCACGGCAGCAGCGGTTCCCTGCAACTGCCCCGTCACGAAATTCACCGACATGCTGAGATCAGCACCTTCGGAGCGCAGCAGCGCGGCCTGCGCCAGCGCCGTGTCCAGAACCCATGACTGCAGGCTCGGTAAAATCGCGGCTTCCTTCATCACATCCGGAAAATCAGTAGGGCCGAGCAGACCGAGCCGCGGGTGCTGCCAGCGCAGCAAGGCCTCATATCCCACCACCACGCCATCAAACCGCTGCACGGGCTGATAATGCAGCAGAAATTGCTCGGTCGCCAACCCGGCCCGGGCTTCGGCAATCATGCAGCTGCGGGCGAACGCCTCGTCTGCCATGCTGGTATCATAGCTGCGCCAGCAACCGCGTCCTGCGGCCTTCGCGGCATACATCGCCAGATCGGCCTGCTTGAAGATGCGCGCCATCGGCACGCCGCGTTCCTCGCTGGCGGCATGGCCCGCGCAGATGGAGATGCTGAGATCATAGCCGGCATGGCGCAGCGGCACGCCGGCCGACAGGGCAATCATCTGGCGCACCGCAGACAGCCGCGCACGCGCCGCACCTTCCAGCAGGATCACGAATTCATCACCGCCGATGCGCGCGATTGTCGCCTGCGGGCCGGCAGCCGCCGCCAGGCGTTCGGCAACTGCCACGATCAGGGCGTCACCAGCATCATGGCCTGCCATGTCATTGGTTTGTTTCAAATAGTCGATGTCGATCGCAATGACGTCAATGCCGCCTTTGCGCTGCGCTGGTTGTTCGAGCAAATTCTGGAACAAGGCACGATTGCCAAGGCCGGTAAGTGGATCGGTTGTCGCAAAGCGCAGCAATGTCTCCCGCTCGGCGTCGGCGGCGTCGGCATCGCGCCGCAACTGGCGAAAGCGGTCAGCAATCGCCAGGCTGAGCAGCAAGGATTCCCAGCCGATGGCGGCGAAGCCGGCCTTGTCCACGATGTCATCCTGCGGCAGCAGGTCGAAATTGCGCGCGATGCGCATACCGAGCAGCGCAAGCGCCGGTGCCCAGCCGACAATGTAGAACCAGATGGCGCGGCTGCCGCGCATCGCGGCAAACACACTGCCCACGATCAGCGCCAAGGTAACGCTGATCATTGCCAGATTGAGCATGCGATCACTGAACCAGGCCGGAAACACCATGTCGAACGCCGCGACCACCGACGTGATGGCTACCAGCATCCCGGCCAACTGACCAAAATTGACCAGTTTTGACGGCAGCTTGTCCTTTTCGATCAATGCAAAGAAGAAGGCCGCACCCGATACCAGCAGCAGACCAATCAACAGGACAGACGTGCGCGCGCTCGCCGGGCCCGCCAGAAAGGGCAGGATATTGAGCATGGCCCCGGTCCAGACCAGCAGGTAACAAAGCGCGCTGGCGACCCAGACAACATACCAGCGCTGGAATGAGGTTTTCAGCCAGGTCAGCAAAAACACATTATAGGCGAAGGCCGAAAACAGCACCCCCATCACCAGGGCAATAAGTACGGTCCAGCCCAGGACATGGCGTTCATGCCCAGTTTCATCCATCGCCTTGACCGAGCGCATCAAGCCGGGGGCGTCCATGTTGCGGAAGCCGATGCGAACTGCTGTCACGTCGGCACCAGGCACCGGCACTTCAAACCGTAGATTGTTGCCAAGCGACCAATTCTGGGCCAGTTCGAATTGGCCGCGCCGCACCTGATACAGGCCGCCTTCGTGCTCGACCTGCACCAGCATCGCCGAGAAGCGCGTGTTGTCGACAAGCAGATTCCAGGGCGACGGCAAGGACTTGACAAGACCAGCGTCGACCGAGAACCACGTCCAGCCATCGCCGTCCTGAGCAGGGCAGTTCGCCGCTTCCTGTGCGCAGTCCACCAGACGGAATGGCAATTGATGCTGTTCCGCCTGTACGGGCGTAGCGAGCGCCAATGCCATGAAGAGCGCCGCCAGCCACGCGACAACGCTGCGGGACAAGCTTGTCAGCCAGCCCGGCACGTCCTCACCTGAAAGCCGACCCATCTTCACCGCTGTTGCCAATGCCCCGTCGACATATTCGAGCGCAACTTATGGCAAGAGGCGTTTACAAATGATTACCTGTACGGTCACCAACGAGTCATGCAGCAGCGATTATTATCAATTTGCTAGCAATTGCGTGATGTTCAGCGCATCAACTGGCGTACGTCTGTCAAGCGACCGGTCAGCGCAGCAGCCGCGGCCATCGCCGGCGACAGCAAATGGGTGCGAGAACCCGGCCCCTGGCGGCCGACAAAGTTGCGATTCGACGTGGAGGCGCAACGTTCGCCGGCCGGCACCTGATCCGGGTTCATGCCAAGGCACATCGAACAGCCCGGCTCACGCCATTCGAAACCGGCTTCGGTGAAGATGCGGTCCAGCCCTTCGGCTTCGGCCTGGCGCTTGACCAGACCAGAGCCGGGCACCACCAGCGCCTGACGCACGGTGCTGGCCACGCGGCGGCCCCTCACGACGTCGGCAGCAATGCGCAAATCCTCGATGCGGCTGTTTGTGCAACTGCCGATGAAGATATGCTCCACGGCCACGTCCTCCATGCGCATCCCCGGCGCCAACCCCATGTAATCAAGGCTTTTGGCGGCCGCCGTGCGCTTGCCGGGATCGGCGAAGCTGTCGAGTTCGGGCACCATGCCAGTGATTGCCACCACATCTTCCGGGCTGGTTCCCCAGGTTACCAGCGGCGCAATGGCACTGCCGTCGATGGTGATTGTGGCATCATATTGCGCGCCGGCATCGGTATGGAGCGTCTGCCACCAGGCCATGGCCTGATCCCAGGCCTCCCCCTTCGGCGCACGTGGCCGGCCCTGCACATAGTCAAAGGTCTTGGCGTCCGGCGCCACCAGCCCGGCGCGAGCGCCGGCCTCGATGGCCATGTTGCACAAGGTCATCCGGCCTTCCATCGACAGCGCTTCGATCACCGGACCGGTATATTCGATCACATGGCCAGCACCGCCACCGGAGCCCAGCACGCCGCACACGGCCAGCGCCACATCCTTGGCCGACACCGAAAAACCCAGCGCCCCGGTGACCCGTACTTCCATCGACTTCGACTGGCGCAGCAGCAGCGTCTGGGTGGCGAAGACATGTTCGACTTCGGACGTGCCGATGCCAAAGGCCAGCGCCCCGAAAGCGCCATGGGTGGCAGTATGGCTGTCGCCGCAGACCAGGGTCACGCCTGGCAGGGTGAAGCCCTGTTCCGGGCCGATGACGTGGACAATGCCCTGTTCCGGCGCATCGATGGCGTAAAGCTCGATGCCGAAATCCGCACAATTCTGCTCAAGCGTCGCCAACTGCGCCTTCGACATCGGATCGAGGATCGGCAACCGGCGATCTGTCGTGGGCACATTGTGATCGGGCACCGCCAGCGTCAGATCAGGGCGCCGCACCTTGCGACCAGCCAGCCGCAGCGCTTCGAACGCCTGCGGGGTCGTCACTTCGTGGATCAGGTGGCGATCGATGAAGATCAGCGCGGTGCCGTCGTCCAGCGTGCCGACAACATGATCATCCCAGATTTTCTGATAGAGGGTGCGCGGAGCCGTGGTCATGACATGTGGCTTTGCCCATGGCGTTGCGCAAAATCCAGCGGCAAATGTGGCATATTCGCATGCATGGAGGCGTGATCCATCTGTTCGGTTTTGACGCTTTGGCCGATTCTGGCGGGATTGACGCTGGCGCAGCCCCCCTGAAAACCCGCCGGGAAACAGCTGTGGACGCCGCAATGATGACAGGATTTGGCTGTGTAGGACAGGGCCGGTGGATCAACTGCCGGCGATCTGGCCAAGCGTCTCCAGCAGCAGATCGACTTCGGCCATGCTGTTGTAATGGGTGAAGCCCACCCGCACCGCGCCGCGATCCTTCAGCCCGAGCACCGTCGCCGGTTCCCAAGCGTAATAATAGCCTTGCCAGGCGAACATGTTGCGGGCGGCGAGTGCAGCGGCGACTTCGGCGCTGAATTTCCCAGCCAGTTCGAAGGTGAAGGTGGCAACGCGTTCGTGCAGACGGTTTGCGTTGGCGATCCCGTGCAGAGTCACGCCCGGTACGGCGCCGATCCCATCCAGAAAGCGGCGCATCAAATCGGTTTCATGGGCTTGCGCTGCCGCCAGCCCGGCCAGCAGCCTTTGCCGCAGCGGCTGATCGGGCGAGACGGTGCCGGCCGCCTCTCCCAGCCAGGCCAGGTGATCGATGGCCGCCGCGGTGCCTGCCATCGCCTCGAAGCTTGGCGTGCCGGGCGCCAGCCGCGTGGGCATCACATCGGCGGACGGACGGACTTTCAGGGGCGGGATGATCCCCTGCAGGCGCCGGGACACGAACAGGATCGCCGCGTGGGGACCAAAGAATTTGTAAGCCGATGCGGCCATCAGATCGCAGCCGATCGCCGCCACATCCAGCGCGAGATGCGGGGCCGATTGCACGGCATCGACAATGCTGATGGCGCCGACGGCCCGCGCCGCCGCACACACCGCCGCGACATCGTTGATCGTGCCCAGGAAATTGCTGGCGTGGCCCACCGCCACGGCGCGGGTGCGTGCGTCGATCAGGTCGGGCAATGACTCCAGCTTCAGCGCGAATGTTTCGTGATCCCATTCCAGAAAGCGCACCTCCAGCCCACGCGCTTGCGCCGCCTGCAACCACGGCGAGACATTGGCATCATGATCCATGCGGGTGAGCAGGATATTGTCGCCGACCTGCCAATCATGGGCGATCAGCGGCGCCATCTGGAAAAACAGGCTGGTGGTGTTCAGCCCGAAGATCACTTCATCATCACCGCAGCCGAAAAAGGCCGCGGCGCTGGCAATGGCATGATCGGCAATCGCGCCGGCGGCCTGGCTGGTGCGGAACAGCCCGCCATCGTTGGCGCATGCCTGCACCATGGCGTAGCCCATCGCCTCGATCACCCTTCCGGCCACCTGGGTGCCGGCCGGCGCATCGAAATAGCAGCGCGGCTGGTCATCATCCTGCAACGCCAGCGCCGGAAACGCCGCGCGCACGCTCTCCATCGGTAACATCATCGCACGCCCCCTTATCGGGGTTGTTACTGGCCGAGTGCGTCCACCGCGGCAAGCACCACCTCCACCGGCGGGCGCTTGCGATAATCATCTTCCATCATGCGGGCGCGGATCACGCCTTTTTGATCGATCACGTAAATCGCCGGGCGCGGCACGCCATGGGCGCGATTGCCAGGCGGATAGGCCGGATCGCGCAACTGCCAGCCATCGATCACTTTCGATTGCGGATCGGACAACAGCGGCCACGCCACCTTGCGTTCGGCAGCGAATTTGGCCAGCACGGCGGTATCGTCATAGGACAGGCCAACCAGCGTATAGCCGCGGCTAGCGAGCGGGGCCGCCGCGCCATCGTTCATCGCGATCATCTGCGCCTTGCAATAGGGGCACCAGGCCACCGAGCGGAAGAACATCAGCACCGTGCCCTTGCGGCCGGCGAGTTGTTGCAGCGTGCGCTGCTTGCCGCTGATGTCGGTGCCGGCGACGGCGGGGGCCTTTTCCCCGACGGCGGGAATGGCCAGCGCGGGTGTGGCCGCCATGACAACCGGGGCGAGGAAGGCGAGGAGATGATTGTGCATGATCGACCTTTCGTAGGGCAGCGGCTGTTGGTTACAGGCGCCGGTTATTCTTCATCGAGCAGCGGCAATATGGCTTGGCTCGCCGGCGCCACCAGGCCCAGATGTTTCCACGCCGGCCCGGTGAGCATGCGCCCCCGTGCGGTGCGGGCCACCAGGCCTTGCTGGATCAGAAAGGGTTCGATCACATCTTCCAGCGTGTCGCGCGGTTCGGACAGGCCGGCGGCCAGCGTTTCGATGCCCACCGGGCCACCGCGATAAATGTCGGCGATCATCATCAGATAGCGCCGATCCATGGCATCGAGGCCGAGCCGGTCCACCTCCAGCCGGCTGAGCGATTGATCGGCCAGGCGCTGGTCCACGGCATTGCCGCCGGCAAAATCCCGCACCCGGCGCAGCAGCCGCCCGGCGATGCGCGGGGTGCCGCGGGCGCGCGCCGCAATTTCGCGGGCGCCATCGGTGGTGATCGGCAGATCGAGCAGCCGGGCGGCGCGCGTCACCACCTGTTCCAGTTCATCGATGCTGTAGAAATTCAGGCGCAGCGGAATCCCGAAGCGATCACGCAGCGGCGTGGTGAGCAGCCCGGCGCGGGTGGTGGCGCCGACCAGCGTGAACGCCGGCAGATCGATGCGCACGCTGCGCGCCGACGGGCCTTCGCCGATCATGATATCGAGCACGCGGTCTTCCATGGCCGGGTAGAGAATTTCCTCCACCATCGGTGACAGGCGGTGGATTTCGTCGATGAACAGCACATCATGCGGTTCGAGATTGGTCAGGATCGCCGCCAGATCGCCGGCCTTGGCAATCACCGGGCCGGATGTCGCCCGGAAGCCCACGCCGAGTTCGCGCGCCACGATCTGCGCCAGCGTGGTCTTGCCCAGGCCCGGCGGACCGTGCAGCAACACATGGTCCATCGCCTCACCGCGGCTGCGGGCGGCGTTGATGAACACACTGAGGTTGGAGCGCAGTGCCGCCTGGCCGATGAATTCATCCAGCCCCTTGGGCCGCAGCGCGGCGTCGATATCGTCGAGGCGACGTTGCGGGGAGAGATCGGCGGTCATGGGGTCGTGCGCCCTTCCCCACCCCCAACCCCTCCCCTGAAGGGGAGGGGAGCAGATGGTCTCCCCTCCCCTTCAGGGGAGGGGTTGGGGGTGGGGAAGGCCAAATTCTTCGTCACTGCACACTCTTCTTCAAGGCCACCCGCACCACATCATTCAGTGCCGCCGTTTCGCCAAGTTCGGCCAGTGCGTCGCTCACCGCCCGGCTGGCATCCATCGGCCGGAAGCCGAGCGCCGCCAGCGCTGCCATCGCGTCCTCCAGCAAACGGTTGCCCGCTTGCACCGCGATCGGGGCGCCGGCGGACAGCGCCACACCGCCCAACTTGCCTTTCAACTCATTGGTGATCCGCGCCGCCAATTTGGGGCCGACCCCATTGGCGCGGGCCAGTGACGCCGCATCGCCGGCCGCCACGGCATGCGCCACCTGATCCGGCGTCAGCACCGACAGGATGTTGAGCGCCACCCGGCCGCCCACACCCTGCACGGTGATCAACGCGCGGAATGCGGCCCGTTCAGTTTCGGTCACGCAACCGAACAGCGTGATTGCATCCTCGCGCACCTGGGTTTCGATGTGCATCACCACCGTCTGCCCGATGTTGAGGGCGGCCAGCGTGCGGCTGCTGGCCTGGACCAGATAACCGACGCCGTTCACATCCAGCACCAGGGCATCGGCCGAGACGCTGTCGACCAGGCCCTTCAATCGGGCGATCATGTCAGGCCCTTTTGCGCACTGGCGCCGAGATGTGCATGGGCAATCGCCACGGCAAGTGCATCGGCGGCGTCGCTGCCCGTCACCGCTACGCCGGGCAACAGCCGCTGCACCATGGCATGCACCTGGGTCTTGTCGGCGCTGCCCACGCCGACGATCGCTTTCTTTACCAGCCGCGTCGCATATTCCGTCACCGGCAGGCCGGCCTTGGCGGCGGCCAGCATCACCACCCCGCGCGCCTGGCCCAGCTTCAGCGTCGATTGCGGATTGGTGTTCACGAACACTTCCTCCACCGCCGCCGCATTGCAGCCATGGCTTGTCATCACCTGCATCAGCGCATCGTAGAGGGTGGCCAGCCGTTCTGCCAAGGGCGCGCTGGCGGCGGTGCGCACCGTGCCATGGCCAATATGGCTGAGCCGGTTGCCATCAGCCCGGATCACGCCCCAGCCCGTCGCCGCCAGCCCCGGATCAAGGCCCAGGATGAGCCGCGAACTCAATTCCCCTTCCCTTCAGGGGAGGGGCTGGGGGTGGGGAACGAAGGCCGAGAGCCATTGCGCGGCCCATTGGTCCAGCGCGCGGGCAACTGGTTCGCGTGTTCCAGGATAGATTTTGCAACCATTTCGCCTTGTTCCAGAACCTGCCAATTCGCAAAACGCAACACCCGATAGCCCTGCGCCGCCAGCGTTGAATCCCGCCGTGCATCCCGATCCGGATCGGTATGACTGGCACCGTCCACCTCGACAATCAGCGCCAGCGCAGGACACAGAAAATCGGCGACATAGCTGCCAATGACAGCCTGGCGGCAGAACTTCAGTCCACCTAGCCGGCTGCCACGCAAAATGGCCCACATTCGCCGCTCGGCCGGGGTCTGGTTGGTCCGCATGGTGCGGGCGCGGTCGTGAAGCAGCTTTTCGTCAACCGTCGCCATCTTCCCCACCCCCAGCCCCTCCCCTGAAGGGGAGGGGAGTTAATTTGGTGCCCCGTTGGCAAGTGTCACAAAGCTCTCGCTGCGCAGTTTCCAGCCTGTGGCGGTCGGCACCCACACGGCCAGATATTCGCCGCTGAACCGACCAGAGACGCTGCCGCCCGACCAGTGTCCGCGCTCCATGGCGCGCACGGGTGGGACCGCGACGGTCACCACGTCGGGCGTGCGGACGAAGCCGAGGAATCCCGGCGTCTTGAAGGCGCGAGCAAAATAATCCGTCATGGCATCAGCGCCGATGATCGCTTCGCCGCCGGAACCGGCAATGCCGATATAGCCATCGCCAAAGGCCGCACGCACGCCCGCAACATCGCGCGCGGCAATGGCGGCATTATAGGCGGCGCGCGCCGCCTTGATGTCGGCAACGGCATCGGCGGCCGCGGGCGTGCTCGCCATGATCATGATCGCCGCTGCCAGCCTCACAGATTGGCAAGCACGTCTTCGGGCACGTCATAATTGCCCCACACGGTCTGCACATCGTCATCGTCGTCCAGCGTGTCGATCAGCTTCATCAACTGCGCGGCATCATCGGCACCGACGCTGACCATCAGGCCCGGCTTCCAGGCCAATTTGGTCGATTCCGCTTCGCCGAGCACGGCCTCCAATGCCTTGGCGACTTCGTGCAGCGCCTCGACGCTGGTCCATATCTCGTGGCCGTCCTCGCTGGATTGGACATCATCGGCGCCGGCTTCCAGAGCGGCTTCGAACACGCGGTCGTTGCTGCCAGCCTTGGCCGTATAGGTGATCAGGCCGAGCCGCTCGAAGCCATGCGACACGCTGCCCGAGGCACCCAGATTGCCGCCATTCTTGGCCACGATGGTGCGCACATTGGTGGCGGTGCGGTTGCGATTGTCGGTGAGCGTTTCGATGATCAACGCCACGCCGCCGGGGCCGAAGCCTTCATAGCGCACATCTTCATAATTGGCGGTGTCGCCGCCCTGGCTCTTGTCGATGGCGCGCTGGATATTGTCCTTGGGCATGCCTTCGGAGCGGGCGGCGAGCACAGCAGCACGCAGGCGCGGGTTGGCGGCGGGATCGGGCATGCCCATCTTGGCCGCCACGGTGATTTCGCGGCTGAGTTTGGAAAACAGCGCGCTGCGCTTTTTGTCCTGGGCACCTTTGCGGTGCATGATGTTCTTGAATTTGCTGTGGCCGGCCATGATCGATCAACTGGTTGAAAAAGGAAGCCGCGGGCTTAGCAATGGCGCGGCAGGGCTGCAATCAGCACAGCAAGGTCACCGCTTGTTTCAGCATCACGCCGCACAGATGCGCGCGATATTCGGCGCTGGCATGGATGTCGCTGTTGAGATCATCGGCGGGCAGCGCGGGCGCTTCGGTGCCGGCCGCCAACGCGGCTTCGGCATCGCTCCAGCGGAACACGCCCGGGCCGGCGCCGGTGACTGCGACGCGCCAACCGGAAGCGTGCTGTGCGACATAGACGCCGACCATGGCATAGCGCGACACCGGATGGCGGAACTTGCCATAGGCCGACGCTTGCGGGATCGCGAAGCCGACGCGGGTGATGATCTCGCCGTCGGCCAAGGCGGTGCTGAACATGCCCTGGAAGAAATCCGCCGCCACATGGCTGCCGCGATCGGTTTCGATGATGGCATCGAGCGCAAGGGCAGCGGCCGGATAGTCGGCCGCGGGATCATTGTTGGCCAGGCTGCCGCCAATGGTGCCGATGTTGCGCACCTGATTGTCCCCGATCAGATTGGCCAGCGCAGCCAGGCCGGGGATGGCGGTGGCGCCGGCCGCGACATCGGCGTGGGTGGTCATCGCGCCGATCCACAGGTGGTCACCGTCACGGGTGATACCGTTCAGACCCAGCGCCGACAGGTCGATCAACGCATCGGGCATCCGCAGCCGGGATTTCATCGCCGGGATCAACGTGTGGCCGCCAGCGAGATAGGCGGCCTCCCCGCCGGAGGCGAAGGCTGATGCCGCATCGGCCAGATTGGCTGGACGCTGCAGGGCGAAATCACGCATGCTGGCTCTCCCCAAGGCTGGCCATACCGGCTGCACCAGCAACCACCGCCTTGATGATGTTGATATAACCGGTGCAGCGGCACAAATTGCCTTCCAGTTCGTGCGCAACCAGTTCTGGCGTCAGGCTGGTGCCATGCTTGCGCACGATTTCCAGCCCGGCGATCACCATGCCCGGCGTGCAGAACCCGCATTGCAGGCCATGGGCCTCACGAAACGCCTGTTGCATCGGATGGAGCTGATCGCCGTTGGCCAGACCTTCGATGCTGGTCACCGCCGCGCCTTGCGCTTGAGCGGCCAGCAAGGTGCAGGATTTCACCGCCTTGCCGTCCACCAGCACATTGCAGGCGCCGCACTGGCTGGTGTCGCAGCCGATGTGCGTGCCGGTCATGCCCAGCGTATCGCGCAGCACCTCGACCAGCAGCGCGGCGGCCGGTGCCTCCACATCGTGATCCTGGCCGTTGATGGTCAACGTCATATGCATCGCTGTTCCCCTTTGGCCTTGCACCCTAGACGCTGCCTGCGATGGCGGCAATCAGCCCTGCCGGGCCGCCATCATCGCCTTCAGACCTGCAGCCTGTTCGGTGACGGCCTGCGCACCCAGGCTGCTGGCCTTGGCACGATCCCACCAGGCGGCAAGGCCCGGACGCGCGGCAACCAGCGCCTTGGTCGGCATCGGGCCATCAAGGGCATCCAGAAAGAAAAACAGCGGAATCAGCGCAGCATCGGCCTGGGTGAAGCTGTGCCCCCACGCAAATTCATCCTCGGCACGGCGATAATGCTCGATATAGCCCAGCGCTTCGCCCATCGATTGCAGGGCGGCGGGCACACCGTCGGGATGTTCACGGCCGCGGAACAGGCCGCCCAGCGCCGGCACCATATAGACGTCGGCGAGGCGGATGATCAGGCGCACCATGGCGGCATCAGCTGCATCTTCGGGCATAAGCGACGGGCCGGGCAGCGCCGCATCCAGATAGTCGGCGATCACCTGGCTTTCCGGCAACGCCAGATCGCCGTCGACCAGCAGCGGCATCTTGCCCGTCGGGCAAAGCGCCAGATATTCCGGGCATTTGATGCCGCCCTCGAAACTATCAAGTTCAACCTCTGCGCCCTTGGCGCGGCTCACCAGCAGTGGCCGCATCACGAATGGCGACAATTTTCCCCCATACAGCTTCATGTCATGTCCCCCGTTCAAAGGCCGATCGCGGCCTTGTAGGTTTCCAGCAGGGCTTCGGCTTCCTGCCGGGCCGCGGCTTCCATTTTCCGCAGGCGCACCAAGGCCTTCATCGTCTTGGGGTCAAAGCCGGTCGCCTTGGCTTCTGCATAGACATCCTTGATATCGTCAGCGATGCCCTTCTTCTCTTCCTCCAGCGTTTCGATGCGCTCGATATATTGGCGCAGTTGCGTGGCGGAGACATTCTCTTCGGTCATGCTGGTCCCTGTCTGAATTCGGTCCCAGGGGGTTACCGAACCGCCTCGTTCTTCGCCAGCGATTCGGCCATGCGGTCGAGCTGTTCCTGGGTTGCCGGCTGCTGGTGCAGCGCCTTCCACTCGGCCTGGGTCATGCCATAGACATGGGTGCGGCCATCGTCCTTCGACAGCACAAGGCCCTGTTTTTCGGCCTCCTCGTGCAACCAGTCGCCCAGGCAGTTGCGGCAGAAGCCGGTGTGGCCCATCAGATCGATGTTCTGCACATCGCTGCGCTGCGCAAGGTGCAGCATGAGGCGCCGGAAGGCCGCCGCCTCCACCCGGTCGCGGGTTGCATCATCAGCAAATATCGTCATGGCTTTGGCACTCTCCGGTCGCATATCGCTGATACTCTGATTATCGTGCCAGCGATGGATGACAGGCGCACGATGAACGGTCTTTTTCAACCCCGAAGCCGCCAGGTGAAGGTGCTCGCCACGCTGGGACCGGCGTCGAGCAGCGAGGCGATGATCGCCCGCCTGCATGCGGCCGGCGCCGATGCGTTTCGCGTCAACATGAGCCATGGCAGCCATCAAAGCCAGGGGGCGCTGATTGCCGCCGTCCGCAACGTCGAGCGGACGAGCGGCCGGCCGATTACGATCCTTGCCGATTTGCAGGGCCCCAAACTGCGGGTGGGCCGCGTGGTTGGCGGCAGTGCCGCGCTGCTGAAGGATCAGCCCTTTCGCCTTGATCGGGACGAAACGGCCGGAAACGCGATGCGCGTTCAACTGCCCCACAAGGAAATTTTTGCCGCCCTCAGCGTCGGGAATCGCCTGCTGGTCGATGATGGCAAGATCGTGCTGCGCGTCACCGCCGTATCGGCAGACGCCATCGATACCATTGTCGACGTGCCGGGCACCATCAGGGACAACAAGGGCGTCAACGTGCCGGATGTGGTGGTGCCGCTGCCGGCGTTGACGTTGAAAGACCGTGCCGATCTGGATTTTGCACTTGATGTCGGGGTGGACTGGATTGCGCTGTCGTTCGTGCAGCGCCCCGAAGATGTCGCCGAGGCCCGCCACCTGATCGGCCGCCGCGCCGCGCTGCTCGCCAAAATCGAAAAGCCGGCGGCGCTTGAGCGTCTGGAAGCGATCCTGGAGCTTGCCGATGCGGTGATGGTGGCGCGCGGCGATCTGGGGGTGGAACTGCCGCCGCAGAATGTGCCGCCGGCCCAGAAGCGCATCGTTGCCCTGGCCCGCAGCGTGGGCAAGCCGGTGGTGGTGGCCACCCAGATGCTGGAATCGATGATCACGGCACCCAGCCCGACCCGCGCCGAAGTCTCTGATGTTGCAACCGCAATTTATGATGGCGCCGATGCGGTGATGCTGTCCGCCGAAAGCGCGGCTGGCGCCTTTCCCGAAGAAGCCGTTGCCATGATGGATGCCATTGCCCGCCAGGTCGAGGCTGATCCCGGTTATGACCGCCGGGTGCATTTCACCCAGATCAGTGCCGGTCGATCAACAGCAGCGGCAATCACTGCGGCGGCGGCCGATATCAGCCGCACCATCGGGGCACGGGCGATTGCCTGCTTCACCATATCCGGATCGACCGCCGGGCGCGCCGCGCGCGAACGCCCGTCGGTGCCGGTGCTGTGCCTGACGCCCAGCCAGACAACGGCGCGGCGAATGGGGCTGGTGTGGGGCGTGCATGCCATCGTCACCCGCGATGTCGCCAATTTCGAGGATATGGTGGCCAAATCCAAGCGCATGGCGCTGCGTTCGGGGCTGGCCAAGGGCGGCGATCCGCTGGTGCTGATTGCCGGTGTGCCGTTTTCGACGCCGGGCACAACCAACGTGGTCCATGTCGTGCGGCTGATCGGCGACGAGCTCAAGAATCGTTGAGCAGGCCCAGGCTGACCAGATCGGCGACCAGCCGGTCATGATCCGAAAAATGATGCGCCACGAAGCCGTTGGCGGCAGCGGCGGCGACATTTTCGGCGCGATCGTCGATGAAGATTGCCTCGCGAGGTGCCAGGCCGAAGCGGCGCAGCGCCAGTTGGTAGATGGCCGGGTCGGGCTTGGTCAGCCGTTCGTCACCCGACACGATGATATCCTGAAAATGATCGAACAGCGGCGCTGTCGCGCGGAAGGCCGGCCAGAAATCGCCAGAGAAATTCGTGATGCCATACAAGGGGATGCCGCGCGCTGTCAGCCGATCCACGAGCGCTGCCATGCCTGGCACCAGGCCAGTCACCGTCTCGTTGAAACGGGGGCCGAAGGCGCGAATCAAATCCGCTTCGGCCGGATATTGCGCAATCAGTTCGGCCGAGGTTTCCGCGAACGGCCGCCCGGCATCATGCTGGAAATGCCATTCCGGCGTGACGACATGGCTGCAGAACCAGTCCAGCCGCGCCGGATCGTCGATCAGCTTGGCGTAGAGCGCGCGAATATCCCAGCCATAGAGGACATTGCCGACATCAAACACAACCGATTTCAACGACATGGCTGCACCACCCACAAACGACAACACCCCCGCCAAACGGCAGGGGTGCATCGATCAACCGGTGCGCCGCCCGCAAGCGGCGACGAGCTTCAGCCCTGGCGGGCCTTGAAGCGACGGTTGGTCTTGTTGATCACATAGGTGCGGCCGTGGCGGCGCACGATCTGGCAATCACGATGGCGAGCCTTCAGGCTCTTGAGGCTGTTGCGAACCTTCATGGCAAATTCCGGTGCTGGATCAGGGATGTGAAAATGGAATGGAGGCGTTATGGGAGGGCCGGCGCTTTGTCAACCACGCTGGTTGCGCTGCCGCCCCGGCCATGCGACCACATACTCATGAAACCTATCCTTCTGATGGCGTTGCCGATTGCTTTGCTGGCGGGCTGCGTCACTGGCCCGTCGAAGGTGGAGGTGACGCGCTTTCACCTGTCGCAACCCCTGGCGGGCTCGACGATCACGATAGGCCCGGCTGAGGCGATGATTGGCGACAGCCTGGCCTTCCAGGCCGACGCCGATGCAGTGGCGGCCGAGCTGGCGCGGGCCGGGTTTCAGCCGGTGCCGACCGGGCAGCCGGCGGTGCTGACCGCGACCATCCGGCTGGAGCGCAGCAGCAGCGAGCAACCGGCCAGATCGGGCCTTTCGGTGGGCTTTGGTGGCGGGTTCGGGGGCCGCCGTGGTGGGGTTTCGTCCGGAATGAGTGTTCCGGTGACCAAAACCACGCAGATCGTGTCCAATGCTGTCCTCACCCTCCAGATCCGGCGCGGCGGTGACCCGAACGTGATCTGGGAAGGCCGCGCCGCCACGTCTGGCACAATGCAGGACGCGACCGCGGCCCGCCTCGCCCGTGCCTTGCTGGCCGGCTTTCCCGGCCCCAGCGGCCAGACCGTGATTGTGAAGCCTGCACCATGATTCGCATCGATTCGAATTTCGATTCCGGCAATATCCACGTCGAGCGCATCATCGGGCCGCACGAGATCGTGCTCAGCATCCGCAAGGACGCGCACAGCGATTTCTATCAATGGTTTCATTTCCGCCTGTCTGGCGCGCGCGGGCAGCGCTGCGTGATCCGCATCATCGATCTGAATGGCAGCGCCTATCCCGGCGGCTGGCCCGGCTATCGCGCGGCCATGTCGGAGGATCGCCAGACCTGGCGCCGGGCCGAGACGGAATTCGACCCGAAATCCGCAAACGGCACGTTGACCATCACGATCACGCCGTCCGTGGATCAGCTCTGGTTCGCCTATTTCGCGCCGTACTCGCTGGAGCGGCATCATGATCTGATCGCACGCATCGCCACGCGGCCCGGCGTGGCAGCCGATGTGCTTGGCCACAGCCTGGATGGCCGCGCCATTGATCGGCTGGTGATCGGCGATGGCCCGCGCAAGGTCTGGCTCTATGCCCGCCAGCATCCGGGCGAATCGATGGCGGAATGGTGGATGGAGGGTGCTCTCGAACGCCTGACCGACCCGGCTGACCCGGTGGCGCGCAAGTTACGACAATTGGCGACGTTTCACATCGTGCCCAACATGAACCCGGACGGCTCAGTGCGTGGCCATTTGCGCACCAACGCCGCCGGCGTGAACCTGAACCGCGAATGGGCGGCGCCATCGGCCGACAAATCGCCGGAAGTGCTGTGTGTGCTGGGTGCCATGCAACAGACCGGCTGCGACATCGCGATGGATGTGCATGGCGACGAGGCCATCCCGCAGGTGTTCATCGCCGGCTTTGATGGCATCCCGTCGATCACCGAAAAACAGCTTGCGCTGCTCAATGGCTACAAGGCGCGGTTGGCGCGGATTTCGCCGGATTTCCAGACCGCCAGGGGTTACCCGCGCGCGCGGCCCGGCACGGCCAATCTGGCGATGAGCACCAATCAGCTTGCCGAGCGCTTCGGCTGCCTCGCCATGACGCTGGAAATGCCATTCAAGGATAATGATGATCTGCCCTGCGCCGAATATGGCTGGTCGCCGGAGCGGAGCAAGCTGCTGGGCCGCGATTGTCTGGCGGCCATTCTCGAGACATTGGGATACCTTGGCTGATTGATGGGGTGACGGCCCCTGCCCGCCCCCATATCCTGCCGGCCAAACGGGAGGACCACCCAATGACCTACAGCCACATCAATTTCGAGACCGAGAACGGCATCGCCACGCTGACCATCAACCGGCCGCAGGTGATGAACGCCCTGCATGTCGGGGTGATCGAGGAGATGATCGACGCGGTGGACCGTGTGCGCGATGAAGGCACGGCACGGGTGCTGGTGCTCACCGGCACTGGCCGCGCCTTTTGCTCCGGCGCCGATCTGGCGGGTGGCGGTGCTGGTGGTGGGGCGAAACGATCGGGCCCGCCGGATGCCGGTTCGGTGCTCGAATCGCATTTCAATCCGCTGCTGGAGCGGCTGTTTGCGCTGCCGGTGCCGTTCATCACCTCGGTCAATGGTCCGGCCGCGGGCGCTGGCTGCTCCTATGCGCTGGCGGGCGACATCGTGATCGCGGGGCGGTCGGCGTATTTCCTGCAGGCGTTTGTCAATATCGGGCTGGTGCCCGATGTCGGTTCGACCTGGATGCTGCCGCGGATGGTCGGGCGGGCGCGGGCGCAGGCGATGATGATGCTGGGCGAGCGGATTTCGGCCGAGACCGCGCTGGATTGGGGCATGGTCTACAAGGTGGTGGATGATGCGGAGCTGGCAACCGCCACCGCCGCTGTCGCGCAGAAACTCGCCGCCGGGCCGACACAGTCCTATGCGCTGATCCGCGCCGGGATTCGCGAGTGCCTGGACAAGTCGCTGAGCGAGGGGCTGATGGTCGAGCGCCGCAACCAGTTGCTGGCCGGGCGCAGTGCGGATTTCGTCGAAGGCGTGAGTGCGTTTCTGCAGAAGCGGCCGGCGGCGTTTACGGGGAAGTGACCACTGCTCCCCTCCCCTTCAGGGGAGGGGTTGGGGGTGGGGAATGCATTTGCACGCCCGCACTCGGCATGAGGCGCACGGCGTCCAAACCACTTTCATTCCGAGTTTTGCCTCGCGGCACGTCCCCACCCCCGACCCCTCCCCTGAAGGGGAGGGGAGAAGATGTTAGTCCATCACCAGCACCGGTTTAACCACGCGCCCGGCGGCCATGTCCGCGACCGCCTCGTTGATCGCGTCCAGCGGATATTCGGTCACCAGTGGCGCGTGATTGAAGCGGCCGGCGGTGTGGCGTCCGATCAGCCAGGGGATGAAGGTCTGCGGATCGGCATCGCCCTCAACCGCGCCCTTCAACGACCGGCCACCCAGCAGCGTGTTGGGATTGAAGCTGATTTCGGTGCCCGGTGCGGTTACGGCCAGCATTGCCATCTCGCCGCGGCTGGCCAGCGCCTCCAGCCCGGCACGCACCACCGCCGACACGCCGGTGGTATCGACAATGCGATCGATGCCAGTGGCGCAGATGGCACGGATGGCAGCCGTCACATCCTGACCGTCGGCGAGGATGGTGTGCGTGGCGCCCAGAGTGCGCGCCAGATCGAGCCGCGCCGCCACCCGGTCCACCGCGATGATGCTGTGGCAACCACGGTCCACCGCCGCCAGCATCGCCGCCAGGCCAACCGAACCGGCGCCCATCACCACGAAGCTGTGGCCGGCCTGCACATCCAGTGTGTTGTAGGCGGTGCCCGCGCCGGTCTGCAGGCCGCAGCCAAACGGCGCCAGCAGCGCGAACGGCACGTCAGCCTCCACCTTCACCGTGTTGCGCGCGTACGCAATGGCGTGGGTGGCAAAACTGGATTGGCCGAAAAAGCCGCCATAGACCGCCGCGTCGCCCTGCGCGAATGGCGCACGGCCATCAGACAATACACCGGCATAGTTCAACATCATGAAATTGCTGCAATATTGCGGATGATCATGGCCGCAATTGTTGCACGCACCGCAACTGGCGTAGCTGAGGACCACGCGGTCGCCCGGCGCCACATTGGTCACACCAGCCCCCACCGCCTCGACAATACCTGCGCCTTCATGGCCCAGCACCTGCGGCAGCGGCGTGCCTTGTTCGTAACGCTGCACGCCGACATCGGTGAAACAGATACCGCACGCCGCCAGCTTGACCCGCAACTGCCCCGGCCCCGGATCGGCGAGTTCCAGCGTTTCCAGGCGGTAAGGCCCGCCGCGTTCCCGCAGCACGGCAGCGGTGGTGGTGGTCGGCATGGCTTGTCTCCTGAAGCGCAGGTCCAAGCATCGCGCCGCGCGGACGCTTTGGCCAGCCAGCATAAGGGGCAGTGCGCTAAGTTGCTGTTGCTGTGCTTGCCGCTGTGGCTGCCGCTGTTCAGCGCGGCTTGACCCCGCGCTCCCGCCCGTTCAATTACGGGCACGATGGACAAGCAAGCCGCACCCCCGCCGAGCTTCGAGGCTGCGTTGAAGCGCCTCGAAGATATCGTGCGCCAACTGGAATCTGGCGAACTCAGCCTGGATGCCTCGATCAGCCTGTATGAAGAGGGCCAGAGCCTGAAGCGCCTGTGCGAGGCACGGCTGGCCGATGCCCGCATGCGCATCGAGCAAATCCAGCAAAGCGCCGCCGGTGAAGCCGCCGGCACCCGCCCTTTTGATGCCCAGTAAAGGCGCTGTTGCGATGGTCCCCGCTCCGTTGATGCTGAAACCGGCGCTTGATGCCATGGGAAAGGCCATCGACCAGCGCTTCGACAAGCTGCTGGCAGTGCCATCCGACAGCCGCGCCCGGCTTTATGAAGCGATGCGCTATGCGGCCATGGGCGGGGGCAAGCGCATGCGGCCATTGCTGGTGGTGGCAGCGTGCGACTTGTTCCAAGTGGACCGGGAACGTGCGCTGCGCGTGGCACTGGCGATCGAATGTATCCATGTCTACAGCCTGATTCACGATGATCTGCCCTGCATGGACGATGATGATCTGCGTCACGGCAAGCCGACCGTTCACCTGGCCTTCGACGAAGCCACGGCGGTGCTGGCCGGCGATTGCCTGCATGATCTGGCGTTTGAAATTCTGGCCGACCCGGCCACCCACGACGACCCGGTCGCCCGTCTGGAACTGATCACCCAATTGGCGTTGCAGTCGGGCCCGGCGGGCATGGCGGGCGGGCAGATGATGGATCTGGTGGCCGGCGACGTGAAATATGATCTGGCCGGCATCACCCGGTTGCAGCAGTTGAAGACCGGCGCACTGATTGTCTGGTGCCTGGAGGCCGGCGCGATCATGGGCCGCGCCAGCGAAGCCGAGAAGAAGAGCCTGCGTGGCTATGCCCGCGATCTGGGGCTGGCGTTCCAGATTGCCGATGATCTGCTCGATGTCGAAGGCACGTCGGCCAAGACCGGCAAGGCGGTGCAGAAGGATGCCGCCGCCGGCAAGGCGACATTCGTGTCGCTGCTCGGGCTGGAACGTGCCCGCGATCAGGCATCGGCGCTGATCGATCAGGCCATCGGCCAATTGTCCGGCTTTGGCCCGGAGGCGGATCTGCTGCGCGCGATCGCGCGTTTTGCCGTCGAGCGTGACCGGTAAGGAGCCACACCCAATGACTGCTTTGGCACCCCGCATCGGCGTCTATCCCGGCACCTTCGATCCCATCACCCTGGGACACATGGACATCATCCGGCGCGGCGCCCGGCTGGTGGATCGGCTGGTGATCGGTGTGGCCACCAACCCTTCCAAATCGCCGATGTTCACCCTGGCCGAACGCAAGGCGCAGATCATGCGCGAGACGGCCGATATTCCCAATGTGGAAGTCGCCGAATTCGATGAGCTGCTGATGTCGTTTGCCGAGCGCCTGGGCGCTACGGTGATCGTGCGCGGCCTGCGCGGCGCTGGCGATTTTGAGTATGAATTCCAGATGACGGGCATGAACCGGGCCCTGAACGACGATATCGAGCAGGTGTTTCTGATGGCCGATGTCGCCCTGCAACCAATCGCTTCACGTCTGGTCAAGGAAATCGCTGTCTATGGTGGCGACATCCACAAGTTCGTGCCGAGCGCCGTGGCCACCGATGTGGAGGCCCGCGTCCGGCAGACCGGGATGAAGGGCCAGTGATGCGATTGACCATATTGTTTGCGGTGAGCCTGCTGGGCGCGAGCAGCGCGCTGGCACAGCAGGCGCCGCGCGTTGACCCCAAGGATCTGAAGGCGCCGCCCAAGTTGCCGGAAATGGCGGCGCCGTCGGGCCTGCAGGGCATGATCGACCAGGTGAGCGAGGAGAATATCCTGGTGCTCGATCTGTCATCGGGCGGCCGCGTGCGCATCATCATGCGCCCCGATGTGGCACCCAAGCATATCGAGCGCATCCGCACGCTGGTGCGCGAAGGATTTTACGACGGCACGGTGTTCCACCGGGTGATCGATGGCTTCATGGCGCAGGGCGGCGATCCGACCGCGACAGGCACGGGCGGGTCAAAGCTTGAGGATCTGAAGGCCGAATTCAACGATCTGCCGCATGTTCGCGGCGCGGTCGCCATGGCGCGCGCGCAGAGCGAAGACAGCGCCAACAGCCAATTCTATATCGTGCTGATGCCGACGCTGAAGCTGGATCGCAACTACACGGTGTGGGGCCGAGTGGTGGACGGCATGAAATGGGTGGACGGCATCGAAAAAGGTGAACCGCCTGACAATCCGACCCGGATCGTCAAGGCGAGCATCGCGGCCGACAAGGTGCCACCGCCCGATTTCGCGGCGTTGAAGCCGGCAGCGACTCCGATCCCGGCGGGGGCGCTGAATTTCCCGCCGCCGACATCCGGGCCGGCGCCTGGGGCTTCAGGACCGCAGCCGCCGCGCTAAGGCATTTTCTTTCACCGCCAAAGGGCTGTTCCCCCGATGCTGGTTTCCGATTTCGATTTCGATTTGCCACCCGAATGCATTGCGCTGCGGCCGGTGAACCCGCGTGATGCGGCGCGGCTGCTTTGTGTCAGCGGGCGTGATGCCGGCGTGCTGGGCGACCATGGGTTTCTCGATCTGCCGCGCTTGCTGCGTGCCGGCGATGTGCTGGTGGTGAACGACACCCGCGTGATCCCGGCGCAGTTATTTGCCCGCAAGGGCGATGCGACCATCGGGGTGACGCTGCACAAGCGCGAGGCGGCCAATCGCTGGTGGAGTTTCGTGAAGAACGCGCGGCGGCTGCGGGACGGCGATGTGATCGATTTTGGCCAGGGCAGCGTGGTGCTGGCTGGCACGGTGATCGAAAAGACCGGCGACGGCGTACTCTGGCAGTTCGACACCGATGGCGCGCCGCTGGAGACGGCGCTGCATGGCGTGGGGCAGATGCCGCTGCCACCCTATATCGCGCGGCGCCGCGGCATCGATGCGGCCGATCTGACGGATTATCAAACGCTGCATGCAGCGAAAGACGGCGCAGTGGCGGCACCGACGGCGGGCCTGCATTTCACCCCGCGGCTGTGGGACGCGCTGGCTGCCGCCGGGGTGGGGCGCGAGACGGTGACGCTGCATGTCGGTGCCGGCACGTTCCTGCCGGTGAAGGCGGAGCGGCTGGCAGACCACCAGATGCATGCCGAATGGGGCAGCATCGATGCCGCGACGGCCGCGCGATTGAACGCGGCACGCGCGGCGGGGGGGCGGGTGATTCCGGTGGGCACCACATCGCTGCGGCTGCTGGAATCGGCGGCCGGCGATGATGGCGTGATCCGGGCGTTTACCGGGGACACAGCGATCTTCATCCACCCCGGTTATCGCTGGCGGGCCGTCGATGGCCTGGTGACGAACTTCCATTTGCCGAAATCGACCCTGTTCATGCTGGTCAGTGCCATGATGGGGCTGGAGGTGATGCGCAACGCGTACGCCCATGCCATCGCCAGCGGCTATCGCTTCTACAGCTATGGCGACGGCAGCCTGTTGCTGCCCTGAGCGCATGCCGGCATAGCAGGGCCATGAGTGTAGCCTTCACCAAGGAATCCGACGCCGAAGCGGTCGCCGCCAATCTGCCCGACCGGCCGATCCCGGCCCATGCCAATCTGGTGACGCCGCGCGGGCTGGCGCAGATCGATGCGGAACTGAATGCGGCACGTGCCGCCTATGCCGAGGCACAGGCCGGGGACGCGATCAGCGCCGATCGCACCGCCATGGCGCGCGCCACCCGCGATCTGCGTTACTGGTCGGCCCGGCGCGCGTCGGCGCAGGTCATCGAGGAGCAGCCCGCCGGCGAAACGGTGGTGTTCGGCAACAGGGTCAGCTTCGAACGCAAGGATGGCCGCGTCCAATGCTATGCCATCGTCGGCGATGACGAGGCCGATCCCGCGGCCGGCCCAGAGGCAGCCAGTGTCAGCTATGTCTCGCCGCTGGCGCGCGCGCTGATCGGCAAGAGCATCGGCGATGTGGTGATGCTGGCCGGCCAGCCGGTGGAGATCATCGCCATCGCCTGACGCGAAATCCGGCGTTGCGTGGCCGCCCGCGACGTTTCAGAACGAAGCGAAGCCTTGGGGAGCTTGGGGGGGAGACGGACAATCGCGATTTCGGCAGGCATGTTGGCGGCACCGCGCAAGCGCACCCCGCTCTATGCGCAACTTTATGTGCAGGTGCTGGTGGCGATCGTGGCCGGCGGGTTGATCGGCCATTTCGCGCCGGATACCGGCGTGGCGCTGAAACCGCTGGGCGATGCCTTCATCAAATTGGTCAAGATGATCATCGCGCCGGTGATTTTCCTGACCATCGTGTCGGGCATCGCCGGCATGCAGAATCTGGGCAGCGTCGGGCGCGTGGCGGGCAAGGCCTTTGCCTATTTCCTGTTTTTCTCGACCATCGCGCTGATCATCGGGCTGGTGGTGGCCAATGTCGTGCAGCCCGGCGCCGGCATGAACATCGATCCGGCGACGCTGGAGACCGGCGCCGTCGATGATTATGTGAAGAAGGCCAAGGACCAGACCATCACCGCTTTCCTGACCGGGATCATTCCGGAAACGGTGGTGGGGGCGTTCGTCGATGGCAATCTGCTGCAGGTGCTGTTCTTCGCGATCAGCTTCGGCATCGCGCTGGCCAGCGCCGGTGAGGCGGCGCGGCCGGTGGTGCGCTTGTTCAATGCGCTGGGCGCCGGGTTTTTCAGGCTGGTGGCGATCTTCATGCGCGCCGCGCCGATCGGGGCATTCGGGGCATTCGCCTTCACCATCGGCCGTTATGGCATCGGATCGATTGCCAATCTCGCGGCGCTGGTCGCCACTTTCTATCTGACGTCGCTGCTGTTCGTGATCGTGGTGTTGGGGCTGGTGGCGCGCGGGGCGGGTTTTTCGATCTTCACGCTGCTGCGATACCTCAAGGCGGAATTGCTGCTGGTCTTGGGCACATCCAGTTCCGAGTCCGCGCTGCCCAGCCTGATGGAGAAGATGGAGCGCGCCGGCTGCCCGCGGCCGATCGTGGGCCTGGTGGTGCCCACCGGCTACAGCTTCAATCTGGACGGCACCAACATCTACATGACGCTGGCGGCGCTGTTCATCGCGCAGGCCACCGGCATCAATCTCAGCCTGGGCGAACAGGCGCTGTTGCTGGGGGTGGCGATGCTGAGCAGCAAGGGCGCCGCGGGCGTGACCGGCGCCGGGTTCATCACGCTGGCGGCCACACTGTCGATCGTGCCCAGCGTGCCGATTGCCGGCATGGCGCTGATATTGGGCATCGATCGCTTCATGTCGGAATGCCGGGCGCTGACCAATTTCATCGGCAATGCGGTGGCGACCATCGTGGTGTCGCGCTGGGAAGGCGCGATCGACGAAGCGCGCTTTGCTGCCGTGTTCCGCGATCATGATTTCGGGCCAATGGTGGCTGTGCCGGGGCCGGAGGCCGATACCGACTAAGCGCTGATCGCCCAGTTGGCGAGCAGCAGGAAGGCGGTGCCGCCGATGGTGGCATGCGCCAGCAACGCCGGACCGATGATGTCGGGCCGCGGCTTGGCCATGATGCCGGCAAACAGCCCGGAGACAACGGCGAGGCCGAGCAGGACCAGCGCAATCTTCACATCGTCGCCCAACGGCGCGGTGCCGCGATTCAGCTTGCTGACCAGCATCACCACCTCCAGCCCGCCGAAGCCGGTCAGAAAATGGATGGCCTGGATGGCCTTTGGCGGGCGTTTGCTGCTGAGGAAATACCAGCCCAGCACCAGGCCCAGCGCCACGGTGGTGCCATAGATGATGACCGGCAACCAGATCTGCATATACCCCCCTCCCCGTTGTCCAATCTTAAGCCACGCAAACGCAGCTTGCTAGGCTGCCGGCCGCAGCACCAGCCACATGCGATAGTCACCGGCCTGGGTCAGCGCGCCGGGCTGGCGCATGATGGCCTGGCTGACGATTTCGGTGGCGACGGGTGACAAGACGATGCTGCCCGGCAACGGCGTGAGGGCGGTGATGCGGCCGACACTATCGGCCGTGACGGCAAATTCGACGCGCACGCCTTCTGGGGGCAGCGGCAGCGCGGCGACATCGCGGGCCAGCCGTTGCTGGATGCCGCCCCAGGCCGGGCCAGGACGCGCCAAGGGCAGATCGGAAGCGCTGGCCGGAAATGACTGCGGCGGGCACGGGCTGGCGCGGCGGCTGACCACCACCGGCCACATCCAACCCAGCCGCCACCTGAGCGTCATGCAGCCGCCCACCATATAATCATCATAGCTGCCCGACGTGCTGGCCAGCCCGCCGACGCCGTGGGTGGTGGTGCCGCTGTCGCCCGGCACTGGCGAGGTCACCACGCGATATTCCCTGCGCCCGCGCCGGCCGCGGCTGATGTATTTGCTGGTCACGTTCAGAACGGCCTCGCGCACTGGCCCCGGTGACAGCGCCGCATTGCCGAGATGCACCATCGTGATCGCCACCAGCATGCCGGCTAAGATCGCCAGGATCAGCCCGCCGATACCGGACTTGCCGGCCGCCATCTGATCCGCCTGCGCCGCGCGCCAGAACGGCATGCTGCCCAATATGCCAAGCACCGCTGCCGCCAGGGACGCCCATTCCCAACCCTGCGCCAGTGGCTCCGGCCAGGCAAACAATATAGCCGCCACTGCGATTCCCGCCGCGCCATAAAGCGGCCAGACGGATGACGAGACGCGGACCATGGCGGGAATGTAACGATCCGCCATGGCCCCGCAAGTCCACGTGCGACGCATTTGCCGGGGGCGCGCACCCAAGCTGGCGCTTGTCGTTGTTGCGCGTATAACCGCCAGCGTGAGCGAGGATGCCCGCCTGGATTATCGCGACGACGACGCGCCCGATGCCCTGCAGGAAGGGCAGTTGAGCCGTGCCTTCGTGGGCGATGTCGCCGATGCGCTGGACAGCGACGATATCGATCATGTCCGCGCGCTGGTGGCGCCGCTGCACCCGGCCGACGTCGCAGATCTGTTTGCGGCGATTGCTGCGGACAATCGTGGTGCGTTGGCGGTGGCGCTGGGTGATCTGCTGAATGCCGAAGTCGTGGCCGAGCTGGATGACTATGTCCGCGAGGATGTGCTCGGCGCGCTGTCGCCGGGCGCGGTGGCCGAAGTCGTCACCCAGCTCGATACCGATGATGCGGTGGCGGTCATCGAGGATCTGGAGGCCGACGAACAGCGCGAGGTGCTGCGCGCGCTGGCCCCCGAAGACCGCGCCGATATCGAAGCTGCGCTGAATTACCCCGAAGAATCCGCCGGCCGCCTGATGCAGCGCGACCTGGTGGCGGTGCCGGAAACCATCAGCGTGGGCGAAGTTATCGAGCGCGTGCGTGGCACCATCGATCCGGCGACGGACTTCTGGGAAATCTTCGTCATCGACGCTGCGCGCCAGCCGATCGGCACCATGCGGCTGAGCTGGCTGCTGACCGCGCCGCCCGACATTTCGGTGGGCGATGTGATGAAGCGCGAGCAGACGTTGATCCCTGTCGCCATGGACCAGGAAGAGGTCGCGCTGCTGTTCCAGAAATATGCGCTGATTTCAGCGGCCGTGGTCGATGATGCCGGCAAGTTGGTGGGCGTCATCACCGTGGATGACGTGGTCCACATCATCCAGGCCGAAGCCGGCGAGGATGTGCTGAAACTGTCGGGCGCCGGCGATGGCGACATCAACGAACCGGTGTTCACCACCTATCGCACGCGCTCGCGCTGGCTGGTCGCCAATCTGCTGACCGGGCTGGTGTCGGCCAGCATCATCGGGGCGTTTTCGGACAGCATTCAGGCGCTGGTGGCACTGGCGGCGCTGTCGCCGATCGTGGCCAGTGTCGGCGGCAATGCCGGCAATCAGACGATGGCCGTCACCGTGCGCGCGCTGGCCACCAACCAACTGACCGAGAGCAACACGCGCCGCACCGTGTGGCGGGAAATCCGGGTGGCGTTGCTGAATGGCCTGACGTTGGCCGTGCTGATGGCGCTGGGCGTCAGCCTGGTGTTCGGCAATGTCACGCTGGGGCTGGTGATTGCGGTGGCCATGCAATTCAATATCCTGATCGCCGGCCTGGCCGGGGTGATGGTGCCACTGACGCTCGATCGGCTGGAGGCGGACCCGGCGGTGGCATCGTCGGTATTCGTGACGATGATCACGGATTCGATGGGCTTTTTCGCGTTTCTGGGCCTGGCGACGCTGGTGGGCGTGGAATATCTCGGCTGATGCTGCACTTGACCAAGGTGGCGGCGGGCTGCCCCGATATCGAGACATTGGCGGCACGGCAGGCGCATTTCTGGGGCGAGACCCGCGCCGGCGCCCACACACGCTTCATGCCGAAACGTGCCGAGGAATTGATCGGCGGATCGATCTTCTGGATCATCGCACATCGGCTGGTGGCGCGGCAGACCATCCTGTCCATCGCCATGGCGACGACACCATGGGGCGAGAAATGCGCCATCGAACTGGTGCCGGGCCCGGTGCTGGTGCAGCCGCGGCCGCTGCGCGCGCATCAGGGCTGGCGCTATCTGGCGGCAGCGGATGCGCCGGCGGATCTGGTGGATGGTGCCGGCGACGGGATTGATGCATTGCCGGCGGGCATGGTGCGGGAATTGCAGGCGCTCTGGTTGTTGTGATCGCGCCGACGTTCTGACAGGCTTTGCGCCAATTTCTGCTGGTCTAGATGGTTAACACGGTTGACCTTGCGCTGTGCTGGCCCCATACCACAGTGATGTTCAGCACTGATCGCCCGATTTACCGCCAGATCCGCGACGTCATCGTCGAGCGGATCCTGACGCTGGGCGATGGCGCCATGCTGCCGTCGGTGCGGGCGCTGGCGGCCGAAGCCGGGGTCAATCCGCTCACCGTGGCCAAGGCCTATCAGGATCTGCAGACCGGCGGCCTGGTGCGGGCACGCAAGGGTGTGGGGCTGTTTGCCGCCGAAGGCGCGGTCAACAATCTGCTGACGCAAGAGCGTGAGCAGTTCCTGACCGACGAATGGCCGCGCGTGCTGGCGCGGATCAACCGGCTAGGGCTGGATGCCTCCGAATTGCTGGAACAGGCCTGAGCTTTACCAACTCGCCGCTGCAACGGCGATAATTACCAGCTCTCTTCCGGCCACCACGGAAACACCTCTGCCGGCATATTCTCGCTGACGGTATCGGGATAGGCAGGCTTGCGCTTTTCCAGGAAGCTGACGACGCCTTCCTTCGCATCGCCGGAACGCCCGCGCATATAGACCATCTTTGAATCGAGCCGGTGCGCGTCCCATGGGCTGGGGGCGCCGGCCATGCGCCACAGCATCTGGCGGGTGAGCGCCACCGAGACCGGCGCGGTATTCTCGGCAATTTCCAGCGCCAGGGCGCGGGCGGCGGGCAACAGATCGTCGCCGGCATGGGTGGAGCGGGTGAGGCCGCCCTTTTCGGCTTCGGCAGCGTCAAACACCCGGCCGGTCATGCACCATTCCAGCGCCTGCGGCAGGCCGACCAGTTTCGACAGGAACCAGCTCGAACCGGCTTCCGGCACGATGCCGCGGCGGGCAAACACGAAGCCGAAGCGCGCGGTGTCACTGGCCAAGCGCATGTCCATGGCGAGTTGCATGGTAGCGCCGATGCCCACGGCGGGGCCGTTCACGGCGGCGATCACCGGTTTCAGGCTGCGGAAGATCCGCATCGTCACCTGGCCGCCGCCGTCGCGGGTGGCGGGGTGGCGCCAATCGATCTGGCCATCCTCGCCCGCCGGGTTGGCACTGCGGTGGCCGCCCAGTTTTTCATAATCGAAGGTGGCGGCTCCGGCCGACAGGTCAGCCCCAGCACAGAAGGCGCGCCCACGGCCCGTCACGATGACAGCTTTCACGGCGTCGTTCGCGTCGGTCTCGTCGAAGGCCGCGATCAGCTCGGTCATCATCACGCCGGTGAAGGCGTTGAGCTTTTCCGGGCGATCCAGGGTGATGGTGGCGATGGGGCCGTCGATGTCGAGGGCGATCTGGGTGTAGGTCATGGGGTGTTCCTTTTTTCGACTGTCCGCGCCTGCTGCATTTCCCACCCCCGGCCCCTCCCGCAAGCGGGAGGGGAGTCGTGAGCGCTTTCCCCCTTCTGCTTGCGGGAGGGGCTGGGGGTGGGTCTTCACAAGACCTACAGAGCCTCCACAATCGTCACATTGGCAAGCCCGCCGCCTTCGCACATCGTCTGCAAGCCCCAGCGCTTGCCGCGGGCGTGCAGGGCATGCACCAGCGTCGTCATCAGCTTGGTGCCGCTGGCACCGAGCGGATGGCCAAGCGCGATGGCGCCGCCATTCACATTCAGCCGCGCGTGATCGGCGCCGAGCACCTGCAGCCAGGCCATCGGGATGGAGGCGAAGGCTTCGTTCACCTCATACAGGTCGATGTCGCCGATGCTCATGCCGGCGCGCTGCAGCGCCTTCTTGGTGGCACCGATGGGGGCTTCCAGCATGATCACCGGGTCTTCGCCGACCACGGTCATGGTGTGGATGCGCGCCAGCGGCTTGACGCCCAGCGCCTTCAGGCCGCGTTCGTTGACGATCAGCACGCCCGACGCGCCGTCGCAAATCTGGCTGCTGGTCGCCGCCGTCAACCGGCCACCATCGGGGTTGATCAGCTTTACGCCCCTCACCCCGTCCAGCGACACGTCAAAGCGGATGCCTTCATCCTGGGTATGGCGGTGCGGTGCGCCATCATGGGTGGTCACGTCCACCGCCACGATTTCGTTGGCGAACGAACCATCCTTCGCGGCACGGCCAGCGCGGACCTGGCTTTCGTAGCCGAACTCGTCGAGCATATCCTTGGTCAGGCCATATTTCTCCGCGATCATCTCGGCGCCGGTGAACTGGCTGAACTGGATGCCCGGATAGCGCGCCGCCATGCCCTCGCCATAGGGCATGCCCATGCCGGCCTTGGCGGGCAGGCTGACGGTCATGCCCATCGGCACGCGCGTCATCGATTCGACGCCGGCGGCGATCACCACATCCATCTGGCCGCTCATCACCGTGGCGGCGGCGAAGTGGATGGCTTGCTGGCTGGACCCGCACTGGCGATCGACCGAGGTGCCAGGCACGGATTCGGGCAGTTTCGAGGACAGCACAGCGTTGCGCGCCACGTTGGTGCTCTGCTGACCGCCCTGGCCAACGCAGCCCATGATGACATCCTCGATCAGCGCGGGATCGACGCCACTCTCGTCGACGAGGGCATCCAGCACCTTGCCGGCGAGATCGGCGGGGTGCCAATCGCGCAGCAGCCCGCCGCGCCGACCCCCGGCAGTGCGTTTGGCAGCAACAATATAGGCTTCGCTCATGATGGTTCTCCCGGTCGGGTGGTGCGATTCGCGACGCTGCACTTTACGCGCGCACCCCCCTTGGGCATGGACGGGCAAAATGATCAGGGAGGATGGACGATGCGCCGCCACATAGCGATGATTGCGGCCCTGTTGGCCTTTGCGGCGCCGGCTGCCGCCGCACCGCCGGTGAAGAAGCCAGTGGCAGCGAAAATCGCGCCGAAACCAGCGGCGGCGCCAAAGCCGGCTGCCACAATTGCCGCCTTGCCTGACACGCCGGCGATCGCGGCGCTGCGCCGCGCGTTCCGCTTTGGCTTTGCGCCGTATGAAATGCTGCGCACGCGTCAGGTGCAACTCGATCGCATCGCTGAAGCCGGGTTCGGCACTGGTGTGAACGCGCTGGTGCCGCGGGTGACGCTGGCCGATGCCACGATGCGCGACGTGACGACGCCCAACAACGACACGCTCTATGCTTCGGCGTGGCTCGATCTGCGCGATGGCCCGGTATTTTTCTCGATGCCGCCGCTGCCGCGCTATCATGTCGCTTCGTTGATGACCATCACCAGCGATGTGACTGCGGTGCTGGGCACGCGCACTGTGGGCGTCGATGGCGGGCGCTATGCGATCGTTGGGCCGGCGTGGCGCGGTGATTTGCCGGCCGGCGTGACGATTGTGCGCAGCCAGTCGAATGATGCGTGGTTGCTGGTGCGGGTGGTCGTCAATGGCCCGGAGGATCTCGCCGCTGCCGCCGATGGCCTGACACGCTTCACGCTGTCGGCCATTGGCGGGGAAACGCCGCTTGATCTGAAAGTGCCGGCGCAGCCCTATGGTCGGGCGTTCATCACCACGGTGAATGCCGCCATCGAACGGTCTGGCGATGAACTGTTGATGGCGCGGGCGCGGGGCTTTGCCGAAGCCGGCATCGGCCAGGCGTGGGACAGCCTGACAGCCGAGCAACGGACATTGTGGGATGACAGCCTGCCGGCGCTGATCAATGAGCTGAAGGGCGGCATGATGGCGGGCGGCGGCGTGAATGGCTGGGTGTATCCGCCGTTCAACATGGCGCTGTATGGCGAAGATGACGATCTGCGCAGCATGGTCGCGATGGGCGGGCTGGCCGCCCTGCCACGCCTCGAGGCGATTTATGTGGCGGCGCGCAACGATGGCGAGGGCCGCACCCTGACCGGCGACAAGAGCTGGCGGCTGCGCATTCCCGGCAACCTGCCAGTGGGCGGCTTCTGGTCGCTCACCATGTATGAACAGGCTGCGGATGGTCGGCTCTTCTTTGTGCCCAATGAATTGAATCGCTTTGCGGTGGGTGACCGGTCGCGGCATCTGCGGCCCGATCGTGATGGCAGCATCGAATTGTTCATCCAGAACACGCGGCCCGGTGGCGAGCGGGTGGTGAACTGGCTGCCAGCCCCCAAAGGCCCGTTCGTGCTGATGTTCCGCGCCTATCTGCCCGGCGCCGGTTTGCTGGATGGCAGCGTGCGGCTGCCGCCGGTGACCGAAGATGAGATTATCCCATGAGCGGGGCCGTCAGCCGGGCTGGCAAGCATATCCTGCTCGATATCCTGCACAGCGAGGGTGTGGAATATATCTTCGGCAATCCCGGCACCACCGAACTGCCGTTGCTCGACGCCTTCGTGGTGGAGGCGCGGCTGCGCTACATCCTCGGGCTGAACGAGGTGGTGGTGATGGGCATGGCCGATGGCTGGGCGCAGGCCACGGGCCGCCTAGCGGTGTGCAATCTGCATGCGGCGCCGGGCCTGGGGAATGCCATGGGCATGTTGTACAACGCGGCCAAGGCCGGTGCGCCGGTGCTGGTGACCGCCGGGCAGCAGGACATGGGCATCCGCCTGACCGAGCCGCTGCTGTGGGATGATCTGGCGACAATGGCGCGGCCGTTGTGCAAATGGTCGTTCGAGGTGAACAGCATCGAGGAACTGCCGCGCGCGGTGCGGCGGGCGGCGAAAGTGGCGCTGACCGCGCCCACCGGCCCGGTGTTCCTGTCCATTCCCGGCGATGTGTTGACGGCCATTGCCCCCGATGATCTCGATCTGGGTGCGCCGACGCGGATCGGGGCCGGCTTGCGCGGCGACGCGGCAGAGATTGCCAGGGCCGCTGCGATGATCCGCAGCGCGGAGCGGCCGGTTATCTTTGCTGGCGATTGCGTGGCCAACCGCGCTGCGTTTGCGGAGATGGTGGCGTTTGCCGAAGCCGTGGGCGCGCCGGTCTATATGGAGGGCATGGCCAACCGCGCTGCCTTCCCGTCGGACCATCCGCAGTTTGCGGGCACGGTGCCACGCATGACACCGGCATTGCGCAAGGCGATGCAGGATCATGATCTGTTGATATCCATCGGCGCCGACCTGCTGACGCAAAGCCAGGCGACGGGGGTCGAGGCGTTGGCGCCTGGCACGCCCGTGGTGCATCTGGATGATGAGCCGTGGCAGATCGGCAAGAATTTCGCAGCCGGCGCTGCCATCCAGGGCTGCCCGAAGGCGACCCTGCCCGAACTGACGGCGCTGGTGGCGGGCTGCGGCGATGAACGGCGTGCCGGCGTGGCAACGGGTATTGCGGAGGCCAAGGCCGCGCTGCTGGCGAAAGCCGAAGCCGCGATGGATGCCAGCCCGATGGACCCACTGGCGGTGCTGAAGCGGCTGGGCGAGGTGATGCCGGATGATGCGATCATCATCGAGGAATTGCTGTCCTCCGGCATGAATGTGGTGCGCAGCCTGCTGCCGGCGATGCGGCCCGATTCATGGTTCGGCATGCGCGGCGGCGGCATCGGCGTGGCACTGCCCCAGGCCGCCGCCATGAAACTGGCGCATCCCGATCGCCCGGTGGTGGCGCTGACCGGCGATGGCAGCCTGATGTATTCGGCCGCCGCCTTGTGGACACTGGCCCATTACAGGCTGCCGGTGGTGGTGGTGGTGTTCAACAATGCCAGCTACCGCATCCTGAAACAGCGCACCCGCGCGATCGGCGATCACAGCGCGCGCGAAGGCAGGTTCGTGGCGATGGATTTGCAGGAACCGGCGATTGATTTCATGGCGCTGGCAGCGGCGCATGGCGTGGCCGGGGTACGGGTGGAATCGATTGACGGGTTGATCGAGGCGTTTGCAGCGGCGCTGCGCAGTGATGCGCCGACGTTGATCGAGGTGCCGGTGGCACGGGGGATTTGAGCCCTTCGATCCTCCCCCTTTTGGGGGAGGTGGCAGCCGCAGGCTGACGGAGGGGGCGACTCACTCACCGCACCGACAGCGACCTTGCGGTAGCCAGAACAGCACCAACCACGGCATCGACATCCCTCAGCACATCTGTCGCCGGAATGCGCATGATCGTGACGCCCTGGTCAGCCAGCCAGGCATCACGCACCTCATCATGGCTGGTTTGAGCAGCGAGCTGATGCACGTAACCATCTACTTCCACCGCCAGCGCGCGACTGCTGCAATAAAAGTCCAAAACGTAACGCCCCACCGGGTGCTGACGCCGGAAGCGAAGGCCGGCAGGGGAACCGCGCAAATGCTGCCACAGCATGACTTCCGGCAGCGTCATCTGCCGGCGCAATGTTCGCGCAAGGTCGCGGGTGGGACGCGGAACGTTGGGCATGGGCTAAAGTTGTTATGGTTCCATGGCGCTGCCAAGCGGAATAATGCCGCCCCCACCCCCTCCGTCAGCCTACGGCTGCCACCTCCCCCAGAGGGGGAGGATCGAATGCGATGCGGCTTAAGTTCGCGCTGCGTGCCAGCGCAGATGGTCTGCGACAAAACTCTGCACGAACCAGTAGCTGTGGTCGTAGCCCGGATGGCGGCGCAGGGTGAGCGGGATACCGGCGCGGGCGCAGGCGGCCTCCAGAAGGTCCGGGCGCAACTGTTCTGCAAGGAACTGGTCCGCCTCGCCCTGATCGACCAGCAAGTCCGCCACCCGCGCGCCGGCATCGATCAGCGCGCAGGCATCATGCGCGGCCCAGGCAGCGGTATTGTCGCCGAGATAAGCCGGCAGCGCCTTCTGGCCCCATGGCACCTGTGTGGGCGCCACGATCGGCGCGAGGGCCGACACGCTGCGAAACCGGCCCGGATGTTTCAGCGCCAGCGTCAGCGCGCCGTGGCCGCCCATGCTGTGGCCGGTGATGCCTTGCCGCGCCAGATCGGCCGGGAAATTGGCGGCGATCAGCGCCGGCAGTTCGTCGATCAGCCAGGTCTGCATCTGGAAATGCGCCGCCCAGGGTTCATTGGTGGCGTTCAGGTAGAAACTCGCCGCCTGCCCCATGTCCCACGCCGGATCGTCGGCCACGCCCTCCCCGCGCGGCGAGGTGTCCGGCGTGATCAGCATCAAGCCCAGTTCGGCCGCCAGCGCCTGCGCCCCGGCCTTGATGGCGAACGTCTCTTCATTGCAGGTCAGGCCGGCAAGGCACCAGAGGACGGGAAACGGGCCGGCAAAGTCCATGGCACCGGGCGGCGTGAACACGCCAAAGCGCATCACCGTGCCGCACGCCTGGCTGGCATGGCTGTGAAATGACTGCACCCCGCCATGGCAGGCGGCACGGCCAAGCGTCTCGATCAAAACAGCACCACCGTGCGGATGCTTTCGCCGCCGTGCATCAGATCAAAGGCCTGGTTGATCTTTTCCAGCGGCAGGATGTGGGTGATCATCGGATCGATGGCAATGGTGCCGTTCATGTACCAATCGACGATCTTCGGCACATCTGTGCGCCCGCGCGCACCGCCGAACGCCGTGCCTTTCCACACCCGGCCGGTGACGAGCTGGAACGGGCGCGTGCTGATTTCCTTGCCGGCTTCGGCGACACCGATGATGATCGATTCGCCCCAGCCGCGGTGGCAGGCCTCCAGCGCAATGCGCATGACATCAGTGTTGCCGGTGCAATCAAAGGTGTAATCGGCGCCGCCTTCGGTGAGCGCCACCAGATGCGCGACCAGATCTTCGCCAATGTCGCGCGGATCGACGAAGTGCGTCATGCCGAACTGCTTGCCCCAATGTTCGCGATCCGGATTGATATCGACGCCAACGATCTGTTCAGCGCCCACCAGCCGCAGGCCCTGGATGACGTTGAGGCCGATGCCGCCCAGGCCGAACACGATGGCGCGGGCGCCGGCGTGCACCTTGGCGGTGTTGACCACGGCGCCCACGCCAGTGGTCACGCCGCAGCCGATGTAGCAGGCCTTGTCGAACGGTGCGTCCTGACGGATTTTCGCCACCGCGATTTCGGGCAACACGATGAAGTTCGAGAAGGTCGAGCAGCCCATATAGTGATAGATCGGCTGGCCCTTGTAGCTGAAGCGGGTGGTGCCGTCGGGCATCACGCCCTTGCCCTGGGTGCTGCGGATCGCCGTGCACAAGTTGGTCTTCCCCGACAGGCAGCTTTTGCACTGGCGGCATTCGGGCGTGTAGAGCGGGATGACATGATCGTCGGGGGCCACGCTGGTGACGCCGGCGCCCACTTCGCGCACGATGCCGGCGCCTTCATGGCCCAGGATCACCGGGAAGATTCCTTCGCTGTCCTTGCCTTCCAGCGTATAGGCATCGGTATGGCACACGCCGGTGGCCATGATTTCCACCAGCACCTCGCCGGCCTTTGGCCCTTCCACATCGATTTCGACAATTTCCAGTGGCAGATTGGGCGCAAAGGCGACGGCGGCACGGCTTTTCATGGGCGTAGTCCTGTAGAGATGCGGCCACACATGCGGTCGAACCGGGGCGCTTGCCAAGGGGGATGGGTTGCTTTTTCGTGAGCGACAGGCCAAGGGGCAAGCGCAGCGCGGCGCCACCCGATGGATGGCGTGGCTTTTCACGTGCAACAACAGGATATTTCATGCGGTTTGCCAGCGGGATTCAGGCGTAACATGCCGAAAGAGGAAATCATTCGGATTGAAGGTGAGATCACCGAAATCCTGCCCGATGGGCGTTTCCGCGTGAAGCTGGAAAACGAGCACGAGATCATCGCCTACACCGCAGGCAAGATGCGCAAGAATCGCATCCGCTCGATCGTTGGTGATCGGGTGCATGTCGAAATGACGCCCTATGATCTGGACAAGGGCCGCATCGTGTTCCGCGAGAAAACCACCCCGATGCCCATGAATCAGCGGCGATTCTTCCGCCGCTGACGGGCAAGCGCCCGCGGCGGGCTTTCTGCTGCTGGCAAAGGTCGCTGGCCAGTTGATTCGAGGCGGTCCGTTGGCGCGGGATGCGGCAACCATGTGCCATCGCCATTTTTGTGCGGCGAGCCGCCGCAGCATATTTGGCAATCTGCTGCAAACTCAATTCGTTCTACCGCATCGCCGCCAAAGTGGATCGAATTATACCCAAATGTCACAGACACTTCTCTTGCGTTAAGCATCTGTTAGTCATACCTCTTTGGTATGGCCCAATATGTTGTATCGGCGCTGAACGCCCAGCAATCACCCCGCGGGGTGATTCTGGATCGCATCGTTGGGCCAGGTTGGGCCGATACGCCGGCCAATCTCCTTGAGCATCTGGTGCGCAATCGCCATGAATTTGTTCTGGCTGACACCAATTTGCGGCTGGCAGCGCGGCGTCAGGGCGAAAATGCGTGGATGCTGATTATTGTCGATCCCAAGGGTGGCGAAGTAGCGCCGGAAAGCTTGCCGCACTGGCGTATCGAACAATTGCGCCCGACGCCGCGTCCGCGCCTCAATTGGTGGCAGCGGTTGCTCGATCCGGACGCTGCCTGATGATCAGAGCTGCCTGACGATCAGCGCCGAACGCGATCGCCAGCCTTCAGGCCGATGCGTTTGGCTTCACCAGCCGCCAATTCGATTACATCGGCAGTTATGCCTGCGGATGTCAGAACGTCGCGCGAATAGGGCCGGCCCTGGCGGACGTTGAGCACCCGCCCCTGCGGCGACACGAAGATGATATCCAGCGGCAATATGGTGTTTTCCATCCAGAAACCGGTTTCACGCGGTGGCTGCATCGGGAACGACATGCCGGTGCCCGGCTTCATGGTTTCGCGGAACATCATGCCGCAGGCCTGCTGTTCGACCGTGGCGGCCACTTCCACCTGGTAAGGAAACCGGCCCTTGGCGGTTTCAAACACGACTTTTGCCGTACGAAGCCCACTGTTGGGGCAGGGCGTGGCCGCCAAAGCTGGCGAGGCCAGCAGCAGGGCCGCCGCCAGAATATAATGCTTCACGCGTCGCCTTCGTCTGGAGGAATCGGCGCGCCCATCGGCACCGCAACCACGGCCAGCGGGCCCTTGTGGCCAGGCGCGACCCGCACCTGCAGCGGATGGCCGGGCTGGACATCGGACAGGCCGGCACGGCGCAGCGTTTCCATGTGAATGAAGATATCGTCCATCGCATCTGGCCTTATCACAAAGCCATAGCCCTTCAAACGATTGAACCATTTGACCGTGACCGGTTCGAATGGACCGGCCGCGGCAATCATGGCGCGCGGATCGACACGATCTGCGGCGCGGGCTGCCGCGGTTTCGGGATCCGGGCCGATGGCGGTGGACAGATCGATGTCGATGATGCGTTTGGCCTGCCGCCCGCGTTCCCGGGCCACGACGGCGCACGTGAGTGTGGCGCCTTCCGGCAGCGAGCGCCGCCCCAGTTCACGCACCAGGCTGAAATGCACCAGAATGTCGCTGCCTTCGCCGGTGACCGGGACCATGAAGCCATAGCCCCTGACCGGATCGAACCACTTCATCGTGCCACGCACGACGATCTCGTCCTCAGCCGGCGCGACCGCGGCTGTTTCCACCGTTTTCATTTCTTGTCCCCCGAACAACGCAACCGACAAGCCCCCGCATCCCCCATGCATGAATGATATGTTTCAATTTTGCAATCATGCTTTTGCAACATGGTTGACTTGACGTACTGGAGCCCGACAAGCGAAGGCGGCCAAGCCAACAAGCAGAAAACGAGGCGCGCATGGAACTGGCGGGAACAGTGGAGATTGCGGCACCCCGCGCGAAGCTTTGGGCGGCGCTGAACGACCCTGACGTGCTGGCCCGCTGCATCGATGGCGTGGAGCGGCTGGTGCGCAGCGATGGTGATGTGCCGACCTTTGATGGCGAGATGAATGCCAAAGTCGGTCCGGTGCGGGCGCGCTTTGCCGGCACGGTGCGGCTGGAGGATATCGTCGCGCCCGAACGCTATCGGCTGGTGGGCGAAGGCAAGGGCGGCGTCGCGGGCTTTGCCAAGGGCAGCGCGGATGTGGTGCTGACCGAGGTGGGCCCGGCCGTGACGCAGCTCGATTATGTGGTGAAGGCACAGGTTGGCGGCAAGCTGGCGCAACTGGGCGCGCGGTTGATCGAGGGGACGGCCAAGCAATATGCAGAAGGCTTCTTCGCCAAGCTGAAGACGGAAGTGGAAGGGCCGGTGATCGACACGGCCATTGTGGAGGCTGAAGATGCAAATGTGCCGCCGCCGTCCGAACCGGCCGGCTTGTCGCCGATGCTGTGGGGCGGCGGGCTGATCCTGCTGGTGATGCTGTTCCTCGCCTGGCAATGGAATCATCTGTGAGCGGCCGCGACGACGATCTGGCGACGCTGGCCGCCGGTCTGGAATGGGCACAGGCCGGGCATGGGGTCGCCATCGCCACGGTGATGACCACGTGGGGATCGGCGCCGCGCCGGGTGGGCAGCCATCTGGCAGTGCGCATGGATGGCCTGTTTGAAGGCAGCGTTTCGGGCGGCTGTGTGGAGGCCGATGTCATCCTGGCCGCGCAGGATCTGATCGCGGCGGGCGCCGGCCATGCCGTTCTGGACTTTGGCGTTGCCGATGATGTCGCTTGGCGCGCAGGGCTGGCCTGTGGCGGCCGCATTTCGATCCTGGTGCAGCGGCTGGCCGACGATGGCCTGAGCGCGGCGCTGGTGGCGGATGTGCTGGCCGCGACGTCAGCGGGCGAGGCGCGCAGCATCAGCAGCGATCCGGCAACCGGCCAGGCAGTGGCTGGCGAGGCTGGGCCGTTCGTGCGTGCCTATCCGCCGCCGCGCCGGTTGATGATCATCGGCGCAGTGCACATCGCGCAGGCGCTGGTCCCGCTGGCGCTGGGCCTGGGCATTGCGGCCACGGTAATCGATCCGCGCGGGCTGTTTGCGGCCGATGATCGCTTTGCCGGGGTGGTGCTTGATCGGCGCTGGCCAGATGAGGCGCTGACCGATCTGCGCCCGGATGCCGCGACGGCGCTGGTGGCGTTGACGCATGATCCCAAGGTGGACGATGTGGCGCTGGCGGCGGCGTTGCGCAGCCCCGCCTTCTATATTTCGGCGCTGGGCAGCCGCAAGAACCATGCGGCGCGGCTGGAACGGCTGGCGGCGCAAGGCTTTGGCGCAGACGACCTGGGGCGTATCCATGGCCCGGCCGGGTTGAACATCGGTGCGGCCAATCCGGCCGAAATTGCGCTGTCGATCGCGGCGCAATTGGTGGCCGCCTGGCGCGGGGCGCTTGTGACCCCATGAAATTCGGGCCGGTGCCGCTGGCAGCCGCGCAAGGCACGCTGTTGGCGCACAGCCAGGCACTTGGGCGCCGGCGGCTGGCCAAGGGCCATCGACTGACGGCGGACGATGTGGCCGCGCTGGCGGCGGCCGGCGTAACCGACGTGGTGGTGGCACAGCTGGCGCCCGATGATGTTGGCGAGGATGCCGCTGCCACGCGGCTGGCGGCGGCGCTGGCCGGCACCGGCCTGGTCGCGCTGCCGCCGGTGCATGGCCGGGTCAATCTGGCGGCGACGCAGGCTGGGCTGTTGTGCCTGCCGGCGGGGCTGGTGGCGGCAATCAACGCCGTCGATGAAGCGGTCACGCTGGCCACTCTGTCACCCTTTGCGCGGGTTGCCGCCGGCGCCATTGTCGCCACCATCAAGATCATTCGCTATGCCGTGACCGAGCCGGTCCTGGCGGCAGCCATCGCCATGGCGCGGCCCTTGACGGTCGCGGCGTTCCGCCCGGCCCGGGTGGCCTTGTTGGCGACCAGCCTGCCCGGCACCAGCGCCAAGGCTCTGGCAAAGCTGGAGCAAGTGACGGCAGCGCGCATCGCGGCACTGGGCAGCGACCTGAACATGATGGCCCCCTGCCCGCATGACGCTGCCGCGCTGGCCGAACGGCTGGCGACGGTGGACGCCGATGTGCTGCTGCTGGCCGGCGCATCGGCCAGTGTCGATCGCGGCGACGTGATCCCGGCGGCCATCGTGGCGGCGGGCGGCGTGGTGGCGCGGCTTGGCATGCCGGTCGATCCCGGCAATCTGCTGGTGCTGGGGCAATTGCATGGTCGGCCCGTGGTCGGACTGCCCGGCTGTGCGCGCAGCCCCAAACGCAATGGCCTTGATCTGGTGCTGGAACGTCTGCTGGCCGGGCTGCCGGTGACCGGCGCCGACATCGCGGCGATGGGCGAAGGCGGATTGCTGCCCGACGCCGAACGCCCGGAACCGCGTGCCGCCGCGCGCCGGCCAGGCAAGGTGGGCGCAATCGTGCTGGCGGCCGGCCGCGCCAGCCGCATGGGCGGGCCGCACAAGCTGCTGGAACCATGGCAAGGCAAGGCGCTGGTGGCGCATGTGGTGAATGCGATTGCAGCCGCTGGCTTGCCGCCGCCGGTGGTGGTGTTGGGTCATGCGGCCGCGGGCGTTCGCGCGGCGCTGGCAGGGCGGGCGGCGCATTTTGTGGAGGCAGCCGATTGGCAAGACGGCATGGGCCGCAGCCTGGGCGCCGGCATCGCTGCGGTGCCGGCCGATTGGGACGCCGTTCTGGTGTGTCTGGCCGACATGCCGCGCATCGAACCGGCGCTGATCAAGGCGTTGGCGGTGGCACCGGGCGAAGTGGTGGTACCAGTGTGGCAGGGGCGGCGCGGCCATCCAGTGCGCTGGCCGCGCGCGGCCTTCCCGCGCCTGCTGACGCTGAGCGGCGATGTCGGAGGCCGGGCCGTGATCGAGCAATTTGCCGTCAGCCACGTGCCGGCCCCATCGGATGCCTGCCTGGACGATATCGACACGCCGGCAGCCCTGGCTGCATTGCGCGCCCGGCCCGAATTACCCTGATCGCCTTGCCCTGCTGCGGGTTCGGCCTATTCTTCGGCTTTGCCGGAAGGATTCACCGATGACGCATTCGCAGCCCACCCAGGCGATGATCGACCTGTATGACCGCTTCACCCACGGACACGGGATTGACCGGCGCACGCTGATGGCAGAGATGGCGCGACTGGCCGGCGGCGCGGCGGCGGCTGGCAGCATGCTGGGCCTGATCGCGGCGCGTGCCGATGCGGCGCCGCTGGTGGCACCGGATGACCGCCGCGTTTCGGCAGGCGAAGTCGTTGCCGATCTGGGCGGAGGCCGGACCATGCGCGGCTATCTGGCGCGATCGGTCAAGGATCCCGGCAAGGCGGCCAGGGTGTTGTTGGTCCATGAAAATCGCGGGCTGAACGAGCATAATCGCGATCTGGCGCGGCGGCTCGCGGTGGCGGGCTTCATGGTGTTTGCCGCCGATTTTCTGACGCCGTTGGGCGGCACGCCCACCGAAGGCGACGGGACCAACAGTGCCGAAGATGTCGCCCGCACCATGATCGGCAAGCTGGACCGCGCGCAGACGGTGGCTGATGGCGTAGCGACCCTGAAATGGCTGATCGAGGCTGCGCCCGGCGTCGGCGTGCCGGCAGCCGTCGGATTTTGCTGGGGCGGCGGCATGGTCAATGCACTGGCGGTGGAGGCCGGGCCGATGCTGCGGGCCGGGGTCGCCTATTATGGCGCAGCGCCGCAGGATGTGGCTGGTGCATCGCGGGTGAAGGCCAGATTGCTTCTGCATTATGCGGGCTTGGACGAGCGGGTGAATGCGATGGCGCCGGCCTGGCAAGCTGCGCTGCAAGCCGCCGGCACCAAGTTCGAAGCGCACACATATGAAGGTGCCAATCACGGGTTCAACAATGACACCGCCGCAGCCCGTTATGACCAGGCCGCGGCGGAACTGGCCTGGGGCCGGACATTGGCCTGGTTGAAGCGCTGATCGGGGCCCCTGGTGGCTTGATTAGCTGCAATTGCAGATTATGCTGATGGTGTGACATCGAACGATTCTGCAGCCGGACCGGCGAACTTGTGCACTGCGGCCAAGGTGCGGCGGCTGTCGCGGCGGGTCAGCCAGATTTATGACGAAGCGCTGGCGGGCCACGGCCTGACCGTCGGCCAGTTCGGGCTGCTCGCCTGCCTGTCGCGGCGGCGTGGGCTGGGCATTGGCGCGTTGGCAGCGCTGCTGGCGGCGGATGCTTCCACGGTTTCGCGGCTGGTTAGGCCGTTGGCTGCCGACGGGCTGGTGGCGATCCGCGTCGATCCCACCGACAAGCGCGGCCGGCTGGTGTGGCTGACCGACGCCGGCCACCAGCGCCGTGCCGCCGCGCAAGCTGGCTGGCAGGCGGCTCAGGACGCCATGGTTGAACGACTGGGCGGTGGCCGACTGGCAGCACTGCGGTTCCTGCTGGATGAAGCGCATGAGCGGCTGGAGACCATGATATGACTGCAATTGCAGATAGTCCGGGCGTCGCGGTGGTCATCGGGGCTGGCGATGCCACGGGTGGTGCAGTGGCCGAGGCGTTTGCGCGAAACGGCCTGATTGCTGTTCCAGTACGGCGCAATGGTGACCAATTGGCGCCACTGCGTGACCGCATCCTGGCCAATGGCGGCCAATGCGTGGCGATTGGCGCCGATGCGCGGGACGAGGCCGCAATGATCGCGCTGTTCGACCGGGTGGAGGCCGAAATCGGGCCGGTCCGCGTACTGGTGTTCAACATCGGCGCCAATTCGCCGATGGGCATCCTGGACGAGACCGTCCGGCGCTACACCAAGATCTGGGAGATGTGCGCGCTCGCCGGCTTCATCACCGCGCGGGAGGCGGCGCGGCGCATGGTGCCGCGTGGGCAAGGCACGATCATCTTCACCGGCGCCACCGCCAGCTTGCGGGGCTCGGCGGGGTTTGCCGGCTTTTCTGGCGGCAAGTTCGCGCTGCGCAGCCTGGCGCAGGCAATGGCGCGCGAACTGGGGCCCAAGGGTATCCATGTCGTCCACAGCATCATCGATGGCGCCATCGACACCGATTTCATCCGCAGCAACTTCCCCGATCGCTATGCGACCAGGAGCGAGGACGGCATCCTCGATCCGCACGCCATCGCCGCCGAATATGTGCGCCTGCACCAGCAGCCGCGCAATGCGTGGACGCACGAGCTTGACCTGAGACCCTGGATCGAACGCTGGTGAAGGAGCCTTACGATGCCAAACGCGATTGAATTTCTGTTCGATGTGGGGTCGCCCACCGCCTATCTGGCTTGGTACCGGCTGCAGGGCATCGTTGCGCGCACCGGCGCCGTGTTGATCCCGGTGCCGATCCTGCTGGGCGGCGTGTTCAAGGCCACCGGCGGTGCCCCGCCCGGCGCGGTGGCTGCCAAGGGCCGCTGGATGAACGAGGACATGGCGCGCTGGGCGGCGCGTGATGGGGTGACGCTGGGCAAGAACCCGTTTTTCCCGGTCAACACGCTGGCGATGATGCGGATGCTGGCCGGGCTGGAGGGCGATGCCCAGTTCGGCGCGGTGGTCGACACGTTGTTTGCCGGCCTGTGGCAGCAGGGGCTGAATCTGGCCGATGCCGATGTGCTGGCTGCCACCCTGACTGCGGGTGGTCATGATGCCCCTGCCCTGCTGGCATTGACGCAAAGCCCCGACGCCAAGGCCCGCCTGATGAGCAATACCGAGGCTGCGGTGGCGCGCGGCGTGTTCGGCGCACCGACCTGCTTTGTCGCCGGCCAGATGCATTTCGGCCAGGATCGGCTAGACTGGGTGGAGCTGGCGGCGGCGGGCTGATCGGCCCGCCGCCCGCCGATCAGAAGCGATAGCGGGCCAGCACGCCGTAGGTGCGCGGCTGGTTGCGATAGCCGGACAAGGTGCCGGCCTGGGCCACGCCGGGGAAGATGGTGGTCAGATAGGTCGCGTCGGTCAGGTTGCGGCCCCACACCGACACTTCGAAGCCCTGCTTGAACGCCAGCGTGGCGGACGCATTCAGCGCATAGGCTTCACGGCGCAGCGGCACGGTGCCTTGCGCGATCTGCACCGGGCTTTCGCTGAAGAAATCGACGTGGAACAGCGCGCGCATGTCATCACCGAAGCGCGCCGTATAGTCCGCTGCCACCGAGAGCGCGAATTCCGGCGTGCCGGCAAAACGCTGGCCGGACAGATCAACGGGCACCACCTGGAAGCTGCCGTTCAGCAGGGCGGAACCACCCGGGAAATCATCATTGCGCGCATCGAGGAAGGTGAAGTTGGCGGTGATGCTGAAATCACGGACCGGCGTGAACACCGTATCAAGTTCGATACCCCGCACCGATGCCTGCGGCGCGTTGGCCAGCACGAAACCGGTGCCGCTGAACACATTGCCCTGGAAGCCGCGCAGCACCTGGTAGAAGCCGGCGAGGTTGAAGCGGAAGCCAGTGAAGCTGCCCTTGACGCCGACCTCATAGACTTCGGCGTCTTCCGGGCCGGCAAAGCGCGTGCCGGTGCCGAGGTTGGTGACGGCAAGGCCAGCCGTGCGGATCGGCGAGGCAGCCGGCGCCGGCACCTGCGCCGGCGAGCCGGGAATGAACTGTGTCGCGAACGGCCGGCTGTCAGTCGACAGGTTGAATGAGGATGCCTTGAAGCCAGTGCCATAGCTGGCATAGGCGCTCACTTCCTCGCTGAATTTATAGGCCAGACGCAGCGTGTAGCTGAAATTATTGTCGCGGGTGCGGCCGTCTTCCACGGCATTGGGGAAGTTGAGGAACGGCGGCAGGAACTGCAAGGCACGCAGCCCAAGGAAGGGATTGAACTGCGGATTGGCGGCGACCTGCGCCGGCACCCCGGCACGGACGCCGGCCAGCACCAGATCAAGGCCGGAGAAGACATCGGTGGTGGTGTTGTTGCTGGCCACATTCTTGCGATCGGTGGTGTAATTGCCGCCGGCGGTGAGGGTCAGGCGGTCGGTGACTTCGAAATCCGCCTGCCCGAACAGCGAGAAGGCACGGTTGCGATAGCTGAAATCTTCGAACCGGCCCTGGCCTTGCGAGCCGAAGGCGCCGGCCGGCGTGCCCGGCAGCAGCGCGCGCAGCGTGGGTTCGAGATTGATATAGGCACCGCCAGACAGCGCGCCGGCATAGTTGCGGAAATCGCGACCGAAGGTGAGGCCGGAATCGATCTGGATATCTTCGTGGAAGTAGAACCCGCCGACCAGGAAGTTGAACGGGCCGTCGAAGTTGGAGGCCAGCCGCATTTCGGCGGTGTAAGTATCGATGCCGGTGGTGTTGAAGTTCGAACCGATCAGATCGGCACTGGTGAAATCAGAATCCTGATCGGTGAAGCTGTCAACGCCGCGCCAGGCCAAAATGGTGGTCAGGTCAAAATTGCCGATCCGCGCATCGGACTGCAGCGAAATGCCATAATTCTTGATGTCGTTCACGGACGCGAAGTTGGTGAACTGGCGCAGCGCGAACGGGCTGTTGCTTTCGATGCGGCCACCCACGGCGCGTACGGCATTTCCGGTCGGGCCGTCGACGATGTTGACGACCGCGCAGCAGACTTCGTCGATCTTGTCATAATCGGCGATCAAGCGGATTTTGAAATCATCGCTCGGCTTGAACAGCAAGGAGCCGCGGATTCCCCAGCGATTGCGATCGTTATAATCGATGCCAAGCGCTTCATCGCGGACATAGCCGTCGCGGCGGTTGTAATTGCCGGCGAGGCTGAAGGCGACGCTTTCGGAAATCGGCCCGGTGATGCTGCCGCGCACGATCAGCGCGTTGAAATTGCCATAGGACACTTCGGCATTGCCGCCGAATTCGAACTGCGGCGCCTGGGTGACGATGGAAATGATGCCGGCCGACGCATTCTTGCCGAACAGCGTCGATTGCGGCCCACGCAGCACTTCGACACGATCGATGTTGGGCAGATCGCCGATCTGGGCGGCGGAGCGGCTGCGATAGACACCATCGATGAACACGCCCACCGACGGTTCGATACCCGGATTGTTGGCGCCGTTGCCAAAGCCGCGAATGATGAAATTGGTGTTGGCAGACGATTGCAGCTGGTTGACCCGCAAAGAAGGCACCAGTGTCTGCAGATCGAGCAGATCGCGAACGTTGGCGGCTTCGATCGCCTTGGCGGACGTCACCGACACCGAAATCGGCGTGTCCTGCAGGGTGGCGGTGCGCTTGGAAGCGGTGACGATGATGATCGCGTCGTCATTGTCCGCATCATTCTGCGCGCTCTGCTGCGCCGTCGCGGCGGTCTCCAGCAGACTGGCGCCGGCCAAGATGGCAAAACGGAGCGTGGTAATGGTGCGCATGATTGATGATCCCCCCGAGAACATTCGTTGCAATGCTTTTAAGCATTTTTCTTTCATTGTTCGCAGGCAGGGCGGTCGAGGGAAGCTTTAACTTTGTGGCTCGATCATGTTCGATGGGAATTCCGGAATTGGTGGCCGAATTGCAACAGTTGTTTGGGGCATGCCCCCTCGATTGCTCTCGTCCCTCATACGGCTCGCGATGCGGGTCAGACCTCTCCCCCGTAAGAAGCGGCAAAAAAAGGCCCGGCAGTTGCCTGCCGGGCCCATCATCGTGCCAGTATCGCGAAACTTACTCGCGATTGCCCATGAAGCTGAGCAGGAACTGGAACAGGTTGATGAAGTTCAGATACAGCGTCAGCGCACCGAGCACGGCCGACTTGCCGGCGAAATCGGTGCCGGCCACCTGGAAATACAGTTCTTTCAGGCGCTGGGTATCATAGGCGGTCAGACCAGCGAAAATCAGCACGCCAAGGATATTCACCGCAAGCTGCAAACCGCTGGACTGGATGAAGATGTTGGCGATCATCGCGACGATGATCCCGATCAGGCCCATCATCAAAAAGCGGCCCATCGCCGACAGATCCTTCTTGGTCGTGTAGCCGAACAGGCTGAGGCCCGCGAACGAAGCCGCGGTCACGAAGAAGGTCTGCGCGATTGACGCGCCGGTGTAGCGGGCGAAGATCACGCTCATCGACACGCCCATCAGCGCGGCGAAGCCCCAGAACAGGCCCTTCAGCGTCGATTCGCTCATGCGATTGAGACCGAAGTTCATGCCGAGGATGATGGCGAGCGGCGACAGCATTGCGATCCAGCCCAGGATGGTGGGGGCGCCAACCGGATTGAAGAACACCGCGAACAGCGCCGGCGTCGAATAAACCAGCAGTGCAACGATGCCGGTGAGCAGGACGCCCGACGCCATATAGTTGTAGATGCTGAGCATGTAGCTGCGCAGGCCGGCGTCGTAACCGGCGTCTGCACTGGCCTGGGCCCGCATGGCTGCGAGCCGTGGGTCCATTGGATTGGCCATTGGTCTTTCCTCCATATTGCCGGCAACGGGCCGGCCACCCAAACAATATCGGGCATATTGCACCGATTTTCAATGCCTGCAGGTTACGAGACTGTCATCAGAGTTGTCGCAGGTTGGCCACAGGGCCGCAGTTACAATTGCCGCAACACAGCCGCGGGCCGGGCCGACAGCGCCTGCCAGTTGCCGAGCAGGCCGAGCACGACGGTGACGACCGCGCCGACCGCCACCGTGACGATCACGCCGCCCCAATCCGGCGTCCAATCCAGGCTGAACACCTGGGTGACGACAAACCACCCCGCGGCGCTGCCCAGCACCAGTGCCAGGCCAGAGACGATGAAGGCAAGCAGGCCATATTCGGCCAATGTAGCCGCCGCGACCTGGCCGCGCGTGGCGCCGAGCAGTTTCAGCAGCACCGCATCATAGGTGCGGGCACGGGCGCCGGCGGCCAGCGCTCCGACCAGCACGGCGATGCCGGCCGCAACCGTAACGCTGGCCGCGGCGCGGATCGCGGCGGAGAGTTGCCCGAGCAGCGCCTGCACCTGGCCGATGACGTCCTTGACGCGGATGATCGAGGCGGTGGGGAATTCGCCAGCGACCGCGCGTGACACAGCGGGCTCCTGGGCAGGATCGACCTGAACTGTGGCCATCCAGCCATGAGGGGCAGCTTCGAGCGTGCCGGGTGAGAACAGGATCGCGAAGTTGAAGCCGAGCGATTGCCAGTCGATTTTCCGGGTGCTGGCGATTTTTGCGGTGACTTCGACACCGAGCACCGAAACGGTCATCGTGTCGCCGATCTTCAGGTCCAGCGCTTGCGCCGCGTCTTCATCGATGGAGATGAGCGGCGGGCCAGCATAATCGCGGGGCCACCATTTGCCCTGCACTAGCGTGTTGGCCGGCGGGAAATCGGCGGCGTAGGACAGGCCGCGGTCGCCGCGCAGGATCCAGGCTTCGGGGGCGACGATACGCTCGGACGGCACATTGTTCACCGCGGTGATCGGCCCGCGCATGCTGGGCACGGTGACGATGGTGGCGCCGGGTGCGACCTTGGCGATATTGGCCAGGAAGGCATCGCGCGCGTCATTAGGGATATCGAGCACGAAGAAGCTGGGGGCGCGATCGGGGATGCTGCGGTTGATCTGGCCGGCGAGATTGCCTTCGATGGTGGCGAGCGTGGCGAACAGGGTGAGGCCCAGCCCGAGCGCGACGACCAGATTGCGGGTCGGTGCGCCGGGGCGATGCAGATTGGCCAGCGCCAGCCGCGCCAACGTGCCGCGCGGACGTGGCAGCCGCGCCGCGCCCCAGGTGATGGCCCCGGCGAGCAACCAGAGCAGCAGCAGCAGCCCAAGCGCGCCGGCCAGGAAGCCGATCACGAAGATGCGTTGTTCGGCGAGGAACACCAGCAGGCCGAGCACGGCAATGGCAGCGCCGGCGATGATGGCGATGGTGCCAGCATCGGGGCGGACGCGGGCTTCGGTGAGGCTGCGCAAGAGCCGGGCGGCGGGCATGCGGGCGCCCTGCGCCAGCGGCCACAGCGCAAAGGCAAGTGCGATTGCAAGACCATAGAAGGCGGCTTGCGCCAGCGCCGCCCATTGCAGGCCGGTGGCCGGCGGGACCGGCAGGGTGGCAGCGGCGAGGCGCGCGACGACGGCGGGCGTGGCGGCACCGATGGCGAGGCCGACGAAAACGGCGGCAACCGCGACGATCGACAATTGCCACAGATAGATGGCGCGTACTGTGGCGCTGTCGGCCCCCAGGGTTTTCAAGGTGGCGATGGTGCGGGTGCGCGCGGCCAGATAGGCCGATACGCCGCCAGCAACGCCAACCCCGGCCACGACCAGCGCGGTCAGGCCAACCAGGGTGAGGAACTGGCCGAGTTGGTTGACGAAGTTGCGGGTGCCGGGCGCGCCATTGCTGCGATCGCGGATGCGGGCGCCGTCGGCCACGGTTTCCAGATTGGCCTTGGCATATTCCAGACTGATGCCGGGATCGAGGCGGATACGCAGTTCGGTGGTATAGAGGCTGCCCAAGGTGATCAGCCCGGCCATTTTCAGATCATCGCCGTGAACGACGAGGCCAGGGCCGAAGCCGAAGCCATCGCCGGCTCGGTCGGGCTCTTCGATCAAGGTACCGGCGTAGATCAGGCTTGCCTGGCCGAGCATCAGCCTGTCGCCGGGCTTCAGCCCCAGTTTGTCGGCCAGCGCCGGCTGGGCAGCGGCATAGCCGGGGCGAACGCGGCCACCGCCCGACAGGATGGTGCGGCCGTAGAGCGGCCAGTTGGCATCGACCGCCTTGATTTCGGCGAGCACGGCCTGCGTGCCGGACTCCGCGCGCGAGACCATGCCGCGCAGCTTGGTGATTTCGCCGACCGTGCCAAGATCGGCAGCGGTCTTGCGCTGCGCATCATTGGGCACGGCACCCGAGACGCGCAGCGCGACATCGCCGCCGAGCAGCAATTGCCCGCGCTCGGAGAGTCCGGCGTTGATGGCGCTGGCCAGGCTGCCGACCCCGGCCAGTGCCGCCACGCCAAGCACCAGGCACACGGCAAGGATGCGCAGGCCGGCCAGCCCGCCGCGCAATTCCCGCAAGGCCAGGCGGAACGCGAGACTCAGAGGGTTTCGGCCAGAAAGTTGGTCAGCGCCTGCCACGACCGGCGATCGGCGTCAGCGCTATACTGGATGCCGCCGGCCGGATTGGCGGCCTGCGGCGCGGTGAATGCGTGCATCGTGTGGCCATAGGCATGAATCTGCCAATCGGCGCCGGCGGCATTCAGTTCATGGCCCAGGGCGACGGTGGCATCGGGCGGGGTCATCGGATCATCCCAGCCGTGCAGCACCAGCACCTTGGCGGTGATCGGCTGCGTGGGCAGACCGGTGGGGGCATAGACACCGTGGAAGCTGACGGCGCCCTTGATGCGGGCATCGCCGGAACGCGCGACATCCAGCGCGCACAGGCCGCCGAAGCAATAGCCGATGATGGCGATACGGTTCGAATCAATCGCCGGATTGGCGACAGCGGCATCGACGGCGGCCAGCAGGCGGCGTTGCAGGCCGGCGCGATCGGCCATCCACGGGCCCATCAAATGGCCATTGTCGGCCATCGGATCGCCGCGCGTGCCCTTGCCGTAGACATCGATGGCAAAGCCGGCATAGCCCATGGCCGCCAGTTTGCGCGCCACGCCATTGTCGGCTTCGGATTGGCCGGCCCAATTATGGGCGATCAACACACACGGATGCGGGCCTTCGCCCTGCGGCAACGCGAAAAAGCCTTCAAGTTCATCGATATCGTCGAAATAGCTGAACAACGTCACGTGTGTTGCCTCCTCAAGCGGCCGCCAGGGCCATGGTATCGTCAACTATGCGGCCATCACGCATGGTGATGATGCGATCGCAGCGCGCCGCCAGATCGGCATCATGGGTGATCAGCACCAGCGTGGCACCAGTTTCGGCAAGACGGCCATAAAGCAGATCGACAATGGTTTCGCCGGTGGCCGCATCGAGATTGCCGGTCGGTTCGTCAGCGAAAATCAGCGCCGGGCGGCCGACCAGCGCGCGGGCGATGGCGACGCGCTGCTGTTCGCCGCCGGACAATTGCGTGGGATAGTGCGTAAGACGATGGCCGAGGCCAACCGATTCCAGCTCTGCCCTGGCGCGGGTTTGAGCATCGCCTTCGCCGGCAAGTTCCAGCGGGACCGCGACATTTTCCAGCGCCGTCATCGTCGGGATCAGATGAAACGCCTGCAACACGATGCCGATGCGGCCACGGCGGGCGCGGGCCAGCGCATCTTCGTTCATGGCAGTGAAATCGGCACCTGCGATAAGGACCCGGCCAGACGTGGCCTGCTCCATGCCCGACAACACCGCCATCGCGGAGGATTTGCCGGAGCCGGACGGACCAAGAATGGCAATGCGTTGCCCCTGCGGCACGGCCAGCGTTAGGCCGCGCAGCACATCGACGGCGGCATCACCTTGGCCAAGCCGAAGGGTGACATCGCGAGCGTCAATGACAATAGTGGCTGGTGAAGCAGGGTTGGGCATCAGGTCCCGCAGAAAAACAGAGGATAGTGAATTGCAGGTAGGACGTCGCCGCGGGCTTTACCAGATGATGCTGATGATGGGCGCGCTGTTCATGTCGCAGGCAGTTGTTGCAGCAGCACCGCAGCGCCCGATGACTGTGCTGGCCTTCGGCGATTCGCTGATGGCCGGATATCAGTTGCGCCCCGGTGAAGGCTTTGCGCCGCAACTGGAAAAGGCGCTGAAGGAAAGTCGCAGACTTGGCGGCCGCGCCGTGACGGTGGTGGGTGCCGGCGTGTCGGGTGACACCACCACGCAAGGGCGGGCGCGGCTGAACTGGGTGCTGGCCGGCATGAAGACCAAGCCGGATCTGGTGATCCTGGAATTGGGTGCCAACGACATGCTGCGCGGGCAATCGCCGGCCACTGCCAAGGCCAATATCGATGCCATGGTGAAGGCCTTCAAGGCCAAGGGCGTGCGGGTGATGCTGGCCGGCATGCGCGCCAGCCCCAATCTGGGTGCGACCTATGTTCGCGACTTCGAAGGGCTGTATCCGGCGGTGGCCAAGGCCAATGGTGTCACGCTCTATCCCTTCTTCCTCGACGGAGTCGCGGCGCAACCGACGCTGGTGCTGGCCGATGGCATGCACCCCAATCCCAAGGGGGTAAGCGTGATGGTCAAGCGCATCCTGCCAAGCGTTGAGCGGGAGCTCGACGCGATCAAATGATCAGGCTTTTCGTCGCGCTGGAATTGCCGGCCGCGGTGAAAGCGGCGCTGCTGGCCAGCATAGGCGGCGTCGCCGGCGCGCGCTGGCAGCGCGAGGATCAACTGCATCTGACGCTGCGCTATATCGGCGAGGTTGATCGCCACACCGCGCAGGATGTGGCCGCGGCACTGGGCCGAGTGAATGTGCGGCCGTTCATGGCCGAACTGGGCGACGCCGGTCTGTTCGAGCATCGCGGGCGGATCGACAGCTTGTGGGTTGGCGTGCGCCCGGCAGAACCGGTGGCTGCACTTGCCAAGGCAGTGAATTCCGCGCTGGCCAGTGTTGCCATTCCGCCCGAACCACGCGCCTTCGTGCCGCATATTACCGTGGCGCGCGGCAGGGCCATGTTGGGTGGAGGTGGCTGGCCGCAGGCGCCAATATCGCGCTTGCAGTGGCCGGTGACCGGATTTGCCCTGTGGGAAAGCCAGTTGGGCCGCGACGGCAGCGATTACATGGTGCTCGCCCGCTGGCCATGAGCCGCCGTGCAAGGCGCGACTACCCGAAAGTATAGCGCAAACTCATCGGTGTAATCGGCGCTGCTGCGCCTTGCCGGCGGACCGAACGCTCAGTAACTGCGCCGCTTCACGCGGGCGGAAACGCTCGATTAACTCTTATGAACAACGAGCGAGTTCAGCACGTCATGATGAAATTTTCGGCAATCGCCTTTGCGGCCAGCCTGATGGCGGCCAGCAGCGCCCAAGCCGTGATCCCGTTCACGGTGACATTGGAATCAGAAGCACCCGGGGCGCAGAATAGTTCGGCGGGCTTCACTGCTGTCGGAGTCGAAACATTCGATTCCATTGGTATCGGAACGTCTCTCGACTTCATCAGCGATTTTGGCGGTTCATCGTTCACCGGACGTTATTCGGGTGTCCAGGTGATGGGGGCTGACCAATATGGCGGCGCCGGCGGCGGCGGACGTTACGCCGTGACATTCTCCAACGCCGGCTACAGCATCGATCTTTCCACATCGCTGGCGGGCGGCGTGACCTATTTCGGTTTCTGGCTGTCGGCGCTCGATGCCGGCAATCAGGTGCAATTCTATCAGGCAAACGACCTGCTGTTCACGTTCAGCGCCAACGATGCGCGTGATTTCATTGCCGGCCTGCCGGGCGCCGCCAGTTATCGCTGCAATCCCAATCCAGCCTTTGCCAACAGGAATTGCGCAGAACCCTACAGCTTCCTGAACTTCTACGCCCGCGGCGGCACCCGCTTTGACCGTGTGGTGTTCACCCAGACCAAGGGCGGCGGCTATGAAAGCGACAACCACACGGTCGGCCAGTGGAACCGCCTTTCCGGCACCATTGTGCCCGTTGACGGCGCCTTCAATGCCGTGCCGGAACCGGCAACGTGGGCGCTGCTGGTGCTGGGCTTTGGCCTGGTCGGCGCTGGCATGCGCCGGCGACCGATGGTGGTCACCACCTGAGCTTGCGCATCCGCACACATGAAAAAGGCCGGCAGTCGACGGACTGCCGGCCGATGTTGTTGTTGGGGACCTGCCTGTTACGGCGGACGCTGCGCTTCTGTCTCGCTTCGCTGGCCATCTCCCCCGAAAGGCGATGAGCCAATGATCCTTCCCGCTGGGGAGGCGGGCCCGTCCCTCTCCCCCGAGGGGAGAGGGGTTTACGCTGCCTCATCCTTCCAGTTCAGCACCGGCTTGCGCGCGGCCAGCGTCTCGTCCAGCCGCCGGCGCGGGGCGAAGTGCGGCGACGTGCGCCAGGCCTCCGGATCGGCCAGCATCTGGGTCGCGACATGGCGCATGGCGCCAATGAGCTGATCGAGATTGGCCTTGCTCTCTGTCTCGGTCGGCTCGACCAGCATGGCGCCGTGGACGACCAGCGGGAAATACATGGTCATCGGGTGGAAACCTTCGTCGATCAGCGCCTTGGCGAGATCGAGCGTGGTCAGCCCCGTCCCTTCCAGGAAATCATCGGAAAACAGCGCTTCGTGCATGCACGGGCCGCCGTCCGCGAACGGCGCGGTGTAGATATCCTTCAGGCTGGCCAGCAGATAATTGGCGTTGAGCACCGCATCTTCCGACACCTGCCGCAGGCCATCGGCGCCGTGGGACATCATGTAAGAAAGCGCGCGCACGAACATGCCCATCTGGCCGTGGAAGGCCACCATGCGGCCGAAACTGTCAGGGGCATGGGTGTCGGCCGTATCTTCTTCGACCAGTTCGAGGCCAGTTGCCGTCCGGCGCACGAACGGGATCGGCGCGAATGGCGCCAGCGCGGCCGACAGCACCACCGGACCGGAGCCGGGCCCGCCGCCGCCGTGCGGCGTGCTGAAGGTCTTGTGCAGATTGATGTGCATGGCATCGACGCCAAGATCGCCAGGGCGGACCCGGCCGACGATGGCGTTGAAATTGGCACCGTCGCAATAGACATAGCCGCCAGCGGCGTGGACGGCATCGGCAATGGTTTTCAAATCGGGCTCGAACAGGCCGCAGGTATTGGGATTGGTGATCATTACTGCCGCCACATCCGGGCCAAGCCGGGCCAGCATCGCGTCCAGATCCACCCGGCCGCGGGAATTGGCCGGGATATTTTCCACCGTGAAGCCACAGAAGGCCGCCGTCGCCGGATTGGTGCCGTGGGCCGATTCGGGCACCAGCACGACGCGGCGGGTATCCCCGCGCGCATCCAGCGCGGCACGGATGGCCAGCATGCCGCACAGCTCACCGTGCGCGCCGGCCTTCGGGCTCATGGCCACCGCCGGCATGCCGGTCAGCTTCATCAGCCAATCGGCAAGCACGTCGATCAGTTCGAGCGCGCCTTGCACCGATGATTGCGGCTGCAGCGGGTGAATGTCGGCAAAGCCGGGCAGCCGCGCCATCTTCTCATTCAGGCGTGGGTTGTGCTTCATCGTGCAACTGCCCAGCGGGAAGATGCCCAGATCGATGGCATAATTCTGCCGCGACAGGCGGGTGTAGTGGCGCACGGCTTCCGGTTCGGAAAAGCCGGGCAGGCCGATGGGCGCAGTGCGGGCAAGGCCACCCAGCCGGTCAGGCACGGGCGGCACGGGCGCGAAATCGACACCGCTGCCATCGGCGGCGCCGCGTTCGAAGAGCAATGGCTCTTCCAGCATCAGCGCGCGGTTGCCGGTGAAGGTCTCCACCACGGCACCGGTGCCGGAAACAAGACCCAGATCGAGCCGGCTTGGACGGCCCACGTTGTTCATGTCAGTCATCAGGCCAGCACCTCATCCAGCGCGTCTTCGAACGCATCAAAATCTTCATCGGTGGCGGTTTCGGTCACCGCGACGATCATGGCATTGTGCAGGGATTTCTCCCCCGGCCACAGCCGGCCCAGCGACACACCGCCCAGCACGCCCTTGTCAGCGAGCGCACGCACCACGGGGCGGGCTTCGCGGCCCAGCGCCAGCGTGAACTCATTGAAGAACGGGCCATTCAGCAGCGTCACGCCCGGCACGCGGCCGAGCCGGTCTGCCAGTTGCACCGCACGGGCATGGTTGAGCGCCGCCAGGTGGCGCAGGCCCTTTTCGCCGAGCAGCGTCAGATGCACGCTGAACGCCAGCGCGATCAGGCCGGAGTTGGTGCAGATGTTGCTGGTCGCCTTCTCGCGGCGGATATGTTGTTCGCGGGTGGACAGCGTCAGCACGAAGCCGCGCTTGCCAGCCGCATCCACGGTCTCGCCACACAGGCGGCCGGGCATCTGGCGGACGTGCTTCTCGCGGCAGGCGAACAGGCCCAGATACGGCCCGCCGAACAACAACCCGGCACCCAGCGACTGGCCTTCGCCAACCACAATGTCGGCGCCCATTTCGCCCGGCGATTTGATCGCGCCCAGCGACACCACTTCGGTGACAACAACGATCAGCAGCGCGCCGGCGGCGTGGCAGGCATCGGCCAACGGGGTGAGATCGGCGACATGGCCGAACAGATTCGGGTTCTGCACGATGACGCAGCTTGTGTCCTTGTCGACTTGCGCGATCAGGCTGGTGAGGTCATCGCCGGGGGCGCCTGCCGTCAGGCTCGGCGTGGCGGCGACCACGACATCGCCGGTGAAGCGCGTGAGCGTGTTCAGCACGGAGGTGTAGTGAGGATGGACACCAGCCGAAACCAGACACTTGGCGCGCCTGGTGATGCGCCGCGCCATGAACACCGCCTCGGTCATTGCGGTGCTGCCATCGTACATGGAGGCGTTGGCGACCTCCATGCCGGTCAGCCGCGCCACCTGGCTCTGGAATTCGAACAGCACTTGCAGCGTGCCTTGCGCGATTTCCGGCTGATAGGGCGTGTAGGCGGTGAGGAATTCGCCGCGCTGGATGACCATGTCGACGGTCGCCGGCACATGATGCTTGTAGGCGCCGCAGCCGACGAAGAACGGCGCGGAGCCAGCGGTGGTGTTCTTTGCAGCCATCTTCATCAGCGCGCGTTCGACGGCCATTTCGCTGGCGTGATTGGGCAGGCCTGCGATGGGGCCATCCAGCCGCGCTTCGGGCGGCACATCGGCGAACAGCGCTTCGATATCGGCAGCGCCGATGGTGGCCAGCATGGCCTGGCGGTCGGTGGGGGAGAGCGGCAGATAACGCACGGGGGGCTTACTCCGGAAGATGCGCGGCAAAGCGCAGGCGAACATAATCGGCGATCCAGGCGCCGTCGGCGGCCTGCAGCGCGGGGACGAGCAACGCGGCGGTTTCGGCGATGATCTGGTCTTTCATCGCATCGGGCACGCCAGCAGCATCGATGAAGCCGCCGCGGAAGGTTTCCAGCCAGCCGGCCATGCCGGTGGCCGGCAGCGGGGTGGGGCGCGGGATGAGGGCGCAGGATTCCACCGCGAAGCCGCCGCGTTCGAGCACCGCGCGGAACGCGGTATCGGTGGGGTAATAGCTGGTTTCAGCCCCGGCAGCCGGGAAGCCGTGATTGGCGAGCACGGCCTTCAACGCGGTGCGGATGGCGGCGATGTTGGCGTGGCCGCCGAATTCGCCGACATAGCGCCCACCGGGTTTCAGCGCGCGCTTGACGCCAGCGGTGACAACATCGGGCTGGCCGACCCAATGCAGCGCGGCGTTGGTGAAGACGGCATCGAATTCGGATGCGAAATCCAGCGTGCGGGCGTCGCCAAGGCGGGCATCAAGGCCCTTGGCCTGTGCAGCGGCGACCATGGCCGGATCAGCGTCCACCCCCACCACGTCGCAGCCGGCTTCGACCAGTTGCAGCGTCAGCACGCCATCGCCGCAGCCGAGATCGAGGATGCGCATCCCGGCCTGCGGCGCCAGCAAATCGAGCACAGCGTTGCCATACGCCGGGACGAACGCGGCGTTCGCGGCATAGAGGGCTGGATCCCAGCGTGTGGCCGTCCCGGTGGTCACTTACAGCCCGGCGACGAACGCGTCGTACGCGGTCTTGTCCATCAGGCCGTCCAGTTCGGACGCATCCGCCAGGGTCAGCTTGAAGAACCAGCCTTCGGCTTCCGGAGCAGTGTTGACCAAGGCCGGATCATCGGTCAGCGCCGGGTTGGACTCGGTGATGGTGCCCGACACCGGCGCATAGACATCCGACGCGGCCTTGACCGATTCGACCACGGCCGCTTCGCCACCCTTGGTCACTTCACGGCCGAATTCGGGCAATTCGACGAAGACGACATCGCCCAACTGCCCCTGCGCATAATCGGTAATGCCGACAGTGGCGGTTTCGCCATCGACATCGATCCATTCATGATCTTCGGTGAACAGACGGCTCATGACTTGGTCCCTTCCCTGACGTAATTTTTCTGCTTGAACGGCATTGGCACGACGCGCGCGCCGATGCGCTTGCCCCGCACATCAATCTCCAGCGCGGTGCCGTCGCCGGCAAGCGGGGTTTGAACCATCGCCATGGCAATCGGCACGTTCAGGCTGGGCGCGAAGCCGCCGGAGGTGACAACGCCCACTTGCGCGTCGCCCTGCCAGATGGTGGCGCCTTCGCGGGCCGGCAGCCGGCCTTCGACGGCCAGGCCGACCCGTTTGCGCGGCGCGCCCTGGAACAATTGATCAAGGATGCGATCGGCGCCCGGAAAACCACCGTCCAGTTTGCGGCGCTTGGAGATGGCAAAGCTCAGGTCGGCTTCGACAGGGGTGATATTGGTATCGATATCATGGCCGTAAAGCGGCAAGCCAGCCTCCAGCCGCAGCGAATCGCGGGCGCCGAGCCCGATCGGTTTGACTTCGGCATGGGCGAGCAGCATTTCGGCGAGTGCCTCGGCGGCCGTGGCGGGCACCGAGATTTCATAACCATCTTCGCCGGTATAGCCCGATCGGGTGATGCCCAGCATGATACCGCTCCAGCAATAGCGCGCACCGGCCATGAATTTCAGATCGCTGAACGCGGGCTGATCGGCTTCAACCGGGGTCAGGTCCAGCCGACTCATCACCGTGACGGCGGCGGGCCCTTGCAACGCCAGCAGCGCGTGATCGTCCATGTGCTTGAGCGTGAGGCCGTCCGGCAAGCGCGCGGCCATGTGCGCGATATCGCCGACCTTGGTAGCGCCGTTGACCACCAGATAGAAAGACCGCCCAGAGTCTTGGCCGGTGTTGGTGACCATCAGATCATCGATGATGCCGCCATCATCCGTCAACAGCAGCGAATAGCGGGTGCGGTGCGGCTGCAGAGCCAGAAAATCGCCCGGCGCCAGTGTCTCCAGCCAGGCGGCCGCGCCCTCACCTTCCACCAGCAACTGCCCCATGTGCGAGACATCGAACAGGCCGGCGTGCTCACGCGTCCACAGATGCTCGGCGATGATGCCTTCAAACTGGATCGGCATGGCATAGCCGGCAAAGCCGACCATGCGCGCGCCCAGGCGGCGGTGCAACGCATCCAGCGGCAGTGATTTCAGATCGGCTTCAGCCATATCGTCCCCGGCAACAGCGTTGCGCCCGGCATGGTTGCCGATCGCCTGTCCCCCACTGTCGCCAGACCTGAGAGCTTTGACCGTGGCCTGTTACAGCTGCGGCTTACCCCTTCGGTGGGGCACGGCGTAAAGGCCCTGCCCGCTTTCCAGAGTGTCGCTGATACGCCGGCGCGGTCCTTTTGCCTGAGAGATTCCGGGGGCGGCTTGCTCCTTCGGCGGTGGGCATCGGCCTTGCGACCAACCCCACACTCTCCCGCGCGCGGCGCCAAGGTTGCCCCCGGCGACACACCGCGATTGGGCGATGGCGGTGGCCGTGTCAATGGCCGGATTGCCACCCTGCCAGAGTGTCATGTAGCTGCGGCTATTTGGCGACGTTGTAAGCCAGCGCCTTGTCGTCGAGCTGGAAGCCGAGCAGCACTTCAAAGGTGGCGGCGCGCAGGGCCGAGCGCACTTCGGGATCGGCCATGGGATCGGTGGCCGCGTCGATCTCACCGGGTTTGCGGTTGCGGTTGATTTTCGCCAAAATCTCGGACGATACTGCGGCGGCCCGGCGGGACACATTGGCCGTGGCCGTGCCGGTGGCCAACGCGCGTTCCTGACCAGCAGCGAAATTCACCTGCACCTGGGAAATCTGCTTGGCGTTCACGAGGTTGCCGGCCTGCACCACCGCCACGAACAGCGGCAGAGTCACCGTGCGGGCTGCGGCCGTGTCGGTGCGCCGCGCCACGACATCATAGGTGACGCGCGACATGAAAAAGTCCGGCGTTTCGGTGCAGATGTCACGCACATTGGTGATGGTGGCAATCACATCCATGTTGGCCAGATCGGGCGGACCAGGCCGGAACAACGTCACGTCACCGACATACGCTGCCACCGCCACCGCCGGGCAGGACGAACGATTGACCACCAGCGGATTGCGGTCGCAAGCGGCCAGGGCAAACAACGCACCTGCCAGCAGACCCAGGCGAGCCAAACGATGAAGCGCGGGCGAATAAGGTGCGGCCATGGCCACCCTCCTATGGGGCAAATGGCGCGGGGGCAAGCCACTGCGCAGGGGGTAGCGCGGCATAAGCAGTTCGCGTAATGCGGGGCCATGAGCAGCGCTGCACCCGCCCTTGATGTTACCGCAACCGCAACCCGCCCGGCCCTGAATGTGCTGGTCGCCGCACCGCGCGGCTTTTGCGCTGGCGTTGATCGCGCCATCCACATCGTCGAACTGGCGCTGGAGCGCTGGGGGGCACCGGTCTATGTCCGCCACGAGATCGTCCACAACAAGTTCGTCGTCGACAGCCTGAAGGCCAAGGGCGCGATCTTTGTCGAGGAACTGGATGAAGTTCCCGATGGCGTGCCGGTGGTGTTTTCCGCTCATGGCGTGCCCAAGGCGGTGCCGGCCAAGGCCGAAGAACGCGGGCTGACCTATGTCGATGCCACCTGCCCGTTGGTGTCCAAGGTGCATCGCCAGGCCGAACGGCTGGTCGCGGCCGGGCGCCACATCCTGTTCATCGGCCATCACGGGCACCCCGAGGTGATCGGGACCTTCGGCCAGGTACCCGAAGGTGCGATGACGCTGATCGAGACGGTGGAGGACGCACAACGTATCCAACCGGCCGACCCGGACAGTCTCGGGTTTTTGACCCAGACAACGCTCAGCGTCGATGACACCGCCGACATGGTGGCCGAACTGAAGCGACGCTTCCCGGCCATCGAAGGCCCGCGCGGTGACGACATTTGTTATGCCACATCGAATCGTCAGGCGGCAGTGAAGGCGATGGCACCGCGCTGCGATCTGGTGCTGGTGATCGGCGCGCAGAACAGCAGCAACAGCCAGCGGTTGCGCGAAGTCGCCGAACGCGAAGGCGCACAAAGCTGGCTGATACAGCGCGCCGCCGACATCGATTGGGCCTGGTTCGACGGGATCAGCACGGTGGGCATCACGGCCGGTGCATCAGCGCCGGAATTGCTGGTGCAGGAAGTGCTGACCGCGCTGAACGATCGTTATGTTGTTGCGTCGGAGAATATCACCACTGCGGTGGAAGAAGTGGTGTTCAAGCTGCCGCGTGCATTGACGGCCTGAGATTTCAGCATGGCGGTTTACACGCCGGTCAGCGCCGATGATCTGGCGGGCTTTCTCGCAGCCTATGATGTCGGCGAAGCGGTCAGCTTCAAGGGCATCGCCGAGGGCGTCGAGAACAGCAATTTTCTCGTCGAGACGACGCGCGGCCGTTTTTTCCTGACCCTGTATGAAAAGCGTGTGGCCGAGGGCGATCTGCCCTGGTTCCTGGCGCTGATGGGGCATCTGGCGGCCAAGGGCTTGCCAGTGCCGGGGCCGATTGCCGACCGCGTCGGGGTTCACCTGCAACGGCTGAATGGCCGCCCGGCCTGCATGATCGAATTTCTGCCCGGCGTGAGCGTGAACGAAGCAACGCCGGCGCAAGCCCACGCCGTGGGCGCAGCGTTGGCGCAAATGCACCGCGCCGCCGAAGATTTCACCGCTGTGCGCCCCAACACGCTGGGGCCCGATGCCTGGGCACCGCTGGCCGCGCGCTGCGATGGAAGGCTGGGGGAGATTGATGCAGCGCTGCCCGGCCTGGTGGACGCGGGCCTCGCCGCCACGGCGCAGTGGCCGGCCGGACTGCCGATGGCCACCATCCATGCCGATCTGTTTCCGGACAATGTGCTGCTGCTGGACGGCAAGGTGACGGGCCTGATTGATTTCTATTTCGCCTGCACCGATGCCCGCGCCTATGATGTGGCGGTCACACACGGCGCCTGGTGTTTTTCGGGCGATGGCCGGCAGTTCTTCCCAGAGCGCGCTGCGGCACTGATGGCTGGCTATGCCAGTGTGATTGCCCTCACCCCGGTCGAGCGCGCGGCGCTACCGCTGCTGGCGGCGGGCGCTGCGCTGCGCTTCACGCTGACCCGCGGCTATGACTGGATCAACACGCCGGCCGATGCACTGGTGACGCGCAAGGATCCGATGGCGTTTGCGCGGCGCATGGCCTGGTATCTGGCCGCAGATGCGGAGATGATGGGTGAGTGAGGCGCTGCCAAAAGTCGCCATTTTCACCGACGGCGCCTGCAAGGGCAATCCCGGCCCCGGCGGCTGGGGCGCCATCCTGCGCTTTGGCGGGCAGGAAAAGGAGCTGAACGGCGCCGAAGCGCTGACCACCAACAACCGCATGGAGTTGCAGGCAGCGATCAGCGCGCTGAACGCGTTGACCAGGCCGTGCAACGTCGATCTGACCACCGACAGTGTCTATGTGCGCGACGGCATCACCAAATGGGTGATCAGCTGGCAGAAGAATGGCTGGAAAACCGCTGACAAGAAGCCGGTGAAAAATGACGATCTGTGGCAGGCCCTGCTGGCCGCGGCCCGGCCGCATCGGGTCGCGTGGCACTGGGTGAAAGGCCATGCCGGCCATGCCGAGAATGAGCGTGCCGACGCGCTGGCCAATGCGGCGATTGTTGTTATGCAGACTGAAGTTCGTGGTGCATGAGCGGCTCCCCGCGACCTTGCGCCGCTTGACACCAAGTCGCACCAGTGGCCGTTTAAGTGCGGTTGCTGAGATAATCGCCCGAAAATGGGCACCACAGTCACCAGCATGGGGAGGCCGAATTGCGCCAGCAATTCTATAGTCGCGTATCCACAACCCTCAATGAAATCCGCGCTGCCGGTCTGGAAAAGCCGGAGCGGGTGTTGACCGGCCCGCAGGGCACCCATGTACAGGTGGCGGGTCGTGATGCGCCGGTGCTGAATTTCTGCGCCAACAATTATCTCGGCCTCGCCAATGATCCGCGCGTGACGACGGCGGCCAATCGCGCCACCGATGAATGGGGCGCAGGGCTTGCCTCGGTGCGCTTCATCTGTGGCAGCCAGGCCATTCACAAGCAGCTTGAAGCCGAAATCGCGGATTATGTCGGCCAGGAAGATGCCATCCTGTTCGCCGCGGCGTTCGATGCCAATGGCGGGGTGTTCGAGCCGCTGCTGGGCGAGAATGACGCGATCATCTCCGATGCGCTGAACCATGCCTCGATCATCGACGGCGTGCGGCTGTGCAAGGCAAAGCGCTACCGTTTCGACAATGGCGATATGGCCGCGCTCGATGCGGCCCTGACGCAGGCGCGGGCTGACGGCGCGCAGACCGTGCTGATCGCCACCGATGGTGCCTTTTCGATGGATGGTTCGGTCGCCGACATGGCCGGCATTGCCGCGCTGGCCGACAAGCATGACGCGCTGGTGCTGGTCGATGATTGCCATGCCACCGGCTTTCTGGGCACGGGCGGGCGGGGATCGGCGTTTGTGGCCAATCCGCCGGCGCGGGTGGATATCGTTACTGGCACGTTCGGCAAAGCGCTGGGCGGGGCCATGGGCGGCTTCATCGCGGCGCGCCGCGACGTCGTTGCCCTGCTGCGCCAGCGGGCACGGCCCTATCTGTTTTCCAACGCCCTGGCGCCATCGGTATGCGGTGCCAGCCTGGCGGCGCTGGCGATCGCGCGGTCGGCTGAAGGTGATGCGTTGCGCGGACAATTGGTCGCCAACGCCGCGCGCTTCCGGGCCGGCATGACCGCCGCTGGCTTCACCCTGCTGCCCGGCGATCACCCGATCATTCCGGTGATGCTGGGTGATGCCCGCGCTGCGCAGGCGATGGCCGCCGAACTGCTGGACGAAGGCATTTACGTGATCGGCTTTTCCTATCCGGTGGTGCCGCATGGCAAGGCGCGCATCCGCACCCAGATTTCCGCCGCGCACACCAGCGCCGACATCGATAGCGCCATTGCTGCCTTCACTGCGGTTGGCCGCCGCCTGGGAGTTGTCGCATGATCGCAGCCAACAACATGATGCACGCGCTAGCGAAAACCCACGCCGCCCCCGGCATCTGGGCGATACAGGCGCCGGTGCCGGAATGCGGGCCAGACGATGTGCTGATCCGCGTCAAGCGCACCGCGATCTGCGGCACCGACATGCACATCTACAACTGGGATGATTGGGCGGCGAAGATCATCCCGGTGCCGATGATCATTGGCCATGAATTTTCCGGCGAGATCATCGAGATCGGCAATGCCGTGACGCGCGGGCTAAAACTGGGCCAGCGCGTGTCGGGCGAAGGCCATATCATCAACCCGCACAGCGCTGCCGCGCGGGCCGGGCGTTTTCATCTCGATCCGGACACGCAAGGGGTCGGGGTCAATCGCCCGGGCGCCTTTGCCGAATATCTGGCAATCCCGGCGTTCAATGTGGTGTCGCTGCCCGATGCAGTCTCTGATGATGTCGGAGCGCTGCTCGATCCGTTCGGCAATGCCGTGCACACCGCGCAGCAGTTCGATCTGCTGGGCGAGGATGTGCTGGTCGCTGGCGCCGGCCCGATTGGCATCATGGCGGCCGCGGTGGCGCGCAAGGCCGGTGCCCGCCGGGTGATCATCACCGATATCAATCCGTATCGCCTGGCGCTGGCCGGGCGGTTCACCGATTGCCGGCCGGTGAATGTTGCCCACGAGGATATTCGCGACGTGATGGCGGCCGAAGGCATTGCCGATGGCTTTGGCGTGGCGCTGGAGATTTCCGGCGCGCCCGCCGCGTTCGACATGGCAGTCGATGTGCTGAAGATGGGCGGCAAATTGTCGATGCTCGGCATTCCGTCCGGCCCGGTGCATGTCAACTGGTCAACGGTCATCCTGAAAGCGATCACCATCCAGGGCGTCTATGGCCGTGAGATGTTCGAAACCTGGCGCAAGATGCTGGGCGTGATCGAATCCGGGCTCGATCTGGAACCGCTCATCACCCACCGCCTGCGCCACGATCAATTCGCCACCGGATTCGAAACCATGGCCAGCGGCCAGAGCGGCAAGGTCGTGCTCGATTGGAGCTGAGGCTGCCGACACCTGCGGTAAACACCCCCCGCAACGCCCGACAACCCATTGCCAAGCGCCGAGCAATCGGCTTTGAGACACAATATGCCTGCCGAGCCCGTTCCCGCCCCAAAGGGTGTCAACGCCCAGTTGATTCGAGTCTGGATGACGTGGGGCACGCGCTTTCTGCCGTTCGCCGATGTCGCCAGCCCGGAGCTGCCGCTGTCGCGCTTGCTGCGATTGTCGCTGATCCAGGTCAGTGTCGGCATCAGCCTGGTGCTGCTGGTCGGCACGCTCAATCGCGTGATGATCGTGGAGCTTGGCGTGCCGGCCACGCTGGTGGGCGTGATGCTGGCGTTGCCGCTGCTGGCAGCACCGTTTCGCGCACTGATCGGCCATAAATCCGATACCCATAAATCGGCGCTGGGCTGGCGGCGGGTGCCCTATATCTATTTGGGTACCATGGTGCAGTTCGGTGGGCTGGCGATCATGCCGTTCGCGCTGCTGGTGCTGGCCGGCGCGCAGGAAGCCTATGATGAACGGGTCTGGTTGGGTCAGCCGGCGGCGGCGCTGGCGTTCCTGCTGGTCGGCGCCGGTATTCACACCACGCAGACCGTCGGCCTGGCGCTGGCCACTGATTTGACCAAGCCCGAACAACAGCCCAATGTGGTCGGGTTGATGTATGTGATGCTGCTGCTTGGCTCGATCGTGGCGGCGTTTTTCTTCGGCTGGGCGCTTGATGATTTCAGCCAGGGCAAGCTGATCCAGGTGGTGCAGGGCTGCGCCGTGGTGACCATCGCGCTGAACTTCACGGCGCTGTGGAAACAGGAAGCCCGCATTCCGCATTACCGCCGCACCGAACCCGAAGCCCCGGCGCCGACGTTCAAGGAAAGCTGGGCGATCTTCGTTACCAAGGAGAAGACCCTGCTGCGCCTGATCGCGGTCGGGCTGGGCACATTGGCGTTTTCGATGTCGGATATCGTGCTGGAGCCTTATGGCGGCGAAGTGCTCAACCTGGGTGTCGGCACCACGACGATGCTCAGCGCGATCATGGCGTTCGGCAGCCTGCTCGGCTTTGCCTATGCGTCGTACATCCTCAGCCTGGGCGCCGATCCGTTCCGCATGGCCAGCCTTGGCGCGCTGATCGGCTTGCCGGCCTATGCGCTGATCATCTTTGCCGCCGGGTCGGACACGCCGTCGATCTTCACATTGGGGGTGCTGCTGGCGGGCATCGGCACCGGGTTGTTCGGGCACGGCACGCTGACCGCGACGATGCTGCTGGCGCCGACGGGCCAGATCGGCATCGCCATGGGCGCCTGGGGCGCAGTGCAGGCGACATCACAGGGCGTCGGCGCCACCATCGGCGGCATCATCCGCGATCTGGGCCAGGGTTTCGATATCGGGATGGACCTGCCGCTGGCAGCCAGCGGCTATGTGCTGATCTTCATGTTGGAGCTGGCGCTGATGGTGGCCACGTTGGTGGCGATGTGGCCGCTGATGGACCGCAGCGAGGATTGAGCGTTCGGCACAATAAAAGGCCGGCGCTCCACGAGGGAACGCCGGCCGATTGGTTTGAGGCCCGGCGAACCGGGCGATTGGATTATTGTGCCGGAGCTTCTTCCATCGGCGCCATCGCGTCAGCCGCCGGAGCAGCTTCCATCGGGGCAGCCGAAGCGGCAGGCGCCGCAGCGGCGGAACCCTGCCAATAGGCACCGAACCAGGTGGTGTTCATCAGGATCGACGCGTGCACCAGGAGTGCAACCGTAAAGATCGCGATGAAGAACAGCGGAATGCCAACGCTGGGGCTGACATAAAGCCAGATACGACCTTCATTCATGTGTCAGACTCCCCTTACTGCAGCCACGGCGTCAAAGCGAACGCCAGGATGTGCGCCAGAACGGCAATTGCGCCGAAAATCCGCGAGCCCCACTTGAGGCCTTCGTTGATTTCGATCGCTTCTTTTTCGGTCAGCCCGGTCGGGTAGACCTTGGTATCGTCAGCCATGGTAACTCCTCTCCCACTCGGAAAAAATCGCCGACTCCGGAAGGACTTCGGCATCCCCGCCTGCTTGCCGGAATGGGCCTGAATTCGTCGAACGCGTGCGACCCAGTTCCTGACTGCAGCCCCTCGCCGCCGGTCGCCCTGGAAGGGCAAGGCGCGGCGTGACATCGCAGCGTATTAATCCTTAGCCAATCTGACGCATGTGTCAATCTGTCGCCACAGCTTGGCCTATGAATATTATGACGCCCATGCGACCGGACAGATTGTTGCGCTGCAACAAGGGGATGCTGCTGAAATGTCGGGCTTGGCTGTCGGTGGCAGGCCTGCCATGGTCAGGTCATCGGCAGGGTGCGCCGGCCAGAATGCGCGGCTGTGGCCGCAACCGAATTGGGAAATATTCCGTATGAGCTCGATTGATCGCCGTGCATTGCTGGCTGGAACCGCTGCGGCCGTCGCCTTGCCCGCGGTTGCCCGTGCCGCCACCGCACCGGCTGCCGCCGCGCAGAAAAGCATTCGCGCCGCCATTGACCGCCAGTTGCCGGAAAATATTGCGCGCATTCAGGAATGGATCCGCAATCCCGGTATCGCGGCCGAAAACTGGAAGATGGAGGAGGCCTGCGCCTTCACCATGGACCTGATCAAGGATGCCGGCTTCCAGATGGTCAAGCGCATGCCGACCAAGGGCCAGCCAGGCATTTTCGCGACGCTGGACGCCGGCGCCAAGCGCACGGTGGGCCTTTATTTCATGTATGACGTGAAGCAGGTGAACCCGGCCGAGTGGACCAGCCCGCCGTTCGAAGCGCGGATCAGCAACCGGCCGGGTTGGGGCCAGGTGATCGTCGGGCGCGGCGCCATCAACCAGAAAGGCCCGGAAGCCGCGTTTCTGGCCGCGCTCCACGCTTTTCGCGCGGCGGGGCAGAAATTGCCGGTGAATCTGGTGCTGGTCGCCGAGGGCGAGGAAGAGATTGCCTCGCCCAATTTCCATGAAATCGTGCAGGCCCCCGAAGTGCTCGCCGCGCTGAAGAAATGCGACGGCATCATCATCCCCACCGCCTGGCAGAGCCGCAACGGCAGCACGTCGATCAATCTGGGGTCGAAAGGCCCGATGGAGTTTCAGCTCATCGCCAGCGGCGAACGTTGGGGCAAGGGGCCGAAGGGCGATATCCATTCCAGCCAGCACGCCCATGTCGATTCGCCAGTTTGGCATCTGGTGCAGGCGCTGAACACGCTGGTGAAGGAAGACGGCTTCACCCCGGCCATCGACGGCTGGTTCGACAATGTCCGCCCGCTGACCGCGCGGGAAAGGGAACTGATCGCCCAGACCGCCGCTGCGCAGAGCGAAGAGGCCGCCAAGGCCGCGATGGGCGTGAAGATGTGGATCAACAACGAACCCTGGCAGCAATCGCTGGAACGACTGGCCGGGCAGCCGACGGTCAATATCCAGGGCCTGGTCGCCGGCTATACCGGGCCGGGCGGCAAGACCATCCTGCCGGGCCGCGCCGAAGCCAAGCTGGAGTGCCGGCTGGTCCCCAACCAGACCTTCAAAGAGGCGGAAGCCAAGCTGCGCGCCCACCTTGCCAAGCGTGGGTTCGGCGATATCGAGGTGGTAGTGTCCGGCGGCTATGATCCCACCGAAACCGCCGAGAACGCCCGCGTGGTGCGCGCGCAGCAGGCAGTCTATGCCCGCTTCGGCGCGGCGGCGACGCTTTATCCGCGCAACGCCGGGTCGTGGCCGGGCAGCGTCTTCACCCAGCCGCCAGTGTCCCTGCCCGCCGGCCAGTTCGGCCTGGGCCATGGCGCTGGCGCTCACGCGCCGGACGAATATTTCCTGATCGAAAGCATCAATCCGGCTGTGCAGGGTCTGGCCGGCTGCACAGCGGGGTTCGTCGATTTTCTCTACGAGATGGCGGTGGCGACCTAGAAGCTCTGCTGCGTTCCCGTTCATCACAGGTTTTGCAACCCAACGGCATCACGATGGTTAGTGCCAAGACCGTGCGTTTTTACGGTTGCCGCGTGTGGAGCATCGGGTGAGTCGATCGCAGCTGATCTTGTTGGTGGAAGACGAGGCTTTTGTCGCGCTGATGCTGCATGACATGCTCGAAGCTGCCGGCTTTGCCGTGATCACTGTCCACACCAGCGCGTTGGCGAAATCCGTGCTGGCCACCCGGCATCAGGAAATTTCGGCAGTCATTACCGATATCAGGCTGGGTGGCAGTGTTGATGGCTGGGACCTTGCCCAGCAGGCACGATCGCTGATTCCGGATGTGCCGGTGGTCTATCTGTCGGGCGGCAGTGAGCAGGACCATCGCGCGCTGGGCGTGGCGAACAGCGTGCTGATGAAAAAGCCGTTCACCTCATCGCAATTGCTGTCTGCCATCGTGCCGATGATGGCCACCGCGCCGGCGCGATAACCCGCCCGGCCTTCGTCAGTTCGCCACGAAGCGGTCCACGCCGCTGGCGTCACTCACCCGCCGCACCCGACCACGTTCTTCCAGCCAGTGCAGATGCGCCACCGTCTCGCCAGTGGCGAGACCATAGTCCGCCTCGCCGATCGGGCGGCGGAACAGCGCGGCAAAGCAATCCACCGCGGTGCGCGGGACTTCGCAAAAGGCCGTCAGCTTTTCGAGTTTGCCGGCATGATCGGCAGCAAGCTGATCGAGACGGGTGTGGAGGCCATAAAAGGGCTCGTTGTGGGCGGGCAGCACCAGCACATCGGCGGGGATGGCGCGCAGGCGATCGATGCTTTCCAGCCAGTCACCCAGCGGATCGGCATAAGGCTCGGTGGGATAGACCGACACATTGCTGGTGATGCGCGGCAACACCTGATCGCCGCTGATCATCAGGCCTTCAGTAACGAGACAGGCATGTTCGGGCGCATGGCCGCGGCCGACCACCACCTGCCACTGGCGCGCGCCGATGGTCAGGATGTCGCCATCGCGCAGCCGTTTGAAGCCGGCGGGCATCTTGGAAATGATCTTGCCGAAATTGCCCCAGGCCTTGGCTTTCATGGCGGCGACCTGTTCCTCACTCCAACCGGCGCGGACCGAAAAGGCCACGGCTTCATCGGGCGGCGCATCGCGGACATCGAGGGTGAGCGTGCGCGCCAGCAGATATTCGGTGCGGGTGATTTCCAGCGGCACATCATATTTGCGGCACAGCCAGCCGGCCATGCCGAGATGATCGGGGTGGTAATGGGTGACGATGACGCGCGTGACGGGCTTCCCGGCGAACGGCCCGGCCAGCAGCGCCTCCCAATTGGCCTTGCTGGCTGGCAGGCCAACGCCCGTGTCGACGATGGCCCACCCCTCCCCGGCATCCAGCACCCACAGATTGATATGATCCAGCCCGAACGGCAGGCCCATCCGCACCCAATGCACACCGGGTGCGACTTCATGGGCTTCGCCCGGCCCCGGCACCCAGCGGCCGCACGGGTAGGTCAGGCCCTTGATCTCGTCGGGCGCACGCGCTTCGGTGCTGGGCGCGCCAGTCGGGATCGGGTTGAGCGGCGGTGTTTCCATGGTGCTGGGGTAGCGGGCAGCGCAGGAAGCGTCGACTCTCCTTGCCGACAGGCTGGATATTGCGGCAGGGAAAGCAATGCATCCAAATCCGGCCTTTCGGAACGATGGCGACGCCATGGGCTTTGTGGCGGCGGTGGCTTTCGCGCATATCTTTGGCCAGACGCCGGAGGGTCCGCGGGTGGCGCATGCCCCGGTGCTGGTGACGGACGCCGGCAGCCTGATGTTTCACCTCGCCAAGGGCAATGCGCTGGCCCGGCATCTCGATGGCCTGACCGCCATCGCCAGCATCGGCGGGCCGGGCCATTATGTCTCACCCAACTGGTATGAAGATCCGGCCGCCAATGTGCCGACCTGGAATTACACGGCGGTGGAGGTGGAAGGCCCGGTGCGCGCGCTGGACCTGGCCGCGTTGGAAGCGCTGCTGAACCAATCATCGGCCACCTTCGAACCACGCGTGGGCGAGGATTGGACAATGGCCAAGATGGCCCGGCCCAGGGCCGAAGCGATGATGCAGGCGATCATCGGTTTCGAGCTGATCCCTGTCGCCATCCGCACCACATCGAAGGCCAGCCAGAACCGCAGCGCTGGCGATGTGGCCGGCGTGATCGCGGCGCTGGAACGACTGGGCGAGCATGGCGGCGCTGCCGCCATCCGAAAGGCAAGAGCATGAAATTGGCCCCAAGATTGGCAGTCTTCGATTGCGACGGCACCTTGATCGACAGCCAGATCAACATCATCCGCGCCATGGCCAGCAGCTTTGCCCGCCATGGCCTGGCACCGCCCGACGATCATGCCACGCGGCGCGTCGTCGGTCTCAGTCTTGTGGAGGCAATGCAGGCGCTGCTGCCCGACGAGACGCATGATCTGCACATGCGCCTTGCCGATGATTACAAGACGGCGTTTCAACGGCTGCGGGCGGATTCAGGGTTGGACCCGGAGCCGCTTTACCCTGGCGTGAGGCGATTGCTCGATGCTTTGGCGGCGCAAGGCTGGTCGCTGGCGGTGGCCACCGGCAAATCGGATCGCGGCCTGAAACTGGCGCTGGAACATCATGGCATCCACCATCTGTTCGTGTCTTTGCAGACCGCCGATCGTCACCCGTCGAAACCCCACCCATCGATGCTGCGCGCGGCACTGGCCGAGGCTGGCGCCGACGCCAGCCAGGCCGTGATGATCGGTGACACGATTTTCGACATCGCGATGGGCCGCGCCGCTGGCGTGCGCAGTATCGGGGTGGACTGGGGCTATCACGAAGCCGATGAGCTGCGCGAGGCTGGCGCCAAAGGCGTGGCAATGGATGCCGGCGAACTGCTGGCCTTGCTGAATGGCTGATCGATCAGGTCGCCTGATCGGGCGATTGCGTTGGCTGGGCCGGGTGCTGGCAATCCTGTCGTTGCTGTTCGGCGCGGCGTTCGTCGTGCTGGCGCGGCGCAGTGCCGGAGCGGCTGGCGGCATTCCCAGCGCTTTGTTCTGGGTGGCGGCGGTGCTGCAATTTGGCCTGGCGTTCGTGTTGCTGTGGCGGGGCCGGCGCGGGTAAGGAGATTGCATGACCGAACCACGCCTGACTGTTGCCGAAGCCCGCAAACGCTATCTGATCTATGTCGGCGTGCGCTTTGCCGGGCTGGCGGTGATGGCAACCGGGCTGTGGCTGAGCCAGACGATGGGGCAGGTGCCGGGCCTGATCGTCGTGCTGATCGGCGGGCTGAGCCTGTTCGTGCGGCCCAGGCATCTGGGGCTGACGCGCAAGTGAAACGATTCTGGACGGCGGCGCGCGTGACCACGGCGGATGGCGGCTGGGGGGTGGCGCTGGACGACCGGCCGCTGCGCACCCCGGCGCGGGCAAATTTGGCAGTGCCGACGCTGGCACTGGCCGAGGGCATTGCCGGCGAATGGAATGCGCAAGGCGAACGGGTCAATCCGCGCAGCCTGCCGCTGACCGGGCTGGCCAATGCCGCGATCGACCGGGTGATGCCCGATGTGGCGGGCTTTGCATCCAGCCTGGCGGTGTTTGCCGAAAACGAGCTGCTCGCCTATCGCGCCGATTATCCGGCGCCGCTGGTCGACCACCAGGCGGCGTACTGGGACCCGTGGCTGGCGTGGGCACGCCGCCGTTATGACATCGAATTCACCGTGGTGACCGGCATCATCCACGCGCCGCAACCGTCGGCGACGCTGGCGCGCATCACCTCTGCCTATCGCGCCTTTGATGCGTTCCGGCTGGCGGCACTGAACCCGGTGGTGACGATTTCGGGATCGGCGCTGATCGGGCTGGCGGTGGCGGATGGCGCGATGGATGCCGCCACGGCCTGGTCAATCGGGCATCTCGATGAATTGTGGCAGGCCGACCAATGGGGCAAGGACCCGCTGGCCGAGGCCGGCCATGCCGAACGACAGGCCGACCTCGGTGCAGCGGTAGCGATGCTTGCCTTGCTGGCTTAAGCTGCAACGGCGCGCGGGCCGCCGCGGCGCAGTACAGCAACAAATGCGCGGTGATGCTGCAAGATCGAGGATCGGGAAGGCCGATCAGGACTTTACCAATCTGCCCTCGCTGGTAAGCACAGGCAGAGACTGACGGGGACGACCATGCTGAAGACATTGGAAGAACTGGAACGCCGCCGGGAGGCCGCCAAATTGGGTGGCGGCGAGAAGCGCATTGCCGCGCAGCACGCCAAGGGCCGGCTGACGGCGCGCGAGCGGCTGGATATCCTGCTCGATCCCGGCTCGTTCGAGGAACTCGACATGTATGTCGAGCATAATTGCACCGAATTCGGCATGGCCGAGACGATCATCCCCGGCGACGGCGTGGTCACCGGCAGCGGCACGATCAATGGCCGGCTGGTCTATGTGTTCAGCCAGGATTTCACCGTGTTCGGCGGATCGCTGTCGGAACGCCATGCGCAGAAAATCTGCAAGATCATGGACACGGCCATGAAGGTCGGTGCGCCGGTGATCGGCCTGAACGACAGCGGTGGCGCCCGCATCCAGGAAGGCGTCGCGTCGCTGGGCGGCTATGCCGAGGTGTTTCAGCGCAACGTGCTGGCGTCCGGCGTGGTGCCGCAGATTTCGCTGATCATGGGGCCGTGTGCCGGCGGCGCCGTCTATTCGCCGGCGATGACCGACTTCATCTTCATGGTGAAGGATTCGAGCTATATGTTCGTGACCGGCCCCGATGTGGTGAAGACGGTGACCAACGAAGTGGTGACTCAGGAAGAACTGGGCGGCGCCATCACCCACAGCACGAAATCCGGCGTGGCCGATCTGGCGCTGGAAGATGATATCGACGCGCTGCTGCGCACCCGGGCGTTTTTCGATTTTCTGCCGCTCAACAACCGAGAAGCCGCGCCGTTTCGCCCGACCAGCGACGATCCGCTGCGCAGCGAGCCCAGCCTCGACACGCTGATCCCAGCGAGCGCTGCCAAGCCCTATGACATGCACGAGCTGATCCAGAAGGTTGCCGATGATGGCGAATTCTTTGAATTGCAGCCCGGCCATGCTGGCAACATCATCGTCGGCTTTGCCCGCATCGAAGGCCACACGGTGGGCATTGTCGCCAATCAGCCGATGGTGCTGGCCGGTTGCCTGGATATCAGTTCGTCGAAAAAGGCCGGGCGCTTCGTGCGGTTTTGCGATGCGTTCAACATTCCGATCGTGACGTTTGTCGATGTGCCCGGTTTCCTGCCCGGCACTGCGCAGGAATTTGGCGGCATCATCAAGCATGGCGCCAAATTGCTGTTCGCCTATGCCGAAGCCACGGTGCCGAAGATCACGGTGATCACCCGCAAGGCCTATGGCGGTGCCTACGATGTGATGGCTTCCAAACATCTGCGCGGCGATTTGAACTATGCTTGGCCCACTGCGGAAATCGCGGTGATGGGCGCCAAGGGCGCGGTGGAAATCATTTTCCGCCAGGACATCGGGGACAAGGACAAGATCGCCCAGCGCACCGCGGAGTATGAGGCACGTTTTGCCAACCCGTTCGTGGCGGCATCGATGGGCTTCATCGACGAGGTGATCATGCCGCACGCCACCCGCAAGCGGATCGCGCTGGGCCTGCGCAAGCTGCGCACCAAGCAGCTCAGCAACCCGTGGAAGAAGCACGACAATATTCCGCTGTGATGCGTGCCTGAAACCTATCTCGTCTGGAAATTCCTGCACATCACCGGCGTGGTGATGCTGCTTGGCAACATCACCGTCACCGCCATCTGGAAATTCTTCGCCGATCGTGATGGCCGACCGCAAGTGCTTGGCTTTGCGCAGAAATTAATCACCTATACCGATTGGTCGATGACGGTGTGGGGCGTGGTGCTGATCATGGTTGGTGGCTATGGCCTCGCCATCCAGGGGCATTTCCCGCTGCTGGAAGGCTGGATGCTGTGGGCGCAGCTTTGTTTCATTGCGGCCGGGCTGATCTGGATGGGGTTGATTGTGCCGATCCAGATCAAGTCGTCGCGGCTGGCGCGGCAGTTCGCGGCCGGCGACGCTGTGCCCGATGCCTACAAGGCCTTGTCGAAGCGCTGGATTTTCTGGGGCCTGGTTTCCACCGTGCCGTTGATTGCAGCCCTGTGGCTGATGATTGCCCGGCCCGGCTGAGCCGAAATGTTGCGGTTGAATGACGTATAGATGACAGTTTGATGACATTCTTATTGCAACCATATGACGGTTGGCGCATTCTCTCCTTCGTGAAGAGGGAGAGACATCATGCGTATTTTGATGGCAGCAGCGATGGCGGCAATGGTTGCCGCGCCGGCCGTGGCCGCTGAGCGTGGCTACGAGACATTTTCAGTGACATTCCAGACAGCTGACCTCGATCTGGCCAGCGCTGAAGGCCAGCAACAATTCGACCGCCGCCTGAGCAATGCGCTGGGCCGGCTGTGCGGCACGCCGGTGTTCGGCACCCGCGAGGAACTGGCCGACCTTGACGCCTGCCGGGCCGAAGCCACGCAAGCGGCAGCGCCGCAGATCAAGGCAGCGCGCGCACGCCTTGCCACGGCAATCGCCACGCGCTGAACAATTCTGCCAAACAGTTAAAATGGCCGGCCGGGGCAACCCGCGCCGGCCATTTTTTTCGGCTCAATGCGCGCCGGGCGGGATCAAGCCGGTGGCCGGCGCCGCCCCGGGGGAAGGCAGCGCCGGCCGTGGCCAGGGCCATTCGGGGGAGGAGATGGCCCCGGCGGGGCGGCATGAACAGCAGCGGGGGGATGCTGCTTCGGGGGAGTGTGTTCACCGCCGCCCTTCCGTGACGTGCTTATGCCTGTGTCGATGCGGGTAGGAAAACGCAGCGTCTTGGTTGCGGTCATCGCCAAAATCGATTGCGCTGCGCAGCCACCGCCAGAAACCGGTAGTTGCACCGCGCGCCATGCCCGCTATGAATTTGCCGCAAAGCGCCAGGGAGGCCGTGCCTTGTTCAAGAAGATATTGATCGCCAATCGCGGAGAAATTGCCTGCCGGGTCATCCGCAGCGCCCGCGCCATGGGCATTGCCACCGTCGCGGTTTATTCCGATGCCGATGCCCAGTCCCTGCATGTGTCCCTGGCCGATGAAGCCGTGCACATCGGCCCGTCGCCGGCAGCCGAATCCTATCTGATCGCCGACAAGATCATTGCGGCGTGCCAGGCCACCGGTGCCGAGGCTGTCCACCCCGGCTATGGCTTCCTGTCCGAACGCGCCAGCTTCGTGGAGGCGCTGACGGCCGCTGGCATCGCCTTCATCGGCCCGCCCGCCCCGGCGATTGCGGCGATGGGGGACAAGATCGAATCGAAGCGCCGCGCCAAGGCGGCCGGGGTCAGCGTCGTGCCCGGGTTCGTCGGGGAGATTACCGGCACCGATCATGCCGTGGAGATTGCCGGCGGCATCGGTTACCCGGTGATGATGAAGGCATCGGCCGGCGGCGGCGGCAAGGGCATGCGGCTGGCGTGGAGCGAAGCCGATGTCCGCGAAGGCTTCGACTCGGTCCGTCGCGAGGCACTGGCCAGTTTCGGTGACGACCGGGTGTTCATCGAGAAATTCGTCGAACAGCCGCGCCACATCGAAATCCAGCTCATCGGCGATCAACAGGGCAACATCATCTATCTGAACGAGCGCGACTGTTCGATCCAGCGCCGCCACCAGAAGGTGGTCGAGGAAGCCCCCTCCCCCTTCGTCACCCCCGACATGCGCCGGGCGATGGGCGAGCAGGCCGTCGCGCTGGCCCAAAACGTCGGCTATTTCAGCGCCGGCACCGTGGAGTTCATCGCCGGGGCCGACCGCAGCTTCTACTTCCTGGAAATGAACACCCGCCTGCAGGTGGAGCACCCGGTCACCGAATGCATCACCGGCCTCGATCTGGTCGAGCTGATGATCCGGGTTGCCTACGGCGAGCCCCTGCCCTTCACCCAGGCCGATGTGCAGTTGAACGGCCACGCCATCGAAACCCGCGTCTATGCCGAGGACCCGTATCGCGGCTTCCTGCCCTCCATCGGCCGGCTGTCCCGCTGCCAACCCCCCGAAGCCGGCCCGGACGATGCAGGCCGTCTGGTGCGCATCGATACCGGCGTGATCGAAGGCGCCGAAATCAGCATGTTCTATGATCCGATGATCGCCAAGCTGATCACCTGGGCGCCAACGCGGGCTGGCGCCATTGCTGCCCAGGCCGATGCGCTGGACCGCTATCTGATCAAGGGCATCAATCACAACATCGATTTCCTGGCCGCGATCATGCAGCACCCGCGCTTCCAGGCGGGCGAGAATGTCACCACCGGCTTCATCGCGGAGGAATATCCGGACGGGTTCCACGGTGCCCCGGTGTCGGCCGAGACCCGGGATGCGCTGGTGGCGGCGGCCGCCATCATCCACACCGAAACGGTCGCCCGCGAACAGTTGATCGACGGGCAATTGTCCGGCGACGGTGCCGAATATGGCATCAACTGGGTGGTCGAACTGGACGGCGAACAAATCCCGGTTGAAGTGACGGGCGAGGCCGGCAGCCACGAAGTGCTGATCGAAGGCCGCGACCTGATCGTGCAATCCGGCTGGCGCGTGGGCGATGCCATCTTCACCGGCAATATCGATGGCGTTGGCATTGCCATCGGCGTGCAGCGCAAGGGCAGCACCCTGATCCTCACCAGCCGCGGCGGCGCCCACAAATGCCGCACCCTCACCCCGCGGGCTGCTCAACTGGCCCGCTTCATGATTGCCAAGGTGCCGCCCGACCTCAGCAAATATCTGCTCTGCCCGATGCCGGGCCTGGTGGTGTCCATCGCCGTGGCCGAAGGCGACAAGGTGGAGGCCGGGCAGCAACTGGCAACCGTGGAAGCCATGAAGATGGAAAATATCCTGCGCGCCGAAAAATCCGGGGTGGTGGCGAAATTGCTGGCCAAGCCGGGGGACAGTCTGGCGGTGGACGCGGTGATCATGGAGTTTGGCTAAGCGGGCCGTGGCCGTGCCGGCCACGGACTCCGCGCAATGCCCGGCCGGCGGGGCGGGCGGCCCTCCGCCGCCTGAACCCGTTCGACGACGCGGCTCCGCCGCGCATTTTTCTTCCTTCCCTACAAAGCGCCTGCGGACTCGGCGGCTTCGCCGCCGGCCGCGCCCAACTCCCTGATTTTATTGCGTGTTGGAAAGAGCCGCATCGGCATTTGTAATTTACAAGGTGATCAAAGTTACCCTTTTGCAGATATGATGGCACGGCCTGTGCCATTTGTTCGGCACTCCTGGCGGCGGCGCGTCATGGCGGCTTGAGATGGCGGTCTTGTTCATCATCGCCAGCATAACCCGGATCAGGGGCCGTAGGACAGACGACAGGCAAAAGGGCCTCCGGCGGGCAGGGTCGCAGACCCTGCACCCATCAGTTTACGGGCGGTCCCTGCCCCAACTTTCGCTTCATCGTAAATGTCTAGTGCCCCTGCAATTCCGGAATTCCTGTTGGCAAATTCGTTCGACGTCCGTAGGCTTGCCGCACCAAAAAGGGGAACAGGTGTGTTACGCAGGTGGACGGTCATTGACCTGTTTTGTGGTGCCGGCGGTTTAAGCGAAGGCTTCCGGCAAGCCGGCTACGAGATACTGCTCGGTTCAGATATTGAAGCCAAGTACGGAGAAACTTTTGTTCGATCTCACGATGGCGCCAAGTTTTTGGCCGCCCCAGTTCAAGAATTAAACTTCGGTCAAATAGCTATTCTCACTGGGTTAGAACGCGGGCAGCTTGACGTTTTAGTCGGAGGGCCGCCCTGTCAAGGTTACAGTGTTTATAACCATGGGCGCGGCGAACACGACCCCCGGGCGGGACTTTTTCGCGAGTATCTGCGGCTTGTAAGCGAGTTGCAGCCTAAGTACATCGTAATGGAAAACGTAACCGGTTTGTTATCGATCTCGAGCGGCGCTCTGATCCGTCATATCGTTGGTGAAATTAGAGCTTTGGGGTACGCTGTTGATTTTTCCGTGTTGCGCGCAGAGGATTACGGCGTGCCGCAGGAACGACGGCGTGTCATCTTTCTTGCTAACCGTCTTGGCCTACCTAATGTCTTTCCCGCAGCGACGCATGGCGAAGCTAAGAAGCCATTCACCACTATCTGGAATGCAATCGGCGATCTTCCACCTGTGTGGGAGAAGGAGGGGGGGGTAGGAGCCGTTGAATACGCGTCAAAACCGTTCTCAGCTTATCAAGAACAGATGCGTTTCCAAAGTCAAAGCGTTAAGAATCATCGAGGGCCCAAGTTATCCAGCATTAACAAGGAGCGTCTAAAATATATTCCGCAGGGCGGTTCCTGGCGCGACATTCCACTTGCACTTTTGCCGGCAGGAATGAAAAAAGCGAAACGAAGCGACCACACCAAACGGTATGGCCGGACAAGACCCGATGGATTAGCCTGCACGATTTTAACCAAGTGCGATATTCATTGGGGTGCATATATCCATCCAGTCCAGGATCGCGCCTTTACAGTTCGTGAGGCCGCAAGGTTGCAGTCTTTCCCGGATCACTTTGAGTTTTTCGGTAGCATGACCGAGCAGTTCGTACAGGTGGGAAATGCGGTTCCGCCGCTGTTAGCTTATGCCATCGCAAAGCAGATTCAGACTGAAGCCCGTGGCTACCTCCAGATGGTGGCTTGATCGTGCCTGTTGATCCTACAACTCTGATTGCCGAAGTTCTGGGTAGACCCGCGCAAATGGGGTTTGACCCTGCGGCGGAGGGCTACATATGCCCCTTCACGAAAACCCGCTGCGTCAAAGCCGCGTCGAAAGCACCCCTTCCAGTTTGCTCTGTTTTTCGTGGCGCAAAGCACGTTATCATTTGCCCGAAGAGACTATTAGAGCGCGACGTTATTGAAGACGTAGTTGACAATTGCTGGACGGCAATGCCTCCAATTCACAAGGTCATCGCGCCTGAAGTTCAACTTGGCGATTTCGGAAATGTTGACTTTGTCGTGGCAGATTTAGATGGAGCCCACGTTACGAATTTCGTTAGTGTAGAGGCTCAAGCAGTCGATGTAACTGGTTCATATCGACCGGCCTATGATGCACTTGTACTTGGCGAGACGCTGTCAAGAGCACCAACATTTAATCTAAATTGGGATAATGTTTACAAACGTTATATCACGCAATTAATCAGAAAAGGCTTTTACCATCACCATTGGGATACAAAGATGGTAGCCCTTATGCAGGACGAAGTCTACAATTATATATATAATAAATTTCCTTTTTTAACTACTACCGCGATCAGCGATCCTTCCGTAAATATTGTTTTTCTACTGTATCGCATAGTGGACAATGGACCTTATAGATTAGTAGTCGACCGTGCTGTTGGTACCAGTCACGCAAATCTATCGCAAGCAGCGCTTTACGCAAAGGCTCCAGACAGGAGCGTTTTCGAGGAAAAAATCCTTCGGGCTTTGGCAAGAAGCATAAACTCAACTTAAATCTTTGTGCATTCCGAACCTCGGGCCAAGCAAAGCCCAATGCTGTTAAGTCACTTGAACATCTGCTCGGAACCAAGATTCTTCAGCCGTTCGCTGTATATAGCCCCCGGTTACGCTAGCAAGGGCATTTACCACTTCAAAGTTTGACGGGCTAAACTCCATGGTGACTAAGGTGCTGTCGCCCTTAAACACCTCTTGATAGTCCGAAGCAGCGAATGAATTGAGAAATACGTTTACCGCCTGAGGGGTGCCGTTTCGGTCAAAGAACTCGACAATATAGTAGTCGGGCCGATGCATTTGCCGGGCACCGGCAACGGTCAATTTGCAATTAGCGGATAAAAGCCCACAAATTTTCTCGACAGTCAGATGGCCGGGAAGAATTGCTTGCGTTTCGATGCCCATGCCCGAATGTCCTAAGAAATTTTTGGCTCTCTATTGTGTCGCAACACCTAATACACAGATTCTACTGCGAGACAGACACCGACGCAATGGTCTGCCCATTAGCCAAAGTTGGTTCTTGGTCCAAAATAGATCAGATCCGCTCGTTCCGCTTAAGCTTTCGGCACTTCCTCAATGGCCTCATATGCCCCAACCGCCGGCACCGCGCCCAAGCCGATCCTGCGCTCCGACCCCGGCGCCGGTGCGGTCATCGTGGATGCCGATACCCAGATCAGCGGCATCCCGCGCGAGGCGTGGGAGTATCGCCTGGGCAATCGTTCCGCGATCGATTGGGTGCTGGACCAGCACAAAGAAAAGAAGCCGCGCGACCCGACGATTGCGGCCAAGTTCAACACCTATCGCTTTGCTGATTACAAGGAGAGCATGATCGCCCTGCTCGCCAAGGTGGTGCGGGTGAGCGTGGACACGGTGGCGATTACCGAGGCGATGAAGAAAGCAGCGCGCGACCCCGCATCAAGTGCGGGGTGACGTTCGAGATTACAGGGCCGCCCGAAAACTGATGGGTGCAGGGACGAGTCCCTGCCCGCCGGAGGCACTTCTTGCTTGGGCAGCGCCTTCCCCCCTCACCCGCCGCGCTTGGCGCGAGGCGACCTTTCAGTAACGGGGCGAGGTGATTGCGCTTGTGTGGCGGGTGCGGCGGCGGAGGGTGCCGATCAGGCCGAAGCCGGCGATCATCAGCAGCCAGGTGCCCGGTTCCGGCACGGCGAGCAGCGAATTCATGGTGTAGATATTGCCGTTGGTCTTGCTGAACAGATAGAGTTCGTTGTTGGCATCGGTGCCGAGCCGCAGATCGACGCGGCGGCCGCCGAAGCGTGTACCTTCGAGGGCGCGGAAGGTCGCGTCCACACCATCCAGTTGGAAACCGATTTCGAACAGGGTGGCGGTCGGCTCGCCGGGCAGCAGTGGTTGATCGAAGTAGAAGACGCGGCCGGACACCAGATCGGTGAGGACTGTTTTGCCGAACAGTTCCGGCACGGCACTGCCGGCATAGGTGAAGGCGCCGCCGATCGCGGAGAGATTATATTCGCCGCTGCGAAAAATTTCCTCGTGATCATATTGCGCCACGGGATCGACGAAGCGGCCATCATTCAGGGGTGTATCATAGACATTGGGATCAGTGCTGTCGCCGCGCGCAAAGGTGCCTTCGCGCAGTGGCCAGCCATAATTGCCGCCGGCCACCCCCACATTCACTTCTTCCAACTGGGATTGGCCGATATCCGTGATCAGCATCTGGCCGCTGGCTTCGTCCCAACTGAAATGTTGCGGGTTGCGAAGACCATAGGCCCAAATCTCGTCGAGCGCGCCATCATCGCCGGCAAAGGGATTATCGGCGGGGATGGCATAGGCGGCGCCATTGTCCTGCTGGGCCGGATTGATGCGCAGGATCTTGCCGAAGGCGCTGGTGAGATCCTGGCCGTTGTTGAAGGGATCGCCAGCGGTGCTGCCATCGCCCATGGCAAGATAGAGATTGCCATAATCGGCTGTGCCGGGGGCGGCGTTGGGGTTGAAGCCGATCTTGCCGGGGCCATGGTCGTGCGTGGGCTGGGCCAGCCGCATCACCTCCCGCTGGGACACGACAGCCGCCGTGCTGGCCGCGGGATCGGCGACGCGGATTTCCATCAGGACATTTTCATGCGCGACGCCGGTGCCGTTGCCGCCAAGCGTGGCGGTGCCGAGCGGTGACGTGGTGGAAATGGTGTAGAGGGTTGCATAGCCGGGCCTGGCCGGATCACCGGCGAAATTGGGATGCAGGGTAAAGCCCATCAAGCCAGTGACCGACACGGGCGCGGTGACCAGAAAGCCGGGTTGCAGCGCACGGATATCCAGCCATGGCTGCCCATTGCCGCCGCCAGCGCCGACCACGCTGATCAGCCCCCGCGTGTCGTGCATGAACAGCCGGCCGGACGCATCGCCAACCGGTTGCACGGATTGCAGCAGGGTGCGGCGCGCGACGCTGGGGCTGAGATTGGTGTGCGGCGCCTGGCCGAACAGATTGAGGCCAACGGTGAGGCCCCTGGCAATCGGTGCGGGCACCGGATTGGTGACAACGGTTGCCTGCGCGGCAAACGCCACAAGGCTGGTTATGGCAAAGGCAAGAAACGATCGCATCATTATTGGGAAACTAACGCAATAACGACGGTCGTCAATCAATATTCAGATCACAAATTGTTCACATTGCAACGGCAGGGCCAATAACGATCAGGGTGCGCCAGCCAGCGCGCCTTCGTGGGTGAGCAGCCAGGCCTTGCGCGTCACGCCGCCGGCATAGCCCGTCAGCGTGCCCGATGCGCCAATGACGCGGTGGCAGGGGACGACGATGGCGATGGGGTTGGCGCCGTTGGCGAGGCCGACGGCGCGGCTGGCGCCGGGGCTGCCGATGGTGGCGGCGAGCGCGCCGTAGCTGCGGGTTTCGCCGGGGGGAATCTGGCGCAGGGCGGACCAGACGCGTTGTTGGAAGGCGCTGCCGAAGCTGGCGACGCGGATGGTGCCGAGCACGCGCGTTTCGCCGGCGAAATAGCGGCCGAGCGCGGTGGTGAGCGCGGGCGGGGCTTCGCCGGGGGTCAGCGCGGCGTGGGGGTGGTGGCGGGCGAACAGGGTGCGCAGGCGCGGTTCGTAATCGGCGAAATCGAGGGCGTGGAGGGTGCCATCGGGCGCGGTGACGGCGAGGAGGTGCCCAAGCGGGCTGGGGATGCGGGAGAAGATGTGCATGGCCGATGTCTATAGCAGCGCGCCCGGCGTGACTGGCGGCAATCGGGCCTGTGGTTTCAGCTTCGGCAGCTCAGCCCGCCGGCGTTGTTGACTCCGCATTCGGCGCGTTGTTCGCCGACCGCAAAGCGCACGACCAAGGCGCCGTTGCCGGCCAGCCTGGTCACGTCGGCCACCGATTTCACCGGTTGGCCGCCCAGCGCCTCCAGCAGGGCGCCGGGGCGCAGGAAACGGGCGGCGGGCGCGCCCGCTTCGATGGCGACGACGACCACGCCCTGTTCGGGCAGGCCGGCGCCGAGTTCCTGCGCATAGGCTGGCGACAGATTGGCGACGGTGACGCCGGCCAGGATCGAGCGCGCGGTGATGCGGGTGAGGTTGCGCGGCGGATTTTCGGGCGGGGCGGCGAGCGTGACCGGGACTTCGGTGGCGCGGCGATCACGCCAGAGCTGCACGTTCAGCGTCTTGCCGACGCCTTCGGTGGCGAGGCTGTAGCGGAGCTGGCCGCCGTTGGCGACTTCCTTGCCATCGACGCTGCGCAGCACATCGCCGATCTGGATGCCGGCCTTGGCACCGGGGCTGCCGGGGACCACCGCGGTGACCAGCAGGCCGCCGGGGCGATCCAAGCCGAGTTGTTTGGCGGTATCGGCCGTCAAAGGCTCACCCTCCACGCCGATCCAGCCGGAGACCAATTTGCCCTTGTCGGCCGCGGTGAGGAAGACGCGGACCATCTTGGACGGGATGGCAAAGCCGATGCCGTTCGACGCGCCGGTGCGGCTGTAGATGGCGGTGGGGATGCCGATCAGCCGGCCTTGCGCATCCAGCAGCGCGCCGCCGCTGTTGCCGGGGTTGATGGCGGCGTCGGTCTGGATGAAGAATTGCCAATCGGACACGCCGATGCCGGTGCGGGCCAGGCCGGACACGATACCGGTGGTGACGGTCTGCCCCACGCCGAACGGATTGCCGATGGCAACGGTGACATCGCCGACCTCCAGCCGGTCGCTGTCGGCCATGCGGATGACGGGCAGCACGGCGCCTTCGGTTTCGACCTTGAGCAGGGCGAGATCGAGGCGGGGATCGGCGAACAGGATCTTCGCCTTGAATTCGCGGCGGTCGGCCAGGGCGACCAGGATCTGATCAGCGCCTTCGACGACATGGTTGTTGGTGATGATCAAGCCATCGGCGCCGACGATCACGCCCGATCCCAGCGATTGCTGCACGCGCGGCTGCACGGGGGCGCCGCCGAAGAAACGCTGCATGAATTCTTCGTTGGCGTTGCGCGGGCGGCGATCGACGGTGGCGGTGAAGATATTGACCACGGCAGGCGCGGCGGATTTCACCACCGGCGCGAAGCTGAGCGCGACCTGGCCGGCGGACGGCACCGCGCGCTGCACATCGCTGGTGTCCATCGGCGGGATCTGCGCCGCGACCCGCCCGGTGTCGGAGACATTGGCGACGCCCACGGCAATGGCCGCGCCGGCCGCCACGCCCAATCCGATGCCGCCCAGCAGCTTCAGCTTGCTCACCATGGTTTCCATCATCCTGTTCATGCGCCCGTGATTGCGGAGGCAAGTTTAAGCCGCCATGAATATGGGGCGGATTATGGGATCATGAAGGGGTTTGGCATGATGAAACTATGGCACTGCCGCGATGCGCGCAGTTTTCGGGTGTTGTGGGCGCTGGAGGAACTGGGCCTGCCCTATGAACTGGTGCTGCTGCCGTTTCCGCCGCGCTGGCTGGAGCCGGAATTTCTGGCCATCAATCCGCTGGGGACGATCCCGTTCTTTATGGACGGAGATGTGCGGATGACCGAAAGCGCCGGCATCTGCCAATATCTGGCCGAACGATATGGCGGAGATGGGGCGCAGGCGCTGCGGGTGCTGCCGGGCGATGCGCGCTATGGCGATTATCTGAATTTCCTGCACCAATCGGACGCGACGCTGACATTTCCGCAGACGCTGGTGCTGCGATACACGCGGCTGGAAAAGCCGGAGAACCGCAACCCGAAGGTGGCCAGCGATTATCGGCGCTGGTTCGTGGCGCGCACGGTGTGGGCGGAAAATGCGCTGGCCGATGGGCGGGAATTTCTGTGCGGGGAATTTACCGTGGCGGATATCGCGGTGGCCTATGCGCTGCTGCTGGCGGAAAATCTGGGGCATCTGGGCGAGGTGGGGCCGAATTTGCTGGCCTATTGGGCGCGGTGCCAGGCGCGCGAGGGATTTGTGCGTGCCAAGGCGGCGCAGGCGGGCTGACCTACAGGCTTACCTACAGCCGGCGGACGTCGATCACCTCGTCGAGCCGCAGCGGGCGGTAGAGGTGCGGGAACAACTGCCCGCCCCTGCTCGGTTCCCAGCGCAATTCATCGGCCAGCCCGTCGGCATCCACAGTCAATGCGACAGCGCCCACCTCGCCGGCGAAATATTTGGCGACCGTGCCCGGTGTTTGGTCGGGCGTGGACAGATGGATGTAGCCATCACGCAGATCGTCGGCTGACCCTGCAAAGGCGCCATCGGCCTGGAACTGCGCCCACTCGGCAGCACGCAGCAGCTTGATGATTGGCGTCACGGTATCGGCCTGACCGGCACTTTCAGGGTGCACAGGTCGGCGGCGCCGGCGGGGCGGACGAAAAAGCCGATGCGATTGGCGCGGGCGGTGTTGACGGCGGCAAAGCTGGCCGACGCGGTGTCCATCATCTGCCAGCGCGGGAAGCCGGGGATCTGGCTGGCCAGGCGCACGCGGCGGATCTTCACGCGGCTGGCTTCATCCTTGTAGAAGCCCAGGTCCTCGGTGCCGCGCGGCAGGGCGGCGTGCGGTTCGATGCCGGCGAGCACACGGCCGACATTGGCAATGTTGCGATCGAGATGGCGCGGGCCGTGACCGATCACTGTGTAAAGTTCGGCACCGTCGCCGGTATCGGGCGGATTGTCCCGGCCGACACCGACGGTGCCATAGCAATGCGCCAGCCAGACGCTTCCACCATTTGGGCCGGCTTTGGCATCGCGCGCCGCCTGCCAACCGGCGATGAAGCCGGCCTCGGCATAAGTGTCGGCATAGGGCGACGGCGTGAAATTCAGCCCCTGCAGGGGCCGTTCATATTCGGCCGGCAGCGGCGCGGCCCTGGGCTTGGCCGGATCGGGCCGCGCCGCCCATTGCACGACATAATTATCCTGCACGCGCGAAATCCGGCCATCATCGAACTGGCCGGTGCGCACCAGCGTCTTGATGGCCGCGACGTGCGCCGGTGCAAAGGCCGGGGCAAGCTGGATCACCATCTGGCCGGCGGCGGTTTCCATCACCATGATGTCGTCGGGATCGATGGCCAGCCAGTGCGCAGCCGGGGCATCGGCGATGATCTTGTCCGCCGCGTTATACACCGGCGGTTCGACCGGCGCGGCTTGCCCCAGCAGCAGCGGCGCGGCAGCAAAAGCCAGCAGGGCGCGGCGCATCAGGCGGCGTCTTCCGGCACGAAGTTCAGCGCCAGGCCGTTGATGCAGTGGCGCATGCCGGTCGGCGCCGGGCCGTCGGGGAAGATATGGCCAAGATGGCCCTGGCAGGCGGCGCAATGCACTTCGGTGCGCACCATGCCGTGGCTGGTGTCGGTGGTGGTGGCCACAGCGCCGTCCTCGGCCGCCCAGAAGCTCGGCCAGCCGGAGCCGCTTTCATATTTGGTCGCCGACGAATAGAGCAGCGCGCCGCAGCCGGCACAATGAAAGTCACCGGCGCGTTTTTCGTCGTTCAACGGCGAAGTGAACGGCCGTTCGGTGGCATGATCATAGAGGACGGCGCGTGCGGCGGGGGAAAGGCAGCTCATGGGTCACTCCTCGGTGTCTGGGGTGTCTGGCATGGGTATCTGGCGCGAGAGCGCGTCGATCGCACCTTGCAGGATATAGGCCGCTGCCAGCCTGTCCACCCGTTCTGCACGGCGGGCGCGCGACAGATCCTCGGCAATCATCGCACGCTCCACCGCCGCCGTGGACCAGCGTTCATCCCACAGCAGCAGCGGCAGGCCCAGCGGCGCCAGATTGCGCGCGAAGGCCCGCACCGATTGGGTGCGCGAACTGTCGGTGCCATCCATGTTGAGCGGCAGGCCGACGACCAGACCGGCGAGGCGTTCGCTCGTCACCCAGGCCTTCAGCGCGGCGAAATCATGGGTGAACTTGCCCTTGGCCAGCGTGTGCGCTGGGCTGGCATAGCTCCAGCTTGCGTCGCAGGTGGCCAGCCCGATCGTCTTGGTGCCGACATCGAGGCCAGCCAGCCGGCCGCCGCCCGGCAGCGCGGCAGCAAATTCCGCCGGAGCCGCCGTGATCAGCGCCGTGATCAGCGCCCTGCCTCCGCTGCGGCCTTCCACGCCAGCACGCGCGCTGCCGCATCCTGCCGCACCGCCGCCCAGAACAGCGGATAATCGAAGACATGGAAATTGTTGCCGGGCAGCACGAACGCCGGATAGCCGGTTGGCGCCTCCCCGATGAGCAATATTCCCCTGGCATCGCAGCGCGCCGGCACGCCGGGCGTGACCAGTTCGCCCGCCGCCAGGCTGGCAGACGGCACCAGGCTGCCGGGATTGGCGCTGGCCGGTGCAGACGGCGCCGCACCGCCGGTAAGCGGATTGGTGCACAGCATCGCGGTGTCGCGGCGCGGTGCCCCGGTGAGGCCGGTGCCGGCCTGATAGACCGCCAGCACGGCCTCCGGATCGGCCGGTTCGGCAAAGCTCTGCCAACTGAGGATGCAGCCCGGCTGGCCCCGCATCGTGCAGGCCGGCAGGCCCAGCGCCGGCAGATCGGCGGTGACCGACACCGGCCAGCCGACCATGTAAACGGCGGCAATGCGGGCCTGCAGCAGCGTGCCGGCCACTTGTTCCTTCAGCAGGCGCAGCAGGTGCAGCGCGCCCTGGCTGTGGCCGGCGAGGATGATCGGTGCATCGGCGGGCTGTGCCGCCACAAACGCCGCGAACGCCGCCGCGACATCGCCATAGGCCAGCGCCAGCGCCGCGTCGGCACTGCGGCGCGTGTCCGGCGCATCGGCCAGGAAGCTGCCGATCACCGCCTGGCGATAATGCGGCGCCCACAACGGCCCGGCATCGGCGAGCGCGCTGGCTTCGGTGCGCAGGAAACCGGCCAGCCGGCTGCCGGTGTCGCCGGCATCGGTGCGATCATTCCACTGGGCGCGGCCGAAGGCAGCAGTGGGCGGCACGAAAAACACCGCCGCATCGCCCTTGGCTGGCGCCGGCGCACCGGTGGGCCGCCAGGCGGTGGGATCATCGGCCATGCCGGGCCGTGCCGCCCAGGCCTGCGGCCTTGCATAATCATAGGGCGCACCGGCTGCGGCGGCATCGAAGGCGCCGCCCGGCACCAGCGCAGCCGACAACAGGCGATTGCCGGCCAGCCGCCAGGTGAGCCCGGCGGCAATCACGATGAATATGGTGATCGCCACCACCCACAGGAACAATCGTGGCAGCCGCGCGCGCCGTTCGACGCGCGGCTTGCCCGGCGGCGGTGGCTGCCTGCCGGGTGGAACATTGTCTGGTATTGGATCAGACACGCGATAGGCCTCAAGACGATTGCTGCTGGTGCGTAGCAAGCTTGCACACAGACCGCGAAAGAAAATGACGCCGCCGGGCCTAGCCTCTTGAGTTTTCTTACGCGAGTGTCATAAAGTCACGCCATGGCCAGTATTTTGTGTATCGAAGATGACACCACCATGGCCGCCTATGTTGCCAAGGGCCTGGCCGATGCCGGCTATCAGGTGGAGATCGCCAGCGATGGCCAGCAGGGCCTGGAACTGGCGTTGCACGGGCATCATGCGGCCATCGTGCTCGATCGCATGCTGCCCACCATGGACGGACTGACCGTGCTGACCCAGTTGCGCGCCGCCGGCCACAACACGCCGGTGGTGATGCTGTCGGCCCTGGCCAGCCTCGATGAGCGGGTGCGCGGCTTGCGCGCCGGCTGCGATGATTATGTCACCAAGCCGTTCGAATTGCCGGAATTGCTGGCGCGCCTGGAAGCGGTGCAGCGCCGTGCCACCGGCACCGCAACCGCCGAAGTGACGCGTCTGGTGGAAGGCGAGCTCGAGCTTGATCTGCTCGCCCGCCGGGTCACCTGGGCCGGGCGCCGCATCGACCTGCAGCCGCGCGAGTTTCGCCTGCTGGAATATCTGGTGCGCCACCGCGGCCAGGTGGTGACGCGATCGATGCTGCTGGAAGGGGTGTGGGATTATCATTTCGATCCGGGCACCAATGTGATCGACGTGCATGTCAGCCGGCTGCGCAAGAAACTGGACGAAGGCGGCGCCGGCGGCATCGTTGAGACCGTGCGCGGCGCCGGCTATCGTGTGGCCGGCGCTGTGGGTGGTGAGCCGGTGTCCGCCTGAGCGCGGACATGACCGAGGCAACACCCACCAGGGCAAGATTATGGGCCGAATGGCTGGCCGGCATCACGCCGCGCACCACCACGGCGCGGATCAGCCTGCTGCTGTTCGTGATGCTGGTATCGGGCAGCGCGTTGCTGCTGATCCTGCTGGAACGCACCACCCAGGCCCAGGTAGAGCGCGAAGCGCAGGGGCGCATCGATGCGATTGCGGATGCTGCGGCCGATGCCTGGCGCGATGACGGCAAGCAGGCCGCACTGACCATCCTGGAAGGCGAACTGGCGGTGCCGGGGCCGTTGGTGATCCACCTCGCCGCGCCCGGCAACCGGCTGGTGCTCGGCAATCTGCCGCGCTGGCCCGACGGCGTGCCGATCGATTCGCTTTATCATCGGGTGCCAGCCATGCTCGATGAACGCGGCGAGCGAGAGCCGTTCATGGTCACCGGCCGACCGATGCCGGACGGGCATCGCCTGTTGATCGGCCGCAGCCTGATTGCCGAAGTGCAGTTGCAGGAAACATTGACCACCACCTTGCTGCTGGCGCTGCCGCTGGCGATGATCCTGGCGTTCCTGACCAGCCGGATGATCACCCGCATCATCACCGAACGGGTGCGCGATCTGGCCGATGTGGTGGGGGATGTGACCGCCGGCCGGCTTGAGGCGCGGGTGCCGTTGCCGCCCGGGCCGCCGGCCGATGCCTTTGATTCGATGGCGCAGGCCTTCAACGTGATGCTGGCGCGGGTGGAGGCACTGCTGGATGAACTGCGCACGGTGACTGACGGGCTGGCGCATGATCTGCGATCGCCGTTGACCCGGCTGAAGGCGCGCATCGAGCGTCTGTCGCACGGCACGGTGGTGGATGCCGATGATCTGGCGGCGGTGTCGGCCGAAGCCGAATCGCTGCTGGCGATGCTGGACAACAGCCTGGAAATCAGCCGCGCCGAAGCCGGGATCGGGCGGGACAGTTTCGCCGAAATCGACCTGGCCGCGATGATCGCCGACCTGGCCGACATGTATGAGCCGCTGGCCGAAGATGCCGGCGTGACGCTGGTGGTAACGGCGCCCGAACCGGTGCCGGCCCGCGCCCATCGCCAGTTGCTGGGCCGGGCGCTGGCCAATCTGATCGACAATGCGCTGCGTTATGGCGCCAGCGGCCAGCGGATCGAGGTGGGCGCGCAGATGACGGCGGCGGGCAGCCGGCTGTGGGTGGCCGATGGCGGCCCCGGCATCCCGGCCGGCCGCCGCCACGAAGCGCTGCGCCGTTTTGGCCGGCTCGATGCAGCGCGGGGGCCGCAATTGGGCGGGATGCAGGGCGCCGGGCTGGGGCTGAGTTTGGCCGGCGCGGTGGCCCGGCTGCATGGCGGCACGATCACGCTGTCGGACAATCAGCCGGGGCTGACGGTGGCGATCGATTTGCCGGGGGCGGCCTAGACGATCATCCCGTGCCGCTTCTTCCCTGCGCTGACCTTCTGCCCCGGCGCGACCATGGCGGCGTCAGTGGCGGCGGCTTCGCCATCGATGCGGGCGCCGCCCTGGGCGACCAGCTTGCGCGCTTCGTTTTTGGACGCGGCAAAGCCCAGGCCGATCAGGGCGTCGATGATGGTGATGGGCGCCGGCGTGGCGAACTGCGGCAGGTCTTCGCCGGCGCCGCCTTCGGCGAAGGTGGCGCGCGCGGTTTCGGCCGCCGTTTCGGCAGCGGCGCGGCCGCGGCACAGGGCGGTGGCTTCGGTGGCGAGCATTTCCTTGGCCGAGTTGATCTCGGCGCCGGGCAGGCTTTCCAGCCGCGCGATTTCGCTGAGCGGCAGATCGGTGAACAGGCGCAGGAACTTGCCGACATCGGCGTCGTGGGTGTTACGCCAGAATTGCCAGTAATCGAAGTGCGGCAGTTGATCCTCGTGCAGCCAGACGGCGCCCTTGGCGGTCTTGCCCATCTTGGCGCCATCGGCCCGCGTGATCAGCGGCGTGGTGAGGCCATAGGCGTCGCGTGCATCCACGCGGCGGATCAGATCGGTGCCGTTGACGATATTGCCCCATTGATCGCTGCCGCCCATCTGCAGCGTGCAGCCAAAGCGGCGATTGAGTTCCAGATAATCATAGGCCTGGAAAATCATGTAGTTGAATTCGAGGAAGCTCAGCGGCTGTTCGCGGTCCAGCCGCAGCTTCACGCTGTCGAAGCTGAGCATGCGGTTGATCGAGAAATGCCGGCCGACATCGCGCAGGAACGGAATGTAGGCGAGGCCGGACAGCCAATCATCATTGTTGACCATCACTGCATCAGTCGGCCCGTCCCCGAACGTCAGGAAGCGTTCGAAGATGCGCCGGATGCTGGCCATGTTGGCGCGGATTTGATCGTCGGTCAGCAACTGCCGCGCCTCATCCTTGCCGGACGGATCGCCGATCTTCGTCGTCCCACCGCCCATCACCACGATCGGGCGATGGCCGGATTGCTGCAGATGGCGCAGCATCATGATCGAAACGAGATTGCCGATATGCAACGACGGCGCGGTGCAATCGAAGCCGACATAGGCGGTGATGATGCTGTTTTTGGCGGCATCATCCAGCGCGGCCGGATCGGTCACCTGGTGGATGAAACCGCGCGTTTCGAGGCGGGTCAGAAATTGGCTGCTGTACGTCATGGCGGGGACGGCTTTACGGGGTGCGGCGGCGCTTGTCATGCCCCCTGCCTGCCTGGCCCCGCGCTACGCCTGGAAGGCGCCCGGATGCTGGCGGCCGCTGTCGCCGATCTCATCCCAATCCGCCTTTGATCCGACCCAGATGTGATGCGCCACCATCAGCGCGCCTGCATTGTCGGTCAGCAATCCGGCCGGAATGAACATGCGGGCGGCATCATTCTCGCCGGGCAAGGCCGAGCCGCAGGTCTGGCAGAACCAGCTGTGCCAGTCGGCATCGGGTTTTTGCCAGTGCGTGATGTGATCCTCACCGCTCAGCCAACGGAAGGCGGATTTTTCGCAGATGACAACGGCGATGCCATTGGTGCCGGTATAGCGGCGGCAGATTGAACAATGACACACGAATACGTCTGACGGGGGTGCGGCGATCTCGAAGGCCACAGCCCCGCAGTTGCAATTGCCCTGCGCCATTCAATGCCTCCTCAGCGACGATAAGTTTCACGCCGATTGCCCAGCCGGATCACGGTGATCAACATCACACCATCCTCCAGATCGGCGATGATGCGCCAATCGCCCACGCGATACTTCCGGAAATCGCCAAGTTCCTTGCCACGCAGCGCATCACCGAGGCTGCGCGGGTCGTCGAGTGGCGCGATGCGGTCACGCAGGAAGGTGAGGATGCGGCGCGCGACGTGGGGATCGAGTTTGCGGAGCTGCTTGGCGGCGCTGTCGGCGAAGTCAATCCGCCAGGCCATGTTCGGCCAGCAGATCGTTCAGGGTTATGCGCGCTTCGGTGCCGGCGCGGACGCGGGCCAGGATTTCGGCGGACAGATGCGCGTCTTCCAGATCGTCGATATGTTCGACGATGGCTTCGATGGCGTAGAAAGTCTTGGAGCGGCCGGTCAGCGCCGACAGCGCCGAGAGGCGGTTCTCAACGTCGGGGGGAAGGCGGAGCGATATCGGCATGGCAACAAGATAGGGCAGCGATACATGTATTGCAAATAGGCTTGTTGGATTGCCTGCCATTCGCCGCGTGCCACTGTATTGACACAGCAACACGCCACTGCCAACCAGCCCGCACAAATCGGGGAGCATGGCGCCATGAACAGCATCATCAGCATCGCCAGCATTGCCCTGATGCTGATCGGCGCCGGCACGGCTGTTGGCCTGGCAGACCGGCGGAATTTCGGCTTGGGCTGGCTGCTTGCTGCGGCGGTGCTGGTGGTGGTGAATGATGGCCTGCTCACCAATTTTTACGGCGCGCTGCCCGACATGATCCCGGGCGCGGCGTGGAACTGGCAGGGCAAGGGGCTGGCGCTGGTGGTGACGCTGGGCATTGCGGCGTTGCCGGGGTTTGGCTGGCAGCGTGCGGGGCTGACCCTGCGCCACGCGCCCGGGAGCGTGCGGGCCTGTGCGCCGGTTGCCGTGATTTATGTCCTGTTTTTCGTTGCCCTGGCTGTCGCGTTTCCCGGTGACGATGCGTCTGCCGAGACGCTGGCGTTCCAGTTGACCATGCCCAGCCTGGAGGAAGAGGCGTTTTATCGGGGCCTGTTGCTGCTGGTGCTGGGCGAGGCGTTCAGGGGGCGGTGGCGGTGGCTGGGGGTGGAATGGCATTGGGGCGCGCTGTTGTCGTGCCTGTTGTTCGGCCTGGCGCACGCCTTTGGCTATGGCGATAGCGGCTTTTCCTTCGATGCGATCACCATGGCGTTGACGACCGTGCCGTCCGGGCTGGCGGTGTGGATGCGGCTGCGCACGGGTAGCTTGCTGTTGCCGGTGCTGCTGCATTCGGCCGGGAACAGCATTTCGTTGCTGATATAGACTCGTTCGCGTTCAGGTTAAGACTACAAAGCTCCCTCCCCCTTGTGGGGAGGGCGGGAGACGAGCCGCAGGCGAGGCCCGGGGTGGGGGTTGCTTGTGCGGCAGCAGGCGGGCTCCCCCACCCCGCTCGGCTGGCGCCGAGTCGCCCTCCCCGCAAGGGGGAGGGAGTTGAACGCTTCTATCAAACTGCAATCAGATCTGAGCTGGAAACGGCAGCGACATTTGTGGCGCTTGTGCGCATGGGCGGGGTGCGCCACGCAGCCGGGATGACGCTTTCCTATTTGCTGCTCGCGCTGGGCGTGGCTGTGCTGCTCAATCTCGGCAATCGCTGGGCGCGGGTTGCTGGGCAGGTGCTGGCGGCCATCGCGTTGTTTTTCAATGTCTGGTCGATCTGGCTGGCGGTTGAGGATGGCACATTTGACAACGCCGCCGGCCAGCAGGGCCAGGTGCTGGCGTTGCTGGGGATGGGGCTGGTCGGCGCGGCAGTGTTGCTGGGGCTGTTGTTGCTGCTGCCGGGCCAGTGGCGCGAAGCCGGTCCGGTGCCGGGGCGCAATGGGCGGACGGCCTGGGGCCAGGCCAGCCGCATCTTGCATTGGGCGAGCGCAGTGCTCATGCTGTGTGCGCTGCCGATGGGATACTTCGTCGTGGTGCTGCCGGCGGGCGCCATTCGGGCCGAGTTTCTGAACGGGCACCAGGGCGTCGGGCTGGCGGTGCTGGTACTGCTGGCGTTGCGGCTGGGCTGGCAACTGGCGAGCGCCGGGCCGGACAGCCCCAATGCGCTGGCGCGGCTGAACAAGGCGGCGCTGTATGCGCTGCTGGCGGGGTTGCCGGTGTCGGGGTTGCTGCTGTCCGGCGCGCTGCGGGTGCCGGTACTGGGGATCGCCCTGCCCGCGCTGTTGAGTGTGGAGGCGGCGCGCGCTGTGCATCAGATCTTGTCGGCGCTGTTCGTCGCGGCGTTTGCGGCGCATGCCGGCGCGGTGCTGTGGCATCATTTCGGGCTGCATGACCGCGCTCTTGTCCGCCGCATGTTACGCTAGAACAAAGCACGCACGCACGGCATAGTGGCAGCCATGGCCATTCAGATTCGCACCAATCTTGCCGAAGCCGACCACCCCGATTTCACCCCGCACCGCCCGGCGCGGCCGGAGAAATCCGAAGGCGGGCGGCCGTTCGTGCTGAAGACCGAATATACGCCGGCCGGTGATCAGCCGGCGGCCATCAAGGAACTGGTGAGTGAGGCCAATGCCGGCAATCGCGACCAGGTGCTGTTGGGCGTCACCGGTTCGGGCAAGACCTTCACGATGGCCAAGGTGATCGAGGCGGTGCAGCGCCCTGCCCTGATATTGGCGCCGAACAAGATCCTGGCGGCGCAACTGTACGGGGAATTCAAGAGCTTCTTCCCGGACAATGCCGTCGAATATTTCGTGTCCTATTACGATTATTACCAGCCCGAAGCCTATGTGGCGCGCACCGATACCTATATCGAGAAGGAATCGAGCGTGAACGAGGCCATCGACCGGATGCGCCATAGCGCCACCCGCGCGCTGCTAGAGCGCGATGATGTGATCATCGTTGCGTCGGTGTCGTGCCTGTACGGCATCGGTTCAGTGGAAACCTATTCGGCGATGACCTTTGCGCTGAAGAAGGGCGGATCGGCCGATTTGAAGGAGGTGATCCGCAAGCTGGTGGCGATGCAATACAAGCGTGGCGACCTCAGTTTCACGCGCGGCAATTTCCGGGTGCGCGGCGACAGTCTGGAGATTTTCCCGTCGCATTATGAGGACAGCGCCTGGCGGATCAGTTTCTTTGGCGACGAGATCGAGGCGATCAGCGAGTTCGATCCGTTGACCGGCGAGACGGTGGCCAAGCTGGAGAGCATCAAGATCTATGCCAACAGCCATTATGTGACACCGGGGCCGACACTGAAACAGGCGGCCGAAGCCATCCGCCACGAGATGAACGAGCGGCTGAAGGAGCTGAACGCCGAAGGCAAGTTGCTGGAGGCGCAGCGGCTGGAGCAGCGCACCAATTTTGATCTGGAGATGATTGCCGCCACCGGTAGCTGCGCTGGGATCGAGAATTACAGCCGGTTTCTGACCGGGCGCCTGCCTGGCGAGCCGCCGCCGACCTTGTTTGAATATCTGCCGGAAAACGCGCTGCTGTTCATCGATGAAAGCCATGTGACGGTGCCGCAGATCGGCGCGATGGCCAAGGGCGATCACCGCCGCAAGGTGACGCTGGCCGAATATGGATTCCGGCTGCCGAGCTGCATCGACAATCGGCCGCTGCGGTTCGTGGAATGGGAGGCGATGCGGCCGCAGACGTTTTTCGTGTCCGCCACCCCCGGCCCGTGGGAGATGGACAAGACCGGCGGCGTGTTCGTGGAGCAGGTGATCCGGCCGACCGGGCTGATCGATCCGCCGGTGGAGATCAAGCCGGTGGAGGATCAGGTGGAAGACCTGATCCAGGAGGCGAAGAAGGTGGCCGCGGCAGGCTATCGCACGCTGGTGACGACGCTGACCAAGCGCATGGCCGAGGATCTGACCGAGTTTCTGCATGAGGCAGGTTTGCGCGTGCGGTACATGCACAGCGATGTCGAAACGCTGGAGCGCATCGAGCTGATCCGTGATCTGCGGCTGGGGGTATATGACGTGCTGGTCGGCATCAACCTGCTGCGCGAAGGGCTGGATATTCCCGAGTGCGGGCTGGTGGCGATCCTGGATGCCGACAAGGAAGGCTTTTTGCGGTCGGAGACCAGTCTCATTCAGACCATCGGGCGGGCGGCGCGCAATGTGGAGGGGCGCGTGATCCTCTATGCCGATCGCATCACCGGCAGCATGGAACGCGCCATGGGCGAAACCGATCGACGCCGCGCCAAGCAGACCGCCTATAATATCGAACACGGCATCACGCCGACCACCATCAAGCGCAATATCGGCGATGTGCTGGCCGATGTGAGCATGAAGGACGGGCTGGTGGTCGATACCGGCGATGACGAGACCCAGCATCTCGTCGGTCATAATCTGAAGGCCTATATCGCCGATCTGGAAGAGCAGATGAAGAAGGCGGCCGCCGATCTGGAGTTCGAGACGGCCGCTGCCATCCGGGATCAGATCAGGCGGCTGGAAATGGACGAACTGGGCGTGCCGCAAGACCAGCGCACGGCGCCGGTGAAGGGGCGCGCGACTGGCGGGGCGGCGGGAACGCGGACGACGCGGTTTTCCAAGATGCAGAAGAAGGGGATGAGCGGGAAACGACGCGGTGCGGGGCGATAAGACTTGGTGATTTACAGCGGCAACGCCGATGCAATCATGGATATATGGAGACGAGGCCATGATTCGTGGCTTTGCCGACAAGGAAACGGCGGCACTGTTTCGCGGCGAAAAGGTCAGACGGTTACCGCCCGACATCCTCGCACGAGCGCTGGTCATGTTGCGCCGCATTGATGCCGCGGCTCTTCTACACGACCTCGCCATACCGCCTGGCAACCAGCTTGAAGCCCTTCAACGCGACCGCAAGGGCCAACATAGCGTTCGCATCAGCAAGCAATGGCGTGTATGTTTTGCGTGGCGTGACGGGGATGCGTTTGATGTCGAGATCACCGACTATCATTGAATCGCCCAACCCGCATCCGGGTTTTGGGCTGCGCGAAGACTTGTTGGAACCGCTGGGCCAATCAGCGGAAGACGTCGCACGCGCGACCGGCTTGGCGGCGGACCGTATCGACGCCGTACTGAACGGCGCAGAGGCCATCGATGCCGAATTCGATCTGCGCTTTGGCCGATTTTTCGGTTTCTCGCCGGGTTATTTCCTGCGTTTGCAGAATCAGTTTGATCTCGCCGAAGCCCGCCGCGCGGCTGGTGCTGCGCTGGATGCCATTACGCCGTTGCAGACGGCTGCCGCTTAATCAGCGCTCGTTGTAGGGCTCACAGGCGATGCCGTCACCATCACGATCCAGGTGGGGGGCGTAGCCGGGTTCGCCGCGGTACATGGGGGCGACGCCGGCGGCGCGGGCTTCGCGGCAATAGCGGAAATAGAGTTCGCCGCCCTCCGGCGCGGGCGGTTCGGGGGCGACATCGTCGAACGGCAGCGGCGTTTCATCGGCCGGCGGATTGTCCAGCACGGCGTAGGGCTCGGCTTCGGTGGGCGTCTCGCGCTTGGCGGTGCTGTCGCACGCCGCGAGCAGCAGCAGGATCAGCAGGGCCGCGCCCCGAACCCGTTCAGATCGCACAGCCGATACCGGCGCGGATGAATTCGGCGATCAGCGCCGGGTCGCGATCGTCGGTCAGGCGATTGGCGATTTCGCGGATGCTCATGCGCTCCAGCCGCTCACCGTTCAGCCGGGCGATGTCCTGCAGGCGGCGCAACTGGCCAGTAGACAGGCGCTGGCCGAGCCGGTCGCCCATGCACTGTGCCTGGCCGGGCGGCACGCCGAGTTCGGTCAGCTTGCCGGCGATGCGCTGCGCCGGCGTCGCGCAGGCAGTGAGCAGCAGCGGCAAAACGATGAGGGCAAGGCCAGCCAGGCGCATGGGAAAAGCTTTCGAAAGGCGGGTGCGGCAACATCCCTAATGCATATTGCGCGGGCTCTGGCTACAGCGTGAATCATGCTCGCGTATCTCGCTTCGCTCTCCAGCCGCTACCCCGTGCTCGCCGATGTCAACTGGTGGCAGGGCATCTTGATTGCCCTCCTGGTGGTGGCGGTCATGGAGGTGGTGGCGATCCTGTCGCACAAATATGTGATGCACGGATTCCTGTGGGTCTTGCACAAATCCCACCATGAACCGCGCGTCGGCAAGTTCGAGCGCAACGACTGGTTCGGCGTGGCGGGCGCCGTTCCGTCGATGGTGCTGCTGATGATCGGCACCCATTATGGCCTGCACATGCTGACCGCGATCGGGACCGGCATCACCATGTATGGCGCCATCTATTTCTTCCTGCACGACATCCTGGTGCATCGCCGCATCAAGCATCGCTGGAACCCGCAATGGGGCTATATGAAGCGCGTGGTGCAGGCGCACCGGCTGCATCATGTGGTGGAGACCAAGCACGGCACCGTGAGCTTCGGCTTCATCTGGGCGCCGCCGATCCGCAAGCTGAAAGCACAATTGGAAGCCGATGGCCGCGGGCGGATCCGGGCGTCGGCGAAGATGAAAGCCGAGATGGGGATGATCGACAACGCCGAGCATTGGGCGCGGTAGCGGCGGCGCCCACTGTTGCACATTCCCCACCCCCGACCCCTCCCCTGAAGGGGAGGGGAGCAAAGGTTCTACTCAGGCATTGTCCACAGGCCCTCGCGCTCTGGCCCCGGCATCGGCCAGCGGCGCTTGCGGACCAGCATTTCACCGAGGGCGGCGGACACCGCGCGGGCTTTTTCGGCCTTGGTGGTCGATACGCGGTTTTCCAGGCCGGCAATTTCCAGCTTGCGCACCTTGCGGCCGATACCGCCATAGATGCGCGCTGCGGCCAGCACCGCCCAGGCGGCGCGGTTGCCCAGCGCCGACGTGCCGAAACGCGCGGATTCCTCATACTCCTCGGCCTTGAACACCAGCCGGGCGACCAGGCGCGACAATTGCCGGCGGTTGCGGGCGTAGGCGAAACTGTCTGGCTCCAGCCGCACGCTGGCCAGCCAATCATCGGGGATATAGCGGCGGCCGTTCATCGCGTCTTCCACCACATCACGGGCGATATTGTTGAGCTGAAACGCCATGCCCAGATCGCAGGCCCGCACCAGCACCGCACGCTCATCGGGCTTCACGCCCATCACGATGGCCATCATCACGCCGACACAGCCAGCGACATGATAGCAATAGGTTAGCGTATCATCGAAGGTGAGGAAGGGCCGGGCCTCCATATCGATGCGGAAGCCCTGGATCAGGTCGCGCGGGTAGCGCGGCGGCATCTGGGTTTCCTGCACGACGCGGGCCAGGGCTTCGTAGGGGGTGCCCGGCGCCGGATTGCCGGCCAGCGCGCGCTCGGTTTGCCAATGCACTTCGGCCAGGCGTTCGGCGGGCGGGCGGCGATCATCGTTGCGGCCTTCGCCCAGCACCTGGCCGTCGATCACATCATCGGTATGCCGGCACCAGGCATAGAGCAGCATGGCGCGATCGCGGGTCGGCGCGTCGAACAGGCGGCTGGCCAGTGCAAAGCTTTTCGATCCGCGGGCGATGGCGTCGCGGGCATTGGCAAGAACATCAGACACGGGTCACTTCCTGCCCGCATGGGCAACATGGCGCAAGCGGGGTAAATTGCGAACGCGCCCCTCCCCTTTGGGGAAGGGGTTGGGGGTGGGGAATGTTGTTGCGTGGGATGGCGCCTGGCGGCACGGCCCCACCCCCGGCCCCTCCCCTTAGCCGAAGGCGAGCGCAGCTCAACGGGAGGGGAGAAGGAATTCAGGCCGCCTTCTTCGCGAGCAGATCCTCGACCATCAATTTGCCAGTGGCCTTGGCACTGCCGACCACACCGGGGATGCCGGCGCCCGGATGCGTGCCGGCACCGACGAAATACAGGTTGGACAGCACATCATCGCGGTTGTGGGTGCGGAAATAGGCGGATTGCCACAGCACCGGTTCCAGGCTGAAGGCGCTGCCGTGGTGGGCGCCGAGCACGGTTTCGAAATCCTTGGGCGTCCAGGTGCGCATCGTCACCAGATCGCGGCGCAGATTGGGGATGCAGCGGCGTTCCAGCGCATCGAGGATGGCATCGGCATAGCGCGGCGCGGCCTTTTCCCAATCGATGTTCAGCTTGCCGAGATGCGGCACCGGGGACAGCACATAGAAGGCGCTGTGGCCGGCGGGCGCCATGTCCGGATCGGTCGCGGTCGGGTGGTGGAGATAGAGCGAGAAATCGTCGGGCAACTGGCCGCCCTTGTAGATCTCGTCCATCAGGGCCTTGTAGCGATGGCCGAACAGGATGGTGTGATGTTTCACATCCGGGCGTGTGCCCTTCAGGCCGAAATAGGTGACGAACAGCGACGGTGAGAAGCTGCGCCGCATCATCCTGGCGGCCATCGCGATACCGCGCGGATGACTGCCCAGCAATTCCCTGTAGGTGTTGACGACATCGCCGTTCGAACACACCGCATCAAACCGACCCGACCAGCCGTTGGCGCAGCGCACGCCGGTCACCCGGCCGCTGTCGGCCATGATCGCCTCCACCTTGCTGCCCATGCGCACCTGGCCGCCGATATCCTCGAACAGTTTCACCATGCCGCGCACCAGGGCGTGGGTGCCGCCGCGCGGGAACCAGACGCCCCATTTCTTCTCCAGCGCGTGGATCAAAGCATAGATACTGCTGGTCTTGAACGGATTGCCGCCCACCAGCAGCGTGTGAAAGCTGAAGGCCTGGCGCAGGCGATCATCCTCGATATGACGGGCGACCATCGCATAAACCGACCGGAAGGCTTCATAGCGCATCATCTGCGGCGCCGCCTTCAACATCGATCGGAAATCGAGGAAAGCCTCGTGGCCGAGCTTCAGATAGCCTTCGCGGAAGACATTGTCGGAAAATTCGAGGAACTTCTTGTAGCCGTCGACATCCTTGGGATTCAGCTTGTGGATTTCGGCGAACAGCGATTGCTCGTCGTTCGAATAGTCGAACACGGTGCCGTCTTCCCACAGCAGGCGATAGAAGGGCGCAACCGAGATCAGTTCGACATAATCGGACAATTTGCGGCCCGACAGCGCGAACAATTCTTCGAGGCAGGTCGGATCGGTGATCACCGTCGGGCCGGCGTCGAACTTGAAGCCATCCTCTTCGAACACATAGGCGCGGCCGCCGGGTTTATCGCGCGCTTCGATGAGGGTGGTCTGGATGCCGGCGGATTGCAGGCGAATGGCCAGGGCCAGGCCCCCGAAACCCGACCCGATCACGGCTGCAGTGCTCACTTGTACCCCAGCTCATATTTGACCAACGTGCCCAGTGCCCGCAGCGGCGGGATGGGCGGCCGGCCGGAAAACACCTTTGGCCAGTCCTTCCAGTGATTGTCGGCCGCATAAAGCCGGCCGACCAGATCATCCGGATGTTCGTAAAATCGTTCCAGGATCGTGCGCCGTTCCTCGTCCTGTGCGGCGAGGAACAACATGCGATTGAGGATGCGGTACATCCCCCGGCTGTTCCACACCCGGATCGCATGATCACGGGCAGCGCGGTGGACGGTCGCGGCATCGAAATCCGGCAAGGTCGCGATCAGATCGGCCATGCGCACGGCATCGGGGAAGCTGTAGCCGGTGACCGGATTGAACAAGCCGGCAGCCAGCCCGACGCGGGCGACGCCGGGCGTGCCTTCGTCCAGGAATTTCGCGATGTCGCCGCCGATGGCCAGCGGCAGGATGCCGGCCTCTTCGCGGATGACACGGTTGATGGTCCAGCCCTGCTGCACGGCATAATCGGCAATGTGGCGGCGCAGCAGTTCGGGCGCCAGATCGCGGCCGTCGGAGAAATAGGTATCCTCGATCAGGACATGGCGCGGCCCGAACGGCAGCGTGTAGACAAAGCGATAGCCATCCTGCTGCGGCACGGTGGCATCCATGATGATCGGGCCGGTCAGGCCATGATCTTCGGCCAGTTCCACCTCTTGCCCGAGGAATTTCTGCCACCTGAGATCGAGCGAATCGGTTTTCTTCTGGCCGCGGCCGTCGATCACGCCGCTGGCGGTGAGCACGCGCTGATCGGCGAGTGTGACGGCGGTCGGGCTGATTGCCACCACCGGCATGTTGGTGATGATGCGCTCCGGCGGCAGGACATCGGCGATGACGGCTGCCAGGCGATCGGAATTGCTGGTGCCATAACCGACCGCCAAGGTGCGGGCATGGCGCGGGAACCGCACCGAATAACAATCCCAGCGATGCGCAAACAGCGGATGCGTCCAGCGGCGCTGTTCCGCGTTGATATCGAGGCCGAACGACGACCAGGTATGATCACCGCCGATCGACGGCCCGGCCTCCACGATGGCCACGCGCACATCGGGCCGCAGCTGCGCCAGGCGCAGCGCAATCAGGCCATTAGCCAGGCCACCACCGGCCAGCACCAGATCAAATTCGGGCTTCACTTGCCTGCTGTTAGCCGGCATGGCGCGGCGGGGAAAGGGGCAGCGCGGCCGGGGCGCAATCCGTGACGCTTTGGCGCTGGGAACCGGTGCGCATTGCGCGGTGCCGCAGCTTTGCGTATCCCGGCTCCGCACGTGCGTCATGCACCAGGAGCGCGCCGATGAATGCCCCGGTATCGAACAGCGAGTTCGTCCCCGCCAATCTGCCCAATCCGGGCTTTGATGATCTGAAGCATATCCCCGGTATGGAGCGGGTGCGATTTCCGCTGTTCCGCACGCTGAAGTTCCTTGCCAATCCGCTGGGCGCCAGCCGCAGTCTGGTGGAGGCGCATGGCAGCGTGTTTCGCCGGCAGGATATCGGCCGCTGGGGCGTCAGCCTGATCGGCGCCGATGCCAATGAACTGGTGCTGTTCAATCGCGACAAGCTGTTTTCCAACGATCTGGGCTGGACGCCAATCCTGGAACTGCTGTTCCCGCGCGGCCTGATGCTGATGGATTTCGAAGAGCATCGCATCCACCGCAAGACGCTGACCGTCGCCTTCAAGACCGAGCCGATGCGCCATTATTTCGCGCAACTGGATGATGGCATCGCGCGTGGGCTGGCGACGTGGGCGCGCGGCACGTCGTTCAAATCCTATCCGGCGATCAAGGCGCTCACCCTCGATCTGGCCGCCACCAGCTTTCTGGGTGTGCCGTGGGGGCCGGAGGCGCAGCGCATCAACAAGGCATTTTGCGACATGGTGGCGGCATCGGTGGCGGTGATCCGCAAGCCGCTGCCGTTCACTGCAATGAAGCGCGGCGTCGATGGCCGGGCCTATATGTGTGACTATTTCGGGCGGGAAATCCCCAAGCGGCGCGGCAAGCAAGGCGATGATATCTTCACCCAGGTCTGCAACGCCACCAACGAGAATGGCGAACTGCTGACCAATCAGGAAATCATCGATCACATGAATTTCCTGATGATGGCGGCCCATGACACCACGACATCGTCGATCACCTCGATGCTGTGGTGCCTGGCCAAGCATCCCGAATGGCAGGACAAGCTGCGCGAAGAGATCGCCAGCATCCGCGCCCGCCACGGCGCGCTGAGCTATGACAATATCGGCGAGATGTTATTGACCGAGCAGGTGTTCAAGGAAGCGCTGCGGCTGATCCCGCCGGTGCCGTCGATGCCGCGCCGGGCGCTTAAGGAATTCACCTTCCAGAATCATGTCATCCCGGCCGGCACCCATATCGGGGTCAACCAGATGGTCAGCCACCGCATGCCCGAACATTGGCCGGACCCGGAGCGTTTCGATCCGACGCGGTTCAGCGCGGAAAACAGCCGCGGCCGCCACAAATATGCCTGGGTGCCATTCGGCGGTGGTGCGCACATGTGCCTGGGCCAGCATTTCGCCTATATGCAGGTGAAGATGTTCTTTTTCGCGCTGCTGGAAGGCCATCGCGTGATCGCCGACAAGCCGCTGGGCAGTGTCGAGAGCGATTTCACCATGTTCCCGATCCCCAAGCCCAAGGATGGCCTGCCCGTCCGCATCGAGACGATTTGATGGCGGCACGCACGCGGCGCAGTTGGGGCAAGCGTTTGCTGATCGGCCTGGCGGTGATCGCCGGGCTGCTGGCGCTGGCCTGGGCGGTGTTTGCCACGCCCGACATTCCGGCGGAAACGCTGAAGGCCAAATATGCCAACGCTGCCAGCCAATTCATCGAGCTGGAGCCGGGCACCACCATCCATATGCGCGACGAAGGCCCGCGCGATGGGTTCCCGGTGGTGCTGGTGCACGGCTCCAACGCCTCGCTGCACACCTGGGAGCCGTGGGCAGAGCGGCTGACGGCGCGCGGGTATCGGGTGATCACGCTCGACCTGCCAGCGCATGGCCTGACCGGCGCGACGCGGGAGGGGCTTTATACCAATGCGGCCTATGTCGCGGTGGTTGAAAAGCTCGTCGACCGGCTTGGCCTGCAGCGCTTCGTGCTGGGCGGCAACAGCATGGGCGGCGGCGTGTCGTGGCGCTATGCGGTGGCGCATCCGGACCGGCTGGCCGGGCTGATCCTGGTGGATGCCAGCGGCATGCCGCGGCCCAAGGGCAGCAAGCCGCCGATCGGTTTCAATCTGGCGCGGATTCCGGTGATCCGGGAAGTGATGGCGACCGTGACGCCGCGGGCGCTGATCGAAAGCAGTTTCAAGCAGTCGATCGCCAACCAGGCCATCGCCACGCCAGCGATGATCGACCGTTATTGGGAGTTGCTGCTGTTTCCTGGCAATCGCCGCGCCACCGTGCAGCGCTTTGGCCAATCCGGGCCGGACGACAATGCCGCCGCCAAGCTGAACACGCTGCGGGTGCCGACGCTGATCATCTGGGGCCGCGAGGACCGCTTCATCCCGCTGACGGTCGGCGCCTGGTTCAGCAAGGCCATTCCTGGATCACGCATCACCATCCTGGACGGCATCGGCCATATCCCGATGGAAGAAGCGCCCGATCGCAGCCTGGCGCCGGTGCTGGAATTGCTGGGCAAGGCCGCGCCTAACGCAGCTGAAAGTGGGTCGCAAAGCGCCTGAGCCAGGATTGCATGGCCAGCTGCGCCGTGTCGGACAGGGTGACGAAGCTGCGCCGGGCGTCGGCCATATCGATGCGCCGTTCCAGCAGCCCGGCTTCGGACAGGGCGCGGATCCAGCGCAGCGCCGTGGTGGTCGGCACGGCAGCCGCCACGCACAGGCTGGAGACCGGCACGTCGATCCCCTCCATGCGCGCTGCCATCAGATCGAGCAGCATGTCCCACGCCGGATCGGCAAAGATTTCCGCCGGGAAATGCCGGTCTCGGTCGCGGCGCAGGCGGATCAGCCGCCGCACCAGCGCCGCGCTGATCTGGATGCCGGGATCGGCGTCGGCGTTTTTCGCCAGATGCTCCAGCGCCTCGGCAATGCGGCGGGCGTCGGCCGACAAAGCGGCGATATGCTGGGCGGTGGCGGAAACCTCGGCCACGCCCAGCCGTTCGCCGGCGACCAGCAGATCGAGCGCGTTGACGTCGTCACCGGGCAGCAGCCAGCCGATGGCGCGATCCAGCAGACGCGGCGGCGGTGAGCCGGCGGTGTGCACCAACAGCGGCAGCGCCAGCCGATCCAGTTCATGGTCGGACAGCGGGCAATCGTCGCCCGCCAGCGCCAGATCGGCCGCCACCGCCAGCGGATCAGCGCCCGCCGGCACCAGCCGCCAACCGGCACCTGCTGTTGGCAAGCCCGGCGGCGGCACGCCTTCCAGCAGCAAGATGCGCGTTTCAATCATTCGCAATCCGTTCCGGTTCGATCTGCCAAAGCGGCATGTGCGCCCGCAATCATAGTGGTCGCATCCATTCTGGAAGAAAAGCCATTAAGCTTTATTGATACGCTTGTTGCTGCAAACAAGAGATTTCCAGAATAGCAACAGATGTTGATTTTGCGTTAAGGATTGCGACATGCGCGGTCAGTCCAGACAATCCACCAGTGCTGCAACCGATCGTGTGTTGCACCCCAATGAAGCCCAACTCGCAATATTGGTAGGCGTAAGCCCGGCGATCGCAGCCATTCGCGAAGAAATACGGATGATTGCGGATGCCGATGCTTCGGTGCTGATCACCGGGCCCTCGGGCAGCGGCAAGGATGTGGTGGCGCAAAAGCTCCACCAGAAAAGCCGCCGCGCCGCCCGACCGTTCGTGGCGATCAATTGTGCCGCCATTCCCGCCGAGTTGATGGAATCCGAATTGTTCGGCCATGAACAGGGCGCCTTCACCGGCGCCGTGAAGGCCCGCGCCGGCCGCTTTGAAACGGCGCACGGCGGCACCCTGTTTCTGGACGAAGTCGGCGACATGCCGGCCGCAATGCAGGCCAAGTTGCTGCGCACGCTGGAAACACGGGTGATCGAACGGGTGGGCGGCATGTTGCCGATCCTGGTCGATGTGCGGGTGGTGGCCGCGACCAGTGTCGATCTGCAGGCGGCCATTGCTGCTGGGCGGTTTCGTGCCGATCTTCTGTACCGGCTGGATGTGATCCACATCGACATGCCGCCCTTGCAGGACCGCCCGGAAGACGTGCCGTTGCTGGTCGAGCATTTCCTGGCGCAGCGTCAGCAGAATGTGCGCTTCACGCCGGCGGCGATGGCGGCGCTGGCGGCCTGGCCGTGGCCGGGCAATGTGCGCGAACTGCGCAATTTCGTCGAGCGTGCCAGCATCCACCACAGCGGCGGCATCATCGGCCGCGAGAGCCTGGGCCGGCTGCTGACCTCATCGCGGCGCCTGCCCGAACCGCGCGCCGTGGCGGTGGTCACGGTGGCCCCTGCCCCACAGGCGTTGCCCAGCGGCCTGGGGCCGGACGGCATTGATCTGCGGCAGGTGCTTGCCGATGTGGAATGCGCCTATATCCGCGAGGCGCTGGCGATCAGTGGCGGCACCATCGCCCGCACCGCCCGGCTGCTGGGGTTGCAGCGCACGACCCTCATCGAAAAGATGCGGCGCTTCGATATCGAGGCGCGGGCGACTTAGCGCTCCGCCCGGAACCAGCTATCCATCAGTTGATCGAGTTGGGCGCCGACGGCGCGCGATTGCGCCACGGCCGTGTCCATCGCCGCGAACTGGCGCGTCAGCAGCGTGCGCATTGTCTCCACCTGGATATCGACGCGTGCCAGATCGCGGGTGGCGGCATCGCGCTGGCGGACCAGGCCATCGCTGGCGGTGCCGGCAATCTGGGCAATGCTCTGCAGGCGATTGGGCCTGTCGGGGCGCGCCGTGCCGGTGAGTTCGCGCAGCAGGGCTTCGGCGTCGCCAAAGCGCGCTGCGGGCAGATTGGCCAGCCGCGCGGCATCGACATTGATGCCGCCATCGCGCGCCACGCTGACGCCAAGATCGGCAAGGCGCAGCCCGTTCGCTTCGGGGATCACCGCTGTCACCAGCCGGACGATCCGCTGATCGAGGAGGCGGGCGGTGGGATCGGTGGCGAGCGGGCCGGGGGCTTCGCCATCCTGCGACGGGCGGCGGAAATCGCCGATCAATTGCCGCATCGCCTGCAGCGTGCCGACGAAATCGGCAAGCGCGCCGGACAATGCCTGGCCGTCGCGCGCCGCGGTGATGGCAACGCCGCTGGCCGTGCGCCGCAGATTGAGCCGGGCGCCGGGGATCAGATCATCGATGCGGTTGGAACTGCGGGTGACGGCGACGCCATCGACCACGAGTTCGGCATCCTGCGCGGTTTCGCCATGCACCAGGGTTTCAGCGCCGGGCGTGTGGTTGAAGCGTTCGAGGCCCGGTGGACCGCCAGTTGGCGCGGCGCTGATGATGAAGGCGTTGTCGGCGCCTTCCTGCCCGCGCAGCACCAGCGTTGCGCTACCTTGGCTGGCGATGATGCTGGCGGTGATGCCGGCGCCGCTGGCGTTGATCGCGCTGGCCAGGCCGGACAGGCTGTTGTTGTCGGGGGTGATCGTGATGTTAACCGACGGCGCGGCGCCGGCGGCAAAGCTGAAGCTGCCTTCTCCATCGGGGGTGCGGCGGCCGGTGAGGATGGTCAGCGTCCCCTCCCCCACCGCGTCGCTGGCGCTGGTCAGGGCCGTGCTGGTCAGGCGCTGGCCAGTGGCGAGGCGGTTGACCGCGACGCCCGACGCCACGGCGCCGCTGGGGCCGGTGCCGATGCGCTCCACGCCGATCGCGCTGTCGCTGCTGGCAAGTTGCAGGCCGAGTTCGCCGGACCGCACCCGCGTGTCCAGCGAGTTGGCGATACCGTTCAGCGCCGAGCGCAACTGGCCGAGCGCGGAAATACGCGCATTCAGCGTGTCGAGCTTGCGGGTGATCGGTTCGCTGCGCGACGAGCGTTCGACGCCGACGAGGCCATCGATCAGCGCGCGGCTGTCCAGTCCGGAGCCGGCGTTGAGCGCAGTAAGGGCGTTGGTGGCCATCGTGCGTCCTACAACGGCAGCGGCGCGCCGGCCTTGCGCGGCCGGCCATGTTCATCGAAATCCAGGGTCGGCGGCACGAACACGTCGGGCGTGGCTTCGGTTTCGGGATCATCGAAGCGCATGACGAAGGCCAATATGGTGGCCACCGCCGGGAAGAGTTCGGGCCGCACCATCTGGCCGCGCTTGGCGGACCAGAACAGCGCGCGGGCCAATCTGGGCGTGCGGATGATCGGCACGCCGGCGCTGCGGGCGGCAGCGATCAGGGCGTGGGCCATATCGAGCCGGCCTTTCTCGACCACCACCGGCGCTTCATCGACGCCGGCGCGGTAACGCAGCGCCACCGCGAAGTGGACGGGGTTGACGACGACCACCGCAGCCTCCGCGACCCCTTTTTGCATCCGCCCCTGCGCGGCGGCCATCTGGGCGCGGCGCACGGCGGCCTTCAGTTCGGGCGCGCCGTCATTTTCGCGGGATTCGCGCTTCACCTCCTCGCGGGTCATCAGCAATTTCTGCTCGCGCTGCCACCAGGCAAAGCCGGCGTCGGCCAGCGCCACCACGATCATCAACAGCGTTGCCGCCAGCGCCAGCCGCAGCAGCGCAGCGCCGATGGCCGGCAGGCCGCCTTCCTCGATGGCGGCCAGCATCGGCAGTTGCGGCGCCAGCAGCGCCCAGGCCAGCACGGCCATGCCGCCCAGTTTCAGCAGCGCCGTGGCGGCGCCCTGCAAGCCCTGCCAGCCGAAGATGCGTTTCAGGCCCTGCAGCGGCGACAGGCGCGCGAATTTCGGTGCCGCCAGTTTCGCCGCCACGTGGCGCGTGGTCGCCATGGCCAAGCCGAAGCCCGTCACCGCCACGGCCGCGAACAGCGCCAGCGGCCACAGCAGCGGCAGTCGGCGCAGCAGGGCGGCGACATTGCCGCTGGCGGCATCGCTGAGGCTGTCGGCCAGAAAGCCCGCCAGATCCGCCCACAGCGCCGGGCCAGCCAGCGCCAGGAACAGGCTGGCCACCGCCAGGCTGCCGGCGGCGCCGACTTCCTTGGGCGCGAAGACATTGCCGTCCTCCAGCGCCTTTTCGCGGCGGCGTGGGGTGGGCTTTTCGGTCTTGTCGCCGGCCATCAGAGCAGGCCCAATCCGCTGGCCAAGGCTTGGCTAAGCCGCCCGAGCAGATGATCGACCAGCAGCGGCAACAGCAGCACGAACGCCACCAGCAGCGCCGCCGGCCCCACCGCCATCGCCGACAATTGTGGTGCGGCGCGGCTGGCGATCGCCACCAGCCCTTGCGCCAGCAACATCACCGCCAGCAGCGGCAGCGCCACCTTCAGCCCCCACAGGAACATCAGGCCGCCATGCGCCGCCACCCCGCCCAGGCCCATGTCGGCGACGGGTTGCCCCACGCCAGTGGCCAGCGCCAGGAACAGATCGAGATGCATGTCCCCCACCAGCAGTGCCACCCAGGCCAGCGTGGTGAACAGGCCCGACAGCGCGCCGGCATTGCCGCCCATCGGGCCCAGATTGGCAAAGCCCAGGCCCACCATCTGCGCCAGCATTTCACCGGCCAGCGTCGCCGCGCCGAACGCCAGCGCCAGCCCCAAGCCCGCCACCAGTCCGGCCAATATTTCACCCGGGATCATCAGGCCCGACAGCAACGGCGCGCCGGGGCGAAAGCCGCCGAACAGCGCGCACGCCGCCACCAGCGCCAGCCGCGCCCGCCACGGCAGCGATGCACCGGCCAGCGGCGGCAGCAGCGCCACGCAGGCCAGCGGGCGCACAGCAGCCAGCGTGAACTGCACGAACCACGGCACCGCATCGAAGACCGGCAGCGTGAAATTCACCTGATGGCTCCGACCATGTCGATCAGGCCGTGGGTGAGGAAATCGGCGAGCGCCAGCATGGTGGCTTCGCCGGCGATGATGATCACCAGCACCAGCGCCGCCAGCTTGGGCAGGAAGCTGATGCTGCTTTCCTGCACCGAAAAAATCGTCTGGATGAGGCCGACCAGCACCGCGACCACCAGCAGCGGCACCAGGAACAAGGCGGCGCTGCCAGCGAACAGCAGCACGGCCTCGCGCGCCAGATCGGCGAGCATCACATCATCCGGTTGGGGTGCGATGCCGTTCATGTGCCGAAGCTCTTGGCGAGCGCGCCCAATACCAGGGTCCAGCCATCGACCATCACGAACAGCGCGATCTTCACCGGCAAGGATACAGTGGCCGGCGAGACCATCATCATGCCCATCGCCAGCAGGATCGAGGCGACGATCAGATCGATGACCAGGAACGGCAGATAGATGACGAGGCCGATTTCGAGCGCGGTTTTCAGCTCGCTGGCGACGAAGGCCGGCATCACCACCACCAGCGGGATATCAGCGGCGTTCGCATATGGCCCGCCGCCGGCGATTTCGGCGAAGCGGGTGATGTCCTGCTTGCGGGTCTGGGTGAGCATGAAGCCCTTCAGCTCGGCGCCGGCACGGGCGAGGGCCTGTTCGGCCGGCAGGCTGCCCGCCACCATCGGCGCCCAGGCGCCATCGTAAATCCGGTCAAGCTGCGGCTTCATTACAAACAGGGTGAGCAGCAGCGCGGTGCCGACCAGCAACTGGTTGGGCGGGCTCTGCCCCAGCCCCAGCGCCTGGCGCAGTATGGCAAGCACGATGGCGATGCGGGTGAAGGCGGTCATCATCAGCAGCGCGGCCGGCAGCAGCGTGAGCGCCGACATCAGCAGCAGGATCTGCAAAGACGCCGACAGCGGCGGCAGGTTCAGCACCTCGTTCACGGCGTCGGCTCTTCACCCAGCGTCGCCAGGCCAGCGCGCGACTGGCCGATCAGCAGGCGGCGGCCGCCGAACTCCACCACCAGCAGCCGCGCGCCGGGGCCGATCTGCAGCGCCTGTACGACCTGGGCATGGCGGGCAGGAAACGACAAATTGGCGGCGCGGCGTTTCAGCCCGCCGAACCAGTCGGCGGCGAGCGCAAGTGCGGTCACAGCCCGCTGCCCGGCAGCACTTCGGTCAGCCGCACGCCGAACTTGTCGCCCACCGAGACAATCTCGCCGCGCGCCACCAGCCGATCGGAAATCAGCACATCCACCGGCTGATCGACACGGCGATCGAGCACATGCACCTGGCCCGGCGCCAGCCCAAGCACATCGGCGAGTTTCAGGCGGATGCCGCCAACCTCGATGGCCAGCCGCACGCTGATGGCACCGAACGCCCCCAATCGGGCGACATCGGCGGGGGCTTCGGTGGGCTGGCCGTGCAGATTGCCGGGATCGATGCTCATGCGCGTTCTCCTGTCGGATTGAGATCGAGGGACGTGATGCTGGCCTGCTGGCGGCCATCGGGCAGCGGCGACAGTGCGGCGAAGGCGACGCGGTGATCACCGAGCAGCACCGGCATGTCGGGGCAGATGTTGAAGCCGACCACCAGGCCCGGCTGCAGCGGCAGCAGCCGGCTGAGCGGCACCACCTCATCGGCCAGCCGTACGCAAAGGCGCAGCGGCAGATCGAAGGCGGCAGCACCCAATGCGCGCGGCGGCACCAGCGGCACCGGTTCGGCCGGCGCCGGCAAGCGGATGCTGCCGACCACGCTGCCACCATCGGCCAGCGACACGATCACATCGACCACCAGCGCCGGACGCCGACTGCCGGCCGGCCACAAACGGTGCGCGACCGGCAGCAGCGCTTCGCCGATCTGGCGGGCATGGCGCGCGGTGGTGATGCCGGTCAGGTGCGGCAGAGCGCGGCCCGGATCGCCGCCCAGCCGGATGGTGGCGAGCAGACCGCCCAGATCCAGCGCCACATCGGGCGCGCCGGGCGGGATGCCGCGACCGGGGTGCACGGCAACGCGCAGGCCCAGCATATTGGCAAGTTCCGCCTCCAGCGCCAGCAGCAGCGGCTCAAACGGCGTGTCGTCGCCGTCGTCGCGCGGCGCCTGCGCCGATCGTGGCCGCCAATCATCGACAAACATGTCCGGCGTCGGCGCTTCGGTGCGGATCAGCAATTGGCTCATTGCACGACCAGCGAGGTGAAGAAGACTTCTTCAACGATGCCGGGCTGGCCCTTGGCCTTCAGGGCGGCGTTGATCACGTCTTTCAGGCGGGCGCGCAGCGCGTCCTTGGCCTGGACAGTCTCGATATCGGCGTCGCGCACTTCGCCCAAGGCGGCCAGCACGGCCGAAATGACGGCCGGCTTGTGCTTGGCGATTTCGGCCACGGCGTCTTCACCGCCGAAGGTGGAGATCGACAATTTGACCTGCAGATAGCGCCCCGAATCGGCGAGGTTGCTGGTGAAGGCATTGTCGATCTCGACATATTCCAGCGGCCCGGCGGGCAAGGCAGCGACCTCGGCATGGCCGGCGGGTGCGTGGCCGGCATTGCCACCGGCAAACTGCAACACGGCAATCGCTGCGCCGGCACCGCCAGCGCCGGCCCCGGCCACGAAGGCCAACACGGGCACGACTATGCCCATCAGGTTGCGCTTGGGCTTGGCGGGCTTGTCAGGCTTGGCATCGGCCATGGTCGGATCCTTCAGGCAAAACGGTCAGGGGCTGGGAGGGTGCGGCGGCTGCGGCGGGCGGGTTCCGGCGGCTGCGGCGACTGGCCATGCTGCTGCTGGCTGCCGCTGCCGTTGTGGCCGGGCGGGTGCTGGCTGCCAGTGCTGGCAAAGCTGCCGCCCGCTTCGGCGGCGAGATCGGCGCGCTGGCCGTTGATGGCATAGCTGGCCAGCGCGACGCCGGCGGCGGCGAGATCCTGCACCAGCCGCGGCGCTTCGCTGGCCAGGATCGGCGCGGCTGTGGGCGCGGCGGACAGGGTGACCTCCAGCCGATCGAGACTGCCCGACAGGGAGACGCGCACATCGCCCAGCCGATCCGACACGATGGCGAGCGTGGGTTCGGGCAAGGGCGCTGCGGGCGGCAGGGCCGGGGCTGACGGCGGCGGCGGCGTGACGGGGGCGGCGGCGGGGGCGGGGGCGGCGGCGGGCGCTGCCGGGCTGGCCGGGGCGGGCGGCGGCGCAGTTGTGGACTGCGGGGTATCCAACGCTGGCATCGCGGCGGGCGGGGCCAGCGCTTCGACGTCAATGGGTTCTGGCCTTGCCGGGTGCAGCGGCTGGCGGTCGGCAAGCGGCCGGCTGGGCACGGCGCGCAGCGGTGTCGTCCGCTCGGCCACCGGCGCTGGAGCAGGCAGCGGCGGGGTGGGAATGGCGGCCGCCAGCGCGGGTGTTTGCGGCGCCGGCTGTGGTTGCGGGGCCGGCGGGGGGGCTTCCAGCGCCGGCTGTACTTGTTGCGCCGGCAAGGGTGCTGGCTGGGCCGGTGGTGTTTGCTGGGCTGGTGGTGTTTGCTGGGCCGGTGGTGTTTGCTGGGCCGGTGGTGTTTGCTGGGCTGGCAGGAGTGCCGGCTCCGTCGATGATGCTCGCTGCGCCGGCTGTGGTTGCTGCGCCGGCAAAAGCGCTGGCTGCGTCGGCCAGGGTGCTGCCGCCACGGGCGGGGGCGCTTGCTGCGCAGGCGGAGCAAGCGGGGCAGCCGCCTCTGGCTGGACTGGCGGCGCAGGCTGAGATGGCATGGGCATCGCTGGCGCGGACGATGCTGAGCGGAGGCTGACCACAGGGGGCGCGGCGGAGATCACGGGCGGTGGTGAGGGCCGGTCTGGCGGCGCGGTTGGCCCGGCTGTTGCGACCGGCGGCGGGACAGACTGCCCGGCGGCCGGAAGCGCCGGTGCCATCGTGGCGCGCAGCCGGGCGATGCGGGCGGGCAGTGGCCAATCGGCGGGTGCGGCCGCCGGGTCATGATGGGTGGCCCGTGGCCCTGCGGCGGGCGGCAGCACCGGGCCGGGCGCAACCAGTGCAGCGGGCGCGGCGGGAAGCGGCGTGGGTCGGGCTGGTGGCGCTGGGTGCGGTATCGCATCAGCATCCGCCGGCGGCGGCGCAAAGGCCGGGGCGGCCGCAACCCGGATCTGGGCGGCTGGCGCTGCGGGTGCAGCCGGCGTCATGGGGCCAGGCGCCACGGCCGGCACGCTGGCCTGCCACCCGCGCGGTCTGACGGCCGTATCGCCTTGCGCTGCCGAAAGCCCATGGGCGACGGGGCGATGCGCGACGGGGCTTGCGCCGGCAATCTTTTGTGCAGGCAACGTTGCTTCAGGACGGGTTGGCCACAGCTTCGGCGCTGTGCTGCCAGGCGCGCCATCCTGCTGCGCCGCTGGCGAGACCATTGGCGATGCTGCCGACGTCGCCAGCGGGGCCATCACGACGGAGGCTTGCACGGCCTCGATCGCCGATACTGGCAATGATCGTGCTGGCGTTGGTCGTGGCGTTGCGGTTGCGCGCGTGCCTGCGGCGGCAGCCGGCAGCATTGGCGGCAGCACCGGCAGCATGGGCGGTCGCGCCGGATCGGACGACAGGGCGGCCATGCGGCTTGCCGACGGCCGGATGGTGGCCGCGGGCGCACCGGCTTGCGCCGATGTCTGCAGCGGTATCGGATCATCGCCGGCTGGCGCGGTGTCGTGGGCCGGGGCGGGCAGATTGGCCAGTTCGGGGACCAGGATCAGCGCCCAGGGGTGCGGCAGCACGACCAGCGCGGCGTCGACTGCCTCGCCATCGGGTTCGAAGACTACGGCCTGTTCCGGCGACGATGGCTGCGCTGATGGTGTGGCTGCCAGGACGCTGGCGAAATCCTGGGCGGGCGGTGGCGCGACGGCGGGCGCTGCAGCCAGGATCGGCAGGTCAAGGGCCGGCGCCACGACGGGCAAGGCCAGCGGCGGCGTGCCGTCAACGCTGGTTGGCGGCGTCAGGATCGGCAGCGCGCCGGGCAGCAGCGGCTGCGTGGGTCCCAGGTTCAGCATGATCCCTCCTGTTCGGCGCGGCGGGCGATGGCGGCATCGACGGCGGCGCGGGCGGCGGCCAATTGCCGGCCGGCGTCGTCGCGGATGGCGGCGGAGCGGTCGCGGCGCAGCGCGACATCGGCGGCGATATCCTGCAACTGGCCATCGATGCGGGCGCGTGCCGAGCGGGCAGCGGCAGCGAGCACACCATCGGCCTGCCCGCCAACCAGCCCGCGCACACGGTCCAGCAGCGCAGCATCGGCCGCCGCCTGCCCTTGCGCCCGCGCCAGATCGGCCAGCGCCAGGCGTTCACGAATGCGGCGGACGCGGATCAGGCGATCGATGGCGCTCATGGTGCCACCAGTTCGATCAGGGTGGCGATGCTGTCTTGCCAGTCGGTCGCCACATCGCGGGCCTGCATCATGAATGCCGCCAGCGCCGGTTGCAGCGCCAGCGCCATGTCCAGCTCCGGATCGGCGCCGGGGGCATAGGCACCCATCAGCACCAGATCGCGATTTTCCTCGGCCAGCGCCACCATGCGGCGGAAGCTGCGCGCGGCGGCTTCGTGCGGGGGCGCGGCGATATCGATCATCACCCGGCTGGCGCTGTTGACCAGATCGATGGCCGGGAACTGCCCGCGCCCGGCCAGGCGCCGCGACAGCAGCACATGGCCATCCATCACGCCGCGTGCGGCATCGACCACCGGATCGGCACGGTCATCGCTTTCGGCGAGCACGGTCGCCACCAGCGTGATGGCGCCGCCGCTGGCCCGATCCCCGCCGGCGCGCTCGGCGAGATCGGCGATCAGTTGCAGCGACGATGGCGGAAAGCCGCGCGCGCCGGCCGGCTCGCCGCGCGCCAGCGCCACTTCGCGCGCGCCGTGGACGACCCGCGAAAGGCTGTCGAGGATGAGCAGCACCTGTTGCCCCTGGCTGCGGAACCATTCGGCGATGGCAAAGGCCCGCTGCGCGCCGCGCACCCGGCACAGCATCGCGTCCGACGCTGGCACCGCGATGGTGACGGTGCGGTGGCGGGCCGGGCCATTGAGTTCGGTTTCGATGAAGTCGCTGATTTCGCGGCTGCGTTCGCCGATCAGCGCGACCACCACGACATCGGCCTGTGCCCAACGCGTGATCTGGCCGAGCAGCACCGATTTGCCCACACCCGTCCCGGCCATGATGCCGATGCGCTGGCCCTGGCCGAAGCTGAGCAGTGCATCGAGCGCGCGGACACCGGTGGGCAGCGGCTGCGTGACGCGGGCGCGGGCGTGCGGCGGCAGCGGCTTCGGGCTGGCCGGCACCAGCGCGGTGGTGACGGGCAGGCCCAACCCGTCGAGCGGCTGGCCCAACCCATCGATCACCCGGCCGAGCAGCGCAGCGCCGACCGGGATGGCGCTGCCATGGGGATCGGGCAGCACCAACGTGCCAGGCGTGATGCCGGCCAGCGGCGCCAGGCCCATCAGCAGCGCGCGGCCATCGCGGAAGCCGATGATTTCGGCCGCAGCCCCTGCGGCGCCCACCGTCACGCGGCTGCCGATGGCGCCGTGGATGCCCAGCGCTTCGATGATGGCGCCATCGGCGGCGACCACGACGCCGCCGCGCCGTACGGTCAGATCGGGCAGGCGGAAGCCGTTGATCATGGCAGCGAGGGCCGCAGTTGCCGGGCCGGGCCGGGGGTGCCGCGCGGTCATGGCAGCACCGCAATGATGCGCGCCAGCCGCTCGGCGAGGCCGGCTTCGATGCGATAATCCGGGCCAGCCACGGCGACATGGCCAGGCGGCAGCGCGGGGTCGGGGCGCGTGATGAGGCCGGGCGGCAGATCGGCGTTGATCAACGCCAGCGTGTCAGGGTGGGCGGTCAAGGTGGGCAAGGCCGATTCGGCAACTTCGGCGAGTGCAGCCGCGACCAGCGGGGCCAATGCGCGGCGGCCAGCGGTGAGTTCGGCCATCAGCACGGTTTGCGCGACGGCCTGCACCAGCCCGATCAGCAACGGCCGCAGCGCCTCCTCATCGATAGCGCAGGCGGCGCGGGCCGCATCGGCTGCTACGGTTAGCGCGCTTTTCAGCGGGGCCAATGCCGCTTCGGCGGCGGCCCTGCCCTGCGCTTCGCCGGCGGTGCGTCCGGCGGCCTCACCTTCGGCGCGCGCTTCGGTGAGCAGCGCTGCAAGATCGATGGCCGGTTCCGGCGCCGGTTCGGGTTCCGGCGGCGGGTTGAGGCTGGCCAGCAGGCGCGCCAGCCCGGCAGCGGGTGCCGGTGCCCCAAGCAGGGCAGACATGCGGGGATCGTGCACGCTCACAGCATCGCCTCCCCGGCGGTGGGCAGGGTCAGCGCGCCGCTGTCGCCGAGCCGGCGCACGGTGCGGCAGATGTCACGCTGCGCCGCATCGACTTCGCTGCGCTTCATCGGGCCGCGATCGGCCAGTTCGTCCTGCAATTGCGACGCGGCGCGTTTCGACATGGCGCCGAAAATCTGATCCTTCAGCAACGCGCTGGCGCCCTTGATCGCGACGGCAAGCTGGCCGGGATCGACCTCGCGCAGCACCAGTTGCATGTCCTTCTGCGACAGGCCGAGCAGATCTTCGAAAATGAACTGCTGGCTTTCCAGTTCGGCGGCGAGATCGGCGTTGACGCTCATCAGCGCCTCCAGCAGCGCACCGCGACCGCGGGCCTTCTTGATGACGGCGGCGGTGAATTCGGTGCCGGCGAGCGTCGCCTGGTCGCGGTTGGTGCCAACGCCGCGCAATTTGGCTTCCAGATCGGCCTCCAGCGCGGCCAGATCCTGGATGTTGACCGGTTGCAGCGTCGCCAGCCGCGCCGCCACTTCGGGCTGGAGATCTTCGGGCAGGCCATCCAGCGTCGCCGCCGCGCGCTCTTCGGGCAGATGCGCCAGCACCACGGCGATGGCCTGGGGATGTTCATCGGCGATCAGCTTGGCCAACGCCGGCCCATCCACCCAATCGAGTACGGCAAAGCGCCGGCCGGCCGCCGGTGGCCCGATGCGTTCGATGATGGTTTCGGCGCGCGGCGTACCCAGCGCCTTGCCCAGCCGCTGGCGTACCTGGCGGCCCTGGCTGTCGAGCGCGGTCACCTGCGCGGTGCGCGCCAGAAATTCATCGAGCACGGCATCTATGGCGTCCGGCGCGATTTCGGCGACGGTCAGCATCGCTTCGCCGACCTGCTGGACCTCGGCCGGGGTCATGCCCGACAGCATTTCGGCGGCCTGGGTTTCCGCCAGCACCAGCAGCAGGATGGCGCATTTCTGCGCACCGGTCAGATGCGCGGCGGGATCGGGTTTGGCGGCGGGCAGCGCGCTCATGCGGCCTCCGCTTCCGGTTCTTCTGGTTCAGTGGCGGCTGGTTCAGGCTGCGGGCGATTGTCGGCGAGCAGCATCTGCCGCGCCACGGCCATCGCGCGGTCGCGATCGCCCGTCACCAGATCGCGGGCCTGGCCCAGCTTGTCCTGATAATCCAGCGCCTGCGGGGCGGCGCGTTTCAGCTCACCGCCGTCCAGCGGCGCGCCGTCCGCGCCGACCGCAAGCGGCGACGGGCCGAGCCCGGCAACTTCGGCGAGGCCGCCCAGCCCGATGGCGCCGAGCATGTTGCCCAGCGTGCTGCCCGCGGCCGCTGCAGCCGCGCCGGCGTCTCCGGCGGCTGCCGCAGCGGCAAGAGCTGCCGCCTTGGCCTTGCGGCGGCCGCGCCACATCAGGAAGCCGACCAGCAGCAGCAACAGCACGCCGCCAGCCAACGCCGCCCACGGGCCATAATCCTGCACCGCCGGCGCCTGATACCAGGCCTTGGGCGTCTCATCCTCGATCGCGAAGGCACGCATCTGCACCTCCACCAGATCACCGCGCGCCGCGTCATAGCCCATGGCGCCGCGCACCAGCCGCTGGATATTGGCGATGTCCTTTGTCGCTGTCTTGCCGAGCGCCGCACTGTCGACCAGCACCGCCACGCTCAGCCGCTTGACGCGCGGTGCGCCGGCCCGCGTTACCGACACATCCTTGCCGATTTCCCACATGCGGGCCGCGGTTTCGGCGGTCACGGTGGGCGGCGCGGCCGCAGCGGCAGCGGGCGGCGGCGGGTTGCCGGTTACCTGCGCGGCTTGCGGCACCGTGTTGGTCAGCGCGCCGGGGATGCCGACGGCCGGCGGCGGCGTGCCCTCCATGTTGCGGCTGGTCTGTTCGGTCTTGACGGTGCCCTGCGGCTGGTAGCGTTCGCTGGCGGCTTCGTTCTGCGAGAAATCCACATCGGCCGCGACTTCGGCGGTGAAGCGGCCGGGGCCCAGCATCGGGGTGAGCAATTTCACCAGCCGTTCGCGCACCAGGCCTTCCAGCCGCTGCTGATAGGCGAGTTGCTGGCCATCGCCCGACACGCCGGCCGACAGAAGCGTACCGGATTGATCGACCACGCTCACCCGATCGCCGGCAAGGCCCGGCACCGAGGTGGCGACCAGCCAAATGACGGCGCGCACCTGCGCTTCGGACAGGCTGCGGCCCGGTGCCAGCGTGACGAACACGCTGGCCGATGGCGCGGCGCGGTCGCGGATGAACACCGACGGTTCGGGGGTGGCGACATGGACGCGGGCGGCCTTCACGCCATCGATGGCTTCGACCGACAGCGCCAGTTCGCGTTCCAGCGCGGCCTTCAGGCGGGCGGCCTCGACCGAACGCGATGCGCCGAGCGGCATGTTGTCCAGCCCGGCACCGGTGGCGGCGCTGGATTTGGGCAGGCCCTGGCCGGCCAGCAGGATGCGGGCGCGGGCGACATCGCCGGCCGCAACCTCGACAGTGCCGGTGTCGCTGTTGACCCGGTAATCGAAATTGGCGGCGGCCAGCGCCTCGGTAACGGCGGCGGCATCGGCTTCGGACAGGCCGGGCCACAGCGGCCGCCATTCCGGCGTGCGCAGCGCCATCACGGCGAGCGCCAGCGCCGCCAGCACGGCAATGACGATCAAGGCCGGGCGCGCCTGCACCACCGCCGGGTTGCCGGCCAGCCCGCGCAGGCGATCCGCCATCGGCGCCGGTGCCGCGGCAGGCACAGCGGTATCAACGGAGAGGACGGCAGCGTCGCTCATGGTTCAGGCAATCCCAACCATCACAACGGCATGTTCATCACATCCTTGTAGGCCCCGATCAGGCGATTGCGCGCCTGCAACGTGGCTTCGAAGGCAAGTGAGGCTTTCTGGCGGGCGATCATCACGCTGGCGAGATCGTGGCTCTGGCCGGTTTCATATTGGGTCACGGCGGCGCTGGCCTGATCCTGAATGGCGCTGACCTGGCGCAGCGCGCTGTCGAGCGCAGCGCCGAAGCGGGGTTGTTCGGCACCGGGCAGCACCACGCCCTGATCGAGCGGCGCGCGCAGGGCGTCGTTGCGCGCCAGTATCTGCTGGCGCAGCTTCAGGATGGCGCTGCTGTCGACCGGCGGCAGCATCATTGCACCATCGCGGCCATGCCATCAGGCCGGCGATGGCTGGCCAGCTTGTAGCGCAGGGTGCGTTCGGAAATGCCCAAGGACCGGGCCGCGTCGCGGCGACTGGCATTGCCGGCCAGCGCGCGGGCGATGGCGTCCTGCTCGGCGACGCGCACGGCGCCAGGCAGTGCCAGCGAACCGGCAGTCACAGCGGGTAGCGCCAGTGATGCCGGTGGTGGCAACCGGGTCGGCAGCGAGTCGATCACCAGATCGCAGGCCGTGATATCGGGGCCGTCGCACAGCACCAGGGCGCGATCCAGTGCATTGCCGAGTTCCCGCACATTGCCCGGCCAATCATGGGCCAGCAGGGCTTGTTGCGCGGATGGTGTCAGCCACGGTACCAGGCCATCGCCGGCCGCACGGTTCAGCAGCCAGTGCGCGGCTATAGGCAGGATATCGGCGGGCCGCTGGTTCAGCGGCAGGGTGCGCAGCGGGAACACCGCCAGCCGCCAGTAGAGATCGGCCCGGAACCGGCCAGCGGCCACATCGGCGGCGAGATCGCGGTTGCCGGCAGCGATGATGCGCACATCCACCGGCACGGGGCGGGTGGCGCCCACGGCCAGCACTTCGCGTTCCTGCAACACGCGCAGCAGCTTGGCCTGCGCTGCCAGCGGCAGTTCGGCGACTTCGTCGAGGAACAGGCTGCCACCGTCGGCGCTGCGCACCAGGCCGGGCGCGGATTGCACGGCGCCGGTGAAGGCGCCGCGTTCATGGCCGAACAGCGTGGCCTCCACCATCTGTTCGGCCAGCGCGGCGCAATTCACCGCCACCAGCGGCTTGTGGCGACGCGGCGACGCGGCATGGACCAGCCGGGCAAGCCCTTCCTTGCCGGTGCCGGTGGCGCCTTCGATCAGCACGCTGGTGGGCGTCGCCCCCACGCGGCGGGCCATTTTCAGCAGGGCCAGACTGGCCGGGTCAGCCGCTGCCGGCCGATCCGGAAACGCAAAGGCCGCAGCCAGCGCCAGCGCCCAGGCTTCGTCGCCCGGCGCGACATCGATATGCAGGTGGCGGCCGGCCAATCGGGCCTGGCCGCGGCGGGCCGGCGCCAGATACAGGGCACGCCGGGATTCAAGCCGCGATTCAAGCGGCGGCACGAGCGGCCGTTGATCCCCGATGACGATGACGAGATCGGCGGGATCGAGATTGGCAAGGCCGGGCAACCAGTGCGGTGCCGGCGGCGGCAGGGCGGGGACGGGTGTGCTCATGCCCCAACCCAAGGCAATTAGCGTGCCAACCGCGATAGTTAACGCGGGCCGTGGATGTGACGGGTTAACAGGATGTTGCGAGTCAAAATCTTGACGTTGCAGGTGTCAATTGGCTGGCACATTGTCAGTTGCTTGACGCTGCCCGTGTCTGGGTCCGGCTCAGGCCGCGACCGTCGCAGCGATGGTGCCGCCAGCGACCAGCCGTTCCCCGACATAGGCCACCGCCGCCTGCCCCGGCGCAACGCCATATTGCGGGGCGTCGAACGTGATAACATCGCCAGCCAGCCGCGCCGGCGCCAAGGGGGCCATGGATCGCACCTTGACCAGCAACGGGCCATCGCATGTCCCCAATCGGTTGATGCCATCCAGCCGCACCGATCCCACCGCCAGCGCGCTGCGTGGTCCGGCGATCACCTGGTTTGCGGCGGCATCGATGCCGATCACATAGAGCGGCGCGGCATGGCCGCCCAGTTCCAGCCCGCGCCGCTGCCCGACCGTGAAGCGGTGAATGCCGTTGTGCCGGCCCAGCACCGTGCCGCCGGCATCGACGATATCGCCCGGCAATGCCAGTTCCGGCCGCAATCGTTCCACCACTGCGGCATAATCGCCGCCGGGGACGAAACAGATGTCCTGGCTGTCGGGCTTGGCCGCCACGCTGAGGTCGAAGCTTTCGGCCAATGCGCGAGTCTCGGCCTTGGCCAGCGCCCCCAGCGGGAAGCGCAGATAATCGAGCTGGTCCTGCGTGGTGGTCCACAGGAAATAGCTCTGGTCCTTGTTGTGATCGGCGCCGCGGTGCAGCTCCGCGCCAGCCGGGCCGGCGATGCGCTGCACATAATGGCCGGTCAGCAGCGCTTCGGCACCAAGATCGCGCGCCAGGGCGAGCAGATCGGTGAACTTCACGGTGCGGTTGCATTCCACGCACGGCACCGGCGTGCGCCCGGCGGCATAGGCATCGACGAAGGCATCGATGACGCTGGCGCGAAACCGGCTTTCCATGTCGATGACGAAATGCGCAATCCCCAGACGCTCGGCCACCGCGCGGGCGTCACGGATATCGGCACCGGCGCAACAGGCGCCCGGCCGGCGCGCGGCGGCCCCCTGATCATAAAGCTGCAGCGTGATGCCCACCACGTCGCAGCCCGCGGCATGGGCCAGCGCCGCCACCACCGAACTGTCCACCCCGCCCGACATCGCCACGGCCACGCGCCGCCCGGCCAGCGGCGCCAGCACGGCCCGCGTATCTGTCGGTATGGTTAACAAATTGGTGCCAAGTGTCACGTTCTGTGTCATGATACTGCGGCATGGGGATGCCCATGCGCGCCGTCAAGCGTGAGGAAACCGTAAAGGCTCAGGCGGGATGGCCGTGTTAGGTGTATCACGCAACTTTTGAAGTAACGGTCGCGTAGTTTGGACCGCACGCAGGAGGTCAGATGTCGTTCATGTCTCCACCGCCGCCCGGTTTCGGCAGTGATGCGCTGCCCCCCGCCGACACGGTGCGCTGGGTACCCAGTCGCAAGGCTGCGGTTCTGAAGGCCATCAACGATGGACGGATCAGCCTGGACAGTGCCTGCCAGCGCTGGCGCCTGAGCATTGAAGAAATTCAGCTTTGGCAACGCGCGGTGGACAAGGTCGGCACCCCGGGATTGCGGGTTACACGCGTGCAGATTTACCGACCGTTGTTCGACAGTTCCGAAACCAACATTAATGATGAGTGAACATTCTGAATTATTTGCGGAAAATTTGCCGCAGGGGGATTTACGCATGGCGTCAATACTGGTTACACATTCGTTGGGGTCGGAACCAGGCGTGTCACGTCTGGTGGGGGTCAATCCGAATCCGGAGAGTTTTGCATGCGCGTTCTATTGATCGAGGATGATCGTGCCATGGCACGCAGTGTCGAGCGTATGCTTGATGATGCGAGTATCGAGCATGAAACTGCCAGTACGGGCGAACTCGCGCTTGAGTATGCCCGCACCTATGAATTCGATGTGATCATGCTGGATCTCACCTTGCCCGACATGAACGGGCATGAAGTGTTGCGCCAGTTGCGCCAACTGCGGATCAACACCCCCGTGCTGATCCTGTCGGGCGATGCCGAAACCAACACCAAGGTGAGCGGGTTCGGCGCCGGTGCGGATGATTATGTTACCAAGCCGTTCGATCGCCAGGAATTGATGGCCCGCCTGCACGCGCTGGTGCGGCGCAGCCAAGGCCATGGCCAATCGGTGATCATCACCGGGCCGGTGGCGATCGATCTGGCGGCACGCAGCGTCACGGTGGATGGCAAGCGGGTCGCGTTGAACGGCAAGGAATATGCCATCCTGGAAATGCTGTCGCTGCGCAAGGGCATGACCTTGACCAAGGAAATGTTCCTTACCCATCTTTATGGCGGCCGCGACGAACCCGAACTGAAGATCATCGACGTGTTCGTCTGCAAGCTGCGCAAGAAACTATTTCTTGCCGGTGCGCCGACGTCGGGCTGCATCGAAACCGTCTGGGGCCGCGGCTATTCGCTGCGCGATCCGGAACCGACTGAATATCCTGCCGTCGCCTGAGTTGGGGGGTGCCCAAAGGGGCGACGGCAGATCGTTCGACAGAAAGGGCCATCAGCGCGCTGGTGGCCCTTTTTGTTGTTCCGGTCAGGCCGGTTGCACCCGGCGGCGGCGCAAGCGCCCCCCCACCAGGCCAAAGCCCGCGATCAGCATCGCCCAACTGGCCGGCTCCGGCACGGCCCCGATGGGCTGCTGGCCGGGGCCGGGGCCGTCACCATTGCCACCGACCGGAAAGAATTCGGCACTCGACGCGCCGATACGGGCGATCCTCCAGCCCGTGCCCACACCGCCGGCGCGCCGGGTTTCGAAGTTGAGCTGCACCGAATTGAGCTGCGAGACATCGAAGCTGCTCGGCGGGGTGGCGCCGAAATAGCCGTTGGTATCCTGAAAGCGGAGGAAAACATCGGTGGTGTATGACAGGGTGCCCGTGATCTGATCGCGGCGCGATAGCTGGAAGAAAAAGCCGCTGTTGGCGGTGTATTGCATCGTCGGGGTGAACAGCGCGAAATCGGTGAAGTTGCCGAACTGGCCGCTGACGAATTCAAAGCCATGATCACCGCCCAGCGCGGGATCATAGCGGAAGCGGAAATCCCAGGTGGGACTGGCAGCGAACTGCGCCGCCTGAAAGTCGCGCTGGTAATCGAGATAGACATCCGGGCCAGACAGAAAATAGCTGAACTGGACATTGCCAGCCGGCTGGGTGATGCGCATTTCAACAGGCGCGGCCACCGCCGGCCCGGCGGCCAGCGCCCCCAGCATGACGAAGGCTGACAAGAGAAGATTGTTGCGTGCTGATGCCATTGTCGGTCCCCGGAACAGTGCAGGGCCGATGGAGCATATCGGGCAGGACGATTGATCCCCCTTATGGTTATTTTCGATAAAATCGCGTCTTTTCAGGGCTCAACCGGCACCGCGTGCCGCCTGCCAATGCTGTGCCGCAATGGCGGCGATGGCATCGGCGTGGCTGGTGATGGCAAAGCGGCCGGCACCGGGCAGCACATGCCAGGCCGGATCGCCCAGCACGTCCCAGACGCGGCGGCTGTCGGCCGTTTTCAGCGAAGGCGCCCACAACGGATCATGTTCGGCCAGGATGATCGCCCAAGGCCATGATGGCCCGCCGGGGCGCGGCTGCCAATGGCGATATTCACTCTGTTCGGCGCTGATGCCCAGCCCGCTGCGGATGCCGCAGGTCAGCAGCTCGGCAATCAGGCCGTCGCGGAAGTCGGGATTGGCCAGCAGCGCGGCATCGACCGGATGGCCAGCGAACAGCCGTTCCGACAAACGCGCCGCCAGCGCCGAACCGGCGCGCTGGCGGATGAGTTTCCACAGGCCGTTGATGGCTTCGGGCCGCTGCAGGGCGGCGCGGGCAAAACGGTCCACCATCCGGCTGCCGGCGCGCGGGCCAGCCGGCGGGCGCGGCGAGATCAGCACGCCCGCGGCCGCGCGGTCGCCATGGCGTTGCCAGAAGGCCAGCGCGCTGGCGACACCGCCATCATTGGCAAACAGCAGCGCCGGGCCGATGCCCAGTTCGGCGGCGACGAAGGCCATATCGTCGGCCGCGGTTTCGAACTGCGGATTGCCATCGGCCGGATCGCTGAGGCCAAAGCCGGGGCGATCGATGCCGATGGGGCGAAAACCCTGCCGCTGCAGCGCCGCGCGCAGATGGCTGCCCAGCCCGCGCGTTGCCATGCCGCCGTGGCAGACCAGCACGGGCACACCGGTTTGCGGACCGAAATCGGCCACGCCGATCTGACGCCCGCCGCGGTGCAGGATCAGCGTGGCATCCAGCAGATCGCCGCGATCATGATGCAGACCATCGCTGCCATTGGCGATGGCGTGCACGGCCGCCGCTTCGTTGGCGATCTGGGCCAGATCCTTCAGCCGTGGCACCAGCGCCTTGTCCAGCGCGGCGCGGGCATGATCGCGGACCGTGTGCTGCGACAGGCCGAGCCGGGCGGCGATATCCGGCACAGCAAAACCGGCCCCGACCAGGCGGGTGACACTGGCCTGCGCCGGCGACAGTGTCAGCACGGCCTGCAGCCCCAGTTCATATTGGTGATCCGACACGAATTCGTCGGTGAGCAGCCGGGTCGTCTGCGCCTGCAGGCCGCTGAGGCTGTTGACGCCGATGGCGCGGTACAGCGCCTCGGCCCGGCGACGGGCACCAGCGCGGCTGAGACCAAGGCGATCGGCAAGTTCGGAAATATCGTGCGAAATCAGCAGAAGCGCGAGCGTTTCGCGTTCGGCTTCGGCCAGGCGAAATGTGCGGGCCGCCAGCGCCGGGAATGCGGCCACCCGGCTGGGCACAAAGGCCAGCGCATTGATGGAGGCAGGATCAGCCGCAGCCAGCGCCGCAAGCTCCGGCCAGTGCCGGCTGTGCGCGGGCGCGGCCAGCGCCGTCCACACCGGCAGGCGATGGCCGTCAAACAGCAGCGGCACAAAGTCTGGCGCCGCGCCGCGGCCGCGCGGCTTCACCCGTTGCGGCACATCCTGCAAGGCCCCGAGACTGTGCCAGAGCGGATTGGCGGCCACCACCGTGCCGCCGTGCAGATTGGCCACGGCGATCCCGAACCGCGGGACAACGGGATGGGTGGGAGACGGATAGGACATTGCCAAGCGGTAACCCTGTGCGGTCCTTTACCCTGTGTCCAGCAGCAACGGCGCCGGGCCACGCCTCAGCCGCGATCCTGGCGCTGGCTGCGCGGGGTGGCCAGGCTGCGCACCACGCCGCGCAGGAATTGCACTTCGGCGCCAGTGAAGCCGGGGCGGGTGAAGATATTGACCAGCATGCGCCGCGAGGTTTCGGCGAGGCCGGGCGCCGGATTATACCAGCCGTTTTCGCTGAGCCTTGCTTCCAGCGCCGCGATCAGGCCGGACAATTCGGCCTGCGCGGCGGGGCCGTCGTGGTTGACCATCAGGCTGGCGGCCGGCGTATCCTGCCCCACCACCCAGGCATAGCCCAGCACCGCCACCGCCTGCGCCAGATTGAGGCTGCCGAAATCGGGGTTGCTGGGGATGGTGCAGATGGCGTGGCAGGCCAGCAGATCGTCGCGGGTCAGCCCGGTGCGTTCCGGGCCGAACACCAGCGCGCTGCGGCTGGGCAGCGCCTGCATTTCGGCCACGGCGCCGGCTGGCGAGGTGACGCGGCGGATCATGTCTCGCGTGGTCATCGCGGTGCCCAGGGTCAGGTGACAATCGCCGACCGCTTCGCCCAAGCTGTCGAACACACGGGCCTGATCGATCACCGCATCCGCGCCGGCCGCCGACGGCCCGGCATCGGCATTGGGCCAGCCGTCACGCGGCTGCACCAGCCGCAGATCGGTAAAACCGAAATTCAACATTGCGCGTGCCACCGCACCGATATTCTGGCCGAGTTGCGGGCGCACCAGCACGATAGCCGGACAGGTCGGGGCCGGCGGATTGGGCGGCAGCACGGTCATTCCGGCTGCGGCGTCGTGCCGTTCACCGCTTCGGACAGGCCGCCCACGAACGTCTCGAAATCCTTCGCCTCGCGGAAATCCCGATAGACGCTGGCAAAGCGGATATAGGCCACTGGATCGAGCGCCTGCAATGCCGCCATCACCAGTTCGCCCACCACCGGCGCCTCGATCTCGCTTTCGCCCAGCGATTCCAGTTGCCGCACCACGCCATTGACCAGCCGTTCGATGCGTTCCGGTTCCACCGGGCGCTTGCGGCAGGCGATTTCGATGCTGCGCGCCAGCTTGTCCCGCTCGAAGGGTTCGCGCTTGCCGCTTTTCTTCACGATCACCAGTTCGCGCAACTGGACGCGTTCGAAGGTGGTGAAGCGGCCGCCGCACGCCGGGCATTGCCGCCGCCGCCGGATCGCCGACCCGTCTTCGGTCGGCCGGCTGTCCTTCACCTGGGTGTCGTCATTGCCGCAAAACGGACAGCGCATCAGCTTTTCTTGGTGACGGTGCGCAGGAAGCCCAGGCCGGCACCGGCAACGCCCCACAGCACTGCGCCAAACGGCAGGATGAGGCTGGCGACGACGCCGGCACCGGCACCGATGGCAACGTTGCGCGCCAGGGTGTTGGGGATCTTGTCCCTGGTCCAGCTATCGGCCTGTTTCGCCAGATCGGCGGCCTGCTTGCCGGCGTCGCTGGCCAGCGCCTTGCGGCCAAGCTCGCTTTGCGCGGCCTTGCGTGCCAGTTCCTCGGCGGTTTCGAAGATCGTGTCGGTGGCGCCGGCGACCTTGCGGCCGGCGTCGGTTTCCACGAATTTCTTGCCGGCCTCCAATGCGTCTCCGGCGATATCATCAACCTTCTGGTTGAAATCCTTCGGCTTTTCGTCGCGCGATTGGTCGTTCATGGCTGGCTCCTCTGGCGCGGGTCAGCCAACCGGATAGATCGGGAAGCGGGCGCACAAGGCCCGCACCCGCTGGTTGACCGCCTGTTCGACCCCGGCATTGCCATCATGCCCGTTTGCCGCCAACCCGTCCAGCACGTCGGCAATCATGTCCCCGATCTGCTGAAACTCGGCGATGCCGAAGCCGCGGGTGGTGCCGGCCGGCGAACCAACGCGGATGCCGCTGGTCTGCGCCGGCGGCAACGGATCGAACGGCACGCCATTCTTGTTGCAGGTGATGCCGGCACGCTCCAGCGCCTCGTCGGCCTGCTTGCCGGTGATGCCCTTTGGCGACAGGTCGATCAGCGCCAGGTGGGTGTCGGTGCCGCCGGCAACCACGGCGCAGCCCCGGTCCACCAGCCGCGCGGCCAGCGCCTGCGCGTTGCTGACGACGGCGCGGGCATAATCCTTGAATTCGGGCTGCAACGCTTCGCCAAAGGCCACGGCCTTGGCGGCGATCACATGCATCAGCGGCCCGCCCTGCAGGCCGGGGAACACTGCGCTGTTGAATTTCTTGCCGAGATCGGCGTCGCGCGACAGGATCATGCCACCCCGCGGGCCCCGGAGGGTCTTGTGGGTGGTGGTGGTCACCACATCGGCGTGCGGGATCGGCGACGGGTGGATGCCGGCGGCAACCAGCCCGGCGAAATGCGCCATATCAACCAGCAGCCGCGCGCCGACCGTGTCGGCAATGGCACGAAACTTCGCGAAATCGATGATGCGCGGGTAGGCCGAGCCGCCAGCGATGATCAGCACCGGCTTGTGCTCGACGGCCAGCCGTTCGACCTCGTCATAATCGATCAGATGGTCTTCGCGGCGCACGCCATATTGCACGGCGTTGAACCATTTGCCCGACTGCGCGGCCTTGGCGCCGTGGGTCAGGTGGCCGCCGGCATCCAGGCTCATGCCCAGGATGGTGTCACCGGGCTTGGTCAGCGCCAGCATCACCGCGCCATTGGCCTGCGCGCCGCTGTGGGGCTGCACATTGGCATAGGCGGCACCGAACAACTGTTTGGCGCGATCGATGGCGAGTTGTTCGACGATGTCCGAAGGGTGGCAGCCCTGATAGTAACGCTTGCCGGGATAGCCTTCGGCATATTTGTTGGTGAACACGCTGCCCTGCGCCTCCAGCACGGCGCGGGACACGATATTTTCAGAGGCGATCAGTTCGATCTGGTTCTGCTGGCGATCCAGTTCGGATGCGATGGCGGCGGCAATCGCCGGATCGCTGTGCGCCACCGGCGTTTCGAAAAAGCCGGTGTCGGCGGGCTGGGCCACGATGGGACGGCTGCTCATGTCTGTCTCCTCAACCCAGCTTGGCGACACGGCCAGCATGGCGGCCACCTTCGAATTTGGTGGCCAGAAATTCGGCCACGATATCGCGCGCCGTCTCGATGCCAATTATCCGGCTGCCCAGCGCGATGCAATTGGCATCATTGTGCTGGCGGGCCAACCGCGCCATCAAGCCGCTGGTGACCAGCGCACAGCGCACACCGGCGATGCGATTGACGGCAATGGAAATGCCGATGCCGCTGCCGCACACCGCAATGCCGTGCGTCGCCTGGCCCGCGGCCACAGCCTCGCCAAGCGCGCGGCCATAATCGGGATAATCGACACTGGCCTCGTTTTCCGGCCCCAGATCCAGCACGTCATGCCCGGCCGCGCGCAATTCCAGGGCGAGCGCTGATTTCAGTGCATAGCCAGCGTGATCGGACGCCAGCGCGATCACCGGCTTTGGGGCATTTTCGGGCATCTTTCGCGTCCTTGACGATCTGCCCTGCCCATTAGCCCCCGGCCCGGCTGGCGGCAATGGCAGTTGATGCCGGCCGAAATGGCCAGCCACGCCGATATCGTGCAGCGCGGCGATGGGGACACGAGGAGTGCCGATTATGTGGTGGCAGGCCTGGTTCCGAACGGCCTATTCGAAGCTGAGATCGCCGGTTTCCGGCACTTCCAGGTGGCGGGCGACATCGTCTTCGCTGACCGCTTCGAAGCTCGCCGGGTTCCACTGCGGGTTGCGATCCTTGTCGATCAGCTGCGCGCGGATGCCTTCGAAGAAATCATGGCCGTTCCGGATTTCGCAGACCATGCGATATTCGGTGATCAGTGCGGTTTCGATATCGACGCCGCGTGCCAGGCGCAGCCCGGCGAGGCTTAGCTTGCAACTGGTGGGTGACATGCGGCGGATGGTGGCGGCCTGCTGCTGCGCCCAGTCATCGCCGCGATCGAGGCCGGCGATTATATCCTCCACGCTGTCGTGGCCGAAATGATAATCGATGGCATCGCGATAGGCGGCCAGCGGTGCTTCGCCGGCGTCTTCATCGAAGGCGGCGAGGATGTCGGAAACCGGCTCGTGACTGGTGCTCAGCAGGTCGCCCAGCGTTTGCAGGTGGGTGGACGGCACATAATGGGTGGCGATGCCGCAATAGCGCAAATCGGCCGCCTTCAGCCGCGCGCCGGTCAGCGCCAGCCAGGCGCCGATCTCACCCGGCAGCGCCGCCAGCGCATGGGTGCCGCCGACGTCGGGAATCAGGCCGATGCCGGTTTCGGGCATGGCAAACAGCGTGCGTTCGGTGGCGACCCGGTACGGCCCGTGGATCGAAAGGCCAACCCCGCCGCCCATGGTGATGCCGTCGATCAGGGCGACCCACGGCTTGCCGCAGCGGGCGATGGCCTGGTTCATGCGATATTCGTCGTGGAAGAAGCTTTCCCACAGTTCGCGGTTCTGGCGGCCTTCGCGCCCCAGCAGCGCGACATCACCGCCGGCACAAAATGCCCGGTCACCGGCGCCGGTGATGACGATATGGGCGATGGCGGGATCGGCCATCGCATCGATGATGGCGCGGTGAATGCTGACGGCCATCGGATGGTTGAGCGCGTTCAACGCTTCGGGCCGGTTCAGCGTGACCCACAAGGCGTGGCCGCGGGTTTCGAACAGGACTTCGCTGGTCATTTGCGTTCTACCAGTTGGCCGGGTTCCGGCAGGTCGATGGGCATGGCCGACGTGGTCAGCCGGGCGAGCAATTTGCCATCCTCGTCGAACAGATCGGCCTCCATGAAGGCGACGCGCTTGCCCAGCTTGATGCAGCGGCCTTCGGCGAACAGCGGCACGCCGAACTTGGCGGGGGCGAAGAAACTGGTCTTCAGTTCGATCGTCGGGATGCCGATGCGCTTGCCGGATTTGACGATGGCCGCGAACGCCGCAGCGTCATCGAGCATGGCGACCATGATACCGCCCTGGATATTGCCCATCGGGTTGCGGCAGGCGGCGACGGGCTGAAACTTCATCTTCACGCGGCCGGCGGCGCTGTCGATTTCCAGGATTTCCTGGCCCAGGATTTCGGTGGTGGGCGGCACGAAACGGTTCATGCGTTCCTTCAATTGCTCGTCGTCCAGGGCCATGGCTCGCCTTCATGTATCGATGTTGAGGCCGTAGCGGTGCAGTGCCGGGCGGAGCAGGTCAACCTCTGAGTCCTTGTTGGTAAACATCGCGCGGCCCTGCCCGGTTCCATGGCCGGCGCGTGCACCGAGCAGATGCGCCACCCGCCGCGCGATGCCGGGGCCGCCATCGACAAAGCCGATGCCGGGCGCAGCGGCGGCGCGAAGCTGTGGTTCCAGCAGCGGGAAATGCGTGCAGGCCAACACGATCTGGTCGATGCGGTCACCGCCCGGCTGATTGGTCAGCCCGGCCAGTTCCGGCGCCACATCGGCGGCGGTCACCGCCTCACCGCGCAGATGCGCCTCCGCCAATTCCACCAGCCGTGCCGAGCCGTGGCGCAGGACCAGACAATCACCGGCATGATCGGCGGACAAGCGATCGACATATGGCTGGCGCACCGTCGCCTGCGTGCCGAGCACGCCGATGACGCGGGTGCGCGACGCTTCGGCGGCCGGTTTGATCGCCGGCACCGTGCCCACGACCGGCACATCCAATACGGCGCGGGCGTGGGCCAGCGCGATGGTGGACGCGGTGTTGCAGGCAATCACCAGCAGATCGGGGCGCAACCGCTCGATCAGCCGCCCGGCCAGCGCACAGACGCGGGTGGCGACCTCCATCTCCGTCTTGGTGCCATAGGGAAAGCCGGCATTGTCGGCGACATAGGTGATGTCCACCGCCGGCAGCAGGGCGCGCACATCATCGAGCACCGAAAGCCCGCCAACGCCTGAATCGAGCATCACGATCTGTGCCATGAACTGCCCCATAGCGGCGCAGCGCGGGATGCGGCAAGAAGGGCTGCGATGGACGCTGACACCGCCCCCGATTCATGGCCCGAAAACTGGCCGCCGCCGATGCCGGATGCCAGCGGCTTCGTCGCGCCGCCGGTGCCGGGAATTGGCGCTGCGGTGGCGCGGTTTGCACGAGCCTTTGCCGCTGATCCGGCTGGCGGCGCGCGTGTGGCGGCTCGCGCGCTGTGGCTGGCGGCCATCGCGGCGATCTGTGTGCCGCCGCAACTGCTGTGGCGCGCGATGGGCTGGGAAACGCCGTGGGCGCAGCGCTTTCTGGGCTGGGGCGCGCGGGCCTGCGGCATCCGCGTGCGGGTGATCGGCCAGCCGGTGGACCGCGACGTGTTCTACATCGCCAACCACCTCAGCTGGACCGACGCGCTGATCCTGGGCGGCTGCACCGGCGCGGTGTTTGTCGCGCAGCATGGCATCGCGCTGTGGCCGGGGCTGGCGTTCCTGTGCCGCATCAACGACACGATTTTCGTCAACCGCAGCGACCGCATGGGCGTGCCCGCGCAGATCGCCGCCATCCGCGCGGTGTTTGCCGGGCGCAGCCGGGTGGCGATGTTTGCCGAAGGCACCACCAGCGATGGCCGCCGCCTGCTGCCGTTCAAGGCGCCGCTGTTTGCCATGCTGATCCCGCCGCCGCCGGGCGCGACCGTGCAACCGGTGGTGATCGATTGCGACGAAGCCGGGCGCAACCTGGCGTGGATCGGCATGGAAACCGGCGCCGCCAACAGTTGGCGTCTGCTGTCGCGCCCCGGCACCTGGGAAGCGCGCGTGCATTTCCTGGCGCCGTTCAGCCCGGCCGAAACGCCGAACCGCAAGGCGCTTTCGGCCCGCGCGCGCGGGGCAATCGTGGCGAAATTATCGGAGACACTGGGCGGCCGGCCGGTGATGTGACGCCGGCTGGCCACGCCGGTTCAGGCGTGGCTGTGCTCGTGCTCGGTTGCGGCGGCGGCCTTGGCAAAGGCGTCGGCATAGCGATTGGAGACGGGCGACCATTTGCCGGTGGCCAAGTCAACAGCAAGGACTTCGCCTTCAGCGATGTCGTAAACCCAGCCGTGGAGCGTGATGTCGCCCATGGCCAGGCGGACGGCGACGGAGGGATGGGTGCGCAAGTGCTGGAGCTGCAGCAGGACATTTTGTTCCAGCAGCATCAACAGCTTGTCGTGTTCATTCAGATCCCCGCCGATCGCTGCGACGATTTCCACAGCGGCGCGCGAATGGCCGAGCCATTCCCGAACGTGCGGCAGCCCGCCCAGCTTGTCGAGGTTCAGAGCGCCCTTCATCGCGCCGCAATCGGTGTGCCCGCATACGACGATGTGCGATACCTTGAGCGCCGACACGGCAAATTCGATGGAGGCGGTGATACCGCCGGTCTGGCTGCTGTGCGGCGGCACGATATTGCCGGCGTTGCGGCAGACGAACAGGTCACCCGGCTCGGTCTGGGTGAGCATCGCGGTTTCGATGCGCGAATCGGAGCAGGTGATGAACAGGGCTTCGGGGGATTGGCTCTTGCTCAATTTCTCGAAGAACGCCTGCCGCTCGGGGTAGACTTCCTGCTGGAAACGGACGACGCCGGCGGCGAAACGAGGCATTGGGAACTCCCCAGCGGATTTGCCCTGCCAACTGCCCGGGACGTCCGGGTATGATCAGGAGCCGCTTTTCTCGACCTTGGGAAATAGCAGATAATTACGGAAATGCAATTCAACCTTATGGGCTGCGGCGGTGTTTGATGCGGCCCGGCGCTGTGCCGTGACCCGCTGGCGATGGCGGAGGATGACAGCGCCCATCCTGCACGGTAATCCACCTGCATGACTCACGCCGCCTATCCTGCCGCTCGCCTCCGCCGCACCCGCATGACCGCGTGGAGCCGCGATCTGCATCGCGAAACCAGCCTGTCGCCGGCCAATCTGATCTGGCCGCTGTTCCCGACCGAAGGCCATGACCAGGCCGTGCCGGTGGGCACCATGCCGGGCGTATCACGGCTGAGCGTGGACCGGCTGGCCAAGGCCGCCAAGGAGGCTGCTTCGCTCGGCATTCCGGCCGTGGCGCTGTTCCCGCACACCAGCGCCGACAAGCGCAGCGAGGATGCGGCAGAGGCGCTGAACCCGGACAATCTGATCTGCCGCGCCATCCGCGCCATCAAGGATGCAGCGCCAGAGATTGGCGTGCTCACCGATGTGGCGCTCGATCTCTACACCAGCCATGGCCACGACGGCCTGTTGAGCGAGGCCGGCGAAATCCTGAACGATGCGACGGTGGAGATGCTGATCGGCCAATCGCTGAACCAGGCGCGGGCGGGGTGCGATATCATTGCGCCATCCGACATGATGGACGGGCGGGTGGCGGCGATCCGCGCCGGGCTGGAGGCGGACGGGTTCCACAACACGCAGATCATGGCCTATTCCGCAAAATATGCCTCGGCCTTCTATGGCCCCTATCGCGATGCGGTGGGCAGTGGCGGTGTGCTGAAGGGCGACAAGAAAACCTATCAGATGGACCCGGCCAATAGCCGCGAAGCGATCCGCGAGGTTGCGCTGGATATCGCGGAAGGCGCGGATTCGGTGATGGTGAAGCCGGGGATGCCGTATCTGGACATCATCCGTGCCATCCGCGACGCGTTCGATGTGCCGGTGTTCGCGTATCAGGTGAGCGGCGAATATGCGATGATCGAGGCGGCGATTGCGGCGGGCGTGCTGGATCGGGACCGCGGTGTGCTGGAGGCGCTGATGAGCTTCCGCCGGGCGGGCTGTGCGGGGGTGTTGACCTATCACGCGCCGCTGGCGGCGCGGTTGTTGGGCGCGTGAAACGGCCTAAACCAGGCCGAATCTCCCGAATCAAGCGACGGAGATTAAAGTTTTTACTTGCATCACGGTACACAAAAAAAATCTAATATCTGAAGGAAACCTGCGCTCTCATTGCCTGCTTTTCAAGTTCCTTGATTGACCTCTGTTGAGCATTAATAGTATTTTTGAGACCTAATTTTACCTTGTTAAGCGTATCTATTTCTTCTCGAAAATAATTTTCATTTTTAATGATTTGATTTTTTAGATTTTGCAACTCTTTTTGGCAATCATCACGCATCTGACGCGCGCCTTTTTGAAGCTCGTCAATCGTTCTTTTTAGACTGGCTTCATTTTTCCAGACGTTCTTTTTCCAGCGGTCGAAATCCGTTGATAGTTCTTCATATTCTTTTCTTAGAATAAGAACTTCGTCTCGAGCAAGTGAAAGCTCAATTTCGGTAATAGAATGTCTTTCCTTTGTCAATAATAATTCATCATTTACAATCCTAAGTTCGTTTTCCGCCCTCGATTTTTCCCATGTTGCCTTTTCAACTTGAGCAATGAGATCAAATTCAGGCTTCTCCAAAGCTGACTCGATCGCGCTCAGAAGCGGACGAAAACAACTTTTCAGCTGTTCTTGATCATGAACTAAACTATTTTTACTAATGTAACCTTCCGACTCAAATAACTGTTCAATATGACGATCAACTATCTCCTCAAAGTAATTTACGATTCCCATATCGACACATCCCATAGGCGCAGACTGTTTAACTAGGCTAAATTACTTGGACGCTTATCTACCATCCACAGTGAACCCTAAATATACATCATAACGCCATAGTAACGTTTATTTTAAGTTAATCTGCCCCCTCTGACAGGCCATTCAAGGCGGCGTGGGAACCATCTTTGCGTTGCATTCCAGCAATGACGTTGAAATTGGCTTGAGCGGCGTCCCTTGCACTACACCATCCCCTGCCGTAACGCGCCTCCATGACGGATCGGTTGCGCATCGCGGTGTTGGGGGCTTCGGGTTATACCGGGGCCGATCTGGTGCGTCTGGCCATCACGCATCCGCGCATGGAGATTGCCGCGCTGGCGGCCAATGCCAAGGCCGGGCAGACGATGGCGGCGATCTGGCCGCATTTTGCGCCCTACCCTGCCCTGCCCGCGCTGGTGAAAGCCGACGAGATCGATTTTTCCGGCATCGATGCGGTGTTCGGCTGCCTGCCGCATGCAGCGTCGGCGGAATTGCTCAGCGGGCTGCCGGGGCAGCGCATCATCGACCTTTCGGCGGATTTCCGGCTGAAGGATGCCGGCACCTATGCCGATTGGTATGGTGTCGCGCACCCGGCGCCGGAATTGCTGGCCGGTGCGGTCTATGGCCTGACCGAATTTGCGCGGCGTTCGTTGCCGGCGGCGCGGATCGTCGCATGCCCTGGCTGTTACCCGACCGCGGTGTTGCTGGCGCTGCTGCCGCTGGTCGCGAGCCATGCGATTTCGGCCGAGCGGATCACGGTGAATGCGCTGTCCGGCGTGTCTGGCGCCGGGCGCGGGTTGAAAGAGGCCAATCTGTTCCCCGAAGTGGCCGAAGCCGTGCACCCCTATGGCATCGGCCGGCATCGCCACATGCCGGAAATGGAGCAGGAACTGAGCCTTCGCGCCGGGCGGGACGTGACGATCAGCTTCACGCCGCACCTGGTGCCCATGAACCGCGGCGAGCTGGTGACCATCGTGGTCGAAACCGCGCATGGCGTGGATTATCTGCGCGAGGTGCTGGCCGATGCCTATATCGCCGAGCCGTTCGTGCATCTGCTGCCCATTGGCGTGGCGCCTGCCACCCGCATGGTGCGCGGGTCCAACCATGTGGTGATCAATGTCTTCGCCGATCGCGTGCCCGGCCGCGCCATCGTGATCGCCGCCATCGACAATCTGGTGAAGGGATCGAGCGGCCAGGCCGTGCAGAATTTCAACCTGATGTTCGGCTTGCCAGAAACCATGGGCCTGGAACAGGCGCCGCTGTTTCCGTGAGCCTTCACCCATTTGGTTCGCAGATGCCGCTACTGGCCGATGATGTGTTCATCGCGCCCGGCGCGCAGATCATCGGGCGGGTGACGATCGGCGCGGGCAGTTCGATCTGGTTCAACTGCGTGCTGCGCGGTGATGTCGGGGCGATCACGGTGGGCGCGCGCAGCAACATCCAGGACGGAACGATCGTGCATGTCACCGGTGGGCGGTATGACACGGTGATCGGCGATGATGTGCTGATCGGGCATGGCTGCATCATCCACGGCTGCACGATCATGGATCACGCGTTCATCGGCATGGGGGCGGTGGTGCTGGACGGCGCTGTTGTGGAACCAGACGCGATGCTGGCAGCGGGCGCCTTGCTGACGCCGGGCAAGCGGGTGTTGACGGGGGAATTATGGGCCGGGCGGCCGGCGAAATTGCTGCGGCTGTTGAGCGCGGAGGAGATTGCGCGCAATCGGGCCGGGGCGGCGGGCTATGCGCGGTTGGCGGGGGTGTATCGGGGGGAGTGAAGGCCCACCCCCAGCCCCCCCGGCAAGCGGGAGGGGAGCAGAAGGTTCACGCACGAAAGGCTCCCCTCCCGCAGCCAAGAGGAGTTGCGGGTCGGCCTATTTGTCCGTGCCTTTCGTCTTCCCCCATTGGCGGGCTGCGGTGTAGCCGAGGTAGCCGGTGCCGAAGAGGGCGTAGAGCGGTTCGGGCAGGCCGTTCAGATAGCGGGTCATGCCCTGGCCGATGTCGTGCGCCATTTGCGGCTGCACGGCGGCGATCAGGCCCATCGGGATCGACCACAGCAGCAGCGCATACATCACATACAGAAAGCTGGGGCGGGCGCGGCTGGTCCAGGGATCGTTGCTGCCCGCCTCCGCCACGATGGCCGACAATTGCGTGTTCAGCAGTTCGAGTTCCTGGCTGTTCTGCAGCTTCAGCAGTTCGAGCTTGGCGGCGTCGCGGGCCTTGGGATCGGGGATGATCTTGTCGATCAGGCCGGCGACGGGGGCGATCAGGGCGTTTAAGATGGACATTGGGGGGTGCCTTTCCTTGCGTGGAAGGCAACATGTTTAACCCTATTGGTTCGTGTAGGACAGGGCAGGCCGCTCGACTTCGCCGAGTCGCCCTCTCCCGCGAGGGGAGAGGGGAAACAGAAGGGGGAAATGAGAATGGTCGGAGCGACAGGATTCGAACCTGCGACCTCCAGACCCCCAGTCTGATGCGCTACCAGGCTGCGCTACGCTCCGAGCCAGCGCGGGGGTTACAGGCTGGCGGCGCCAGATGCAACAGCGCTGTCAAATTCGATCCCGGATTCAGTCCCGGGGTCAGTCGATATTTTCGATGCCGTAGGTCTTCATCATGTCGTACAGCGTCGGGCGGCTGACGCCGAGCAGCTTGGCGGTCGTGCTCATGTTGCCATCGCTGCGGGCCAGGGCGCGGCGGATGGCCATGCGATCGGCGCCTTCGCGGGCGGCCTTCAGAGTCAGCGCGGCTTCATCGCTCTTGGCGACCAGATCGAGATCAATGGCCGACAGGCGATTGCCTTCGGCCATGATCACCGCGCGCTTCATGCGGTTTTCCAGTTCGCGCACATTGCCGGGCCAGTGCCAATCGGCCATGGCGGCGATGGCATCGGGGGTGAAGCCCTTGAACTCACGGCCATTCTCACGCGCGAACTTGGTCAGGAAATATTGCCCGAGCAATGCTGCATCGCCGGGGCGTTCCTTCAGGCCTGGGATGCGCACGACGATTTCGGCGAGACGATAGAAGAGATCTTCCCGGAACCGCTGCTGGACGATCATCTCGTCGAGATTCTGGTGGGTGGCGCAGACGATGCGCACATCGACCGGGATCGTCTTGCGCCCGCCGATGCGTTCGATCACGCGTTCCTGCAGGAATCGCAGCAATTTCACCTGCAGCGGCAGGGGGATATCACCGACTTCGTCGAGGAACAAGGTGCCGCCCTCGGCCAGTTCGATCTTGCCTTCCTGCATCTTCACCGCGCCGGTAAACGCGCCGCGTTCATGGCCGAACAATTCGGATTCGAGCAGATTTTCCGGAATGGCAGCGCAATTGATCGCCACGAACGGGCCTTTCGCCCGCGTAGAGGCATTGTGCAGGCCGCGCGCCAGCAATTCCTTGCCGGTGCCCGACGCACCAAGCAGCATCACCGACACATTGGCGCTGGCGACCCGCTCCACCATGCGCGCCACCTTGATCATTTCCGGCGCGCCGGTGACGATGGTGCCCAGCACCTTGTCCGTGCCGGCCGCGCTGTCGGCCAGGCGGCGGTTTTCGGCTTCCAGTTCCGCGACATGATAGGCACGGCGCACGATCAGGCCGAGTTCGTCGATATCGACCGGCTTGTGATAGAAATCGAACGCGCCCAGTGCGATGGCCCGGCGGGCGCTTTCGCGGGCACCATGGCCGGACGCGACGATCACCTTGGTCGCCGGCCGCGCCTGCAGGATCGCCTCCAGCGTGGCAAAGCCTTCGCTGACACCATCGGGATCGGGCGGCAGGCCCAGATCGAGCGTGACCACGGCGGGGTGATGGGTGCGCAATGCCTCCATGGCGGCATCACGGGTGCCGGCGATGATCACTTCCTGATCGTCATAGGACCATTTCAACTGGCGCTGCAGGCCGGGATCATCTTCGACCACCAGCAATTTTGGCAGCAGCTTGGGCTTGTCGCTCACGCTTGTTCCTCTCCTGCCAGCACGGCAGGCTTGCTGATCCCGTGTGCCATCCGGCCCGGCGGACGCGCAAGCGGCAGCGTGATGGTGAAGCTGGTGCCTTCGCCTTCACGGCTGGCCACGTCAAGCCGGCCGCCATGCGCGCGGGCAATCTCGCGCGCTTCATAGGCGCCGATGCCGAAGCCGCCGGCCTTGGTGCTGTGAAACGGCTGAAACAATTCCTGGCGGATGAAGCGCGCCGACATGCCGTGGCCGCGGTCGGCAAGCGTGACCACCACGTCACTGCCGGCCACCGCCAGATCGATGCGGATCGGCGCACCGGCCGGCGAGGCATCCATCGCATTCTGCAGCAGATGGGCAAACATCTGTTCCAGCCGGCCGCCATCGCCGCGCACGATCTGCGGCGTGTCGGCCGGCAGGTTAAGGCTGAGCGATGGCCAGGCCGCCTGGCGCGATTTGACCAGTTGGCGCAGCAAGCCGGCGATCGGCACCTCCTGATCATCGCCGGTGCCGCCGCCGGCACGCTGCGACAGCCAGGCGAGCAACGCGTTCATCTTTTCCACCGAGACTTTCAGCGTTTCGATCATGTCGGCGCGAAATTCCGGATTGTCGGCATGGCGCTCGGCGTTGCGCGACAGCAGCGACAACTGGCTGACCAGATTCTTGATGTCGTGCAGGATGAAGGCAAAGCGCCGGTTGAAATCCTCGAAGCGCTGGGCCTCCTCAAGCGCGGCCTGGCCGCTGCTTTCGGCGATATAGCTGCCGGCCTGGCGACCCAGGGTTTTCAGTAGTTCCTCGTCTTCCCAGCCCAACTTGCGTGGCACCAGACTGCGCCCGATCAACAGCACGCCGGCCAGATTGTCGCGATTGACCGCCGGCACCGCCAGCCAGAACCGTGTATCGGCCGCCAGCCATTCGGGCAGCGGCGGCGGCGACATGGCTTCGCCGGCGCGAATCAGATCGAGATCCAGCACGCGATCCCCAGCCGCGAGCCAGGTTACCAGCGGGCTGTCGATGGCGATGGCCTGGGGCTGGCTGTCGGGCATCTGCCAGTTGGCCAAGGCCTGCAGCCGATCCTCTTCGGGCACCAGCAGCCAGCCACCGCGCGCATCGAGCACGGTGGCCACCGCCTGCACCACGCGCACCGGCAACGCGGCCGCTTCGCCCGGTGCCGAAACGGTGGTGATGAAGCGCAGCCATTCGGCGCGATAATCATATTGATAGCGATAGAAATTGCGGGCGATGGACATGCGCAGCCGCGCCCGCACCTGATCCGACACCAGTACGACCGCGCCCACCACCGCGGTGGCAAACAGGAAGGTGACCTGCAGCAACACGCCCCAATTGCCGCCCACCAGCTTCAGCGCATAGGCCAGCAGCGACATCGCGATGAGATAGAATCCGACGCCGGAAAAGGCGACCGTCTGGAAGGCGACGGTGCGCGACACGCGCGCGCCCTTCACCCAGGCATCGCGGGTGGAAAACAGGAACAGCAACACCAGGAAGGCATCGACGGCACCGCGGATATTGTAGAGATCGGGCGAACCCGGCGGCAGCAGGAAGGCCAGCGTGTAGAAATTGAGATCATACAGAAACAGCCCGGCCAGCCCGATGGCCATCAGGCGGAAGCCGGAGCGATCGGCCTCCCGGCTGTTGATGAACAGATTGTGGCTGAGCACGACCCCGGTGACCGACACCGCGATGCGCAGCACCAGGAAGAAACTGGCGGAGACATTGCCTTCGCCGATCAGGCTATCCTGCCCGGCGCCGGCCAGATCGATGACCAGTTGCAGCGCCAGCACGAAGCCGAGCACGCCGCCCACCCAGAAGGCCGTGCGATCATTGCCTTCGCCGCCCAGCCAGGCCGGCCGCAGCAGATACAGCAACAGCCCGATCCAGGCGCCGATCTTGACGGTCTGAAAACGCGAAATCCAGATCTGGAAGCCAGGATCGACCAGCATCGTTGCCACGAAGCTGCCAGCCCAGGCAGCGGTGGCCAGCGCGGCGGCGGCCAGCCAGATGTTGAGCGTGCCACGCTGGCGCGACAGCGCAGCCACCGCCAGCGCGAGATAGGCCAGCAGTGCCATGCCATGGCTGAACAGGCCGACGTCGGTCAGCTCGATCATCTGTTGCCTGCCGTCGGTTGCGCCATTGCCACCAGGATCCCCCGCTCGCCGCCACCTGCGGCCTAATCACAGGTTAACCACAGCATCGCCCGCTATGCCAGTGTGACGCAGCATCGGCCGGCGGCGGCGCCCTGTCAGTTTGCAGGGCTGCAGGGCGCCGTGCTGATCATCATCTGGCTGGTGATAAGCATGTATGCTATTTTTTTGCATGCCGCCAAAGCTTGTCGATTCGCCGCCTGATCACGCGGAGCCGGATGTCGGCGCCGCTGCCTTTCCGGTACCCGACACCATCGGCGTGCTGGTTACGGATGCGGCGCGGATGCTGCGCCGGCGCTTTGATGCGCGCGCCCGGCGTATCGGCGTGTCGCGGGCGCAATGGCAGGTGCTGATCGCGCTGGCGCGGGCGCAGGGCATCAACCAGGCGGCTCTGGCAGAACGGCTGGAGGTGGAGACGATCACCGTCGGTCGCATGGTCGATCGGCTGGCCGATGCCGGGCTGGTGGAGCGGCGCGCCGATCCGGCCGACCGCCGCGCCTGGCAGTTGTTCCTGACACCGCATGCCAACAACATGCTCGCCGATCTGGCGCCGGTGGCGGCCGAACTGCGCGCCGAAATGCTGGTCGGCTTTGATGCGGCCGAACAGGCGATGCTGCATGCGCTGCTGGTCAAGCTGCGCGCCAATCTGGGGCGGGAAGCATGAACGCACCGATCAAGCCTGCCGCGCTGGCGGAAGCACCGGCCAGATCGCGAAACCGCACCCGCATCATCATGCTGTCGGTGCCGCTGCTGGTGGTGGCGGTGGGTGTGTATCTGTGGTGGTCCGGCCGGGGCCAGGTCAGCACCGACAATGCCTATGTGCGGGTGGACAAGGTGGCGATATCCAGCGACGTGACCAGCCGCGTGCTGCGCGTGAACGTGACCGAGAATATGCCGGTGCAGCGCGGCCAGGTGTTGATCGAGCTGGCCGACGAGCCGTTCCGCATCGCCTTGGCGCAGGCCGAAGCCCGGCTGGCCGATGCCCGCCTGCAGGTGCGCCAGTTGCAATCCGGCACCGGTGGCAGCGCTGCCGATGTGGCGGCCAAGCGGGAGGCGCTGGCCTTTGCCATCACCGAACTGGACCGGCAGCAGACCCTGATCGATCGCGGCTTTGCCACGCGTGCGCGCTTGCAGCAGGCGCAATTTGCCGTTGCCAATGCGCGCGCCGAACTCAATCGTGCCCTTGCCGATGATCGCAGCGCCCGCCAGGCCGCCGGCATCGCCACCAGCGAAGCCAATCATCCGCTGGTGCTGGCGGCGGCCGCCGCGCGCGACCAGGCGGCATTCGATCTGTCGCGCACGCTGATCCGCAGCCCGGCCAATGGCATCGCGACACAGACCAGCCGGCTGCTGCCCGGCCAGGTGATGATCCAGGGCGTTGCCGGCCTGTCGGTGATGGTGACGGACAGTGCCTTTGTGGAGGCGAATTTCAAGGAAACCGAGCTGGCTGAAATGCGGGTCGGCCAGCGCGCCGAAGTGCGGCTGGATGCCTTTCCCGATATCGTGCTGCCCGGCCGGGTGGACAGTATCGGGGTTGGCACCGGCAGCGAATTTTCGGTGCTGCCGGCGCAGAATGCCACCGGCAACTGGGTGAAGGTGGTGCAGCGCGTGCCGGTGCGGGTGAAGCTGGACGCGCCGCAGCAAGCCAAGTTGCCGATGCCGCTGATCGCGGGCCTGTCGGCCGAGGTGAAGGTGATCACCAAGTGAGCAGCGCCCCGGGCGCTTCTGTGCCGGCGATTGCAACGCCGGGCGCATCGCCGGTCGTCGTCACCATGGTGGTAATGCTCGGCAGTTTCATGACGGTGCTGGATTCCACCATCGCCAATGTCGCGTTGCCGCACATGCAGCCCAGCCTGAATGCCGCCGCCGACAGCATCACCTGGGTGTTGACCAGCTATATCGTCGCCACTGCCATCGCCACACCGATCACCGGCTGGCTGGCGGCGCGCATCGGGCGGCGGCGGTTGTTCCTGTGGAGTGTCGCCATTTTCACGATCGCTTCGCTGGCGTGCGGGCTGGCCGGCAGTCTTTCGGAAATGGTGATCTATCGCATCATCCAGGGCGCTTCGGGGGCGTTTCTGGCGCCGCTGGGCCAGGCCTATGTGCTGGACGTGTGGCCGCAGGAAAAACACGGGCCCGCGATGGCCTGGTGGGGCGTGGGCGTGATGGTGGGGCCGATCCTGGGCCCGGTGGTGGGCGGCTGGCTGACCGAGAATTTCGATTGGCGCTGGGTGTTCCTGATCAACCTGCCGTTCGGGCTGATCTGCTTCACCACGGCCGCCGCATCGCTGCCGGAACCGAAATTGCCGGCCAGGCGGTTCGACATGCTGGGCTTTGCGTTGCTGGCGCTGGGCATGGCGGCGCTGCAACTGGCGCTGGATCGCGGCCAGCAGCTTGATTGGCTGGCAAGCTGGGAAGTGCGGCTGGAGGCGGGCCTGGCCATCGCGGCGCTGTGGGCGTTTGGGGTGCACGCGCTGTCGCGACCCGGCGCCATCATTGATCGTGAACTGCTCACCGATCGCAATGCGCTGACCGGCATGTTGTTCATCACCCTGGTCGGGTTTCTGCTGGTGGCGACGACGGCGCTGCTGCCGACGATGGTGCAGACGCTTTATGGCTATCCGGTGGTGGCGGCGGGCGAGTTGATGATGCCGCGCGGCATCGGCATGATGATCGCCATGATGTCGGCCGGGCAGTTGCTGGGCCGCGGCGTCGATCCGCGCGGCATGCTGGCGGTGGGGTTTGTCTCCACCGGTGCGGCCTTGTGGGGGATGAGCCTGTTTTCGCCTGATCAGGGCGCCTGGCCGTTTGTCGTCACCGGCTTTTTCCAGGGCGCCGGGCTCGGGCTGATCTTCGTGCCGCTGAACACCGTGGCCTTTGCCAGCCTGGCGCCGGCACTGCGCACCGATGCGGCGGCCATCTACATGTTGCTGCGCAATATCGGCGGTTCGATCGGCATCAGCGTGGCGGTGGCCCTGCTGGAGCGGCAGACCCAGATTTCGCACGCCGATATCGGCAGCGGCATCACGCCGTTCAGCGTGCCGTGGGCCGATCCAGCGACATTGGCGGCGGCCGGGGCCGGCGCGGTCGTGTCGGTGATCGATGGCGCGGTGAACCGCCAGGCGCTGATGATCGCCTATCTGGATGTGTTCCGCGCGATGGCGATCATGGCGGTTTCCGTGCTGCCGTTGCTGTTGATCCTGCGCAAGCCACGGCCAGCGCCGCCGGTGCATCTGCCGGATTGAACCTTTTGCTCCTCCCCTTCCAGGGGAGGTGGCGAGCGAAGCGAGACGGAGGGGTGGCGCCAGCCGAAACAGGCGCCCAGCCTTTTCGCTGGGAGCCCCCCTCCGGCGCCCGCGGCGCCACCACCCCGAGGGGGGGCGGGGTTGGTCGGCCCTCCAAGGGA
>NZ_JBHYDQ010000007.1:0-181795 GCF_051860625.1 Sandarakinorhabdus sp. | reverse complement strand
AAGGCCGCAGAACGATCGGTCGAAGCCACTTGGCGACGCATCGGATCCCTCCTCGACAGCTTCCCGCCACACGAGTGTGCCAACTACCTCAGAAACTCAGGCTATGCTTCAATCTAAATGCAATCGAGTCTAGTTGTTCCGCCGCGCCAGATATTGCCAGAGGATGCCGCGCTGGATTTCGTTGGTGCCGGCATAGATTGATCCGGCGCGGTCGTTGAAATATTTGGGCAATGCCTTGGCCGCCCAGGTCGGGCCGACCCCCAGCCCGTCGGCGGGCGCGGTGAAATCGGGCACGGCGCCGCCCGGCAGCGTCAGGTGCGGCTGATAGACGGGGGCATAGGGCAGGGCGGCTTCCACCTCCAGCTCGGTCAGGCGCTGGCTGAGTTCGGTGCCGAGGATTTTCAGCGCAGACGCCATCGGGCCGGGGGCGGCGCCATTCGACAGGCCGGCGTTGAATTGCAGTTCCAGCGCATCGAGCGCCTCGATCTCCATGCGCAGATTGGCGATGCGGCCGTTCATGGTGGTGGGCAGATTGGCTTCGGCGAGGTGGCGCTGCAGGGTGGCAACGCGCTGCACCATCGACGGCGCATAGGCATGGCCGCCGCGTTCGAACTCCATCAGATATTTGGCCACCGTCCAGCCGTCATCGATGCGGCCGACCACGTTTGCCACTGGCACACGCACATCATCGAACATCACCTGATTCTGTACATGCTCACCGGAGAGCGAGATGATCGGGCGCACGGTGACGCCGGGGCTGCGCATGTCGATCAGCAGGAAGGTGATGCCCAGTTGCGGCTTTTCCAGCCGGCTGGTGCGCACCAGGCAGAAAATCCAGTCGGCGTGGTGCGCGTGCGTCGTCCAGATCTTGGCGCCGGTGCAGACGAAATCATCGCCGTCACGTTCCGCCCGCATCTGCAGCGAGGCGAGATCGGAGCCTGAATTGGGTTCGCTATAGCCCTGGCACCAGAACTCGTCGCCGGCCAGCATGGGCGGCAGGAAGCGGCGCTTCTGTGCATCGGTGCCATAATGCAGCAGCACCGGCCCGCACATGCCCAGCCCCATGGGTGACAATGGCGGCGCGCCGGCCATGGTGGTTTCACGGGCGAAGATGTAACGGCGGGCGACGCTCCAGTCGCAGCCGCCCCAGGCCGTTGGCCAGCTTGGCGCCACCCAGCCCTTTGCGTGCAGTTTCTTCTGCCACGCCAGCGCGATGTGCGGCGGGGCGTAGACGCTGGTCATGCCGGCAGCGGCGGCGCGCAGATCGGGGGTGAGTTCGCTGGCCAGAAATGCGCGCACCTCGTCGCGGAAAGCCAGATCGTCGTCGCTCCAGTTCAACTGCATCGCCATTCTCCCTAGGTGACGAGTGTCGCCGGGGCGGACAGCAGCGCCACTGTCATTGTTCCCAGTCCCGCACCCGCAAGCCGGCTTCGAACATGCCGCGCAGCCGAAGCCGGGGGCCGAGGAAGCGGTAGAAGAACCAGTCCTTCGCCACATACGGCGTCAGCGCATAAAGCAGCCGCTCGGTGAGGTTCCAGCGGACATGGCCTTTCACCGTGCGGCGCGGGGCGGGCCAGCAGACATGATCGGCGGCGTGGGTGAGGCGGCCCTGCTTGCAGATGCGGTGGATGAGTTCGTGATCATAGAGCACGAACGGCCAATCTTCGTTCTTGGGCCCGCCGGCGGCGAGCAGGGGCGCGATGCGGAAACATTGCCCGAATGTGCCGGTGTGGCCCTGGCCGGTGAGCAGGCTGGCGGTGATCGCCATGCGGTGCCGGATCAGGATATTCTTCGGCGCGTCGTACGGCCCGTAGATATCGAAGGCCTGCACGCCAACAATGCGCTTGTCGGTGCCGAGCAGCGCATCGGCGCGGCTGATGTAATGCGGTGGGTAGAAAGTGTCGGCATCCCAATAGGCGATGTTCTGGGCGCCCATCTCCTGCGCGATGGCCGTGCCCTTGCGCAGCGCAAACGTGTGGCCTTGGCTGGTTTCGCTGACCAGCATGGCGCGGGGGTGGCCGGCAATGGCGGCTGCGACCAGTGCCGCGCTGCCGTCGGTGGAGCCATTGTCCACACAGATCAGCATCACGTCATCGCGGTCCTGCGCCAGCGCGCATTGGATGGTGGGCGCGATGAAGCGCTCCTCGTTGTAGAAGGCAATGACGATTGCCCATCGGGGGCGGAAGGCGCTGGCCATGGCATGCCGCCATAGAGGCGTGGCGCTTGACCGGCAAGCCATCGCCCCGCAGACGGTGGGCCGATGTCTGGGGGCACCAACCTGTCGATCACGCGCACGCTGCCGCTGCGGCCGGTGTTTATCGTCACCATCCTCACCGGCAGCTTCCTGCTGTTCCTGGTGCAGCCGCTGTTCGGGCGGGTGGTGTTGCCGGTGCTGGGCGGGTCTCCGAATGTGTGGAACACGGCGATGCTGTTTTACCAGGCGGCGCTGCTCGGCGGCTATGTCTATGCGGACCGGCTGCAGCGCTGGCCGGTGCGGCGCCAGGTGCTGGTGCATCTCGGGCTGTTCGCTCTGGCGGCGCTCACGCTGCCAGTCGGGATGGCGGGGTGGTATCCGGCGGCGGGTGGCATGGACCCGCAATTTTGGCTGATCGGGCTGTTATGCGTGTCGATCGGGCCACTGTTTTTCGTGGTGTCCGCCCAGGCGCCGCTGCTGCAGGCCTGGTTTGCGCGCACCGACGATGCGGCGGCGGCCAATCCCTATTTTCTCTATGCCGCGTCCAATCTCGGCAGCTTTGCCGCGCTGATCGCCTATCCGTTGCTCGTCGAGCCGCTGGCGGGACTGTCGGCGCAGCGCTGGGCCTGGTCGGGCGGGTTTGTGGTGCTGGCCGGGTTGACGGCAATCAGCGGCCTGCTGGCGCGCGAGGGCGCCGCGCAGGTGGCGGTGGCGGCGCCGGTCATTCCGCTGCGTCGCCGGCTGCATTGGGCGCTGCTGGCGGCGGTGGCGTCGGGGTTGCTGCTGTCCACCACCACGCATCTGACCACCGATATCATGGCGATGCCGCTGCTGTGGGTGGTGCCGCTCGCGCTCTATCTGCTCAGCTTCGTGGCGGTGTTTTCCAGCGCCGGGCCGCGGCTGACGCGGCTTGCACGCGAACTCACCGCGCCTGCGCTGGTGCTGCTGGGCAGTTGGGCGTGCCTTGCCGGCGGCGGGCCGGGCGTGGCGACCCTGTTTGCGCTGGCCGGCTTGCTGTTGTTGCTGCTGTTGTGCGTGGCGCTGCACGGCACGCTGGCGGCGGACCGGCCGGAGGCGGCGGGGCTGACCAGCTTTTACCTCTGGATGTCGCTGGGTGGCGCGCTGGGCGGGCTGTTCTGCGCGCTGATCGCGCCGCTGATCTTCCCCTGGCCGTGGGAGCATCCGCTGCTGCTGCTGGCGGCCGCCGCATTGCTGCCCGGTCGGCCGTGGAACGAACGTGCCGGCGAACCGGTGGTGCGCACCGTGATGCTGATCGGGGTGGCGGCCTTGTGCTGGGCGGCGGCGACCCGGTTCCAGTTCGCGGCGCTGGATGTCAGCAACGCCTGGCCGCTGACATCGATGCTGGCGGTGGGAATCGCCGCCACGCTTGCGCTGCTGCTGATCGGCCGGCGCTGGTCATTCGTGGTCGCGCTGGCCTGCCTGATGCTGGCGCTGGGCGGTGCGGTGCAAGTGCAGACCGATCTGCAGGCCAAGCGCCAGCGCAGTTTCTTCGGGGTCTATACGGTCGATCCGCGGCCGCGGGCCGGCTATGTCGCGCTGCTGCACGGCACCACCATGCACGGGGCGCAATCGCTGAACCCGTGGCTCGCTGCCGAACCGATGACCTATTATCTGCGCGATGCCGGCATCGGCCGCGCACTGGCGTTGATGGATGGGGATGCCCGCATCGGCATTGTCGGGCTCGGCACTGGCACCTTGGCTTGCCATGCCAAGCCGGGCCAGCGCTGGACCGCGTGGGAGATTGATCCGCTGGTGGTCGATATTGCCCGCACCCGTTTCAGCTATATTTCGCGCTGCCAGCCCGACATGGGTATCGTGGTCGGCGACGCGCGGCTGACGCTGGCGCAGGCGGCGCCGGGTGGGCTTGATCTGCTGGCCATCGATGCTTTTTCGTCGGACGCCATTCCGCTGCATCTGATGACGGCCGAAGCGTTTGCGCTTTATGGCCGGGCGTTGGCCGATGACGGCCTGCTGCTGGTGCATATCTCCAACCGGTTCCTCGATCTGGAACCGGTTCTGGCGGGAATCGCACGGGATGGCGGCTGGCAGGCCCGGGTGCTGCAACTGCCGCCGCCGCGCAGCGAGGGTGCCGGCTGGATCGTGGCCGGATCGACCTGGGTGGCGTTGAGCCGCGATTCGGCCGGGATGGACGCGCTGGTGGCGGCCGGCGGCGATTGGCGGGCGCTGGCGGCGCGGCCGGGCCTGGGCGTGTGGCGCGATGATTTTGCCAGCGTGCTGCCCGCGCTGCGCTGGCGGCGTGATTGAGAGTTGGCGTGAAGCGCCATGAAGGACTGCCGGCGCGATCTTTCCAGCAAGCGCGAGCCATACTGAACTTGTTTCAGGACCAGCTGGATGCATGCCGTGAAAATCGAGCAGGACTCGCGGCCCACCCTATGGATCCTGAAACAAGTCAAGGATGACTGGTTTCGCTTCTTGATATTCTGGCGCTGATGTGACCGCCCGGTAGCAAGGGCGCAGGGTTGCCGCGCGGTAATGTGGGGGATAGGAATGGCGTTCATGGATCGCGCGCCCTCTCATCCTGCCTTGAGCCAAGGCGTGCACCCGTTTCCGCATGATCATCTGCTCGGCATCGCGCAATTGAAGCCGTGGGAAATTGCGTTCCTGCTCGATGAGGCGGAGCAGTGGGTGGAAATGAACCGGGCCAGAGCCGCCAAGCATGACGAACGGCTGCGCGGGCTGACGCAGATCAATGCGTTTTTCGAGAACAGCACGCGCACGCTGTTGAGTTTCGAGATTGCCGGCAAGCGGCTCGGCGCCGATGTCGTCAATCTGGGTGTGTCGGGATCGAGCCTGAAAAAGGGCGAGACCTTGCTCGATACGGCGCTGACGCTGAACGCCATGCACCCGGACATGATCGTGATCCGCCACGGCGCGTCCGGCGCGGTGCAGTTGATTTCGGAGAAGGTCGATTGCCCGGTGCTCAACGCGGGCGATGGCCGGCATGAACACCCGACGCAGGCGCTGCTCGATGCCTTGACCATCCGGCGCCGCAAGGGCCGCATCGCCGGGCTGCGCGTCGCGATTTGCGGCGACATCTTGCACAGCCGGGTGGCGCGATCGAATTTCCAGTTGCTGGCCAGCCTGGGCGCCGAGGTGCGCGCCGTCGCGCCGCCGACCCTGCTGCCCGACGGTCTGGATGGCTATGCCGTCACCAGTTTCACCGACATGGATGCCGGGCTGGCCGGCGCGGATGTGGTGATGATGCTGCGCCTGCAGACCGAGCGGATGGAGGGCGCCTATGTGCCGTCCCCGCGCGAATATTATCGTTTCTATGGCCTGACCGAGGCACGGCTGGCGCGGGCGGCCAGTGATGTGCTGGTGATGCACCCTGGCCCGATGAACCGCGGCGTCGAGATCGAAAGCGCGATTGCCGATGATATCGTGCGCAGCGCGGTGAGCGAGCAGGTCGAGATGGGCGTCGCAGTGCGCATGGCGTGCCTGGATGTGCTGACGCGCCGCCGGCGCGGCGTGGAAGGCTGGGCATGACGCCCGCACCGCCCATCGCCATCATCAACGGCCGGGTGATCTGCCCGGGCAGCGGGCATGATGGTGTCGCGACCCTGTATCTGGAAGGCCGCAAGGTCGCCGGCATCGGCCAATCCGAACCGCCCAGCCATGCCCAGGTGATTGATGCGGCCGGTCTGGTGGTGGCGCCGGGCATCATCGATGTGGGCGTGTTCCGCGCGGCGCCGCAGGCCTGCCATGTCGGTGGCATCACCCGCGTCGTGCTGATGCCCGATCAGTCGCCGCCGCTCGATGATCCGGCGCTGGTGGCCTATGCGCAAGGCTCCGGCAAGCCCGACGTGTGGGTGCATCCGCTGGCTGCCGCGACGCGCGGGCTGCTGGGCACGGAGCTGGCCGAAATCGGCCTGGCGCAGGCCGCCGGCGCGGTGGGCGTGGCCACCGGGCGCAGCGCCATTGCCGATGCCCGCGTGATGCAGCGGCTGCTGGCCTATGCCCGCGCCTTTGGCCTCACCGTGGTGTCCCATGCCGAGGATGCAGGCCTGACCGCCGGCGCGGTGGCGACCAGCGGCGAATATGCGACCCGGCTCGGCCTGGCATCCGCCCCGGCCTATGCGGAAAGTCTGGCGATCATGCGCGATTGCCGGCTGGCCGAAGCCACCGGTGCAGCGCTGCACATTCGCCAGGTGACCACCGCCGAAGGGCTGGATGCGCTGCGCGCGGCCCGTGCGCGCGGCGTCGATGTGACCGCGGGCATCACGCCGGCGCATCTGCTGCTGAACGACATGGCGGTGTCGGGTTTCCGCAGCTTTGCGCGCCTGTCGCCGCCGCTGCGCGACGAGCGGGACCGGCTGGCGGTGATCGAGGGCGTGCGCGACGGCGTGATCGACATATTGGCGTCGGGCCATGATCCATTGAGCCAGGAAGACAAGCGCCAGCCCTTTGCGGAGGCGCGGGCCGGGATGGCGGGCGCCGAAACATTGCTGGCGCTGGGCCTAGGCCTGGTGCGCGAGGAAATCATCGATTTGCCGCGCCTGGTGGCGATGCTGAGTATAAATCCGGCCCGCCGTTTTGGGCTGGTCGCCGGAACGCTGCAACTCGGCGCACCGGCGGACATTGCGGTCTTTGATGAACACGCCCCGTGGCGTATCGACGGCCGAATGTTCCACGGCGCTGGCAACACGCCGTTCGACGGCCTGCCCACCGCCGGCCGGGTTCGGATGACATTCAAGGGCGGAGAGTTGGTTTGGCAGTGTTGAAGGCGATTGGCGCATTGATGGTGCTGGCCCTTGTGGCCAGTGACCCGGCGCTCGCCGCCCCCCGCAAGACGAAAAAGGGCGCGGCCGTGCGCCGCCCGGCCGCAGCAGCGCCGGTGCGCGCCGAACCGCCGCCGCCGTCGGTGCGCCAGGGCGTCGAATTGTGGCGGGCCGGCAAATGGGACGATGCGGTTGCGATGTGGCAGCCATTTGCCACCAGCGGCGATGCCGATGCGATGTTCAACATGGGCCAGGCCTATAAATTGGGCCGCGGCGTGGTGCTGGACAAGGAGGTCGCCCGTGACTGGTATCGCCGCGCCGCAGTGAAGGCGCATCTGCCGGCGCAGGCCAATCTGGGCATCCTGTTGTTCCAGATCGGCGAGAAAGATGAATCCGTGCGCTGGCTGAAATCGGCGGCGGATCGCGGCGAGATGCGGGCACAATATGTGCTGGGCATCGTGCACTGGAATGGCGATGGCGCGGCAAAGTCCATGCCGCTGGCCTATGCCTATCTGGTGCGCGCCGCTGCTCAGGGCCTGCCGGAAGCCACCAAGGCGTTGAACGAGCTGAGCCAGGTCATCCAGCCGCTGGATCGCGCCAATGGTTGGCAGATCGCCACCGCGCTGGCCAACAGCAATATCGTGCCGGCGCAATTCCAATCGGCGATTGCGCCGCCGCCGATGGATGCACCCAGCACGCCGCCGCCGCCGGTGACGCTGGTAAGCGGGCAGGACGGGACGCCGCAGCCGGGCAGCAGCCCGAGCACCGCCGCGCTGAATGCAGCGGCCTTGCAGGCGGTGACCGGTGGTTCCGACAGTGAGACGGCAATGGACTCGTCGCCGTCACCCGCCACAGCGCCGCCGCCAGCACCGACACCGGTTCGCGTTGCCGAAAAGCCCGCCGCAAAACCAGCGCCGCCGGCGCCCAAGGAAACCGGCTGGCGCATCCAGTTGGGCAGCTACCCCAACCAGAAAACTGCGATGGACGCCTGGACCAAGCTGGCCGCCGCGCAAAAACAGGTCGTGAAGGGCCTGAAGCCCAATGTCAGCCGCTATGGCAATTTATATCGCCTGCAGGTCGGGCCGTTCCCGACCCGCAACGAAGCCCGCGACGGATGCAAGAAGCTGGAGATTGGCAAGAACGGCTGTTTCGCGGTGGATATCGGGGACTGAGCAACAAGTTTGCATTATTTTGCAAATCTGCCTATCGGCCCCCATCTGTCCGCATTGGCCGGCGGAGGCAGGAGCTCGGCATGTCAGGACAGGGGCCCGGATCGGAAGTCTGGGCAGCAAAACATCTGCGGCTGGCCGTCGAAGCGGCCGGGGTGGCGCTGTGGTCCTGGAATGTGGAAACCAACCGGCTGACGATGGACGAACGTGCCTTCGAACTGTGGGGCATGGATTGGGCGCCTGAGGTGAGTTTCGAGTTGTTGTCGGGCCATATCCACCCGGCTGATCAGGATCGGGTGCGCCTGGCGTTCGAAGCGACACGATTGACCACAGGGCCGTTCGAGATCGATTTCCGCATCAATGTGGATGACGCCGTCCGCTGGGTGTCGGCGCGCGGCGAGGGCGGCGATGAAGGGATCATCGACAGCACGATGTTCGGGGTGTTCCTGGATGTGACGGAGCGCAAGCAGGCCGAGGAAAGCAATGAATTGCTGGCCGGCGAGATGAGCCACCGGGTGAAGAATCTGCTGTCGATCGCCACCGGGCTGACCAACATCAGCTATCGCAGCGCCAGCACCACGCACGACATGGCGGCCGGATTGACCGATCGGTTGGTGGCACTGGGGCGCGCGCATGATCTGGTGCGGCCGCAGCCGGGATCGGATGACAGGGTGGCGCTGCTCGGCGATCTGATTTCGGTGCTGCTGGCACCTTATGATCAGGGCGACGCCGATGATCGCCACATCAAGGTGGCGGTGGGCCGGATCGGCGTGGGCGAGGCGGCGGCGACCACCATGGCGATGGTGATTCACGAGCTGGCGACCAATTCGCTGAAGTATGGCGCGCTGTCGTGTCCGAAAGGGCGGCTGGAGGTAAAGACGCAGGACGATGGCGACGAAATGCTGCTGCTGACCTGGGCGGAAAGCGGCGGCCCGGAAATCACGTCCGTCCCCAGCTTGCACGGCTTTGGCAATCAGATGGTCGAGCGCAGCCTGAACCAGCAGTTCGGCGGGACTCTGCAATATGACTGGCAGCGGACCGGCCTGGTGGCGTCGCTGACTCTGCGCAAGGACCGGCTGGCGATTTGATGGGGATGTGCTGACTGGTTTCCAAGCTCGTCACCCCGCGCTTGACGCGGGGTGACGCTTTGGTTGGACCGCTTTCCTCAGGCCGCCGCCTGCACCGCCACGCCCGGCCATTTTTCCCACAGTTTCGCCCGTCGCACCGCCACTTCGTCACGCGCCTTGTCCTTCACCGGGCCGAAGCCGCGCACGTCCAGCGGCAGGCGGGCAATGGCCAGCGCCAGGCCGATGTTGGCGGGGTTCACGTCGGTGATCAGGCGGTCGATTTCGGCTTCGTAGGCGGTAATGTCTTCGCGTTCGTGGCGGCGTTCTGCGCTGGAGCCAAACGGATCGAGGGCAGTGCCGCGCAGGCCCTTCAACTTGGCGAGTATGCCGAACGCGGTGAAGATCCATGGGCCGAAGCTGATCTTCTTGGGCCGGCCCGTGGCGGGATCGATGCGGCTGATCAGCGGCGGGGCGAGCAGCACGCGCGGCTTGCCGCCGCTGAACTGCGCGTCGTACGCGGCGCGGAAGCGGCCATCGCTGTAGAGGCGGGCGACTTCATATTCATCCTTGTAGGCCATCAGCTTGTAGAGGCTCTTGGCCACCGTTTCGCCCAGCCCATCGCCGCCGGCCGTGCGGGCGCGGTCGACCATGGTGCGGAAGCGGGCGGCATAGGCCGCGTCCTGATAGGCGCTCAGATCGGCTTCGCGCCGCGCGATCATTTCGTCCAGCGTTGTTGCCGGCGGTTCCGGCTGCGGGCCACGCGTCGCCTCCACCAGCGCCAGCACCTGATCCGGCCGGGTGGCGAGCAGCCGGCCGAGCGAAAAGGCGCGCTTGTTGAACGGGATGGCAACGCCGTTGAGATCAATGGCGGCCTCGATGCTCTGGCGCTTCAGCGGGATCAGGCCCTTTTGCCAGGCATAGCCCATCAGCAGGATATTGCTGCCGATGGCATCGCCCAGCAGCGCGGTGGCCACCGTGTCGGCCGCGACGAAATCGCAGGCGTTGGGGTTGCTGGCCTTGCGAATGGCGCGTTCAACGGCAGCGGTGCGGAAATCATAATCGCGGTTGCGCACGAAATCGCTGGTCGGCGCGATGTCGGCATTGGCCACCACGGCAGTGCGGTCCGGCACCATCAGCGTCTGTGTCGGCTTGTCGGCTGCCACTACCGCGTCGCAGGCCAGCACCAGATCGGCATTGCCGGCCATGATGCGCGGGGACAGGAGATCGTCAGCCGATGCTGCGATGCGGACATGGCTGTACACCGCGCCGCCCTTCTGGGCGAGGCCGGCCATGTCGGCCGTGGTGCTGGCCAGCCCCTCGATATGGGCGGCGGTGCCGAGCAGCGCCGAGACGGTGAGCACGCCAGTGCCGCCAATGCCGGTGACCATGATGTTGTAACCGCCGCCTGGCGCCGGCGGGTGGGGTTCCTCGATGCCGTCAAGCGAGAATTCTGCTGAGGATTTCTTCACCTCCGCGCCGTCGATGGTCACGAAGCTGGGGCAGAAGCCCTTCACACAGCTGTAATCCTTGTTGCAGCTCGACTGGTTGATGCGGCGCTTGCGGCCGAATTCGGTGTCGAGCGGCTCGACACTGACGCAGTTGGACTGCACCGAACAATCGCCGCAGCCTTCGCAGACGGCGGGGTTGATGAAGATGCGGCGGTCGGGATCGACCATCAGCTTGCGCTTGCGGCGGCGGCGCTTTTCGGCGGCGCAGGTCTGATCGAAGATGATCACGGTGCAGCCGGGGGTGGCGGCGAATTCCTGGCTGATTTCCGGCAGATGGCTGCGATCGAGCAGGCGCACGGCGCTGGGGATGGTCACGCCCCCCTTAGCCTTGTTGTAACGGTCCAGATCCTCGGTGAGGATCACCACCTTCTTCGCATGTTCGGCCAGCATCTGCTGGGCGATCTGATCGACGCCCAGCTCGCCGTCATGCTTCTGGCCGCCGGTCATGGCGACGGCATCGTTATACAATATCTTGTAGGTGATGTTGACGCCGGCCGCGATCGACTGGCGGATGGCGAGCAGGCCGGAGTGAAAATAAGTGCCGTCGCCGAGATTGGCGAACACATGCTTCTCGCCCACGAAAGGCGCTTCGCCGACCCAGGTGACGCCTTCGCCGCCCATCTGGGTGAAGGTTTCGGCGCGGTCCATCCACATCGCCATGATGTGGCAGCCGATGCCGGCCAGCGCGCGGCCGCCTTCGGGCGGCTTGGTGCTGGTGTTGTGCGGGCAGCCCGAACAGAAATAGGGCGTGCGCTTCACCGGCGTTTCGTGGAGGGCGGATTTGCCGGCCTGATCGCGGAAGAAGGCCAGCGCGGCGGCAATGCGCGGCGTGTCGTGGAAATGCTGCAGGCGCGCGGCAATCACATTGGCGATGACGCCCGGCGTCAGTTCATTGTCGGGGCTGAGCAGCCAGTCGCCGCGCTCGTCATGCTTGCCCACCACGCGCGGGCGCACGCTTGTCCGCCAGTTGTAGAGCTGCCATTTCAACTGATGCTCGATGAATTCGCGCTTTTCCTCGATGACAAGGACTTCCTCCAGCCCTTCGGCAAAGGCGCGGATGCCGTCGGGCTCCAGCGGCCACGGCATGCCGACCTTGTACACCCGCAGGCCGATGGCGGCGGCAACCGTCTCGGTGATGCCGAGTTCGTACAAGGCCTCCATCGTGTCGGCATGCGCCTTGCCGGTGGTGACTATACCAATGCGCGGGGCGGGTGAGTCCCACACCATGCGGTCGATGCCATTGGCCTTGGCAAAGGCCAGCGCGGCAAAGCCCTTGTAGCGTTGCAGGCGGGTGTCTTCCTCCCGCCAGATGTCGCCGGGGCGGATATGGACGCCGCCATCGGGAAATTCGAAATCGGGGATGATGATGCGGCGGTTCTCGCGGGCCAGATCGATGGTGGCGCTGGTTTCCACCGTGTCGGCAGTGGCCTTGAAGCCGACCCAGGTACCGGCAAAACGGCTCATGGCGATGCCCAGCAGGCCATATTCGACGAATTCCTGCACGCTTGAGGGGCTGAGGAAGGGCACGAAGGCGGCCTGGAAATTATGGTCGCTCTGGTGGGGCAGGGTGGAGGATTTGGCGCCATGATCATCGCCGACAATCGCCAGCACCCCGCCATATTGCGATGTGCCGGCGGCATTGGCGTGCTTCAGCACATCCATGGCGCGATCGAGGCCCGGCCCCTTGCCATACCAGATGCCGAACACGCCATCGCGCGTGGCCTTGGCGTTCAGCGCGACATGCTGCGTGCCCCACACCGCGGTGGCGCCCAGTTCCTCGTTCACGCCGGGGACGAAATGCACATCCTGTTCGGCCAGGAATTTCTTGGCGCGCCACAATTCCTGATCATAACCGCCCAGCGGCGAACCACGATAACCGGAGATGAAGCCGGCGGTATTCAGCCCGGCGGCGGCATCGCGCCATTTCTGCACCAAGGGCAGCCGCACCAACGCCTGCACGCCGGACATGAACACGCGGCCATCGCGGAAGCGATATTTGTCATCCAGGCTGACCGGCGGCATATTTGCGACCATGGTCGCTCCTTGTGCTGTGACTCAGGAAATATGGGTCAATAATACTGTCCTTTTTCGCGCCACGCAAGCAGGCGTGGGCAGAGCGGGCAGACGATGCTAGCGGTGGGCCTGTGAGCCTGACAATTGCCAGTTACAATATTCACAAAGCTGTGGGCGCTGATGGCCGACGGGTGCCGCAGCGCATCCTCGATGTGCTGGATGAAATCGGCGCCGATGTGGCGCTGCTGCAGGAGGCCGATACGCGGTTCGGCGTGCGCACCTCGGTCCTGCCGGCCGAACTGCTGCATGCGCACGGCTGGCAGGTGGCGCCGCTCGGCACGAATGCCCAGGCGCTGGGCTGGCATGGCAATGCCGTGCTGGTGCGGCGCGGCGCGGCGCTGACCCACAGCGCGACGATCACCCTGCCGGCGCTGGAGCCGCGCGGCGCGGTGCTGGCCGATGTGGCGCATGGCAATCACACGCTGCGGCTGGTGGGTGCGCATCTTGATCTCAGTGGTTTCTGGCGCGCCCGGCAGACGCGCGCCATGGTGGCCGCGGTGGCCCGTGCACCGGCCAATCCGCCGGAGCTGGTGATGGGCGATTTCAACGAATGGCGCGCTGGTGGCCCGGCGTTGGCCGAACTGGCGCGGCAGTGGCGCGAGATCCGCCTGCCGGCCAGCTTCCCGGCGCGGCTGCCGCTGGGGCGGCTGGACCGGGCCTTTGCCCATGCGGCATTGAATGTCGCCGACGCCGGCGTGCACGCCACGGCACTGGCCCGCGCTGCGTCGGATCATCTGCCGATCTGGGTGCGCATCGATGGCGATTGAATTGCTGATCGCCGTGCTGGTGGCTGTGCCGGTCGCGCTGCTGGCGTTCGTGCTGTGGTTGCAAAGGCCGTGGCCGGGCGATGGCGGCGAATATGGCGGGGTGATCGGCCCGGCCACGCAAGGCCCGCTTGCCGATCTGCTGGCACCGGCGCTGGCGGCCCATGACGATTCGAGTGGCGTGCGGCTGCTCGATGATCCCACGCAGGCGATGGCGATGCGGCTGCTGCTGATCGCGCAGGCCAGCCAGTCGATCGATGCGCAATATTACATCATCAAGGATGACGAGGCCGGCCATCTGTTTCTGGACCGGCTGGCCGAAGCAGCGGCACGCGGCGTGGCGGTGCGGCTGCTGGTGGATGATCATGGCACGGGGGCGATGGATGGCCGGCTGGCGGCGCTGGATGCGGTGCCGGGCGTGCAGGTGCGGATTTTCAACCCGTTCCGGCTGCGCCGGGTGCGCAAGCTGAATCTGGTGCTGAATTTCACCCGGCTGCACCGGCGCATGCACAACAAATGCCTGTGCGTGGATGGGCTGGCGGCGGTGGTGGGCGGTCGCAACATCGGCGAGGATTATTTCGACGTGAATTCACCCACGTTGATGGCCGATCAGGATGTGCTGGCCGTGGGGCCGATCGTTGGCGATGTCGAGGCAATGTTTGCCGATTACTGGAACAGCGATGTGGTGCGGCCACTGGGCGAACCGGTGCCCGGATCACCGCGCGTGGGCCAGGTGCCGACCGGCCCGTGCCGCCGCGTGTGGGAAGATGCCGCCGCCGATCCGCAAACCGCCGCCCTGATCGATCATCCCGATGATTTCGAATGGACCCGCGTGCAATTGTTCAGCGATCCGCCGGAAAAGACGCTGGGCGAGGCCGAAACATCGGCGCTGATCCTGCCCCGCCTGCTGGAGGTGATCGCGCCGATCGAGCGCCGCGTGCAATTGGTCAGCGCCTATCTGGTGCCGCCGTCGCGCCAGGTGGAGGCGTTTGCCGATCTGGTGGGCAAGGGGGTGCGGATCGACATCCTGACCAACAGCTTCACATCCAACGATGTCGTGCTGGCCCATGTCTGGTATGCGCCATGGCGGCGGCCGCTGCTGCGCGCCGGGGTCTCGTTGTGGGAATTGCGCGGCAAGGAAGGCAAACGCGCCAGCCTGGGCCTGGTGCCGCAGCGGCTGCGGCGGCGCAACACCGGGCCAAACAGCAGCAGCTTTTTCCGGGCCAGCGCCAACGGCCTGCATGCCAAATTGTTCGTGGTCGATGGCCGGTGGCTGTTTGTCGGATCGATGAATTTCGATGAACGATCGCTGCGGATCAACACGGAGATGGGCTTTCTGATCAAGTCGCAGCGGCTGGCGGCGCATGTATCGGACGGGCTGGATGAACGCCTGCCGCGCATCGCCTGGGCGGTTTGCGAGCAGGATGGCGCGCTGGTGTGGCGCGAAGGCGACCGCCTGCTGCACCCCGAACCGGGCACCAACGCGGCGCGGCGGGTGGCGGTATGGTTGCTGGGGAAATTGCCCCTCGGGCATTTGTTCTAGGCATCTCTTCTAGGCTTGCGCTGCACCAGTTGATTTGATATTTCGGCATTTATGGAAGATTCATCTGCCATCGATGCCTTTGCCGCCCTGTCGCAGCCGACCCGGCTGGCGGTGTTCCGCGCGCTGGTGCAGGCCGGGCCGGATGGCGTGGCCGCCGGCGCGCTGGCGGAACTGGTCGCAGTGCCGGCCTCCACCTTGTCGTCGCATCTGAAATTGCTGGAACATGCCGGCCTGGTTACCTCGCGGCGGCTGTCGCGCAACATCTTTTACGCCGCCCGTTACGACACGGCGCGCGCCCTGATCGCTTTTCTGATGGAGGATTGCTGCGCAGGCCATCCTGCCATCTGCGGCCCTGTCTCGACCTGCGCCTGAGGAGCAAGATATGAAGCGTTTGCATGTGCATGTTGGCGTCAGCGATCTGGCGGCGTCCATCCAGTTCTATTCCACCATGTTCGGCGCCGCGCCGAGCGTGGAAAAGCCGGATTATGCCAAGTGGATGCTGGAAGATCCGCGGGTCAATTTCGCGATCAGCCAGGGCCGCGATACCGGTGGAGTGTCGCACCTTGGCGTGCAGGTGGAAACCGCCGACGAACTGGCCGAAGTGAGCGCGCGGCTGGCGGCGGCCGGCCGTCCGGTGCTCGATGAAGGCGCCACCACCTGCTGCTATGCCAAATCGGAAAAAAGCTGGATCAGCGATCCCGATGGCGTGGTGTGGGAAGCGTTCCATACCACTGGCGAGGCAACCAGCTATGGCACGTCGCCAGCGCTGGGCAGCCTGGCGGTCGAAGCGCCCTGCTGCGTGCCCGACGCGGTGGAGTTGGCCCCAGTCAAATCCGGCTGCTGCTGATCTTTCATGAACATATTGTTCCTGTGCACCGGCAATTCGGCGCGCTCGATCCTGGGTGAGGTGCTGCTGAGCCATCTGGGCGGCGGCGCGTGGCGGGGTTGGTCGGCGGGGTCCAATCCCGCCGGCCGGGTCAATCCGTTCGCGCTCGAATTGCTGGCAGCGAAGGGGCATGATATCAGCGACTTGCGATCGAAGCGCTGGGATGAATTTGCCGCCGCCGATGCGCCGCCGATGGACATCATCATCACCGTATGCGCCTCGGCTGCCGGCGAGGCGTGCCCGGTGTGGCCCGGCCATCCGCTGACCAGCAACTGGCCGATGCCCGACCCGGCGGCGCATGATGGTGATGCGGCGCGGGCAGCCTTTGCCGAGACTTATGCGGTGCTGCACCGGCGGCTGTCGGCGCTGGTGGCGCTGCTGCCCGCAGACATCACCAAGGCCGCGCTTGATCGGATTAGGGCCGCATGACCACCGCAACCATGCGCCTGCCGCTTTTCGAACGCCTGCTCTCCGTTTGGGTATTCGCCGCCATCCTCGCCGGCGTCGCGCTCGGCCTCGCCGCGCCGGGCCTGTTCGGCGCACTGGCGGGTATGGAGGTGGCCAGCGTCAACCTGCCGATCGCCGTGCTGATCTGGGCGATGGTGTTCCCGATGATGGTCGGCGTGGAATTCAGCGGCATCGCCGGTGCGTTCAAGCAGCCGCGGGGCCTGATCATCACGCTGACGGTGAACTGGCTGATCAAGCCGTTCACCATGGCGCTGCTCGGCATCGCGTTCTTCCGGTTCGCCTTTGCCGATCTGATCGCGCCGGCCGATGCCGATCAATATCTCGCCGGGCTGATCCTGCTTGGGGCCGCGCCGTGCACCGCCATGGTGTTCGTCTGGTCGCAGTTGGTGAAGGGCGACCCCAATTACACGCTGACGCAGGTCGGCGTGAACGATGCGATCATGGTGGTGGCCTTCGCGCCGATCGTGGCGCTGCTGCTTGGTGTCACCAATCTGGTGGTGCCGTGGGAGACGTTGCTGCTCTCCACCATATTGTATGTCGTGCTGCCGCTGGTCGCCGGCATCATCGTGCGCCGCAGCCTGCTGGCGCGCGGCGGAGAGGCGGCATTGGCCGGGTTTCAGGCACAGGCGCGGCCGTGGTCGATGATCGGGTTGATCGCCACCGTGCTGCTATTGTTCGGCTTCCAGGCCGGCACCATCGTGGCGCAACCGATCACCGTGGCGCTGATTGCGGCGCCGATCCTGTTGCAATCCTATCTGATCTTCGGCCTGGCCTATGCCGCCGCCTGGGCCTGGCGGGTGCCGCATGCGGTGGCGGCGCCGTGCGCGCTGATCGGCACGTCGAATTTCTTCGAACTCGCCGTCGCGGTGGCGATTTCGCTGTTCGGGCTGGGTTCGGGTGCAGCGCTGGCGACGGTGGTCGGCGTGCTGGTCGAGGTGCCGGTGATGCTCAGCCTGGTCGCCTTCGCCAACCGCACCCGCCGCGCCGTGGAGGCACGCGCGGCGGGGCTTAGCTGAGCCCCTCGATCCGCCCTTCGCCGTCCAGATGAATCCCGATGGCCGACGGCAATTTCGGCAACCCCGGCATGGTGGCGATATCGCCGGCCAGCGCGACGATGAAGCCGGCGCCGGCGGCGAGACGCAGTTCGCGGATGGGCAGGTCGTGGCCGGTGATGGCGCCGCGGATTTTTTCATCTGCCGTGAAGCTGTAGGGGGTCTTGGCGAGACACACCGGCAGGGTGGCAAGGCCTTCGGCGCGCAAGGCGGCAAGCTGCTTCTGGGCAGCCGGGGATAATGTGACGCTGCCGGCACGGTGGATTTTCGTCGCCACGATGGTCAGCGCATCGAGCACGTCGCTGCCGGTGGCGTAGAGCGGCGTGAAGCCCGCGTGCGGGTCGGCATTGGCGTCGGCCAGCGCGGCGACGCTGCGGGCAAGGTCCTCGGCACCTTCCGGTCCATCGGCCCAGTGGCGGCAGAGATGGGCGGGGACGTGCAGCGTGTCGGCGCAGTGGCCGAGAACCTGGGTGTGTTCCTCGGCGTGGTCGCTGGTGAAGGCGTTGATGGCGACAGCCACCGGCAAGCCGAAGCTGCGCAGATTTTCGACATGGCGGGCCAGCACCTCAAGGCCGCGGGCCAGCGCGGCCGGGTCGGGCATGCCGAGCTCGGCCAGCGCCATCCCGCCATGATATTTCAGCGCGCGCACCGTGGCGACGACCACGGCCACGGCCGGGGCCAGCCCGGCGGAACGGCACTTGATGTGGCAGAATTTTTCGGCGCCCAGGTCGGCACCGAAGCCGGCTTCGGTGACAGCGAATTCGCCCAGTGCCAGCGCCGAGCGGGTGGCGATCACGCTGTTGCAGCCGTGGGCGATGTTGGCGAACGGGCCGCCGTGAATCAGCGCCGGGGAGCCGTGGATGGACTGGACGAGGTTGGGCTGCATCGCCTCCAGCAAAAGCGCCGCCATCGCGCCGGCCGCACCGATATCACCGGCGGTGACGGGGTTGCCGGCGGTGTCCCTGGCGACACGGATGCGCGCCAGCCGCGCCTGCAGATCGCTCACATCATCGGCGAGGCACAGGATCGCCATCACTTCCGACGCCACGGTGATGTCGAAGCCCGTCTCGCGCAGCGGGTGGTTGCCCGTCCCCATGCCCGACACGATGCTGCGCAGGGCGCGGTCGTTCATGTCCAGCACCCGCCGCCAGCTGATGCTGCGCGGGTTGATGGCCTGGCCCGACGGCATGGCGACGTTGAAATGCACCGCATTGTCGATCATCGCGGCCAGCAGATTGTGCGCCGAGGTGATGGCGTGGAAATCGCCGGTGAAGTGCAGGTTGATCTTCTCCATCGGCAGCACCTGCGCCTGGCCGCCGCCCGTCGCGCCGCCCTTGCGGCCGAACACCGGGCCCAAGGATGGCTCCCGCAGCGCGATCACCGCGCGCCGGCCAATGCGGTTCAGAGCATCGGCCAGCCCGATGGTAGTGGTGGTCTTGCCTTCGCCAGCCGGGGTGGGGTTGACCGCCGTCACCAGCACCAATTTGCCAGCCGGGCGGGTGCGCAGATCAGCCAGCGTGGCCGTCGCCAGCTTGGCGATATGGTGCCCGTGCGGTTCGATGGCGGCTTCGGCCAGGCCGATGCTGGCCGCGATGTCCCGGATGGGGCGCAATGTCGCTGCCCGCGCGATTTCAATGTCCGATGCCATGATTCCCCGCCATATGGCCGTTGTTGAGCCTGCCTGAACCGCCTACACGGCAGCAGGGCTGGCGCAAAGGAGCGTGTGGAGCGCGATGTTGGACTTCTCTGATGCCTTGGCGTTGGCGCGCTTCCAGTTCGCCTTCACCGTGTCATTCCATTTCATCTTCCCGGCCTTTTCGATCGGATTGGCCAGCTATCTTGCTGTGCTGGAAGGCCTGTGGCTGAAAACCGGCCGCGACGTCTATCTGCAATTGTTCAAATATTGGCTGAAGATCTTCGCCATTGCGTTCGGCATGGGCGTCGTGTCCGGCATCGTCATGGCTTATCAGTTCGGCACCAACTGGTCGGCATTCTCGGACAAGGCGGGGCCGGTCATCGGGCCGCTGATGGCCTATGAAGTGCTGTCGGCCTTCTTCCTTGAATCCGGCTTTCTGGGCGTCATGCTGTTCGGGCTCGACCGCGTCGGCAAGAAACTGCATTTCGCCGCCACCTGCCTGGTGGCCTTCGGCACCACCATCTCGGCCTTCTGGATCATCGTGGTCAACAGCTGGATGCAGACGCCGCAAGGCTATGGCATTGCTGCCAATGGCCAATTTTACGCGACAAGCTGGCTGGAGGTGATCTTCAACCCGTCCATGCCGTATCGGCTGACGCACACCTTGCTGGGCGCCTATCTCACCACGGCCTTGGTGGTCGGCGCGGTGGGGGCATATCATCTGCTGAAGGATCGCAAGTTCGGCCGGGTGGCGCAGCCGGCGACGAAGATCATGTTCGGCATGGCCATGGGCATGATCGCCGTCACCGCGCCGCTGCAGGTGCTGGCCGGGCACGAGCATGGCGTGAACACGCTGGAACATCAGCCCGCCAAGATCGCCGCGCTGGAGGGCCATTATGAAAGCCATGATCGCGCCGCTCCGCTGATCCTGTTCGGCGTGCCCGACGACAAGGCGCAGGAAATGCACTACAAGCTGGAGATCCCGGCGATCGGCAGCCTGATCCTGCAACATGATTTCGAAGCGCCCACCATGGGCCTCGACAAGGTGGCGCCGGAAAATCGCGCCAAGGTCGCCTTTCCGTTCTATGCCTTCCGCATCATGGTCGGGCTTGGCATGGTGATGCTGCTGCTTGGGATGTGGGCGGGCTATAATGCGTGGCGCGATCGGCTGTACGACAGTGTCTGGCAGCACCGGCTGGCCCTGGCGATGGGGCCGGCGGGGTTTGTCGCCGTACTGGCCGGGTGGATCACCACCGAGACGGGCCGGCAGCCGTTCACGGTGTTTGGCCTGATGCGCACCGCCGAAAGCGCTTCGCCCTTGGCGGCGCCCGCGGTGGCGGCATCGCTGCTGGCGTTCATCGTCGTCTATTTCTTCGTGTTTGGCGTGGGCACCTGGTTCATCCTGAAACTGATGGCCAGCGAACCGACCCCGGCCGAACAGATGCCCGATCCCGAACAGGCCGCCGACGTGGGCAGCCTGCCGCCGGATGCGCCGTTCGGTTTCCAGTTGGCCGAATGAGATGCTGCCCGATCCAACCCTGACGCTGATCTGGGCCGGCATCATCGGGCTGGCGATCTTCGTCTATGTCGTCACCGATGGGTTTGATCTGGGCATCGGCATATTGTTCCCGGTGATGGCGCCAGGGGCGGAGCGGGAAACGGCAATCGCCACCATCAAGCCGGTGTGGGACGCCAATCAGACCTGGCTGGTGCTGGGTGGTGGCGGCGTGTTTGCGGCGTTTCCGCTCGCCTATGCGATATTGATGCCGGCGGTTTATGCGCCGCTGATCATCATGTTGCTGGGCCTGATCTTTCGCGGTGTGGCCTTCAAGTTCCGGTCGCGCACCACGCGTATCTGGCTGTGGGATTTCGCGTTTTTCGCTGGCTCCACGCTGGCGGCTTTCTGCCAGGGCGTGATCCTGGGGGCCGTGCTGCAGGGCGTGAAAGTGTCGGGCCGCAGCTATGCCGGCGGCTGGTGGGACTGGCTGTCGCCCTTCTCGCTGCTCACCGGCGTGTCGGTGGTGGCGGCCTATGCGCTGCTGGGGTCGTGCTGGCTGATCTGGCGCACGACGGGTGCCGTGCAGGATCATGCCTATCGCATGGCGTGGCGCGGCGGCGCGGCCAGCATCGCGGCGGTCGGCGCCGTGAGTCTGGCGACGCCGTTCCTCAACCATGATTATTTCAGCCATTGGTTCGAAGTGCCCGGGCTCTATTATTCGGCGCCGGTGCCGATCCTGGTGGCGGTGACGTCCGTCTTCTTCGTTCGCGCGCTGAGGCGCCGGGCCGAAGTGGCGCCGTTTTTCCTGGCGCAGGCGCTGTTCCTGCTCACCTTCATCGGGCTGGGCATTTCGATCTTTCCGTGGGCGGTGCCGGGGCAGGTGACGATCTGGCAGGCCGCCACCGTTGCCAATGCGCAAAGCTTCATGCTGGTCGGTGTCGGCCTGCTGCTGCCGGTGATCCTGGGCTATACCGGCTATGCCTATTGGCTGTTCCGCGGCAAGGTCGAGGCCGAGGGTTATGTCTGAACCCGACCCAAAGCCGCCCCTGTCGGGCCGGCTGTTGTGGTTTGTCGCCCTGTGGGGCGCCGGCGTGGCCGTGGTCGGCACGATTTCCCTTTTGCTGCGCGCCTGGCTGCTGGGCTGATCCCTTACCGTCACCACACGGCCGTTCTGTCACGGCTTTGCAAAATATATTTCGAAATGGTTGCGATTTTGCTTGCCAAATCCTTAACGCGACGTAAATTTTGCTCTGCGAGGGAACGAGTCGGGGTAACAGCGCATTGATCCAGCGGGTTACGCATTGATCCAGAGGGTCCGCGGCGTTGTGATTTGGGAGCAGGGTGATGGTGGCAAATGCAACAGCAGTCTGGCTCATCGTCAGCGGATTTGTTTTCCTCTGTGTTTTCAACTTCCTGCCCGCGGCGGTGGCTTATGTGAACGGCCATCCCGACAAGCATCTGCTGGCCGTGCTCAACATCGTGTCGCTGTTTTCGTTCGCGCTGTGGATCGCGTTGATGGCTTGGGCAGCGACCGGCAGCAATGATCACCCGCTGATCCAGCGTTTTGTCGGCACCCCGCAGAAGCGCAAGCGGCTGGTGGCGTCGGTGGTGGTGCTGGTGCTCGCTGGCTTTGCCGGCACGGCGATGTCGCTCGATCTGATCTGATTTCACCACAGCGCCTGAAAACGGCTGGCGGCCCCCACGGGTTCGCCGGCCGTTTTCGTTGCGGGCACGTCGCGACAAATGCGGCCAGCCTTTTGCGGGGCTTTGTTGCCTTGCGCTGCCCGGTCACACTGCTATACGCGTCCGCTTCCAGCCCCGGGTGCGGGCGTGGCGGAATTGGTAGACGCGCCAGATTTAGGTTCTGGTGTCGAAAGACGTGGGGGTTCGAGTCCCTTCGCCCGCACCAGTGGCCGTCGCCGGCGCGCGGACCAGATTCTGACCACCAAACAGACGGGTTTTTCGATGCAAATTGCCGAAATCACCAACCAGGGCCTGCGCCGCGCTTATTCGCTGGTGATCCCCGCCGATACGATTGCCGCCAAGGTGGATGCCCGCCTTGCCGAAGTGTCCAAGACCATCAAGATGCCGGGGTTCCGCCCGGGCAAGGTGCCGCCGAACCTCGTCAAGAAAATGCATGGCGCTGCCCTGCGCGGCGAAGCGCTGCAGGCGGCGCTGAACGATGGCGTCAATCAGGTGCTCGCCGATCATGGCCTGCGCCCCGCCACCCAGCCGCAGGTCGATGTCGATGGCGAGCTGGCCGATGATGGCGATGCCCGCTTCACGGTCAGCATGGAAGTGCTGCCGACGATCGAGGATGTGAAGATCGACGAACTGGCGCTGGAAAAGCTGGTGGTCCCGGCCGACGATGTCGCCATGGACGCAGCGCTCGGTCGCCTGGCCGAATCGTCGCAGCGCAGCGAGCCGGCCGCCGAAGGCCATGCCGCCGCCAGCGGTGACACGGTGGTGATCGATTTCGAAGGCAGCGTGGCCGGCGTGCCGTTCGATGGCGGCAAGGGCGAAGGCATGCGGGTCACGATTGGTTCCGGCCAGTTGATCCCCGGCTTCGAAGACCAGTTGGTCGGTGCCGTCGTGGGCGATGCGCGCACCATCAAGGTGACCTTCCCGGCCGATTATGGTGCCGCCAATCTGGCCGGCAAGGACGCCGAATTCGCCGTGACCGTCACCGGCGTCGAAGTGCCGACCGAAACCGCGCTGGACGATGAATTCGCCAAGGGCTTCGGCCTCGACAGCCTGGATGCGCTGAAGGAAATCCTGAAGGATCAACTCGATACCGAACTGGGCGGCCTGTCGCGCACCCACATGAAGCGCAAGCTGCTCGACACGCTGGCGGCGCGCCATGATTTCGATGTGCCGGAATCGATGGTCGATGCCGAATTCCAGCAGATCTGGGAAACGCTGGAAGCCGAAGCTGCCAAGGACGCCGATCCGGAGGGCTCGCGCGCGCAGATCGAGACCGAGCGTGAGGATTATCGCCGCATCGCCGTGCGCCGTGTGCGCCTGGGGCTGCTGCTGTCGGAAATCGGCCAGCGCAACGGCATCACCGTCAGCCAGGCCGAAATGAATCGCCTGATCGGCCAGGAAGCCGCGCGCTATGCCCCGGCCGAACAGCAGAAGGTGGTGAAATTCTTCCAGGAAAACGCCATGGCCGCCATGCAGCTGCGCGCGCCGCTGTATGAAGACAAGGTCGTCGATTTCCTGATCGGCAAGGCCGAGATCACCGAACGCACCGTGACCCGCACCGAGCTGGAAGCCGCGATCGAAAGCGAAGATGAATCGCCGACCGGCGCAGCCCATGGCCATGCCGGGCATGTGCACGGCCCGGATTGCGATCACGATCACGACCATGATCATGATCACGCACCTGCCAAGCCCAAGAAAGCCGCCGCCAAGAAGGCCAAGGCTGCTGAACCGGCTGCTGCCGAAGCCGGCGCCGAGCCAGTGGTCGAAGACGCCGCTGCCGAGCCGGTGAAGAAGGCCCCGGCCAAGCGCACCAAGAAGGCCGAAGCCGCTGCCGAGCCGGTTGCCGCTGGCGAAGATGCCGCGGCCGAGCCTGCACCAGCCAAGCCGAAAAAGGCCGCCAAGAAGTCCGCCTGACGTAATTGTCAGCACCGCAGGGCCCCGCCGGCACCGCCGCGCGGGGCCCTGCTGTTTTTGGCCGCAACCTGCCCCCTTGAACTTGTGCCACAAACGTCCGAACTAGGGTTCCAAGGAGACACTCATGATCAATCCATCCGCCGGCCTGGTTCCCATCGTCATCGAAAGCTCGAACCGCGGTGAACGGTCGTTCGATATCTTCTCGCGCCTGCTGCGCGATCGCATCGTGTTCGTGAACGGCCAGATCGAAGACAACATGGCCTCGCTGATCGTGGCGCAGTTGCTGTTCCTGGAATCGGAAAATCCGAAGAAGGACATCTTCATGTACATCAACTCGCCGGGCGGGGTGATCACGTCCGGCATGGCGATCTACGACACGATGCAATATATCCGGCCCAAGGTGGCGACGGTGTGCGTCGGCCAGGCCGCGTCGATGGGCAGCTTCCTGCTCGCCGCCGGCGAACCGGGCATGCGCAAGGCGTTGAAGAACAGCCGCATCATGGTGCACCAGCCGTCGGGCGGCGCGCAGGGCCAGGCCACCGATATCGAAATCCAGGCGCGCGAGATTCTGCGCATCCGCGGCATCATGAACGATCTGTACGTGAAGCACACCGGCAAGGACCTGGAAACCATCGAGAAGGCCATGGAACGTGACAAGTTCATGAGCGCCGAGGAAGCGATGGCGTTCGGCCTGATCGATGAAGTGACGGAAAAGCGCCCGTTGCCCACCGAAGGCGAATCATTGGCCGCCTGAGTGACCGCGCCGATGACCATGCTGGTGACCGGTGCGTTTGTTGCGGCAAATTACGGTTAACAACCGCCGCCTGAGGCAAGCTGGCACGTAGCTGGCCTTGCGGCGGGAGCCGAATTGCCGTTAAACTGTCATGCCAGTGGCAGCGCTGGCTTTAATCCGCCGGTGGGGCCGACCGGCATAGGGAAGGACGACCATGACCAAGCTGGGCGGCAGCGACAGCAAAGGCACGCTCTACTGCAGCTTCTGCGGCAAGAGCCAGCACGAGGTCAGGAAGCTGATCGCCGGGCCGACCGTGTTCATCTGCGATGAATGCGTGGAGCTGTGCAACGACATCATCCGCGAGGAAACCAAGACGGCGCTGGTCAAGAAATCCGGCGACGTGCCGACCCCGCGCGAAATCTGCAAGGTGCTCGATGATTATGTGATCGGCCAGTTCCACGCCAAGCGCGTGCTCTCGGTCGCGGTCCACAATCACTACAAGCGCCTGAACCACGGCGGCAAGGGTGCCGAAGTGGAACTGGCCAAGTCCAATATCCTGCTCGTCGGCCCCACTGGCTGCGGCAAGACGCTGCTGGCGCAAACCCTGGCGCGCATCCTGGATGTGCCGTTCACCATGGCCGACGCCACCACCCTGACCGAAGCCGGTTATGTGGGGGAGGATGTGGAAAACATCATCCTGAAATTGCTGCAGGCCAGCGATTACAATGTCGAACGCGCCCAGCGCGGCATCGTCTATATCGACGAAATCGACAAGATCAGCCGCAAGTCCGACAATCCGTCGATCACCCGCGACGTGTCGGGCGAAGGCGTGCAGCAGGCCCTGCTGAAGATCATGGAAGGCACCACGGCGTCGGTGCCCCCACAGGGCGGCCGCAAGCATCCGCAGCAGGAATTCCTGCAGGTGGATACCACCAACATCCTGTTCATCTGCGGCGGCGCGTTCAGCGGCCTCGATCGAATTATCGGCGATCGCATGCAGGGCCGCTCCATCGGCTTTGGCGCGCATGTCGCCGCGCCCGATGAACGCCGCATCGGCGAGCTGCTGCGCAAGTGCGAACCCGAAGATCTGTTGCGATTCGGCCTGATCCCGGAATTCATTGGCCGCCTGCCAGTGATCGCCACCCTGGAAGATCTGGACGAACCGGCGCTGATCAAGATCCTCACCGAACCGAAGAACGCGCTGGTCAAGCAATATGCCCGCCTGTTCGAAATGGAAGGCGTGAAGCTGACGTTCAGCGGCGACGCCCTGTCGGCCATCGCCAAGCGTGCCATCGAACGCAAGACCGGCGCACGCGGCCTGCGCTCGATCATGGAAGGCATCTTGCTCGATACCATGTTCGATCTGCCCGGCCTGGAAGGCGTGGAAGAAGTGCAGGTGGACAAGGACGTGGTCAGTGGTTCGAAACAGCCGGTGCGCCTGATGGTGACTGATAAAGCTGCCTGAGCCGATGGACGACGCCCGGCGCCTGATCGCGGCGCTGGGCTTGTCGCCTCACCCCGAAGGCGGCTGGTATCGCGAAACCCTGCGCGTGCCCCCGGTGCCCGGCAGCGATGGGCGCGCGCTGGTCACCGCCATCCACTTCCTGCTGGAATCCGGCCAGCGTTCCCACTGGCACAAGGTCGACGCCACCGAAATCTGGTGCTGGCACGCCGGCGCGCCACTTTGGCTGGGCAGCGCCGTCAGCGACGACACCCCGCCGCTGTGGACAATCCTCGGCGGCGACATACTCGCCGGCCAATCCCCCCAGGCCACCATCCCCACCGGCCACTGGCAAGCCGCCGAAGCCCGCGACGGTTGGGCGCTGGTCAGCTGCATCGTGGCGCCAGGCTTCGATTTCGTCGGCTTCACGCTGGCCCCGCCGCGCTGGGCGCCGGGGGTGTAGTTTCAAGAAAAGCGGGCCTCCGGCGGGCAGGGGCTGAGCCCCTGCACCCACTTTTGTTTACGCGCGTGCCATTGGGCAGGTTGGTCGTCAGCCGTGCAATGGTCTGTCTGCGCCTCATTCCCGCCCTTGCCGCGCCCGATAATCGCCCAGCGTCACCCCAGCCAAAGCCGGGGTCCCGCGTCCTGCGTACGCCCACCATGCGACCGGCGGCGGGATGCGGAAAGCAAGCATTACGTCCGGGTGACGAGAACAGGGGGATGGCAGATTGCGCCCCAAATGTGGACATGAACGCCTCTCCGCGCGCTGCCGGGAAGCGACCAATGGTGCAGGGAGGGTTCGATGGCGAGAATTGGGCGGTTTGCTGAATGTCCGGTTCAAGCACCAGTCGTTGGAAAGCAGACTTTCGTGGTTCGGCTGGCTTCATTTAACCAAGCAAGGAGAGGTTTGCGAGATCAGCTTCGACCCATTGACGCATGTGCTCACAATGGTGCGCAGGCGGCGGGCATCCCGCCGATGGTCAAGTTCATGACGATCACCGGCAATATGACGGTGGAGGGCAGCCGCACCGCAACCGGCAATCCTCGCCCGATCCATGCGGCCGCGACAGCGATGAAAGCCGGGTTCGTCGTCTCGCCGATCATCCGCGGCTATACGCTACAGTGCGCCGCGACTTCGCTGCGGCTGTTCAGCCGCCTATCGAGAACCCCGAAGGCAGCCTCCGCCTTGCTGAACAAGCGGCCGCTTTCGGGAAGCGGCTGCGTGCATCTGGGCGTCCACTCAGGAGTCTCCGCCGTCGCAGGCCGGGCAATTGCGAGACCGTGGTTGTCATCTCTACCCGGGCGCATTGGACTGACAGCACGCCGCGACTGCCTAGCGCGCTCGTGCCGTGGTGGGATCCGGCGCGAAGATCTGCGGGTAGAGATTGCGCATCGCGGCTTCGTCGAACTCGCCCTTGAAGGGATGCCGGGTCTCGATCGCTCGCGCCCGCGCGGCCGCCGGCCGGGCGTCGATCTCCGCCATCAGCCGGGCGATGTGCGGATACGCGGCCATTGCCGCTTCGTTGCCGAGCATGAAGGGAATCCGTGGCGCCCATCCCCAGACCGCCATGTCGACAATCGAATAGGTGCCGCCGACCATGTAGCCGGTCCCCGCCAGCCGATCGTCTACAATCTGCCAGTGGCGCCGTGCTTCGAAATCATAGCGCTTGATCGGGTAGGCCAGCCGCTCTGGCGCGAACAGGCGGAAATGCACGCATTGCCCGGAATAGGGGCCGACGCCCGTCGCCACAAACATCAGCCAAGACAGCAGCTCGGCGCGCGCAGCCGACCCGGCGTCCGGCCTGGGCAGGAACTTGCCGGTTTTTTCCGCAAGGTAGAGAAGGATGGCGTTGCTGTCGAAGAGTACGGCGTCGCCGTCGATAAGTGCCGGGACCTTGCCGTTGGGATTTATCGCCCGGAAGGTCGGCGTGTGCTGATCGCCAAGCTTGGTGTCGATCGGGATCGCTTCGTACTCGAGGTCTGCTTCCTCCAGAAAAAGCGCCACTTTCATCGGGTTAGGTGCCATATTGTAAAAGAATCTCATCACATCGGGCTCCGTTCTGCGGCGCGGGCGGAAATCGCCCCGATGCAAGCAGCTGTGCGATTTATTGCGGTCAATGAAAAGGGCGGCGGAAGCTGACCCCTAGCACTAGTTTGGCAGAAGCGACTCCTGGGAATCCTAAAATGCGCTTCTGCCAAACTAGTGCTAGGCCAAAGTAGCCAGTTTGCTCTGGTTCGAACGTCCGCTTTCGGGATCGCCGCGCTCCGGCGCGAATGGCCGGAAGCAGGGCGCATAGCCGCCGGGCAGCACTGCGCGTTTGAACGTCTTCTTCGCCGGATCATCGTCCCCGCAGCCGCCGATGCGTTTCCAGGCATGACCATTTTGCCTGCGGTCCCGCCGCGCCAGGCGGGTGCCGGCCTGTCCTACAGGGGCAAAGCCTGTCATCATGCTGTTGTTCGCCGGTCTGGTGCGGCGCGGATGCGGGAAGTTGAAACAGCCAATGAAAACAAGCCGGATTCCCGCCGGAATCGTCAATCCTGTCAAAACTGCCGCCCCCCGCGGCGCGTTGGGAGGATTGTCAGGCCACCACGTCCCGGCAGTGCGGGCATTTGCGGCGGGGGAGGATGGAGAGGCCCTTTTGCATCAGCACCTTGGTGCAGGCGGGGCAGCGCAGGCTGAACAGCACGGCGAGACCGACCAGCAGGAACAGCGGCGGCAGCACGACGGCGAGGACGCGCAAGGGGCCGGGCCAGGGCATCAGCCACAGGGCGAGGGGCGCCACCAGGATGAAGATGAACACACGCGCTTGCAGCGCGAACAGGCCGGGCAGGGGCAGTTCGACATTTGGTGTCCTGCCCGGCGATCGCGAACCCGCGCGTGGCATCAGTAGCGCCAGCTTTTCGTGTCGGCGCCGGCCGGCGCGCTGGCTTCGATGCGCTTCAGCATCTTGTCGACATACATGGTGTGATAGCGCAGGCGGCTGATCTTGTTGGGCTGGGTGGGATCACCGTTCCAGCAATGTTCGGCGCGGTCGCCATAGGTGATTTCGCCGGTGAACTTGGGTTCGGCGGTGCGCAGGAAATCTTCGGCCAGATAGACAGCGTTGTTCAGATAATAATTGTCCATGTCACCGACGTAGAGGTTGATCTTGTCCTTCACCTTGGGGCCCAGCGTCTTCCAGTCGCGCTGCAAGATGTGGACCAGATCGAAATTCTCGCGCCAATAGGCGGCGACCTTGGGGTCGATCACGCCAGTGCGCTTGTCGAAGATGCGCTGCGGATAGCCGTCCGGCCCTTGCGGCGAATAGACGGCTTCCCAGATGTCCCATTGCGCGCCGGAGCGGGTCTTGTTGCCCAGCACCAGTTCGAGGCGCTGTTCCTGTTCCATCGTGTAATCGACATGGCCCAGATAATTGCGATGCGCCGGGCGCGGCACCTTGCCGAACGGGCCTTCCTTGAAAAAGGCGTTCTTGTCTTCATACATATTGATCGTGGTAAACTGGCGGAAATCAATGGGATCGGGGCAGGCGGCAAAGGCGCCGTTGAAATCATCGGGGTAGAACATCTGCACCGCCAGTGCCTCCCAGCCGCCAGTGGAGCCGCCGTAGGTGAAACGCGCCCAGCCTTCGCCGAGCCCGCGGAACTGTTTTTCCAGGGCCGGCACGAATTCCTTCATGATCGCATCGCCATAGGGGCCGATATTGGCGGAATTCACGGCATAGCTGTCGTCATAATAGGGATTGCTGTGGTCGATCTCGACGATCAGCATCCGCGGGAAATCCGGCGAGGTCCATTTCTTGTAGAAATCATAGGCCTCCTGTTCCTCGATGCGATTGTAGCAGGGTTCGGAGAAGCGCGCGGCGGGCACGCATTTGGCGTTCGGATCGGGCGGCGTGGTGCGGAAACCGCCGAATGTCGCCGGGAAATGGCCGTGGTTGATCACCAGCGGGTACCGGGCTTCGGGATGCTTGTCGAAATCGAGTGGCACCAGGATGTGGCCGCGGATGAACACATCCGTGCCCCAGAATTTCGACAGGCGTTCGGACTTGATCTTGAAATGGCGGATGAACGCGTCGTCCTTCGGCTCTTCGATCGGCGGCAGCACCTTGGTCAGCGGGATGGTGACAATGTCCTTAGACGCCGGATCGAAACGGACTTTCATCGGTTCCGAAATGATGTTGCCCGGTTCCAGCCGCCAATTCTGCCCGGCGCCGCGTGCCGCCGGCAGCTTGACGGTGTGGCCGGTGCTGAGCTTGAACGTCTGATATTTGTGCAGCACCGCCTGCACCATATAGTCGCCGGCCGGCACCTGGCCGAGCGATTCAGCCGGGTAGCCGAGCACGTCGCCGCCGATCGTTGCGGTACCGCCGGGTTTGATGCCATTTACGTCGATGCCCAGCACCTGCGGCGCATCGGCGCCCATCTTGACCTGGAAGCGCGGTTCCGAACTGGCATCGGGGGTGATCACCAGGATCACGCGGCCATCGGTGCTGGCATCGACGCCGGCGGCTGGCATGGTGATGCGAAAATCGGTCGCCTGTGCCGAACTGGCCAGCAATGCCGCCATCGCTGTCAGTTGAAATTTGCCCCGCATGTCACTCTCCCCAATGCAATCAGCAACATAAAGCACAGCGGGCAGGCCGCTTCAACCATGGGCTGCGGAAACCAAAGTGAAGGGCTTTCGCAGCAATGGTGACCGATCCGCAAAGTCAGTTAATGAAATACACGCCCCCTTCGCGAATAGGGTGCAATAGCTTATGGAGCGGACGTATAGTATCGTTGAGGTGCTTAAGGATGTTGCAACAATTGCTTGCCGCAGATGGCACGCTGGTGGTGTTCTCGTTGTTGTTGGGCGGGTTGATTGGCATGTTGGCAGAGCGCGTTCGCACCGAACGCACCTCCAGACCGCTTCGCCGCGACGATTGACTGGTTATTTCGTCCTGAGCGGGCGATCATCACTGGCCGCCAGCCAGATCGCCGCCGTCCACGCCGCCACATTCTGATCGAGCTGGGCGCGGTCCACCTTGTCGAGCGTGTCGTCGGGCGTGTGGTGCAGATCGAAATAGCGGGTGCCATCCTGCCCGAGTTCGAGCACGCCAGCCCCCAGCGCCGCCAATGGCCCCACATCCGGCCCACCGCCACTGGCGTTGCCCGGTTGCGGCTGCACCCCCAGCGGGGCCAGCACGGCGGCGATTTCGGCCATCAACGGCAGGCCGGCCGCGGCGACGCGCGATTCCACCCGCCACACGCGATCGGCGCCGAAATCGCTTTCGCCAGCCAGCACGATATTCTCTGTCTTGTGCGCCTCGGCATAGGCGCGGGCGCCGACCAGGCCGATTTCCTCCGAACCCCACAGCACAACGCGGATGGTGCGGCGCGGCGGCTGGCCGCTGGCCTTGATCGTGGCAGCGGCAGCCAAGGTGATGGCCACACCGGCGCCATCGTCGAACACGCCCTGGCCGATATCCCAGCTGTCGAGGTGCCCGCCCATCACGACGATTTCACCCGGCACGCTGCCGGGGATTTCGCCGGAGACATTGGCGGATTGGCCGGGCTGGCTAGTGGGGGTGGAGACAAGATTCACTTCAACGGGTCCGCGCTTGCAAAGGCGGCCGATCAGTTCGGCATCGGGCAGGGCCAGGGCAACTGCCGCGATTGGCGTGGTGCCGGCCGGAAACACGGTGCCGCCGGTGTGCGGGTTGCGGTGGAAATCGGTGCCCAGGCTGCGGATCATCACGGCGGCGGCGCCTTTCTGCGCGGCGATGGCCGGGCCGGAACGGCGCACCCCGCCATTGACGCCATAGCTGCTGCCATCCTGCGTCACGGTCATCCGGTGATCGATGAAGACGATGCGGCCCTTCACCGCCGTGTCCGGTGCGGCGCGCAGCGCGCCCAGCGTGTCGAAACAGGCGACGGGCGCGGTGATGCCGGCGGCCGGCGTCGCGCCGCTGTTGCCGAGCGCGGTGATCACGAGTGGGTGGTTGGTGCCGATCACCCGCGCGCTTTCGGTGCCGCGCTGCCACAGGGTGATCGGGAAAGCTTCCTCGCGGATATTGACCAGGCCCAATTTCTGCATCGCCGCCTTGGCCCAGACCCGCCCGCGCGCTTCGGCTTCGGTGCCGGCCATGCGCGGCCCGACACTGTCGGTCAGGTCAACCAGCAACGGCCAGGCCGGATTGCTGGCCAGGGCCGTGTCGCGCAGCTTGGCGGCGGTGGCCATGCGGTCGGCTGGTTGGGCCAACGCGGGCGCGGCCAGCAAGATGGTGGCGGCGATGAATGTCTTCATGGTCATGGCGTGATCTCCCCTGTGCCTGGCGTGTCGCATTGCCGAGGGCTGCCGCACAAGTCCCGTTGTGCTTGCCGGCGGCCGGAGCGGCGGGCAGGGTGGTGCGATGTTCCGTCTGGTTGTTCTTTTGCTGTTTGCGTCCCCCGCCTTCGCCGCGCCCAGCCTTTGCGGTCATTTGCCGGAGGCGGGATCGATTGCGGCCGCCGCACCGACCGAGACAGCGCCGCCCAAACCGCGCCCGGATCGCAGCCTGATCTGCCCGCCGGGGTGGCAGCTCGATGTGTCGGCGCGGGTACCGGCCTGCACCAAGCCTGGCGTGCGCGCCGTGGCCGGCAATCCGCGCGCTGCCTGCCGGGCCAGCCTGCCTCTGGGGCCGGTGGCCGCGGTGCCGCCGCAGTGGCGCCCCACCCGCACCTGCCCCGGCGGCCCGATCAGTGCGGTGGTGCGGTTGGAAGGGGTGAATGTGGGCCTGGCCGAGGTAGCGGTGACCAATGCCGCGCCCGGGGTGACGGTGGCCAGCCTGGATGAAGATACCGCTGGCCTGCCCGACGCCGAGCGGCCATCCGCCAGCGATTGTTTTGCGCATCACTGCCGGCTGGTGCGGATCGGCGTGGCGTTCGATGCGCCGGATGAGATCAAGCTGGACCTGCGGGTGGCCGACGGAGCGACCGCCGACCTGCGCATCCCGGTGATCACACACTGCCCGGACCCGCTGGCATCACGATAGCCAACGCGCGGGTGTTTGCGCGGGCGCACGCCATCGGCTAAAGGCAGCCCGATCGATTTTCCCACCATTTTGCGACCGGAGCCTGCACCGTGGCCTATCAATATGCGTTCGTGATGAAGGGTCTGTCCAAGACCTATCCCGGCGCCAACAAGCCCTGTTTCAAGGACATCACCCTGTCCTTCCTGCCGGGCGCCAAGATCGCCATCATCGGGCCGAACGGCGCCGGCAAATCGACGCTGATGAAAGTCATCGCCGGCATCGACAAGGACTATCAGGGCGAGGCCTGGGCCGCCGAAGGCGTGCGCGTCGGCTATCTGCCGCAAGAACCACATCTTGACCCGACCAAGACGGTGAAGGGCAATGTTATGGACGGCGTGCGGCCGGTGGCGGACCTGGTGGATCGCTTCAACGCGATCAGCGCCGAGATGGCCGAGCCGACCGACGACACCGATTTCGACAAGCTGCTCGAGGAAATGGGCACGTTGCAGGAAAAGATCGACGCGGTGGATGGCTGGACGCTCGACAACCAGCTCGAAATTGCCATGGACGCGCTGCGCTGCCCGCCAGGTGATGGCGGCGTGGAGAAACTTTCCGGCGGCGAAAAGCGCCGCGTGGCGCTGTGCAAGCTGCTGCTGGAAAAGCCGGAAATCCTGCTGCTCGATGAGCCGACCAACCACCTCGATGCCGAAAGCGTGTCGTGGCTGGAAAACCATCTGAAAGAATATAAGGGCATGGTGATCCTGGTCACCCACGATCGTTACTTCCTCGATAATGTGGTGAAATGGGTACTCGAACTGGATCGCGGCCGCGCCATCCCGTTCGAAGGCAATTATTCGGATTGGCTGGAAGCCAAGCAGAAGCGGCTGAGCCAGGAAGACCGCGAAGACGCCAGCCGCGAGAAGGCCATCAAGCAGGAGCTGGAGTGGATCCGCGCCAGCCCGAAGGCCCGCCAGACCAAGAGCAAGGCGCGCATCAAGGCGTTCGATGAACTGGTGGAAAAGCAGGCCAACCGCCGCCTCGGCGAGGCGCAGATCCTCATCCAGATTCCGGAACGCCTGGGCAACAAGGTGATCGAGGCGACCAATCTCACCAAGAGCTATGGCGATAAACTGCTGTTCGAAAATCTGTCTTTCAGCCTGCCGCCCGGCGGCATTGTCGGCATCATCGGCCCCAACGGCGCCGGCAAGACGACGCTGTTCCGCATGATTACCGGACAGGAAACCCCCGACAGCGGCGACATCGTCGTCGGTGAGACGGTGAAAATGGCCTATGTCGACCAGAGCCGCGACGCGCTGGCCGGCGACAAGAATGTCTGGGAAGAGATTTCCGGCGGCAACGACAAATTCTATTTCGGCAAGAACGAAGTGCTGACCCGCGCGTACGTGGGCGCGTTCAACTTCAAGGGGCCGGACCAGCAGAAGAAGGTCGGCCTGTTGTCAGGCGGGGAACGCAACCGCGTGCACATGGCCAAGATGCTGGTGAAGGGCGGCAATGTGCTGCTGCTCGATGAACCGACCAACGATCTGGATGTCGAAACGCTGCGTGCGCTGGAAGAAGCGCTGGAAAGCTTTGCCGGCTGCGCGGTGGTGATCAGCCACGATCGCTTCTTCCTGGATCGCCTGGCGACGCATATTCTTGCATTTGAAGGCGACAGCCATGTCGAATGGTTCGAAGGCAATTTCCAAGCCTATGAGGAAGACAAGCGCCGTCGCCTGGGCGATGCCGCAGACCGGCCGCACGCGCTGACGTACAAGAAATTGACGCGCTGAACCAACTTTGCTGTCACCCCGGCGAACGCCGGGGCTCATCGCCCGCGCATCGGAGCCAACGCACTCACGGCGCCACCCACATCCCCCTCCAGCCATCCGCGCGCCGAAACACCGCGCGCCGATGGCCGCTGTTGGCCAGGTGCAGCCAATCGATCGCCGTCACCTGCACCCACAGCACGGCGAAATTCGGCCGCGCCGGGGCGATCTGGTCGATGGTGGGCTGCTGGCCTTCGATCCATTCCGGCAGGCCCGATGCCGGGCCGGGCAGCGGGGTGCCCGGGGCTTGTTCAGCCATATAGCAGCGGCGGGCGAAGGTGGTTGACTGGTTCCAGATGCCGTCCACCTCTGCATCGTCACGGCCGATGCGGGCAGTGCCGGCGATGCGCAACTGGATATTCTCTCCGGCGTGATAGGCCAGCACGCTCACCGGCCGGCCATCGAGTTCGGCGACCTTGGGGCTGCGCGCGTCGGTATGGAAGCGCAGCGTGGCGGTGGCGGCATCGGCCTTGCGCAGCACCATCACGCGGGCTTGTGGCAGGCCATCGGCGTCGACACTGGCCACGGCCGGTGTGTGCAGCGGGCTGCGGCGGTCCGCTCCGCCGCGCACCAGCAGGCGCCAGGCATCGGCCAATATGGTGGGCAGGTCTTCGCTCATTTCAGTTCCACGATGGCTTCCACCTCCACCGGGATACCGCGCGGCAGGCTGCCGGCACCCGCAGCCGTGCGCGGTGCCTTGCCGGCCTCGCCAAAGGCCGTCACCATCACTTCGGAAAAGCCGTTCATCACCGCCGGGTGATCGGTGAAATCGGGCGTGGCGTTCACCAGCCCCATCACCCGCACCACGCGCTTGACGCGGCTCAGTTCGCCCAGCTCGGCCTTCAACGTGGCCAGCATGCACAGCGCGACGCTGGCGGCGTTGGCCTTGCCAGCGGCGACATCCATGGTGGCGCCCAGCTTGCCGGTGGCCTTTATCGGGCATTCGGTGTGGCCGGCCAGGAACATCAGCTTGCCCACCCGCGCCGCCGGCACATACAGGCCGATGGGCGCGTTGGCCGGCGGCAGGGTCAGCCCGGCGGCTGCCAATCTTGCCTCGGGCCTTTGTTCCGGCGTGTCGGCGGCGGCCGGGGTCGCGGCCAGCACGGCCAGAAGGATGAGGGGGATGCGCATGGCGGCTCCTTGCTGCGGTCGATATCCCGGCCTAGCATCCCCGCAACAACACACCAAGGGGAGGGCGGGGCGCTGCGCCCGCGCGAATTGCCATGACGATTGCACCATCCGTTCACGTGGCGGGCCATGCCCATGATGGCCGCGAAAGCGCTGCCGAAACCGACCCTTTGGCCATGGGCTGGATGCAGGGCCATCCGGTGCCGGCCGAAAGCCAGGTGCGCTGGGACGATGGCTCGATGTGGCGTTTCCCGCAGTTGCGCTGGGGCTGGTCGCAGATGCGCGAACTGGTGCCGACGGCGAACATCGCGCGCGGGGACACGCTGACCCCCTTGCCGCAGGCACTGCGCGATGATCTGGATGCCGTGCCGCTGACGACACTGGACGGCACGGCGATGACCTGGCGCGACAGCCTGGCCGCGACCTACACCGATGCGATCCTGGTGATGAAGGACGGGGTGGTGGTGTATGAACGCTGGTTCGGCGTCACCAGGCCGAGCACGCAGCATATCTTGTTTTCGGTGACCAAGAGCTTTGTCGGCACCCTGACCGAAACCCTGATCGACGAGGGCAGATTAAGTCCCGATGAGAAGGCGGTGCTCTATGTACCTGAACTGCAAGGATCGGGTTTAGGCGACGCGACGATCCGCCAGATCCTCGACATGCGCACCGGGCTGGCGTTCAGCGAGGATTATGTCGCCGGCCAGACCGGCCTGACCGACATTCAGCGCATGAGCATAGCCGGTGCCTGGGGCCCGCGGCCGGTGGACTATGACGGGCCGGATGGTCATCATGATTTCACCGCCAGCCTGGGCGCCAACGCAGCGCACGGCGGCGATTTCGTGTATCGCACTCCCAACACCAACGCCTTGCAATGGATCATCGAACGGGTGACCGGGCAGGGCCTGGCCGCGCAGATCCACACCCGCTACTGGTCGCAGCTGGGCATGGAGCAGGATGCCGCCATCGGCGTCGATCGCCTGGGCACGGCCTTTGGCGGCGGCGGCTTGATGGCCAGTTTGCGTGACATCGCCCGTTTTGGCGAGATGATGCGGCTGGGCGGCGTGTGGCCAAATGGCAATGGCTTCAAGACCATCGTGCCGCAGGCCGCGGTGGAACGCATCTTTGCCGGCGGCGATCCAGCGGCGTTCGCGGCGACGCAATATCCCGGCAATCTGGATGGCAATTATGGCAGCCAATGGTGGCACCGCGCCGGCGGCCAGACGATGGCGCTCGGCATCCATGGCCAGGCAATTTACATCGACCGCGCGGCCGGCGTGGTGATCGCCCGGCTGGGCAGCCATCCGGTGGCGACCAACCGCGGCAACATGGCGGTAACGGTCCCGGCCTTCGATGCGATCGTGGCAGCGCTCTGATTGGCGCTGTTCACGATCTGCACGGCGCCCGGCTCCAATATGGTCATCGCGCGGGAATGGCGATCCACGCTGGCATTGCCATGCAGGGAGCGATACCGGCCTTGCCCGGCCGCATAGGCATCATCGAGAAAGCTGCGATGAACTTTCACTATATGGCTGCAAGTTTCTGTTATAGAACAATCTTGGCATAATAGGGCCGCAATGTTCAGTCCGGCGCGCCTCGCCATTGCCCCACCCAACCAATCTGCATCATCATATCATGCTTGCGGCGGTGTGAATGGGCTTCAGCCAGGCCGCCACCGTCGCCAGATCAGGCGCCACCGCCAGCACCCGCGCCCGCATCTCGGGCGTGGCCGGCAGCAGATCGGGCACCATGATCACCGGCACGCCGGCAGCATGGGCGGCGATCACGCCATTGTGGCTGTCTTCCAGCGCCAGGCAGGCTTGCGGATCAAGGTTCAGCCGCGTCGCGGCAGCCCGATAAGGCTCTGGGTGCGGCTTGCCATTGGCGACATCATCGCCGCCGACGATGGTGACGAAATGATCGAGCAGGCCGGCATGATCGAGATGGCTGCGCGCCTGCGACCGCGCCGTGGAGGTGACCAGCGCGCAGGGCGTTCCGGCAGCCCGCATTTGCGCCAGAAGCTGGTGCGCACCGGGTTTCACGGGCCGGCGAAGCCCCCATTGCGCCGCAATCCGTTCCCCGACCGCGGCGCGCACCGCATCATAATCCAGCCCGGCAAAGCGTGCCCGCATCCACACGCCACTGTCGGCTTCGGTGCGGCCGATCAGAGCGGCATAGTCGCCCTGTGTCATCGCAAAGCCCATGTCGGCCATCACCGCCATCATCACGTCGCGGATCAGCCGTTCCGTATCAAGCAACAGGCCGTCCATGTCGAACAGGATCGCGGCGGGGCGGGTGGTGAGCATGGCCGCCCCATGCGGGCAGGCAGAGCGCGACGCAAGCCCGGCGCTGCGCCTGGAATCAGCGGATGCGATCTGACAGCCGGACGATATCGTTTTCCATAGTGGCCGCGTCGCGGAAATGGCCAGAGCCGGTGTCAAAGCCGCCAGCCCCATGTCGCGCCCGCATGGCGGCCTGTTTACAGAAACCTTTCTGATCAGCGTCATGTTCGAAGCTGGTGCGCATCGCGGCCATATCGGTATCAAGGGCGAGGCGCCAATTCTCATCATGGGTCGCGCGATATTGCGCTGTCATTTCCTGGCCGACGCCTCGCAAACCATCGGCATAATCGCGCAGCACCATCTGGCGATAGCGGGCAACTATCTTCTTGTTCGAACCCGTACAGCGTGACTCTGCCACCGCGAGGCGGATCAGCAGCACGGCAGAAGAATGCAGCGTTGGTGGCGCGGCCGGCTGCGCTGACGCAGGCGCAACAAGAGCCGCCAATGCCCATCCAAAGCCGATCATGATCACCGTCTCCCGTGTCAGCCAGGTCCGCTCACGCCGGCTGTGCAGCCCGGGCTGCCGCGATGCGGGCGCGCCAGTCGGCCGGGCCGGTCTGGTGGACGCTGCTGCCTTCAGAGTCCACGGCAACAGTCACCGGCATATCCTTGACCTCGAACTCATAAATGGCTTCCATCCCCAGATCCTCAAAGGCCACGACATTGGCCCCCTTGATGGCCTTTGACACCAGATAGGCGGCCCCGCCCACCGCCATCAGATAGGCAGCCTTGTGGCGCTTGATCGCTTCGATGCCGGCAGGACCTCTTTCAGCTTTTCCGATCATCGCGATCAGGCCAGTTTGCGCCAGCATGGCTTCGGTGAACTTGTCCATGCGGGTCGCCGTGGTCGGGCCGGCCGGGCCGACGACTTCGCCCGCCACCGGATCGACCGGGCCGACATAATAGATCACGCGATTGGTGAAATCGACCGGCAGCGGCTCGCCGCGGCCCAGCATGTCGGTCATCCGTTTGTGCGCTGCGTCGCGGCCGGTGAGCATCTTGCCATTCAGCAGCAAGCGGTCGCCGGGCTGCCAGCTTGCGACCTCAGCCGGGGTCAGCGTGTCGAGATTGACCGGCTTGGCCGCCTTGTCGGGCGTCCAGTTGACCTGCGGCCAATCGGCGAGATCGGGCTGCTTGAGGTATGCCGGGCCATTGCCGGTCAGCACGAAATGGGCGTGGCGGGTGGCGGCGCAATTGGGGATCATCGCGATGGGTTTTGATGCCGCATGGGTCGGCGTGTCGAGGATCTTCACATCCAGCACCGTCGACAGCCCGCCCAGCCCTTGCGCGCCGATGCCGAGATCGTTCACGGCATCGTGCAATTCGATGCGCAATTCCTCGATCGGCGAACGGGGCCCACGGGCTTTCAGCTCGGCCATGTCGATCGGGTCCATCAGCGATTTCTTGGCGAGCAGCATCGCCTTTTCCGCCGAGCCGCCGATGCCGATGCCCAGCATGCCGGGCGGGCACCAGCCAGCGCCCATCAACGGGACGGTGTTCACCACCCAGTCGCGGATGCTGTCGCTGGGGTTCAGCATGGCGAACTTGGCCTTGTTCTCGCTGCCGCCGCCCTTGGCCGAGACGATGATGTCCAGCGTGTCGCCAGGCACCAGTTCCACGTGGACGACGGCCGGCGTGTTGTCGCGGGTGTTCACCCGGGTGAAGGCCGGGTCGGCAACGATGGAGGCACGCAGCTTGTTTTCCGGGTGGAGATAGGCGCGGCGCACGCCTTCGTTGATCATTTCCTCAAGGCTTTTCGTGGCTTCCCAGCGGATGTTCATGCCAACTTTCACGAACACCACCACGATGCCGGTATCCTGGCAGATCGGGCGATGGCCTTCGGCGCACATGCGGCTGTTGGTCAGGATCTGGGCGATGGCATCGCGCGCGGCGGGCGACTCCTCCAGTTCATAGGCGCGGCCCAGCGCGTGGATATAGTCCATCGGGTGGAAGTAGCTGATATATTGCAAGGCATCGGCGACGGACTCGATGACGTCGGCTTCGCGGATCACGGTCATGGCATTGGTCCCTGGTTGATGCTGTGCCGTACGGGCGACGGCGGTTCGCGTGGCAGAATAGGCAGCCGCAAGGGCCGCGTCCATATCGGCGGCAAGTCCGCTTGCTGGCCCGGTCGCTGGTGGTTCTTCGGCGCGGCGGCAGAAAATCCGGCCAAGCTGTTGAAGCCGCGTCGCCTGTTTCTGGCCTGTGGAGGAATCGCTGGCAGTTCAACCGGTTCGGCGTGCGCCGGATGCCGGCGTCAAGCGATCTTTGGAAAACTTTTGGCTTGCGCGTTGGCAAGGCTGTGGCACTATCTGTTGCGTATCGAAGCCAGCCAGACACAAGTTCTGGTGGCTTCGGGCAGGGGACACATGGTTGGCCGGGTCGGCCAGCCGTGATTATCGGGAGCATGTGCTGCTGCGGCAAGATTGGCGCGTGACCCCGGTTTGTTCTCATTCTATGATCGAGGACAACGAACGGATGAGCGAATTCAGAATGACTGACAGCAGCGCCGACCTGACCACTGCCGAACGGCCCGAAGAGCTGGCCGAAACCTTGTTCGCGACGCTCGCGCAGGGGGCGCTGGCGGCCGCCAAGGAGGCGCCGGCCGCCAAGGAAACGCCGACCCGGCCGGGCACCAGCGAAGTGATGCCGTGGCGCTTCCCGGTGAAGGTGGATCGGACGCGCGACGCGCTGCTTACCGATTTCGGGCGGGACACGCTGGATGATCGCTATCTGCTGCCCGGCGAATCCTATCAGGATCTGTTTGCTCGCGTGGCCGCGGCCTATGCCGACGATGCGCCGCATGCCCAGCGCCTGTACGACTATATCAGCCGGCTGTGGTTCATGCCGGCAACGCCCGTGTTGTCGAATGGCGGCACTGGCCGCGGCCTGCCGATCAGCTGCTATCTGAACAGCGTGTCCGACAGCCTGGAAGGCATTGTCGGCACCTGGAACGAGAATGTCTGGCTCGCCTCGCGCGGCGGCGGCATCGGCACCTATTGGGGCAATGTGCGCGGCATCGGGGAGCCGGTGGGCCTGAACGGCAAGACCAGTGGCATCATCCCGTTCGTGCGGGTGATGGACAGCCTGACGCTGGCCATTTCGCAAGGCTCGCTGCGGCGGGGTTCGGCGGCGGTCTATCTCGACATCAGCCATCCGGAGATCGAGGAGTTTCTCGAAATCCGCAAACCCTCGGGCGATTTCAACCGCAAGGCGCTCAATCTCCATCACGGCGTGTTGCTCACCGATGCGTTCATGGCGGCAGTGCGCGACGGCACCAGTTTCGATCTGGTCAGCCCCAAGACCGGCGAGAAGCGCGCTGAGGTCGATGCGCGCGCGCTGTTCACCAAGCTGGTCGAAACAAGGCTGGCGACTGGCGAGCCGTACATCATCTTCATCGATGAAGTGAACCGCACGATGCCCAAGCATCAGCGCGACCTGGGGCTGAAGGTGTCCACCTCCAACCTCTGCTCCGAAATCACGTTGCCGACCGGGCCCGATCATCACGGCAAGGATCGCACCGCGGTGTGCTGCCTGTCCTCGCTCAACATCGAGACCTGGGATGAATGGCAGGGCGACCCGCTGTTCATCGAGGATTGCATGCGGTTCCTCGATAACGTGCTGCAGGATTATATCGATCGGGCTGAACCGGCCATGCACCGCGCCGCCTATGCCGCCATGCGCGAACGTTCGGTGGGCCTGGGCGTGATGGGTCTGCACAGCTTCTTCCAGGCGCGCGGGCTGCCGTTCGAAAGTGCGCCGGCCAAAAGCTGGAACATGAAGATCTTCAAGCATATCCGCGCGCAGGTCGATCAGGCGTCGATGAACCTGGCGGCCGAACGCGGCCCGTGCCCGGATGCGGCCGACATGGGTGTGATGGAGCGGTTTTCCAGCAAGATGGCGATCGCGCCGACCGCCAGCATCAGCATCATCTGCGGCGGCACCTCGGCCTGCGTCGAGCCGATCCCGGCCAATGTCTATACCCACAAGACGCTGTCGGGCTCGTTCGTCGTCAAGAACATCTATCTGGAGAAACTGCTGATCGCCAAGGCGAAGAACAGCGATGCGGTGTGGAACTCCATCCTGGAACGCGGTGGTTCGGTGCAGCATCTGGAGTTTCTGACCCCCGATGAAAAGGCGACCTATCGCACCGCGTTCGAGATCGATCAGCGCTGGCTGCTCGAACTGGCCGCCGATCGCACGCCGTTCATCGATCAGGCGCAGTCGCTCAATCTGTTCATCCCTGCCGATGTCGAAAAGTGGGATCTGCTGATGCTCCACTATCGCGCCTGGGAACTGGGCATCAAATCGCTTTATTATCTGCGCTCGATGAGCGTGCAGCGCGCCGGCTTTGCCGGCGGCGTGGAGGCGGACAACACGGCGGCGCCCCCGGTGATCACCGTGGAGCGGCGCGATTATGATGAGTGTCTGGCGTGCCAGTGATGCGAACGGGCTTGCCCTGCCATCCCGCAGGGCAATGCACCGGCCGGGATGCTGACCGGCCGGAGGGTGAGGGGGCCGTGGCCATGACTTCCACGACTCATGGCCATGGCCCCCTCCCAACTGCCCCCCTCCCAACTGCAGCCTAGAATTTTATTTTCAGATCAGGACTTTAAACATGTCTCTCCTCAAAGCCTCCAAAAGCTACAAGCCGTTCGAGTACCCTTGGGCCTATGATTTCTGGAAGCGCCAGCAGCAGATTCACTGGATGCCGGAAGAAGTGCCGCTGGGCGAGGATTGCCGCGATTGGGCGCAGAAGTTGACCGATCACGAACGCAACCTGCTCACCCAGATCTTCCGCTTCTTCACCCAGGCCGATGTCGAGGTGCAGGATTGCTATCACGACAAATATGGCAGCGTGTTCAAGCCGACCGAAGTCAAGATGATGCTGACGTCATTCTCCAACATGGAAACGATCCACATCGCGGCCTACAGCCACCTGCTCGATACGATCGGCATGCCTGAAAGCGAATATAGCGCCTTCCTGAATTACAAGGAAATGCGTGACAAGCATGATTATATGGGCACGTTTGGTGTGTCGAACAACGAGGATATTGCCAAGACGCTGGCGATGTTCGGCGGCTTCACCGAGGGCCTGCAGTTGTTTGCGTCGTTCGCGATGCTGATGAACTTCCCGCGCTTCAACAAGATGAAGGGCATGGGCCAGATCGTGTCCTGGTCGGTGCGCGATGAATCGCTGCACTGCGAAGGCATCATCAAGCTGTTCCACGCGTTCTGCGCGGAAACCGGCGTGCTCACCAGCCGCATCCGGGATGATATCGCCGATGTCTGCCAGCGCACCGTGCGCCTGGAAGATGCCTTCATCGATCTGGCCTTCGAACAGGGCCCGGTTTCCGGCATGACGCCCAAGGATATCAAGCGCTACGTCCGCTACATCGCCGATTGGCGCCTGACGCAGCTCGGCCTGCAGCCGATCTACATGATCGAGGAACATCCGCTGCCCTGGCTGACGCCGCTGCTAAACGGTGTCGAACACGCCAATTTCTTCGAAGCGCGCTCGACCGAATATAGCAAGGCCGCCACCAAGGGCGACTGGAACGAAGTGTGGAACGCCTTCGACAGCCGCAAGGCCGCCAAGACCATGAGCGAAACCCCGGCCGCCAATGTGGATGACCGGCAGGGCGGGCTGCTGGGGATGGCCGCGGAGTAAGGGCACGTAGCCATCAAGCGTGCAAACTCCCATTCTAAGTTAGCCGTGCGCCTCTCCCGTTAGCGGGAGAGGCTGGCCCCTCATCTCACATATGGATGCGCGGCACTTGGCGGCTGTGTAGGATGCGTTCGATCACCACCTGCCTCGCGTCGCTGCTGAAATAGACGATGTGGCTGCCATGGGGTGTCGAGCGCAGGCTTGGTTCGACATCAGGGCGCGCCGTGCCGATCAAGGGAAAGTCGGCGAGCAAGGCGAAACAATCGGCAAAGCTGGCGACATAGGTTGCAGCTTGTTCGGTGCCCCAATGGTCGGCGCCGTAATCGAAAATTGCATCGAGATCGCGCGCCGCCGCTGTGCTGAGCGTGACGTCAGCCACCAGCGTGCCGCTGGCGCCCCTCGGCAATGATATCGTCCAGCGTGCGCTTGCTGGGGCCGCTGGCGCGGGCTTCGGCAATGGCGGTACGGACGAAGGCCAGCCGCTCCGCCTCGTCGCGATCGCGGGCCACCAGATCGTTCAGATAGGCGGTTTCATTCGGCCAGGCCCCGCTGGCGACTTGGCTCGCGATCCATTCGCGGGCTGGTTCGGCGAGGCGGGTTGGCGGTTCGTCCATGGCCGGAATCTCACCCTGCGGGTGGCAAAAGTCAATGTTCGCATGCCGCCCGGCCCGCATCGCTGGCGGTGATGTGTTCGTTGGCAAAGTCTGGCTGGCCCGCTATGTTGGGCATGTTTGATGCGCAAGGATATGCCCATGGTTGCCAATCGTTCCGGTGCGCCCGATGTTCGGCCACTGCGCCGGCCAACCAATGTCTCGCTCGATCGCGGGCTTGTTGAAGAGGCGCGGGCCCACGGCATCAATCTCTCCCAGGCCTGTGAGCGTGGCATAGCCGAGCAGTTGGCGCGGGTTCGGGCCGAGAAATGGCTTGAGGAGAATCGCGCGGCGCTGGATTCGTCCAATGCCTATGTCGAGGCGCATGGCCTGCCGCTTGCCCGCTTCCGTCAGTTCTGATGTCCCGCTTCGATGTTTATCTGGAGGCAAGCGAAGCCGGCTTGTTGCTGGATTGCCAGTCCGATCTGCTCAATCATCTGAACACGCGCCTTGTCGTGCCGCTCCGGCTGCCGGAACATGCACCGGCACCAGCCAGGCGCCTGAACCCTGTCTTCACCATAGATGACCGGCCTTATGTGATGCTGACGCAATTTGCCGCTGCCATCACGGTGCGGGAATGCGGGCCGCCTGTCATGTCGCTTGCCCACGAAGACACGGCGATCATAAACGCCCTCGATATGCTGATCAGCGGTTACTGACAGGCAAAATCCTATCCCAATTTGCGCCCCACCCACACCACGCGGCCGATCACGGTGATGCTGTCCGGGTCGCAATCGGGCCAGCTGGGGTAGGCTTCGTTGTCGGAGCGGATCGTGATGCGCCGCGCAATGGGGTTCAGGGACAGGCGTTTGACCAGCAGGGCGTCGTCGCTGCGCAGCACATAGATGCCGTCGCGCAGGCGCAGGTGATCGCCGGTGTCCACCAATATCTGATCGCCGTGGGCCAGGGTGGGGAACATCGAATCGCCTTCGACGCCGAGCACCGCCAGGCCTTCGGCTGGGCCCGCCGACAGATCGCGGATGAAGCCGGCCTGGAAGGCGATGGCGGCACAGGGGACCTCAACGCCGGGCAGGGCGCCTGGGCCGGCCGAGGCGGCAAGCTGATATTGCGGCACCATCACGAAATCGTCGGGCGCGCGGGCGAGGCCGGGGCGTTGCAGCATGGCGCGGCCGCTGTCTGCCGCTGGGCCGCCGAGCAGATGTTCGGCGATGCCGAAATGTTCGGCCAGCAGCCGCCGATCGGATTCGGACAGGCGGCGCGGCACGCCACGCTTGATGAATTGCTGGATATAGCTGGCGTTGCGCCCAAGCCGCCGCGACAGCGAGGCATAATCCTCCCCGCGCGACGTGATGAGTGCGTCCAGCCTCTGCCTGATGGCGATGCTGTCCATGACCCTTGGGGCCTCCTCTCCTGGCCCGTTATGGACCCTATAGCTATAGTTTTTTTCCTAGACTAGTAGGATTTTGACTTGGATAAAGCGTCTTGTCAGCCGAATCGCGAGGGATAGGCCGACAATTCAGCCCAGATCGAAGGGAGTTGACGACATGAGCCTATTGCCTGTCGTGGAGCGCCATCTGCGTGCCCACGCCATCCCGCCCTCGCGTTTCGGACGCCTGGCGACCGGAGATCCGCGATTCGTGTTCGATCTGCGCCGTGGCCGGGAACCCCGCGCCGGCACCCGCGCCCGTGTGCTGGCCCAGATTGCCAGCGATGCGGCCCGCGCACAGGAGGGACCCCATGCGACCGCGTTGTGACAAGGCCCAGGCCGCGATCCTGCGCGCGGTGGCGGCCATCGCCCTGCCGTTCGGTGCGCGGGTCGTGATTGAGGAACTGCGCGCCCGCGATTGGGCCAGCCTGACGCTGACCGGCGCCCGCCACGAACTGGATGTGCGGCTGGACGGCCCCGGCGCTGCCGCGGCCCTGGTGGCAGTCGCGGCGCAACTGCCGCACGAGACCATCACGATTTCAGGGCAGTTGCTGGCCGAATTGCTGGTGGAGCCCGGCACCGCCGATGATGATGGCGTGGCCCTGACCCTGAGCGCACTGGTGATCAACGATTGATGGCAAAGCTGTAACCTGCGACAATTCTGAGCAGTGCTCAAATATCTTGCGCCCGCTCAGATGAACGGGCAAGATATGAGTCGGAATCAAAAGCCGGGCAGCGTCATGGGGGTGCTGCCCGGCCCCACCGACCGGATCGCAGGCGCAGACCATGAGCAATCGAGCCTTTGCCCACGATGTTGCTGCGCCAAGGAAGGGCCGGCGCCCGCTTGCGGTCGCGGCGTTGCTGTTGGCAGCCACGCTTGCCGCGTGCAGCAGTGACGCGCCGCCGCCGCCCAAGCCCGGCCCGGCCTTGCCGGTGCGGCTGGCCACTGTCCGCCCAGTCAGCGGCAGCGCGATGCTGGTCGTGTCTGGCACGGTGCGGCTGAAACGCGAAACGCCGCTGTCGTTCAACACGCCCGGCCGCATCGCCGACATCCTGGTGCGCGAAGGCGACCGCGTCGCTGCTGGCCAGGTGCTGGCGCGGCTGGATATCACCTCGCTGGGGGCCGCCCAGGCCTCGGCGCAGGCCGAAGTGGTGCGCGCGAAATCCGATCTGACGCGGCTGGAAGACCTGTTCAAGAAAGGCTGGGTGACGGCGCCGCGGGTGGAGCAGGCGCGCGCCACGATGGCGGCGGCACAGGCGCGGCTGCGCGCCGCCGGTTTCGATGTCGGGCTGGCCGTGCTGCGGGCGCCGTCGGCCGGCGTGGTGCTCAGCCGGCCGGGTGAGCCGGGGCAGATCGCCCAGCCCGGCCAGGCGGTGCTCACGCTGGGGGAAATGGGCCAGGGCTTCGTGCTGCGGGTGCCGCTGGCCGATCGCGATGCGGCGCGGGTGAAGCAGGGGCAGCCGGCCACCGTGCGGATCGCTGCCGTGGGCCCCGGCGCCCTGGCAGGCCAGGTGAGTGAAGTCGGCGCGCGCGGGGACGATGGCACCGGCACCTTCCGCATCGAAGTGAAACTGCCGGCCAACCCGCGGCTGGCTTCGGGTCAGATAGGCGAGGCGGAATTGCTGCTTGGCCCGGCCGAGGTGGGCGCGCCGCTGATGGTGCCGGCCACGGCGGTGTTTGCGGCGCGTGCCGATGAAGGCTTTGTCTATGTGCTGGAGCCGGTGACGCGCCGGGTGCGGCAGCGGCAGGTGGCGCTGGGCGAAGTGGGCGAGGCGGGCGTGATCGTCACCAGCGGCCTGCAACCCGGGGAACAGGTGATCACCACCGGCATCGATCGGCTGCGCGATGGCCAGGTGGTGCAGATTGCGGGCCGGGCCCCAGCGCAGGTGGCGACTCAGGTGGCAGCCCAGGTAGCCGCAAAGTGAACGGCATGATCCGCTTTGCCATCGAAAAGTGGCAGATCACGCTGGTGGTGTTCCTGGCGCTGACGGCGTTGGGCCTGTCGGCGTTCTTCACCATCCCGCGTTCGGTGGATCCGCATTTCCCGTCGCCGTTCGTCAACATCGTTGCCACCGTGCCGGGCGCCGAGCCGGCCGACATGGAATCGACCATCGCCAAGCCGATCGAGGATATCGTGCAGGGCCTGGACGGTATCGTGAAGGTACAGTCGCGATCGACCGATTCCACCGCCGTGATCACCGCCGAATTCAGTTGGGATGGCGATCCGGAGAAGAATTACGACGAGGTGGTGCGCGAGGTGAACGCCATCCGGTCGAACCTGCCGTCGGCTTTGACTCGGCTGGAGTTTCAGAAAACCCGCACCACCGAAGCGGCCGTGCTGCAATTCGCCTTGGTATCGGATACCGCCAGCTATCGCCGGCTGGAGAAGGTGGCCAAGGATCTGCGTGAGCGGCTGATCCGCGTGCCGGGCGTGCGCGGCACCAGGGTGTGGGCGTTGCCGACGCCGGAAATGCGGGTGGCGCTCGATACCGGCCGCATGGCGCAACTTGGCATTCCCGTCACTGCCGTCACCGATGCGCTGCGCGGCGGTGGCCAGGATCTGCCGCCGGGCGCGGTGCAGGCCGGCGAAGCGCGGCTGAATGTGCAGGCCGGCGGCGCCTATAAATCGGTGGCTGAACTCGCCGATGAACCGGTGCGCGCGCAAGGCGGCCGTATCGTGCGGGTGAAGGATATTGCCACGGTCGGCTGGGCCTATGAGGAGCAGCCGCATTTTGCCCGGTACAACGGCAAGCGCGCGGTGTGGGTGACGATGACCCAGAAGGACGGGCTGAATGTGCTGGAGATCCGCAACAATGCCATGAAGGCTGCCGAGGCCTATCGCGCGCTGCTGCCGCCGGATGTGCAGATGGTGGTCGGCTTTGACCAGAGCAACGACATCGCGGTGAAGCTCGATCAGCTTGGCCGGGATTTTGCGATTGCGGTTGGCCTGGTGCTGATCACGTTGCTGCCGCTCGGCTGGCGCGCCAGCGTCGTGGTGATGGTTTCGGTGCCGCTGTCGCTGGCCATGGGTGTGGCGGTGTTGAGCTGGAGCGGCTTCACGCTGAATCAATTGGCAATTTCCGGCTTCATCATCGCGCTTGGGTTGTTGGTGGACGACAGTATCGTGGTGACCGAGAATATTGCCCGCCACTTGCGCATGGGCAAATCCCGGCAACAGGCCGCCGTCGATGGCACCACCCAGATTGCGGTGGCGGTGGTCGGCTGCACCTTCGTTTTGCTGTTCGCCTTCCTGCCGCTGACGATGCTGCCCGAAGGCGCCGGCAAGTTCACGCGCAGCCTGCCGGTGGCGGTGCTGGGCACGGTGGCGGCGTCGCTGATCGTGTCCCTGACCATCGTGCCGTTTCTGGCCAGCCGCATCCTGCCGCGCGAGGAAAGCGCAGAGGGTAACCGATTTTTGCAATGGGTAAACCGCGGCATTCACCGATTCTATCAGCCGGTGCTGCACTGGGGCCTCACCCACCCTTGGAAGGCGATGCTGGCGGCCACCGTGCTGATCTTCTCGGGCTTTGGCCTGGTGCCGTTCATCGGGTCCAGCCTGTTTCCGCCGGCCGAAACGCCCTATTTCCTGGTGCAGGTGACGGCGCCGGAAGGCACCGCCATCCCGGCCACCGATCGCGCGGTGCGTTATGTGGAAAATGCGCTGCAGGGTGAAGAGGCGGTGACCGCGGTGATGGGCAATGTCGGCCGCGGCAATCCGCAAATCTATTATAATCAACGCAGTTTCGATCAACGCAGCAACATCGGCGAAGTGCTGGTGGTGCTTGATAAATGGGATGAATTCGGTGGCCCGGCGCTGGTCGAGCGGCTGCGTGCCAAGCTGGAGGCCAGCCCCGACGCGCAATATGTCGTGAAGATCTTCCAGAACGGTCCGCCGATCGATGCGCCGATCCAGATCCGTATCGTCGGGCCGGAGCTGGATGTGTTGAAACGCCTGGCCGGCGAAGTGGAAGCCGTGATGCGCAAGGTGCCCGGCACGCGTGATGTGCGCAACGCCGTGGCGGTGGACCAGCCGCGCCTCAATCTGGGGCTGGATAGCGACAAGGCGGCCTTGCTCGGCGTGCAGCCGGGCGCGCCGCGCCGGGCGCTGCGGCTCGCGCTGGCCGGGGAAGCTGCCGGGCGCTTCCGCGATGTGGAAGGCGACAGCTATGATGTCGTGGTGCGGCTGCCACTGGCGGAGCGGCACAGTGTACGGGTGCTCGATGATATCTATGTCCCGGGCAGTGTCGGGCCGGTGCCATTGCGCGAGATCGCGGCGCCCTATCTCGATTCCGCGCCGCCGCGCATCAATCGCGAGCGCCAGAGCCGGGTGGTCTATGTCGATACCCAGGTGGCGGACGGCTATCTGACCGCCAAGGTCAATACCGCGGTGGTGGACGCCATCCAGCAGGTGAAATTGCCCGACGGCTATCGCTATGACATTGGCGGTGAAGCCGAAACCGCCGCGCGCAGCTTTGGCGGGCTGGGGCCGATCATCGCGCTGGCCGTGTTCGGGATTTTGGCGGTGCTGGTGATCGAATTCGGCCGGTTTCGCGAAACTCTGGTGGTGGCCGGTGTCATTCCGCTCGGCCTGTTCGGCGGCCTGATGGCGCTGTTCCTCACCGGCAATTCGCTGTCGTACACCGCTGTCATCGGCTTCGTCGCGCTGATCGGGATCGAGATCAAGAACAGCCTGCTGCTGGTCGATTTCACCACGCAATTGCGCGACGCCGGACGCCCGCTGCGCCAGGCCATCGAGGAAGCCGGCGAAGTGCGTTTCCTCCCCGTTTTCCTCACCAGCGTGACCGCGATCGGTGGCTTGCTGCCGCTCGCGCTTTCGGGGTCCGGCCTGTACAGCCCGCTGGCCTGGGTGATCATCGGCGGCCTGGTGTCGTCCACCCTGCTCAGCCGCGTGGTGACGCCGGTGATGTATCTGCTGATCGTGCAGGGCGATGCCAAGCGGCCACCCGCGCCGCAGGCTCCAGCGACTGGGGCGCTGCCTGCCGAGTGAGGCCAAGAAAAATCCCGCGCTTGATTGCACTGCAGCACAGGCTTCATTATCCCATGGCCCATGAAACGACACGCCGGCCAGGACCCTGATATCGTGCGCACGTGGCGCCTCGCCACGCAAATGGTGCGTGGCGGCACCATGCGCACCGAGGTGGGGGAGACATCCGAAGCCATCTTCATGACCTCGGGCTATTGTTATGACAGTGCCGAGGAAGCCGCGGCGCGGTTCCGGGGCGAACGGCCCGGCATGACCTACAGCCGGCTGCAGAACCCGACCGTGGAAATGCTGGAGCAACGCATCGCCCTGATCGAAGGCGCCGAAGCCGCCCGCGCCACCGCCACCGGCATGGCCGCAATGAGCGGCATGCTGCTGTCGACGCTGTCGGCAGGCGATCATCTGGTGGCGGGCCGCGCGCTGTTCGGATCGTGCCGGGTGCTGGTGGACACGATCTTGCCGCGCTTCGGCATCGAAACCACCACGGTCGATGCCCGCGATGTGGACGCCTGGGCCAAGGCGCGCCGGCCGAATACCAAGGCGTTTTTCCTGGAGACGCCGACCAATCCCGGCCTTGATCTGTGCGACATCAGGGCGATTGCCGATGTTGGCCATGATGCCGGCGCGCTGGTGATGGTGGATAATGCCTTTGCGTCGCCGATCGTGCAGCGGCCGCTGGAACTGGGCGCCGACATCGTCGCCTACAGCGCCACCAAGCTGATGGATGGGCAGGGGCGTGTGCTGGCCGGTGCGGTGGCGGGCAGCGCGCAGTGGATGAACGACACCTATCTGGCGTTCGCGCGCCACACCGGGCCGAACCTGTCGCCCTTCAACGCCTGGGTGGTGCTGAAAAGCCTGGAAACGCTTGATCTGCGCGTGCGCCGCCAGTGTGACAATGCGCTCAAGGTCGCGACCTTCCTTGCGACACGCGTCCCCAATCTCGTCTATCCGGGCCTTGCCAGCCATCCGCAGCATGCGCTGGCGCAGCGCCAGATGTCGGCAGGCGGCACCATCATTGCCATGCATCTGGATGGTCGCGAACAGGCGCATGCCCTGCTCGATGCGCTGCAACTGATTGATATTTCCAACAACCTCGGTGATTCGCGCACCCTGATGACGCATCCGGCCAGCACCACCCATTACAGCGTGTCGGCCGCCGTGCGGGCGGAAATGGGCATCACCGAAGGCATGTTGCGCCTGTCGGTCGGCCTGGAAGACCCCGATGATCTGATCGACGACCTAGCCCAGGCGCTGGGCGCGGCCGGGTTGTGATCGCGATGATCGGCCAGTTTTTCCCTTATGCTGAAACCACCGCCGGCATCACGGTGCGGGTGGCACCGCATTATCTGCCCGAACAATCCGATCCCGACCGCGGCTATTTTGTCTGGTCCTATCATGTGCGCGTGGAAAATGCCGGGACGAGTCCCGTGCGGCTGATGGCGCGGCGCTGGACGATCATCGATGGCATGGGCCGCACCGAAGAAGTCGCTGGCGACGGCGTGGTGGGGGTGCAACCGCTGATCGCGCCGGGCGGTGCCTATGATTATGTGTCGGGTTGCCCGCTCGGCACGTCATCCGGGCGGATGCATGGCCGTTATGTGATGATGGCCGAAGACGGGACGCGCTTCATGGTCGTCATCCCGCAATTTGCGCTGGAGTTGCCAGGCCCGCGGCCGGCGGTGCACTGATCAGGCATGAAGCGTACCCATCTGCCGTTGAATGCCCTGCGCGTCTTCGAAGCGGCGGCGCGCCACCTGTCTTTCACCCGTGCCGCCGATGAACTGGCCGTCACGCCGGCTGCCGTCGGCCAGCAGATTCGCGCGCTGGAGGAAACGCTGGGCGTGGTGCTGTTCCGCCGGCTGACGCGCAATCTTGAACTGACCGCCGAAGCCGAACAGGCGTTGCCGGCGCTGCAGCAGGGCTTTCTGGCGTTTGAGGAAACGGTGCGGCTGATGCAGGCCGGGCAATCCAGCCGCGTGCTCAGCCTGGCGGCGCCGCGGGCGCTGGTGGCGAAATGGCTGGCGCCGCGGCTCGCCGAGTATGGCCAGCTCCATCCGGGTCTGCGCTTTTCGATCATCGCGCATGATGCCGGCGAAGTGGATTTCACCCAGGCCAATCTCGATCTCGCGATCCATTTCGGTGCCGAGCCGCAAGCCGAAGGCATTCATGGCCGCACACTGGGCACCGAGCGGCGCATCACCGTGGCAGCGCCGGGTGCCGGGCCGGATGCACCCTGCATTGCCCATCCCCTCGATCCCGAAACCGTCTGCGTGGCCAGCGCCTTCACCGTGGCCGATGCCGGCCTGGCCATCGATGCGGCCGCAGCCGGGTTGGGGCGGGCGCGGGTGCCGGCGCTGCTGGCCGCAGCCGATCTGGCGGCGGGCCGGGTGGTGGCGCTGGATGACGGCGAGCCGGCGGACGGCGCCTGGTGGCTGACCGCACCGACGCCGCAATGGCGCCAGACCAAGGTGCGGGCGCTGGTGGCGTTTCTTGCCGAACCGCTGGCCTGAGCAGATTATTAATTTTTCTTAATTACATTTTGGATGGAAACATTAACAGCGTGCTATTTTACCTTTTTTAGAGGTTAATTTATTGGTAAGGAAATTTTCATAACCGAAGGCGCAATTCCGCGTGTCGGGCATGGGGAAGCAAGACATGAAGAGCATCCTGTCGGCAGCAGCACTGGTCACCGCCCTCCTGGCCTTGCCGGCGCAGGCGACTTCACGCATCAGCGTGATCGACGGGGCGTGCAACTCGGTCAGCGACGCCGCTGGTTGCCGTTTCACCGGCAATATTACCGCGAAAACCGTGGATGCGACGCAGGGCGCCTATAATCTCTACAACGACAGCATGTTGAGCGCGCAGCCCGATATCCAGCTCAACTATCTGTTCGATACGGATGCAGGCCTGCCCGGCAATGTCAGCGTTACCGGCCTGAACGACCGGTCCGGCACGTGGTCGACGCCGGGCATCCTGGTGGATTTCATTGCCACCAAGGCTGGCAATGGCTTCACCCTGTTCAAACTGGCCGCGCCTGCTTCGTCGGGCACCTGGAACACCGGCGTGCAGCAGGGTCTGTCGCACCTCAGTTTCATGACTGGCAACCTGCTGCAGTCGCCGTCAGTTGATCCGCAGATTGATGTCGCGGGCGGTGTGCCCGAACCGTCGAGCTGGGCGATGTTGATCGCTGGCTTTGGCCTTGTCGGCGTCTTCAGCCGTCGCCGCCGCCGCCAGGTGACCGTCGCCGCCTGATCCATTGTGGCGGCCGCTGGCGCAGCGCGCCGGGCCGGCCGCCGCAATTTCTCAATCTGCCGGTGATCGGTTCAGGCGCCGGCGATCACCGGTCGGCCGATCAACATCACATCACCCAACGCCAGCGCGCGCGCCGCGCCCGTCATCGGATCGCTCACCTGCGCCATGTCGCCGGCCAGCCGGTGCAGCAGCATCGGCTGGCCATTGCGGTGGAGCAGCAGCAGCGGCAGGCCCTTCGCCAGATCGCGCTGCAGCAGATAGGCAGCAGGGGAGGGCGGTTGGCCGGCTTCCCACACGATCTCGACGGCGGTTTCCCACTCTTCGCCGTCGTCACTCGCCGCCGCGCCAGCCACGGCGAGCAGCGCCGCCTTGCCGGTGCGCGCACCAATGCGCGCCGCGATTGATTCTGGCGAAAACGCTACGCCGCGCGCTAGCCAGCAGGCGGCCAGCACCAGCGCTAGGCCGTCGACCTGCTGGGCGCGCACCGGCATTGCCAGCAGCGCGGGCAGGGCGAACAGCATGCGGCGGTGAATCATCCAGCCAGCCTAGCCGGCGCGCTTGCCGCCTGCTAGGGCGCTGCCCATGCTGTCGATCTCTGCCGTCACCGTTCGCCTTGGCGGGCGCACCATCCTTGATGGCATTTCCGCCACGCTGCCGCCGCGTGCCTGCATCGGCTTGATCGGCCGCAACGGCGCCGGCAAATCCACGCTGATGAAGGCGATTGCCGGCCAGCAGGAGCTGGACGCCGGCAGCATCGACATGCCGCGCGCCACACGGATGGGCTATATCGCCCAGGAAGCCCCGGCCGGGCAGGGTACGCCGTTCGATACGGTGCTGGCCGCCGATACCGAACGTGCTGCGCTGATGCTGGAAGAGGATGCGCTGGCCGCCAGTGGCGCCGATCCGCTGCGCCTGGCCGAAGTTCATGAACGGCTGGTGGCGATCGACGCCTATACCGCGCCGGCCCGCGCCGGGCGCATCCTGGATGGCCTTGGTTTCGATGCCGCCGCGCAGCAGCGCCCGCTCGACAGTTTTTCCGGCGGCTGGAAGATGCGCGTCGCGCTGGCCGCGCTATTGTTCAGCCAGCCCGATCTTCTGCTGCTCGATGAGCCGTCGAACCACCTCGATCTCGAAGCGGCGATGTGGCTGGAAAATTTCCTGAAATCCTATCGCGGCACCATATTGCTGATCAGCCACGAGCGCGATCTGCTCAACAATGTCGTCGACAATATCCTGCACCTCGAACAGGGCAAGGCGACGCTGTACGCCGGCAATTACGACAGCTTCGAACGCCAGCGCGCCGAACGGCTGGCGCAACTGGCTGCCGCCCGCGAAGCCCAGGCCGCACAGCGCGCCAAGCTGCAGGATTATATCGCCCGAAATTCGGCACGCGCCTCCACCGCCAAGCAGGCGCAGAGCCGGCAGAAGGCGCTGGCCAAGATGCAGCCGATTGCCGAAACCGCCGTCGATCCCAGCCTGAAGTTCGATTTTCCCTCGCCGCCGCCGCTGAAACCGCCACTGGTGCAACTAGATGATGCCGCGGTCGGCTATGATGGCACGGCGATCCTGACCGGCCTCGATCTCACACTCGATCCCGATGACCGGCTGGCGCTGCTCGGGCGCAACGGCAACGGCAAGACGACGCTGGCGCGGCTGCTGTGCGGGCAATTGCCGGCGATGGCGGGATCGAAACACGCGCCCGGCAAGCTGCGCGTCGGCTATTTCACGCAATATCAGGTGGAAGAGCTCGACCGCGAGGATACCCCGCTGGAGCATATGACCCGGCTGATGCGCGGTGCCAGCCCATCGGCGGTGCGCGCGCAACTGGGCCGCTTCGGCTTCACTGGCGGCATGGCCGAACAGAAGGTCGGCCACATGAGCGGCGGCGAACGGGCGCGGCTGGCGCTGGCGCTGATTACTCGCGACGCGCCGCATCTGCTGATCCTGGATGAGCCGACCAACCACCTCGATGTCGATACGCGCGAGGCGCTGGTGCAGGCGCTGAACGGTTACGAAGGCGCCGTGGTGGTGGTCAGCCACGATCGCCACATGATCGAGGCCAGCGCCGACCGGCTGGTACTGGTCGATAGCGGCCACGCCCGCAATTTCGATGGCAGCATCGATGATTATGAAGCGCTGATCGTGGGCGGCCCGCCAAAGAAGGCCGATGCGCCCAAAACGCCGCAAGCCCCGCGCGAAGACCCCAAGGAAGCCCGCCGCCGCGCCGCCGCGCAGCGCGAAGCCACCCAGGCGCTGCGCAAGACGCTGAACGCCGCCGAACAGCGCATCGCCCGGCTCACCGCAGAGCGTGATGGCCTGGACAAGCGGCTGGCGCTGCCCGGTGCCAACACGGCGGCGCTGCTGAAGCAACGCGGCACGATCGAGGCCAGTCTGGCCGCCGCAGAAGCCGAGTGGCTGACCGCCAGCAATGCGCTGGAAGCGGCTCAGCCGTCCAAGTCGCAGGCATCCTGAAGCAGCGGCACCAGCCCGGCGGCGAGGCGGGCATAGCCGGCGGCTGAATAATGCAGATGGTCGCTGCGCATCGCCGGGTCGATCCCATCGCGGCCGGCGAGCAGGTGCGCGACCGGCAGGCGCCGTGTGCTGGCCGGCAGGGTCAGCCGGGCAGTGATCGCCGCCATGGCCTGGCCCTGGCGTGCCCCGATCAACAGCGAGCGCCACCACGGTTGGGGGCCCGGCGCCAGCAGATCGGCCACCACCATGCGCGCGCCACTGGCCTGCCCGGCGCGGGCGATGCCCGCAATCGCGGTCGCTGCTTGCCCGGCCGCATCGCCCCATGGCCACAGCGCGGCGGCGCGGGCATCGTTGCTGCCCGCGAACAACAGGATGGCGTGTGGCCGGGTGCTGGCGATCAACGCGCCAATCGGCGCCGCCAATTCACTGGCCCGTGCGCCGGCTTCACCAGCCACTGCCTGGCGCCAGCCCGGCGGTGCCGGCGCTGACCAGCGCGCGGCCAGCGAATCGCCCACGATCAACAGCCGGCAATCGCCATTGCCTTGCCAGACCGGCGTCACCGGCCGCGCGTCAACCGGCATGGCAAGCCCGCCCGCGAGCAGCAGCGCCCACCAGGCGCGGGCGTCAGAGTTGATACATGCGCCGCGTGTTTTCGTCAGCGCCCTCCAGCCGGCCAAAGCTGCCAACCTTGATATCCGATCGCACCACCCGCGCCGGATTGCCCGCCACAATGGACCGCGGCGGCACATCCGTGAACACCACGGCGCCGGCCGCCACGATCGATTCGTCGCCAATCGTCACCCCCGGCATAATCATCGAGCCGCCGCCGATGAAACAGCGCCGGCCGATATGAATTGGATGGACAATGCCGGTGGCCATATCCGTGGCGTCGATCAAGGTCTTGAACGCCAGCAATGTTTCAGCCCCGACGTTCACGCCGCCAGGGCGCCCCGGCAACAGGCGGCTGGACAGGGAAACGCTGGCGGTTTCATCGATGATCACGCCGGTGCGCCACTGCAGCCAACGTCGGCGCAGCTCGATCAGCGTTGTGCGCAGCTTGCGCAACTGGTTGAGCGAACCCATGGCCATGACACCCTCAAATAACGACCATCTTGGCCGCTTGTAAAGTTGGCGGGGTCGTGGAATGGCATCCCGCACGAGGGCAGGGTCATGGCGCGTCGATTGAGCTTGCGGCAGCACTGGCAGAGACTGGTGCGGGATCGCATCTGGGGCATGGATGTCCATCCCAGCGCGTGGATCGCTGAAACCGCGCTGATCGACCGTACCTGGCCGCGCGGCGTCCACATCGGCCCGGATTGCGTGATCGGGGAGGAAGCGGTGATTCTCACCCACGACATGACCCGCGGCATCTACATGGATACGTTCGTCGGCGCCGGAACCCGGATCGGGCCGCGCGCGATCATCCTGCCCGGGGTCACCGTCGGCAAGAATTGCCTGATCCAGCCCGGCGCGCTGGTCAACCGGGATGTCCCGGATGATCATGTCGCCACCGGCAACCCCGCGGTCGCGACGCAACGAACCTGAAGCCATGATTGTGCGGTCGGCCATCATCCTGATCGTCCCTCCAAAGGCCGGATGATTGCCGCAACAGGGTGTGGTTAACAGGTGCCATGCCACCGATTCGGCAGGCGGCATGGCTCAGGTCGCCAAAGATGTATCCGTTATGGATGGCAGGCTGGCGTCAGGCATCCAGCGCTTCGGCATCGATCGAGGTGGCGTGGCTCTGGATGAAGTTGAAGCGATGCTCCGGGTTGCGGCCCATCAAGCGTTCGACCAGATCGGCCACATCGGCGCGGCCTTCGGCATTTTCGGGCAGGCGCACGCGGATCAGGCAGCGGCTGGCCGGGTCCATCGTGGTTTCCTTCAACTGCTGCGGGTTCATTTCGCCCAGGCCCTTGAACCGGCTGACCTCGACCTTGCTGCGGCTGGAAAAGGTCGTGGCCATCAATTCGGCGCGGTGCGCATCATCGCGTGCATAGGCCACGGTGCCACCTGCCGACAGGCGATAGAGCGGCGGTTGCGCCAGATAAAGCCGGCCATCGCGCACCATGCCGGGCATTTCGCGGAAGAAAAACGTCATCAACAGTGTCGCGATATGCGCGCCGTCCACGTCGGCATCGGTCATGATGATGATGCGTTCATAGCGCAGGCTTTCCGGCGCATAACGTTCGCGGGTGCCGCAGCCCAGCGCCTGGATCAGATCGCCGATTTCGGAATTGGCGCCGATCTTGGCGGTGTTGGCGGATGCCACGTTCAATATCTTGCCGCGGATCGGCAGGATCGCCTGGGTGTTGCGGTTGCGCGCCTGCTTGGCACTGCCACCGGCCGAATCGCCTTCCACGATGAACAATTCGGTGCCCGGTGCATCGCCGCGCGCACAGTCGGTCAGCTTGCCGGGCAGGCGCAGCGATGATTTGCTGGTCGCGGTCTTGCGCTTGACCAGCGCTTCCTGCCGGCGGCGCAGCCGGTCTTCCATGCGCTCCAGCACGAACGCCAGCAGCGCCTTGCCCAAAGGCCCACCGCCTTCGCCGCTGCCGGTCAGCCAGTGATCGAAATGATCCTTGATGGCATTTTCCACCAGCTTGGTGGCTTCGGGGCTGGTCAGCCGGTCCTTGGTCTGGCTCTGGAACTGCGGATCGCGGATGAACAGCGACAGCATCAGCTCTGCGCCGGAAAACACATCCTCACCGGCCAGTTCACCGGCCTTCTTGTTGCCTGACAGCGTGGCGAAGTTGCGCAAACCGCGCGTCAGCGCCAGCCGCAGCCCGGCTTCATGGGTGCCGCCATCGGGTGTCGGGATGGTGTTGCAATAAAAACTCGCCGATCCTTCGCCCCACTGCGGCCATGCGCAGGCCCATTCCACTGCGCCCATCGGTTTGCCATCGGGCGCCACCGCCAGATCGGCGCGGCCGGCAAACAGATCGGGCACCACCAGCGGGCGATCCTCCAGCCGTTCGCGCAAATGATCGGCCAGGCCGCCGGGGAAGGTGAACACCGCGGTTTCCGGCACATCCCCGTCGCGGCGTTCGGGTGCACATTTCCAGCGGATTTCGACGCCGCCGAACAGATAGGCCTTTGATCGCGCCAATTTGTACAGCCGGCTGGCGCGGAACGCCGCGTCCGCGCCGAAAATCTGCGCATCCGGATGGAATCGCACCGATGTGCCGCGCCGGTTGGCGACGGCGCCCAATTTTTCCACCGGCCCCAGCGGCAACCCGCGCGAAAAGCGCTGCCGGTACAATAGCCGGTCGCGCGCCACTTCGATGGTGGTGTCGTCCGACAGCGCGTTGACCACGCTGATGCCCACGCCGTGCAGGCCGCCGCTGGTGGCATAGGCCTTGCCGCTGAACTTGCCGCCCGAATGCAGCATGGTCAGGATCACTTCCAGCGCCGATTTGTCAGGGAAACGCGGGTGCGGATCCACCGGGATGCCGCGGCCATTGTCGGTGATGGTCAGGCTGCCGTCGACCTCCAGGCTCACCTCGATGCGGCTGGCGTGACCAGCGACCGCCTCGTCCATGGCGTTGTCCAGCACTTCGGCAGCGAGGTGATGCAGCGCGCGCTCATCGGTGCCGCCGATATACATGCCGGGCCGGCGCCGCACCGGCTCCAGGCCCTCCAGCACTTCGATATGGCTGGCATCATAATCGGCGGAACTTTGGGTGGCAGCGAACAGATCAGACATGGGCAGGGTATAGCAGCCGCCGCCGCCGCCGCCAGCCGGGCGGGAAAGCGCAGGTTGGGCGCGCGCGACCTTTTGTTTTTGGCCTACGCAATTTCACGCATTGAATTTTACCGTTGTGCAGTGCAAAAGGGTCTTGCCGATATGGCGATCCTCCCCAAGGATTTACTGGGGCCGGAACTCAGGTTCCGGCCCCCTTTTTTTATGGTTTTCAGGGGGTTGAGATTATGCAGGCGTTATGTCGGGCTGGAGTTAGGGATTGTTACGCGCGTGTTGCAGTGCACAAGATGCGGCCAGTTTGGAGGGGGTTTGCGCTTGTGGCACGGACACGGCCGGCGGCGGAGCCGCCGAGTCCGTTTGGGTTGGTAGGAAGTAAGGAAGAAGGAAAGAGGAAGAGCGTGGCGGAGCCACGCCGTCGGACGAGTCAAAAAAGGCGGCCTGTGGGGGCCGCCTTTTTCGATCGCCGTCCGAGCTTTGACGAGTCGGAGCTTAGTGCTGCGCACTAATCTCACGCCGTCATGCGCTGTAATACATATCAAATTCAACCGGCGCCGGCGTCATCTCCCACCGCTGCACCTCTTCCATCTTCAATTCGATGTACGAATCAATCTGGTCGTCGGTGAACACGCCGCCCTTGGTGAACACGGCGCGGCTCTTGTCCAGCGCCACCAGCGCCTCACGCAGCGATGCGCACACGGTCGGCACCTTCTTCAGTTCGCGCGGCGGCAGGTCATACAGATTCTTGTCCATCGCCGGGCCGGGATGGATGCGATTCTCGATGCCATCGAGGCCGGCCATCAGCAGCGCGGTATAGGCCAGATACGGGTTGGCCAGGGCATCCGGGAAACGCACTTCCACGCGCTTGGATTTGGCACCGCTGCCGTAGGGGATACGGCACGAAGCAGAACGGTTGCGGCTGCTGTAGGCCAGCAGCACCGGCGCTTCAAAGCCCGGCACCAGCCGCTTGTAGCTGTTGGTGCCCGGATTGGTGAAGGCGTTGCACGCCTTGGCATGCTTGATGATGCCGCCGATGAAGAACAGCGCCATTTCGCTCAGGCCGGCATATTGATCGCCAGCGAACAACGGCGTCTTGCCGTTCCAGATCGACAAATGGGTGTGCATGCCGCTGCCGTTGTCGTCCTTGATCGGCTTGGGCATGAAGGTCGCGGTCTTGCCATAGGCATGGGCGACCTGGTGCACGACATATTTATACACCTGCATGCGATCGGCGGTTTCGACCAGCGTGCCATAGGTCAGGCCCAGTTCGTGCTGCGCGCTGGCGACTTCATGGTGATGCTTGTCGCAGGGCAGGCCCATTTCCAGCATGGTCGCAACCATTTCACCGCGCAGATCGACGGCGGAATCAACCGGCGCGCACGGGAAATAGCCGCCCTTGGCGCGTGGCCGGTGGGCCATGTTGCCTTGTTCATAGCTGCGCCCCGAATTGGTCGGCAGTTCGATATCATCGAGATGGAAGAAGCCTTCGTTATAGCCCAGGCCAAAACGCACATCGTCAAACACGAAGAATTCGGCTTCCGGGCCGACAAAGACGGTGTCACCGATGCCGGTGGCCTTGAGGTACGCTTCGCCGCGCTTGGCGGTGCTGCGCGGATCGCGGCCATAAAGCTGCCCGGTGGACGGCTCGACGATATCGCACACCAGAATCAGCATCGGGGTGGCAGAGAAAGGATCGATATAGGTCGCGCCCAGATCCGGCATCAGGATCATGTCGCTTTCGTTGATCGCTTTCCAGCCGGCGATCGACGAGCCATCGAACATGAAGCCATCGGTCAGCATATCCTCGTCGATCACGCCTGACACCATGGTCAGGTGCTGCCACTTGCCCTTGGGGTCGGTGAAACGCAGATCAACCCACTCGATGTCCTTGTCCTTGATCAGGTTCAGAATGTCGGCAGCAGTGGCCATTTGGCTCTTCCCTTTTGCTGGTTGTTATCTTTGAATCTCAGGCGGTCAGATCGCGTCGCTGTCGCGCTCTCCGGTGCGGATGCGCACGGCCATTTCCACCGGCGACACGAAAATCTTGCCATCGCCGATCCGCCCGGTGCGCGCCGAATTGGTGATGGCTTCGACCACCCGGTCGACCTGGTCGTCGTCCACGACCACTTCCAGTTTCACCTTGGGCAGGAAATCCACCACATATTCGGCGCCGCGATACAGCTCGGTATGGCCTTTCTGCCGGCCAAAGCCCTTGGCCTCCGTCACGGTGATGCCGGACACGCCGACTTCGTGCAGCGCCTCTTTAACTTCATCCAGCTTGAACGGCTTGATGACCGCCTCGACTTTTTTCACATCTTGCTCCCGCGCGGCGCCACGAAGCATCGACCGCCGTCACCGATGGCCTGCACCAATCGCGATTTCATGCGCTTTTTGGCGCAGGCGCGCCACCGTAATTTAGCCTATTTGCAGCATGTCGCTGCCCGGTAATGGCCAGCATTTGAAATGTTGCATCAGACGGTAGTGGCGTAGCCACCGTCCACAGTAACAACACTGCCCGTCATGAATTCGCTGGCCCGGCTGGCCAGGAACAGCGCGACACCGGCCATGTCATCGGCGTTGCCCCAGCGCTGCATCGGCGTGGCGGCGCGAAAGGCTTCGCGGAACTCCTCGGCAATCGCGGCGGTCATTTTGGACGGGAAAAAGCCCGGTGCGATGGCGTTGACCGCGATGTGGCGGGGGCCGAGAAACTTGGCCATCATCCGTGTCAGGTGCAGCACGCCGGCCTTGGACGCGGCATAGGAATAGGTTTCCAGATCGGAAACATGCTGGCCGTCGATGCTGCCGATGTTGATGACACGGGCCATATGGTCGGGGCTTGCCGCGGCGCCGAGGTTGGGCAGCAGTTTCTGGGTGAGGAAGAACACCGATTTCACATTCAGGTCCATCACCTTGTCCCAGCCCAGTTCCGGAAAATCATCGATGCCCGCGCCCCAGCTCGCGCCGGCGTTGTTGAACAGGATATCGAGCTTCGGCATGCGTTCGTTCACCGCTGCGGCAAAGCGTTCGACCTCGGCCATCTGCGACAGGTCGGCGGCAATGGGCAAGCAGGCGGGGCCCAGCTCGGCCGCCAGCGCGTCGCAATCACTGGCCTTGCGGCTGGAGATGATGACAGTGGCGCCGTTCTCGACCAGCGCACGCGCGATCATCTCGCCGATTCCGCGGCTGCCGCCGGTGACCACAGCCGTTTTGCCGGCAACGCTGAACAACTGTTCGATCTTCATGATGTTTCCTTTCAGATCACTTCGCCCGCTGCCCGCGCGCGATCAACCCGTGTGGCTTCGGCGGCGGGCAACTGGCGATAGACAAACCACAGGCAGCCAAGGGTAAACGGCGCCATCAACAGCAAGGCCAGCACGCCGGTCGCAAGATCGCCAGACACCGCCGAAACAAAGCCGGTGAACCACGGCCCCAGGCCCAGCCCGAACAAGGTCGTGCCGATGAAGAAGGTGGCGGTGGCGGCACCGCGCATGCGCGGCATCACCAGATCCTGCGTGGTGGCGGCGGCCACCCCGACATACATCGAACCGAACACGGTCGTTGGGAAAAACCACAGGAAGAAGCTGCCGATATCGCCAGCGGTATATTGCATCCAGATCAGCGGGGCGGGAATAATCGTCGCCAGGCTGCCGACGATGATGCGGCCCGATGGGTGGCGCTGCTTGGCATAATCCCCCAGCACGCCGCCCAATATGGTGCCGACGAAGCCGCCCAAGGCGCCGCCGCCGCCCAGGATGAACGCGGCTGCCTCGCGCGTGCCATACCAGGGCACCGGCTGCCCGCTGGCCAGCGCCGGCTCGACAAAATGGCGCAGCGCATAAGGTGCCGCCCAGAACCCCACCGAATAGCCGACAAAGCTGATCGATCCGAACCCGATGATGGTCAGCACGAAGGCCGGCGTGCCCCAGATCAGTTCATAGGTCGGCTTGTCACGAAACCGGATCGATTGCGCCCAACTGATCACTGCATATAGCCCGGTGCCCACCGCCAGGAACTGCAAGACCTCGCCGGTGATGGCCACCAGCCCCGCGACGATGCCGGCCACCAGCGCCAGTGCCGCGATATTGCCGAACAATGCCCGCCGGCCCAGAAGCGCCATGTTGATCAGGGTGAACGGCGGGATCACGCTGGCCATATCGGCCAGGAAATTGCGGAAGATCGCCTTGCCGGCCATCGGTATCGGCGGCGGCAGGCCATCGGCACGGCCGCGTTGCGGTTCGATCAGCGTCGCCACCCACAAGGCCAGCAGCAGGCCGGGGATGCCGACCGCCATGAACGCCGCCTGCCAGCCGACCAGCCCCAGCGGCCCGCCGCCGGGATAGGCGTTGTTCCAGCCCTTCACCACCACAGCGCCGATCAGCAGCGAGACACCGCCGCCCAGATAGAGGCCGGCGGCATAGATCGACAGGGCCGTCGCGCGCCGCGCCTTGGGAAACCAATCGGAAATCATCGAATAGGCCGAAGGGCCGGCGGCCGCTTCGCCCACGCCCACACCGATGCGGGCCAGCGACAATTGGGTGAAATTGCCAGCCAGGCCGGACATGGCCGTCATGCCCGACCACAGGGTCAAGCCCAGCGCCAGCAGCCGGGTGCGTATCCAATTGTCCGCCAGTCGGCCGATCGGGATGCCGAACAGCGCATAGAATACCGCAAAGGCCGTGCCGTACAGAAAGCCGAGCTGCGCATCGGTGAGGCCAAGGTCGCGCTTGATGTCTTCGGCCAGGATCGACAGGATCTGCCGATCGATGAAGTTCATCACATAGACGAGGACCATCAGCCCCAGCACATACCAGGCATAGGGGCCGCCAACGGGCGGCATCTTGCCTTTGTCAGACGTGACTTCGACGTCCTTTGGAACCATGACCCCTCCCGACTGGCCGGGGGGCGTCTGGCGGCCCCTGCTGGCAACAGACGCGGAGGCTTATCAGTCGTCCCGGCGCCTGTCACCCGCCCCAAGACCGTTCACGGCATCACCCATCACATCTGCGAAGCTGAGGTGCCCGTCATACAGGGCGCGCACCACCAGCTCGGTGCGGCTGGAGACGCCATAGCGATGCTTGGCGGCCTCCAGATATTTGTGCACCGTCCCGGCGGTCAGGCCGAGCAGGCGGCCGGCCACCCAGTTGGATTTGCCGCGCGCCGCCAGCACCACGCAATCAAGTTGCCGCTGCGTAAGCTTGGTGCCGCCCCTGGCGCTGTTGCCATGCGCGGCCAGCCGGCGTGCCGCTTCAAAGGCGAAGCAGGCCAGATATTGCGCCGCAGGCAGCGCATCAGCCGGCAATTCCCGCCCGCCGGCCATCACGAAGCTGACCAGGCCGGATGCCTGGCCGGGCACATGAATGGGCACGGTATAGCCGTCGGCCAGGCCAGCCGCCTGCGCCTGCGCCATATAGGCGCGGTGGCGCGCGGTGAGCGGCAGGATGTGGTCAAGATGGCTCCACGCGAACGGCGTCACGCTGCGTTCGCTGGCCAGCAGCACCGGATCATCGGCGATGCGGCCCTGGCCCACCAGTTGTTCCACCCAGGCATCAGGAAAATCGGTCAGCCGCACCGGCCCGAGCGACCCTTGCCCGGCATCGCCCACGCTGGAGTAGCGCTGGGCCAAGGCAAAATGATCAAACTGGAAGCTGCGCGTTGCGTCTTTCAACACCAGCCCGATGTCGGTCAACGATCGCGCGATCCGCACATCGCGCACAAATGCCTGCACGTCCTTGAAATTACCCACACGCAACACCCCCGACGATACTTTTACGAATGCGTTGCGCCGGCCCAGCAACGCGGCCCCCCGATCGACCCCCTCTTGTCGATCCGGTATCGCCGGCCTATCTCATGCCCCGAAAGCACCAGCGCATGCATCCATAGATAGTAAACAATTGTTTGACAATGAGGTACAAATGACGCTTGACGTAGCAATATTCGCAGGTGGTTGCTTCTGGTGCACCGAAGCTGTGTTTAATGAGCTTCGCGGTGTGGAATCGGTTGAGTCCGGCTACATTGGCGGCGGCATCGAACACCCGACTTATGAGCAGGTTTGTTCTGGTCGCACCGGCCACGCCGAAGCCGTTCGGATCGAATTTAATCCTTCTGAAATCAGTTATTCAGAAATGCTGGATATTTTCTTCCATACCCATGATCCGACGACGCTGAACCGTCAGGGCGGCGATGTCGGCACCCAATATCGCTCGGCCATCTTTCCGCAGAACGGCGTGCAGGCCGGCGAAGCCGAAGCCGCCATCGCCCGCAACCAGGCCAGTTGGGATAATCCGATCGTCACCAGCATCGAGCCCAACGCGCCCTGGTATCCGGCCGAAGCCTATCACCAGCGCTATTTCGAAACCAACGGCAGCAGGAATGGTTACTGCGTGGCGGTGGTCGGCCCCAAGCTGGCCAAGTTCCGCAAGAGCTATGGCGCGCGCCTGAAAGGCCGCTGATTCGGTCGTTGGCGGCTTCACGGCTGCTTCGCCGGCATCATGGCCTGGATGGTATGATCTTGCGCTCGGCCAACTGGCCAAGCAGCCGTTCAAACATCTCCTCGGTGTCGCGGCAATCGGCAAAGCCAGCGCGGCGCAGCTTTATGGTGCTGACCAGGATGGGCGGACGCTGCGTTTCTGGCGGGGCCATCACGCCGAACAACAGATCGGCATAATGATGCGACTCGCCGAGCAGCGCGGCGAGGGCATGGGGTTGCAGGCCGTGCCGACGCACGATGCTGTCCCAGGTGCCGGCATGATCGAGGAGAAATTCGGCAAGCGAGAAGGGCGCGCCATAGGCCGGCTCCAGCCCGACCGCCCTGGCAATCGCCGGCCAGACGCTTATCCATTCAAAGACATCGCCATTGGTGATGTTGAACGTCTCGTCACCCGCCTGCGGTGCGGTCGCCGCCCAGGCCAGTGCCGACGCAATCAGACCGGTATCGACGGCTTCTCCAATCCCGCCAGCAAGACCCGGATAGACGAACGGGCGCCCCAATTCGCGGCAGATGGCGGCATAGATCCCCAGGACGGGAATGATGTTCATCGCGACCCCCGTCGCGAGGCCAAAGACAATCTGCGGGCGCCAGATCGTCAGCGTCCACGCCGCTCCACAGCGCTTGGCGCGCAGATAATCCTCCTGCAGCCAGTAGAAATTGGCATGCGGATCGCGCGGGGCGCTTTCGCGTGCCGGCACGCTGAGCGGATGCAGATGGGCACCATAGGCTTTGGTGCCCTGAAAGGCGCTGACATGGCGCAGGCCTTGCGCGCTGGCGAGCAGCGGCTCCATCAGGTTGCGCATCATCGCCAGGTTGGTGTCCATCTGATCCGGCTCGGTCCAGCCGGCGACCAGCCCGGGCTTTTCGAACAACGCGGCATAGACAACGTGGGTGACCCCGGCGAACCGCGGCGCTGCGGCCTGGCATGCCGACGCATCGAGCAGATCGAGGGCAATATGCTCGCATGCCGTGCCCGGCGGCACGTGCGGGGCGCGCCGCGAAACAGCCAGCACATGATAGCCATCGGCGGCGAACCGCTCGACCGCGGCCTCGCCGATGACCCCACTTGCGCCGATGATCAAAACTGTCTGGCCGTTCATGATCGCCCCCTTTGCTGATTGGCCCAAAGAAAACCGCAACCGATACTGTAGGGGCGCGGCGACGCCATAGCCAGCCGGCAGGCCGAAGACACTGGTCGAACAGGCCATGCCGCTCTGTGGTATATGCCGTGCCGGGTTTGGCGGCGGCTCCAGCGCTGCGGATGTTGAAATCCTGGCGCTATCGTTGATCGAGCGTCAGTTGCCGGGGGTAGCACCGGGCCACGGGCGGGGCTGGCGATGTGCAGTCGATCCTCAGCCAGCAATCTGCCGACAGCAGCGAACGCAGGATGTGGGCGCGCTGATCCAGGGCCGTATCGACGATTGCCGGCTCGCCGTGTGCCGGTTTGCGTCCCCGCAGGAACAGGCTTGTGCCCGGGCGCCCGCTTTCGTTGGTGTGGACGATGTCCCCTGTCTCAGGCGGCAGTCCGACCATCTGGCGCAGCGCGGCACCAACGAAAAATCGAAACGCCACCAGCGCCGCCAGCGGCGTGCCGGGCAGCCCGAAATAGGGGCGGCCATCGGGCAGCAGAGCGAACAGCAACGGCTTGCCCGGCCGCATGGCGACGCCGTGAAACAGGATGGTGCAGCCGCGCGCCTCCAGCCGGCTGCGCACCAGATCGAAGGCGCCAATGGAAACGCCGCCAGTGGAAAGCATGATGTCGGCAGATGCTGATGCCATGGCCGCATCCAGCACCGCATCGAAGGCCAAGGGACAGTCGGCTGCCCGGCCGATGAAATCGCAATCGATCCGGGCGGCCTGCGCGCAGGCGGCAATCATCGGCCCGTTGCTGTCGGTCAAAAGCCCAGGGCCAAGCGCGCCGCCATCCGGCCTTAGCTCGCTGCCGGTGGTCAGCAGCCCCAGACGCGGTTGTCGCGCAACGCAGACGTGATGAACGCCAAAGGCCAGCAACACGCCGACCGCATCGGGGGCGATGGCAACACCCGCCGGCAGCAGCGGCGCGCCGGCCCGGCCGTCTTCGCCGATGGCGCGCACATGTTGCCCCGACGCCACCGGCCCTGCAAGGCAAAGCCGGCCTTCGACCAGCACGGCACATTCCCGGGTGATCACGACATCGGCACCCAGCGGCGCCGGCGCGCCGGTGGCGATCGGGACGGCTGCCCCGCAGCAAAGCGCAGGCGGCGACGTGCCGGCCGGCACCATGGCCCCGATCGTCAGCCACGCCGGGCGATCCGCAGTGGCACCCGCCACGTCCCGGCTGGCGAACGCATAGCCATCCATGGCCGCTGCCCGAAATCGGGGCGTATCGGCGCCGGCCAGCACCGGGGCCGCGGTGATCCTGCCCTGTGCGTGGGCGACGGCGATCATCTCGCTGCCCAACGGCCGGACCGCCGCGCGGATCAGCGCCAGCGCTGCGTCGACACTCACCCGGCCCTCAATCGTCATGGGCAGAACAGGCCATCAGGTCGGCGTGCGTGTTGAGATTGGCGAGGCGCTGCGCCAGATGCCGGGGGGCGGCGCCGCAGCGGCGCGCCCAGGCCTGCATGGACCGGCGGTCGGTTCCAGCCAGATGCGCATCAAGCGCCGATGACAATGCGCACGGCCAGGCCCCGATCACCGGCAGGTCGATCAGAAAGGCCGGCGCCGCACCGAGCTGAACCACCAGATCCTCCGGAATGTCCGGCGTGTCGCACGGCACCGACACCACCATATCGAACTGCCGTTCCCGCCCGGCATGCAGCGCCGCCGCCAGACCGCCGAGCGGGCCCAACCCCGGTTCGGGACGATCATCTGCCATATCAAGATCATCAAACCGCCGGCCGCAGATCAGCAGCGCATCGCATTGCGGCTGCAGCCGGTTGATGACGTGGCAGATCAATTCCAGGCCATGATACAGCGCCAACGCCTTGTCGCTGCCGAACCGCCGCGACTGCCCGCCGGCCAATATTGCCCCCAGCACACGCGTCATGCCGACCGGCCAGCAATGGGCACTGTCGTTGCCAGCATCGCATCGGCGCGGGCCAGCACACGCAGCGCCAGGCCGGCCTCTGCCGCGCGCGCCACCGCCAGGCTGGTCGGTGCGGAAATCGTCACCAGCAACGGGCAGCCGGCCAGCACGGCCTTTTCCACCAGTTCGAACGAGCAGCGCGACGACAACAAGGCAAAGCCGCCATCCCACGCCATGCCGGCCCGCAGCATGGCGCCGATCAACTTGTCGAAGCCGTTGTGGCGTCCGACATCCTCCCGCACCAGCCGGATGCTGCCGTCAACGGCGCACGCGGCAGCAGCATGCACGGCCCCGGTTGCGGCATTCAACGGCTGATGATCGCGCAACGCAGCGAGCGCGCGAAAGATCGTTGCGTCGGTGGCCCGTGACGCGGCCGTGACGACCGGCAATGGCCGCAGTGCCTGTTCGAGATTTTCGATGCCGCACAATCCGCACGACGATTCGCCGGTGCGGTGGCGAACACGGTCCAGGATGCGCGGGGCCAGATGCGGGGCCAGCAGCAGCCGCAGGATGATGCCCTGCGGCGTGGCATGGGTCCAGGCATCGATCAGATCATCAGCACCATCGATCAATCGCTCCGCCAGCGCGAAACCATAGGCAAGATCAGGCAAATCGGCCGGCGTCGCCATCAGCACGGCATAGCCGATGCCGTTCACCTCGATCGCGATCGGCACTTCCTCGGCAATGGCACGCATCACCGGTTGCGGAGCGCCGCGCGGCTCGATGCGCAGGAAGGCTATTTCAGGCGCCAAGACATTCTCCCGCCGGTCACCGCTGCTGAACGCGCCGGCCCTGACGTTGGTTCCATGCGGAACGATTTTCCGTACCCGGCGTTGGTTCGGCTGACACCCACAGCGCGAGGCGGGTTTATCAATGGGTCCTTACTGCGGTCCGCCGCCTTCGCCGCTCGATTGGCTGTCGCAATGGAATTTCGATCCCGTGGTCATGGCGGGCCTGGCGCTGGTGCTCGCCGCCGGGTTCGCCGTGCCGGCAGACGGGGCGCGGCGGCGTCCCCTGCTGGCGGGCGTGGTGGTGCTGGCCGTGCTGTTCCTGTCGCCGCTGTGTGCGCTCACCTCTGCGCTGTTTTCGGCGCGGGTGTTGCATCATCTGCTGCTGGTTGCGGTGGCGGCGCCGCTGCTGGCCCTGGCATGGCCTCGCCGACGGGTGGGCTCGCCGGCGCTGCCGCTGCTGTTGGCGACCTTGCTGTTCTGGAGCTGGCATGTGCCCAGCCTCTATGAAATCGCGCTGGCCGACACGGGCGTCTACTGGCTGATGCAGCTCACTTTGCTCGGGTCAGCCATGATGTTCTGGCGCGCTGTGGCTGCAACCACGGAGCCGGCGGTGGGCTTGATGGCGGTGCTCGCCGCCACGGTGCAGATGGGGCTGCTCGGCGCGTTGCTGGTGTTTGCACCAGCGCCGCTGTACGCGCCCCACTTGGCCACCACCATCGCCTGGGGCATGGGGCCGCTGGCCGATCAGCAACTGGCCGGCCTGTTGATGTGGGTGCCCGGCATGCTGCCCTATCTGGTGGCGGCGGCATGGCTGGCGCGGCGCAGTTGGCGGACGATGGCTGCATGACGCTCGTGCTGGCCCTGAAGACCATCCATATCACCACGTTGATCATCTGGTGCGCCGGGCTGCTGGCGCTGCCGCTGTTGCTGGCGGGCGATCACCGCAATCTGGCGCAGTCGGACTATACGCGGCTGCGGCTGACCCTGCAGAATGGCTATATTGCGGTCATCACCCCGGCGGCGGTGATCGCTGTCACAGCCGGCACCGCGCTGATTTTCCTTCGCGGCCTGTATGTGCCGTGGATGTTCGCCAAGCTGGTGATGGTCGGCTTTCTGGTCGGGCTGCACGGCCTGACCGGCCATGCCATCATCGCCATCGGCGAAGCGCCGGGCGAGGCGCAGCTCAATCTGGCGATCCCGCGGCTGGTGGCGGCGGTGCTGCTGATGGCGATCATCCTGCTGCTGGTGCTGGCCAAGCCCGACGTGCCGCTGACGCTGTTGCCCGACTGGCTGCAGCAACCGCTCGGCCTTCAATCGCCTTTCGAAGCGGTGCCGATGTGATAATCGAACACCAGCTTGCCGCCGTGCCAGCCGGTCAGCGCCGTCGCGCCGACGGCCAGCGCCGACACCAATATGCCCCACGGCAGGACGGCCTGTTCAAAACCGTACAATCGCAGCCCCCAGTTGGCGCCCAGTACCGACAACAGCATCACCGCGAAGATGAAATGCGTCCAGCTGGCGGCGCGGCGGCGGATGCCGGGCACCAGCAACAACTCGGCGGTGCCCGACAAGCCCGCCAGCAGCCCGAACACAAAGGCCACGCCCGTGGCCCACAAGCCGGCTCGGGCCCAGAAGATATCCCCAGTCAGCCAGTAAAGCGCGTCGGCGCCGAACGCCGAGAAGGCCATGGCAATCGGAAAGGCCACCAGCATGGCGTGGATCGGATGGCCGGCCACGGCGATCCTGGATTCGGTGCGGTGAAAATCCGGATGAGCCTGCACCGGATCGACAAGCTGCCGGGGGATGGGCTCGGGAATGGCATCGGGCATGGGGGGCTCCTGTGATGTCCGGTCAACGCGCGCTGCTGGCAATCGGTTGCACCTTCGCCCTCGCCGGCTGTGCTGGGCCAATGTCCACCTTGGCACCGGAAGGGCCGGCGGCAGCGACGATCGCCACCCTGTGGTGGGTGATGCTGATCGGTGCGACGGTGATTTTCCTTGGCACCATGGGGCTGTTCGTGGCGGCGTTTCGCGCCACCCGCTATCGCGGCGTGTCGGTCGGGATATGGATCAAGGGCCTCGGCATCGCCTTCCCATCGGTCGTGCTGCTCGCCTTGCTGTCCTATGGTCTGATGGTAGGCGAAGCGCTGCAGGCGCTGCCAGCGCGTGACGGCATCAGCATCGAAGCCACTGGCCGGCAATGGGAATGGCGGTTTCGCCATGCCCGCGCGGGCGCCCCGCCGCTGGAGAGCATAAGCGTGATGCACATTCCCGCCGGGCGGCCGGTGGATGTGCTGATCCGCTCCGATGATGTGATCCACAGCTTCTGGGTGCCGGTGCTGGCCGGCAAGATGGATGCCATCCCCGGCAAGACCAACCGCCTGCGCCTGCTGGCGCCGCGTCCGGGGCGCTATGCCGGCCAATGCGCCGAATTCTGCGGCATCGGCCACACCAACAACCGCTTTGTGGTGGTGGCGCATGATCCGGCATCCTGGGCCCGGCTGATGGCGCCAACACCATGACCGCGCTCAGCCGCCATCGCGCACTGCATGCCATCTGGGATCGCGGGCCGGGCTGGCGCGGCGCGTTGGCCAGCGTCAACCACACCGATATCGGCCGGCGCTTCATCATCACCGCCTTTGCGTTCTTTTGCATCGGCGGCGTGCTGGCCATGCTGATCCGCGCGCAACTGGCCACGCCGGGCAGCGCCTTTGTCGGGCCGGCGGTCTATAATCAGATCTTCACGATGCACGGCAGCATCATGATGTTCCTGTTTGCCATCCCGATGATCGAGGGCCTGGCCTTCTACATGCTGCCCAAGCTGCTCGGCAGTCGTGACATGGCCTTCCCGCGCCTGTCGGCCTTTGGCTATTGGTGCTATCTGTTCGGCGGCATGATCCTGATCATCGCCATGCTGCTGGGCGTCGCGCCGGATGGCGGCTGGTTCATGTACACGCCGCTTTCGTCGAAAATCTACACGCCCGGCATCAACGCCGATATCTGGCTGATCGGCGTCACCTTCGTCGAAGTGTCGGCGATGGCGGCAGCCATCGAGATCATGGTGTCGGTGCTGAAGGTGCGCACCGCCGGCATGCGCCTCGATCACATGCCGCTGTTTGCCTGGTATCTGCTGGTCACTGCGCTGATGATGCTGGTCGGCTTTCCGCCGCTGATCATCGGATCAATTCTGCTGGAGGTGGAGCGGGCCTTTGGCTGGCCCTTCTTCGATGCGACGCGCGGCGGCGATCCCCTGCTGTGGCAGCATATGTTCTGGCTGTTCGGCCATCCGGAGGTCTACATCATCTTCCTGCCGGCTGCCGGCATCGTATCCACCGTGATCCCGGTGATGGCCCGCGCCCGCATCCTGGGATATGGCTGGATCATCGCGGCGATCCTGGCGCTGGCCTTCCTCAGCTTCGGGCTGTGGGTGCACCACATGTTCACCACTGGCATCCCGCACATGGCGCTGGGGTTTTTCTCCGCGGCCTCGGCGCTGGTTGCCATCCCGACCGCCATCCAGATCTTTGCCTGGATCGGCACGATCGCGTCCGGCCGGCCGCAGCTGAAGCGGCCGATGCTGTATATCTTCGGCTTCTTCGTGGTGTTCATCATCGGCGGGCTGACCGGCGTGATGCTGGCGATGGTGCCGTTCAACTGGCAGGCGCACGATACCGCCTTTGTCACCGCGCATCTTCATTATGTGCTGGTGGGCGGCTTCATCTTTCCGATGCTGGCCGGCGCCGCCTATTGGTTGCCGCACTTCACCGGGCGGCAGCCGGCCGAGCGGCTGGGCACCGCGACCTTTTGGCTGATCTTCGTCGGTTTCAATCTCACCTTCTTCATGATGCACATGGTCGGCCTGCTCGGCCAACCGCGGCGCATCTACAGCTATCCCGACACCATGGGCTGGACGCTGTACAACCTGCTGGCCTCGTTCGGCAGTTTCATCATGGCCTTCGGCTTTGCGCTGTTCATCATCGACGTCGCGCTGCAGATCTTTCTCGGCCATCGCACCCGGCGCAATCCGTGGCGGGCGCCCACGCTGGAATGGGCGATGCTGCTGCCGCCGCCCAGCTATAATTTCGCCAGCCTGCCGCCGATCCGCGATCATGATCCGCTGGAATCCGATCCCGATCTGCCGCTGCGCATCGCCCGCGGCGAATTTCATCTGGCCCAGCCGCGCAATGGCTGGCGCGAAACCCTGGGTGTGGACATGATCAGCGGCACGCCCGACCAGATCATCCTGCTGCCGGGCAACAGCCTGCTGCCACTGTGGACGGCGATGCTGGCCGGCGGCTTCTTCCTGTCGATCCTGGGCGGCGTCTATTGGCTGGCACCGCTGTTTCTGGCCGCCGTCGCGGTGTGTGGCTGGCGCTGGGCGTGGACGCTGGGCCACCGGGATGATGTCGGGCCGCAGGACGCGGGGTGCGATATCGTCTTGCCGACCCAGGGCGAAACCGCCGGGTCGCCCGGCCATTGGGCCAGTCTGTTTGCGATCACCGCCGATGCCACTTTATTTGCCACGCTGCTGTTCGGCTATGCCTATCTGTGGACCATCGCCAGCGGCTGGCCGCCGCCGCAACTGATGTCGCCAGGCGTCACCGGTGCCATTATGGCCACACTGGCGCTGGCGGGCAGCAGCCTGGCCATCCGCCGCGCTGGCCTGTTACAGCCGGCCGAGGCCAGCCGGCAGGTCAGGCTGGGCATCGGTATGGCGCTGCAGGCCATCGCGCTGGCCCTGCTGGCGTACGAAGCCTTCACCGCGCTGCCGCCGCCCACTAGCCACGCCTATGCCGCCACCGTGGCCATGCTGTTCAGCTATGCCATATTGCATGTCGCCTTGGCCTTGCTGATGACGGCCTTTGCCTTCGCGCGATCACGGGCAGGTTATGTGTCCAACAAGCGCACCGCCGATGTGCGCATCGCCGCGATGTGGCAGGATTATGCCGCAGTGGTCGCGGTGATCGTGCTGCTGGTCACCAAGCTGCCGGTGCTGCTGGCATGACAGCCTTATTGAGGATCATTGCCGGGCTCGGCTTCTGGGCCATCGGCTTTTCGCTGCTGTATGCTGTGCACGGCCTCGCCTGCGCGCACGGCTGGTCGGCCGTCGCCATCGGACCGCTCGATCTGCAGCGTGTGCTGTTGGCAGCCATCTGGATTGCGGCCTGCCTTGGCCTGTTGTGGTGGGTGCGGGCGATGTCGCGCGCACCTCGCGATGGCGAACGGCCATTGCTCGGCTGGCTGGCCCGAATTTCGGCGGTCACCGGGCTGGTGTCGATGCTGCTCACCGGCGTGCCTGTGCTGCTGCTGCGCCAGTGCGATGGCCGCGCACTGGCTCTGGAACCGGGCTGGCCTGGCCCGGTTGTGCAAGCACAGGGCTCGTCAACCGGCGGCCAGGCGCAGGGGTAACGGATGCCAGAACCCGCCAACTTTGGCCAATACAGCTGATGTCCGCTGACGGCGAGATACTGTCGCCCGAAAGCATCGCCCGTGCGACCGCCGACAGCGGCGAAACCAAGTCCGCGCTCGCCCTTGGTGCAATGCTTCCATTGTCGCTGCTGGCCGGCCTCTACATCGGCTTCGGCAGCCTCGCCGCGATGGTGGCGTTGGCGGGGGCAGACGGACAGATCGCCTTTGGGGCCGCGCAATTGCTCGCTGGCCTCGCCTTCTCGCTTGGCCTCATCCTCGTGCTGATCTCTGGTGCCGAATTGTTCACCGGCAACACGCTGCTGATCATCGCCTGGGCACAGCAGACCGTGCGGCTGCCGGCCATGCTGCGCGCGCTCTTCCTGGTGTATGTCGGCAATCTCCTGGGCTCGCTGCTGCTGGCCGCCATCGCTCTGGCCGCTGCGGTTCATCTGGCGGGCGACGGTGCGGTGGGCGTGGCGGCGCTGGACATGGCCGATGCCAAGGTGCGGCTGGCGTTCGCGCCGGCGCTGGCCAGCGGCATATTGGCCAACATGCTGGTCTGCCTGGCGGTGTGGATGGCCAATGGTGCCAAGACTGCGGCCGACAAGTTGCTGGTCATCATCCCGCCCGTCGCGGCCTTCGTGGCGCTGGGCCTCGAACATTCCGTGGCCAACATGTTCATCATTCCCTTTGGCTGGGCGGTGCAGCAGTTCGCCGATCCGGCGTTCTGGGCGGATGCCGGCGTCAGGGCTGCGGATTATGCCGCCATCACGCCGGCCGGCTTGCTGGCCAATCTGCTGCCGGTCACCATCGGCAACATCATCGGCGGCTTCGCGGTCGGCGCTGCCTATTGGCTGGCCTATCTGCGGCCACGCGCATGAGCGGCGGCCCGACATTCATCCACGAACGGGAGAATTGGCGATGAGCGGCCCCAAGGACGATCCAACGATTGAGGATTATGACGGCCCGGCCGGCGGCTTCGGCTCGCTGAAGGCCGTGGGCAAGGTCGCCATCGGCGAGAATGTGCCCGACATGCTGCTGACCATGCGCCACCAGAACAAGCCAGACGGGTTCATGTGCGTGTCGTGCGCCTGGGGCAAGCCGGCCGAGCCGCTGCCCTTCGAATATTGCGAGAATGGCGCCAAGGCCACCGCCTGGGAGATCACCCGCAAACGCACCGACGAGGCATTTTTCGAGAAATACACGATGGCCGAACTGGCCGGGTGGCTCGACCATGATCTGGAGGAAGCCGGCCGCCTGACCATGCCGATGCGCTGGGATGTGACCAGCGACAAATATGTCCCCGTCAGTTGGGGGACGGCGTTTGCCGAGATCGGCCACGAACTGCGCGCCCTGCAGGACGACCCCGATCAGACGATCTTCTATGTCAGTGGCCGCGCCAGCCTGGAGGCCAGCTACATGTTCCAGTTGCTGGCGCGGCTCTATGGCACCAACAACCTGCCCGACAGTTCCAACATGTGCCATGAATCGACCAGTGTCGCCCTGCCCGAAAGCATTGGCGTGTCGGTCGGCACCGTCACCCTGCAGGATTTCGAGACCACCGATCTGATGCTGTATTTCGGGCATAATGTGGCGACCAATTCGCCGCGGATGCTGCACCAGTTCCAGGCCGCCAAGCAGCGCGGCGCCACCATCATCAGCGTCAATCCGTTGCGGGAACGCGGGCTGGAACGCTTCAAGAACCCGCAATCGCCCAGCCAGATGCTGAGCGGCGACGAGACGGTGATTTCCGACACGATCCTGCAGGTGGCGGTGGGCGGCGACATCGCGGCGATCACCGGCATCTGCAAGGCGCTGGTGGCGATGGACGATGCCTGCGCCGAAATCGGTAAGGCCGGCCCGACGGATCGCGAGGCGCTGCTGGCCAGGACCGAGGATGACGGCGGCTTCAGCATCAAGGCCGGCGCCGCCGCAGCAAAGGCCCGCCGCGTGCTCGATCACGATTTCATCGCCGAGCATACTCAAGGCTTCGAAGCCTTTGCCGACTATTGCCGTGCCGCCGACTGGGGTGAGATCGAACGTGTGTCGGCGCTCACCCGCCCGGCGCTGGAACGCGTTGCCGAACAATATGCCGCCGCCGACAAGGCAATGGGCATTTATGGCATGGGCCTCACCCAACAGGTGCATGGCACCGAAACCGTGCAGATGCTGGTCAATCTGCTGCTGCTGCGCGGCAATATCGGCAAATCGGGCACCGGCATCTGCCCGGTGCGCGGCCACAGCAATGTCCAGGGCCAGCGCACCGTCGGCGTCACCGAAAAGCCCGAACTGGCGCCGCTCGACAAACTCAAGGAGCTGTATGATTTCGAGCCACCGCGCCACGAAGGCTACACCACGGTAACGGGGTGCGAAGCGATGATCGATGGCCGTGTGAAAGCCTTCATCGCGCTTGGCGGCAATTTCACCCGTGCCGCGCCCGATATTCCGCGCGTGGAGGATGCCTGGCGCAAGCTGCGGCTGACCGTGGCCATCGCCACCAAGCTCAACCGCAGCCACATCGTCCATGGCGAGATTGCCTATCTGCTGCCCTGCCTCGGCCGCATCGAGATCGACGAGCAGGCGACAGGCCCCCAGGCCGTGTCGATCGAAAGCAGCCTGGCGCAGTTCCACGGTTCTCGCGGCCGGGTGGCGCCGGCGTCACCCGAGCTGATGTCCGAACCGGCGATCATCGCCGCCATCGCCACCGCGGCCCTGCCCGAAAATCCCAAGGTGCCGTGGACGGATTGGACCGGCGACTATGCGCTGATCAGAAAGGCCATCGAACGGACTTGGCCGGCGACCTTTGCCGGCCTCAACGACCGCATGTTCACCCCCGGCGGCATCGAACGGCCGGTGGCCGCGCGGGAGCGCAAGTGGAACACCCGCAGCGGCAAGGCGAATTTTCTGCTGCCCACCGCCATGTTCGGCGGCACCGGCGAAAGCTATGGCGAGGCGGGCGTCTTGCAGCTCACCACCGTGCGCAGCAACGATCAGTTCAACACCAGCATCTATGGCTATCATGATCGCTTTCGCGGCGTGAACGGCACCCGCATGGTGGTGTTCATGAACGGCGCGGATGCGACGGCACTGGGCGTGGCGGCGGATGATCTGGTCGATCTGACCACGGCGATCGACGACGGCCACAGCCGCGTGGTGCGCGGCCTGCGGGTGATCCCCTATGATATCCCGCGTGGCAGTTGCGCCGCCTATTTCCCCGAAGCCACGCCGCTGGTGCCGCTGGGCCACCATGATCTCCACGCGCACACGCCCGCGTACAAGGCGGTGCCAGTGCGGGTCAGCGCTTCCCACACGGCCCCGCAGCGCGCCGTGTGACGTCCAACCAGACCGCGGAACAATGCGATCAGCGCCGGGCAGGCGGCGCAATTCCCCATCTTCATGGTCGGTCCACAAAGGTCCTTGCCAAACGCCTGACCCTATTCGACCGTCACCGATTTGGCGAGGTTGCGCGGCTGATCCACATCCGTGCCCTTGGCCACCGCGACATGATAGGCCAGCAACTGCACCGGAATGGCGCTGATCAGCGGGCTGATGAACGGGTCGACCGTTGGCATGGTGATCGCTGCCGCTGTGCCCTGGCCGTGGGCGGCGATCCCGTCGGCATCACTGAGCAACACGACCTGGCCGCCGCGCGCCATCACCTCCTGCATATTCGACACGGTCTTTTCGAACCGCGGCCCGGACGGCGCGATGACGATCACCGGCACATGTTCATCGATCAGCGCGATCGGGCCGTGCTTCAGCTCGCCGGCGGCATAGCCCTCGGCATGGATATAGCTGATTTCCTTCAGCTTCAGCGCGCCTTCCAGCGCCATCGGATAATCCGGGCCGCGCCCGATATAAAGAATGTCGCGCGCCTTGGCCAAGCTGGGCGCCAACGCGGCGATGGCATCTTCCGATTGCAGCGCCGCGTTCATCGCCGCCGGCACTTCGGTCAGCAATTGCACCAGCCGGGCCTCCTCGGCGGCCGAAACGCGGCCCTTGGCCTTGCCCAGCGCGATGGCAAAGGCCGCGAGCACCGCCAGCTGGCAGGTGAAGGCCTTGGTGCTGGCCACGCCCACTTCCGGCCCGGCATGGGTGGGCAGCAACAACTGCGTCTCGCGCGCCATCGTCGATGTGGCGACATTGACGACCGCCGCCACCATCTGCCCGCCGGCCAGGGCATGGCGCAGCGCGGCCAGCGTGTCGGCGGTTTCGCCCGATTGGCTGATGAACAGGCACAGGCCGCCGTCTTCGTAGACCGGGTCGCGATAGCGATATTCCGATGCATTCTCGATGCTCACCGGCACGCGCGCTTGGGCTTCGATCCAGTAACTGGCCACATGGCCCGCCAGCAACGCCGTGCCGCAGGCCACGATCTGCACGCGCTTCACGCCGGCGAGATCGAACGGCAGATCGGGCAGCGCCACGGTTTCGGCGAGCGGATCGAGATAGGCGCCCAACGTCTGCGCGACCACGATCGGCTGCTCGTGGATTTCCTTTTCCATATAATGGCGGTGGTTGCCCTTCTCGATCACCGCGGCGCTGGCTGACGAGGTGATGAACGCGCGTTCCACCGGCTGGTCGCTGGCATCGAAAATCGTCACGCCATCGGCCGACATGCGCAGCCAGTCGCCTTCCTCCAGATAGGCAATGCGGTTGGTGAACGGCGCCAGCCCGAGCGCGTCCGAACCCAGGAACATCTCGCCCGCGCCCAAGCCCACCACCAGCGGCGAACCGCGCCGCGCGCCATAGATGGTGCCGGGATGATCCTTGAACAGGATCGCAAAGCTGAAGGCGCCGTGCAGGCGCTTCAGCGTCTCGGCCACCGCCGCATCGGGCGAAGCTCCACGCGCCAGCGCCAGTTCCAGCAGATGCGCCACCACTTCGGTATCGGTATCGGAGGTGAGCGTGCAGCCCGCGGCCATCACCTCGCTGCGCAACTGCTTGAAATTCTCGATGATGCCATTGTGCACCAGGCAGACATGCTCGGTGGCATGCGGGTGGGCATTGTCGGTGGTCGGCGCGCCGTGGGTGGCCCAGCGCGTGTGGGCGATGCCGACCTGGCCGGGCAGGGGGTTGAGGGCCAGTTCGCGCGCCAGATTGACCAATTTGCCGGGGCTGCGGCGGCGGTCCATCACATTGTCGTGGATGGTGGCAATGCCGGCGCTGTCATACCCGCGATATTCCAGCCGTTTCAGGCCATCGACCAGCCGGTCGGCGACGGGCTCTGCAGACACGATGCCGATGATGCCGCACATCAGTTCTTGCCCTTCTTTGCAGCCGCAGCAGCGCGGAAGCGCACGGCCCAGCCGGATTTTTCGACCTGCGCCGGCCGCACCAGCGCCAGCGCATCGCCAGCGACATCGCGGGTGATGGTGCTGCCGGCCGCCACGATGGCGCCATCGCCGATCGTCACCGGCGCCACCAGCGCGCTGTTCGATCCGATGAACGCGCCGGCGCCAATATTGGTGCGATATTTGAAGAAACCATCATAATTGCAGGTGATGGTGCCGGCGCCAATGTTCGCCGCCGCGCCGATGCTGGCATCACCAAGGTAGCTCAGATGGCTGGCCTTGGCGCCGTCCCCCATGACTGCATTCTTGGTCTCGACGAAATTGCCGATCTTCACGCCATCGCCCAGCTTCGTGCCGGGCCGCAGCCGCGCAAACGGGCCGATCTCGCAATCGGCGCCGATGCTTGCCCCTTCGATATGGCTGTGGGCGCGGATGCGGCTGCCGCCCGCGATGGTCACGCCGGGGCCGAACACCACGAACGGCTCGATCTCGACATCGGCGGCAATCTGCGTGTCGGCACACAGGAACACGGTTTCGGGTGCCTGCATCGACACGCCGGCCGCCATCAGTTCGGCGCGGCGGCGGCGTTGGAAAATCGCCTCCAATTGCGCCAGTTCCGCCCGGCTGTTGGCCCCGGCCACCTCGTCGGCGTGGGTTTCGATCACCGTGCAGGCCCGGCCATCGACCAGCGCCAGGCCAACCACATCGGGCAGATAATATTCGCCTGCCGCATTGTCGTTGGTCACGCGCGCCAGCAGCGCGAACAGATCGCGGGCATGCACCGCCATGAGGCCGGAATTGCACAGTGTCTCGGCCCGTTCGGCCGGCGTGGCGTCCTTATATTCGACCATTTTCGCAATGCGGCCGCCCGCCGCGATGATGCGGCCATAGGCGCCCGCATCCGGTGGCCGAAAGCCGAGCACCGCCACCGCCACATCATCCCGCAGCGCCGCGAGCAACCGCGCCATCGTCGCTGCCGGCACCAGCGGCGCATCGCCATACAGCACCAGTATCTTGCCATCGAACCCCGCCAGGGCGGCCTGCGCCTGCTGCACGGCATGGCCGGTGCCGCGCTGCGGCGATTGTTCCACCACATCGGCGCGGCCCTGCACTTCGGCCGCAACCTGTTCCTTCAACGCGCCAACCACCACCACGGTGCGCGCCGGCGCCAGCGTCGCCAGACTGTCCATCAGGTGGCGCAGCATCGGCTTGCCGGCGATGGCGTGCAGCACCTTGTGCCGCGCCGATTTCATGCGCGTGCCCATCCCGGCCGCCAGGATGACAGCAGCGAAAGGCGCTTGGGCGGGCGAAGGCGGTTCGGCAGTCACGTGCGCTGCCCTGCCACAGGCATCCCGGCTTGAAAAGTGACGGAACGGCCGTTCGGCTGGCTTGCCAAGCCCCAGGGTGAAGCGCATCCCGGTGTCGCATATCCGCAACGATTATCTGGCACGGCTCACCCTTCGTGATTTTGCCCCGCACCATCCTGTTCGATCTGGACGGCACATTGGTCGACACCGCGCCTGATCTGGCGGCGGCGATGAACCATGTGCTGTCCTCGCTCGGCCGCCCGCCGTTGCCCATCGACGACGTGCGCCATCTGGTCGGCCATGGCGCCCGCGCACTGATCAGCCGCGGCCTGGCCGCGACCGGCCCCGCCCCGCCCGAACTGGTCGAATCCGGTGTGCCGCTGTTCCTTGAATATTATGCGGCGCATATCGCCGATGCCTCGCGGCCCTTCGATGGCGTTGAGGCCGCGCTCGATGCGCTGGCGGCGGCGGGCTGCCGGCTGGCGATCTGCACCAACAAGCCGGTGGCGCTGGCCACCGCCCTGATCGATGCGCTGGGCTGGCGCGCGCGCTTTGCTGCCATCGTCGGATTTGATTCGGTGCCCAAACCGAAACCTGATGCCGGGCATGTGCATGCCACGCTGGCCGCCTGTGGCGGCGATGTCGCCAGCGCGGTGTTTGTCGGCGATTCGGCCACCGATGTGGGGGCCGCGCGCAATGCCGGCCTGCCGATCATCCTGGTCAGCTTCGGTTTCAGCGACACGCCGGCGCGCGATCTGGGTGCCGATGCGGTGATCGATCATTATGATGCGCTGCTGCCGGTGCTGGCGGGGATGGCGGAGTTGGCTGCATGAGCCCGACCGGCGAGATGCTGCTGCTGGCCCTGGCAGCGCTGCTGGTCGGCCTGGTGCTTGGGCGCCTGACACGGCCCGATCCCGATGCCGTGCCAAAGCCGAAGGCCGAGCCCCCGCCGCCGCCACCCCCGCCGCCGCCGCCGCCGGACCGTATCCACATCGACAGCCTGAACGATGCCGTGCTGATCACCCAAGGCGCGTGGGTGGCCGCCGCCAACGGCCCGGCGCGGGCGTTGCTGGGTGAACGCGTCGTGGGCAGCGATCTGCGCTTGACGGTCCGCCATCCGGTGCTGCTCGATGCGGTCGAAGCCGTGACGGCCGGCAATGTCGTGAATGACACTGAAATCAGCGGTATCGGCAATGCCAACCGCAGCTTTCGGTTGCGGGTGGTCGGCGATGGCGCCGATGGCCAAAATGGTCGCTGCCTGGTGCTGCTCGATGATGTCACCCAGGCCAAGGTGACCGAGCGGATGCGCGTCGATTTCGTCGCCAATGCCAGCCACGAACTGCGCACGCCGCTGGCCACGCTGACCGGCTTCATCGAAACCCTGCAAGGCCCGGCGGCCGAGGATGAACCGGCGCGGCAACGCTTTCTGGCGATCATGGCGCAGGAAGCCGACCGCATGCGCCGCCTGATCGACGACCTCATGAGCCTGTCGCGTATCGAGCTCGACAAGTTCATCCGCCCCACCCAGGCGCTGGAGCTGCGCGGCATCGCCGCCGAAGTCGGCCGCACGCTGGCGATCCGGCTCGATACCGATCAGCGCCAGTTGCTCATCGCGGAGCCGCCGGAACTGCCGCGCGTGATCGCCGATCGCGACCAGGTGCTGCAGGTGCTGCACAATCTCGTGTCGAACGCACTGAAATATGGCCGCCGTGGCACGCCGATCCGCGTCGCCCTCAGCGCTGATCCGGGTGCCGCCGGGCGCGATCCGGGCGTCAGGATCAGCGTGTCCGATGAAGGCGACGGCATCGCGCCCGAACATTTGCCGCGGCTGACCGAGCGTTTTTATCGCGTCGATTCGCAGCGCAGCCGCACCCTGGGCGGCACCGGGCTGGGGCTGGCCATCGTCAAGCATATCGTCGAACGCCACCGCGGCCGGCTGGAGATCGACAGCCGGCTGGGCGAGGGGACCCGGGTGAGTTTCACGCTGCCGCTGGCGTGACCCGCGTGAGCCAAGCCTGCGGCGTAACAATTTTGTCATGATAACGTCATAAGTCCCTCACCAGCGCCGGCTAGGCGACACTGGATATCGGGGGATCATCATGTCGGTGATTCGTGCCAGCGCCATGATGAGGTTGAACTTGCTGCATCGTCGCCGCGCTTTCCACGCCGCCGCCCTTGGGCTGGCCGGGCTGGTGGCTGTGGGCCTGGCGGCCTGCTCGGGCGGCAGCCGCACGCAGATCCGCGTCGTCGGCTCGTCCACCGTCTATCCGTTCACCACGGCAGTTGCCGAACAGTTCAAGCGCAAATGGCCGCAATTTCCAGCGCCGATCGTGGAATCGACCGGCACCGGCGGCGGCCTGAAACTGATGTGCGCCGGGCTGGGTGTGCAATTCCCCGATGCGGCCAACGCCTCACGCCGCATCAAGCCCAGCGAGATCGCGGACTGCCGCAAGCATGGCGTGGAAGGCATCATCGAATTGCAGGTCGGCATCGATGGCCTGGTGGTGGCGCAGGCCCGCCGCGCCAATTTTCCGGGTTTGACCGAGCGCGATGTCTATCTGGCGCTTGCTGCCGATCCGTTCGGCAAGGGCCCCAATCAGGCCAGGCTCTGGTCTGATGTCAATCCGGCCTTGCCCGATTTGCGCATCGAAGTGATCGGCCCGCCGCCGACATCGGGCACGCGCGACAGTTTCAACGAACTCTACATGCTGAAAGGCTGTGACACCGAACCGGCGATGCAGGCGCTGAAGAAGACCGACGAAAACGCCCACAAGCAAATTTGTGAGCGGGTGCGCGAGGATGGTGCCTTCATCGAAGGCGGCGAGAATGACAATCTGATCGTCCAGAAAATCGCCGCCAATCCCAAGGCGCTCGGCGTGTTCGGCTTCTCGTTCGTGGAGGAAAACAGCGACCGGGTGAAGGATGTGCCGCTGAACGGCGTGCACGCCACCTACGAAAATATCGCCAACGGCGTGTTCCCCGCCGCCCGCCCGCTTTATCTTTACGTCAAGGCGCAGCATGTGCCGGCGGTGCGTGGCATGCGTGAATTCCTGGCCGAATATGCGCGGGAATCGACCTGGGGCCGCAAGGGCTATCTGGCGCGCAAGGGGCTTGTGGCGGCACCGGAAGCCGTGCGCCGCGAAGGCGAAGCCGTGGCGCGCGATTTGACCCACATGGATGAGGCCAGCGTGTCATGAGGCTGCTGATTGCCCTGTTGCTGGTGCTCGGGCTGGCCGGTCTCGCCTATCTGGCGGCGCGGGCGCGGGCCGGGAAGATGGTCGTTGCAACCGGCGGCAAGTTCGGCGCCGTGCACAGCCGCCCGGTCTATCATGGGGCTTATGTGGCAGTGCTGGCACTGGCGCCAGCGCTGATCGTGCTGGCCGGCTGGGGCATTTTCGGGGACCGCGTCGTGGTTGCGCAGGTGATTGCGGCCTTGCCGGTCGATCAGCAGCCGGCGGACAAATTGGCGCAATCCGCGCTGATGAACGAGGTGCGTGGCCTGGTGACCGGCGATCTGCCGCAGGCCTTCAACCCGGTCGCGCCGAAACTGGCGCCGATTTATGCCAATGCCGTGGCCAATGGCGAACTGCTGGCCGGCGCGCTGGCAGTGGCGCTGCTGTGCGCTGGCGGCCTGTGGGGTTACAGCCGGATCCGCCCGGATTTCCGCGCCCGCACTGCTGTCGAGGCGCAGGTGCAGGGCGTGCTGCTGCTGGCATCGGTGGTGGCCATTCTCACCACCTTCGGCATCGTGTTGTCGTTGATCTTTGAATCCATCCGCTTTTTCGGCATGGTCTCCCCGGTCGAATTCCTCACCGGCCTGCAATGGAGCCCACAGACCGCACTGCGCGCCGATCAGGTTGGCTCGACGGGGTCGTTCGGCGCGGTGCCATTGTTCTGGGGCACGATCTTCATCGGCGCGATCATCGCGATGCTGGTGGCGATCCCGTTGGGGCTGTTGTCGGCCATCTATCTCACCCAATATGCCGCACCGGGCTTGCGCCGCTGGCTGAAGCCAGTGCTGGAGCTGCTCGCCGGGGTGCCGACCGTGGTCTATGGCTTCTTCGCCGCGCTCACCATCGCGCCGCTGGTGCGCCAGTTCGCCGTGGCGATCGGCATGACCGATGCGTCGGCCGACAGCGCGCTCGCTGCCGGCCTGGTGATGGGCATCATGATCATCCCGTTCGTCTCTTCGATGGCCGACGATGCGCTCACCGCGGTGCCGCGGGCGATGCGCGACGGCAGCCTGGCGATGGGCGCCACCATGTCGGAAACCGTCAAGAAGGTGCTGGTGCCGGCCGCACTGCCCGGCATCGTCGGCGGTGTGCTGCTGGCGGTGTCGCGCGCCATTGGTGAAACCATGATCGTGGTGATGGCGGCGGGTCTGGCTGCCAACCTCACCGCCAATCCGTTCAGCAGCGTCACCACTGTCACCACGCAGATCGTCGCGCTGCTGACCGGTGACCAGGAATTCGACAGTGCCAAGACATTGTCCGCGTTCGCGCTCGGCCTTGTGCTGTTCTGCATGACCCTGGTGCTCAACATCTACGCGCTGGCCGTCGTGAAACGCTATCGGGAGGCTTACGAATAATGGCGACGCTTGCCGCCCCCCCCAATGCGTCTGGCGGAGCCGTGCCGCTGGAACGGCAGCCGACCGACTGGACCTCGCGCGAAATGCAGGGCCGCATCGCCGCGCGCTATCGTGCCGAGCGCAATTTCCGCCGCCTCGGCGCCGGCGCGCTGCTGGTTGCCTTCTCCTTCCTGGCGTTCCTGCTGTTCACCATCGTCCGCGACGGCTGGACCGGTTTCCTGCGCACGGAAGCCCGCGTGGAAGTGATGTTCGACGCCGCCACGCTGGGGGTCGATCCGGCCACGGCACGCGGCCCCGATGGCCCGGCCGTGCTGGCCCGCGCCGACTATATCGCCCTGATGAATCAGGCCGCGGAACAACTTGGCCCCGCATCCGACACGCTGTCCGATGCCGCCTGGCTGGCCCTGCGCGATCGGGTGATGGCCGATCCGACCCTGCTCGGCCGCAAGGAAACACTTTGGGTGCCGGTCCGTTCCGGCATCGATCTGCTCGCCAAGGGCAAATATGATCTGGATGCCCCGGCCGACAGCCGCGGCGTCACCGATCGCGAGGTGGAGGATTGGCGCTGGCTGGAAAAGGATGGCCGGCTGCGCACCGTGTTCAATCAGGCCTTCATCGGCAATGCCGATTCCACCGAGCCGGAATTGGCCGGCATCGGCGGCGCGGCGCTGGGGTCGTTGTTCACGCTGTTCGTCACCGTTGCGATTGCCTTCCCGCTGGGCGTGCTGTCGGCCGCCTGGCTGGAGGAATTCGCCCCGCGCGGGCGCCTGGCCGACATCATCGAACTGTCGATCAACAATCTCGCTGCCGTGCCCTCGATCATCTTCGGCCTGCTCGGCCTGGCGTTTTTCCTGAATTACGCCGGCATGCCGCGATCTTCGCCGCTGGTTGGTGGCATTACCCTGGCCTTGATGATCATGCCGGTCATCGTCATCGCCTCGCGCGTCGCCATCCAGTCGGTGCCGCCGTCGATCCGCGATGCTGCGCTCGGCATCGGCGCTTCGCCGATCCAGGTGGTGTTCCAGCATGTCGTGCCGCTGGCGCTGCCCGGCATCATGACCGGCACCATCATCGGCGTCGCCCGCGCGCTGGGCGAAACCGCGCCGCTGCTGCTGATCGGCATGCGCGCCTTCGTCACCGACACGCCGCAGGGCCTGGCCGCGCCGGCCACCGTGCTGCCGATGCAGGTGTTCCTGTGGTCGGACGATGTGCAGCGCGGCTTTGTCGAGAAAACGTCCGCCGCCATCATGGTGCTGCTGATCATCCTGATCCTGATGAACAGCGTGGCCATCTATCTTCGCAACCGTTTCGAGAGGCGCTGGTGAACCAGAATCCTGCAATCGGGCATAACAGCGTGCCGAAAATGACGGCACGCGACGTCCACGTCTATTATGGCCAGACCCACGCCATCAAAGGCGTGTCCATCGATGTGTCCGCCGAACATGTCACCGCCTTCATCGGGCCATCGGGGTGCGGCAAGTCCACCTTCCTGCGCTGCCTCAATCGCATGAACGACACGGTCGACACGGCGCGGGTCGAAGGCCAGATCGAACTGGATGGCCAGGATATCTATGCGCCGGTCATGGATGTCGTGCAGTTGCGCGCCCGCGTCGGCATGGTGTTCCAGAAACCCAATCCGTTTCCCAAGTCCATCTATGAAAATGTCGCTTATGGCCCGCGCATCCATGGCCTCGCCCGCGTCAAGGCCGATATGGACAATATCGTCGAAAGCGCCCTGCGCCGCGCCGGCCTGTGGGACGAAGTGAAGGACCGGCTGGAGACCAGCGGCACCGCCATGTCGGGCGGGCAGCAGCAGCGCCTGTGCATCGCCCGCGCCATCGCCGTCGATCCCGAAGTCATCCTGATGGACGAGCCCTGCTCGGCGCTCGATCCGATTGCCACCGCGCGCATCGAGGAACTGATCGATGAACTGCGCGGTCGTTATGCCATCGTGATCGTCACCCACAACATGCAGCAGGCCGCCCGCGTCAGCCAGAAGACGGCTTTTTTCCATTTGGGAACGTTGGTGGAGTATGATGACACCCCGGCGATCTTCACCAACCCGCAGCAAACCCGCACCAAGGATTATATCACCGGTCGTTACGGCTGATGCCCCGCCAGCCGACCATGAGGAACCGATAATGCCTGAAGTCACCGCCCATACCGTCAAGAGCTTTGACGAAGACATCGCCCAGTTGCGGGCGGTGATCACGCGCATGGGCGGCCTGTGCGAAACCCAGATCGCCGATGCCGTCGACGCGCTGGTCAATCGCAACATCGATGCGGCGCGCGTGGTGATCGAAGCCGACAAGCGGCTCGATCAGCTGGAAGCCGAGGCGGAAGTGCTGGCGGTGCGCATCATCGCCTTGCGCGCGCCGCTGGCCGATGATTTGCGCGAGATCGTGGCGGCGCTGAAGATCGCCGGCGTGCTGGAACGCATCGGCGATTATGCCAAGAATATCGCCAAGCGCACCACCGTCGTCGCGCAGTCGCAGCCGGTCGGCCCCGCCGTGATCATCCCGGAAATGGCCCGCATCGTCATCGAAATCATCCGCGACACGCTGGATGCGTTCGTGGATCGCGATGCAGTGAAGGCGGTGGCGATGCTGTCCCGCGATCAGCAGGTGGACGAATTCTACAACTCGCTGTTTCGTTCGCTGCTCACCTTCATGATGGAAAATCCGCACTATATCACCCCGTCGACGCACCTGCTGTTCGTGGCCAAGAACCTCGAACGCATCGGCGATCACGCCACGTCGGTGGCCGAGATGGTGCATTTTTCCGTGACCGGCCAACGCCCCGCCGAACGGCCGAAGAATGATTTTTCCGCCACCGTTTACAGCCCAGACCCTGCCTGAACCTGCCCTCCGGGAGACTGACCGATGCGCGCCAAGATCCTCCTCGTCGAAGATGACGCCAGCCTGATCGAGCTGGTGACCTATAATCTCGAAAAAGAAGGCTTTGATGTCGTGCGCACCGGCGACGGCGAAGAAGCCCTGACCCTGGCCGAGGAAGAAAAGCCCGATCTGGTGATCCTCGATTGGATGATCGCCAATCTTTCGGGCATCGAGGTTTGCCGCCGCCTGCGTCGCGCGCCGTCCACCGCCAATCTGCCGATCGTCATGCTCACCGCGCGCGGTGACGAAGCCGATCGCATCCGCGGTCTGGAAACCGGCGCCGATGATTACATGACCAAGCCGTTTTCCCCCCGCGAACTCATCGCCCGCATCCGTGCCGTGCTGCGCCGCCTGCGGCCCGCGCTGTCCGGCGGGCAACTGGAATTTGCCGGCATCGCCATGGACACCACTGCCCACCGGGTGACGCGCGATGGCCGCACCGTGCAGTTGGGCCCCACCGAATTTCGCCTGCTGCGGCATTTTCTGGAACATCCCGGCCGGGTGTTCAGTCGCGAACAGCTGCTCGATGCGGTGTGGGGCCGCGATGTCTATGTCGAACAGCGCACCGTGGATGTGCACATCCGCCGGCTGCGCAAGGCGGTCAATGCCGGGCCGACCGGCGAGGAACTGCCCGACATGATTCGCACCGTGCGTTCGGCCGGCTATTCGCTGGACGGCGCCCCGGCGATGCAGGCCGCCTGACCTGGCGCAAACCGGTTTCGCTTTGCAGGCCGCCCCGGCCCGGCTAAAGCGCGATCAGCCGGGCATCGCTTTGCGTGCGCCGGCCGTATGAACAACAGGCCTGGCATGGCGGCTTTGCCGAAACCAGGCGAACCGAATTTTCAGGGGTAAGAAACCGATGTCGCTTTCCTTCGAAGGGCGTGTTGCCATTGTCACCGGTGCGGGTGGCGGCCTGGGCCGCGCTTATGCGCTCGATCTGGCGCGCCGCGGCGCCAAGGTGGTGGTCAATGATCTGGGCGGTGCCCGTGATGGCTCCGGCGCGTCGCTGTCGGCCGCGCAGACGGTCGTGGATGAAATCACCGCCATGGGCGGCGAAGCCATGGCCAATGGCGCCAGCGTCACCGACATGGCGGCGGTCGAAAAGATGGTCGCCAACGTCAAGGAACGCTGGGGCCGGGTCGATATCCTCATCAACAATGCCGGCATCCTGCGCGACAAGACGTTCATCAAGATGACGCTGGACGAATTCCGCACCGTGATCGACGTCCACCTGATGGGCAGCGTCAATTGCACCAAGGCGGTGTGGGAACTGATGCGCGAACAGGGCTATGGCCGCATTCTGATGACCACCTCGTCCACTGGCCTCTATGGCAATTTCGGCCAGGCCAATTATGGCGCTGCGAAACTGGCGCTGGTCGGCCTGATGAAGACGCTGGCGCTGGAAGGCGCCAAGTACAATGTGCACGTCAACACCATCGCGCCGCTGGCCGCGACCCGCATGACCGAGGATCTGATGCCGCCGGCCATGCTGGAAAAGATGGGCCCGGAAACCGTGGTGCCGGCGTCGGTCTATCTGGTGTCGGAAGAAGCACCGACCAACGTCGTGCTCAATGCCGGCGGCGGCGGTATCGAGCGCGCCTATGTCACGCTGACTCGCGGCATCCATTTGTCGGCGGACGAAATGACCGCCGAAACCGTGGCAGCGCGCTTTGCCGAAATCAGCGATCGCACTGGTGAAGTCGTGCCCGACAATGGCAGCGCGCAGGCGCAGATGGCGCTCGGCGGCGCGCGCTGATCGAGGAACGCGACCTGGATGCAGCGGTGGCCGCCGGCATATTGGATGCGGCCACCCGCGAACGCCTGGTCCTGTTCACCCGCGATCTGCGGCGCGGCACCGCCGGCGCGGACGAGGAACAATTCCGGCTGCTGACCGGGTTCAACGATATCTTTGCCGCCATCGCGATCGGCTTGCTGCTGGTGGCGGTGGCCACCATCGCCAGCCTGACGTCGCAACTGGTCGCAGCGCTGGCCATCGCCGCCCTCAGCTGGGGCCTGGCCGAATATTTCACGCGGCGGCGGCGCATGGCCTTGCCCAGCATCCTGTTGTTGCTCAGCTTTGTCGGCGCGGTGCTGGCGGCGGCATTGTCCCTCCTGGCCGGCGTGCAGACGATGGTCACCACCGGCGTGCCGACCGCGGCGCTGGTTGCGGCCTGCCTGTGCGGGGTTGGCGCGGCCGCTGTGCATTGGTGGCGGTTCCGCGTGCCGATCACTGTCGCGGCCGGCGCGGCGGCGGCGTCTCTGGCCGTGGTCGGCACCGGCGGCGGCCTGTTCGGCCCGGCATTCGGTCTGGTCGGCGTCGATCTGACCCCGTTCCTGTTCCTGCTGTGCGGCGCCGCTGTGTTCACGCTGGCCATGTGGTTCGACAGCCACGATCCGGCCCGCGTCACCCGCCGGTCCGATGTGGCGTTCTGGCTGCACCTGCTGGCATCGCCGATGCTGGTGCACCCGCTGTTCAGCGGCACGGGCCTGGCCGACAGCGCCGGCGGGCCGGTGGCGGCGATCATCACCGTGCTGGCCTTTGCGCTGCTCACGCTGGTGGCGCTGGCCATCGATCGCCGGGCGCTGATCGTTTCGGCGTTGGGCTATGCGATCTATGCCGTGCAGGCGCTGGTGGGGCAGGGCGGCGATTTCTCGATCGGGTCCAGCCTGGGGCTGCTGATCATCGGGCTGGTGCTGGTACTGCTGTCGGCCGCGTGGCGACCGGCGCGACTGTTGTTGCTGCGGATATTGCCGGCGGATTGGCGGGCGCGGCTGCCGCTGGTCGTCACCTGAACGCTCAGGCTTCGATGGCTTTCACCAGCCGGCGCTCCAGCACCGCCAGCACGCCAGCCAGTTCATGGCCGCGCTTCAGCACGACGCCGCCTTCGCCATACAGCACCCATTCGCCCTGGCGATTGCGCAGCGCCGGGTCCTTCACCAGCCGCGCTTCGGGATTCTCGGCGGCACGGCGGAAGGCGGAAAAACTGGCCTGCTTGGCGCCCAGTTCCAGCGCATAATCGCGCCACAGCCCGGCCGCGACCATGCGGCCATACAGCGACATGATGCGATCAAGCTCGATACGGGTGAAGGCAATCTGGCGAACACCGGGGGTCGCCGGAAGCGGGATGATATTGCTCACGCCGCAAATGTGGCGCGACGGGCGATGCAGGTCAACCGGCCTTCCGGTGCGCTTCCTCGCGGGTCAATTCGTCCAGCCGCGATTTCAGCACCTCGATCTCGCAACGCAGCAGTTCCAGCTTCTGGGTTTCGGGATCGAATTTCTGCGCACATGGCGTTCCATAGGGCATGAACGGCTTCACATAATCCTCGGCCGCCACCACCACCGGGCGCGCCGGGATGCCGACCATCGTCGCGCCCGCCGGCACATCGCGCGTCACCACGGCATTGGCCCCCACACGGGCATTGGCACCAATTGTGATCGGCCCCAGCACCTGCGCGCCGGACCCGATGATGCTGCCATCCAGGATGGTCGGGTGGCGCTTGCCGCCCGCACCGCCGGCCGGATCGGTGCCGCCCAGCGTCACGCACTGATAGATGGTGACATTGTCACCGATCTCCGCCGTCTCGCCGATCACCACAAAGCCGTGATCGATGAAGAAGTTGCGGCCGATGCGGGCGCCGGGATGGATATCGATGGCGGTCAGCAGCCGGCTGACATGATTGACCAGTCGCGCCAGGAAGAAGAAACGCGCGCGGAACAGGCCATGGGCAATGCGGTGAAAGCCCAGCGCCCAGACGCCGGGATAGGTGAGGATCTCCCATCGCGAACGCGGCGCCGGATCGCGCTGCTTCACCGAGTCGAGAAAGGCGATGAGTCCCATGGGCACCTCCCCATGGCTGCAGATAAGCCATGGATTTGAGCGTCGCTTAGCCGCAAATGAAGGAAAAGGCCAGCCACCCTGTGCGGGTGACCGGCCTTACATGTTTTTCATCAATGCGTTCAGAGCGCCGAGTTGTTTGCTGGCGGCGTTACAGCGCCTGCGTTGCCTGCTGGCGGCGTTACAGCGCCTGAAGTGTCCTCGCCACCGCATGCACCACCGCCGCGATGCGCACGGCGGCCTGGATCTTGTCAGCACCCACGCCATGCTGGGCCAGCACCTTGTCATGCGCGTCGATGCACATGCCGCAGCCGTTCACTGCCGACACCGCCAGGCTGTACAGCTCGAAATCGGCCTTCTCGATGCCCGGCGCGCCGATCACGTTCATGCGCAGCTTCGCCGGCATCGTCTTGTAATCCGGCCGCGACGCCATGTAGGTGAAGCGATAATAGATATTGTTCATCGCCATGATGCTGGCGGCGGCCTTGGCAGCGTTCAGCGCTTCGGGCGTCAGCTTGGTCGCCGCTTCGGCTTCGGCCGCCTCGATCAACGGCTTGTGCGCGCAGGCATGGGCAACGGCCACGATGGTGCCCCACTTCTGCTGATCGCTGAGCAATTGCTCGGTCAACAAGCTGGAGACGTTCAGCCGCAGATCCTTGGCATAATCCGGCAAGGTCTTGGCGAGTTCGGAAAAGTTCATCATTCTTCCTTTCCCCTCTGCCAGTCCAGGCGAGGGCTTTCGGTGGAAAAAGGGGAAGGGGCCGCGGCAAAGCCGCGGCTGACGTCGTAGCGGTTCGCGGCGCAAGTGCGCGCCGCGCCCGCCCGGCCGACCTTGCCGGGCGTGTGGATAGCGCGCTGCGCTATCCACACGCCCGGCTGCGGTTCACGCGGCCGGCTTCAGCACGTCCTGGCCTTCGGTCCAGTTGCACGGGCACAGCTCGTCGGTCTGCAGCGCGTCCAGGATGCGCAGCGTTTCGGCCGGGTTGCGGCCGACGTTCAGGCCGTTGACCGTGATGTGCTGGATGACATTTTCCGGATCGATGATGAAGGTGGCGCGCAGGGCGACACCGGCGTCCGGCACCACGATGCCCAGCGCATTGGCCAGCAGCTTGTTGTTGTCGGCCAGCCACGGGAATTCGCAGGCGGCCAGGCGCTCGTCGCTCTTGCGCCAGGCGAAGTGCACGAAATCGGTGTCGGTCGATGCGCCGATCAGCACGGCATCGCGATCGGCAAAATCACCAAGCAGATCGCCATAGCCGATGATCTCGGTCGGGCAGACGAAGGTGAAATCCTTCGGCCAGTAAAACAGGATCTTCCACTTGCCCGGATAGGCCGTGGTGATGTCCAGGGTTTCGCCAGCCGGCAGGGCAGCAACGCCCTGCTGCACCGGCAGAACGAACGACGGAACGGTATCGCCAACAGTGAGCGCCATGAGATATATCCTTTGGTTGCGGAGGTGAAAATCGCTTCAGCAGCACCGCAGCGCTGCCGACGGCTTGCTAGATGCGCCGTCAAGAGATAGAAATCCAATCGATAATATCTCTGTTACAAATCGATTACATCAATGACAGCCTATCAGCCCACCTTGAAACAATTGCAGTATCTCACCGCGCTGCACATCCACGGCCACTTCGGCCGCGCGGCGGAAACCTGCTTCGTCACCCAGTCTACCCTGTCGGCTGGCCTGGCCGAGCTTGAATCGCTGCTCGGCGTGCGGCTGGTGGAGCGCAACCGCCGCGTCGTGCGCTTCACGCCGATGGGCGAACGCGTGGTGGCCAAGGCCTATGCCGTGCTGCGCGAAACCGATGAACTGGTCGGGCTGACGGTGGGCGGGGACAAGCCGCTGGCCGGGCCATTGCGGCTGGGCGTGATTCCCACTGTCGCGCCCTATCTGCTGCCGCGCGTGACGGCACATATCCGCAGCGATTATCCCGATCTGAAACTGCATTTGCGCGAAGACATGAGCGGCCCGGCCACCGAGGCGCTCAGCCGTGGCATGCTCGATGCCGTGCTGCTGGCGCTGCCGTGGGACACGCCGGGCCTTGCCGTGATGCCCTTGTTCGAAGACCCGTTCTTCCTGGTGTTTGCGCCGGGCGATCTGCCCGATCCGCCGCCGGCCGTGGCGCCCGATTCGATCGATTCCGATTCCCTGCTGCTGCTGGAGGATGGGCATTGCCTGAAGGACCAGGCGCTGTCCGCCTGCGGCCGGCCTGAACTGCGCGCCGATCCCGCCCACCGCGGCACCAGCCTGATCACGCTGGTCCAGATGGTGGCCGGCGGGCTGGGGCAGACATTGGTGCCGAAACTGGCGCTGGATGCCGGCATCCTGGCCGGCACCAATCTGATTGCGCGGCCCGTGTCGGGCGATGCCTCGCGCACGCTTGCCCTGGTCTGGCGGCAGGGCTCCCCGCGCGAAGCCGAATTCCGGCTGCTGGGCGAATCGATAATGGCAGGATTGGCGCTGGCGTGAGCCGCCGCTATGCTGAAGACAAGACATGACGGGGAGAGTGGAATGAAGGCTGTATTGTGCGTGGAACATGGGCTCCCGGAAAAACTGGTGGTCGCCGATGTCGCGCTGCCCGAACCCGGCAAGGGCCAGGTGCGGATCAGCGTCAAGGCCGTCGGCGTCAATTTTCCGGACACGCTGATCATCCAGAATCTCTATCAGTTCAAACCATCCCTGCCATTCAGCCCGGGTGGTGAATGTGCCGGCATCGTCAGTGCCATCGGCGAAGGCATCACCGATATCGCGATCGGCGAATTCGTGATCGCGATGACCGGCCATGGCGCCATGGCCGAGGCCGTGATCGCCAATCGCGGCCAGGTGGTGAAGATGGCGCCGGACATGCCGTTCGACATCGCCGCCGGCTTCACCATGACCTATGGCACCAGCCATCACGCCCTGAAACAGCGCGCCAATCTGCAGCCCGGCGAAACGCTGCTGGTGCTCGGCGCCGCCGGCGGCGTCGGCCTGACGGCGGTGGAACTCGGCAAGGTGATGGGCGCCAAGGTCATCGCGGCGGCCTCGTCGGATGAAAAGCTGGACCTGTGCCGCCAGATGGGCGCTGACGAGGTCATCAACTACGCCACCGAAGACCTGAAGGACCGCATCAAGCAATTGACCGGCGGGCGCGGGGCGGACGTGATCTATGATCCGGTCGGGGATCGCTTTGCCGAGCCGGCATTTCGCGGCATCGCCTGGAACGGCCGCTATCTGGTGGTCGGCTTTGCCGCCGGCGCCATCCCGGCGCTGCCGCTCAACCTGCCGCTGATCAAGGGCGCCAGCATCGTCGGCGTGTTCTGGGGCGCCTTCACCCAGGCCGAACCGGCGCTGCACCGCGAAAACATGGAAGAATTGCTGCGTTGGTACGCCGAAGGGAAATTGCGGCCGCACGTCTCGCGGCATTTCCCGCTGGCCGAAGGCGCCCAGGCCATCCGCTGGATGATGGACCGCAAGGCGCTGGGCAAGGTCGTGCTGACAGTTTGAAATGTTCAGGGCCGGGTGGGCGGCCAACATCGGGGGAAACGGGCCATGACGCTGAGAGATGTTTATCCGCTGTATGTCGCCAACCGCGCCGAACAGCCCAACACCGATCTGGTCGTCACCGACAAATATACCGGCAAGCCCGCCACCCGTGTCGCCATGGCCGATGCTGCTACCATCGATCGCGCCATTGCCGCGGCCGTGGCCGCCGCCGAACCGATGGCGCGCATGGCCAGCTATGAACGCCAGGCCGTGCTCGCCCACTGCGTCACCCGCTTCACCGAACGCTTCGAGGAACTGGCCTATGCGCTGTGCATCGAGGCGGGCAAGCCGATCCGGGATGCGCGCGGCGAAGTCGGCCGGCTGATCGACACGTTCCGCATCGCCGCCGAAGAAAGCGTGCGGATGACCGGCGAAGTGCAGCCGCTTGATATCTCGCCGCGTGCGAAGGGGTATCAGGGCATGTGGAAACGCGTGCCGATCGGGCCGTGCAGCTTCGTGTCGCCGTTCAACTTCCCGCTCAACCTCGCCGCGCACAAGATCGCGCCGGCGATTGCGGTCGGCTGCCCGTTCGTGATGAAGCCGGCCAGCCGCACGCCGCTGGGCGCCATCATCATCGGCGAAGTGCTGGCCGAAACCGATCTGCCGCCCGGTGCCTTCGCCATCCTGCCGGCGCACCGCGATGGCGCGGACCTGTTCACCACCGATGATCGGCTGAAACTGCTCAGCTTCACCGGCTCGCCCGATGTCGGCTGGGATCTGAAGGCACGCGCCGGCAAGAAGAAGGTCGTGCTGGAGCTTGGCGGGAACGCCGCAGTCATCATCATGCCCGATGCCGATCTCGATGATGCCGCCGATCGCACCGTGTTCGGCGCCTTCTATCAGTCCGGCCAGTCGTGCATCGGCGTGCAGCGCATCCTGGTGCATGATGCGGTGTACGACGCGTTCAAGGCCAAGCTGGTCGAGCGCACTGCCAAACTCATCGCCGGCGACCCGCGCGAGGAAGCCACCTTCGTCGGCCCGATGATCGACGTGAAGGAAGCCACCCGGCTGGACAACTGGATTCAGGAAGCGGTGGCCGGCGGCGCCAAACTGCTGTGCGGCGGCCAGCGCGAAGGCGCCATGCTCGCCGCCACGCTGCTGGAAGATGTGCCACGCAGCGCCAAGCTGAACACCGAGGAAGCCTTTGGCCCGGTGGCGTTCTTCGCGCGTTTCCACGCGTTCGACGAAGCGCTGGACATGGTCAACGACAGCAAGTTCGGCCTGCAGGCCGGCATCTTCACCCGCGACCTGTTCCACATGCTCAAGGCCTGGGACACGCTCGATGTCGGCGGCGTCGTGATCAACGATGTGCCGAGCTACCGCGTCGACAACATGCCCTATGGCGGCGTGAAGGACAGCGGCCTGGGCCGCGAAGGCGTGCGCTTCGCGATGGAGGACATGACGGAAATCCGCAATCTGGTGATCAGGCGGCGACCACAGGATTTCTGATCGCATCGCTGCGCCGCCGCTCCCATCTTTCCCCGGCCCGGCCATCCTGCTAGGAGGCCATCATGCCCCGTTTCCCCCGCGCCGCTCTCCTGTCGCTCTCCGCTCTGGCGCTGCTGTCGGCCTGTGCCAATGGCGGCGGCGGCAAGGCCAAGAAAGACCAGCGCTATATCGCGCAGGATGTCGAAACCCTGTACAGCGCCGCCCGCCAGACGCTGGACAAGCGCCAGTATCGGCTCGCGGCAGCGCAATTCGATGAAGTCGAACGGCAGCACCCCTATAGTGTGTGGGCGCGCCGCGCGCAGTTGATGTCATCCTTTTCCTATTATGTGTCAGGCGACTATCAGGAAGCCATTGGTGCCGCACAGCGCTTCCTGTCGCTGCACCCCGGCAGCCGCGAGGCACCCTATGCCTATTACATGGTCGCCTTGAGCTATTACAATCAGATCATGCCGGTGAACAAGGATCAGAAGATCACCCAGCAGGCGCTCGATGCGCTGGGCGAACTGGTCCGCCGCTATCCCAACACCGATTTCGCTGCCGATGCCCGGCTGAAGATCGATCTGGCCCGCGATCACCTGGCCGGCAAGGAAATGGAAATCGGCCGTTTCTATCAGGGCCAGGGCCTGCAGCTAGCGGCAATCACCCGTTTCCGCAACGTGATCGACAATTTCGACACGACCAGTCACACGCCCGAAGCCCTGCACCGGCTGGTCGAATCCTATCTGGCGATGGGCATCCCGGAAGAAGCGGTGAAGGCGGCCGCCGTGCTGGGCAATAATTATCCCGCCTCGAAATGGTATGATCGCAGCTATAAATTGGTGCAGCGTTTCGTGCCCGAAGCGGCCAAGAAAGCGGCCTGATGTTGCTGGTCACCATGATCACCGCCGGCTGTTGCGGGCTGATCTTCCTCGGGCTGACCTGGGGGGTGGTCGCCCGCCGCGTGTCGGGCAAGATCATGATCGGTGACGGCGGCGACGCGCAGATGCTGCAACGCATCCGCGCCCATGCCAATTTCACCGAACATGTCCCGCTGATCCTGATCCTGATGGCTGCGGTCGAACTGGCTTCCGGCCATGGCTCGCCGCTGTTGTGGGGCGCCGGCGGCCTGTTGGTGGTGGCGCGCATCGCTCATGCCATCGGCATGATGCGGCCGTCACCCAATCCATTCCGCGCGGTTGGCGCCCTGGCGAGCTGGCTGCTGATATTGGCGCTGTCGCTCTGGGCGCTGTGGCTCGGCCTCGCCCCACGGTCCGGCCCCACCGACTTCATCTGAGACGCGGCCTGTCCTACACGCCGAAATTGGCGTTATACTGGCCAGCACGCGGCAGCGGCGGGTAAACTATTGGCACGAATTGGCGGATAAACGTGCCAATAGATCTGCAAAAGGGTAACTTTGATCACCTTGTAAAGCACAATTGTTGGGAATCAGGCCAGCATCCGGTCCGAAACAAAGGCGTTGGCCTGGCGCTCGCGGCCAAAGGTGCTCATCGGGCCATGGCCGGGCACGAACGCCGTGGCATTGCCCAGCGGCCATAATTTGCCGGTGATCGACGCGACCAGATCATTGAAATTGCCACGCGGAAAATCGGTGCGGCCGATGCTGCCCTGGAACAGCACATCGCCGACAATGGCCAGATTGGATGGGGCATGGTGGAACACGACATGGCCGGGCGTATGGCCGGGGCAGTGATAGACATCGAACACCAGATCACCCACCGTCACCTGGTCGCCATCGTCCAGCCAGCGATCCGGCGTGAAGGCTTCGGCACCGGGCACGCCATAGGCCGCGCCCTGCGCCGGGTTCATGTCGATCCAGAATTTGTCGTCGCGGTGTGGGCCTTCGATCGGCACGGACAATTGCCGCGCCAGCACTGCGGTCAGCCCGCAATGATCGATGTGGCCGTGGGTGACGAGCAGCTTTTCGATGGTGACGCCGCGGCTGGTGGCTTCGTGCATCAGCCGATCGAGATCGCCGCCCGGATCGGTGAAGGCGCCGCGCATCGTCTTGGTGCACCACAACAAGGTGCAATTCTGCTGCAGCGGCGTGACGGGGATGATGACGGCCTGAAGCGGAGCGTTGGTCATGCCTGCCTGTGTGCCGTGTGGCGCCGGCCAGTGCAAGCCGCACAAAAGCATGGAGGAGATGCCGTGACATCGCCAGCCTGCAATGTTAGTCACATTTCTCCTTCGCCCGCGCGAACATGATCAGACATTAGGAATGCACCCGGATGCAGCAGACCAGCAGCATGTTCGCCAGTTGGCGGCAGGACGTGCCCGCCTCGATCGTGGTGGCGCTGGTGGCGCTGCCCCTGTGCCTGGGCGTTGCGCTGGCTTCGGGTGCGCCGCTGATGTCGGGCATGGTTGCCGGCATCGTTGGCGGCATCGTGGTTGGCGCACTCAGTCGCTCACCGCTGTCCGTATCCGGGCCGGCGGCCGGCCTGACCACGATCGTGCTGGCCGCGATCACCAACCTGCCCAGTTTCGAAGCCTTTCTGATGGCGGTGGTGCTTGCCGGGGTGTTGCAATTGCTGTTTGCCGTGACCCGCGGCGGGGTGATTGCCGAATTCGTGCCCGGCGCCGTGATCACCGGCATGCTGGCGGCGATCGGCCTGATCCTGATCCTGAAACAGGTCCCGCACGCCCTGGGCTATGATGGTGATCCCGAAGGCGATATGCGTTTCTTCCAGCCGGATGGGGAGAACACGTTCACAACGCTGATCCGGGTCATCAACGAGGATTTTCTGTGGGGCGCGGCGATCATCGCCGCCGTCAGCCTGGCCTTCCTGTTCTGGTGGGACAAGGCCAAGCCCAAGGACGGCCCGCTGAAACTGATCCCCGGCCCGCTGGTCGTGGTGCTGTTCTCGGTCGCAGCCAATGAATTGTTCCGCCAGTTCGCGCCGGATTTTGCCATAGAGGCCAGCCATCTGGTGCAGGTGCCGGTGTCGGCGACGCCGTTCGATCTGGTCGATCAGATTCGTCTGCCGGATTTTGGCGCCATCACCAATGGTGCCGTGTGGACAACGGCGCTGACACTGGCGATCGTGGCCAGCCTGGAATCCCTGCTGTCGGTCAAGGCCGTCGACGAGATCGATCCCAAGCGCCGCATTACCGACAAGAACCGCGAACTGATGGCACAGGGGATCGGCAACATGACATCGGGGCTGCTCGGCGGCCTGCCAGTCACCTCGGTGATCGTGCGATCCTCGGCGAATGTGGAATCCGGTGCCGATTCGAAATTGTCCACGATCCTGCACGGCATATGGCTGCTGCTGGGGCTGGCGATCATTCCGGGCATCCTCAATCTGATCCCGCTGTCGGCGCTGGCGGCAATCCTGATCGCCACCGGCTATAAACTGGCCAAACCGGCGCTGTTCGTGCAGCGTTACAAGCAGGGCATCAGCCAGTTCATCCCGTTCGTGATCACCGTCGTCGCCATCCTGCTCACCGATCTGTTGGTCGGCATCGGCATCGGCCTGGCGGTGGGCATGGGCTTCGTGATCTGGCGCTCGACCGGCAATATCGTCACCTATGTCGAATATGGCGGCACCGAAATGGTGCGGGCGCGGCGCAACCTGTATTTCATGCACAAGCCGGCGCTGCAGGAGGCGCTGGGGCGCGTACCGGATGGCAGCACCGTGCTGATCGATCTTTCCGCCACATCCTATGTCGATCTGGATTGCATCGACATCATCAACGGGTTCGTGCGCGGGGCCGCCTTCCGCAATATCGAAGTGCGGGTGCGCCCCGATCACAGCCATCGCGCCGCCAGTTTGATCAATGCCCCGACCACCCGCGCCCGCGCGACCTGAGGACTATTTGGCATGAAGGAAATTGATCAGCTTCTGTTGTCGAACCGGGCGTGGGCGGCCGAGATGCTGCATGAAAACCCCGAGTTTTTTCAACGCAATGTCAATCTGCAGCGCCCGGCGTTCCTGTGGATCGGCTGTTCCGACAGCCGGGTGGCGCCGGACCAGATGACCCAGGCGCTGCCCGGCGGCCTGTTCGTGCACCGCAATATCGCCAATCTGGTCTATCCCACCGATCGCAACCTGATGGCCGTGCTGCATTATGCGGTGAACGTGCTGGAAATCGCCCATGTGGTGATCTGTGGCCATTATGGCTGTGGCGGGATCCAGGCCGCGCTGGATGGCACGGTGGAAGGCCCGATCGCCGATTGGCTGGACCATGCCTATCAGGTGCTGAACGATCACCGCGCCGAAATCGAGGCGCTGCCGCCGGGTGAAGAGCGGGTCAACCGGCTCGTGGAGGTCAATGTGCGCGACCAGTTGCTGCATCTGGCCGGCACGGAACCGGTGCAGTCGGCCTTTGCAGCCGGCAAGCCATTGACGCTGCACGGCTGGGTGTATGATCTGCGCGATGGCCATATCAAGCCGTTGATGCGCATCGATGCCGATACCGTGCTGGCCGAACTGCCCCAGCCGGAACGCGTGCTGCTGTAACGAAACGGGGCCGCCGGTGGTGCCGGCAGCCCCGTTGGTTGTTGCTTATTTGGCGGCGATTACCGTCAATTCGACCAGGAACTGCGGGCCGGCCAGCGCGGCGATTTGCATGGTGGTGCGGGTGACGGTGGTCGGGTTTTCGGCGGTGCCGAAGAACTCGGCAAAGCCGGCGTTGAAGCCGGCGAAGTCCATCTTGCCGTCCATGCCGGGCGCCGCCACCAGATAGGCGTCCATCCGCACGATATCCTTCATCGTGTAACCGGCGGCTTCCAGTCGCGCCTTGATGTTCTTCAGCGTGGAGATGGTCTGGGTCTTGGTGTCACCATATTCCTTGCCGCCTTCCGTGGTCGGCGATGCCAGCGTGCCCGACAGATACAGGGTTTCGGCAGTGGCCTTCACCTTGGCAGCGGTGAGGATGCGGCCGCCGGGCGGGCCGATCTTCTCGACATTCTGGGCAGCGGCGGGCGCGGTCAACGCCAGGGCCAGACCGGCCGCAGCGAGGGTGAAATATTTCATGGGGTGATCCTCCGGTTGGTTGAAACGGCAACGGGCGGCAGGATTGCCCTGCCGCCCGTGCTTGGCAAGCGATAATGCTGCCCTGGCGTGGTTAGAAGCGAGCCGAACCGCGCAGGTACCAGAAGCCGCCCAACTGACCAATCGGTGCAAAATCGTTGTAGATCGAACCGTTGGCCGCGCCGCCCGTCGCCGGGAAGATGTTGCGGGTTTCACGGGCCGGGAAGGTGCCCAGCAGGTTCTGCGCACCCACCGCGATGCGGAAGCGCTCCTGGAAGGTCACACCCACTTCAAGGTCGATGCTGGCCTAAGCGCCAAACCGCCTGGAGAAGGGGTTGGGATAGAGGGCCTGGGCTTCGGCCAGCGTGTTTACCCCCACGCTCGGCGTCGGACCAATCCCGCCGGTGATCGGATCGAAGAAGCTGGTGAAGCTGCCGAAATAGTTCACCCGCCCCGTCGCATCGAAGATCCCGTTGCGATAGTTGGTGGACAGCACCCCGCGCCAGCGCGGCACGCCGCCTTCGATGTTGCCAACACGAACATCGTCAACCGGCCGGAAGTTGTTGAGCACCCGCCCGCTGGCCAGCGTGCCGTTGATCACCGTGCGGTCAGTCACCTTGGTGCGGTTGTAGTTGACCGCGAGGCTGGTGTTGAAACGACCGATGCCGGTGTCTGCCTTGTGCTGGATCACCAGATCGACACCCTGCGTGCGGGTGTCGAAGGCGTTGGTGAAGTAACGCACCGCACCCAATTCCGCCGCTTCGGCAATGCCTTGCGACAACAGGAACTGTGCGTCGGTCTGGCCATTGGCATTGACGATGTTCGGGTTGATCAGCCCCGAAATGCCGATGCGGTCACGCACGCTGACGTTGTAATAATCCAGGGTGACGTTGAAGCCGCCACCCGGCTGCAAGACCAGGCCGCCCGAGAAGCTGGTCGACTTTTCCGGCGACAGCGGCTGGGCAAGGTAGAATTGGCCGATCGGGCTGTCCGGCCGTGCGGTCTGCACGCCCAAGGGCGCCGTCGAGCCGAACGGGAAACCTGTGGTCAGGTTCTGGGTGAACTGCTGACCGGGGGTCGGCGCGCGGAAGCCGGTCGATGCGGCGCCGCGGATGGCGATTGCTTCGTTGAACGCATAGCGCGCACTGATCTTGCCGTTGAACGTGTCGCCGAAGTCGTTGAAATAATCGTAACGCGCGGCAACGCCGACATCAAAGCCCTCCACCGGTGTGGCTTCGAAATCGAGATAGGCCGAATAGTTGTTGCGGCCGCCTTCGGTCACCGATGCCGGGCCAAAGCCCTGGAAGCCGTTGGAGCCGGGCAGCACGGTTTGGTTGCGCACGAACGCCGGATCGGATGCGCCCGGGGTTCCGCAGCGCACGGGCGCGCCGGCGAGCGTACACTGGAACAGCCGCTGCGAGGCAAACGGGCCGACCTCCCACGACGCGCGGTCGCCAAGGCCGACTTCGAAGGCTTCGCGGCGAGCTTCAAAACCCCAGGCAATGAACAGCGGCTTGGCAAAACCGATTTCGGCTTCAGTGCTGAAATCGGCATTCAGGTTGAATTCGCGCTGCACGAACTTGCCCATGTAGAAGCTGGTCGGCGTGGCCGGGCCCAGCGAGGCGTTCACCGTGTCGCTCATGAAATAACGGATCTGGTTGGTGCCATACATCATGGAGACATCATATTTGATGCCGAATTCCGCGCCCTTCAAACCACCGACGATGCCGATGTCTTCGTTGGTGGCTTCGAAGAACGGGATGAAGCCGTTGCCGAACGTCGGGAAGCGGGTGTCGTTGAACAGATTGAAGGTGGCGCCGTTCACGTCCCATTGCGGACGCCCCTGCGCATCGAAGCCGATGCGATCCAGGAACACCGGCGGGATGGCGCGACTAGTGGTAGTCGTACCCGGACGGCCCGCGATCGGATCGTGGGTGGTGGTGACGGGGGCACGATAGTTGAAATCATTGCCCTGCCGCTGCCAGCCATAGTTGGCAAAGGCATAGAAGGTCACGTCACCGGCCGGGATTTCGGTATTGATGGTGGCACGGTAGGCGCGGTTTTCCGGGCCGCCCAGCCGGTTGCCGGTCGGCTGATCGGGCGTGATGCCCAGCGCCGCCAGCGGCGCGATCGCCGGACGGTTCACGGAACGATCAAACACGTTCTGATCAATGAATTCGCCGGTGACGTTCAGGAACCCGCCATCATCACCCAGCTTGGTGCCGTAGAAGGCGGAAAGCTGCGTGTCCTGGCCGTCGCCGCGGTAGGACTGGCCATAGCGTGCCGTCAATTCAAGACCGGTGTCACGGCGCAGGCCGATGTTGATCACGCCGGCGATGGCATCCGAACCATATTGCGCGGCGGCACCGTCACGCAGCACTTCGATGCGGCCAACGGCGGGGCTGGAAATCTGCGAAAGATCGGCGCCCTGGGCGCCGGCGTTCAGCGCGCCACCGGCGACCTGCACCAGCGCGGAGCGGTGCATGCGCTTGCCGTTGATCAGCACCAGGATCTGGTCGGCCGGCAGGCCGCGCAGGGTCGGCGGACGCACGAAGGCCGAAGCGTCGCCGAGCAGGTTGCGCTGCTGGTTGAAGGACGGAACCAGCGTTTGCAGGATCGTCTGCAACTGCGGCGCGGGTTGCGCCTTGAAATCGTCGGCGGTGAACACGTCGATCGGCACGGCGCTTTCGGCGACGGTGCGGTCGGTCCGGCGGGTACCGGTGACGATGATCGTCGAATCTTCCTTGTTTTCGTCAGCGACAGCCGTGGTCGACTGATCATCGGCATCCGCTTGCGCGGCCAGTGCCGGAACGGCCATGCCAGCCAGCATCATGGCCAGCACGGAGGTAGCCAACTTGAAGTCGCCCGTCCGGGCCATTTTTTTGTTTTGCATCATGTCAGTCCCCTGGTTTCCAAATTCGCTTGCCGATTGATCCTCAAGCCGTGGTGCATCCGCTCCAGCCAATCCGACCGCCTCAGGCTGCACGCACGCAGCCCATCCGCTGGCAATATTCGCCGAATTTCACGCAACACACCCAGCCGCCAAAGCCTGCACCAGACTGTGGCTTGCCTCTTCAAGCGTTCAACCGTCGCTTCACGACATACGCTATTTGTGCACCGGCAAAATTGTCGGCTGGCCTGTTGCCGTAATGTAACAGGTGTCAGGCGCGGCGTTCGCGCAATAGTCTGTGCGTCAAACCGTCACTCAGCGCAGCAAAAGTGGTTTGTGCATCGGCACGAACGGCACGTCGATGTTGCCGCAATCAAGCGTGACCGTGGGCGCAGCGTGATAGCCATGCGCCGCATAGAACGGCACCCCCGGCAGTGTGGCCATCAACTCGGTCCGGGCAAAGCCCGCCGCCGCCGCGGCAGTTTCGCACGCCTGCAGCAACGCTGCGCCAACGCCGCGCCGCGCCGCGTGTGGCGCCACGAAAAAGGCGCGCACCTTGGCCGCATCAACGGCCTGGTCGAGCAGACCCGATTGGCGTCCCGCATAACGATCACCGCCGAACAGCGTGGCGCGTCGGCTCCAGCCGCCACAGCCGGCGATGCCATCCGTGCCTTCAGCAACGAGGTAGGTGCCATCGGCTACCAATTCGCTATCCACACCAAATACATGCGCAATGGCCGCCTCGGTTTGCGCGGGCGAATAAAAGCCCTGACTCAGCGCGCGGGCCGATGCGGCTATCAATATCTCGAGCGCAGCCACTTCACTGGCGCGTGCCGGGCGGATGGTAATCAGAGCAGTCATTTCGTCTCCATTTGCCGTCGTGAGTAGTCACGCTCAATTCGTGATCTCATGCAAGTGCTGGCACGTGAACTGTCAAATAAACGGAACCTTTTGTAAAACTATTTCAGCTATCCCCGACTCGCCGGGCTCCCGGCCACTGGTCGCTGTCAATGGCGTTACAGAAAGGTTGCGGTTTCCGCCATGCGTAGCAAGTTGCGTAGCTTAAGAGCCGGCTGGACCGTGGTAGGCGACCGCCGCGCGTCGGCAGCGTTCGAGTTCGCGCTGATTTTGCCGGTGTTCTTGTTGATGATGTGCGGCACGCTGCAGTACGGCGTGCTGTTTTATACTTGGAACGTGGCGTTGAATGGCGCACGCAACGCCGCCAGAGCGCTGGCGGTGGGCCGTGTCGACGAAGCCGGCGCCGAAGCAATGATGATCGCAGCCTTGCCGCCCTGGGTGACAGCCCAGCCAAGTGCTTCACCAGGCGACGATGACGGCGACCGCGATTGCGGCAAGGGCAATGGCGATTCCGCCGATACCGGCGGCTATGGCCCGGGCGGCTGCGGGGCAGGTAACGGAAATGGGAATGGCAACGGCAACGGGAATGGCAATGGCAATGGCAGTGGCGGCAACGATGATTGTGGCGCGTCGGGGGGCAATGGCATCGATGCTGAAGCCATCGATGCCGTTGTCGGCGGAGACGTGACTGCCAGACTGAGATTTTCTTCGCAGCGCGCCACAGTCTTGCCGCTGGCACCCATGCCGGACAATGTTTCGGTGGTTGTCACCATGGTCAAGGAAGCATGATGAGCCCTTTCCGCCAGTTCATCAGCGGCAAGGCCGGCAGCATTGCGCCGATCTTTGCCCTGGCCTTGCCGGTTCTCACCGCCGGCGTCGGCTTTGCGGTCGACGGCGCGTCAATCCGGTTGGCGCAAGCGCAACTGCAAGTTGCGGCCGATGCCGCCGCTGCCGCCGGCGCGCGAAAGCTCGATCCCGGCAGCGACCCCACAGTGGAAGCGCAGCGCGTGGCCGGACTCAATCTGCCGGCAGACAGTTATGGAACGGTGCTGGCTGGCAGCGACGTGCAGGGCGGCACCTGGAATGCCACCACCGGGGCTTTCACTGCGGGCACCAGCAACCGCAACGCCGTGCGCATCACCACCCGGCTGGCCGATGCAAACGGGAATGCCCACCGGTTGGTGTTCGGCAGCATTCTTGGCATGAACAGCATCGATCTGTCGGCATCGGCGACGGCCCTGTGCCCGTCGCATCCGTCCTTGTCGTTGATCAGCAACAATATTCCGGGGCGCACGGCCGTCGTGACCATGGGCAACCCCTGTTCGGCCGGTTCGGGTCACACCGGCACTTGCTATTGGGCGACCCCTGATGGCAATCCGATTGTCCGCGTCGACAACTGGAACCCCGGTGTCACGACCATCACCATCCGCATCACGTCGCCGTCGCAGCATGCCGGCACATTCGAATTCACCGCTCCGGCTGCCGGCCAATTCTGGGTTGTGGTCCCCAATGTGCAATTGAACCCGGCGTTGCCGGGCCAAAATGCGACGAACATCGTTTTTCGCGTGCAATCGTCCAGCCCGACGGTGCCGCCAAATCGCATCAATTTGGGCGGCACCGCGACCTACAACAACCGGCTCAACACCTCCGCGACATTGCCCGGCACCGCGCTTTGTGCCTTTGGCGCGACGGCGGCAGCCTCGCGCATCGTGCGCTGAGGCTCAGGCGCGATACTGGCTGCGGCCATCCACGACGGTTTCGACGATATTGATATCCTTGATCCTGTCAGCCGCGATTGTGGTTGGATCATCGGCCAGCACGACATAATCCGCCAATTTGCCGGCGGTCAGGCTGCCCTTGATCGCCTCCTCCTTCGCTGCCCAGGCGCCGTTCAGCGTGTTGATGCGGATCGCCTCCATCACGCTCACCTGTTGGTTGGCGCCCCAGGTTTCGCCGTTCCAGCCGGTGCGGGTCACCATGCCCTGAATGCCCATCATCGGCGCGAACGGGCCGGGCGAAAAATCGCTGCCGGCGCAGGCCTTGATGCCGGAATCGATGAAGCTGCGATAGGCCATCGACCAGCGCATCCGCGCCTCGCCATAATATTTGAACTTGTCGCTGTTGTAATAATTATAGGTCGTAAAGCCCGCCGGCACCGCGCCCAGCGCCGCCATGCGTTTCAGGATATCCGGGTTCACCAGCGTGCAATGGGTGATCTTGGGCCGCAAATCGCGGGGCTTGTGCCGGGCAACGGCCTTTTCGAACGCACTGAGCACCATGGCGATCGCGACATCGCCGTTGGCATGGCAATTGGGCTGGATGCCGGCGGCGACCACCTTGTCCACCCAGGCATCAAGTACATCCTGCGGCTCGGTGATGTTGCCGCTGTAGGGCGGGTTGCTGCCTTCATAGGGCGTCGAAAGCGCCATGGTGCGTTCCGAAAAACTGCCATCGGCGGTGTGTTCGGCGGTGGCGCCCAGTCGCACCCAATCATCGCCAAAGCCGGTTTTCAGGCCCGCCGCGATCATCTGATCGACAAACGCGCCTTGCGCTTCATAGCTGACCCGGTGCTTGAGATTGCCGGCGGCGCGCACATCCTGGATGGCCGCCAGATCGCCGCCCTGGTGATGCACGCCGGTCAGGCCATAGCGCACGAAGGATTCGGAGATATGGGCGATGCCGGCCCGCGCCCGCTGCGCGCGGTCGGCGGCAGCGATGGTCGTGGCCGGGCCGGCGCTGCGGACGACGCGCATCGCGGTATCGGTCACGCGGCCATTCAGGCGGCCGTCCGGGAAGCGATCGAAGGTGCCGCCCGGCGGGTTGGTCGCCGCTGCCGTGATGCCGGCCAGCGCAAACGCCTTGCTGTTGTAGAAATCGGTGTGGCCGCCGCGGTGATGCACGGCAACCGGGTGATCCTTGCTCACCTGATCGAGATCATCGATGGTCAGGCTGCGGCCGTCCTTCAGTTTGGTGTCATCGTGGAAATAGCCTTCCACCCAATGGCCGGGCGGGGTCTGCGCGGCGCGGGCGCGCAATTTCTCGATGATCGAGGCAATGGTGACGAACTCCACCTCGAACGGATTGCCGACCAGCACATCATACAGCAGCACCTCGCCGCGGGCGTGATTATGGCAATCGATGAAGCCGGGCACCACGCAGGCGCCTTTCAGATCGACCAGCCGTGTGGCCTTTCCCGCCAGGCCGCGCACGCTGTCATCGCCCACCGCCATGATGCGCCCGGCCTTGATCGCCATGGCGGCGGCGCGCGGCCTGGAATCGTCCATGGTGATCAGCCGGCCATTGTAGAGGATCGTATCGGCATCGCGTTCCTGCGCAGCGGCGCGGGCGGCCCAACCGGCCCACAGCGGGGCGGCCATGGCGGCGGTGATGACGCTGCGGCGGCTGGTGTCCATGATCATGGCTGGTTCCCCTTGCGGCCATGGTCGCCGAGGTGGCGGCGTGGTGCAAGGGGGTTCGAGTTTTGACACATTTGCCGAATCCGGCGGGATTGGCGCTTGATTACATTGAAATATCCGGCGGATGCCGGACCCGGTCGGTGCAGCGGCCAAGGCACTGAAGCGGTCATGAGGCTGCCTTTACCGCGAAAATATGGTTGTAGGACAGGCCGTCCGGCGCAAAGGGCCGGCTGGCCGATCCTTCCCAATACGCCAGTTTTGCATGCCGGTGCCGGGGCCCACAGTGCAGCCGCGCAATCGGAGGACAAGCCAATGGATTTTTCACTGCCCGAAGATCTGAAGGCCTATCTGGCCGAGCTGGATGGGTTCATCGCGGCCGAGATCAAGCCGCTGGAGAACCAGGACGACAATATTCGCTTTTTCGATCATCGCCGCGAATGGGCGCGCACCGATTTCGAAAATGGCGGCCTGCCGCGCCATGAATGGGAATTGCTGCTGCGTGAAGCCACGATCCGCGCCGACAAGGCCGGGCATTGGCGTTTTTCGGCGCCGAAGAAATATGGCGGCAAGGATGGCAGCAATTTGTGGATGGCGGTGATCCGCGATCATTTCGCTGCAAAGGGCCTGGGGCTGCATAATGATCTGCAGAATGAACATTCGATCGTCGGCAATTTCCCGTTCGTTGCCATGTTCGAAGCCTTTGGCACGCCGGCCCAGCAGGAGGAGTTCATCCTGGGCGGCTTTGCGCGGCAGCGCATCACCGCCTTTGGCCTGACCGAGCCTGACCACGGATCGGACGCCACCCACATGGAAACCCGCGCCGTGCCGGAAACCCGTGATGGCGTGGATGGCTGGCTGATCAATGGCGAGAAGATGTGGACGACCGGCATGCATGTCGCCACCCATTGCGCCACCTTCTGCCGCACCAGTGGCAACAATGGCGCGGCGCGTGGCATCAGTTGTTTCCTGGTGCCGACCACCACGCCAGGGCTGAAGATCGAGGAATATCTGTGGACGTTCAACATGCCCACCGATCACCCGCGCGTCAGCTTCACCAATGTCTGGGTGCCGGACGACACGCGGCTTGGACTTCCTGACCAGGGACTTTCGCTGGCGCAGAGCTTCGTCCACCAGAACCGCATTCGCCAGGCGGCATCATCGCTGGGCGCCGCCACCTTCTGCGTGGAGGAAAGCGTGCGCTATGCCCGGACGCGCAAGCCATTTGGTGAGGCACTGTCGAAGAACCAGGCCATCCAGTTCCCGCTGGTGGAACTGGCGACCCAGTGCGAAATGCTGCGGCTGATGATCTACAAGACGGCGTGGGACATGGATCACATGCCGCACGAAGCCATCGAGAGCCAATTGTCTGACAAGATCAGCATGTGCAATTATTGGGCGAACCGGCTGGTGTGTGAAGCAGCCGACCGGGCCATGCAGGTGCACGGCGGCATCGGCTACAGCCGGCACAAGCCGTTCGAGCATATCTATCGCCACCACCGCCGCTATCGCATCACCGAAGGTTCGGAGGAGATCCAGATGCGCAAGGTGGCCGCCTATCTGTTCGGCTATCTGGGGCCGCGCAAGCAGTTGTTTGCCGATCTGTAAGGACCGAAAATGACGATACTTGCCGCCCGCATCGGTGCGCTTGCCGATACCATCGCGTTGCCCGACCCCGGCCCGATCGACGCTGGCGAGGCGCGCTTCGTGATCGAGCATTTCGCGCTGACCGCCAACAATGTCACCTACGCCGTGCATGGCGAGGATTTCGGTTACTGGCGCTTCTTCCCGGCCCCCGAGGGGCACGGCATCGTGCCGGTGTGGGGCTTTGGCCGCGCTGTGGAAAGCCAGGCCGATGGCATCGCGGTGGGCAGCCGCTGGTTCGGCTATTGGCCGATGGCAAGCGAAGCCGTGCTCACGCCCGTGCAGATGTCGGCCCATGGCTTTACCGACGGCGCGCCGCATCGCACCGGCCTGCCGCCGATCTACAACCGCTACAGCCCGGCCAGCCCGGCGTGGGGCGATGAGGCCTTGCAGTGTCTGTTCCGGCCGCTTTATGCCACCAGCTTTCTGATTGATTGCCTGCTGGCCACCCGGCCGGTCGATACGCTGCTCTTGTCGTCGGCGTCGTCCAAAACCGCGCTTGGGGTCGCCCAGGCCGCTAAGGGACGCCAGCGTGTGGTCGGCCTGACGTCGGCCAGCAACCGCGCCTTTTGCCTTGGCACCGGCTATTATGATGAGGTCTTCAGCTATGATGACATCAGCAGCGTGCCTGGCGATGCCATCGCCTATGTCGATTTTGCCGGCCATGGCGGCGTGCGGACCGACGTGCACACTTTGTTGGCCGACCGCCTGACCGAAAGCCATATCGTGGGCGACACCCACTGGCAGCAGCCCAATGCCGCCAAATTGCCTGGCCCGGTGCCGAAACTATTCTTTGCGCCGACGGTCGGTCAGGAACGGGTCGCACAATGGGGCCAGGCTGGTTACGAAGCGAAGTTGAACGCGGCCTGGGCCGGCTTTGCCGACACGCTTGGTTGGTTGCAGGTGGAACGGGTGACCGACGCCGATCATGTCGCGGCGGCCTGGGCACGCCTGGTGCATGGGCAGATCGATCCGGCTGTCGGGATTGTTGCCAGCCTGTAACCGTTCAGCTTCGTGCAAGCTGTGTGGTGGCATTCACCCGCTTGACTGCGGGACTGGCACAGAAGGGAACATGGACAACGTGTCACAATCGTCTCCCTCTTGAGCAATAACCGCAGCACGCGTAAGACCGCGCCGTCGCTCGTTCATGTTGGGCGCGGCGTGTTGGACAAGACTGGCGTTGCCCTTTCAATTGGCCGCCGAACCAAGGGGATTTGATGTGAAGATTCTGGGTTTTGTTGCTGCCGCCATGGTGATCGCTGCTCCGGCCGCCGCCAAGGAAATCACGGTCAAGATGCTGAACAAGGGTGCCGAAGGCGCCATGGTGTTCGAACCGGCCTTCATCAAGGCTGCGCCGGGCGACACCGTGAAGTTCCTGGCCACCAATCCGGGCCACAATGCCCAGACGATCCCGGGCATGCTGCCGGCTGGCGAAGCCGAGCAGAAGGGCGCGATGGGCAAGGAATTCGTGCTGAAGGTCGGCAAGCCCGGCATCTATGGCATCAAGTGCCTGCCGCATGCCTCGATGGGCATGGTCGCCGTGGTGCAGGCCGGCAACGGTCCGTCGGCCAATCTGGCTGAAGCCAAGGCCGTGAAGCTGCCGCCGCTGGCCACCAAGCGCATGACCGCCTATCTGGCGCAGGCCAAGTAAGTTTCTTTCCCGCTGGATGAACGGCCGGGGCGGCGACGCCCCGGCCGTTTTCGTTTTGGGAGTGGGGCTTGCGTCCTACAACCCCGCCGCCGCCAGCATGGCAGAAGCGCCTGCCTCTGCATCATCGCTGCCAGCACGGAAAAACGCGAACAGTTCACGTGCCGTGCCGTCCCCCGCCGGTGCGATCACCGCTGCCGGCCTGTTCGCGAACTCGGCCGCATCCACCAGAACCGCCAGCGCGCCATCGCGCGCACACAGCCGCACCACATCGCCGTCGCGCAGCCGCGCGATCGGTCCGCCGGCCATGGCCTCCGGCACCAGATGGATGGCGGCTGGCACCTTGCCCGAGGCGCCGGACATGCGGCCATCCGTCACCAACGCCACCTTGAACCCGCGATCCTGCAACACGCCCAGTGCCGGCGTCAGCTTGTGCAGTTCCGGCATGCCATTGGCTTGCGGACCCTGGCCGCGCACCACCACCACCACGTCACGATCAAGTTCGCCAGCCTTGAAGGCGGCCAGCACGCTGTCCTGATCGTCAAACACCCGCGCCGGCGCCTCGACTGTCCAGCGCGATTCCTCCACCGCGCTGGTCTTGAAGATGGCGCGCCCCAAATTGCCCTGCACCAGCCGCATGCCGCCATCGGGGCGGAACGGATCGCTCACAGGCCGCAGGATCGTCTCGTCACGACTGGCCGGCACGTCCTGCCAGGCCAGCGCGTCGCCATCCAGCACCGGCTCGCGGGCATAGTCAGCCAGCGTCTCGCCGCCAACGGTCGGGATCTCGCCGTGCAACAGCCCGGCCTCGATCAATGTGCGGATCGTGAAGCCGATGCCGCCGGCCGCGTGAAACTGGTTCACATCTGCCGCCCCGCCCGGATAGACGCGCGCGATCAACGGCACCGCGGCCGATAATTCGTCGAAATCCTGCCAGTCGATGGCGATGCCGGCGGCGCGAGCGATGGCCGGCAGATGGATGGCGTGGTTGGTCGACCCGCCCGTCGCCAGCAGGCCGACGATGGCATTGACGATGGCGCGTTCATCCACACACACGCCCAGCGCGCGCTCGCCGGATGCGCCCAGCGCCGCGAGCCGGTGCATCGCCGCGCGATTGAGCGCGGTGCGCAATCCCGTGCCGGGATTGACGAAGGCGGCGCCCGGCACATGCAGGCCCATCACCTCCATCATCATCTGGTTGCTGTTGGCGGTGCCATAGAATGTGCAGGTGCCGGGGCTGTGATAGCTGGCGCTTTCGGCCTCCAGCAGTTCGGCCTTGCTGGCCTTGCCTTCGGCAGCGAGCTGGCGGATGCGCTGTTTCTCCTTGTTGGGCAAGCCGGTTGGCATCGGCCCGCCCGGCACGAACAGCATCGGCAGGTGGCCGAACCGCAGCGCACCAATCAACTGGCCCGGCACGATCTTGTCGCAGATGCCGAGCAGGGCAACCGCCTCGAACATGCCGTGCGACAGCGCGACCGCCGTGGCCAGCGCGATCGCATCGCGGCTGAACAACGACAATTCCATGCCGACCTGGCCCTGGGTGACACCGTCGCACATCGCCGGCACGCCGCCGGCCACCTGCGCGGTGGCGCCGACTTCGCGGGCGAACAATTTCAGTTGCGGCGGATATTGGCCATAGGGCTGATGGGCCGACAGCATGTCGTTGAACGCCGTGACGATGCCGATATTCACGCGGGCGCCGGCCTTGATGACGCCCTTGTCATCAAGCGCTGCCGCAAAGCCGTGGGCGAGGTTGGAGCAGGACAGGTTGGTCCGGTTCATCCCGGCGTCGCGCTGGCTGTCGATCAGATCCAGATAGCGGCGGCGGCTGGTGCGGCTGCGTTCGATGATGCGTGCGGTCACGCAGGCGATGGTGGGGTGCAGATTCGTCATCGCCGCAAGGTAGGCGTTCCGGCGGCATTTGTTGAGGCCTGCCCTACACCCGCAAGCGTGCAAAGCGTCGATCGCGCAGGATCGCCCGCGCCGCATTGTGGCCGGGCGCGCCGGTGACGCCGCCGCCGGGATGCGCGCCGCTGCCGCACAGATAGAGGCCGGGGATCGGCATGCGGTGATCGCCGTGCCCCAGTACCGGGCGCGCGGCCCAGAGTTGATCGAGGCTCATGCGGCCGTGGAAAATGTCACCGCCAACCAGGCCGAACTTGCGTTCGAGATCGAGCGGCGAGTGGATTTGCCGGGCGATGATGCTGGCCTTGAAATTGGGGGCATGGGCGGTGACCGTGTCGATGATCAGATCGGCGACGGTTTCACGCACAGCGTCCCAGCTTTGGCCATCAGGCAATATCGGCGCGAACTGCTGGCAGAACAGGCTGGCGACATGGGCGCCCGGCGGCGCCAGCGTGTCGTCGAGCGTGGAGGGGATCAGCATTTCCACGATGGGTGCGCGCGACCAGCCGTTGGCTTTGGCATCGGTGTAGGCGCGGTCCATGTAATCCAGCGATGGCGCCATGATGATGCCGGCGCCGTGATGGTCGCCCGGCCCCGGCAGCACAGCAAAATCCGGCAATTTCGACAGCGCGACATTCATCCGGAACGTGCCCGATCCGGTGGCGTAGCCATCCATGGCGCGGGCAAAATCGGCGGGCAGGGCGGCCCGGTCCACCAGCCGCCCGAACAGCAGCGCCGGGCCGACATTGCTGGCCACCACCCTGGCCTCCAGCACGCGGCCGTCGGCCAAGGTCACACCGCAAGCGCGACCGCCGGCAATGTTGACGCTCGCCACCGGCTGCTCCAGCCCGATGGACACGCCGGCCGCCGCACACGCCTTGGCCATGGCCTGGGTGATCGCGCCCATGCCGCCGATGGCATGGCCCCAGGCGCCCTTCACGCCGTTCGTCTGCCCGAACACATGGTGCAGCAACACATAGGCCGATCCCGGCGTGCCCGGACTGGCGAAATGGCCGACGATGGAGTCGAACCCAAGTACCGCCTTGATCGGGTCACTTTCAAACCAGCCATCCAGAAATTCGCGGGCAGACCGCGTGAACAGCGCCAGCAGATCGCGCTGCTCGGCCACGTCCAGCCCGGTGAGCGGCCAGCCCTGCACCGCCAGCGCCGCCAGCCCTTTCAACCCGCGGCCCGGTGGGATCATCAACGCCAAGCGCCGCAACTGGTCGGCCAGCCGTTCCAGTCGCGCTTCATAGGCGGGCAGGGCGGCGGCATCGCGGGCGGAAAAGCGCGCCACCTCGGCTTGCGTCTGCCCGGCGCCAATTTTCAGATAATCGCCCGCCAGTGGCAGGAAATTGCCAAGCGGCCGCGGCACGATGCGCAGGCCATGATCGGCCAGGCGCATGTCGGCCATCACCCGTTCCTGCAGCAGCGACACGGTGTAGCTGGCACTGCTGTTGCGGAAACCCGGCGCGAATGCCTCGGTGACACAGGCGCCGCCGACGATGGCGCGCGCCTCGCAGATGTGCACCTTCTGGCCGGCGCGGGCCAGATACCAGGCCGTCACCAGGCCATTGTGGCCGCCACCGATGATGATCGCATCGTATCGCATGGCACCGGCTTGCCTGCCGCCGCACCCGGTTGCAACTGGCGTCGCATCCGCTATGCGGAAAGCCGGGGAACGGCGGGGAGGCCAGAACTTGAGCGCAGGGTCGGCAGTGATTGAGGACGTGATCGATCCGAAACGGGATCGGTTGGTGATTGTCGCCAGTTCGCTCGGTACCGTGTTCGAATGGTATGATTTTTTCCTCTACGGCATCCTCGCCAGCCTGCTCGGCAAGCTGTTTTTTGCCACCGGCAACCCGACCACCGAACTGCTGTTCAGCTTGTTCGCCTTTGCCATCGGCTTCTTCTTCCGGCCCTTGGGCGCGATCCTGTTTGGCTGGTTCGGCGATCGGGTCGGGCGTAAATACACGTTCCTGATCACCATCGCGATGATGGGCGGCGCGACAGCCTGCATCGGCCTGCTGCCGACCTTTGAACAGGCCGGCATCTTGGCGCCGATCCTGCTGCTGGTGCTGCGCACGCTGCAGGGGCTGGCGCTGGGCGGCGAATATGGCGGTGCGGCGATTTACGTCGCCGAACATGCGCCCAAGGGCAAGCGCGGCGCCTATACAAGCTGGATTCAGGCGGCGGCAGCCGGCGGCTTCATGCTGACGCTGGCTGTGGTGCTGTCCACCCGCGCCATCATTCCGGAAGAACAGTTCAACGCCTGGGGCTGGCGGGTGCCGTTCCTGGTGTCGATCTTCCTGCTGGCCATATCCTTGTGGGTGCGGCTGAAATTGTCGGAAAGCCCGGTGTTTCAGAAGATGAAGGCGGCTGGCACCACATCGAAGAACCCGTTCAAGGATGCGCTGACCGCGCCGGGCAACAAGGGCCGGCTGCTGGTGGCGCTGGCGATTTCGGCGGGCTTCACGGTGATTTTCTACACCAGCCAGTTCGGCACGCTGTATTTCCTGCAGAACACGGCACGCCTGCCGGAACGCGATGCATTGCTCTATCTGGCGGCGGGGGTGCTGGCGACAGCGCCGTCCTATGTCATCTTCGGTGCCTTGTCCGACAAATATGGCCGCAAGGCTATCCTGGTCTCGGGCTTTGTGTTGACGTTGATCTTCCTGTTCCCGATCTTTCACCTGATGGCGCGCGGCGCCAATCCGGCGCTGGCGCAGGCCGTGGCCACGGCGCCGGCCATGGTCGAACTGCCGCCCTGCGATTACAACATCTTCCTGAAACAGGAACAGACCTGCGGGCAGGCGCTGGAATGGCTGACCAAGCGCGGGGTTTCGTACAGCAAGCGTGAAGCACCGGAACTGGCGCTGAATGTCGGCGGCGCGCGGGTGGCCGGTTTCGACAAGGCGGCGTGGAATGATGCGTTGAACGCTGCCGGCTGGCCGGAAAAGGCCGATCCGGATCAGGTCATCGTCTGGCAATTGCTGCTCGCGGTGATGGCGATCGGGCTGCTGTCGGGCTGGACCTATGCCCCCATTGCGGCGCTGCTGGTGGAAATGTTCCCGGCGCGGGTGCGCTACACCTCGATGTCGGTGCCCTACCATATCGGCACCGGCTATTTCGGCGGGTTCCTGCCGGTCATCTCGCAATATATCGTCGTATCGACAGGGGATGTGTTTGCCGGGCTGTGGTACACGATCGCGGTGGTCACCATGGGCCTGATCGTCATGCTGCTGTTCCTGAAGGACACGCGCGACATCGACATCAACGATTGAGGGCATCCAATGACAGGACCATTGGCCGGAATTCGCATCGTAGATCTGTCGCAGATCGTGTCAGGCCCGATGGCCTGCCAGATGCTGGCCGATCAGGGGGCTGACGTCATCAAGGTCGAAAGTCCCGGCGGCGATCCGGTGCGCGCCCTGGGGCCGCGCAAGGCCGATCTGTCGTCCATGTTCATCGCGGTCAACCGCGGCAAGCAGGGCCTGTGCCTCGATCTGAAATCACCGCAGGGGCTGGCGATTCTGGAACGCCTGGTCGGCACTGCCGATGTGCTGGTTGAAAATTTCCGCCCCGGTGTGCTGGCGCGGCTGGGGCTGGATTGGGCGCGATTGCAGCTGCTCAACCCGCGGCTGATCTATTGCAGCATCACCGGCTTTGGCCCGGATGGGCCTTACAGCAATGTGCGTGTCTATGATCCGGTGATCCAGGCCGTATCCGGCATCGCCGCCAGCCAGACCGACAAGGAAGGCACGCCCGGGCTTGTCCGCCACCTGGTGGCAGACAAGGTGACGGCGCTTACCGCCGCGCAGGCCATCACGGCCGCCTTGCTGCGCCGGGCGCTGGCCGGGGCAGGGGCGCCGGGCGAACGGATCGAAGTTGCCATGCTGGATGCGGCGGTGGCCTTCAACTGGCCGGAAGGCATGTATAATCATGCCTTTCTGGATGACGCGCCGCCGCGCAGCCCGGAATATGGCGCACAGATGCGGCTGTGGAAGGCTGCCGATGGCCAGGTGGCGATCGGCGCGCTGCAAACCAGTGAGTTCATTGCCCTGTGCCGATCACTGAACCGTGACGATATGGCCACCGATCCGCGCTTTCAGTCGCTGGGCGGGCGCCAGCAGAATCAGCGTGAATGGGCGCCGCAAGTCGCTGCCGAAATCGCATCGCGCACGCGGGCCGAACTGATGGCCGGCTTCGTGCGCGAAGGCGCGGTCGGCGGCCCGGTGGTGGCTCTGTCCGACGTGCCGGATGACCACCAGGTGCAGCACAACGGCATTTGCATCACGGTCGATCACGATTCCGGCGTCGGCCGCGTGCGCCAGGCACGGCCGCCGGCGCGCTTTGGCGAAGCTTTGGCCACCCCCGGCCCGGCGCCGCATCTGGGCCAGCACAGCCGGCAGATTCTTGCCGCCATCGGCTATGATGATGCCGCCATTGCCGCGCTGCTGGCGGCTGGTGTGGTGGCAGAGCCGACAAACACACCGTAAAATCACTGGCCCATTCGGCACGGCTCTTGCAGTATCCCCGGCATGGGGCTGCGCTGATTATGCCATTGCGCCCGCCGCGGGCGCTTCCCATATCAGTACGGCAAGACGGGTTCGGGCCATTGCCCGCCCAACGGAGAGATCATGACCAACCAGACCCTGCCTGTGCTGCCCTTGCGTGACATCGTGGTGTTCCCGCAGATGATCGTGCCGCTGTTTGTCGGCCGCGAGAAATCCGTGGCGGCGCTCGAAGCCGCGATGCAAGCCGGCCGCACCGTGTTCCTGCTCAGCCAGAAGAACCCCGGCGATGAAGATCCCGGCGCCGATGAACTATATGACGTCGGCACGCTGGCCAATGTGCTGCAATTGCTGAAACTGCCCGATGGCACCGTCAAGGTGCTGGTCGAAGGCCAGAGCCGCGCCAGGTTGATCGATCTCGACGCCAGCGGGCCGCATCTGGTCGCTCAAATCGCCGAGCTGGAGGATGTGATCCGCAGCGAAACCGAAGTCGCCGGGCTGCTGCGTTCGGCGCAGGGCCAGTTCGAACAGTTCATCAAGTTGAACCGCAAGATCGCCTCGGAAATCTCCGGCCAGATCGCTGCCATCGAGGAAGCCAGCCGCTTTGCCGACACGGTTGCGGCCAACCTCGGCCTGAAGATTGCCGACAAGCAGGGCCTGCTCGCCGAAGCCGATGTCGCGGCGCGGCTGGAGAAATTGTTCGCCTTCATGGAAGGCGAGATGGGCGTGTTGCAGGTCGAAAAGAAGATCCGCAACCGCGTGAAGCGGCAAATGGAAAAAACCCAGCGCGAATATTATCTGAACGAGCAGATGAAGGCGATTCAGCGCGAGCTGGGCGAAGGCGATGACGAGAAAGACGAAGTCGCCGAGTTCGAGGAGCGGATCGCCAAGGGCAAGCTGACCAAGGATGCGCGCGAAAAGGCGATTGCCGAGCTGAAGAAATTCAAGGCGATGGCGCCGCAATCCGCCGAAGCCACGGTGGTGCGCAATTATCTCGACACGCTGCTTGGCCTGCCGTGGGGCAAGAAGTCCAAGATCAAGAAGGACATCATCGCGGCGCAGGCCGTGCTGGATGGCGACCATTTCGGCCTGGAGAAGGTGAAGGACCGCATCGTCGAATATCTCGGCGTGCAGGCGCGCACAAACAAGCTGAAAGGCCCGATCCTGTGCCTCGTCGGCCCGCCGGGTGTCGGAAAGACCAGCCTGGGTCGCAGCATCGCCAAGGCGACGGGGCGTGAATTCATCCGCATCAGCCTGGGCGGCGTGCGCGATGAAGCCGAAATCCGTGGCCATCGCCGCACCTATATCGGTTCGATGCCGGGCAAGATCATCCAGAGCCTGAAGAAGGCCGGCACGTCGAATCCACTGTTCCTGCTCGATGAAATCGACAAGCTCGGCCAGGATTTCCGCGGCGATCCGGCCTCGGCGCTGCTTGAGGTGCTCGATCCGGAACAGAACAAGGCGTTCAGCGACCATTATCTGGAGGTCGATTACGACCTGTCGGACGTGATGTTCGTCACCACGGCCAACAGTTACAACATGCCGCAGCCGCTGCTCGATCGCATGGAGATCATCAGCCTGTCGGGCTATACCGAAGACGAGAAGGTGGAAATCGCCCAGCGCCACCTGATCGAGAAGCAGTACGAAGCCCATGGCCTGAAGAAGGAAGAGTTCAGCGTCGATGAAAGTGCGCTGCGCGACCTGATGCGTTATTACACGCGGGAAGCCGGTGTTCGCACGCTGGAGCGGGAGATTGCCAAGCTGGCCCGCAAGGCCCTGCGCCGCATCCTGGAAGGCAAAGCGGACAGCGTGACGGTGACGGCCGAAAACCTTGCCGAGTTCGCCGGTGTGCGCAAGTTCCGCTATGGCCTCGCTGATGTGGAAGCCCAGATCGGCGCCGTCACGGGCCTCGCCTGGACGGAAGTGGGCGGCGACCTGCTGACCATCGAAGCGGTGACGGCGCCGGGCAAGGGCGTGATCAAGACGACCGGCAAGCTCGGCGATGTGATGACCGAATCGATTTCGGCGGCACTGTCGTTCGTGCGCGCCGGCGCCCATCTTTATGGCATCCGCCCGACCCTGTTCGAGAAGAAGGACATCCACGTCCACGTGCCGGAAGGCGCGACGCCCAAGGATGGCCCGTCAGCGGGCATCGCCATGGTGACAGCGATCATCTCGACGCTGACCGGCGTGCCGGTGCGGGCCGATGTGGCGATGACGGGCGAAGTGACATTGCGTGGCCGCGTGCTGCCGATTGGCGGCCTGAAGGAAAAGCTGCTGGCAGCCCTGCGTGGTGGCATCACCACCGTGCTGATTCCGGCCGAGAACGAGAAGGATCTGGTCGAAATCCCCGACAATGTGAAGCAGGGGTTGACCATCGTGCCGGTGTCCCACGTCGATGAAGTGCTGGCGCTGGCGTTGACCAAGCCGTTGGTCGCCATCGAATGGAACGAGGCCGAAGCGTTGGCCGTGCAGCCACCGGCGGCCGGCGCCATCGAACCGGCGGTGCGGCACTGATCAATCTGGTGAGGGGGGGCTTTACAGTCTCCCCCAAACCGCCTAATCCGCCGCTCCCGACAGGGTGTACCCGCGGACGTCGGGGCGCGTAGCTCAGCGGTAGAGCACTGCTTTCACACGGCAGGGGTCACAGGTTCAATCCCTGTCGCGCCCACCACGTCCGCCGTTTTTCCGGCGAGTTTATGACGATCCTTTTGCCTGTTCCCGATGACTGGCAGGCACAGGCACGCGCCGCCCGGATCAGCACCGCCGGCCTGCTCACCCACCTTGGGCTGACGCCGGCCGATTTCCCGGCCGGCGTGATTGCCGATCCCGATTTCCCGGTGATGGTACCACCGCATTTCCTGGCGCAAATCCGGCCGCGCGATCCGGCCGATCCGCTGTTGCTGCAAGTGCTGGCGCTGGGGCAGGAGGCCCGGCCGCAACCCGGCCGTCTCACCGATCCGCTGGAGGAAGCCGATTATCGCGCTGCCCCCGGCCTGCTCCGCAAATATCGCTCCCGCGCGCTGCTGATCGCCAGCGGTGCCTGCGCGATCCATTGCCGTTATTGCTTCCGCCGCCACAGCGATTATGGCGCCACCATGCTCACCCGCGCCCGTGAAGCCGAGGCGCTGGTGGCCATCGCCGCCGATCCGGCCATCGAGGAAGTCATCCTGTCGGGTGGCGACCCGCTCAGCCTGCCTGACGCGCGGCTGGACGCCCTCGTCACCGCCATTGCCGCCATCCCGCACATAGCCACCCTGCGCCTGCACAGCCGCACATTGGTGGCGATCCCATCCCGTGTCACCGAGGCGCTGCTGCAACTGATTGCCAGCACACGGCTCAGCGTCGTGATCGTGCTGCACAGCAATCACGCCCACGAACTGTCTGCCGACGTTGCGGCTGCCATGGCCCGGCTGCGTGCAGCGGGCGCGACGTTGCTCAACCAATCGGTCCTGCTGGCTGGCATCAACGATGACGCCGCCACCATCGCCGCGCATTGCCGGCGGCTGTTCGCTTGCGGCGTGCTGCCTTACTATATGCACCTCACCGATCCCGTGGCTGGCGCTGCGCATTATGATGTCGACGAACCCCGCGCCCGTGCCATCGATGCCGAATTGCGGGCCATGCTCGCCGGTTATCTCGTGCCGCGCTTCGTGCGCGAAGTGCCCGGCCGCGACAGCAAGACGCCGCTTGCTGCGCTGTAACCCCTGGATGAACCCGCGATAACAAGTCCATTCAGACTTCCAACAGGCGCTGCATACTATGGTCTCCCTACCACCAAGAGGAGAACCGCGATGATACGCACGGGCATGATGATGATAGCGACGCTGCTGGTGGCGACTCCGGCCTTGGCAGGCGGAGATGACCGGTACGACCGACGCGAAGTCGCGCGTAGCTGGATCGAAGTGCAGGACGCCCGGCGCGACCTGGCCCGCGCCGAGCGGGCGTTCCAGCGTGACCGGGCTCAACTCTATCGCGCCGGTTGGGATGATGATCGCGGTCGCGGTTGGGATGATGATCGCCGCCGGGACAAGCGCGGTTGGGGCAAGGGCGGTCGGCCTGGCAAGGGACCCGGCTGGCAGCAGGATGGCTGGCGTCAGCAGGGCTGGCACGCCGAGCAATTCTACCGCCCCGGCAACAATTATCGTCCGGTCAATCTTGGCCGCAACGATCAGATTTTTCGCGGTTACGACAATCGCTATTACTGTCGGCGCAGTGATGGCACCACCGGCCTGATCATCGGCGGTCTCGCCGGCGGCGCGCTCGGCAATGTCATCGCACCAGGCGGCTCCAAGCTGCTTGGCAGCCTGATCGGCGGTGGCCTGGGCGCCGTGCTCGGCAACAGCGTGGACCGCAATCGGGTCGTCTGCCGGTAACAGCTGCAAAAAAACTGATGGCGTCCATCGGAAATCCCCGATGGACGCCGTTGGCGTTTATTTCGTACTATCCGCCTTCAAAGGAGCATTATCATGGCAAAGAAGAAACTCATTCCAACCGATGCCGGCATTGATCTGGGCATGCCCGATGATGGTCGCCGCGCGATTGCAGCCGGTCTGTCGCGTCTGCTCGCCGATACCTATACGTTGTATCTCAAAACGCATAATTTCCACTGGAATGTTACCGGCCAGCAGTTCAATTCGCTGCATCTGATGTTCGAAGGCCAATATACTGAACTGGCATTGGCGGTGGACATGATTGCCGAGCGTATCCGCGCGCTGGGCGAACCGGCACCGGGCAGCTATTCGGCCTATGCCGAATTGGCGACGATCAAGGAAGCCGCCGGTGTGCCGGAAGCGTCCGAGATGGTGCGCATCCTGTCCGAAGATCAGCTCGCCGTGGTGCGCACGGCGCGCAGCATCTTCCCGGTGGCCGACGAAGCCCATGATGAACCGACCTGCGATCTGCTCACCCAGCGCATGCAGATCCACGAAAAAACCGCGTGGATGCTGCGCTCCACGCTCGGCTGAGGCCGCTCAGGCGCGGGTGGCGTAATTGGTCGCCACCCAGTCGCGATAGCTGCCGTCCATGATTGCCCGCCACCAGCCTTCGTTGGCCAGATACCAGCCGAGCGTTGCCGCAAAGCCCTGCTCGAATGTGCGCGCAGGGGCATAGCCCAATTCGGCGCGCGCCTTGGTCTCATCGATGGCATAGCGCCGATCATGGCCCGGGCGGTCGGTGACGAACGTCTTCAGGCTGTCGGTGGGCAGGCCCTTGGCCGCCGGCGCATCCGGGAAGCGCCCCGCCAGCGCCGGATCGGCTGCAAACGCCGCATCCACCGCTGCACACAAGGTGTCGATCACGGTCAGATTGGGCAACTCGGCGCCGCCGCCGATATTGTAGGTCTCGCCGACCCGCCCGCGGGTCAGGCAAGCCTCGATCCCGCGGCAATGATCCTCGACATGCAGCCAGTCACGGATCTGCTGGCCATCGCCATAAATCGGCAGCGGCCGGCCGTGCAGCGCATTGATCAGAAACAGCGGGATCAGCTTTTCCGGAAACTGGTACGGGCCATAATTGTTCGAACAATTGCTGGTGACCGTTTCAAGGCCATAGGTATGGTGCCAGGCGCGCACCAGATGGTCGCTGGCCGCCTTGCTGGCGGAATAAGGGCTGTTGGGGGCATAGGCCGTCGTCTCGCTGAACGCCGGATCGTTCGGCCCCAGTGTGCCATAGACTTCATCGGTCGAGACATGGTGGAAGCGGTGCGGCCGGCCACTGCCCGCCAGCCACACGCTGCGCGCGGCGGTAAGCAAGCTGAGCGTGCCGAGCACATTGGTATCGACAAACGCCGCCGGGCCATGGATCGAGCGATCGACATGGCTTTCGGCTGCGAAGTGCACGATCGTGTCGATGGCGTGATCGTTCAGCAGCTGCTCGACCAGTGCGGTATCGCGGATGTCGCCATGCACGAATTCCACGCCGGTCAGCCCGTCCAGATTGGCGCGGTTGCCGGCGTAGGTGAGCGCATCCAGCACGATGATCCCATCATCGACATGCTGCTGCTGCCAATAGTGGACGAAATTGGCACCAATGAAGCCGGCGCCGCCCGTGACGAGCAAATTCGTCATGTCGCAATTTCCTTCAGGCAATCGACCAGTTCGTGGCGCCAGTGGCGTGCCGGGCCGGTGATCGCGTAAGCGCTGGCCTTGTCGAGCACGCTCCACGCCGGCCGGCGTGCCGGGGTGGGGTAATCTTCGGTTCGGATCGGGATCACCGGCACCGCGCGGCTGAGCAAGCCCAGCGCCAGCGCTTCGTCCTGGATGGCCACAGCAAAATCATGCCAGCTCGCAACGCCGGCATCGGTCCAATGAAAGATGCCGCTATGGCCCTGCAGCGCCCAGATGGCGCGGGCCAGGCTTGGCGCGTGGGTCGGGCTGCCGATCTGATCGCCGACCACGCGCAGTTCATCGCGGGTCGCCATCAGGCGCAGCATGGTGTGCACGAAATTATTGCCAACCGCCGCATAGACCCAGGCGGTGCGGATGATCAGCGGTGCCGGGTGCAGCGTCTGCGCGGCGACTTCGCCGGCCAGCTTGGTGCGGCCGTAGGCGCTGGCCGGGGCGGGCACCGTATCGGGCGCGTAAGGCCGGCAGGCCTCACCATCGAACACATAATCGGTCGACACCTGCACAAAGCGCGCGCCAGCCGCCGCAGCAGCGCTGGCCAAATGGCCCACCGCCGTGGCGTTGACGGCAAGCGCGGCCGCTTCTTCGGCTTCAGCCTTGTCCACCGCCGTTCAGGCGGCGGCGTTGACGACCAGATCAGGCCGGGCGGCGGCAACCACCGCAGCGACCTGATCGGCGTTGCAAATATCGAATTCGGCCTCCGGCGGCGCCACCAGTGTAACGCCGTCCGGTACGCTGGCACTGAGTGCGCGGCCCAACTGGCCGCCGCTGCCGGCAACGAGAACCCTCATGCAAAAATCTCCGCATCCGTCAGCAGTGGCGCAACGGCGTCCTTGCCCGACAACAGCGGTTCGGCGCCGGTGTCGGGCCAGGTGATGCCGATTGCCGGATCATCCCAGCGGATGCCGCGATCGCTGGCGGCATCATACAGGCTGGTGCACTTGTAGACGAAATCCGCCACCTCGCTCAGCACCACGAAGCCGTGGGCAAAGCCCGGCGGGATATAGAGCATGTGGTGGTTGCTGTCGGACAGTTCATAGCCGACCCACTGGCCGAAATGCGGCGAAGACCGGCGAATATCCACCGCCACATCAAACACGGCACCGCGCGTGACCCGCACCAATTTGCCTTGCGGATTGACCAGTTGGTAATGCAGCCCGCGCAGCACACCGCGTGCCGAGCGACTGTGATTGTCCTGCACGAAATCAAGATCCAGGCCGGCGGCGGCAAACTGCCTCGCATTCCAGCTTTCCAGGAAAAAGCCGCGGGCGTCGCCGAACACCTTCGGTTCGATCAGCAGCACGCCGGGCAGGGCGGTCTCCATGACCTTCATTGACCATGCTCCAGCTGCTCGAGCAGATACTCGCCATAGCCGGATTTGCGCAGCGGCTCGGCAATGCGCACCAGTTGCTCGGCGCTGATGAAGCCCTTGCGCCAGGCGATTTCCTCGGGGCAGCAGATTTTGAGGCCCTGACGCTCCTCGACGATGCGCACATAGAGCGCCGCATCCAGCAGTGAGCCGTGGGTGCCGGTGTCGAGCCAGGCGAAACCGCGGCCCATCAATTCCACATCGAGCTTGCCGGCCTCCAGATAGAGCCGGTTGAGATCGGTGATCTCCAGTTCGCCGCGCGGGGACGGTTTCAGATCGCGCGCCATGGCCACTGCATCGCCATCATAGAAATAGAGGCCAGTGACCGCGAAGTTGCTCTTTGGTTCGGCCGGCTTTTCCTCGATCGTCAAGGCACGGCCGTTTTCATCGAAGGACACGACGCCATACGATCGCGCGTCCTTCACATAATAGCCGAACACTGTCGCGCCACGATCGCGCGCATCGGCCTTGGCCAGCAGTTCGGGCAAGCCGTGGCCATAGAAGATATTGTCGCCCAGGATCAGCACGGACGGGTCGTTGCCCACGAAGTCCGCGCCGATATGATAGGCCTGCGCCAGGCCCTCGGGCCGCGGCTGCTGGGCGTATTGGATATTGATGCCCCAGGCGCTGCCATCACCCAGCAGGCCATGAAAGGCCGCCGCGTCGCCGGGCGTGGTGATGATCAATATGTCGCGCACGCCGGCCATCATCAGCACCGACAGCGGATAATAGATCATCGGCTTGTCATAGACCGGCATCAACTGCTTCGATACCGGCTTGGTCAGTGGGTAAAGTCGCGTTCCCGAACCCCCTGCCAATATGATTCCACGCCGCATGTTCGTTCCCCCTTCAATGATCAGGCAGCCGGGCCCGATCGCCCTTGGCGCGATGCCCTATATTGTCGTTAAAGCAGGAGTTGCCCGCCGCCCGGTGATCACTTGGCGGCTGGTGCCGGGGCTGCGGGCGCTCGCGCTGCGCCTGCTGCGGGCGCGCCGCCGGCCTTGGCGCGGGCATCCTGCGCGGCCTTCTCCTTGGCAGCATCTGCAGCCTGCTTGTCGAGCTGCGCGGCGATCTTTTCCGGCGTATCGAGGCCGTTGCCATATTTGATCTTGCCCTTGGCCGCTTCACGCAGGCGCGTCAGCTCGGCCTGCAGGCGGCGGGCAATTTCCTGGCGCTGCATCAACTGTTGCGCATAGGCGATGGCGCGTTCACCCGTAAACGGCTCCACCTTCATGTTGCTGACCACGTTGACATAGACGATTGGTGCCGGGGCGCCCGCTGGCTGGTCCGTGAACATGAACGGCTCACCATCGGGGCCCTTGGCCATGCGGATCACCTCGGTGCTGAGACGCGGATCGAGGATCAGCGAATCGAGCTGCTGCGGCGCACGGCGATATTCGATATTGGCATCGAGCAGCACCCGCTCCACCTCCTGCATCGTGCGCGCGTCCTTCAGCGGCAGCGCGCCGAAGTTGGGCGGCTGCAGGAACTGGATCTGATCGAGGGTTAGGATGCGGCGATCACCAAAAATCACCGGGTTTTCCTCGACATATTTCTGCGCCTGCTCACGCGGCGTTTGCGGCACCTTGCCCGATACTTCGGCCTGCAACGCCTGCACCAGCAGATTTTCATCGTTGCGGGTCTTGGCGAGCACGAATTGCGGTGACTGGTCGAGCTTCCGGTTACGGGCTTCCTGGGCGAGCATCTTGCGCTCGATGACGCGGGCCAGGCCGACGGCTTCGACCAGCTTGCGCGGCGCACCCTGGGCCTGGGCGCCCAGCGCCGAAATCTCCTGGTTTACCTCGTGAATCGTTACATCCCGGCCATCCAACGTGGCCACGACCTGGCCATCGGGCTTGTCGGCTTCCTTGTCGCAGCCGGCCAGCAAGGCAGCGGCTGCAGCCATCATCAACAGCGATGCGCGTTGCTTGATCATCCCAAAGTCTCCTCATGCGGGTGGCGCCCGGCAGTGCCGGACGGCCCGGCGTCAGATTCGTCTCTTGCCGTTGCTGCTGCCACAGTCAATGGCCGCCTCTTAACCACCAATGCAGTAAAATTCATGGTGGCGCCGGCACCAACGCCAGTTACGGCTGGAACGTGTTTCATGGTTTCAGGCCAAAGGCCGCGCGGGCGATCGCGGCGGCGTGGCGTGGCTTGCGGCGGGCGAGCCGGCGCAACACCCACCCCCAGCACAGCAGCCAATGCCACGGCCACAGTGGGCGGGAAAACTGCCAGATGAAGGCCAGTCGGGCCCGGGTGCGGCGGTGATCGGCTGCGGGCGACAGCCGGTGCAAAGGATCGTCGGCATCAAGGGCGCCGTCGCCCTTGTGAAAAATGGTGGCACCATGCGCAAACGCGATTTCGAAACTGTCACCGCCAAGCCGCCGATTGCGCCACGCCCAATCGGCGGTTTCCAGTTCCCCATCATAGCCGTCCGCCATCGGGCCGACGGCATCCAGGAATTCGCGGCTGACCGCGATGCTGGCACCCGCCACGAAATCGGTGGCGTCGGCCACATCCTGCGGGCTGTAACGGATGGTGGCGGGTTCTTCGCCACCGAGCCATTTGACGACGCCGCGCAGCAGCGTGAAGCTGGCGCCGTTCAGCGCCTTCATCCGGTCCGGCGCCCAATAATGGCGCACCACCGTGCCGCACATCCCGACCCGCGGCGTTGCCAGCATGCGTGCCAGCAAGGCCGCCGGCGATTCGGGTGTGACCACCGTGTCGCTGGCGAGCAGCCAGAATGTGGACAGGCGCGGATCAGCGCGCAAATGGCGCAACCCCAGGTTGCTGGCGCCGGTCACCGTGAGTTCTTCAGGCGAAACGATCAGGCTGAGCGGTGCCATGGGGCCGGCGCCCACTGCGTTTGCGGGCACTTCGGCCATGGCAATCGGTTTGGCCATCGGCGGGGTCGAAAAGGCCAGCATTTCGCGCGATTCGGCCACCGGTGGCCAGCGTCCGGCCACCCAGTCCCGCAATCGGGCCGCAGAATCATCTGCAGAACCGGGGTCAACCACCACGATCTTCATTTGCAACGGGCAGCGCAGCAGGCTTTCGAGGCACTCGATGGTCGCGGCGGCACCGCGATGATTGACGAGCACCACCCCCAGCATCGGTGGCAACAACGGGCCAGCCACTAGGCCTGATCCTGCCAGGTCGCGCGGGCGTCGCTGCGCCCGGCCAGCAATGCGCGCACAGTACGTGGGACCGATGGCAACAACATCAACGCCCGCATAACGGATGGCCAAAGCTGCGCCGTCATGGACTGCGCGGACGTTTCGCTGATGCCGGAGCCTGCCGGTGACGGGGTCATCACATTGTCCCGGTTGTGCAAGATCAAAGCGACAGGCGGCCCATCGCTGCCGAGATCATCAGCAAGGCGGCAACCCCTGGATAACCAAAGCGGAAGTGCGGATCGCCAGGGCCTTCGCGGCGTTCCAGCAGGTCGACGTTGTTGACGAACAGCTTCAGGTCACGCTCGATGGCCAAGGGTGCCAGTGCGCCGCCCATTTCCGTGTAGACATCATCGACCGTGAACCAGCCGTCTGCGGAATTGCCGGCACGCGCGGCCGCCACCAGCAGATCCCAGTGGGTGCGGGCCTCCTCGCGGGACAAATTCGCCTGCACCCGCCGCGGCAGGCTGGCCTGCCAATCACTGATGACCCGCTCGATGGAGCCGCTGGCATCATCCTCCGTCACCTTGTCACGGCCCGCGTTGATGGCATTCAGCCCGGCCTGATGGCCAAGCAGACGCACCAGATAGGGTGAACCTGCCGACATGCGCGTGACCAGCGCCACAGCCTCATTCGTGAAGCGGATATCGGCCGCGCGTTCACCCAGACGCAGCAGATCGCGCACTTCAACATCGGTCATCGGCCGCATTGGCAGGCCGGCGATGTTGCGGCGGATAGACGGCGCATAGCCGATCAACTCATCGAGGTTCAGTGCGACGCCGGTGATCACCAACTGTACGCGCGCGGCCCGATCAGACAGGTTCTTGATGAGTTCGGCCACTTCACGGCGGAAATTGACATCGATCACGCGATCATATTCGTCGAGGATGACGAGGACGCGGGTGCCGACCACGCCAGCCAGCACATCGGCCAGTTCGCGTGCACCATATTCCCCCTCCGGCAGCATCGTATCGAAATTGCCGCCCTGCTCGGCCTGGCTGGAATTGGGCAGAACCGACGAATGGTAAATGTGCGGGATATGGGCCAGCACGCTGCGGAACATGTCGGGGAAATTCGCTGCCGTGCCGCAGCTTGCATAAATGACGTGATAACGCGCCTCACGCGCGGTCTGGGTGAACACATGCGCCAGGCTCGTCTTGCCGATGCCGCGCTCGCCATAAATGACGACGTGGACGCGCTGTTCCTCGATCGCATTGATCAATTGCGACATGGCTTCATGGCGGCCGGCAAAGGCCTCACGCGAAATGACCGGTTGCGACGCACCAAGGGAATCGCGCAGGGCCAGCCGGCGGCGGGCAAGGACACTGGCGGTGTCGCTTTCCACATCGTCCGAAGCGCTGGCGATGAAGCGCGGCAACATCGGGCCGGGTTCTGCGATATCGGTCTGGCGCCAGATGCCACGGCCGGCCGCAGCCCCTTCACCGCTGTCGATCATCGGTTCCTGGTCGGCCAAGGCTGGTGGTGCGGCTTCGGGAGTACGGGTTTCTTCGTTGTCACCGGGTGCAAGCAGGTCTTCGCCCACAGCCGCGCTGTCGCCAGCCCCGCTCCGCATCTTGCGCTTCCAGATCATTACCACCTCAGAACCTGCATATGACAATCCGTTTATGACACGGTGACCGCGAGGGTCGGTTTCGCGGTACCTCAAATGGTGTCTGCGCGGTGCCTGTGCCACGAAGTGTCGTCTGAAGCGAGAACGAAAACAGCCGTTATTCCGGTGAAACGTCCGAAAAGCCCGACCGGCGCTGCTTGCGTAGTTGCCGGCTCTGCTGCCTGCGTGTAGCAGCGCGCTACGAAACACGCCCAGCCATCAAGGTGCGCTGGGCAAAAAACGATGGACAGGGATTTACAACGGCAATGGCGCGAACAGCACTGACTATGGCGTGGCGGGGGCTGCCCGAAATGGGCACCCTGTCGATTGCCGTGCTGTCGATTGCTGCGTTCGCGATCGAGCCGGCGACTGCCCAGATCAATCCCAATACGCAAACCGTTCCGCAAGGCGCTACCGACACCGATGATGATCCGGTACGATCCAACGCCCGCGTGCCGGGCGTGGCCGGCTTCACTGGTCGGGGACTGTCAATTTCAACGTCACTCAACAGCCGATACGAATCTAATCTCTCGCGTCGCCTGACTCCCGATGATGGTTTCAGAATCCAGCCACGCATTTCGGCGGATTATGGTCTTGGCAGCAACCGGCTTGGTGTGTTCGTCGCTGGCAGCTACGGTCGAGATATAGTGTTGGGTAACCGATTTTTCGGGGGTGGGAATCGGTCAAATGTGTCCGCCGGTGTTGATTTCGAGTTGTCGCGATGTTCTGGCGAAATCGGCGCAGGGCTGCGCGAGAGCCTCAACCTGCGCAACGATGCAGCGCAGTTCGGGGCCTTTCAGCAACGGTCGCTGGTTTATGGGTTTGCGGCAAGCTGCCAACTGGGACGCGCCCTGTCGATCAATGCCGGCATCAGTCGCAGTGATGCGCAAAACGGGCGCGGTGCCAGCACGGCATTGAACGTCGAGACCCTGGCCTTCACGGGCGGTCTCGGACTGAATATCGGTTCCCTGGGCCAGTTGTCGGTGTCCGGCTCGGTCAGCAATGTCGATCTGCCGGGGCGGCTGGTTGTAACGCCGACGGCGATCGTGGCGGATGGTTTTCAACAGCGAACGGTTCGGGTCGGCCTCTCAAGGGCCTTCGGATCCCGGCTCCTGATCGCTGCCGGCGGCTCCGTGATCGATAACCAGCCCGGCACGGAGTCGTCTCTGATCGTTGTGGACGGTGTTCCGCAGTTCGTTGATCGCAGCCGCTTTACCGGCTTTGGTTACGATGGTGCCGTTGATTTCACCTTGTCGAGCCGGCTGAGTGTGAATCTTACCGCAAATCGCAGTATCAATACCAACCCGTTCGTCGGCGCGTTCCTCGTCGTCGGCAATGGCTATGCGGTTTCGGCAAATACGCAGGTCGGCCGCTATCAGGTAGCAGCGGGGGCTCGGTTCCGGAACAGCAGTTTCAGGGGCAGCTTTGCTTCGGAGTTCGATCCGACCCCGCGGCGCTCCGACAAATTGCAGATCTATTTCGTTCGGATTGGTGGCCGGATCGGGCAACGCATTCGCGCCAGCCTGGAAATGAATCACACACGGCGAATCTCCGATCCGACGGCGTTGAGCTTCACCTCAACCGGTGCCGGGCTTAATCTCAGTATGGCGTTTGGAAAGGGTAGTCGATGATGCACAAGTTCAAATTGGCCGTTTTGGCAGTATCGTTGGCCGTTGGCGCGCAGGCGCAGGATGCACCGTATCAAGGATATCGCATCGGCCCGGATGATACGATCCAGGTGATTGTCTATGGGCAGTCCGAATTCAATGTCAGCACCCGGGTCAAGCACGACGGCACGATCGTGATGCCGTTGATCGGCATCGTGAAGGCCGAGGGTGAGTCGAATACCACCCTGGCCCGACAGATCACGGACAAGCTGGTGTCGGGCGGTTATCTCAAGGATCCGTTGGTCAACATCGAAATCGCGAGTTACGTGTCCCGCACGGTCAATGTGGCCGGAAATGTTGGGTCGTCCGGCATCTATCCGCTGGATCGTCCGTATCATGTGCTGGAGATCCTGTTGAAGGCCGGTTGGGTGCGGGGGGACGCAGCGACATTTGTCTATTTGCGCCGTGACGGCGAACCGGTGCGCACGCTTGTGGTTGAAGACCTGGTGCGCGGCGGGCGCGACAGCGACCCGATGCTGCAACCCGGTGACACGCTGTTCGTACCGCCAGCAGAAACCTTCTTCATCAGCGGGGCCATCAACGGCCCGGGCATGAAGGCCATTCTGCCCGGCATGACCATTCGCCAGGCCATTGCGCTTTCGGGCGGCGTATCCGCCTCGGGCAGCGCCAACAAGGTTGGCTTGATCCGCGGCAATGGCAAGGAAGTTGATGCCGAACCGTCAACCAAGGTAGAAAACGGCGATATCATCATCATCAAGGAACGTCTGTTCTGATTGCCCTTTTCGGTTGGCGCCCGCCTGTGGGTGGCCGCACCGAAACCGGCAACAGATGAATTTCAACAAAGGCTGGCGACACGCGATGAGTATCATTCAACTGCTTCGCATCCTGATGGCCCGACGCTGGGTTGTTTTGGTTGCCGTGTTCCTGTCGATGGTGGTGGCGGTCGGGGTCGGGTTGATCCTGCCGGCGCGCTACCCGGCGAAGGCGCGTGTCTTGATGGACAATTTCAAGCCCGACCCGGTGACCGGCCAGGTCATCGGCGGCAATGGCTTGCGCCTGTTCATCCGAACGCAGCTGGAACTCATCAAGGATTACCGCATCGCCGGGGAAGCCGTCGATCGCCTGGGCCTTGCCGGCAACGCCGGCCTGCTGGCCAACTGGCAAGCCGAAACCGGCGGCTATGGCGATTTCCGGCGTTGGCTGGCCGATCGTGTCGTCAAGAGCGTGACCGTTGGTGTTGTTGAAGGCAGCAACATCATGGAAATCACCTACGAAGCGAGCAATCCCGAAGTCGCCCGCCGCACGGTGAATGCGCTTCGTGATGCCTATATTGAAAACAGCCTGAAGTTCCGCACCGACAGCGCCGGCCGAACGGCAGAATGGTATCGCGAGCAGGCCAACCGCGCGTTGCGCGCGCTGGAAACCGCGGAAACGGCCAAAAACCGGTTCGAGCAGGAAAATGGCATCGTGATGACGGCCAATGGTGAAGTCGAGACCGTGCGGCTGGCCAGCCTGCAGGCCGCGCTCACGGCGGCCCGCAGCAACCAGGGCCTGCAACAGTTCGAAGCCATGCGGCAGGCCACCGCGTCCAGTTTGGTCGATCAATTGAAATTGCAGCTTTCGACCTTGAATGATCAGCTCGAACAGGCGTCGGAGCGGCTTGGCACCCAGCATCCAACCTATGTCGGTCTGTTGGCCCGCCGCGGCCAATTGGAACGGCAATTGGTGCGTGAACAGTCCAGCGCCAGAGCGGCCGGTGCCGAGCAGATTGGTGCCACCACCAGCGGCATTGCACAGCTTGAGGCGCAATATACCGCCCAGCGCGCCAAGGTGTTCGCGATGAAGGATCAATTGGATCGGCTGACCCAGTTGATCAGCGAAGTGGAACTGCGGCGCCAGCAATATGAGCAGGCCGCCAAGCGCACCAGCGAACTGCAGCTGGAATCCAACGTGTCAGACTCCGGGTTGATCGTGCTTGGCGACGCCACCGTGTCCAACACGCCGGCATTCCCGAAATGGCCGCTGATCATTGGTCTCGCCTTGGCGGCCGGTCTCGCGCTGGGCGTGGTGATGGCAATGATCATCGAACTGGTGAACCGCCGGGTACGCGGCGGCGAGGATCTGGCCTATGCCGCGCGCGTTCCGGTGTTCACCGTGATTGCCGACCGACGCCGGCCAGAATGGCAGCAGGCCATCAAGCGCTTGCTGAACCGGCGCGGGCGCAATGCACCTGGTTGGCAGCCGGCGCAATGATTGGTGAACCGATGGACAATGTCGAAAGCGAAGTGCAGGCCGTCGAAGCGGTCAGCAGTGTGGTGTCGGGTGGCGGCTTTGCGGCCAGTGAGCGGTACGATGCGCCAATCCGCGATGTTCTGACCCGCCTTGGCTATCTGACCGAAGATCAGGCCGCCCGGGTCGCTGGCCACGCCAGCGAACGCGCGCTTGATTTCGATCAGGCCGCTCTTGAGCTTGGCTATATCACCACAGAAGATCTTGATCGGGCCCGCGAACAGCTGATCACCAGCATGGCGCTGCAGAATGTGGCGCGGCGCCCGGTTTCCGACGAACTGGTGGTGATGTCTGATCCTGCCTCGGTGCGCGCGGAATCGATCCGCATGCTGCGCACGCAGGTGATTGCGCAGCATATCAAGAATGGTCGGCGCGGGCTGGCCGTGGTGGCGGCCGCGGATGGTCACGGTTGTTCCTGGGTGGCGGCCAATCTTGCCGTGGCAATGTCGCAGGTCGGCTTCAAGATTTTGCTGATCGATGCCAACATGCGCAGCCCACGCCAGGATCAGATATTCGGTCTGGACCCCAACGCGGCGGGCCTGTCCAATTTCCTGTCGTTGCAGGTGGCGCGTCCAGAGCGCGTGGTGAACGCCAATGTGTTGCCTGGCCTGGCACTGATCACGGCGGGCCCCCCGACCAGCCGTCCGCAGGAATTGCTGTCGGGCAATCGCTTCCGCGATGGGGTCAACACCCTGCTGCGCGAATATGATCTGGTGCTGTTCGACACGCCGGCCGCCAATACCAGCGCCGATGCGCTCAATATCGGAGCAGCGGCGGCCTATGCGTTGATCGTTGGGCGGGCCAATCACAGCTTTTACAAGGATATCAGCACCCTGACCGATCAGTTGGCAGCGGCACGCTGTGCCGTGGTCGGCGCGGTGCTCAATGAATTCTGAGCCGGGACATCAGGGCAATATGGCCAGTGTGGCGCAAGTAGCTGGTCCTGACTGGCGGCATATCCTGATCCAGCGCTGGCCGTTGGCGCTGGGCATTGCCGTGCTGGCGGTGCCGACGATCGTCAGCCTGGGTCAAGGGCCCTGGCAGATGGAATCGGGCGTGCATGGCGTGATCGTGCTGGTCACTGGCATCTGGCTGGTGCTGCGTCGCTGGGGCGATATCATGGCCATGGGTTCCCCCGGCCAGCCCTTGGTCACTGCCGCGCTGCTGGCGGTGGCGTTGCCGATGTATGTTGCCGGCCGCGCCTTCGAATTCATCAGTATCGAGACCGCCGCATTGCTGTTGGCCATGGTGGCGGTGATGCATCAATATTGGGGCGTCGCGGTGGTGCGCATGCTGTGGTTTCCGATCCTGTATCTGGGGTTCGTGGTGCCGATCCCTGGGTGGCTGCTGGATACCGTGACCTTGCCATTGAAGGTTCTGGTGTCGGAACTGGTGACGGGGGGGCTGGCCGAATTGGGCTATCCGGTGGGCCGGCTCGGCGTGACGCTGTATATCGCGTCCTACCAGTTGCTGGTGGAGGATGCGTGCGCCGGGCTGAATTCGCTGGTCAGCCTGTCCGCGATCGGGCTGTTTTATGTCTATCTGATCCGCGGTTCCAATCCGGTCTATTCGCTGCTGCTGCTGGCGATGGTGATCCCGATTGCCATTGCCGCCAACTGCGTGCGAGTGGCGGCGCTGGTGTTGATCACTTATTATCTCGGCAACGCCATGGCGCAGGGTTATCTGCACAATTTCGCCGGCATGGTGACCTTTGTGTCGGCCTTGCTGTTCATTTTCCTGCTTGATTGGCTGCTGACGCCGTTGCGGTCGGCGCTGGAACGCAGGAGTGCGGCGGCATGATGATGCCCAGCCGGCGTGACGTTCTGATGGGCGGTGCCTTGGTGGTTGGCGCTGGCGGGGCCTTGGCCATGACCCCGCGTGGCCGGCTGTCGCTGATGCCGCCCGGTCATGAGCTGGAAGCGATCGTGCCGAAGCAACTGGGGCCGTGGACCTATGCCCCAAGTGGCGGGATCGTGCTGCCGCGCGATGAAGATGGCCTGACAGCCAAGCTCTATGGCCAGGTGCTCAGCAGGGTCTATTTCTCGCAGTCGCGACTGCCGGTCGTGCTGGTGATTGCCTATGGCGAAGTCCAGAGCGATTTGCTGCAGTTGCACCGTCCCGAAGTCTGTTACTCGGCGGTCGGGTACGAGATTTCGGAGACGCGGCGTGCCGACATCGCCCTTGCGCCTGGCGTCACCATGCCGGCGCGCGAATTGGTGGCGCGCAGCGAAGAGCGGACGGAGAGCATCACCTACTGGACGCGTATCGGCGATGATTTGCCGACCAGCGGCAGTGAACAGCGCCTCGCCAAGCTGCGCCAGCAGTGGGATGGCTATATCGCTGACGGCATATTGGTGCGCATGTCTTCGCCAGTCGCGGCCACACCCGCCGTACGCGCGCAACTGGCCGAATTTGCACGTGCGATCGTCAGCGGGCTGTCAGCCATTGATCGCCCGGCCTTGGTGGGACGGCCGCTCGCCGCGCGCATCGCATGAAGATGGTTCACCCGTGCCGGCTCTGGGGGGCGACGCTGGGTGGATCAGCCCTGATTGAACGGCTGCAACACGCGCCAGATGAAGGCGATCGTGGCCGCGAACAGTGCAATGGCAGCCGCGTGGAGCAGTATTTCGCCCGTCTTCAAGGCTTCATTGCCCAGAAAATTGGTGGCGGCGCAGCCAATGGCCGCAACCAGATATTGCCACAGATGATCCCGGGGTTCGCCCTGGCTCCGCTGCAGGAACAACACGATCAGCCCGGCGAAGGTCATCACGGTCAGCCAATCGTAGGGTGTTTCCATGCCATTTGCTCCTTGCGCGGGCGCTATATACCAAGTTGTGAGGGCCGCACCATGTTGTTTCAGTGGCGCCGCCAAAACGCTGTTCCTGTTCTGACGCTGCGAAGCGGGTGCGGCCGGTGAATTCTCAGCAGCCTGTGCTGGCGCCTTCCGCGCCGACGCTGGCCAATGGCAAAGGCCCCGGCATGCCGCTGGGCCTCGCCATACTTCTGGTGCGCATGCTGGAATTTCTGGTCGTGGGTGCCGCGGGCTTGTCGTTGCTTTGGTTCGGCAGCTTCGAACCGGACGGCAATATCGCCATTTACGGCCGGGTGACGTTGATTGCGGCACTGGCCTTTGCCGTGCTGGCCGAAAGCCTGGGCAGCTATGATATCGAAGCCCAGTTTTCGCTGCGCGAGGGCTGGCGACGGGTGATCCTGGCGTGGGCGATGACGGCGTGGTTCCTGATCACGATGGGATATCTGCTCAAGGCCTCCGATGAGGTGTCGCGCGGCTGGGCCATAAGCTGGTTCATGGTTGGCGGTTCGTCATTGCTGCTGGCGCGGGCGCTGGCGACAATGTGGGTGCGCCGCCTGAAGAACAAGGGCACGTTCAATGAACGTGTGGCGATCTTCGGCGCCGGCCCGCAAGGCGTGCGCTTTGCCGAATATGTGCTGGCGCACGACCGGCTGACCATCACGTTGATCGGCATTTTCGACGATCGCAAGGCCGATCGCCTGCCGGCGGATGTCGCCGGGGTGCCCTTGCTCGGCAATCTTTCGGCGCTGATCGGCATGATCCGCGAAGGCATGATCGATCAGGTGGTGGTGGCGTTGCCCTGGGCTGCGGAGCGTCGCTTGCAGGACGTGGTCAGTCGCCTGGCGTTGACGCCAGTGAAGGTGCGACTGGCGCCGGATCTGGTCAGCTTCACCTTCTCGCGCCGCCCGGTCGTCATTTTGGGCGATGTGCCGGTGATGACCCTGTTCGAACGGCCGATCTCCGGCGTGTCGGCGGTGATGAAGGATATTGAAGACAAGGTGTTGGCCAGCATCATCCTGTTGCTGATCTGGCCAATCCTGTTGGTGGTCGCCTTGGCCGTGAAGCTGGATTCGTCCGGCCCGATCCTGTTCCGGCAGCCACGCGAGGGCTTCAACAATCAGCCCTTCAGCTGCTTCAAGTTCCGGACGATGTATCACAACCGGCTGGAGTACAAGAACATCACCCAGGCCAGCCGCGATGATCCGCGCATTACCCGTGTCGGGCGCATCCTGCGCCGCACGAGCCTGGATGAGCTGCCGCAATTGTTCAACGTGATGATGGGGGACATGTCGCTGGTTGGCCCTCGCCCGCACGCGCCATCAACGCGCGCCGGCGGCCGGCTGTTTTCCGATGTGGTGCAAAGCTATGCCGCCCGTCACAAGGTCAAGCCCGGCATCACCGGCTGGGCGCAGGTGTGCGGCTGGCGCGGCGAAACCGATACCGAAGAGAAGCTGGTGAAGCGCTTCGAACATGATCTCTATTACATCGAAAATTGGTCCCTGTGGCTGGATCTCTATATTCTGCTGCGCACCGTCGGCGCGGTCCTGCTGCCGCGAAATGCCTTTTGAGATGGGTCGCGGGTTCGACAAATGGGCGCCACTGCGTTACAAGGCAATATGTCGCAGCATCAAAAATGTCCGCTCAGGGCTAGGCAGGGACATAATATTTCACTAGAGCCCACCTACATCAGAATTTACTGTCCGCATGGCGTTGCTGATCAGCCATGTCTTGCGGCCGGCAGAAGGCAGACCGACCATGTATGATCCCGCCGCCCCGCTTCGCCCGCCCGTTCCGGCGCCGCAGTTCAACCCGGTGCGCAACCGCGCTGACTGGGATGCGATGCGCGCTGCCGTGATGGCTGATCCAGGCGCATTCCATGGTGATATTGCAGCGCGCAATCTGCACTGGCTGGTGGATGTCGATGGCCGGCCAGCGTGGCTGAGCCGCAGCGAAGATGGCCACTGGGTCGGCTGGGATGCCGACACGGCGGCGCCTGTGTCAGCCGACCTGGGGCAGGATTTTGCACCCTGGGACCGCGCCTTCAATGCCGATCATGCGCCGAATTTCCGCTGGTTCGAAGGCGGCCGCACCAATGCGGCGTTCAACGAACTGGATCGGCACGTGCTGGCCGGCCATGGCGCCGAAGCCGCCTTGATCTTCGAAGGGGACCGTTGGGATCTGGCTGCCGACAATGGCCGCGGCGCGCCGGTTGATACCCACCGCGTGTCACGCCGCGAACTGCTGCTGGAAGCGGCCAAGTGCGCCGTCGCCTTGCAGCGCCTTGGCCTGAAGGCCGGCGATCGCATCGCGCTGAACATGCCCAACATCCCCGAACAATTGTTCTGGACGGAAGCAGCCAAGCGGATCGGCGTCATCTACACGCCGGTGTTCGGCGGCTTTTCCGACAAGACGCTGTCTGATCGTATTCACGACGCCGGTGCGCGCATCGTCATCACTGCCGATGGTGGCTATCGCAACGCCCAGGTGGTGCCGTTCAAGACGGCCTACACCGATCCGGCGCTCGACAATTATGTGCCGGTTGCGGTCGCCTTGCGCTTGTTGACCGAACGACTGGCCGGTGAAGATCTGGATCTGCCAGCCGAAACCCAGGCCGCGATGGCTGGCATCGTGACCACGGCTTTGAGCGGCGAAGTCACGGTCGAGCGCGGCGACGTGATGCGGGGCCTCGGCCGGGCGCTTGCCGAACTGGGCAAGGAAGGCCTGGTGGACGCCGCACAATCGGCGCGCATCCGCATCGCCATCGCCGAAGCCCTGGTGTCGACACCGCCGCGCGTCGAAGCGGTGATCGTTGCCACCCATGTGCAGGTGCCCGACATCGTCTGGCGCGAACGCGACGTGTGGGGCCATGATCTTACCGATGCAGCACTGGCCGACATTCTGGCTGCGGCTGGATTGGCCGACGAGGCGGCGCTGCATGCGCTTGATGATCAGGCCTTTGTGCGCGCGATCTGGGCAGCCTCCAAACCGCTGCCGGTCGATGCCGAATTCCCGCTGTTTTTCATCTACACGTCGGGCTCGACCGGCAAGCCGAAGGGCGTCGTCCACGTTCACGGCGGCTATGCCAGCGGCATCATGGAGACCATGAAGGTCGCGTTCGATGCGCGGCCCGGTGACGTGATGTTCGTGGTGGCCGATCCGGGCTGGATCACCGGCCAGAGCTACATGATCGCTGCCGCCTTGCTGTCGCGGGTGACGACTCTGCTGGCCGAAGGCTCACCGGTGTTCCCGCATGCCGGGCGCTTCGCCGCCATGATCGAGCAGCATGGCGTGACCATCTTCAAGGCCGGCGTCACTTTCCTGAAGGCGGTGATGACCGACCCGCAGAATCTGAAGGATATCGAAGCTTACGACCTGTCCAAGCTGCGCGTGGCCACCTTCTGCGCCGAGCCTTGCTCGCCGCCGGTGCAGGCCTTCGGCATGGAGCATCTGACGCCGCAATATATCAACAGCTATTGGGCGACCGAGCATGGCGGCATCGCCTGGACGCATTTCTATGGCAATGGCGATTTCGCGCTGGCCGCCGACGCCCGCACCTTCCCGCTGCCGTGGATCGTCGGCGATGTCTGGGTGGAGGACGAAGCCGGCGACAAGAATGCCCGCGTGCTGCTGACCCGCGAAGGCAGCGCCGATGGCAATGGGGGCGTCAACTGGCGCAAGGCCGGCAAGCAGGAGAAGGGCGAGATCATCATCGCCGCGCCCTATCCCTATCTGGCGCGCACCGTGTGGGGCGACCCTGACAATTTCCGCGTGGAAGACGGCTGCGTGGTCGGCGGCTGGGCCGGTGACGCTGGCCGCTGGCGCGATGGCTATTGGGGCCGCTGGCAGGGCGTATGGGCCTATACCCAGGGCGATTTCGCCGTGCAGGGCGATGATGACGGCTTCTCGCTGCATGGCCGCAGCGATGACGTGATCAACGTCTCCGGCCACCGCATGGGCACCGAGGAAATCGAAGGCGCCATCCTGCGTGACAAGGCGCTCAATCCCGAAAGCCCGGTCGGCAATGTGCTGGTGGTTGGCGCGCCGCACCGAGAGAAGGGCCTCACCCCGCTGGCGTTCATCACGCCCGCACCGGGCCAGATCATCACCCGCGACGACGAACGCCGCCTTGCCGATCTGGTGCGCAGCGAAAAGGGTGCCGTGGCGGTGCCCGGTGATTTCATCACGGTCAGCCAGTTCCCGGAAACCCGCAGCGGCAAATATATGCGCCGCATGGTGCGGGCACTGGTGGAGGGGACGCCGATCGGTGACGTCACCACGTTGAAAAACCCGGAAAGCCTCGACGAACTGAAGCGGGTGATCGGCGCCTGGGAACGCAAGCAACGGCTGTCGGCCGATCAGGACATCTTCGATCGCTATCGCTATTTCCGCATCCAGTACAACACGGTCGCGCCGGGGCAGAAGGTGGCGACGGTGTTCATCACCAACCCGCCGGTCAATGCGCTCAACGAACGCGCCATCGATGAACTGGTGATCGTGGTGGAGCATCTGTCCCGCCGCGACGATGTGGCCGCCGTGGTGTTCACGGGCGATGGCACCGCCAGCTTCGTGGCCGGTGCCGATATCCGCCAGTTCCTCGATGAAATCCACACCGTAGAAGAAGCCCGCGTGCTGCCGGCCAACGCGCAATTGGCGTTCGGCAAGATCGAGCAGATGGGCAAACCCTGCGTTGCAGCGATCCAGGGCGTGGCGCTGGGCGGCGGCATGGAATTCGCGCTGGCCTGCCATTATCGCGTGGCGGAGGCGCATGCGCGCTTTGGCCAGCCGGAAATCCGCCTGCGCCTGCTGCCCGGCTATGGCGGCACGCAGCGCCTGCCGCGCCTGCTCACCGATCGCCGCGGCCATGAAGGCTTGCTCGATGCGCTTGATCTGATCCTGGGCGGCCGCAGCGTTGATGCCGATGCCGCGCTGACCATGGGCGCCGTCGATGCTGTTGCCGATGGTGCCACCGACGCGCTCAGCCTGGCGCATGCCGCGGTGCGTGAGTTCGTGCGGCTGGGCGACACCAGCCATCTCGGCCGCGCCTGGGCCGAACGGCGCAAGGCGGCCAAGTCCGTCTGGCAGCAGCCCGGCCATGTCGATCTGGACGAGGCGCTGAACGACGATTTCGTGCAGCGCATCCTGCGCCAGCTCGATTGGGCCGGTCGCGGCAAGGCCGGTGAGCGCGCCATTGCCGCCATCCGCACCGGTTGGGAACAGGGCATGGCCGCTGGCCTGGCCCGTGAAGCCGAGGAATTCGCGCTAGCCGTGGTCGATCCGCAAGGCGGCAAGACCGGCATCCGCCTGTTCATGGACAAGAAGGCGCCGCCGCTGCCGGTGCGTCGCAATGGCGTGCATATCGCCGCCGAATTCGCAGCGCGCGCCGAGCATCTGGAAACCGCCGGCGATCTGTTGCCGATGGGGGCGCCCTTCTTCCCCGGTGTCACGCCGATCCCCGGCCATCAATATGGTTTCGGCATCGCCCGCGATCCCGACACCGGGGCGCCGCAGTTCGGCCCGCCGGCCACCCATGAAAAGCCGCTGATCGTGCCGGTGCCGCAGCCGGAGCCGAACGAGGCGCTGGTTTATCTGCTCACCTCCGAAGTCAACTTCAACGATATCTGGGCCTTGACCGGCATCCCGGTGTCGCCGTTCGACAATCACGAGGAAGATGTACAAATCACCGGCTCCGGCGGTCTCGCGCTGGTCGCGGCCCTGGGCAGCGAAGTGCGCGGGCAGGGCCGGGTGAAGGTCGGCGATCTGGTGGCGGTCTATTCCGGCACCTCCGATCTGCTGTCGCCGGCGGCAGGCCGTGATCCGATGTATGCGGATTTCTCGATCCAGGGCTATGAAACCAAATCGGGCAGCCACGCCCAGTTCCTCACCGTGCAGGCGCCGCAGCTGCATCCCGTGCCCGGCGATCTCACGCTGGAACAGGCCGGTTCCTATATCCTGAACCTCGGCACCATCTGGCGCTGCCTGTTCACCACGCTGGAAATCGTCGGCGGCAAGACCATCTTCATCGAAGGCTCCGCCACCGGCACCGGTCTCGATGCGCTGAAATCCGCCAAGGCCAGCGGTTTGATGGTGACCGGCCTGGTCTCCAGCCCGGCCCGCGCCGAGTTCGTGAAATCGAAGGGCGCGGTGGGCGCGCTCGATCGCACCGATGCGCGCTTCAAGTCGCTGTTCACCTCCGTGCCCGATGGCACCAAGGCCGATTGGGCGGCGTGGGAAGCGGCCGGCGACGTGCTGGTGGCGGAATACAAGGCGATGAACGGCGGCAAGTTGGCAGATTACGCCGTCAGCCATGCCGGCGAAACCGCCTTCCCGCGCTCGTTCCAGTTGCTGGACGATGGCGGCGTGCTCGCCTTCTATGGCGCGTCGTCGGGCTATCACCTCAGCTTCATGGGCAAGCGCGGCGGTTCCGATCCCGTTTCCATGCTGTCCCGTGCCGGTGCGCGCGGCGGGGAGGCAGTGCTGATCTTCTACGGCCCTGGCACCCGTGTGCTGGCCGATGAAACCGGCCTGGAAATGATCGAAGCCACCCGCGCGCTCGGCTGCCGCATCGTGGTCGTCACCAACACCGACGGCCAGCGCGAGTTCATCCTGTCACTGGGCTTTGAAGATGCCGTCGCTGGTGTCGTCAGCCTCGAAGGCATCAAGCGGCGTGAAGGCGGCAATTTCGATTGGCCGGACTCCATGCCGCGCCTGCCGGTGGCCCGCGACGATATCGAAACCTTCCGTGAAGCCGTGCGCCTGTTCCAGGATCGCACCCTCAAGCCGTTCGGCAACGCGGTGGGCAAGCTGCTCAGGTCGCCGGACAATCCGCGCGGCAACCCGGATATCGTGCTGGAACGCGCCGCGCAGGATACGCTTGGCGTCACCACGGCGATGGTCAAGCCGTTCACCGGCCGCGTTGTCTATTGCGAAGACATGGCCGGGCAGCGTTACAATTTCTACGCGCCGCAAGTGTGGACGCGTCAGCGCCGCATCGTGATGCCGATGGCCGAAATCCGCGGCACCCATTTGTGCAACGCCTATGAAGTCACCCGCATGAACGACATGATCGCCGCCAGCATCCTGGATGTGACCGAGCCGACCGTGGTGCCGTGGGAGGGTCTGCCCGAAGCGCACCAATCGATGTGGGACAATCGCCACACCGGCGCGACCTATATCGTCAATCACGCGCTGCCGGCGATGGGCCTGCGCGGCAAGGATGAACTCTACGAAGCCTGGGCCTCCTTGAGCGCCGGCAACAACGGGGAACAGGGGGAATGAACGCCATGACCAAGACCGAAGGCGGCGACAGCGTCCCGACCCCGCAGGAATCCCGGACCGGCCGTTTGGCCGGCAAGGTGGCGCTGATCACCGGCGCTGCCGGCAATCTGGGCGGCAGCATCGTGCGCCGCTATCTGGCCGAAGGCGCCATCGTGGTGATGTCGGGCCGCGATACGGCGCGCACCACCGCCGCGATGGAACTGGCGCTGGCCGACACCGGCGCGCCGGCCGCACAAGCCAGCATCGTGACCATGGACGGTGCGGATATCGAATCCGTCCGCGCCGGCATCGCCGAAGTGGTCGCCAAGCATGGCCGTATCGATGTGCTGGTCAACAATGCCGGGTCTGCCGGGCCCAAGCAGTTGCTCGGCGATCTGCCGCTGCTGCGCGAGGAACTGGACGGCACGCCCGACAGCGAAACCGTGGGTGATGCCGCCCGCAACATCATGGTGGTCGCCTGGAATCTGGTGCGCGCCGCCACGCCAGCGATGGGGGAGGGTGGCAGCGTCATCAACGTCTCCACCATCTTCAGCCGCACCGATTATTTCGGCCGCGCCGCCTATACGGTGCCCAAGGCCGCGCTCAACATCCTGTCCAAGGGGCTGGCGCGCGAACTGGGTGCGCATGGCATAAGGGTGAACCAGCTTTACCCCGGCCCGATCGCATCCGAACGCATCCGCACCGTGTTTGCGGCGATGGACAAGCTGAAGGGCGACGAATCCGGCAGCACCGCCAATCATTTCTTTGATCTGATGGCGCTGGAACGCAGCGTTGACGGCGAACCACGCGCCAAGACCTTCCCTACACCCGCCGATATCGCCAACGCCTGCGTGTTCCTGGGCAGCGATGAATCAGCGGCCTTTGCTGCCCATGATTTCGAAGTGACGCACGGGATGGCCGTGCCGCTGGAATCGCGCAGTGAATTCCTGCACCGGCCGGACATGCGATCGGTGGATGGCGACGGCCATGGCATCTTGATCAGCGCCGGCAACCAGTTGGATGATGCGCTGGCAATGGCGGATCTGTTCGCCGCGCAGGGCGCGCGCGTGCTGGTCGGCTTCCATTTCCAGGCGGCGCTGGATGACGCAGCCGAGCGTCTGCCGGCGGGTGTTACCGCCGTGCGCTTCCCGCGCCACGATCATGCTGCGATGGACGCGGCCCTGGCCGAGTTCACCGCCAGCAGCGGCGCCATCGGCGGCGTGGTCGTGCTGCCCACACGCGGGCCGGGCTATTTCACCGGGCCGTTGGCGCAGGCCAGCGATGCCGCCGTCGAACGCTTTGTCGATGATGAACTGGAAGGCGCCATTGCGGTGGCGCGCACGCTGGATCGTTACTGGCAGCAGCCGCATGATCTGGCTGGCGATCCGCGCGTGTTGTTCATCGGCAATGGCGATGATGGTGCCGGCAACCAGTGGAGCGACGTCGGCCGCGCCGCCATCGAGGAACTGCTGCGCGTGTGGCGCGATGAAGCCCGGGTTGCCCACGCCCAGGGCAAGTCCCCGCGCCGGGTGTGGGGCAACCAGATTGTCCGCCACGCCAACAGCGAGAGCGAGAATCTGTCCTTCGCCGCCGGCCATGCCGCGCGCCTGCTGCTCGGCGATCGCAAGGTCGATCCGATCAACCTCTATATCCCCTCCACGATTGCCAAGGCCACCGGCGCCCGCCGCGCTCTGGTCGGTACCGCCGAAAACATCACCGGGCTGCATCTGGGCAAGGTGGCGCTGATCACCGGCGGTTCGGCCGGCATCGGCGGCGCGCTGGCGCGGCTGCTGGCCCTGGCTGGCGCCAAGGTGATGATGGTGGCCCGCCGCGCATCCGAACTGGATGCGGCGCGGGAGCGTATCGTCGGCGAACTGCAGGATATCGGCTTTGCCGGGGTCGAGCGCCGGGTGCGCACGCTGGCCAATATCGATGTGGCCGACATGAAATCGCTGCAGCATGCCGTTGATGAAACCGTGCGCGCCTTTGGTCGCATCGATTATCTCATCAACAATGCCGGCGTGTCGGGCGCGGAGGAAATGGCGGTGGATATGGGCATCGATGCCTTCCGCCACACCCAGTTTGCCAATCTCATCTCCAACTATGCGCTGATGCACATGGTGGTGCCGATGATGCGCGCGCAGGGTTCGGGCTATATCCTGAATGTTTCCAGCTATTTCGGCGGGGAGAAATTCCTGGCGGTTTCCTACCCCAACCGCACTGATTATGCCGTGTCCAAGGCCGGGCAGCGCGCGATGGTGGAATCCATGGCCCGCCACCTCGGCCCGCAGATCCAGATCAATGCCATCGCGCCCGGCCCCGTTGATGGCGATCGCCTCGCTGGCCTGGGCGGCAAGCCCGGCCTGTTTGAACGGCGCGGCCGGCTGATCCTGGAGAACAAGCGGCTGAATGCCGTGCATGCCGCGGTGATCAAATCGGTGCGCGCCGGCGGTTCGGTGGCGCAGATATTGGCCCGCCTGGCCCGCAACGATTCGGTGCAATTGAGCCACGACAAGTCCAATCCGCAGCCGCTGCGTGATCTGGCGCTGGCCTGTGCGCGCGAAGGCGATGAAAGCTGCTGCTGGGATCGCTTCATCCTCACCCCGCCGCTGGCCGCCAAGCTGCTCAAGCGACTGCGGCTGGGCGGCTGGCTGATCGGCACCGATTGGCAGAGCCGCGATGATGCGGACTGGCTGCTGCGCGTGCCGCCGGATGACATGCCGTGGCTGCCGGTGGCGCAGATCGGCCGCGAAGCCGCCAAGGTGCGCGGCGGCGTGCTCAGCCAACTGCACCTGGGCAAGATGCCGACCGAAACCGAAGTGGCACAGGCGACCGTGTTCTTCCTCGCCGATCGCGCCGTGTCGGGCGAAACCTTCATGCCGTCGGGCGGTCTCAACGTCGAACGTTCCCACACGGAGCGGGAATTGTTCGGCAGCCCCAAGGCCGAACGGTTGGTGCAGATGGGCGGCAAGACCGTGTGGCTGGTCGGCGAACATCTCGCCGATTATCTTGGTGCCGCCGCGCAGGGCTTCCTCGATTGCGATGTTGCCCGTGTTGTCCTGATTGCCGCCACGTCGGCGGGCGCCGATGCGATCCGCAGCCACATCGGCCAGGGGAGTGACCGCGTCGAGACGCTGGTGATCGACGGCGATATCGAAGCTGCCATGGATCAGGCGCTGGCGACCTGGGGCCACCCCACCACCATCGTGTCGACACCGTTGAAGGCGCTTCCGGATCAATTGTTCGACGCCGACCGGCCGCTGGATGGCGATGGCTTTGCCGACGTGGTCGATACCAACCTGACCCATCATTTCCGCATCGCCCGCAAGGTGTCGCTGTTCGATGAATGCCAGCTGGTGCTGGTGTCGCCGGACGTGCCGATGGGGGAAGGGGCCAAGGGCGCCTTTGCCCTGGCCAATTTCGTCAAGACGACGCTGCACGCGTTCACCGCCACGATTGCGGTGGAAAACGAACGCCTGGTGCACGAAGTGGCGGTGAATCAGATCAACCTGACCCGCCGGGTGCGGTCGGAAGAGCCGAAGAACGCCGCCGAGCATGACGAGGAAGTGCGCCGCTTTGCGCGGGCCGTGCTGCTGGCCGGTGCGCCGCTGCCGGATGCGGAGGACAGCCGTTATCGCAGCCGCATCTATCGCGGGATGTCGTTGACGGTGTGATGACGTCGGTGCGGGCGGCGGCGGTCAGTTGGCCAGCCGCCGCTCCACATCGGCCCACAGGCTGCCAATGGCGCGGGCGGCCGGATTGCTGGGCCCCGCCAGCAAGGGCTGGCGGCTGGCGGCCATCGCCTCGATGGCGCTGGCATAGGGGATCACCGGCCAGCTGGGCTGCAGCGCAATGGCGGCCTTGTGCAACGACTTGCGGCGATCGGCCAGGCTGAACACCGGCATCAACGGCGGCGGGCTTCTCATTTCATCGGCGAGATGCGACTGCAGTTGCGCCAGCGCGCGGGCCGACAGCGGCGAGGGCACCACCGGCACCAGAATCAGATCGGCGGCACGAAACATCTGGTCAGCCAATTCGGTAAGGCCCGGCGGGCAATCGAGGATCACCCGGTCATAGTGGTCTTCCAGCGGTTTCAGCGCCTTTTTCAGCCACTTCTCGCTGTCCTGGCCGGCAAGATCGCCCTCCAGCCGGCGCAGCGAGCGATCGGCTGGCAGCACATCAAGATTGTCAAACCCGGTGGGCTGAATCAGATCGGTGAGATCGCCGCCACCCAGCCGCTTGCGGGCTTTGGCGCCATCGCGAGGTTCCACGCGCAGCAGCCAGGTCGCGGCGCCTTGCGGATCGAGATCGACCAGCAAGGTCCGCCGTCCGGACTGGGTGGCCGCCGCATGGGCAAGATTGACCGCCAATGCCGTCTTGCCGACGCCGCCTTTGGCGCTGAACAATGCGAGGATGCGCGTCGGCATGCGCCGTTCAGGCAGCGAGCGCGGCAGCGAGCCGGTCACGAATGGCGATCAAGGCTTGCCTGTCGGTGGTCAGGGGCGCCGCTGGCACTGGGGCTGACATTGGGGCTGACGCTGTCTTGCTGGCCAACGCCATTTGCGCGCCGCGGATGGTCATGCCCTGATCGTGCAGCAGCCCCTTGATCTGACGCAACAACGCCATATCGGCGGGGCGATAGTAACGCCGCCCGCCAGCCCGCTTCATCGGTTGCAACTGGGCAAAGCGGGTTTCCCAAAAACGCAGCACATGCGCCGGGATGCCAATATCCGCAGCGGCTTCTGAAATTGTCCGAAATGCGCTGTCCGATTTGTCGGCCACTGTTCCCGCCATCAACCGCGATTGATGGCTTCGCGCAGCAACTGGCTGGGCCGGAAGGTCAACACGGTGCGCGGTTCAATCGGTACTTCCACGCCGGTCTTGGGGTTGCGCCCCACGCGCAAGCCCTTGTCGCGCAACACGAAGCTTCCGAAGCTGGAGATTTTCACATTGTTGCCCGCCACCAGTTCCTCGCTGATGCGATCCAGCACCTGTTCGACCAGATCGGCCGATTCTGTGCGCGACAATCCGATTTCGCGGTGGACGGCGTCGGCCAGATCGGCACGTGTCACGCTTCCTGCGGCAGGTGTGCTTGTCATCAATCCCCCTTTGCCGCACGGGTGCGGCGTTGCCAACCTTGCCGCATGGGTGCGGCTGTACAAACGCCCAAACAATAACCTGTTTAATGAACAAGCTTACGCGGGTTTTTCCGATTCGCCACCTGATATTGTGGTGTGATGTCAATGGCCCCGCCGATGGTTGTGAATTACCAGCGGACTGCGGCGGCACCCCAGGTGAAGCCGCCGCCCATCGCTTCGAGCAGCAGCAGGTCGCCGGGCTGGACACGCCCGTCGCGCACCGCCGTGTCCAGCGCCAGCGGCACCGACGCGGCCGACGTGTTGGCGTGCTGGTCAACCGTCACCACCACGCGGTCGGGCGACAGATCAAGCTTGCGCGCCGTGGCCTCCAGGATGCGCAAATTGGCCTGGTGCGGCACCACCCAGGTGACATCGGCGGCGGTGAGGCCAGCCACAGCCAGCACTTCGCCCATCACGCTGGCCAGATTGACGACGGCGTGGCGAAATACTTCCCGCCCCTTCATGCGCAGATGGCCGGTGGTGCCGGTCGATCCCGGGCCGCCATCGACATAGAGCAGATCATTGTAGCGCCCATCGCTGTGCAGGCGGCTGGCCAGCACGCCGCGATCGGCATTGGTGCCGGATTGCACCTGCATTTCCAGCACGATGGCCCCGGCGCCATCGCCGAACAGCACCGCCGTGGTGCGATCATCCCAGTCCAGCAGCCGCGAAAAGGTTTCGGCGCCAATCACCAAGGCCCGACGATATGCGCCGCCCACCAGCAACGCATCGGCCACGGTGAGCGCATAGAGAAAGCCCGAACAGACCGCACCAACATCGAAGGCGACGCCATGCTTCATGCCCAATTTGTGCTGGATCACGGTGGCAACGGCTGGAAATGTCTGATCCGGTGTGGCGGTGGCCACGATGATCAGATCAATGTCATCGGCGGTCAATCCGGCCGCATCCAGCGCTCGCCGCGCGGCTTCAACGCCAAGATCGGAGGTGAATTCGCCTTCGGCAGCAATGTGGCGGCGGCGGATGCCGGTGCGCTCCACGATCCACGCATCGGACGTGTCCAGCCTGGCGGCCAGATCGTCATTGCTCAGGATGGTTTGCGGCAGATAGCTGCCGGTGCCGATGATGACGGACCGCCGCGTGGTCATGCTGCGTCAGGCTCCGGTTGAGGATCGCGCGTCATGGAGACGCCGGCCAGATCGGCACTGATCCGGCGACCGACATCATCCAACACCAGATCGTGCGCAACGCCAATGGCATTGGCCAGCCCGCGGGCGTTGGCGCCGCCATGGCTTTTCACCACCAGGCCGTTCAGGCCCAGAAACACTGCGCCATTGTGGGCGTTGGGATCCAGATGCGCGCGCAGCGATTGCAGGGCGCCGCGGGCGATGAAATAGCCGAGCCGGCCCCAGATCGAGGACCGGAAGGCATTGCCGAGCAGCCCGGTCACCAACCGACTGGTGCCCTCGGCCGTCTTCAGCGCGATGTTGCCGGAAAAGCCATCGGTCACCACCACATCGATGTCGCCGGTGCCGATCTTGTCGCCTTCCACAAACCCGATGAACTGCATCGGCAGGCTCGCGGCGCGCAGGATGGCCGCGGCCTTGCGAATCTCGTCGGTGCCCTTCAATTCCTCTTCGCCGATATTGAGCAAGCCGACGCGCGGCCGCTCCAGCCCCAGCACGGTGCGGGCAAACGCCGCACCCATCACGGCAAATTGTACCAGATTGGTGGCGTCACATTCGGTGTTGGCGCCCAGATCGAGCATCACCGATTCGGATTTCATGGTGGGCAGCAAGGCCGCCAGCGCCGGGCGATCGATGCCCGGCATCGTGCGCAGGCCAAACAGCGCCATGGCCATCAGCGCGCCGGTATTGCCGGCCGATACGGCGGCATGCGCATCGCCGCGTTTCACGGCATCAATCGCCATGCCCATCGATGTGGTGCGGGCGCGGCGCAGCGCATGGGCCGGCTTGTCGGCCATCAGCACGACATCATCGCTGTGGACGATCCGCGCGCGCGAAGCGAGGCGCGGCCAACGCACCAGTTCGGCCGCGATGACCGGTTCGCGGCCGTGCAACAAGAATGTCAGCCTGGGGTAGCGTTCGGCAGCAATATCAGCGGCCGCAACGGCTTCTGCCGCGCCGGCGTCGCCCGACATCACGTCCAATGCGACAACCGGGCTGTTGTTTGGCGAGCCTGTCATGAGGTCCGGACCGGCCGCAAACGCCTTGGTCGGGCCCGGCGTCAGGCTTCGACAGCGACGACTTCGCGGCCGTTATAAAAACCGCACGCGCCGCACAGATTGTGCGGCAGCTTCAGCTCACCACAATTCGGGCATTCCTGGAACTGCGTCGCGGTCAGCGCGTGATGGCTGCGGCGCATGTTGCGGCGTGAAGGTGAAGTCTTGCGCTTGGGAACGGCCATGAGGCACCTGTATCCATCATTGAAACGGTCAATTTCCGCCCGCCGATGCATATTTGCCCATGTTTGCAGCGGCCATTAACGATGGCCCGGACAAGCATGCTCGGGAAGGCGAACGAAGCAGCGCGGTATAGGCGAAATTCTGGTGGTTGCAAGCAGGGATTGGCAATTTGGCCCACTTGCAGCGCTGCGTTGCGACGCGGAAAATATGCACTCGCACGTCTCTGGCGCAATCGGCTAACAGTATCGCCGTGCTTACCGCGCTTGCCATCCACAATGTCGTGCTGATCGAGGCGTTGGCCATCGAGGTGGCACCGGGCCTCGTCGTGCTGACCGGGGAAACCGGCGCTGGCAAGTCCATCCTGCTCGATGCGCTCGGGCTGGTGCTGGGCAATCGCGCTGACGCCGGGTTGGTGCGCAGCGGCGCCGATGTCGCGCGGGTGGTGGCGGAATTCGATTTGCCGGCGGCCCATCCGGTGCGGGCGGTGTTGAGCGACAATGGCCTGGACAGTGATGGTCCGCTGATCCTGCGCCGGCAGGTTAAGGCCGATGGCGGCAGCCGCGCGTTCGTGAACGACCAGCCGGTATCGGCTGCGTTGCTGAAGGAACTCGGCGGCCTGCTGGTGGAAATCCATGGCCAGCATGACGAACGCGGCCTGCTGAGCGCCCGCGGGCATCGCGCCTTGCTCGATCTGTTCGGGGGGCTGGCGCCGCATTGCGGCGAGGTTCGCACCGCTTGGGACGCCTGGCGCGAAGCGCAGCTTGCGGCCAGCGCCGCCCGCGAACGCCTGGCGGCCGACCAGCGTGACCGCGAATGGCTGGATCACGCCGTTGCCGAACTGGTGGCGCTGGCGGCGCAGCCGGGGGAGGAGGCGGAACTGGCGCTCGCCCGCGCCGAAATGCAGAAGGGCGCGCGCGTGGCTGATGATCTGGCCACCGTTTCCGATCAACTGGCCAGCGGCAGCGCTGCGTTGGCGCAGGCGGCGCGGCGGCTGGACCGCATTGCCGGCGAGCATGAACTGCTCGGCGCTGCGCTGGCGTCGCTGGACCGGGCGTTGGTCGAGGCAGGCGAGGCCGAAACGCAGCTCGTAGCGGCCACGCGCGCCCTCGACGCCGATCCGGCGCGGCTGGAGCAGGTGGAAACCCGCCTGTTCGAACTGCGCGCCCTGGCCCGCAAGCACAAGGTGGAGGCCGATGCCCTGCCGGCGCTGGCTGAAACGCTACAGGCCCGCGCGGCGGCGCTGGTGGCGGGCGAGGATGCGCTGGTCGGCCTGGATGCCATGGTGGTGAAGGCAAAGGCCGCCTTTGCCACGTCGGCCACGGCCCTGAGCATAGCGCGCCAGGCCGCGGCCAAGCGGCTGGATGCGGCGGTCGCAGCCGAGCTGAAACCGTTGAAACTGGATGCAGCGCGGTTCCGCACCCGCATCGCGCCGCTGGAGGCCGCCGAGTGGGGGCCGGAGGGGCAGGAACGCGTGGAATTCGAGATTTCCACCAACCCCGGCGCGGATTTCGCACCGCTGATCAAGATTGCCAGCGGCGGCGAACTGTCCCGCTTCATCCTGGCATTGAAAGTGGCGCTGGCTAGCGCTGGCAGCGCCGGCACGATGATCTTTGACGAGATTGACCGCGGTGTCGGCGGCGCCGTCGCGTCGGCCATCGGAGAACGGCTGGCGCGGCTGTCGCGCGAAGCGCAGGTGCTGGTTGTCACCCACAGTCCACAGGTCGCCGCACGCGGCCAGAGCCAGTGGCGGATCGAAAAGGCCAGCGATGGCCAGAGCACGCGCACGAAATTGACCTGCCTCGATGCTGGCGCCCGCCTGGAAGAAATTGCCCGCATGTTGTCGGGCGCCGACGTTACCCCCGAAGCCCGCGCACAGGCCGGGCGCTTGCTGGAAGGAGCCTGACGCGATGCTGATGACCGATCGCCGTGCGATGCTTGCGGGCCTCGCCGCTGCGGCCGCCAGCCCGGCGCTGGCGCAACGCAGCGCAGCCAAGGCAGCGCCGCTGCGCCAGGAGGCGGTGCAATCGCTGATCGACAGCTATGTGGCGCAAAAGCGGGTGCCCGGTGCCGTGGTGGCCTTGATGGAGCCCGGCGCGCATCGGCCGCGCTTCCTGACCGCCGGCACGACTGCGTTCGAGGGTGGCAAGGCCATCAATCCCGACACCTTGTTCCGCGTCTATTCGATGTCGAAGCCGATCACGGCCTGGGCAGTGATGCAGCGGGTGGCGATGGGTGAACTCTCGCTGGATCAACCGCTTGCCGAAGTGATGCCCGAATTCCAATCGATGCAGGTCGCCGTCGATCCCGCCAAGGGCCTGGACGCGCGCGCCGCAGCCCGGCCGATCACCGTGCGCCACCTGCTGACGCATACGGCCGGCTTTTCCTATGCGATCAGCGGCAACGGCCCCATCGAGCGCGAATACAAGCGGCTTGGCATCCAGCCCGGCAGCGTGACCGGCTTTCTGCAGCCAGGTGATGGCCCGCTGCCCGATCTGCAGGCCATGGCCGGGTTCCTGGCCGGTGTGCCGTTGGCGCTCGATCCCGGCACAGCCTGGAAATATTCGGTCAGCCTGGATGTGGCCGGCGCCATGCTGGAGCGCCTGACGGGTCAAAGCTTTGATCGCGTGCTGGAAACGCAGTTGTTCGGCCCGCTCGGCATGGGCTCCACCGGTTTCTGGGCCCGCGACGCGTCGCGGCTCGCCGCCAATTATCTGTGGATCGATCAGAAAACCGGCAAGCCCACCGACACGCCGACGCCGGTCATGCCGGTGGAAAAAGATGGCTTCACCACCCGGCCGCGCCTGTTGTCGGGCGGCGGCGGGCTGGTCAGTTCGGCACGCGATTATGCGCGTTTTGCCCAGATGGTGCTGAACGGCGGCGAATTCTCCGGCCGCCGCATCGTGCCGGCCGGTACCGCGGAACTGGCGCTGTCCAATCTGATGCCGCCGGGCGTTTATTTTCAGGAGCGCGACGGCTTTGGCGCTGGCGGGCGGCTGACCCTGTTCGATACGCGTGAGCGCGGCCCCGCCGGGCCAAGCGGCCGCCCGGCAATGAGCTATGGCTGGGGCGGTGCGGCGGGCACATTGTTCGTTGTCGATCGTGTGCGCCAGTTCGCGATGGTGGCGATGCTGCAGTTCATGCCGACGGGGCGCTTCCCGTTCGAACCGGACATGACCACCGCCCTGGCCCGCGACGCCGATGGCCGCTGATCCGCCGGCAATATCCCGCGCGCGCACCGTGGCGCGGATCGTGCTGGCCGCCGCCTATCTTGCGGTCGGGATCATCCATTTGCGCAGCCCGGGAGGCTTCCTGCCGATTGTGCCCGATTGGGTGCCGTATCCGCGCGAGGTTGTGCTGGCGACCGGCGTGGCGGAAATCGCCGGCGCCGTCGGCCTGATGACCCCGCGGCTGCGCCGGGCGGCGGCCTGGGGATTGGCCGCCTATGCGGTGTGCGTGTATCCGGCCAATATCAAGCATGCCATGGAAGGCATTGCCGTTTCCGGGCAAGTTCTGGGGTGGGGCTATCACGGGCCGCGGTTGCTGGCGCAACCGGTGATCGTGTGGTGGGCGCTGTGGGCCGGCGGCGTCACCGATTGGCCATTTCGCCGACGCAGCTGACCGATCCGGCCTGTCCTACACGGGCTCAACCTGTCACCATGCCCCTTTCATCGTCCTCCCGGCAAACAATGTCAGGGTTTTTAGATTTATGCAGCCTTTTCAAGCCACAAGGCTGCCGAATTCGTCAAAACCGTGAAAACCGCTCGAACAGTTCAGGCTCTTTCTCAATCAGGCAAATCAGCGCGGCGCCAGCCCTTGCGCGATCAGCATGTGCGCGGCTTCGGCAATGGATTCAACCGGTTCGTCATCTGACCACACACCGAACCGCAGACCCAGAAACACATTCATGCCCATGATCGCCCAGGCGCGCACCATATGGTCGCCGTCGGCGACCTCGCCGCGCCCAAAGGCTTGGGTCAGGCTGTTGGCATAGCCTTCGGCCGTCTCGACATAGTGGCGGCGATAGGCGTCCTCGGCAACGAAGGCGCTTTCATCGATGATGCGATACAGCGCCTTGTGGGTGCGCACAAACTGCAAAAATGCAGCAATGCCAGCACGTTCGCCGGCCAGGCGATCAGGCGCCGCCAGGATGTGCGGCACGACATGTTCCCGCACCTGGCGGCTCATGTCGCCAACCAGCGCGCGGAACACGGCCTCCTTGCTGTCGAAATAGGTATAGAAACTGCCGATGGCGACGCCGGCGCGCTGGGCGATGCGGGCAATGCTGCCGTCATGATAGCCGCGCTCGCCGAATTCTTCAGCCGCTGCATCCAGGATCGAGCGTAGCGTGCGCTGACCGCGGGCCGTGCGTGGAATCTTGCCAGCGGCTTTGCTTGCTGGGTGTGGCGAAATGGTCACAGCGGGCTCCCAATCCTTGCGTGTGGCACGTGTCCAGCCAGTTCCGACACAGTGCGTAGTTGAATGCTGGTTCAGGTTTCAGTATTGCATCGGCAAAGCACAAACAAGCCCGGCCGCGCCTGCCGTTTGCAGCGTTGCCCGGCCATCTGTGGGGAGACTATCAAATGATCGCGCACGCCCGTAGCCGCCAGATCCTGTTGGCCAGTGTCAGCCTGATGGCCGCCATGCCGGTTGCGGCACAACAGGCCACCACCGCAGCCATTTCGGCCGAAGCTGCCAATGATGCTGTGGAAGCGGCTGAAATCGTTGTGTCGGCACGCCGCCGTGACGAGCGCCTGATCGATGTGCCGGTGGCCGTGACCGCGTTCAGCCCGCTCGAGTTGCAGAAGCTCCAGGCGGTTGACCTGTCCGGCCTGCAGGGCGCCGCGCCGAATCTCAACATCGTGCAGGGTCGCGGCTCAGCATCGAGCGCCAACGTCTTCATCCGCGGCATCGGCCAACCCGATGCGCTGCAAACCTTTGATCCGGCCGTGGGCATCTATGTCGATGGCGTTTATTTCAGCCGTATTCAGGGTGCATTGCTCGGCCTGTACGACGTGGAACGCATCGAAGTGCTGCGTGGCCCTCAAGGCACACTCTATGGCAAGAACACCACAGGCGGCGCGATTTCGATCGTGTCGCGCAAGCCGGATTTCAACCGCACCAAGGTGGAAGCGTCCGCGCTGTACGGCAGTTTCAACCAGTTGCTGCTGAACGGTTATGCGTCGGCGCCGCTGGTGGCGGATCGCGTCGCGCTGTCGCTGGCAGCGCAATATGACAAGCGCGATGGCCTGGTCACCGATCCGCGCACCGGTCGCGAATATAATGACCGTGATTCGCTGACCGTGCGCGGCATCCTGCGCGCCAAGCCGGTCGAGAGCCTGGAGATTCTGGTTTCCGGCGACTATAATCGGCAGCGCAACGCCCTGACGCTGGGCTACCCGACGGCACCGCTGCTGCAGACCGATTTCGTCACCGGTCCGCGCACGCTGGTGCCGGCTCAACCACTTGGTCCCTACAGCTTTCAGGCTTCCACCAGTTTCCGCGGCGATGAAGGTCAACGCCTGGACCATTGGGGTGTAAGCGTCACAGCCAATTGGCAATTGTCCGATGCGGTGACGCTGTCGAGCATCACGGCCTGGCGCAAGCTGGATCCGGATTTCTTCATCGATATCGATGCCAGCCAGGCCGAACTGGGTGACGTGTTCGTGGGCGTCAACCAGCGTCAGTTCAGCCAGGAAGTGCAGTTGAAATGGAACAGCGACCGCTTCTCCGGCGTGTTCGGCCTGTTTTACCTGAACGAGAATATCATGTCGCATCAGGAAGCCTATGCCGATGATCTGTTTACGCTTTTCGGTGGGCCCATCACCTTTACCCGCCTGATCGACGATGCCCAGAACACCAAGAGCTATGCCGCGTTCGGCCAGGCGACCTACAAGTTCACCGATCGGCTGAGCATCACCGGCGGCCTGCGCTACACCCACGAGGAGCGCACCTATGATCGCTTTACCACGACCCTGTCGTCATTTGCGGCGCTGAACGGCATCAATTTCCGATTCCCCGGCAATCTGGCGCCGCCGCTGAACCTTGATAACAGTGCCGAATTCGATGCCTGGACGCCCAGCTTGACGGTGTCGTTCAAGCCGTCGGACGATACCACGCTTTATGCTTCGGCCTCGCGCGGGTTCAAATCTGGCGGCTTCAACGGCCGCGCCAACTCGGTGGCTGACTTGACGCTGGTCGTTGGCGGCGTGCCGACGGTGGTGACGCGTTTCAACCCGGAAACGGTGTGGACCTATGAAACCGGCGCTAAGGGCAGCTTCCTCGATGGCCGGGTCTATCTGTCGGGCAACGTGTTTTACAGCGATTTCAGGGATTTCCAGGCCCGCGTTGGCGGCGGTGCGGTTGGCGTGTTCCCGGTGGTCAACGCCGGCCGACTGGGCATCTGGGGTGTCGAACTGGAGGCGGTGGTGAAGCCGACGCGCTTCTGGAACGTCAGGGCCAGCCTGGGCTATCTTGATGCAAAATATAATGAATTCAACGATGGCCGCCGCGCGCCGGCGTTCAGTTGCAACCCGACCGGCAACCAGGTCACCTGTGAGCCAGCGTTCGCGCCGCCGATCAGCTTCACCCTCGCCACCGACTATCGCATTCCGATGGGCGACACCGGCACCCTGACCTTTGGCGGCGATGCCCGCTTCATCGACAAGCATTTCCTGTCGGTGGACAACCGCCCCAACCTGACCGAGCCGGGCTATCTGTTGGCCAATGCCTTCATCCGCTTCGATGCCGGCAATGGCCGCTGGTATCTGCAAGGTGGTGTGAAGAATATCACCGACACGCTCTATCGCACGGACGGGCAGGAGTTTTCAGCAGTCGGCAATATCCAGACGGTGTATTTTGGTGACCCGCGCACGTTCAATGCGATGGTGGGTTTCCGGTTCTGATCGCAGCCGGGCGAGCGCGCGTACCGTGCGCCGACTCTGGCAAGATCGGCCAGCGGGCGAAAAGGGCGACCCCCACAGGTCGCCCTTCTTGACTCGTCTGACGGCGTTGCTCGTTTCAGCCGCCTCTTTCAGTCGCGTTTCGCCGCTGATACACGGGTGACATGATGCCGCCCGAAACCCTGACACAAGCGCAAGCCGCTGCCGAACTGGCACGTCTGGCCGAGGTGATTGCTCAGCATAACAGCGCCTATTATCAGGAGGATGCGCCGAAAATTTCGGATGCGGACTATGATGCTTTGGTGCAGCGCAATACCGCCATCGAGGCCGCGTTTCCACAGTTGGTGCGGGGCGACTCCCCCAGCGTAAAGGTCGGCGCCAGGGCGGCGCCCGGTTTCGCCAAGATTGTCCATTCAAAACCCATGCTGAGCCTGGACAATGTGTTCAGCGATGACGAGGCGCGGGCCTTCGTCGCCCGCGTCCGGCGCTTTCTGGACTTGCCTGAGGACGCCGACGTGCGGCTGCGGGCCGAGGCCAAGATTGATGGCCTGTCCTGCGCTCTGCGCTATGAGAATGGCCGGCTGGCGCACGGCGCCACCCGCGGTGATGGCGCGGTCGGCGAGGCGGTGACCGACAATCTGCGCGCCGTCTCCGGGCTGGTGCACCTCCTGCCCGAACCCGCGCCGGCGGTGGCCGAAATCCGCGGCGAGGTCTACATGACCAAGGCCGGCTTTGCTGGGCTGAATGCCCGGCAGCAAGAGGCCGGCGCCAAGATCTTCGCCAATCCGCGCAATGCCGCTGCCGGCTCATTGCGCCAGCTTGATCCGGCCATCAGTGCCAGCCGACCCCTGGCCTTCATCGTGCATGGTTGGGGCGAGATGAGCGCGCTGCCCGGCCCCACGCAGAGCGCGGTGATGACAGCGATTGCCGGATGGGGCTTCGACACCGGCAGCCTGGCGCTGGCCGATGCCAGCATCGATGATTGCCTGGCCTTCACCGCGGATCTGGAGCGCGCCCGCGCCGATCTGCCGTTCGATATCGATGGCGTGGTCTACAAGGTGGAGCGGCTGGATTGGCAGGAACGGCTGGGCCAGGTGGCGCGGGCGCCGCGCTGGGCGGTGGCGCACAAATTCCCCGCCGAGCAGGCCGAGACGCTGCTGGAGGCGATCGACATTCAGGTCGGCCGCACCGGTGCGCTGACCCCGGTGGCGCGGCTGGCGCCGGTTACGGTGGGCGGCGTCGTCGTCACCAACGCCACGCTGCACAATGAGGACGAGATTGCCCGGCTGGATGTGCGGGTTGGCGATCGGGTTCGGGTGCAGCGCGCCGGCGATGTCATCCCGCAGGTGCTCGGCGTGGTACCGTCGGATGGCCCGCGCGGGGCCCCGTTCGTGGTGCCCGATCATTGCCCCGTGTGCGGATCGACGGCGGTGCGGGAGGAGGATGGCGCGGTGCGGCGCTGCACCGGCGGGCTGACCTGCCCGGCGCAGCGCCATGAGCGGCTGCGGCACTTCGTCAGCCGCAATGCGCTCGACATCGAAGGGCTGGGCACCGAGCGGTTGGAGCTGTTTGCCGCGCAAGGCCTGATCGTGCAGCCGGGCGATATCTTCCGGCTGCGCGAGCGACGCGCGGCGCTGCTGGCGCTGCCGGGATTCAAGGAAAAGTCTGTCGACAAGTTGCTGGCGTCCATCGACGAGCGCCGCAACGCCAGCCTCGATCGTTTCCTGTTCGCCCTGGGCATTCGGCATGTCGGCGAGACGACGGCGCGCGATCTGGCGCGGGCGTTTGGCAGTGCGCAGGCGGTGGCGGATGCGGCACAGGCCGACAATGCCACGAATTTGTTCAGCGCAGTCAAGGGGATCGGCAATGTGGTTGCCGCCGCGCTGATCGATTTCTTTGGCGAGCCGCACAATCGCGACACGCTGGCTGACCTGCTGGGGCAGGTGGCACCGACCCCGCTGCCGCCGGTGCTGCAGACCGGCCTGACCGGCAAGACCATCGTGTTCACCGGTGCGCTGGAAAAGTTCACCCGCGATGAAGCCCAGGCACAGGCCGAAGCGCTGGGTGCCAAAGTGTCGGGCAGCGTGTCGGCGAAGACGAACATCCTGGTGGCGGGGCCGGGGGCGGGATCGAAGCTGGCCAAGGCACAGACGCTGGGGGTGACGGTGCTGGATGAAGATGGCTGGCTTGCCTTGATGGATGAGATGGCTACGGCCGGGTGACACGCAAGTTGCATGCAGAAAATGCATGGCTGCGCTGTCGTTTGCTGCACTGCACAAGGAAACTGAGTCTGACTAAATACACGCTCACCAGCCGGGAATGGTCCCGGCCGCCAACAGGAGCGTACCCCGATGAAGGTCATCCCGACTGAATTTGAACCGCAGGTGCGCGTTGTTTCGACTGGCGAAGCCCAGTCCATCGACCGCCCCCTGCCGACTGCACGTCTGCGTCGCCGCCGTGTGATGCTGAACGGCTTCACCACCACAGCCCCGCTGTTCCACGCACTCTGAAAGATGCGTGACGGCGCAAGCCCTTCCTATTGTTGAGCTTTTCGGGTCAACACCAGGCAGGGCCATTCGCTGTCCAAGTCCATCGCACCGGCCGGAATCAACCCGTGCCGGCGATAGGCGTTGGCGACGGCCCGCTGTTGGCTGTCGAGCAAACCGGCCATGACCAATACCCCGCGCGGTGCGATGACGGCGGACAGATCCCGCGCCAAGGCGATGAGCGGCGCCGCCAATATGTTGGCGAGTACCAGATCATAAGGCGCCCGGCCGCGCAGAATTGGCGCGTGTACACCCGCTGCAACCGCCAGAGCAATGCGCCCAGCGCATGCACCTGCGAAAAATTGGTTCGTCGCCAGATTCTCGGCCGCAACCTCGATGGCGATCGGATCATTGTCGCTGGCAACCACCCGCGCAGCGCGGTTGGCGCGGGCCGCGGCCATCGCCAGCACGCCAGTGCCGGTGCCGATATCGGCGATATTGCGGAACCGCCGTATTTTGCCCAAATCTACCAATGCCTTCAGACAGCCGTGGGTGGTGGCGTGCTGGCCGGTGCCGAACGCCAGCCCGGCCTCGATCTGCAACGGCCAGTCGCCCGGCCGGATGGCGTCGCGGTGATCGGCGGTGTGCACCAGGAAGCGACCGGCGCGCACGGGCTCCAGCCCGCGCTGCGACATTGTGGTCCAATCGGCGTCGGCCAGTTCGGCCACCGCAAGATCGCGTGCAGATGGGAAAAATCCGGTGATCAGTGCCACCGCGTCGGCATCGGGTTCCTCGTTGAAATAGGCGGTCAACAGCCAGTCGTCAGGTTGTGACGGATCTGGCTCCTCCACATTCAGCGTCGGCGCGTCGTCCAGCAGATCGGCAAGATCGGGCAGGTGCGGCAGCGCTTCTGCATCGGCGCGGTTGCAGCGCAGCGACAGGGTCCAGCTCATGCCGGCTGCACGGCGCCATCGGCCCAGATATGGCTGCAACGCATGGTTGCAGCGTCTTCGCCGGCCAGCGCTGCGACCGTGACCCAGCCGTCGCGGCGCAGTTGCGCGCCGGCGGCAGCTTTGGTGCCGGCCGGCAATAGCACGCGGCGCGGGCTGTCCTGGCCCAGGCCGAGATCGACCAGCCCATCGACATAGAGCGAGAAGCCTACGGCGGCTTCGGCGCGGCCATCCGGATGCTGCACATGATAGGCGCCGCCGCGGCCGACTTCGGCCATCAGCCCGGCACCGAACAAGGAGAAACCGAGCCAGGTCTGATATTCGAACCCGTGACGCTCGGTGGGATCGAGGGTGACAGTGACGCCGGTCAAACCGTTGGCAAGGCTGGCAATGGCATCGAGGCGGTTGAGCACCGGATCAGGCAAATCGAGCTGCTTCAACGCTGCAATGGCGGCCGGTACCGGGCCAGCGGCGGCGATCAGCGGCACAAAGGCATCGGCACCGGCGGCCCGCAGGGTGCCGATATCCTTGCCGTCGAGCCAGGCTTGCACCTGCGCCAGCGACGCCTCCCCAAGTGGCCAGCCGGCAGCGGCGAGATCGGCCACGAGTGATGGCATGGTGAGATCGACCGACAGACCAGACAGCCCGGTGGCGGCCAGCGCTTCGATTGCCACGGCCAAAATTTCAGCGACGGCGGTGCTGGCATTGCTGCCGATCAGTTCGGCGCCAGCCTGGGTGCGTTCGCGTTCGGGGCTGAGTTGATCGCCGCGCACCCGCAGCACCGGCCCGGCGTACATCAGCCGCAACGGGCGGGCAGCCTGCGCGAGGCGAGTGACGGCGATGCGGCCGACCTGGCCGGTGATGTCGGAGCGCAGGGCCAACGTGTGTTGCGATACTGGATCGGTGAAGCGTAGCCGCTCGCGGCTGCTGCCGCTGGCCAGGCTGGCTTCATATTCGGCCAATGGCGGCGCGACGCGTTCATAGCCGTGGCTTGCGCAGACATCGGTGAGGGTGCGCAGCAGGCTGGCGAGGGCTTGCGCCTGCGGTGGCAGGCGATCGCGCAAGCCTTCGGGGAGGAGGCCGAATGTGGACATGGGCGGGGGTTAGCCGGTTGGGGTGGGAGCGGCAAGGGCTCACCCTTCTGCGCCCCTCCCGCTTGCGGGAAGGGCGCAGAAGGGTAGGGGGTCACACAAACGCCAGCCCGCTCGCCACCTTGACGCCGGGCAGCGCCCGGATGGTGGTGAGCAGATCAGCAGAGATCGGGCTGTCGACGCTGAGCAGCAGTACGGCTTCGCTGTCGGTATCGCGGCGGCCGAGGTGGAAGGTGCCGATGTTGACGCCGGCACTGCCGAGCGTGGTACCAAGCCGGCCGATGAAGCCGGGTTTGTCTTCGTTGCAGATGTACAGCATCGGGCCGGCAAGATCGGCCTCCACGGTGATACCGAAAATTTCGGTCAGGCGCGGTTTGGTGTTGCCGAACAGGGTGCCGGCCACACTGCGCGGGCCGGCGGCGGTCTGCACTGTCACGCGCAGCAGCGTGTGGTAATCGGTTTCGCGTTCGTGGCGCACTTCGGCGATGTCGATTTCGCGTTCGCGGGCCAGGAACGGCGCGTTGACCATGTTGACCGTGTCGCTGTGGGTGCGCATCAGGCCGGCGAGCACCGCAGCAGTGATCGGCTTGATGTTGAGCTGCGCGGCAGCGCCTTCCACTTCGACACGCACGGACTTGATGCCGTCGTTGTCGAGCTGCCCGACCAGGCTTCCGAGCCGTTCGGCCAGCGTCATATAGGGCTTCAGGCGCGGGGCTTCCTCGGCGCTGAGCGAGGGCATGTTGAGCGCGTTGGTGACGCCGCCAGTGAGCAGGAAATCGCTCAATTGCTCGGCGACCTGGATGGCGACATTGACCTGCGCTTCATCGGTGCTGGCGCCAAGGTGCGGCGTGCAGACGAAGTTGGGCGTGCCGAACAACGGGCTGGCCTTGGCCGGTTCCTCGGCGAACACGTCCAGCGCTGCGCCGGCGACATGGCCTGAGTCGAGCAATTCCTTCAGCGCAATTTCGTCGATCAGGCCGCCGCGGGCGCAGTTGACGATGCGGATGCCGGGCTTGGTCTTCAGCAGATTGTCGCGGCTGAGGATGTTGCGCGTGCTGTCGGTGAGCGGGGTGTGCAGGCTGATGAAATCGGCCTGTGCCAGCAGCTCGTCGAGGGTGACCTTGGTGACGCCCATATGCTCGGCGCGTTCCGGGGTGAGGAAGGGGTCGAAGGCGATGACCTTCATCTTCAGGCCGAGCGCGCGATCGGCGACGATGCTGCCGATGTTGCCGGCGCCGATCAGGCCCAGCGTTTTCGCGGTGACTTCCACGCCCATGAAGCGGTTCTTCTCCCACTTGCCGGCCTGGGTGGAGGCGTCGGCCTCCGGCAATTGCCGGGCCAGTGCGAAGATCAGCGCGATGGCATGTTCGGCGGTGGTGATGCTGTTGCCGAACGGCGTGTTCATCACGACAACGCCGCGCGCCGAGGCGGCGGGGATATCGACATTGTCCACACCGATGCCGGCGCGGCCGACGACCTTCAGATTGGTAGCCGCAGCGAGCACCTCCTTGGTCACCTTGGTGGAGGAGCGGATAGCGAGGCCATCATATTGGCCGATGATCTTGATCAGCTCGTCCTTGGACAGGCCAGTGATTTCATCGACTTCGAGGCCGCGGGCGCGGAAGATTTCGGCAGCCTTGGGGGACATCTGATCGGAAATGAGGACTTTTGGCATGGGGAGTCTCCAGTTCCCCTCCCGCTTGCGGGAGGGGTTAGGGGTAGGGAATGATGGGGCGGGAAGGCTCTCGTCGGCACGTCCCCACCCCCGGCCCCTCCCCTGAAGGGGAGGGGAGGAGGGTTAGCGTGTGACCTGCACGTAGGCCCAGTCGAGCCAGCGGGTGAGCGTGACCACATCCGCGGTATCGACGGTGGCGCCGCACCAGATGCGCAGGCCCGGCGGAGCGTCGCGATAGGCGCCAATGTCGTAGGCAGCGTGCTCTTTCTCGAGCAGCGACACCATCGCCTTCACCTGATCTTCGGGCAGGCCGGGCAGCACCAGGCAAACACTGGTGTTGGAACGGCTGGCCGGGTCCTTGGCGAGATGCTCCACCCATGGGCGCGCCTGCACCCAGGCATCGAGCGCGGCGGCATTGGCATCGGCGCGGGCCATCATGGCGGGCAAGCCGCCGATGGACTGGGCCCATTGCAGCGCATCGATATAATCTTCCACGGCCAGCATCGAGGGCGTGTTGATCGTTTCACCGGTAAACACGCCTTCGGTCAGCTTGCCCTTGGCGACCAGGCGGAAGATCTTGGGCAGCGGCCAGGCCGGGGTGTAGCTTTCCAGGCGTTCGACAGCGCGGGGCCCGAGAATGAGCATGCCGTGCGCGCCTTCGCCGCCGAGCACTTTCTGCCACGAGTAAGTGAGTACGTCGCACTTGGCCCAATCGACGCCTTGCGCGAACACGGCGCTGGTGGCGTCGGCAAAGGTGAGGCCTTCGCGGGTTTCCGGCACCCAGTCGTAATCGGGCACGCGCACGCCGGATGTGGTGCCGTTGGCGGTGAACAGCACGTCGGTGCTGAAATCGACGGCGGCCAGATCGGGCAGTTCGCCGTAGGGCGCGGTGATGACGGTGGGGTTCAATTTCAACTGCTTGACCGCATCGGTCACCCAACCTTCGCCGAAGCTTTCCCAGGCCAGCGCCGTGACCGGGCGGGCGCCGAGCATCGTCCACATCGCCATTTCATAGGCGCCGGTATCGGATGCCGGCACGATCGCGATGCGGTGCGTATCGGGCACGCCCAGAATTTCGCGGGTCAGGTCGATCGCCAGTTTCAGGCGTGCCTTGCCGAGCTTGGACCGGTGCGAGCGGCCAAGCGAATCGATGGCAAGTTGTGATGGAGTCCAGCCGGGGCGCTTGGCACAGGGGCCGGACGAGAAGTGGGGCCGCGCCGGAAGCGCAGCAGGCTTGTCAGTCATATTCTCTCCTCTCAGAGAGCTCGCGCCGCGTTGGGGCGGCGTGGCCCGTTGCCGGCGATAGAGACTAAAGCGGCGCGGTCAAGGAGAATCGGATTCAGGCCAGCGACGCGGCGATGGCGCGGCCCAGCGGCACGAAATGCCGGTTGCGCTCCGCCAGGGTCGATCGGGCCGCCAGCAGATAGGCGGCGACCCAGATCGGCTGGCGGCCGGGCGGGGTGATTACCGAAATGATGTTGCGCGCCTGAAATTCGCCGGCGCCAGTCTTGTTGGCTTCTTTCCAGCCCGCGGGCAGGCCGGCGCGGATCATCGTGTCGGCCGTGCGGCTGGCGGCCATCCACGCCATCAGATCCCGGCGGTTGGCGGTGGACAGCGGCGCGCCGGTGAGCAGGCGGCGGCTGATGGCCAGCATCGCGGCGGGCGTGGTGGTGTCGCGCGGATCATTGGGGTTTTCGTTGTTCAGTTCCGGCTCGTTGCGATCCAGCCGGGTCACCGTGTCGCCCAGTGTGCGCAGCCAGGCGGTGAGCGCAGCCGGGCCGCCGATGCGGGCCAGGCCGATGTTGGCGGCCGTGTTGTCGGACAGGCTGACGATGGCTTCGGCCAGCTCGGTCAGGCTGGCGCTGTCGCCGACGCGGGTTTCGCTGAACGGCGAATTGGCCAGAATATCGCTGCGCTGAATCGGGAAGCGGTCGGTCGCGCGCCAGTTGCCGGCCTGGGCGCCGTGCAGCATCCGCGCCGCCAGCAGCAGTTTGAACGTGGAGCACAGCGGAAACCGCTGATCGGCGCGATGGGCGAAGCGGGCGCCGCTGCCCGAATCGAGCAGGGCAACACCGATGGGGCCACCGGCCGCACGCTCGATGTTTGCGATGGCACGGCGCAGCGGATCAAAGCGATCAGCCTGCGCGAACGCGGGCGCCGTGAGCAGGGGCAGGCCGGCAACAACAAGGCGACGGGTAAGCATACACTACCAATCGCCGCGATTGAGCAGCGGCGCAAGGCCGGCAGCCCGCCGCATATGCCAGGCGCCCCACGCCAACGCAAAGGTGCCGCCGATCAACAGCAGCGACGGCCGGCCGGTCTCGGTGTCGCTCCAGAAGCTTTGCACCGCGCCCAACGTGAACAGCAGCGCGAGTCCCGGGATCAGCGGGTGCGCCGGGGCTTTCCAAAGTGCCGGTTCGCCGCGCTGGCGGGCGAGCAGCAGTGCGATCGCAACCAGCAGATAATCGGCGACATTGCCGCTGGTGAGGATCAGCAACCAGCGTTCGCCGAGCCCGATGGCGGCTGCCGATGCGAGCGTGAGCAGCAAGGTCGCACCCCACGGCGCCTGGGTGCGCGGCGACACGGTGGCCGCCAGCCGGCCGAGCGCGCCGGGCAACACGCGGTCGCGGCCCATCGCATAGATCATCCGGGCAAAGGCCATGATCGTCGCGATCTGGGCGTTGAACACAGCAGCGATCACGCCGGCCGACACGGCCTGCGCGACCGCGGGGCTGGCCTGCACATCCAGAAAGGCGGCGATCGGGGTTTCGGTGTCGAGCAGTGCCGGCGTGACTGCCAGCGCCGGCACCAGCAGCAGCATCGGCCCGGCAATGGTGACGGCGCAGATGACGCCGGCGCGCGCGGTGAGCGGCCCCAGTGCAGCGCGGCCGCCGTCCACTTCCTCGGCAAAATACAGCATGTAATTGGCGCCGCCGGTCCAGAACAGTCCGCCCAGCACGGCGATGCCGAAGCTGGTCCAGTCGATATTGGCGGGGAGCAACAGCGGCAGCAGTGGCACCTTGGGTGCCGTGACGGCCACCCAACTGAGAATGGCCAGCGCCAGCAACTCCACACCCAGGAACAGCCCGGTGACCAGTGCCGACGTGCGGATATTGAGCATCGCGATGCCAGCGGCCAGCGCCAGGCTGATCAGCGCGACCGGGATCGTAGGCAGCGCCGGGCCCAGCACCCTGATGTAACCGGCCAGGCCCAGCGCGGTGAACGCGATCAACGGCAGCGCGGTCAGGATCGTCATGAACATATAGCCATGCGCGACCCCCGGCCCAATCAACCGGGCCAGGCCGGGATAGATGCCGCCGGCACCCGGCTGGCGCACACCCAGTTCGGCATAAAGTAGCGCAAACAGCGCCGCGATGATGCCGCCAAGCAGAAACGCCAGCGCGGTGAGCGTGCCGGACAGATGCAACATGCCCGAGCCGCCGACAAACACCGACAGAACAGGCGAGGCGGCCGACAGCACCAGCAGCATCACCGCGCCGGGGCTGAGCACGGCAGCCAGTCGTGCTGCACGGTCGTGTTCGGCCACCTGTTGCAGCATTGGCAATACCCCGGTTGATTACACCGGGCTGCCAAGTTGCGCCGCGGCCGTCAATCGGCCGCTTGGCGCAGGTGGATCGGGGTCAGTGGCCCTTGCGAGTGGTGGTGCGGCCGAAATCGCGTTCCAGCGCGGTGATCAGCTTGGGCAGCGCGCCGCCCAGGGCCGCATCCAGGCTGGCGGCTTCGTGGGTGACGGCGACCGGGTCGCGCCCGGCCGGGCGCGCTTCGATCATGCAGCGCTTGTCATCGCCGACATTGTTTTCGCGGCCGTTGATGTCGGAAAAATGCACTTCGACCCGGGTCAGCCGATCGGCAAAACGCTCCAGGCGGGCGCTGACCGTGGCCGACACGTCGTCGCTGCCGGCGTCGCCAAGCTTGATGATATTGTCGCTGTTGATCTGGATCTGCATCTGGATTTCCTCACTTTCGCCCCTGAACGTGGGCACTCGCGGCCAACATTGCAACCCGGTAATGCAGCGGGAACCTTGGCGCTGCCCAGCGATTGGCCTCCACCAGTGCGCCGCAAACTCGACAAACGGCGCCGATGCGCCTATGCCGCGCGGCCGTTTTCGAACCGTGAGTGACCATGATGACCCCCCCGCCAATCCCGCCCAGCATCTTCCCCAGTGCCGAGGCTGATGCCCGCCGCGGCAACACGCCGACCGCAGTGCCGCAAACCGAACATCCCGCCTATCGGCTGGCGTTCCAGGACGATGAATTCCTGGTGCGCAAAGATCTGCGTCCCGTGCGCTTTCAGCTCGAACTGCTGAAAACCGAACTGTTGCTGGCCGAAGCCGGCATTGAATCGACCTTTGTGTTTTATGGGTCGGCGCGCATTCCATCGCCTGAGGAGGCGCCGGCGCTGCTGGCAGCAGCGACCACGCCAGAGCAGAAACTGGTGGCCGAACGCCTGGCTGCCAAGGCACTTTATTATGATGTGGCGCGCGAACTGGCGCGGCTGGTGTCAAGCCATTGCGAGGAAGGTCAGCGCTGCTTTACCGTGTGTTCGGGGGGCGGTCCGTCGATCATGGAGGCCGCCAACCGCGGCGCCTGGGATGTCGGTGCGCCGTCGCTGGGCCTCAACATCGTGTTGCCGCACGAACAGGTGCCCAACCCTTATGTGACGCCCGGCCTGTCGGTGCAGTTCCATTATTTCGCGCTGCGCAAGATGCATTTCCTGATGCGCGCCAAGGCCGTGGCGGTGTTCCCCGGCGGCTATGGCACGTTCGACGAACTGTTCGAGCTGCTGACGCTTGTGCAGACCGGCAAGGTCGCGCCGCTGCCAATCCTGATCTATGGCCGCGATTTCTGGAATCGCGTGGTGAATTTCGAAGCACTGGCCGAAGAAGGCGTGATTGCGCGGGCGGATCTGGACCTGCTGCATTTCGTCGAGACGGCGGAGGAGGGCTGGGCCATCGTGAAGGCGCATTACGGATTGTAAGCGGGCGCCTGCCACCATGGCGCATTGACTATGGCCGGCCGGATTGCGAGGCGTGAGGCATGAAACGCCTCCGGATCGCGCTCGAATGGTTTCTGAATCCCGATCATCTGCCGTTGATCGCCGCGCGCGACCGGTTGCAGGCCGAAGGTTGGGCAATCGAATTGATTGTGCCCGATGATCATTATGACGGATTTCAGGCGCTGGCCGGTGGTGAAGTCGATCTGGTGATCAATGAGCCGCTGCATCTGGTCGAGCGGCGCGAGACACGGCTGATCTCGCATGGCTGTTTCTTTGCCACCGATGGCGGGGTGCTGATGCACCGGGCGGCGCTCGATCGGTTGCAGGCCGGTCACGCGGTGCGCATTGCCTCGCCGGTGTCCAACCCGACCACCGACCAATTGTGCATCGACATCTTGATCGGCTGGGCGGCGCGGCAGGGCCAGGCCCTGGATGGGCAGCAGATCACCATCGCAGCGGCCGGGTTCGGCCATGTCGATAATCTGGTGGCGGGCTTTGATGGCGCCTGGCTGGCCTTTGCCAATGTGGAAGGCGTGTCGGCGCAGGTGCGCGGGCTGGACACGCAGTTGATCACCACATCAGAGGCCGGCATTCCGAACTTCTCGGCGCTGGAGTTGATCGGCGCAGCTGAGGCGTCGGCACCGGTGCTGGAGGCGGTTGCGGCGTTGGTGGCAGCGCTGGACAGCGTGACGCCGCAGCTTTGCCGTGACCCGGCCGCAGCACGCCAGCTCTGGTATGCCGCCAGCGGGGAGGCGCCGTCGGCCGAGGCAGACGCGATTGTTGCCGCATCATTGCCGCGCTTTGTGGCGCCGGTCCGCCGCAATGCTGCCTTGTGGCGGCCGATGTGGCGTTACCTGCACGACCGTGGCGGCGATGTGGTGGACGAAGCCGCGTTCGAAGCGATGTTCGCATGAGCATGGCTGATGCGGATCAAGCGCTGTTCCCCGAACTGCCGGCCGGCGCCTTCGCCAAGCAGGACCCGGGCGATGATCTGGCGTTTTATGCACCGCCGCGCCTCGTTACCCATATCGACGATGGCGCGACGGCGGCGTTGACTGATTTCTATCGCACGATGCTGCCCGAAGACGCGCATGTGCTGGATCTGATGTCGAGCTGGGTCAGCCATCTGCCGACCGACGGCCGCTATGCCGGCGTGGTCGGCCACGGCATGAACGCGCAGGAGCTTGCCGCCAATCCGCAACTGACGGCGTGGTTCGTGCAGAATCTGAATGTTGATCCGGTGCTGCCGATGGATGACCGGTCGTTCGATGCGGCGCTGTGCTGTGTCGGCGTGCAATATCTGCAGCGGCCAGGCGCGGTGTTTGCCGAAATCCGCCGTGTGCTGGTGCCCGGGGCGCCGTTCGTGGTCAGCTTCTCCAATCGCTGCTTTCCCACCAAGGCAGTCGCGATCTGGCGGGCGCTGGATACCAGCGGCCATGCCGCGTTGGTGAAACTGTATCTGGAGCGCGCTGGCTTCGGTGATGTGCGGGTCGATCTGCTGGCGGATGGGCGCGTGGGCGATCCGCTGGTTGCGATCACGGGCTGCGCGTGACCGCATGACCGCGTTGGTGCCGGAAAACGTGCAGAACTATCCGCGGCCGCCGGCGCTGGCGCAGGTGGCCCAGCGGATCGTCATCCGGCACGGCGGCGTGCTGGTCGCCGATACGGTCGCGGCGCTGCGGGTGCTCGAAACCCATCACGCGCCCAGCTATTATCTGCCACTTGGCGATGTGCTGGCCGGTCTGCGCCCGGCGGCGGGCAGCAGCTTTTGCGAATGGAAGGGCCGTGCCCGCTATTTCGATCTGATCGCCGGGGCTGCCGTCGTGCCGCGCGCCGCCTGGTGCTATGATCAGCCCACGGCACGTTTTGCCGCGCTGGCCGGCCATATCGCCTTTTATGCCGGGCTCATTGACGAGGCCTGGGTGGGCGACATGCGCGTGGTCCCGCAACCGGGCGATTTCTATGGCGGCTGGGTCACCCCAAATCTGGTCGGCCGCATCAAGGGCGCGCCGGGCACCAACCACTGGTAGCGATGCGGCTCAGACGCGCGAGTCGCGCTGAACGCAAAGTGGCGGTTCTGAACATTGCGAATTTGCCCCGCGCGCACCGATCCGGTGGCCGTTGGCCGGGCGCGTCCGGCATCAAAAAAGGGGCGACAACCCGACAAGGTTGCCGCCCCGCTCTGGTGCCGATGATGGCAAATCATGCCGCCGGGTCGGTCTCCGCCACTTGCTGGGCCGTTTCGGTTTCCGCGGTCGCCACGGCATTTTCTTCGGGCGCGGCTTCTTCGGCCGGGGCGGCAGGCAGGGGCAGCGGGCTGTTGCTCTGGGTGTTCAGCCAGGCGATGACAGCGGCGCGGTCTTCAGGCTTGGCGATGCCGGCGAAGCTCATCTTGTTGCCGGGCGCATAGGCTTTCGGGCTTTTCAGCCAGTTCCACATATGATCGAAATCCCAGCGCTCGCCGGATTTGCCCTTCAGCGCATCGGAGTAGCTGAAGCCCGCCTTGGCAGCGATGGGCCCGCCAATGATGCCGTGCAGATTGGGCCCGGTGCCATTGGCGCCGCCGGGGGCAGCATTGTGGCAGGCAGCGCATTTCTTGAAAACCGCCTCACCCTTGCTGACCTCTGCAGAGGCGAGGAAGAAGGCGGCGGGCTTTTCGGCCTCGACCGCGCTGGCTTCGGCCGGGGCTTCTTCAACGCCGGCAACGATATAGCCGGGCTTTTCCGGCAATTCGCGGGCAAACATCATGTCGCTGGCGATCGACACGCCCAGCAAGGCAACCAGGCCGGCAAGCACGCCGCCGAAAATCTTGTTCCACTCGAAACTGTCCACAACGCGGCTCCACAAGTGCGGGCCGGCGATGGGCATTTTGCCCAGAGACTTTCGCGCCGGCCCCGGATTGCGTCCCGATTAGGGGGTTGCCGTGCCGCCCGCAAGCATTTGCTTGTTGCAGCGCACTATCATAACGGGCGGCCATGAGCAGCAGCTACCCTCCGTTGGCGCAAGCCCTTGTCGATCACATGGTTGAAGCCGCCACTGGCGCCCCGGCGCGAGCGGTGGCGTTCCAGGGCGCGCCGGGTGCCTATAGCCATCAGGCGGTGCGCGAGGCGTTTCCCGACGGCCTGCCGCTGCCCTGTGCCGGATTCGAAGATGCCATCGAGGCGGTGCAGGCCGGGCGCGCCGGCTGCGCAGTGATTCCCATCGAAAACAGCCTGCACGGGCGCGTGGCCGACATGCATTTCCTGCTGCCCGAATCGGGCCTGAGCATCGTGGGCGAGCATTTCGTGCGGGTGCGGCACTGCCTGCTGGGGCTGGCAGACAAGGCGGGGTTGCGGGAAGTGAAGAGCCATCCCCAGGCATTGGGCCAGGTGCGGCGGCATCTGCGGACTTGGGGGCTGGCGCCGGTGCAGTATTTCGACACGGCAGCCGCCGCCGCAGCGGTGGCGGGGGCCGGTGATGCCAGTGTCGGTGCGATTGCCTCGCGGCTGGCGGGGGAGTTGTATGGGTTGAACATCCTTGCCGAAGGCGTGGAGGATGCCGATCACAACACGACGCGATTCGTGGTGCTGTCGCGCGATGCGGTGCTGCCTGCGGCGGACGTGCCGGTGATGACCAGTTTCAATTTCGAGGTGCGATCGGTTCCGGCGGCGCTGTTCAAGGCGCTGGGCGGCTTTGCGACCAATGGCGTCAACATGACGAAGCTGGAGTCGTACTTGCGCGACGGCAAGTTTGCGCAGGCCGAATTTTATGCGGAGATCGAGGGCGGCCCGCATGACCCGGCGGTGGCGCGGGCGCTGGAGGAATTGGCGTTTTTCACCAATTGGGTGCGGGTGATCGGGACTTACCCCAAGGCTCGGGATCGGGGATAATCCCCTTTCCCCTGCGGGAGAGGGGTTATGGGGCGCGCAACAGCCTGATTCGCGCCTTGCCGAAGCGGCGGTCCACCAAAGGTTCCCAATCCAGCGCCAGCGTTTCATTGGCGGCGGTTTCGATGCTGACCAGTGCGGCCGGTGCGATCCAGCCCTTGGCATGCAGATGCGCCAGCGCCGGTTCGGCGAGGCCGGAGCCGTAAGGCGGATCGAGGAACACGACATGATGCGCGCGCGCCGCAGCGCCCAGGCTGGCGACGGGGGCCTGGCGGACGTCACCGGCGTAGTTCATGCCGGCCAGATTGGCCTTGATGGCGCGCACGGCGGCGGCATCATTGTCGATGAAACAGGCGGTGCCGGCGCCGCGGGAGAGCGCCTCCAGCCCGAGCGCGCCAGTGCCGGCGAAGACATCGAGAATGTTCAGCCCTTCGAAGCTGCCGAGCCGGCTGGTCAGCATCGAGAAGATCGCTTCGCGGGCGCGGTCGCTGGTCGGGCGAGTAGTTTCGCCAGGCGGCGCGATGATGGCGCGGCCCCGCCAATGGCCGGAAATGATGCGCATTATTTCTTTTGTGGCTTCAGGGGCTTGAGCATGGCCATCAGCGCCTGCACGTCGGATTGCGGGATTTCGTCGGCGCCGCGCGGTGGCAGATCATCAAGGCCGATCGGGCCATAGGCCACCCGGATCAGCCGGTTCACCTGCAAACCGATATGCTCAAGGACGCGGCGCACCTCGCGGTTCTTGCCTTCGCGGATGGTGACGATCAGCCAGAGATTATGGCCGGTCTTGCGCTCGATGTCGGCCAGCACCGGGCCATAATGAATGCCATCGATGGTGGCGCCATCGGCCAGGCTTTCCAGCGCAGCCTGGGTGACTTCGCCGAACGCCCGCACGCGATAGACGCGCGGGATGGAGGAGGAGGGCAGTTCCAGCGCACGTTTCAGCTCGCCATCAGTGGTGAGCAGCAGCAGGCCTTCGGTGTTCATGTCCAGCCGGCCGACCGGCACGACGCGCGGCAGATCGGGGGGCAATATGTCCATGATGGTAGGCCGGCCGGCCGGATCGCGCGCCGCCGTAAGAAAACCGGCGGGCTTGTGGAAGCGGTAGAGGCGGGCAGGGGCGATGCCGGCCACCGGCTGCCCATCCACGGTGACGCCGCGCAGCGACGTGATGTTCAGCGCCGGCGATGTCAGCTTGGTGCCGTCGATCTCGATGCGGCCTTCGGCGATCATCCGCTCGATATCGCGGCGTGAGGCGACGCCGGCGCGGGCCAGCGCCTTGGCGATGCGCTGCGGTGCGACTTCGGTGACGCGTTCAAGCGGCGGGGCGCGTTTGATGCGGGGGGCTTCCGGCGCGGCAGGTCCGGGCTTGCCGGCACGCGTCGAACGGCCGGCTGGCGCGACGTTCCCACGGGGCGGACGGGGTGGACGGCGGTCCTGATCGCGGGTTGGGCGGTCTTCGCCTGCCGGCCGGGCGTCGCGGGCTGGCCGCGCTGCCCGCAACGCCCTGATTTCACGCGCGCCGCGATCATCGGAATCGATGAACCGGCTGGCCGGCGGGCCGCGCTGCGGGCCTGACCGCGCTGGTCGAGACGGGGTTTCAGTGGGGGCCGGGCCAGGTCGCACCCCAAAGCCGGTCGTTTTGCCGGACGCTGGGCCGCGCCGCTGGCCAGAGGGTTTGCGGGGAGGTCGCATAGCATTCCCATGCGCCGGCCCCGCCGCGCTGTCCAGAGCACCAATAGCCAAACCCCATTGCCCCACTGCCAAGCTTGCGCTAACGCCCCCCGGCCGCCCCTGTGGTGAAATTGGTAGACGCGCTCGACTCAAAATCGAGTGGAGAAATCCGTGCTGGTTCGAGTCCGGCCAGGGGCACCACCTCTCTGCAATGCGCAGCAGCCCGCGAGCATTGGCCAGCAGGTTCAGTTTGATGCGGTCCTATCTGGCCGCCATCTGTAACAGGTTTCGTCGCCGTCCATGAGGCCAGCAACTCAAAAGTGCTGGCAGTCGCCATACGAGCGACGACTGGTTTGTGATGACCCTGTCCCGCGGAATGTATCCGGTTTGAATGAGAGGAAGCTGGCAAAATCGAAGCTGCTTTGAGCGGAGGATTTTGCTGATGAAGAAGTCGAAGTTCACAGGCGAGCAGATCGCGTTTGCGCTTCGCCAGGCGGAGGTGGGCACGCCGGTCGCTGAGGTGTGCCTGAAGATGGGGATCTCGGAGGCCACCTATTACCGCTGGAAGCAGCTGTATGGCGGCCTTGGGCCATCAGAGTTAAGGAAGATGCGCCAGCTCGAGGAGGAGAACCAGAAGCTCAAGCGGCTTGTGGCCGATCTCAGCCTCGATAAAGCCATGCTCCAGGAGGTTCTGGCAAAAAAAGTTTGGCGCCTGGGCGGCGTCGGAAGATCGTTCATTGGGTGCAGAACCAGTTCGGCGTCAGCGAGCGCCACGGCTGCGCTGCCCTGCGATTTGACCGGCGAACGCACCGCTACCGATCGGTGCGGCCCGACCAGGCGCCACTTCGCCAGCGCATCAAGGAGATCGCCGAAGTGCGCATTCGATACGGCTAGCGGCGCATTCACGTACTGCTTCGACGGGAAGGCTGGCCGGTGAACCACAATCGGGTGCGTCGCCTCTACCATGAGGAAGGCCTGAACCTGCGCACGAAGCGGCCACGGCGCCACGTGATAGTGGCACGCAGGGTCGAGCGCCCCTTGGCGCAGCGGCCCAACGAGATCTGGGCGATGGACTTCGTGTCCGACGCCCTGTTCAATGGCAAGCGCTTCCGGGCCCTGACGGTGGTTGATGCCTACACCCGGGAGTGCCTTGCCATCCGTGCTGACCAGGGGATCAAGGGCGAGCAGGTCGTCGATGTCATGGACCGGTTGCTGTTTGAGCGGGGCAGTGCGCCTGCAAAGATCAGGGTGGACAATGGGCCGGAGTTCATCTCCCGCGCCCTCGACCATTGGGCATACATCAATCGGGTGACCTTGGACTTCAGTCGGCCTGGCAAGCCCACGGACAACGCGTTCGTGGAATCCTTCAACGGCCGGCTCCGCGACGAATGCCTGAACACGCATTGGTTCTTGTCTCTGGACGACGCCCGGGCCAAACTCGAAGCGTGGCGACGGGACTTCAACGAGACCCGGCCTCACACATCACTGGGGTTCATGACGCCGGCCGAATTTGCTTCATCGGCCGGGGTTAACCCCGGACGATGAAGCGCCAGATCTCTCATTCTGGCCGGATACAATCCCGGGACTGGGTCATCCAAGGGCCTTCGGTCAGCCAAATGTGAAATGGCGCGGAATCAACCTGTTCTCATGGGCCTGGCGCTCCAGTGGTTCGCGGAAGTCCGGGTGCGCGATATCGATCAGGGCCCGTGCACGCTCAGGCACCGATTTGCCCTTCAGGTTCACGATTCCATATTCCGTCACGACATACATCATGTCCGCGCGGGTCGTGGTCACGATGTTCCCGCCGGTAAGGTTGAACACGATCCGGCTGCGCCGCTCGCCCTTCCTGTCGTAGGTCGAGGGCAGGCAGATGAAGGATTTCCCGCCGGCCGACGCATAGGCGCCGCGCACGAACTGGGCTTGACCGCCTGTGCCGGTCAGATGCCGGTTTCCGTCCGATTCCGAAGCAGCCTGTCCGGTCAGGTCGATCTGGGTCGTGCTGTTGATAGCCGTCGTGCGCGGATTCTGCATGATCAGATGCGGCGCGTTGGTATAATCCACCGGGCAACACAGCATGTCCGGGTTGCGATCAAGCGTGTCATACAGCGATTTCGAGCCCGCCGCGAAGCTATAGGCAATCTTGCCGGGATCGAGCGTCTTGCGCGCGCCGGTGATCAATCCGGCGCGGTACAGATCAGCGATCCCGTCGGTCATCATTTCGGTGTGAACCCCGATATCCCTGATACCCGCCTGGGCCAACAGGCCGCAAACGGCGTTGGGCATGCCGCCGATGCCGATTTGCAGGCAGGCGCCATCCTCGATCTCGCCGATGATCAGCCGCGCCACGGTTCGATCAACTGCGGTCGGGGCCGGGTTCGGCAATTCGGGAAGCGGGGCGTTGTCGCCCTCGATGATGTAATCCACCTCGCTGATGTGTATGGCGGTGCCTTCGCCGTACACATGTGGGAGCGACGTGCACGTCTCGATGATCACCATGCGGGCGCGCTCCACCACGGCCCGCAGCCACACGTTGGTCGGGCCCAGGTTGAAGAACCCGTCGACCAACGGCCGCGCCTTCACGATCATGATGTCCACCGGATCAAGAAAACGGCGGTATAAATCGGGCGCTTCCCCCAGATTCAGCGGGATATAGCTGCACCGGCCCTTGTCATGCAGCTGGCGATCATAGGCACCCATGTGCAGACTGAACATATGGACGTGGGACCCTTCCGGGTCATTTTCCATCACGGCACGCGGGCGCATCGAAAGCGTGTTGCGGATCTTCAGATTCGACAATTCGGTTATGCGGGCGCCCAATGCCTGGTCGAACACGTCTGGCTGATTGAACACGCCAGCATAGTCCAGCCACATGCCGGACTGCACCAGGCGAGCGGCCTCCGCTGCCGAGATTGTCTTTGCAGGGCCGGCAGCTTGGCGCATCTTCATCAGGGGATCCGGACTTGGCAAGGACAGGGCCTCGCCGTCTGCAAGGCGACAGGGTTGAGCGCCGCCCTAGGCTCCGTACTCAATAAGGTCTGGCGCTGACTGATGTTTGCTGATTCAAGGCTGTTGGAAGGGAGCCTTGGATG
>NZ_JBHYDQ010000006.1:0-198384 GCF_051860625.1 Sandarakinorhabdus sp. | reverse complement strand
CCCAGCAATCAGGGTGAATCAGAAATCAGTCACCTTGGGAATCCCAAATCGATTCAGTCACCATGCAATCGAGTCTAGAGCGTTTTTCGACCAAGTTGGGTCATCGGCACGGCAGCGCATTTGGTTCAGGGCAAGGAGCGAGGAGGGCGCGATGCTCTTTGCATCGTAACCGACGAACGACGCTGCCCTGGGCCAAAGGCGCGCCGCCCCGCAGGGGTCGCCCGTCAGGGCGATGACGGTGATCCAACTTGGTCGAGAAGCGCTCTAACGCCCCACCAAAATCTCCCGCACATCCCCGCACCGGAAACTCTGCACGAACAGATAGACCGACAGGAACAGCGCACCGCCCAGAAACGCCAGCAGCGCCAGCGCCAGCCCGGCCGGGTTGGCGCCATGCCGCCAACCGACCCACAGGCCCGACAGGCTGAGCATGAACATGAAATCCAGGTTGAACTGGCCCTGCCAGCCGCCAGCGCCAATTGCCCCGAAAAATGCCGGGAACAGATTGGGCTCTGCCATCAACACTGGCCCCGTATAGGCCGACAGGCTGACGAAGATGACGATGCAGAACAGGCGCAGCAGCAGCATGGGATGTCCTTTCGGCTTGTCCAGCCATCGACCACCGGCATAGCCGCAGCAATTACCTGGCGGGTCAATTCCCGCTGAAACGCCCGGGCCGCTTGTCGCGAAACGCGCTGAGCGCCTCGGCAAAATCCGCGCTTTGCGTCGCCAGCAGCCATTGGTCGGCATCGGCGTGCAGCACGGCCGCATCCAGCGCATGCGCCACGGCATTGATGCTGCGCTTGATCATCTGCACCGCCAACGGCGGCAGCGCTGCCAGGTCCTGCGCCATGGCCAGCGCGCGTGCATCCAGTTCGTCCGCCGGCACCACTTCGTCGATCAGGCCCCAGCCGGCCAGCGTCTGCACATCGAACAGCGCGCCGGTCATCACCATGCGCTTGGCCCGCGCCGGGCCGATCAGCGCCACCAGCGGGCCGAGCGCATTCCACATCAGATTGATGCCGATCTTCACTTCGCCATAGCCCAGCCGCGCGCCCGCGGCAGCCAGGCGGAAATCGCACGCCGTGGCGATGCAGGTGGCGCCGCCGGTGGCGATGCCCTGCACGGCGCACACGGTCGGCTGATCGATGCCCATCACCGCGCGCATCACCCGCGCGCCCAATTGCGCACCGCGCCGCGCCTCGGCCAACGGTGCCGGATTGGCCATTCGGGCCTGCATTTCGGCAAGATCGGCCCCTACCGAAAAATCCGTGCCGGCGCCGCGCAGTACCACCGCACGCACACGCCCATGCCCGCGCAGATCATCGGCAATGCGCTCCACATCGGCCAGCATCCCCTGCGTCAATGCATTGCGGCGCTCGGGCCGGTCCAGCGTGATGGTGGCGATATGGTCGTGCACATCCAGTGTGATCATCTCAGCACTCCACCACATTCACCGCCAAGCCGCCCTGGCTCGTCTCTTTATACTTATGGCTCATATCGACGCCGGTTTGCCGCATCGTTTCAATCACTTCATCCAGCGTCACCCGCCCCTGCCCCGGCCGGTGCAGCGCCAGCCTTGCCGCGTTGGCGGCCTTCACTGCGCCAATCGCATTGCGTTCGATACAGGGGATCTGCACCAGGCCACCAACGGGATCGCAGGTCAGCCCCAGATTATGCTCCATGCCGATTTCGGCGGCATTGGCGACCTGCACTGCGCTCGCATTCCACACCGCCGCCAGCCCCGCCGCCGCCATCGAACAGGCCACCCCCACTTCGCCCTGGCAGCCCATTTCCGCGCCCGAAATCGACGCGCGCTGTTTATACAGCAGGCCGATGGCACCCGCTGTCAGCAGAAACCGCCGCCGCTGCGCGTCTGTCTCGCAATAATGGCGCATCACTGCGGGCAAGATACCCGCCGCGCCGTTGGTCGGCGCCGTCACCACCTGGCCACCAGCAGCATTTTCCTCGTTCACCGCCATCGCAAACACATTGAGCAGATCAAACAAGCGCTCCGGCTCGTTGCGGCTGCGGCCATCCTGCACCTGCCGCCACAGCGTCGGCGCGCGCCTGTCCACCTTCAGCCCGCCCGGCAACACGCCCTCCGTCGTCAACCCGCGATCGATGCAGGCCAGCATTACCCGCGCCACCATGTCCAGCCCCGCCAGTGTCTCGTCGCGTGGCCGGATCGCATCTTCATTGGCCAGCACGATGCCATCCAATGGCTGGTCCAGCCTGTCGGCCAGCGCCAGCAATTCGGCGGCGCTGCCAAAGGGATGCGGCACAGCATGGCCGCTCTGCACCCGATCCGCCGGCAGTTCCTGGGCCAATTGCCGCCGGCTGGCGATGAAGCCGCCGCCCGTGGAAAACCAATCCTCCTGCCACAGCAGTTCGTCACCGGCCCACAGCGCCATCTGACACGCATTGGGATGCAGCAGATCGCGCGTCTCGTAATCCAGGCGGATATCGGCATCGGGCGCAAAATTCAGTGGTCGCCCCTCCACATCCAGCCGGCCGCTCACCTGCAACGCCGCCAGGTCGCGCGCCGCCGCCGCCAGATCAATGGTTTCCGGCGCATGGCCGATCAGCCCCAGCGCCACCGCGCGCAGCGTGCCATGGCCATGGCCGGTAAATGCCAGGCTGCCCTGCAAAATCACCACCAGCCGCGCATGGCTTGGCCAATCCATCCCGGCCAGGCTGCGCCGCACCCGCAAACCGATACGCATCGGCCCGACCGTGTGCGAACTCGACGGCCCCACCCCCACCCGGAACATGTCGAGCACTGACAACATGGCCAATCCTTGCCCCACCCCGGACGAACTGTCACGCCCTGCCGCTATGCCCAGCCTGTGCATGATGCAGGTGCTGGCCTATCCTTACAGCTGATCGTCATCCGGGCGCACGCCGGGGTGACGGGAAGGGATAATATGGACACCACTCTCATCGACCAGGCCAGCCGGCTTCTCGCCCACGAAGCTACCGAAACCCGGCTGCGCCAGGCGCGCGCTGGCCAGACCGTGGACGGCTGGGACGTGCTGGAACAGGCCGGCTTGCCGCTGGCTCTCGCGCCCGAAGCTGCCGGAGGCCTCGCCCTCGATCCCGCCACCGTGCTGGCCATCGCCCACGCCCATGGCCGCGCTGGCGCGCCCTGGCCATTGGCCCATGCCATGCTCGCTGCTGCGCCCCACCTGTCTGCCGATCTGTGGCACACCGCGCTCTGCACCGCCGAAATCGCCGGCCTGTGCGAAGCGGTGCTGGCGATGACCCTCGATTGGACGCAGACCCGCCAGCAATTCGGAAAAGCCCTGTCGAAAAATCAGGCCGTGCAGCACAGCCTGGCCATCATGGCCGCCGAAACCGCCGCCGCCGGCACGGCCGTGGGTGTGGCCGCGCTGGCGCTGGACAGCGGGTTCAGCCAGCAAATCGCAGCCGCCAAGGCCCGCGCCAGCGAAGCCGCCGGCCAGGTCGCGGCGCTTGCCCACCAGTTGCACGGCGCCATCGGCGTGACCGCCGATCACCGCCTGCACCTGTTCACCGCCGGGCTGTGGCAATGGCGCGATGCCCACGGCAGCGAGCATCAGCACCATGCCATGCTGGGCCAGGCGGCACTCAAGGCCGGCAGCCTCTGGGCATGCGCAACCATTGAGCCCCCATACAACCAGCCCGCCGGCACTGCAGCCACCACGACCGGAGAACGCTTCCGCTTCCCCGCCGTCGCCGAAACGCCGGCCCACGCGGCCTTGCGCGCCGATGTCCGTGCCTTCCTCGCGGCCGAACTAGCCGATCTGCCCGCCCAGGTCCGCGCCCATAGCTGGAACGGCCACAGCCCGGATTTCAGCCGCAAATTGGGTGCACAAGGCTGGATCGGCATGTGCTGGCCCAAAGTGCACGGCGGCCAGGCCCGCAGCGCCCTCGATCGGCTGGTGGTGATCGAGGAACTGCTCGCCGCCGGCGCGCCGGTTGCGGCCCATTGGATCGCCGACCGTCAGACCGGGCCGCTGCTGCTCAAACTCGGCACGCCTGCCCAACAAGCCCATCTGCCGGCCATCGCCCGCGGCGAACTTTATGCCTGCATCGGCATGAGCGAACCCGGCGCCGGATCGGACCTCGCCGCCATCACCACCCGCGCCCGCCGCACCGCCGAAGGCTGGCGCATCAGCGGCACCAAACTCTGGACCACGTTCGCCCACAAGGCGCATCTGATGCTGCTGCTCTGCCGCACTGGCGACGGCACGCGGCACGAAGGGTTGAGCCAGTTACTGGTGCCCATGGACACGCAAGGCATCACGTTGCGCCCGATCATCGATCTGATGGGCCAGCATCATTTCAACGAAGTGCATTTCGATGATGTGCTCGTTCCGCTGGCGGCCCTCGTCGGCAGCGAAGGCGGCGGCTGGGCGCAGGTGATGGCCGAACTCGCCTATGAACGCTCCGGCCCGGAACGTTTCCTGTCCACCATCGTGCTCGCCGATGAACTGGTCGCCGCGCTCGGCCCCGATGCCCCCGCCGCCGCACACGCCCCGATCGGGCGCCTGTGCGCGCATCTGATCGTGCTCAGGCAGATGGCGCGCGGCATGGCTGCCCTGCTGGAGGCCGGCGAAGACCCGGCGCTGGAAGCCGCCATCGTGAAAGACCTGGGCGCCACCTTCGAACAAACCATCCCCGAAGTCGCGCGGGCGCTGCTGCCGCAGATCCCCGATCCACCGCAATCGTTGCTGGCCACGCTGGACGCCACCATCCAGATCGCCCCGATGGTGTCCCTGCGCGGCGGCACCCGCGAAATATTGCGCGGCATTATCGCCCGCGGCCTTGGCGTCAGATAGGAGTTTGAAATGACCGATCTTGTCCTCTACGAAGCCGACGGCGCCATCGTCACCATCACCCTCAATCAGCCCGAGCTGCGCAATCCCGTGTCCGATGACGACATGGTCGATGCCATCCTCGCCGCGCTGGCCAGGCTGGAGAATGATCCGCAAGCCCGCGTCGCCATCCTCACCGGCGCCGGCAAGGGATTTTCGTCCGGCGGCAATCTGAAGAAGATGGCCAGCGGTGAGGGCCTGGTCAGCGCGTCGCCCATCGCCACGCGCCGCAACTATCTGACCGGCATTCAGCGCCTGCCCCGCGCCTTCGCCGCGCTGGAGGTGCCGATCATCGCCGCTGTCAACGGCCCCGCCATCGGCGCCGGCTGCGATCTCACCTGCATGTGCGACATCCGCATCGCCGCGGAGAGCGCGAAATTCGCCGAAAGTTTCGTGAAATTGGGCATCGTCCCCGGCGACGGCGGCGCCTGGCTGCTGCCGTTCGTGGTCGGCCACGCCAAGGCCGCCGAACTGGCGCTGACCGGCGACATGATCGATGCGGCCGAAGCGCTGCGCATCGGGCTGGTGTCGCGCGTGGTGCCCGATGCCGAACTGCTCGATGCCGCCCGCGCCATCGGCTCACGCATCGCGGCCAACCCGACTCAGGCCGTCCGCATGACCAAGCGCCTGCTCTGGGAAGCCCGCACCGCCAGCCTGGACACGGTGCTGAACCTGTCAGCCGCCATGCAGGCGCTGGCCCACACCACCGACGACAATCGCGAGGCGATGGCGGCGTTTCTGGAAAAGCGGGCGCCGCAGTTCACGGGGAAATAGGCCTGCATGCTTCAACGTCACCCCGCACTTGATGCGGGGCTTGGCTTTCTTGGCGCACGTGGAAACAGCCAAGCCCCGCATCAAGTGCGGGGCGACATGAGAAAACTACCCCGCCGCCACCCGCCGCCGATGCAGTGCGCCAAAGCCCAGGATCACCATCACCGGCTGCACGAAAAATGCCGCCAGCCCCAGTGCCGCCACATCGACCACCTGCCACAGCAATTCGAACCCCAGCAGCGCCGCCAGCAGAAACAGCGAATCGCGGCTCACCTGCACGGTCCGCACGCTGCGTACGCCCCAATCCACCAGCAGCCGCGCCAGGCACCAGACAATCAACAGCCAGCAGATATTGCCCGGCACACGACCGGCATCGCTGATATCCCCCAGAAAAACGCCCGCGTGCGCCTGCGCCACCAGCCACAGCGCCGCCAGCAGCAGAAAGCCGCGCGTGAACCACGCGGCACTGGCCGGCGATGCGGTGCGTGCAATGTCTTGACCCATAGGTCCACAATGGATGTAACTTGCGGAATGGCCAATCGGTAAAACAGCGGACCACTGGCAGAAGGGCGCCAGGTGTGGCGAAATGGACTCACCCCACCACGGCCGCGGCCCGCAGTGCCTCCACATCATCACGCCCCAGCCAGTCGCGCAGCACCTCAGCCGCATCCTCCCCCACACGCGGTGGCGGGCGGCGCATGGTGGCGGGCGTGGCCGAGAGTTTGCCTGGAAAGGCCACGCTGGGGATGGTCACGCCATCATCCCGCACGAATTCATGCACCGTGCCGCGCGCTGCCACGAACGGATCGGCAAACACCTGCGCGATGCTGTTCACCGGGCCACAGGGGACGCCCGCCGCCACCAGCCGGTCAATCAGCGGCAGGCCGGGCTGGTCGGCCACCAGCCGCTGCACTTCGGCCTCGATGGCGTCGCGGTTGATCAGCCGGGCGCGCGCCGTGACGAAGCGCGGATCATCGCCCAATTCCGGCACGCCCATTGCGCGGGCAAAGCTGCGGAACTGCCCGTCATTGCCGATGGCGATGATGATCTGGCCATCGCTCACCTTGAACAGCGTGTAGGGCACAACGGTCGGGTGGCGATTGCCCATGCGGCCCGGATCGACGCCGCCCACCAGCCAGTTCATCGCCTGGTTGGCCAGATTGGTGATCTGCGTATCAAGCAGGCTGATATCGATCTGCTGGCCTTCGCCAGTCGCCTCGGCATGGCGCAGCGCCGCCAATATGGAGATGGTGGCATAAAGCCCGGTGCCGATATCGGCCATCGCCACGCCGGCGCGCAGCGGCCCGCCGCCTTCCTCGCCGGTAACCGACATGAAGCCGCCCATGCCCTGCGCGACGAAATCATAGCCGCCGCGCGAAGCATAAGGCCCGGTCTGCCCGAAACCGGTGACGGAACAATAGACAAGGCTGGGCTTTATGACGCGCAGGGACGGCCAATCCAGCCCATATTTGGCCAGCCCGCCAACCTTGAAATTCTCGACCACGATATCGGCCTCACGCGCCAGATCGCGCAGCAAGGCCTGGCCGTCCGGATGGGTGAAATCCACGGCGATGCTGCGCTTGTTGCGGTTGGCGGCAAGATAATAGGCCGAGGTGCCGATCTCGTCCTGCCCGTCCGCGCCTTTCAGGAACGGCGGCCCCCAGGCGCGGGTGTCGTCGCCGCGGCCCGGCACCTCCACCTTCACGACATCGGCGCCCAGATCGGCCAATATCTGCGTGCACCATGGCCCGGCCAGCACGCGTGACAGATCGAGCACACGAATGCCGGCGAGGGATGACGGAGGGAGAGGCAGGGTCATGCCCCACCGCTAGCGCCAAACAGAAAACGGTGCCAGTTCGCAAAAACTGGCACCGCTCCTAGCCCCCGACAGGGTTAGCTCTGCAATCATCAAAACTATGTAAACCGACTCGTCCAGACGGGTTCCTGCGACGCAAAACTACTCTGCTTTGGTTCAGCGTGCCATCTCGAAAATTGCAGCCATGCCTTGCCCGCCGCCGATGCACATCGTCTCCAGCCCGTATCGTCCGCCGCGGCGCTGCAGCTCGTGCAGCATCGTCGCCAAGATGCGTCCGCCGGTGGCGCCGATCGGGTGGCCCAGGCTGATTCCCGAACCATTCACGTTCAGCCGATCCGGATCATGCCAGCCCCAGCCCTTCAGCACGGCCAGCACCTGCGGCGCGAAGGCTTCGTTCAATTCCACCAGATCGAGATCGTCCCAGCCCATGCCGGTGCGCGCGAACAAGCGCTCGACGGCCGGCACCGGGCCGATGCCCATGCGCGATGGATCGCAGCCCGCCGCCGCCCAGCCGGTCAGCCAGGCCATCGGCGTGAGGCCGAGCGGTTCGAGCATGTCCTCGCCCACCACCAGGCAGGCCGACGCGCCATCATTCTGCTGGCTGGCATTGCCGGCCGTGACCACGCCGTCCTTCTCGATGCTGCGCAGCAGGGCCAGGCTCTCGGCGGTGGCATCAGCGCGGATGCCTTCATCCTGCGCGAACACCAGGGGCGGCCCCTTCTTCTGGGCGATTTCCACCGGCACCAGTTCCGCGTCGAACTTGCCCTCGGCCCAGGCCTTGGCGGCACGTTGGTGACTCTGCGCGGCATATTCATCGCAGGCTTCGCGGCTGATGTCGTAATCCCTGGCCAGATTGTTGGCCGTCTCGATCATCCCCGAAATCACGCCATAGCGCGCAATCGGCTGGCTCATCACCCGGCCGCGCACCAACCGATCATGGAAGGTCGTGCTGCCCATGCGCGCGCCATTGCGGTGATCGATGCTGTAATATTCCACCTGGCTCATGCTCTCGACACCGCCGGCGACAACGATATCGGCAGCACCGGTCTGCACGCGCATCGCGGCATCGATCACCGCCTGCAGCCCGCTGCCGCAGCGCCGGTCCAGCGACACGCCCGGCACGGATTCCGGAAAGCCCGCCGCCAGCCAGGACCAGCGCGCCACGCACGGCGCTTCGCCATTGGGGTAACCGTGGGCAAACACCACATCATCGACGCGTTCCGGATCGACGCCGGTGCGGGCCATCAACGCCTTCAGGATGATCGCGCCCAGTTCGCCGGCAGGCAGGCTGGCCAGCGAGCCGCCGAAGCGGCCAACCCCGGTGCGGATCGGCGATACAATGGCTGCACGGCGCATCAATTTCTCTCCCGCATCATGGCCTTGGCCACGATGGTCTGCTGAATCTGGCTGGTGCCTTCGTAAATGCGCAGCAACCGCACGTCGCGATAAAAGCGTTCGACCTTGTACTCCGCCATGTATCCCGCGCCGCCGTGCACCTGCACCGCGCGGTCGGCAATCCGCCCCACCGCTTCGCTGGCGTGCAGTTTCAACACCGAACATTCCTTGGCGGTGACCAACCCCGCATCAAAGCGCGCCGCCGTGCGCTCCAGCAGCGCTTCGGTGGTCAGCCGGTCCACCTCCATGTCGGCGAGCATGCCCTGCACCAACTGGAAATCTCCGATGCGCTGGCCGAACTGCTGACGCTCCATCGCATAGGCCAGGCTCATCTCGATCAGCCGGTCGGCCATGCCGAGCGCCACCGCGGCGATATGAATGCGCCCGCGATCCAATACTTTCATCGCGGTGCGAAAGCCCTGGCCCGGCACGCCGCCGATGATGTTGGCCGCCGGCACCATCACATCTTCCAGGATCACATCGCAGGTCTTGGCGCCGCGCTGCCCCATCTTGCGGTCCGGCTTGCCCAGCGAAATCCCCGGCGTGTCGGCCGGCACGATGAACGCCGAAATCCCGGCCGCGCCCTTCACATTCGGTTCCGTGCGCGCCATCAGCGTGAAGACCGTCGCGCGCGGCGCGTTGGTGATATAGCGTTTGGTGCCGGTGATCCGGTAATGATCACCTTCCAGCACCGCGCGACATTGCAGCGAGGCGGCATCGGAACCGGCGCCCGGCTCGGTGAGCGCGAAGCTGGCAATCGCCTCGCCAGTGGCAAAGCGCGGCAACCACTCGGCCTTCTGCGCCGCGGTGCCGTCGATCATGATCCCCTGGCTGCCGATGCCAACGGTGGTGCCGATCAGGCTGCGGAAGGTGATGCTGGCCCGGCACAGCACCCGCACCAGCGCGGCTTCTTCGGCCATGGTCAGCCCCAGGCCGCCGTGGCTTTCGGGGATGGACAGGCCGAACAGGCCCATCGCCTTGAATTCGGCCACGATATCGGCAGGGATATCATCGCCCTCCTCCACCGCATCCTCGGCGGGGATCAAGCGCTCATCGACATAACGTGCGAGCTGGTCTTTCAGCAGCCCGAAGGTTTCAGCATCCATCACTCACCCCGTTTCGGCAGTCACCGCCACCGTGCCATCGCAGCGCAGCGCAGCCAAGCCATCATCGCCAGCGCGCAACACCACCGGCTGCCCGGCAAAGATCGGCGCCAGCGCGCGGAAACCATATTTCTTCGCTGGCCCATGCCGCCGTTCCCACAAGCCCAGCAACTGCGCCGCCACCAGCGGCCCGTGCACGACGAGGCCCGGATAGGCCTCCTCATCACGCGCATAGGCCAGATCATAATGGATGCGGTGCGCGTTGGCGGTGGCAGCGGAAAACAGGAACAATTGCACAGGGCCCGGCGTGAACGCGGCATCGCCCAGCGGCGGCCGGTTGGCCGGCACCGGCAAATCCACCGCCGCCCCGCCATCGCGCCACACAATCGTCTGCACCTCTTCCAACGCCTTTTCGCCCTCCTGCCAGATCTCGATGCGCACCCGGCCCAGCAGCAGATCGCCGCTCTTGCCCTGCTTGTGCTCCAGCGCCTCCAGCACGCGCATCTGCATCGCCGGCATGCCGGCAATCAGCGGCCGGTGAAACTGCATTTCGGCGCCGGCAAACATGCGGCGCGGCAGGGAGACAGGCGGATAGAAACCGCCGCGCGCCGGGTGGCCATCGGCGCCGCGCGGGCCGGGCGGCGGCAGAAACAGCGCCAGATGCCCGAGCGGCGGCCAGCCCAGGCTTTCCACATCCCAGTTCAGCGCCTCGGCAAAGCGCAGCACATCGGCGCCGTGCAGCACCTCCTCCCGCCATTCCGGCTTGCCGCACCAGCCCTGCCAGAGCGCGAAATCTTCAGCCGTCATGCCACCAGCCCCGCATCGTGCAGCCGGCCAATCGCGCCGCTGTCCAGCCCCAGCACCTCGCTCAGCACCGCATCGGTATCCGCGCCCAATGTGGGCGCCGCCCGCACGGCCCCGCGCGCTTCGCCCAGCAACGTCGCGGCCGGGCCAGCGGCGGGATAGGTCAGCCCCGATGGATGCGTGATCGTCTGAAACTGCGGATTGGCGGTGAACAGCCGCGCATCGCCCTGCACCGCCTGCGCAAGCGTCTGATACGGTCCCCAGGTCACCCCGGCACCATCGAGCGCCGGGCCGAGTTCCGCCAAGGTCCGCGCAGCGATTCCCGCCTCAAACAAGGGAAACAACAGCCCACGGTGCGTAAAGCGCGCACCTTCATCCGCCGTGAAATCCGCAGCCACCATGGCCTCCACCCCGGCCACCGCCTCGCCCAACGCCAGCGCCGCGACCAGCCCGCGCCACTGCTTCGGCGTGATCGCCACCAGATAAATCCGCGCGCCGCACGCCGTCACGAAATCCCGCCCGAACGCGCCGAACAGATCATTGCCCAGCCGCCCGCGGTCGCCGTGCAGCATGGCTTCCGCCGCAAAGCCCAGGTGCGACAGCGAGGTGGCGGCCAGATCGGACAATGGCACACGGATTTCGGCGCCCTCACCCGTCGCCTTGCGCCGGTGCAGCGCGCTCACCATGGCAAACGCCGCCCACGCCCCGCCCAGCAAGTCCCACGCCGGCAGCACCGCATTTACCGGGCGGTCGCTCTCCACCGGCCCAGAGTCTGGGAATCCCGTCATGTCCGGCACGCCCGCAGCGGCATTCACCGTGTAATCCAGCGCCGGCTTGCCATCCGCCCAACCCATGATCCGCGCGGTGATCATATCCGGGCGACGCGCCGCCAGCGCTGCGTGGGAGAGAAAGCCGTTCACCGGAAAATTGGTCAGGAACAGCCCGGCATCGTCGCCCCCAGGGCCATTGGGTGCGGTGGCCAGTTCCACCGCCAGTTCCCGACCCTCCGGCCGCGCCAGATCGATCTGGATCGACTGCTTGCCTTTGTTCAGCCCCTCCCAATAGAGGCTGTCGCCCGCATCGCTCAGCGGCCAGCGCCGGAAATCCGGCCCGCCGCCGATCTGGTCGATGCGGATGACGGTCGCGCCCATCTGCGCCAGGTACAGGCCTCCCGTGGGGCCGGCGACAAATGCCGCCGCTTCCACGACGCGGAGGTGGGGGAGGAGCGAAAACATTCGCTCACCCTCCCACCGCTGCGCGGCGGGCATCTCCCTCTCCCGCCCAGAAGTCCCCGAGGGGAGAGGGGTTAAATCCGCTCAATGATGATCGCCGGCGCCATCCCACCTGCGGCACACATCGTCACCAGCCCGCGCTTCAGATCGCGCCGCTCAAGCTCATCCAGCACCGTGCCGATCAGCATCGATCCGGTCGCGCCAATCGGGTGCCCCAGCGCAATCGCGCCGCCGTTCACATTCACCTTGTCGCGGTCCAGCTTCAGATCACGGATGAATTTTTCGGCGACCACCGCGAACGCCTCGTTGATTTCCCACAGATCGATATCGTCCACGGTCAAACCGGCCTTGGCCAGCACCTTGCGCGCCGCCGGCACCGGGGCGTTGAGCATCAGCGTCGGGCAATCGCCCATATTGGCCATCGCGACGATGCGCGCGCGCGGCTTCAGGCCGTTCTTCTCCGCATAGGCCTTGCTGGCCAGCAGCACGGCGGCGGCGCCATCGACCACGCCCGATGAATTGCCGGCATGGTGCATATGCTCGATCTTCAGATCGGGATAACGCGCGTTGATCAGCTTGCGGAAGGTGGTGCCCTTCTGGTCCAGCGGCATGTCGGCCAGCTTGGCAAAGCTCGGCTCCAGCGCGGAGAGGCCTTCCATGGTCGTCTGCGGGCGCGGGAATTCCTCGCGGTCCAGCGCCAGCGTGCCGTCTTCGCGATAGACCGGGATCACGCTTTTCGCGAACCGGCCTTCTGCGATGGCAACGGCGGCGCGCTTCTGGCTTTCCAGCCCCAGCGCATCCACGTCAGCGCGGCTGATGCCTTCCTTCGAAGCAATCGCATCGCCGCACACGCCCTGGTGGCTCTGCGGGTGGTGCGCCTGCAGGCGGGCATTGCCGCTGCCCATCATCATCGGCGCCAGGCCGGCGGCGCGCTCTTCCTGCGCCATCGTGGCGGTGTAGCTCATCATCTCGGTGCCACCAGCAATCAGCAGATCTTCCATGCCGCTCATGATCTGCGCCGCAGCCAGGTTCACGCTGGTGATGCCGCCGCCGCAGAACCGGTCCAGCGTCATGCCGCTGGCCTTCAGATCATAGCCGGCATCCAGCGCCGCCATGCGGCCGAGATCGCCGCCCTGCTTGCCCTTCTGGGTGGAGGTCGACCAGATGATATCGTCCACCTCGGCGGTGTTGATGTGGTTGCGTTCCGCCACCGCCTTCAGCACGGCAGCGGCGAGATGCTGGGGGTGCATGTCGGCCAGGCTGCCCTTCCCCACCTTGCCAATGCCCCGCGGCGTGCGGACGGTATCGATGATATAGGCTTCGGCCATGTGCGTGCTCCCTTGGATTGCGCTCCCACAGTACGCCTCGCAGCGCGTCCGTCGATTGCGGTTTTTGGCAGGCCTCACTCGTCCCGGAACATCAACCGCCGGATCTGCTTGAACGGCAGGTCGCCATAGGTCAGCAGCGTGTCATGAAACTGCTTCATCGAATAATGCACCCCCATCCGGCGCTTATATTCCTCGCGCAGCTTGATGACCTCCAGCTCGCCGATGATCTCGCGCCCCGGTGAGGCCGGCGTCTGCGAATCGCGCTGTACCTCGATGAAGGCGTTGGTCGGCTCCATGCCCATCTTGTCGACATAGGCCTGCACGGCCTGGTCGAAGGTCATTTCGCCCTTCGCCATCCTGATCTTGGTCAGGATCCGCTGCACCCGCCACATGCGCATCTGGCGCCGCGCCATCTTGGTCTTCAATTCCTCCATGTACGGCAAGGTCTTGTAATAGCCTTCCTCTTCCATCAGCCGCTCGAGGTAAAACGACCAGCTCTGGCTGAAATAGGCGCTGCGATACGCCCGCCGCATCGGCCGCGTCACATGCTGGTTGCGCGCCGCGATCTGCACATTGTGGCCCAGCCATTCGTGATAGGAAATCACGTGCGTCCAGTATGGATTGTACGACTTGATGCGGCTGGCCCGCTCGGCCGGGGTGAGGATATCCTCCAGCGGCGTCAGGATATAATAGCCCGATTGCCGCCCGGCCACGGTCGGGCCGCCGGTGGCGCCGCCGAACGACAGGATGCGCCGCGCCATCGGCGGTGATTCCCGCGCGCCATAATCGATATAATCGGGAATGGTCACGATATGGCTGCCCGGCCCGCGCAGCCAGGCGCTCATCATGTCGACATAGCGCTGGGACATCGGGATGACATTGTCCCAGGGCGGCGCTTCTTCCTTCATCACCTCCCACACGGTGCGCAGATCGCCGCTGGGGTGGATCTGCTTGGCCAGTTCGCGCATTTCGGCCATCAGCACCCGCTCTTCCTCGGCGGCAATGCGCAGCATCGCTTCGGTGCCATACTCGTCGAGCTGTTCCTGCACATATTGGTAGAATTCGATTTCCGCCGGTTTCCAGGCCGGTGATCGCGTCGAACGCGGCAGCAGATCGCTCTTCAACCAGCGTTCGAAATCATTCACCGCCGCCAGCGCCGGGCCGGCCGCCGCCACCAGATCATCCTTCACCGCCTTGCTGTCCGTGATGGCGTTCGGCACATAATCGCGCAGCAGGATCCGCGCGTAATGCGCCTGATAAATGCCGTTTTCCGTCCAGGTCCGTGCCGGGTTCTTCAGATTTTGCTTCGCCCGCGCCAGCACCGCCGGCAGCCGCCGCAGTTCCGCCGTCGCCTGCCGGGCCGCACTGTCCGGCAGCGCGCCGGGCCGCAGGAACAGCGCATTGGTCCGCCCCAGCGCATAGACCGACGCCGGGTTCACCTCGTGCAGCTTCAGCGTTTCCATCTCGAACAAGCGCAGGCGCACATGCGCCAGCAGCAGTTCATGATCCACCTGGTCGTCCAGACCAAGCGCGCTGCGATCGATCCGGCCCGCCGCGTCCAGCACTTCGCGGTAGGTGGCGATCGCCGCCGCCTGTTCCGGCGTGCCCGCCTCGCCTTCCTGCACGGTCAACGCCCTGGCAATCAGCTGCACCAGGTTGGCGGCAGGCGTCGGGGCCGGCACCGCCATCTGCGCGGCCACCGGCGCTGGCGCGAAGGCGATGACAGAGCATGCCAGAAGGCAGGAAATCATTCTAACCATTGTCGCAAATCCCCAACGCACCCCCCGCCCCGTGCGGCCTGCGCTGGAGCGAACGCTATGTCCGGGCCGCGCCAAGGTCAATGCGATGGAGCCACTGGCCTGGCGCCAACAGGTCAGGTGCCATCTGCTGCAACAGCACGATGGCGCGCGGCGCCGCAACCCATCACCGATTGCGGCCAGAGGCGATAGACCAATGGTGCCGGCCGCCATCTGGCGGGGAACGCAATCGGCCCCAACGGCGTAACCCTTGTCATGAACCAGGCAACCAACGGCTCAGGGGCCAAGTGTTTCAACCCGGCGCGCACGCGCGGCATGCACGTGCTGGCGCTGCTGCTGGTCTTGGCTGTGCTGCCCAACCCCCGCCCGGCCGCGGCGCAACTGCCCCTGCCCGCAGAAGATTCTGTCATCGAAGAGCCGACAAGCGAAATTGCCGTCAACCCCGCCGCCCGCGATGCGCAGATCAGTGGCCGGCTGCAACGCATCCTGACCGCCAGCGGCTGGTTCACGCCGGCGCGCGTGTCGGTGCGCGAAGGCATCGTCTTTCTGGACGGGCAAACCGAAACCACCGAACGCCGCGCCTGGGCCGAACAACTGGCCGGGCGCACCGAAGATGTGGTGGCGGTGGTCAATCGCATCGTCGTCGAACGCCCGGTGTCGTGGAATCTGGCGCCGACCTGGCGCGAAGTGCAGCGGCTGGCCGATCAGGCGAAATGGCTGGCGCCACTGGCGCTGGCGTCGCTGGCGATCATCGCGCTGTTCTGGTTTGCGGCGCGCGGGGTGGCGCAAATCACGCGGCGCACGCTGCGCCGCCGGCTGACCTCGGCCCTGCTTGCCGATCTGGCCGCGCGCGCCATTGCCTTTCCGGTAATCCTGCTCGGCATCTATCTGGTGTTGCAGGTGGCCGGCCTCACCCGGCTGGCGGTCACCGTGCTCGGTGGCACCGGGCTGATCGGCATCGTCATCGGCCTGGCGTTTCGCGACATCGCCGAAAATATGCTGGCCAGCGTGCTGCTCAGTGTGCGCAACCCGTTTCGCACCGGCGACTGGATCCGGATCGGCGAGCATCAGGGCCTGGTGCAAAATCTCAACCTGCGCACCACCATCCTGCTGACCCTGGATGGCAATCATGTGCAGATCCCCAATTCCATCGTCTTCAAGAGCATCATCACCAATTTTTCCAGCAACCCCAATCGGCGCGCGGATTTCGGCGTGGGCATCGGCTATCCGGATTCGATCGTGGCGGCACAGGATGTGATCATGGCCGCGCTGCGCGCTCACCCAGCGGTGCTGGCCGATCCGGAGCCGGCGGTGATCGTCGATGAACTGGGCGCCTCCACGGTCAATCTCAGCGTGCAATTCTGGTTCGATGGCCGCGCCTATTCGATTTTCCGGGTGCGTTCATCGCTGATGCGGCAGGTCAAGCGCGCCTTGCAGGCCGCCGGCGTGTCGATGCCCGATGCGGCCCGCGAGATCATTTTCCCCGAAGGCGTGCCGTTCCGGCGCATGGCTGGCGATGAGCAACTGCCAGGCGGCCCGGCGCTGTCTGACACGGCCGCACAGCATGATGATGCCGTGACCATGTCCGGCGGGGAAGGCAATCTCACATCCGAACAAGGCCCGTTGGCCCGTCAGGCCCAGGCCGCCGTGCTCCCCGAAGCCGGCGAAAATCTGCTTGCCCCTGTCCGATGACGGGCGGCCGGACGACCTGAACGACGACGGCAGAACTACAGCCAACAGACGCTTGATATCCATATTATCTGCATCTACAGATAATTGGTGGTTATCACGTTTGATCCCGCGAAAAATGCCGTCAACATCGCCAAGCATGGCCTGTCGCTGGCTGATTTTTCGGGTTTTGATGCGATGCCGCTGACATTGCGGGATGATCGGCAGGATTATGGCGAAGTCCGCTGGCGGGCGTTCGGCCATATCGACGGTGTCGCCTGCTGTCTTGTTTACACCCTGCGCGGCCAGACGATGCGGCTCATCAGCCTGCGCCGCGCCAACGCCAAGGAAAGGCAGCGCCATGGTCTCCAAGCCCAACCCGGTTGATGGCATTCCCGACGATGAAAACCCGGCGTGGACAGCAGCGGATTTCGCCCGCGCCCGGCCCGCCAGCGATGTTCCCGAACTGGCTGGCGCCCTGCCCCTGCTGGTGAAGAAGCCTGGCCGCCCGGCGGGCACCAAACGATCCGATCGCAAGCAGGTCACGCTGCGCCTGCCCCGCCATGTCATCGACTATTTCCAGCGTGATGGCGAAAAGGGTTGGCAGAGCCGTGCCATCGCCGCCCTGGAACGCGCCGCCGCCGTCAAGGAATAAGTTCCCCACTCAATAACTCTTCGGCAGCCCCAGCACATGCTCCGCCAGATAGGCCAGGATCAGGTTGGTCGACACCGGCGCCACCTGGTACAGGCGCGTCTCGCGGAACTTGCGTTCGATGTCGTAATCCGCCGCGAATGCAAAGCCGCCCAGCGTCTGCATCGCCGCCTCGCCGGCCTGCCAGCTCGCTTCGGCGGCCAGCAGTTTCGCCATGTTCGCCTCGGCCCCGGCCACCTCGCCCGCTTCGTATCGCCGGCAGGCGTCCGCCACCACCAGCCGCGCCGCGGTCATCCGCGCGTGCGCCATTGCGAGGGGAAACTGGATGCCCTGGTTCTGGCCGATCGGGCGGCCGAACACCTGGCGTTCGCGCGCATAGCCGCACGCCCTGTCCAGAAAAAACCGCGCATCGCCAATACATTCCGCCGCAATCAGGATGCGTTCGGCGTTCATGCCCGACAAGATGTAGCGAAAGCCCTGCCCTTCGACGCCGATCAGATTGGCAGCGGGCACGCGCACATCATCGAAGAATATCGCCGTGGTGCCATGGTTCATCATCGTGTCGATCGGCCGGATCGACAGCCCGGCACAGCCACGCATATCGAGCAGAAACACCGACAGGCCATCGGTGCGCTTGGCCACCTGGTCCTTGGGCGTCGTGCGCGCCAGCAGCACCATCAAATCGCTGTGCTCGGCCCGGCTGGTCCAGATTTTCTGGCCGTTGATCACATAGTCATCGCCATCGCGCACCGCCATCGTGCGCAACGACAACGTGTCCGATCCAGATGTCGGCTCCGTCACGCCAAACGCCTGCAGCCGCAGATCACCGCGCGCAATCGCCGGCAGAAATTGCGCCTTCTGCGCGTCATTGCCGTGGCGCAGCAGCGTGCCCATCACATACATTTGCGCGTGCGCCGCCGCGCCATTGCCGCCGCTGGCGTGGATTTCCTCCAGCACCGCACAGGCCGCCGACAAGGGCAAGCCCGACCCACCATATTCGGATGGAATCAGCGCCGCCAGCCATCCTTCGCGGGTGAGCGCATCAACAAATTCCGTCGGGTAGGCGCGGCTGGCATCCTTTGCGCGCCAATATTCGCCCGGATAATCGGCGCATAACCTTACGATGGCTTCGCGAATATCGGCCCAGTCATTGCGATCCGTCATTGCGTCCGTCACTCCGGTTGGCTGCGCGTCGCATCGTCGGCAGCGTCGTTGGTCGATGCGCGGCGCGGCGGCTCGGCGTCCGGCTCGGCAAAGGCGCGCCCGGCCGCAGCCGCCACCCCGGCCTCGCCTTCATGGCCGAACCAGCTTCGCACCCGCACATCCTGCTGCGGAAACGGGATCTCGATGCCATGCTTGCGCAGCGCATCATCCAGCGCCCAATTATAGGCCGCCTTCATGCTGCCCGGCCGCTTCACCGCATCCAGCGACGGCCACACCACCAGTTCGAAATCCAGCGAACTGTCGCCAAAGCCGGTCAACCACACCTGGGTGCGTGTGTCGGGCGTTTCGGGCTGGGTGAACGGCACGGCGCGCGCCGCTTCCAGCGCGGCGGCGCGCACCTTTTCCTTGTCGCTGCCATGGGCCACCGAAAACGGGATATGCACACGGCGGGCGACGCGGTTGCGCGTCCAGTTGGTCAGCTTGTCGCCCAGCATGTTGGCGTTGGGCACCAGCATGTCCACGGCATCATTGGTGCGCAGCGTGGTGGCGCGCGGGCCGATGGCCACCACCAGCCCGGCGGTGCCATCATCCAGCTCCACGAAATCCCCCACCTCGATGCTGCCGTCAAACAGCAGGATCAGGCCATAAACGAAATTCTTGACGACATCCTGCAGGCCAAGCCCGATGCCGACCCCCAGTGCCCCGGCAAACAGCGACAGCGCAGACAGATCGACGCCCAGCGCCGATACCGCCGCGGCCAGCGCAGCGATCACCACGACATAACGGGCCACCTGGCCAGCAACATAAACAGTCGCGGCGCGACCGGCGCCAACCCGATCAAGACCGCGCGCGGTAAGCGTGCGGATCAGCCAGATCACGAAAATCGCAATGGCCAGCACGATGCCGGCGGCGAACAGCTTTTGCAGCGTCAGGCTATATTGGCCGATGCTGACCAAGGGCCCGCTGATGGCGGCGTCGATATCGAGGGCCTGCATGGCGGCGACCCTAGGCGGGATGGCCGTGGTGGACAACGGCTGGCCGGCGCGCCAGCATGCGGCAATGTTGGCGGCAGACATCATCGCGGCAGAAGTGCTGGCGCCTTTGGTGGCGCGCAGGCCCGCCCGGCCGCTGGTGCTGGGCGTGGCCGGCGCGCAAGGATCGGGCAAATCCACCGTGGCAGCAGTGGTGGCGGCGCGGCTGGAACAGCACGGTCTGGCGGCAGCGGCGGTTTCGATCGATGATTTCTACCTGCCGCGCGAACGGCGCCTGGCGCTGGCCCGGCGCGTCCACCCGCTGTTCGCTACCCGCGGCGCGCCCGGCACGCATGATCTGCCGCTGCTGCTGGATGCGCTGCTGCGCGTGCGCGCTGGCCTGCCGCTGGCGCTGCCGGTGTTCGACAAGCTGGCCGACGATCGCCTGCCGCCGCAACAATGGCCCCTGCCCACCAGGCTGGATGTGCTGATCCTGGAAGGCTGGTGCATTGGCGCCCGCGCCCAGCCCGCCGCGCTGCTCGCCGCCCCGGTCAACGCGCTGGAGGCCGATGCGGACGCTGCGGCCACCTGGCGGACCCACGCCAACCAGGCGCTGGCCGGCCCCTATCAGCGGGTGTGGAACCGCATCGATGCCCTGGTCTTTCTCGCCGCGCCCGATTGGGCAAGCGTGCCGCGCTGGCGTGCGCAGCAGGAGGCCGCGCTGATGCGCAGCAGTGGTCGGCCGGGCATGGCTGCAAGCGCAATCGCGCGTTTCTGCGCGCATTATGAACGGCTGACCCGCTGGCAGCGGCAAACCACCCCTGCCCACGCCGATCTCACATTATGGCTTGATGGCCAGCGGCAGGTCGTCAGTCATTCCCGCTGCACCGCCTCGCCCGGCCCAAGGCACAAACGGCCCGGCATGTCTGTCCTACAAGTGGCGTTTCGGTTTAGGGTCAACGAACTGCGCGTTGAAACGAACTGAACCGGCCTCCAGGCATTTGTTTTTTCGATTCTGGCCGCTTTTCAACGCTGTATCCGGCCGGAATCGTTCAAACTGTCCAAACTCGGCGGCGCGGGCAGATGCTTTGGCTTCGTCAAAGTCCCCCTTCCCTCGGCGGCCCGCGCAGTGTCCAATGCCCAGCGTTTCGCATCAGGGGGCCGGAATGAAATTCATGTTGTTTTCCACTGCCATTGCCATGGCAATCACACCGTCTCTCGCTGCGGCGCAGGCACAGGATGCCGCTTATATGCCGGTCAGCATCGATGCCGCCAAGTCCCGGCTTTTGCTGACGATTCCGGCGCTCGATACCGATGTCCTCTATTACATCAGCCTCGCCTCTGGCGGTGGCTCGGTGGAATTGCCCTTCGATCGCGGCACCGTCGGCCAGGCCGTGGTGCGGTTCCGCCGGGTCGGCAGCAAGATATTGGTGGAAGAGCAGAATCTGGCCTTTCGCTCGCTCACCGGCGATGCCGCGCACCAGGCCGGGGTGGCGGCAAGTTTCCCCACGGCCATCCTCGCCAGCCTTACAATCGAAAGTGATGCAGGGGGCCGCATCGTGGTCGATGCCACCCCGTTGGTGATGCGCGATGCCGGCGGGGTGGAGGCCACGCTGCGCCGCACCAAGCAGGGCAATTACCGCTTCGACGCCAGCCGTTTCGCGCTGCACACCCCGCAAACCAAGGCGTTCCCGCTCAATACCGAGATCGAGACGATCTCCACCTTCAGCACCGACAGCCCCGGCGCATTGGTGCGCGGTGTGGCGCCGGATGCCGAACATCTGACCATGCGCGTGCACCACAGTTTCCTGAAAGCCCCCACCGGCTACACCCCGCGCCCGGCCGATCCGCGCATCGGCGTTTCGGCCATAAGTTTCAAGGACTTCAGCCAGAGCTTCGCGAACGGTATCGATACCGCCTGGGTGTCGCGCTGGCGGCTGGAGAAGAAGGACCCCGGCGCCGCCCTGTCCGAACCGGTGACGCCCATAACGGTCTATTTCGATCTCGCCATCCCCGCCCCGGTGCGACACGCGATGAAGACCGGCCTGCTGTGGTGGAACAAGGCCTATGAAGCGGCAGGCTTCAAGAATGCGCTGGTGGCGAAAGACGCGCCGGCGGACATGGACCCGCAGGATATCCGTTATAATTACATGCAGTGGATCAACCGCGATGAGCGCGGCTTTTCGTCGGGTGGCAGTTTCCGCGATCCGCGCACCGGCGAAATATTGGGCGCCAAGGTGCGCATGGATTCACACCGCATCCGCACGGTCGCCAATTACTGGGACGCCTATGCCGGTGGCTTGGCCGGCGACGGCAGCGGCGTGACCGTGGCCGATCCCAGCCTGGTGAACGGCCAGTTCGATGCCATGCCGAAAGGCCAGCGGGACATGGTGCTGCTGCGCCAGGCGCTGCTGACTGCCCACGAATTCGGCCATGCGCTCGGCTTCGGGCATAATTTTGCCTCCAGCCTCAATGATCGGGCCTCGGTGATGGAATATCCGACCCCGCGGGTTAAGGTGGTGAACGGCAAGCTCGATCTGTCCGAGAGCTTCCAGACGGAAATCGGCGCCTATGACACGATGATGGTGCGCTATGCCTACACACCCTTGCGCGACGAAAAGGCCGGATTGGAGGCGATCATCGCCGACATGCGCCGTCAGGGCCTGCTCTATGTGCCCGACAGCGATCCGCGCTGGACCTGGTATGATGATCGCGCCACGCCGGTGGAGGGGCTGACCGAAGCGCTGGCGGCGCGGCGGATCATGCTGGCGAATTATGGCCCGGACAGCGTGCTGCTGCCCGGCGAGCCCATTGGCGAACTGCGCAATCTCCGGCTGTGGATGGCCTATCTCCACCACCGCTACATGGTTGAATCAGCCGTGAAATATATCGGCGGGATTTACACGGACATTGTCGTGAAGGGCGAGAACCGCCCCGCGACGACGCCCATTCCGGCCAAGCTGCAGCGCGACACGCTGGCCGTGCTGCTGCGCGCGCTGACGCCCGCCGAACTGGCGATCCCCGAAAGCCTGCTGGCGCAACTGACGCCCGATCCCGGCCGCAACCTCGAAGATCTCTCCGACGATCCGGTGTTCAACCAGCTCCAGGCCGCCCGCATCGCCGCAGCGCTGGTGGTGGAACCGCTGCTGGCGCCCGATCGCGCGGCGCGGCTGGTGTCGTTGCAGGCGCGCGGGCTGGACGGCGTCACCCTGCCCGATCTGATCGATGCGCTGATGGCGGCAAGCTGGAATGCCAAATCCGGTGACGCCGCCCTGCTGCGCGTGGTGCAGAAGGCGGTGCTCGACGGCCTGATGATCCTCGGCGACAGCGACAGCACCGCCCCCGAAGCCCGCGCCCTGGCGCTGCAAACCCTCGCCGATCTCGCCAAGACCCTGCCCACCCGCACCAGCGATGCGCTCGGCACGGCGTTCAACCGCCAGACCGCCGCCGACATCACCGCCTACCTGGCCGACCCGGCCGCCAGGGCGCCCAAGTCCGTCTCCGTCTCCTGGGGCAAGAGCCCGCGCAGCCGCGCCCCGCAACCACCGGGGCCGCCGCTGGGGTGATGCAGCACGGCCCCACCTCCAATGATTACCCCCCTCCCCTTCAGGGGAGGGGCCGGGGGTGGGGAATGACAAAACCAAAAAGAAAAAGGGCCGGCACCTCTCGGTACCGGCCCAATCTCACAAACCAAAGCCACTCACTTCACCTTGGCGAAATCCTCGTAATTGATCCCCAATTGCTCCAGATACGTCTTGTACTTAGCCGGATCATAGTAGAATTTCTCCAACTGCGGCCGCATCTTGCTCATGATGTCGGCGTTCAGATGGATCGCCGGCGTGTCCTGCGGGGTGAGCAGCGGATCATATGTGTCCGTCTTGAACTGCACATCCTGCTGATAGGCCTTGGCATCGGCGATGATCTTCGGCGTGGTCAGCAGATCGATCACGGTCATGCCCACCGCCTTGGCGGCGACCACCACGCCCTTGTGAGCAATCGGCGTGGCCATGGCGATCGCCGATTGGCGGTTGTGGCCGATGGCGTTGGGGATGTTCGATGGGTAACGCACCGTCACGGTGGGCACGGTCCACATGATGTCGCCGATATCATCCGAACCACCGCCCATCGATGGCCCGCGAAGGTCGGGCGTGGACAGCGGCTGCAGCGTGGTGGCCAGCGGCTCCACCTTCACGCCATTGGCCTGCTGCATCGCCTTGGCAAAGCCCTGATCGGCCGCGCTCCACTGCGGCAGGCCGACCGCCTTGATATTGGCATAAAGTGCCTCGGCCAGCGGCTTGTTGCCGAAATTCGGCGCGGCATAGCCCAGGGTGCGCTTGGTCACCGTGGTGTCGGTGGCCATGGCGGCGGCTTCGGCGATACGGTTGCCGATCTCGTAAAGCCCGCGGATCTTGGCGAAATTGCCCTCGCGGAAATAATACCAGACGCTGGCCTTTTCCGGCACGATGTTGGGCTGGCCGCCACCTTCGGTGATCACATAATGGCTGCGCTGGGTGACGGGCAGATGTTCACGCCGCATGTTCCAGCCGATGTTCATCAGTTCGACGCCATCCAGCGCGCTGCGGCCATCCCAGGGCTGACCGGCGGCGTGCGCGGTCTTGCCCTTGAACGTATATTCCACGCTGACCATGCCATTGTTGCCGGCCGGACCCCAGGCGGTGCCGAAATCACGGCCGACATGGGCAAAGATCGACGCATCGACATCCTTGAACATGCCGGCGCGCACATAATAGGCCTTGGTGGCCAGCAGTTCTTCGGCAACGCCGGGCCACAGCATCAGCGTGCCCTTGATGCCGTTCTTTTCCATCACGTCCTTGGCGGCCAGCGCCGCGATGATCACCATCGGCATGCCGCTGTTGTGGCCTTCGCCATGGCCAGGGCCGCCTTCCACCATCGGCTTCATCTCGACGGTGCCGGGATATTGCGAAAGTCCGAGCAGACCATCGATATCGCTGCCCAGCGCGATCTTGGGGCCAGGCCCGTTCGACCAGGTGGCGTTGAAGGCGGTGGGGATGCCGGCGGCACCGCGTTCCACCTTGAAGCCGTTCTTTTCAAGAATGGCGGCCAGATATTCGCTGGTCTTGTGCTCCTGAAACCCCGGCTCGGCATAGCTGAACACCATGTCGACCATTTCCTGCGCCAGCTTGGCCCGGGCCTCCACGCCATCGGCAATGGCCTTTTTCTGCGCCGGCGTGGACAAGGCCAGCGCTGGCCCGGCCATCATCGTCGCCGCCAGCAGCGCGGCCAGCATCTTGTAATTGGTCATCCCTCAATCCCCCCTGAATTCCAGATCAATATTCGAAGCGCACGCCCAAGCGATAGACACGGCCCAGCACATCATACAGGCCGCGGTTGGTTTGTGGATAGGCGGGCGTATTGTTGCCAGTGGGGCCGTTGCCGACCAAGACCGGATCGCTGTTCAAGAGGTTGCGCACATACAGGAACAGGTCGGCCTTCGATCCGCCCACCTTGATCTTCCTGGTGACCGAGGCGTCGAGATACCATTGACCAGAAATCTGATTGTTGTTGATCGTGCGCGCCTGCGGGGTGGAAACAGGGCAGCCGCTGGTGCATTCGAAGAAATTATTGTCATAGACGCCGCCGGAAAAGCCACGACCGGTCAGGTTCATCGACCAACTGTTGATTTCATAATTGGCCGTAAGGCGATAATTCCAGCTCGGCACGCCGCCGCCGACATTCTGCCCAGCCAGATCGACCGGCACGTCGATGCCGTTGTCGTTCAGATTCTCGATGTAATGGCTGGCCAGCGCCCGCAGCGTGGCCTTGCCGCTGCCCAGATCAAAGCGATAGCTGGCTTCCATATCCAACCCGCGCACCTTCACCGAAGCGAAGTTGAACGGCACCAGCCGGATGGAGGTGATCGGGCTGGTTGCCCCGGCCGGGCCGTTGAAGGTGATGAACTGGCACAGATCCTGGCGGTTCTGTTCGATGCACAGCGACGTGATGGTCTGCGCCGCGATGGTGCCGATGGCACCCGACAGGTTGATGTCGAAATAATCGATCGACGCGGCGAAGCCGGGCAGGAAGCGCGGCGTGAGCACGGCACCGACACCCCAGGTCATCGCCACTTCCGGCTGCAGATCAAGGTTGCCGGTGGTCTGTTCCAGGAACTGGTCCGCCCGCTGGCCGCCGCCGGGTTGGGCAACGTTCACCGTGTTGGTGCGCGCCGTTCCGGGCGCAAACAGTTCGTTCAGGTTGGGCGCGCGGATGTCGCGGCTGCGCACGGCGCGCAGCTTGATGTCCTCGATCACCTGCCAGGTGGCACCCAGTTTCCAGGTGGTGACGCCGCCAGAGGTCGAGTAATCAGCCTGCCGGATGGCGCCGTTGAAATCCAGGCCCTTGGCCAGCGGCACCACGGTTTCGATGAAGGCTTCCGACACGGTGAAGGCCCCGGCGGTGACACGGTAGTTGCCATAGAGCCAGCCGGAATTGAAGATCGGATCGACAGAGCCATTGACGCGTTCCCGGCGATGCTCACCGCCGAACGCGAAGGACACCGGGCCAGCCCAAGTTTCAAACAGATCGTTGGTCGAAAAGCTGATGGCGGCCACGTCCTGACGCAATGTCTGCAACCGCTGCGGTTGGGCGCCATTGTTGAACACATAATCGATGGCCGCCTGGGTGACGCCGCCGATCCCGATTCGGTTCAAGGGCACGCAGCCGTTGGTCGGGGCGGTCAGCGTGGAGCGGCAGACGATGGTGCCCGCCGCGATGCCGGCAGCATTGCCCGCCGGTGCCCGCACCGCGTCCTGAGCGAGCGCCACGCGGCTGTTGAGCCAGGTGTTGGTCAGCGTTTCGTTCGTGTTGGCGATACCTGCCTGATAATAGGCCGAGTAGGACCAATTGCCCTTGCCAAGTTCGAACTCGCCATCGGCACCAGCGACGAAGCGATAGACTTCGCGGGTGTTGCTGGAGCCGGCGGCGGGAAAGCCGTTGTTGCTGGTGCCGATCGAGATGCTGTTGAGGTTGCGTGCAACCATCTGGTCGACGATTGCCGTGGGCAGGAAGGCATTGTCCCGCTGGATGGTCACGCCGGTGCTGGGCGTCTGCTGATAGAAACTGCTGCCGGAATAGCCGGAATAGCTGTATTGCAGGAACGGCGTGAAGGCCGGGCTGACTTCATAGCTGATGCGGCCGAAGATGTTGCCGCGCTCTTCATCGGGCGCCAGGCTGTTGCTGCTCCAATGGCCTTCGCGGCTGATCCGAAAATCCCCGCCGACCATCCATTGGCCACGCGTTGGGCCGTAGTTGAACTGATTGAGGCTGGCCTGGCCATTGACGATATTACCGAAATAGGTACCCCGCAGCGGGCCGGTGTTGATGATGCCGCCCGGCGTGATCTGATAAGTGCCGGCGCCGGCGGTCACCAGTCGTTCCGGCTGGCCGTTGCCCTGCACGAACGCCGGATTGTCGATCTGGAAGAAGCCCGATTCCTGCCACGGGCGATCATAGGTATCGACGCCCTTCTGGGTGAAATAATCCCCGGCCAGCAGCACCTTGCCGCGACCGCCGGCGAAATCGAAGCCGCTGGTGATGCGGAACGTGTGGTTGGGCACATCACCGTAATCGGTGATACCGAATTCATATTCGGCGCGCAGGCCCTTGAAATCGCGGTTCAGCGAGAAGTTGACGACGCCCGACACAGCATCGGAACCATAGGCCGACGACGCGCCGCCGGTAACGACTTCCACGCCCTTTATCAGGCCCTGCGGAATGGTCTGCACGTCGACAAAGCCGACCGGCGTGGAGGCAACCGACCGCTGGCCATCGATGAGCACCAGTGTGCGCGCCGCGCCAAGCGCGCGCAGGTTGACCGTGGCAAGGCCAGCCTGGCCGTTGGACAGCGAACCGGAGTTGGTGGACGACGACAACGAACCCTGCACCGACGGCAGCGTGTTGACATAATCGCCGATATTGGCCTGCGGTTCGGCCTTCAACTCGGCTTCGCCAATCACCGACACCGGGATCGGCGAATCATAACCGGTGCGCGAAATACGCGAGCCGGTGACGGTGATGACGGCGCTGTCTTCTCCGGCAGCTTGTTCGGCCTGAGCGGTGGCGACTGGTGCGGCTTGCGCCAGCGCCATGGCAGGGAGCAGGAGGGCGGCAGTGGCGCTGCCCAGCTTGAGCGTACTGCGCAAATTGGCGCAGGCACGACGGTGCATTGTCATTCGGCATCCCCTGATTGCGGCCACGTCCCCACGCGGCTGGAAAACGTACTTCTGGTGGATCGCTCTGGCGCGGCGATCCTGTCCAACGGGACGGCTGGCAATCATGGTCTCAGCCGGGGTTAACCCCCGTCCGACCCGATCTGAATTTCAACTGAACCCGGATGCGTCATTGGCATGACAATGGCTGGTCCGGCGTTACGTCTTTTGGCGTAGGCGCTGCCAGATTCACGTCGCGGTTGGTCAGGATCCTGGCAGCGGTACGTCAAACGCCGGGTCATTGGGGCGGAATTGCAGGCTGCGGGTCACGCCGGCGCGCCGCACATTCACCTGCGTGGAATGATCGGCGTGGGTTTCGCCGAACAGGCCGCCCATGATCGACAGGCTGTCCGGGGTGCCCGCCAACTGCCCGGTGTAGCGCAGCACGACCATGTCCCCGGCCAGCGTGTGGCCGGCAAAGGTCAGCGGCACGCCGGCAATGCGAAATTCGCGTCTGACATAGGCGATCAGGGACTGCACGGCATCCGGATCATCGAGGCTGGGCTGTGCATCGGGCGCGATGTTGGCGAGCACGGGCTCGACATCATGCGCGGACATGCGGTGCGTTACCATCACGGCGCCGGTCTTTGCATCAATTTCCACCACCGAAAGCGTGGCGTGGCCGCGATGCGCGGAGACCGGCCCGGCTGCCAACACGGCCAGCAGCAACAGGCCGATCAAACGCCTCATTTGTCGTCCTTCTTCTCGGGCGACTTCTTGATCGGCTGCGTCCTGGTGCTGTCCGGAGTCACTTCCAGTTCGCTGTCGGCCATGCGGTTGTCCGGGCCGGCCGGGTCGTCGCGCACCTTCAGAACGGCGGGTTCGATGCTGCGCGGATAGCCATTGTTGCTGCGATCGGCATCGGCGGTTTCCCACATCGGGTCGACCATGGCCGATTTCAGCTTCCTGGGCGTCACATGCTGCCAGGTGACGTTGCGATTGTTGTACCGCCACACTTCGGCCGGGATGCGGATGGTTTCCGTGCTGCCATCCTCATAATCCAGCTTCAGGATCACCGGCATCACCAGGCCGCCGATATTGCGGAAGCTGAAGTGATAGAAATGATCCTTGAAGTTCAGCGCCGCGGCCTGTTCGGGTTCCAGCTTCTTCTGCAGCGCCTCGTAATCCTTGCGATCCTTGGCGGTCACGGTGAAGCGATCGGTTTCATCATAGAAATCGCGGGTCGCGGGATCGCGGTCCACCACCGGCACCTGGGTATTGCGGATGTTGGTCAGCGGGGTGGGCTCGGTCTTGGCACGGTCTTTCGCCCAGGCCTTCTCCACTTCGGGATTGCGGGTGTCGAGCCGGGCTTCGACCACCTTGTCGAGGGCGATATCGACATGATCGGTGCTGTAGAACCAGCCGCGCCAGAACCAGTCGAGATCGACGCCCGAAGCTTCTTCCATGGTGCGGAAGAAATCATAGGGCGTCGGCCGCTTGAAGCGCCAGCGGCGGGCATATTCCTTGAACGCGAAATCGAACAGTTCCCGGCCCAGGATGGTCTCGCGCAGGATCACCAGCCCCGTTGCCGGCTTGGTATAGCCGTTGGGGCCGAATTGCAGCAGGCTGTCGCTGTGCGTCATCAACGGCACCTGATCGCGGCTGACCATATATTCGACGATATTGCGCGGTTCGCCGCGGGCATTGGGAAAATCGGGATCCCAGCGCTTTTCGGCTTCGAACTGCAGGAAGCTGTTGATGCCTTCGTCCATCCAGGTCCACTGGCGTTCATCGCTGTTCACCGTCATCGGGAACCAGATGTGGCCAACCTCGTGGATGACCACGCCGATCAGGCCATATTTGGCGCGCTCGGTGTAGGTCAGTTGCCCGGTCTTCTTGTCCTTCACCGGGCGCGGGCCGTTGAAGGTGATCATCGGATATTCCATCCCGCCCACCGGGCCGTTGACGCTCTGCGCCACCGGGTAGGGATAGGGGAAGGCGAAATCACCATACACCTCGATGGTGTGCGCAATGGCCTTGGTGGAATAGGCATCCCACAGCGGGCGGGCTTCCTTCGGGTAAAAGCTCATCGCCATCACCAGCGGGTTGGCGGCATCCTTTTGCTGCACGCCCATCGCATCCCACACGAACTTGCGGCTGGACGCGAAGGCGAAATCGCGGACATTGCGCGCGGTGAAGCGCCAGGTGCGGGTGGTGCTGCTCTTGCCCTTCTCCGCCGCCAGCGCTTCGGCCGGTGTCACGATATAGACCGGTTCCTTGGCGGTGCGGGCCTGCGCCAGGCGCGCCCGCTGCGCGGCAGACAGGATATCGGGATTGGCCAGTTCGCCGGTGGCCGAGATCACATGATCGGCTGGCACCGTCAGGCTGACGTCGTAATCGCCGAATTCCAGCGTGAACTCCCCGCCGCCGATGAAGGCCTTGTTGTGCCAGCCTTCGTAATCCGAATAGACGGCGGCGCGCGGGAACCACTGCGCCGCCAGAAAGATGCAATTGCCATCATCATCGGGCTTGGTGAAACACTCATAACCCGAACGGCCGCCAACCACGCGCGTCTCCGGCATCGGCAGGGTGAAATCGATCTTCACCGTCGTCACGCCGCCGCTGGCCAGCGGTGCGGCCAGATCGATGCGCAGCAAGGTATCGACCACGGTGAATTTCAACGCGCGGCCGGACGCATCGGTGACCTTCAGATCGTTAAAGCCGCCTTCCCACTCCTTCATGCGCATGGCGCGGCGCACGCCGGTCAGGCTGATGCTGCCACCGGGCGACACGGTTTCGGCGCGCTCGGCGATGTGATCCCGCTTGTAATTCTGATCGAGCAGCAGCCACAGATAGCGCAGACTGTCCGGGCTGTTGTTGTGGTAGGTGACCGTCTCGCTGGCGCTGATGGTGCGGGTGGCTTCATCCAGGCGCGCGGTGATGCGGTAATCGACCTTCTGCTGCCAATAACGATGGCCGGGGGCGCCAGCGGCATTGCGGTAATCGGTCGGCGTCGGCCAATCCTCGCCCTCCAGTTGGCGGAACTTGTCGACGAAGCTGCCCTTGGTCTGTTCGATCGGGCTGGCGATTGCAGAACCAAAAGCCGCGGCCCCGGCGATCACGATTGCCCAGCGCGCCAGTTGCCCCAAGATTATCATGAACTGCCCTCTTCCCCCGGCCACGCTGGCCCCTTCGATAGCATCGCCATCTGCCCCGGCGCCCAAAGCTTGGCAAGCACCCCGAAGCAATTGGCTGCTTCCGAGCATGATATACAGTTACATTCAACCCCGGCAACTGGCCTACATGGGTCATTTGCCCCATCAGGCACCGCTTCCATGACACCATGGCGCACACCCGATGCCATTGCGCACAACGGCGCCGTGTGACATTGTATTGTGGGATTCGACGTGATTTGGGAGGGTTCGATGCGCCTGATCGCTTTTGCTGCAATCATTGCTGCTGGCAGTGTCGCTGCGCCGGCCATGGCCTGCGCCTTTGATGGCATGCCGGGTTACAGCCATTATGCCGCCGATGGCAGCGATCCCTATGCCGGCGCCTATGCCGAAGCAGCGGCCCGCATCGCCGAACAGCGCCGCCAGGAAGCCATTGAAACGGCCCGCCTGGCCATGATGAAGCGGCTGGGCATGAAGGACGCAACGGAAACGGCTTCAGCCTCGGGCACGGCGGTCGCCGTGGCCAATGTCCAACCCTGACACGCCAAGTTCAGTGACCGAAAGCGCAGGGCCCCTGGTGGCAGCCAGGGGCCTTTCCCATGCCCGCGATGGCCGCACCGTCATGCAGATCGGCGACTGGACGCTGCAAACCGGTTGCCACGCCCTGCTGCTCGGCCCGTCGGGATCGGGCAAGACTAGTTTCATCAACATCGTCACCGGTCTGCTGACTCCCACCCAGGGCGAACTGTGGGTGGCCGGGGAGGCCATGTCGAGATTGCCGCCCGCGGGGCGCGATGCCTTGCGGCGGCGCACCATCGGCCTGGTGTTCCAGACGCTGCGGCTGATCCCGGCCTTGTCGGTTGCCGACAATCTGGCGCTGGCCCAAAGGCTTGCGCTCGGGACCGCCGATCATGCCGAAATCGCTCGGCTGATTGATCGTGTCGGGCTGGCGCACCGGGCCAATGCGCGGCCGCGGCAACTCTCGCAAGGCGAAGGCCAGCGCGCCGCCATTGCCCGCGCCCTGTGCACTCGCCCGCGCCTGCTGGTTGCCGACGAACCGACGTCGGCGCTGGATAACAGCAATGCGACCCGCATGATCGATCTGATGTTCGAAGCCGCCAACGCCACCGGCGCCACATTGTTGATCGCCACGCATGATGGCCGCATCGCCCATCGTTTTGCCAATCGGCTTGATCTGGTGGCGCCCATGGCAAATGCGGCATGATCGGTCTCAGCCTCGCTTACCTGCGCGATCGGGCGCTCAACACTACGCTCAACATCCTGCTGCTGGCGCTGGGCGTGGCCAGCCTGGTGATCCTGCTGCTGTTTTCCAGCCAGCTTGAAAATCGCTTCGATCGGGATGCGCAAGGGATCGACATGGTGGTCGGCGCCAAGGGCTCGCCGCTGCAATTGATCCTGTCCAGCGTCTATCATGTCGATATCCCGACCGGGAATGTGCCGCTGGACACCGTGCCGCTGCTGCGCCGCCAGATGGGTGTGGCCCAGGCCATCCCGCTGGCCTTGGGGGACAGTTTCCGGTCCTTTCGCATCGTCGGCACGGAGCCGGCCTATCCGGCGCTGCTCGGCGCCGAAATCGGTGAGGGCCGCATGTTTTCGGCGCCGATGGAGGCCGTGATCGGTGCCGAAGTGGCGCGCCGCACGGGGGCCGGGCTGGGCCAACGTTTCGTCGGCGGCCACGGCATGGGCGGCGGCGAAGACGGCCCCAAGCATGACGAAGCCCCGTTCATCGTCGTCGGTCGCCTGAAGCCCACCGGCACGGTGATCGATCGGTTGATCCTGACCACCGTCCAAAGCGTGTGGGCCGTGCATGGCATCGAAGGCCCCCATGACGATGATGATGAGCATCACGAAGGCGAAACCGCCGCCGAGCACGCCGCGCACGATCATGACGATAAGGATGGCGAATCGGCAGAAGAGCATGCCGCCCATGTCAGCCCGGCGGAAGTCACCGCCGTGCTGGTGCGCTTTGGCTCACCGATCGCCGCCGTGCGCCTGCCCGGCTTCATCAACAAGCAGACCAATCTGCAGGCCGCCGTCCCGGCTGTGGAAGTCTCGCGTCTGCTCGCCCTCGTCGGCGTCGGCCTCGATGCGGTGCGCGCTTTTGCGGTGCTGCTGATGCTTACCGCCGGCCTGTCGATTTTCGTGGCCCTGCTCACTGCACTGAAGGAGCGGGAAGGCGACATGGCGATGCTGCGGGTGATCGGCGCCAGCCGGGGCGCGATCATCGCCCAGGTGGCCAGCGAAGGCCTGATCCTGGCCGGCGCTGGCGCGGCGCTTGGCCTGGTGCTTGGTCACGGCGTCATCGCCATTGCGGCGGCCAGCATCGATCAACTGGCGCAACTCGGCTTGTCCGGCCTGTCCTTCCACCCTGGCGAGGCCATCATTGTCGCTGCGGCCTTGACCATCGGGCTGATCGCCGCATTGATACCGGCCGTGCGGGTGTTGCAATCTGATATCGCCGATACGCTGGCCAATGCCCGATAATCACTGGAGGAAGCCGATGTTCGCTCGCATGTCCCTTGCCCTGGCCGCGCTGGTCGCCGTGCTGATCAATGCTCCGGCCGCGCAGGCCCAGGCGGCCGCCGGCGCCTTGCAGCCTTCGGAATCGATCTGGAAACCTGCCCCCACCCCGCCCGGCGGTGTGGCCTGGGGCGTGCTGGAGGCGGCCAAGGAAGACCCCGCCGCCGCCAAGTCCGGCGCGATGAAGCCGGTCTATCCCGCCGCGGTGAAGGCGCTGGCCGGCAAGCGGGTGAAGATCAACGGCTATATGCTGCCGCTCGGCAAGGGCGCCAGCCAGAGCCATTTCGTGCTGCTGGCCTATCCGCCCGATTGCCCGTTCCACCTCAACCCCGGCCCGCAGCAGTTCATCGAGGTGAAAGTGTCCAGCGCCGTGCCGATGAACTATGACGTGCGCACCATCGAAGGCACGCTGGAGCTGGCCGGCGGCGATGGTGCGGGCGTTTTCTACAAGATCAGCGACGGCAAGGAATTATGAGGTCGCTGCTTGCTGCCGTGCTGCTGGCCGCGCCAGCCGCCGCGCAGCCGGTGCCGCCTGAACTGGCCGGCCGGATCGACGCGTCGATGCGCGACTGGGCCGACAAAAATCATGTGCCCGGCCTGACCTGGGGGATCGTCCGTCGCGGCCAGGGCCTGGTGCATGCCGGGCACGCCGGCGTGGCGGATGTCGCGTCCGGGCGCAAGGTAGAGGCCGACACCCGCTTCCGCATCGCCAGCATGACCAAGGCGTTCACGGCGCTGACGCTATTTGATCTGGCCGCGGAAGGCAAGTTGCGGCTGGACGATCCGGTCACCACGCGCCTGCCGGAAACCGGCGATTGGGCCGGCCCGATCACGATCACCGATCTGGTCCACCACATGGCCGGCTTTGTTACCGACGATCCGTGGGGCGACCGCCAGACCCCTTTGCCGGAGGCGCAATTCACCGCGCTGCTTGCCAGGGGCGTGCCCTTCACCCGCGCGCCGGGCCTGGTCCACGAATATAGCAACCTCGGCTATGCCATGCTCGGCCGCATCATCGCCAATGCCAGCGGCCAGCCGTTCGAAGCCGAAATCGCCCGCCGCCGCTTCCAGCCGCTGGGCATGGCCGCCACCAGCTTCAATCTGGCCGATGTGCCCGCCGCCAAACTGGCCACCGGCTGGCGCTGGGAAGACAGCAAGTGGCTGCGCGAACCCGACATGCCGCCGGGCGCCTTCGGGGCGATGGGCGGCGTGATCACCACCGCGCCGGATTATGCCCGCTGGATCGATCATCTCTTGTCCGCCTGGCCGGCCGCCGTGCCGGGGACCGAGGAACCCAAAGCCCGCGCCACCGTCCGCACCCTGCTGCGCGGCGAAGGGTCCCCACGCCGCCAGAACCGCTACAGCGAGACGGCCGCCGAACATCCGTGCCAGATCGCTGTCGTCTATGGCGGTGGGCTGCGGGTCGGCGATGATTGCACGCTGGGCCGCGTGGCGTTCCACGGCGGCGGCTATCCCGGCTATGGCAGCCACATGGTTGTTCTGCCGGAAAGCGGCTGGGGCATTTTCGTGTTCACCAACCGCACCTATGCCGGCCCGGCCGGCCCGGCCTGGGATGCCATGCTGGCCTTGCACGCGGCCGGCGTGATCAAGCCGGATATCGTGCCGATCTCGGTGCCCCTCGCGCAAATGGTCGATCCGCTGCACCGGATCTGGACCAGCGGCAGCGTGACCGGCGAAGCAAAGTCGCTGGCCGTCAACCTGCTGATGGACCGTGATGCCGCCCACCGCGCCGCCGATATCGCCGCCATGAAGGCGCGCAGCGGCCCCTGCCCGCGCCCGCCCGGTGTTCGCGCCCATGGTGCATTGGCCGGCGATTATCTGTGGCATTGCCAAAATGGCACCTTGTTTGCTCGCGTCCTGCTCGCGCCGACGCCGGGTCCACAGATCCAGGCATTGGATTGGTCGTTCGAACCCACGGCGCGCAAGTAACGCGCCACTTCATCGCCATCTTGGCCGATTGATCAGAAACCCGAGCGTTCCGGCCATCAACCAGTCGCGGGACGGACGGCAGGCGATGGCCTGACCGACTCCCTCGGCCGGGTCTGGATCATGCAATGTGGGCTTGCCATCCGGGGATGCGCCTTCATTCGCGCAGCGCTGTCTGGCTGAGCCGGGTGATTGGAGTGAAGATATACGCCAGGACCGAACGCTTCTCACCGATCAGATTGACATCGGCGGTCATGCCCGGCCCGATCGGCAGCGGCTTGCCTGTCGTGTCACGCAGCGAATCCTGATCGACCTCGACCTTAACGATATAATGACTCTCGCCGGTGCGTTCGTCCTGGGTCGCATCGGGCGAGATGGTCAGCACCTTGCCGTCCATCGAACCGTAGATCGCCGAGTCATAAGCCGACAAATTGACCTTGGCTGCCTGGCCAATCGAAATGGCCGCAATGTCCTTGGGCGAAACCAGCGCTTCGATCAGCAGGCGCTTGTCACTGGGCACCACCTCCACAAGCGGCTGGCCCGGCGAAACGCTGCCGCCGATCGTGGAAATCAACACGCGGTTCACCTTGCCGTCGAGCGGTGCCGTCACCGTTGTCCGACCCAGGCGATCGGCCAGCGCCGGCAACACGCGTTCGCGCGCCTCGCGCTCGCCTTGCGCCGCGGCAAGCTCGGTCGCGGCCAGCGAACGCCAGTTCTGCCGCAACTGCGCCAGTTGCGACGTGGCCTCGACAACGCCGCCCTGGGCACGGGCAATCGCCGCCTGCGCCGCCGCTGCATCGCTTGCTGCGACCGATGCGCTGCTTTCAAGCTGCAGCAAGGTCAGTTGCGGCTCGATGCCTTTTTCGACCAGCGGGCGGATGATGCGAAGCTGCGCCTGCGCGGAATCGCGGGCAGTGATGCGCGACTCATAGGTTGCTTGTGCCTCGGCAACTGCGCGGCGGGCTTGTTCGATCCGCGCATCGGCTGCCGCGCTGAGCGCCGACAAATCGGCCATGCGCGAGGCGTGCAGCGACGTTTCGATCGCAATTTGCCGCGCTTCGGCCGCGTTGCGCGGCGCCGGATACACCGGCTTGGTGCCACGCACTTCGGCCACAAGCCGCGCGACCTTGGCATCGAGCGCACCGACCGAAGCCTCGCTGCTGCCGAGTTCCGCGCCGGCCTGCACTTGCGCGAGCAGGATCAGCGGCTGGCCCTTCTTCACCAGATCGCCCGGAACGACCAGGATTTCGCGCACCACGCCGCCTTCGAGATTGGACACGATCTGCAGCCGGTCACTGGGGATCACCCGTCCAGCGGCGTGCACCGTACGGTCAAGCTCGGTTAGCGCCGCCCACACCACCGCAGCCACGAAAAACACGAGGATTGCCCACAGCAGCACATTGGATGCGGCCCGCGGCTTGATGCGATCGACATAGTTTTCGAAATGCGATCGATCGACCATCTTGTTCATGACATTCGTCCTGCTGCCGTGTCGATCAGGCGACGGATCGCGGCCGGTTCATCTTGCTGATGATCTCGTCACGGGGGCCATCGCTGACAATCCTGCCCTGGTCCACCACCACGATCCGATCGACGAGCCGAAGCAGCGAAGCGCGGTGGGTGATGAGAATGACCGTGCGACCCGCCATCTCGATGGCAAGCTGATCGATCAGCGCACTCTCGCTTTGCGTGTCCATCGCGCTGGTCGGTTCGTCAAAAACCAGGATGGGCGGCCGCCCGGCGAGGGCGCGCGCCAGGGAAATCGACTGGCGCTGTCCGCCCGACAGGCTCTCACCGCGGTCGGCGAGCTGCAGATCATAGCCATTGGCCAGTTTACCGATGAAACCATGTGTCCCGCTCATCGTCGCGGCCCGCAGCATTTCGGCATCATCAAGCCCTGGCCGGTCGAGCAGGATATTGTCGCGCACCGAACCGCTCAACAGCACGCTTTCCTGCAGGGCGCTGCCGATGTGGCGGCGCAGCGCAGCCGGATCAAACTGGCGAATATCGGTCTCGTCGATCATCACGAGCCCTTCGGAGGGCGGATACAGGCCCAGGATCGTTCGGGCGATGGTGGATTTGCCGGACCCGACCCGACCCAGCATGGCAAGCTTCTGCCCGGCCGGGATCTTCAGACTGAAGCCGGCCAGCGTCGGTTCGGCGGCGCCAGGATATTTGAACGTCACATTGCGCCATTCCAGGGCGCCCTTGATCGCAACCGGGATCATGCCTTGCGTTTCCGGCCCTTCCGACGGCATCGACATCATCCGGTCGATTTCGCGATAGGCGGTGCGGGTCGCCGACACGCGTGACAACAGGCTGGCAATCTGCGCCAACGGCTGCACGGCGCGCCCGGACAGGATGGAACAGGCAATCAGGGCACCCATCGTCATGTTCTGCGCAGCGATTTCGAACACGCCGACAATCACGACCCCAGCATAGCTGATGCTGTTGGCGCTCGCGGCGATGGTGATGGCGACCGTCGACACCAGGCGCTGCCGCAGCGAGAAATCGGAATGGGCGTCCATCGCGGCGCGCCAACGCTTGGCCAGCATGGTCCCGGCGCCTGTCGACTTGACCATCTCGAGGGCGCCAATGGTCTCGACCAGCACGGATTGCTTGTTCAGCCCTTCCTTCATCGACTTGGCCGACAGCCGATCAAGCGCCGGATGGGTCAGCCACCCGGCGCCGACCACGATCGGGATCATCGCCATCGGCACCAGCACGACCGGGCCGCCGATCACTGCAATGAACACCAGCGTCAGGATGATGAACGGCACATCGACCACCGCCGTCAGCGTTGCCGAAGCAAAGAAGTCGCGCAGCGTTTCAAGTTCGCGCATCATGCCGGCCAGCGCGCCGGTGGACCCGCGCTTCATCTCCATGCGGATGGCGAGCAGCCGATCAAACACCGCCCCGCCCACATCCCGATCGATGTCGGCGCCGGCGACATCGACGAAATAGGCACGCAGGATGCGCAGCACGAAATCGAACACCAGCACCACCGCCAACCCAATCGACAGCGCCAGCAGCGAGGACAGCGCATTGTTCGGCAGCACCCGATCATAGACCGTCATGGTGAACAGCGAGGTGACCAGACCGAACAGATTGATCATGACCGCCGCCAGGGCGACCTTGATATAAATGCCACGGTTCTTCAGCATCGGCTCGGCCAGCCAGCGGGCGAAACGATAATCGCGATCCGGAATGAGCGATTGATTATTCATCAAGGTTTCCGCTGCGCAGAAGGAATATCAAGCACATCCAGCATCTTGCCGGTACGTGCCATCAACACGTAGCGGGCCGTGTCCAGTTCGATCACGGTCTGTATATACTGCACTGCGACATTGTAGAGATTATTCTCTGTATTAAGCACGTCAAACGGCGTGCCGCGCGACAACCGGAACCGTTGGGCCACCGCATCGCGTGATTTCAGGCTGGCGATGTAATTTTCCCGGATCGAACCGCGCGCCTCGTCGAGCGCCTTCGCATCGGCCCAGGCAATCGCGGCATCCCGGGTCGCTTCCAGCCGGATCCGCCTGTAGCTTGCATCAAACCCGCGTGCGCGCGCCCTCGCCCCGTCAGTGCGCTGCGCGGCACCGCCAAATAATCGCCAACTCAACGATGCCGTGCCGCGGACATCAAAATCGCGTGGATTTTCAAATACACCGTAGCGGCCGGCATCCACCCCGGCCGTAACGCCCGGCAAGCTATCGGCCTTGAAGGCCTTGGCATCATAGTCGGCAGCCTCGGCCTGCAGCTTTGCTGCCGCCACCGCCGGGATGGTTTCGGCCTCGGCCTGCGCCTCTTCCAGCGTCATCGTCAGCGCGCCGGGCGCGGGCACGCGGCCAAGGCTTTCGGGGGACGGCAAACCCGTTAACTCCTGAAACTGAGCCTCTGCGCTGGCGAGTGACCGCCGGAATTGCGCCAACTGCGTGTTGGAAGAGGCAACATAGCTGTCAATCTGCGCCAGGTCGGCCCGCGCCGACACACCCTTGGCCACCCGTTCTTCCAGACCGTCGCGGAGTTGACCCAGCCTTGCCGCATAATCGTCCGCCAATCGAAGCAGTGCACGATAGCCAAAGACCAGATTCCAGGCCGATACAGTACGAAGCCCAACTTGTGTCGAACTGTCATCGATCGTCAGCACCGCAGCGTCGATGCGGCGGTTGCCCGCCTTGATCCGGGCCGCGGTCGATCCGAAATCATAGATCGGCTGCTGAACGCGCATGATGGCATCGGTGCGGAACGATGGCCGCTGCCGCTCCAGGATATTGTTGGGATTGTTCGAAAAATCCCGAGCGATCACCCGGAAATATGTCAGCGAAACATCGACAACCGGAAACAGGCCAGCCCGCGCCTCGGACCGCGTGGCAGCCGCCACATCACGCTGCGCTTCGGCCTCGTCCAGCGCCGGATTGCGCCCGATTGTCGTTTGCACGATTTCGATGAACTGGTCGCGAGGACCAAAGGCTTCGAAAAAATTGAGCATCGGATCGGTGGTGCCATCCGCCGCCAGCGGATCATCTGCCGGTGCCGGCATCAGACCTTTGCCAACCGATCCGGGCAGTGGCTCCGTCACAACAAAGCCGGCATCAGCCGAAGCCGGCGGCGCGCCCTGAATGGGGCGGACCGTTGCTGGTGCCGGTGGACCCAAGATCGGTGACGGCACGCGATGGGCCGGCCCGGCAGGTGGCGTCACCGGCTGCGTTTGCAAAGGCACCGGCGTGGCGCCCTGCTGCGGGTTCTGCAGCAGCGACCCCGACTGTGCACGCACCGGCTGCGATGCCGATTGGGCATCAGCCGTCACGCAAACCTGCAACAACGCGGCCCCGATGACGAAGCGATAACCAGACTGCCGATGAGCGCAAAACAACAACTGCGCCACTCCTGAAAAATCGCCGACGCCTTATCAGCTTTCCCTTCAGGCACAATGCGCCATCACCCAGGACGCGACGGGATCATCGTTGACCGGATGATGGTCGGGGAGACAGGATTCGAACCTGCGGCCCTCTGCTCCCAAAGCAGATGCGCTACCAGACTGCGCCACTCCCCGACGCCCGTTTGCCCTAGGTGAAGCCCTTGAAAAGCGCAAGGCTGGTGGGTGAGCCCGTGGACAGGAAAGGCCAGTGTTCGACACGGATTTGCGCAAAAGTCCCGGAATAAGTTCACCACATGTTCCGCCGGATAACTACGACAGGCCGTTGTTCAGCCCCAAATCAACGCTTCATGGGCAATCTTTGGGCCGTTTGCGGACATGCCGGTCTTGGAAGTGACGGAGCACGCAAACTGACGTTTACCGGCTACGGCAACTGGATGACATCGTTGGCGGTTCGGCGCTGACGCGGATTGAGCGGGTCATTTGCGCAAGATAGCGCAAGTGTGCAAAAATTTTCATTCCGCCAGGCATCATCACCACAAGGAACAACGGTTCATATGCCGGACCAACCCATTGTTGCCGCAATCACCGGCCTGCTGTTGCTGCTGGGCGGCGGTCAACTGGTTGTACGCGAGGCTGTAACGCTCGCCACCCGCCTTGGCTTGTCGCCGTTGTTCATTGGGGTGGTGATTGTCGGTTTCGGCACATCTGCGCCCGAATTGGCCACCGGAACGCAGGCAGCGTTCACGGGTGCGCCGGCATTGGCGTTCGGAAATGTCATCGGGGCTTCGCTCGCCAATCTGCTGATCGTGTTGCCCCTGGCGGCGCTGCTGCTGCCGTTCCGCGTGCCGCGCGCCGCCATCCGCCATGAAGCGGCCGCCGTGGTGGCCGCCGCCGGATTGCTGGCCGGAATCGCTGTCCTGCCGCTGCTGGCGCGGGCTGGCGGCTTTGTCCTGTTGCTTCTGCTCGCCGGCTGGTTGTTGATCAGCCTGCGCCAGGCCAGCAACGCGGCCGGAACGGCGGCCTCAGCCAGGCTTCAGGAACGGGAGGGCCAGGCTTTGGTGATCAGCGGGCAGCCGCTGTGGCGCGCCTTTCTGCTGCTGGTGGCCGGCATTGCCGCCTTGCTGGTGGGTGCAGCGCTGCTGGTTGCTGCTGCCACCGATTTTGCCGTGCGCATGGGCGTGGGCGAAGATGTGCTTGGACTGACCTTGCTGTCGGTCGGCACCTGCCTTCCCGAACTGGCGACAGCCATCGTTGCGGTGCGCCAGCGGCAGACCGATATCGTGGTGGGCAATGCCCTTGGCAGTTGCCTGTTCAATCTGCTGGCGGTTGGCGGCACGGTGCTGGCGATATCCGGCACTGGCCCCGCCGGCCTGGCGCGGCAACTGGATGCCCCCATGCTGGTGCTGGCGGCAGCAACTGTTGCGGCGATCCTGCTTGTCCACCAGGGCCTGAACCGGTTTGGCGCGCTGTGCCTGATGGCGCTTTATGCCGCCTGGCTGACCACCCGCTTGCTGATGTGACGATGTCGGTACGGTGTGCGTGTGCGATCAACCGGGCTCAAACGCCTCCGATGCGATCGCTGGAAACGCTGTCCGCGCTTGGGGGGCAGCGCCGCAGAGCATGTCAACAGCGCGATCGGCCGCGTCCTGGAAGGGTTCCAGCACGATGTCCGCGCCGATCGCCAGCATGGCGGCGGTTTCCTGGCTGTTGTGTGATGTCACCGCGATCTGGCCCTGAAATCCGCTGGTGCGGGCCAACTGGATCAGCGTGGCGCGGGCATCTTCGTGGCTGAGGCCGGTGACATGGATGGGAATGGTGGAGACCAGCCAGCCCGCCTTGGCCAATGGCAATTCGTTGATGAACTCCGGATCGGTGACATCACCGAATTCGGCTTCCAAACCCAGTTCACGCCAGCGCCGCACGGCGCCCGGATTGAAATCCACACCCAGCACCCGGATTCCGCGCTTGTGCAATCGCATGCCGATGGCGGTACCGAACCGGCCGAGGCCAAACAGCAAAATGGCCGGCGTATCCTCGCGATGTGCCGCCGCTTCGTGGGGCTCCCGCGGCGTGCCAGCGCGTTCGAAACGCCCGAGCAATGGTTCGCACAGCGCATAAAGTTGGTGGGACCAGGTGATCATATAGGTGGACACGGCAATGGTGACGAGGCCGACCATGGTGACCAGTCCCAGCGCGTCCTGCCCGACATGGCCGAGCGACACCCCCATGGCGACGAAGATCAGCGAAAACTCGCTGATCTGTGCCACGGTGAGCCCGGCGAGGAAGCCGGTGCGCTTGCGGTAGCCCATCGCACCCATGATCGCGAGCACGATCAGCGGATTGCCGATCAGCACGAACAGCGAGAAGATGATCGCAGCGGGAATGTTGGCGCCCAGCAACGACAGATCGAGCTTGGCACCCAGCGCGATGAAAAAGAACAGCAACAGGAAATCCCTGAGCGGTGCCAGCCGGGCGGCAATCGTTTCCCGATAGGGCGTCGAGGCCAGCGACACGCCGGCGAGCAGCCCGCCCACTTCCTTGCCAAGCCCGACCAGATCGCCGACGGCGGCAAATATCGCGGCCTGAGCGATGGCAAAGATCACCAGCAGTTCGGGCGCGTGGGCCAGTCGTTCCGTAAGCGGATTGGCGATATAGCGGATGAACAGCGCCACCAGGGCCACCATCACCAGGCCCGATGCCAGCACGCCGGCCACTGAACCACCGCCATGGCCATCGCCCGACGATCCGATGCCGATCGCCGACAGCACGATCAGTGACAGCACCACCACCAGATCCTGCACGATCAGAAAGCCCAGCGCGATCTGGCCATGCAGCGCATCGATCTCGCGCTTGTCGGACAGCAGCTTGACGATGATGATCGTCGAGGAAAAGGTAAGGGCGACAGCCACATAGAGGCTGGTGATCTGGTCGAGCCCCAGCGCCAGCCCGATCAGGAAACCGAAGACCGATGTGAAGGCGACCTGGCCCAGGCCAGTCATCAGTGACACGACGCCGAGCGAGCGGACAAGCTTGAGGTCAAGCTTGATGCCGACCAGAAACAGCAGCACGGCAATGCCAAGCTGTGACAACAGACTGATCTGTTCATCGGCATGCACCAGATCAAGCGCCGAGGGGCCGGCAAGCAGACCGACGGCAATGAAGCTGACGATCAACGGCTGGCGCAGCACGAGGCCACCAAAACCGATCACCGCGGCCATCACCATCAGCGCGGCAACTTCCCCGAACGGCGTCTGCAACAGCATTTCCATCAGCAGGCTTTCCTTGCACGGTATTGGCCCGAACGGACGCGTTTGCCGGATATCCCATGGTCTTAAGGCGCGCGCACGCGTTGCTGCAAGCGGAGTCGTGTAGGGTATTGTCCGAACTTTACGTAGGGCGCAGCCTAGGCAATCATGACAGGAAAGCAATGAAGGAGAAAAGGCCGTGCAACACCTTCTTGTCGCACTCGATCTTTCCGAACGGGCGGATCGGGCCTTGCGTCGGGCGGTCCTGCTGGCCCGCCAATATGGTTCGCGCCTTACGCTGGCGCATGTGATCGACGATGATCAGCCGGCCTGGCTGCAAGACAGGCAGCGGATGCAGGCCAGGATGATCCTTAATCGCCTTGCCGCAACACTTCACGCGATGGACGGCGTAACCTGCCAGGTTCGCGTGCCCACCGCCCCAACCGACGAGGGTCTGATCGGCCTGGCCGCCGAGCTTTCGCCCGATCTGCTGATCGTGGGCCCGCGCCGGCCGCAGGGGCTGACAACCCTGTTTCGCGGCACCACCGGTGAGCGCACCGTCGGGGTCATGGCGTGCCCGATCCTGATGGCAAATGCGCTGGCGGCAGGGCCGTATCAACATGTCGCGCAGACCAGTGACAAGTCACCGGCCTCGGCCGACGCGCTGCAGCGATTCCGCAATCTCGGCCTGTCAGGCAGCGACCGCAACAGTCTTTTGCATATCTTCGACGCGCCGGCGCTGAGCGCGACGACCAGTTTCGGGACCGGCAAGGGCGAGCGCGACCATTATCTGAAGAACGAGCGCAATCGCGCCAATCTGATGCTGGAAGACTTTGCCAATGCCGCGGCAATCGCCAATCCCGACACCATCCTGCGCCCGCTGGAAACCAGCTATGCCAACGATATATTATTGGCTGCCGAAGAAGAAATGGTCGATCTGCTGGTGATCTCCACGCATGGCAGAGGCGGCATTGCCAAATTGATGCTGGGCAGCGTGGCGCAGAATATCATCGGCAAGGCGCAGATCGATGTGCTGGCGATCCCGCCACGGCAATCCTGACGATCATTGCAGCCGCCACGATGCTGATCGATCCGCACAGCCGCAGCACCGACGACTGTATCGCGGCGCTGGCCAGCACGGCCGATGGCCTGAGCGCCGCAGAAGCGGCCCGGCGCTTGGCCGAACATGGGCCCAACCGCCTGCCTGCCGCACAGGCCAGAAGTTCGCTGCGGCGTTTCCTGGCCCAGTTCAACAATGTGCTGATCTATGTGCTGGTCGCCGCCGCCGTCGTTACCGCGGCCTTGCAGCATTGGGTGGACACCGGGGTCATCCTGGCGGTGGTGGTGGCCAATGCGATCATCGGCTTCATCCAGGAAGGCAAGGCCGAAGCGGCGATGGCAGCGATCCGGTCGATGCTGGCCCCGCGCGCGGCCGTGCTGCGCGACGGCCTGCGCACCAGCATTGATGGCGCCGATCTGGTGCCCGGTGATGTCGTTTTGCTGGAAGCCGGTGACAAGGTGCCGGCGGATCTGCGCATCATCGAAGCCCGCGGCCTTGCCGCCCAGGAAGCCATGTTGACTGGCGAATCCGTGCCGGTCGAAAAGACGCCCGCGCCTGTCGCTGCCGATGCGCCGATTGGTGATCGGCGCACGATGCTGTGGTCCGGCACGCTGGTCACCCAGGGCACCGCGCGCGCCATGGTGGTGGCCACTGGCCCGGCGACCGAGATCGGCCGGATCGGCGGCCTGCTGACGAGTGTGGAACAACTGACCACGCCGCTGGTCGCCCAGCTCGACTATTTCGGGCGCTGGCTGTCGTTCCTGATCGTGCTGATTGCCGCCCTGTTACTGATTTACGGCTATTTTGTTGGGCATCAGGATTTTTCCAGCCTGTTCATGGTGGTGGTCGGCCTGGCCGTGGCCGCCATCCCGGCCGGCCTGCCGGCGGTGATGACCATCACGCTGGCCATCGGCGCGCAGGCCATGGCGCGGCGCAATGCCATCGTGCGCCGCCTGCCGGCCATCGAGGCCATCGGTTCGGTATCGGTGATCTGCACCGACAAGACCGGCACGCTCACCCGCAACGAAATGCTGGTCGCCGCTGTCGAAACCCCGGCCGGGCAATTCACCGTCTCGGGGGAAGGCTATGCCCCGGCCGGCAGCATCACGCCGCCCGGCAACCTGGCCGGCCTCGGCCATGCGGCGGCGCTGTGCAACGACGCCGCCATCGTCTGCCGAGATGACGTCTGGTTGGTCGAAGGCGATCCGATGGAAGGTGCGTTGCTGGCCTTTGCCGGCAAGGTCGCCAGCGATAACCGGGCCACAAGGCTCGATGCGATCCCCTTCGACAGCCGCCACCGCTTCATGGCCGTGCTCACCGAAACGCCGGCGGGGCGCATGATTTACGTCAAGGGCGCGCCGGAACGGGTGCTGGGCATGTGCGGCAGCCTTGATCAGGCGGACTGGCAGGCGCGCGCCGACAGCCTGGCGCGGCAGGGTCTGCGGGTGCTGGCACTGGCCGAACGCAAGTCAACGGGCGACCGCATTGATCCCGCTGCGCTGGAAGGCGGGCTGGATTTCCTCGGTCTTGTCGGCCTGATCGATCCGCCGCGACCCGAAGCCATTGCCGCCGTGGCCGAATGCCGGGCCGCCGGCATCCGGGTGAAGATGATCACTGGCGATCACGCCGGCACGGCTGCCGCCATCGCTGCGCAGATCGGCCTTGCCGCGCCCGATCGGGTGTTGACTGGCGCCGATCTCGACAGGCTGGACGATGCACAGCTGGCGGTTGAGGTTCTGTCTGTCGATGTGTTTGCGCGCACCAGCCCCGAACACAAGCTGCGGCTTGTCACCGCCTTGCAGGCGCACGGCCTGTCGGTGGCGATGACTGGCGACGGCGTGAATGACGCCGCGGCCCTGAAGCGCGCCGATGCCGGCATCGCCATGGGCCTGAAAGGTTCGGAAGCGGCCAAGGAAGCCGCCGACCTGGTGCTCGCCGACGATGATTTCGCCAGCATAGCCGCCGCCGTCCGCGAAGGCCGCACCGTGTACGACAATCTGAAGAAAGTGATCACCTGGACCCTGCCCACCAATGCCGGCGAATCCATGGTGCTGCTGCTGGCTCTGGTTGCCGGGCTCGCCCTGCCGGTGACAGCGGTACAGATATTGTGGGTCAACCTGGTCACGGCAATCACGTTGGGCATCGCCTTGGCCTTTGAACCGACGGAGGCGGGCACCATGGCCCGCCCGCCGCGCGCGCGAAATGCGCCCATCCTGTCGGGTGAACTCGTCTGGCATGTCGTGCTGGTATCTGCGCTGTTTCTGGCGGCGGTGTTCGGCATCTTCAACTATGCCATCGACAAGGGCTATTCGCTGCCGCTGGCCCAGACGATGGCGATGAACACGCTGGTGGTGCTGGAAATCTTTCACCTGTTCTTCATTCGCAACATCCATGGCACGTCGCTGACCTGGGACGCAGTGCGTGGTACGCGCGTGATCTGGACCGTGGTCGCCGGCGTCACCGCAGCCCAGTTCGCCGTGACCTATCTGCCACCGCTGCAGGCCTTGCTGGGAACGCGCCCGATCGACGTCGGCGAAGGGTTGTTGATCGTGGCGATTGGCGTCGTCTTCTTCACCATCATCGAGATCGAAAAGCAGATTCGGCTGAACCTTCAGGGCTGGCGACAACAAGGCATGGCTGCAAAATTGGCCTGAAACGAACAGGCAATTGCGCACCTGATCCTTTGTCCTGGCGGTGCCCTGCTACGTCAGCAATGGAGCATCTGCGCCAACGGGATGAATGTCCGAAAGGAGGGCGCACAGCAGGGATATGCGCCATGCCAATCCAGCGCTCGCCGAACTGGCGATAAGGATGTTCGAGATCGTCGGAAACGGCCCTTCGCTTCAGTTGAACCCAGAACTGCCCCAGTTACGACTCGATCAGGATCAAGCGCATCATGGCAAAAGCTTTTGGTGCCGTCGCGCCGGGGTTCATGGTCGCCCCTGTAACAAAGGCTGCAAGAACAAAGGGGCGGGCGCCGCTATTGCGGCGCCCGCCCCTTTTTGTCCGAAACTGAAACTGTGAGCTTACTTCGGCATCACCACTGTATCGATAACATGGATCAAGCCATTGGATGCTGCCACATCGGTCGCGGTGACCTTGGACGTGTTGCCGGCCGCATCGGTCAGCACAACACCGCCATCGACGATCTTGGCCGTCAAGGTGCCGCCGCCGACGGTTATGATTGCGTAACCCGCTTCACCCGCTGCTGCGATTGCCGCGGTGAGCGTTGCCGCATCAACCGAGCCTGCCACCACATGATAGGTCAGGATGGCCTTGAGCGTTTCCTTGTCGTCCGTTGTCAGCTTTTCCACAGTGCCCGCGGGAAGCTTGGCAAAGGCCGCATTGGTCGGCGCAAACACGGTGAACGGACCAGCGCCCGAAAGCGTTTCGCCCAGTTCGGCTGCCGTCACAGCGGTAACCAGCGTCGAGAAATCGGGGTTGCCCTGCGCCACAACGACAATGTTGCCGGCAGTGGCTGTATCGACGGCGGCGGTATCGTCAGCAACAACCGTGGTATCGGTCGTCGTGGTTTCTGCGGCCTTTTCGTTGGAGCAGGCGGCCAACGCAAGCGCAGCGACCGAAGCAAGCGCGAAATGCATGATCTTCATGGATAATTCCTGTTGTAGACCCAGGGGCCGGGGGTGGCTCGGATACGCCGATGGGTCAGAGGCGAGCAATAAAATGCTTTGCGTCGCGTAGTCGATAAACCGGGCAACGGTCCACCGCTTTGGCTGTTGTGGGGTCCAGACAAATAGCCGCATGCTGTCCGCCGACCGCGCTAGGCGGGCGCAATTCAGCCGTCGATCGCCAGCAGGCTGGACAAGTCCATCCAGTCGTCCTCGCCGATTGGATCGCCTGGCGGCACATTGACGGCCCGTGGCAGGGCGGTGCCAAGTTCTTCGCGCTGTCTGGCATCCAGCAACCGCCGCGCCAGGCTCAACGCCCACGCCCGCTCGGCGCCGCTGGCCTTGCGCTGCGCCAACGCTTCGCCAATGTCGTGCAGTTTCTGGTCGAGCGCGGCGGCAACCTCCGGGCTGGCATCCGGACGGTGCGCGACCTGCGCCATCGTGGCCAGCGTGCGGGTGGCGATGCGGCGGCCGAGATCATCGCTGGTCGACGCCAGCACGTGCCCCGTCAGCCGATCGAGCAGTTCGTCGAGGCTGAGGGCAGACGCATTGCCCTGCTGCTGGACGACGATCCGCGCCAGCCGGCGCGGGGCGAGCAATGTCTGCACCGTCAGCTGCGCGGCAGCATCGGCGGCAACGAGCGGATCGAACACCGGGCCGCCGGCCGTCGCGAAGACCTCGGTGTCGTACTGGCGATCGCTGTTGCCATTCTGGGCTGCCGACAGCAGCGGCAACAACGCCTGCGGCACGCGCAGCGCCTCGGGCTTCAGGGTGGCCAGCGCCGCAGCCAACGCCGCGCGTTGCTGCGCCGGCGCGACCGGCGTGGCCGCCTCACGCCCGCCGCCGTTGACCGCATAAACGAAATCGACACCGCCGATCAGTTTTGCTGCCGTCACCAGCTGATAGCGGTGCAGCAGCCACAGCGGCACCAAGCGGCGACGCAGGTTCGCCACCGGCTCGCCGGGGCTCAACACGCCCAGGCCGAAGCGGGACAGTGCCGCGGCGCGCACGGTCATCAGCCGGTTGAGCTCGGCCACCGGATCGGCGCCATCATCCCACAGCCCGCCCCAGGCATAGGCCGTATCGGCAGCGCGGGCGTTGTCATCCTGCACATAGCGGAACCGTGCGGCCATCGCGGCCGTCTCGCGCTCATCCGCATCGGCATATTGCCAGCGCACGGTTGCCACGTCCCAGGCACCGATCCCCTTGGCATAGGCGTCGGACAGATCGGGCTTGCCATCGATCAGGCCGATGCGCGGCGGCGGATAATCCATCACCGAGGCGCGATCCTGCGTGCTGGCGGCGAAATTGTGCGAAAAGCCCAGCGTATGGCCAACCTCGTGCGCGCCGAGCTGGCGCAGCCGGTCGAGGGCGACCACCACCGGATCATTGGGCCGGCCACTGTTGAGTTCAGCGGCGCCGACCAGCGATTGAAAGATCTGGATGTCCTGGCGCGCCCGCAAGGAGCCCAGCACGACCATGCCCTTCACGATCTCTCCGGTGCGTGGATCGGCGATGATCTGGCCATAGGCCCAGCCGCGCGTGGCGCGATCCACCCAGTTGACCATATTGTAGCGGATATCGAGCGGATCGGCCCCTTCGGGCAGCATTTCCACCCGGAAGGCATCGATCAGGCCGGCAGCATCAAAGGCTTGCGCCCACCAGCCAATCCCTTCGAGCAGCGCCGCCCGGATCGGCTCGGGGGTATTGCGGTCCAGATAGAAGACGATCGGCTTTTTCACCCGTGAGCGCGGCGCCGCAGGATCGACCTTCTCCAGCCGAAACCGGTTGGCCAGATCATATACGACCGCGCCGCCCAGCGGCGCAGAGAAATCCACCGCCTGGCTGGCAATGCCGCCCATACGCGGATCAAATCGGCGCGGGACGAAGCCCGGTTCCGGCAGCCGCACAAAGCTGTGATGCACGGTCAAGCTGACTTTCCGGGGATCTGGCACGATATTCTCGACCTCAGCGCCCGGCATGTCGGACACAAAGGTCTGCAGGGCGTCCACTTCCAGATTGTCGGGAAACAGCCGCACCGAAGCCGGATCGGCAAGGCTGAGTTTTTCATCCAGCTTGAAGCCCTTGCCCGCGATCGCGGTTGCCGCGCCGATGCCCAGATTGTCCTGATCCTGGTTGAACGAGGCGGCAATGCCCAGCGTATCGAGCACCAGGAACGGCGCGATATCGATCACCAGCCGGCCATCGCCCAATGTTTCGGCAATGTCGGTCAACCAGACGGTGGAGATCCCGAAATCGCTGGCCACCACCTTTTGCTGGGTGGCGTCACCAGCGCTGGCCCGGAACCGCGGATTTTCGAACTGCACCGCGATTTTGCCGCCGATCCGCCGGAACGCCAGCACCTGGGTGTTGCCGATCCGCCCGCGATCGAGCACCAAAGGAGCCGAGCCCAGTCCGGTTTTCAGCGCGGTGCTGTACAACAGGCGCAGCGCCACGCCATCGTCCGCAGGGCGCGGCAGGGTCAACAGGATACGGCCCTTGGCGGCATCGGTGCGCACCAGCATCAGCCGGCCCTCCCCTGCGGGCGCCGCGACCTCCTGCAAGCCAGCCTGTGCGCTGAGCGGCGCAAGTGGCAGGGACAGCATCAACAGAAGCGCTCCAAGGCGCATGCGGCGTTTCATTCTCATCCATCCCCCTGTCGGCCCTGTGTCGCATCCGGTGGCCGCCTGGCATCCCGCCTGTCCCGCTCATGCTCGGGCACGAACCGCCAAAACTCAAGCAGCAAACGGCGTGTCGCCATCCGGCCATCTGCACGCACATCAGGTCACGCCCGCTGTTGGCGCGCGGTTAGCCCAGCCTGGGTGTGAATGTGCTTTCATCCTTTAACGCCACACCCGTCAGCCGCCGGGCACGGGCCTGGTGCACCAGCCAGGCAATGCGCGTCGCGGCGGTTTCATAATCCAGTCCATGCGGCGGGCGGATGTTGGAAACACAATTGCGCTCGCTGTCCTGCCGGCCTGGCCGCGGCTGCCAGGTGATATAGGCCCCCAGGGAATCAGGTGCACTCAGCCCCGGCCGCTCACCGATCAGCATCACCACGACATCCACCGCCAGCGCGGCCCCGATCGCATCACCCAGCGCCACCCGGGCCTGATGGGCCGCCACAATCGGCGCCCACACGCCGCCAAGCCGGGGCCGTAGCGCCTCGATCAGCGGTACGGCATGCAGGGCGACCGCCGTCGCCGACAGGCCATCGCCCACCACGATGGCCGTGTTCGCCCCGGTCGGCGCCAGCCGGGCGGCCTCCGTGGCTGGCAGTTGCCGACCCAGATCGGGCCGTTGCAGATAGGTGGCCCGGTCGGGCGCGGCGCTGCGCACTTCGATGGCGCCAAACGCCGCGTGCAGGGCGCCAGCATCAAACACGGCGTGGACGGCATCGCGCGCCCGGGCGTGCGCCAGATCAAAGGCCAGCGTCGCCGCCGTATTCAGCGCATGCCCGGCACGCGGCAGGCCGATGCGCGCCTGGGTGAGCGCGGCCAGACGCGATGGCAGCTCAGCCATCGAGCAGCGCCGGCAGGGCAAGGCGGGCTGACGATGCCGAAATACGCCCGGCCGCATCGGTGATGCCGCTGGCGAGCAGCCACGCCTCGAACTCCGGCGCTGGCCGCAGCCCCAGCACATCGCGCAGGTACAGCGCGTCGTGAAAACTGGTCGATTGATAATTCAGCATGATGTCGTCGGCGCCGGGCACACCCATGATGAAGTTCACCCCCGCCACCCCGGCCAGCGTGACAATGCCATCCATGTCGTTCTGATCGGCTTCGGCATGGTTGGTGTAGCAGATGTCTAGCCCCATCGGCAGGCCGAGCAGCTTGCCGCAGCAATGATCCTCCAGCGCGGCGCGCAAGATCTGTTTGCCATCGTAGAGATATTCCGGCCCGATGAAGCCGACCACCGAATTGACCAGCAACGGCCGGAAGGCGCGCGCCACGCCATAGGCGCGGGCCTCCAGCGTCTGTTGATCGACGCCGTGGTGTGCACCAGCAGACAGGGCCGAACCCTGGCCGGTTTCGAAATACATCACATCCTGGCCCAGCGTGCCGCGCTCCAGCGCCAGCGTTGCCGCCTGCGCTTCGGCCAATAGCGCCAGATCGATGCCAAAGCCGCGATTGGTGCCTTCCGTGCCGCCAATCGACTGGAAGCACAGATCGACCGGCGCCCCGGCTTCGATCAGTTGCAGCGTGTTGGTGACATGGGTGAGCACGCAGCTCTGGGTGGGAATGGCATAGGCTGCACGCAATTCATCGATCAGCAGCAGCAGATTGTGCGCCGCCCCAACGCTGTCGCCGGCGGGATTGATGCCGATCACCGCATCGCCCGATCCCAGCAGCAGCCCATCGAGAATGGCTGCGGCAATGCCGGCGGGATCATCGGTGGGATGGTTGGGTTGCAACCGCACCGACAATCGGCCCGGCAGGCCAATGGTGCCCCGAAACCGCGTGATCACCCTGATCTTGCGTGCCACCGCAATCAGATCCTGATTGCGCATGATCTTGGTGACGGCGGCGACCATCTCCGGCGTCAGGCCGGGCGCCAGCGCTGCCAGGGCGGCACCGTCGGCTTCGCTGGAGAGCAGCCAGTCCCGAAAGCCCCCGACGGTCAGATGGGCGATGGCGGCAAAGGCATGTTCATCATGACGGTCGATGATCAGCCGGGTCACCTCGTCGGCTTCATACGGCACCACCAGATCGGCCAGGAAGCTGGCCAGCGGCAGATCGGCCAGCACCAGCCGCGCCGCCACCCGTTGTTCGGCACTGGTGGCAGCAATGCCGGCCAGCACATCGCCGGACCGGTGCGGGCTGGCCGCAGCCATGACGGCGCGCAAATCGGCAAAGCGGTGGCGCGTGCCGCCAAGATCATGGGTGTAGGGCATCAGACCGGCACCGCCTTGATCGGCCAGCGCCGCCAAGCGGCCAGCACGGCGGCACCCATCAACCCGGCAAACAGCGCGAACAGCCAGGGATTGAACCAGATCATCGCCGCCAATGCCGCCAACGCCAGACCGAGCGCCAGGCCGGGCAGCCATGGATACAGCGGTGCGTGCCACGGGCGTTCCAGTTCGGGCGCGATCGCGCGCAGGCGGAACAGGGCGGCCATGCTCATCACATACATCACCAGCGCCCCGAACACCGCCAGAGTGACGATGCCGGCGGTGAGCGGCTGGCCGCCGAGATGCACGAAACGGTCGCTCCAGATCGCGGTTATGCCCACAGCGCCGGCGGCCAAGGTGGCCAGATGCGGTGTGCGAAAACGCGGATGCAGCCGCGCCAGCGGGCCCGGCAGAAAGCCGTCGCGCGCCAACGCATAGATCTGGCGGGCACAGGCCATGATGATGCCATGGAAGGAGGCGACCAGCCCAAACAGCCCCAGCCATACCAGCATGTGCAGCCAGCCGCTCGCCTGGCCGACCACGGCCTGCATGGCACGCGGCAACGGATCGTTGATGTTGGCCAGCGCCCGCCAATCGCCAGACCCGCCGGCAAACAGCATGACACCAAAAGCCAGCAGGATCAGCGTCATCATGCCCGACACATAGGCGCGCGGGATGGTGCGCTGCGGATCGCGCGCCTCCTCGGCGGCCATCGCCACGCCTTCGATGGCCAGGAAGAACCAGATGGCAAAGGGGATCGCCGCCAGCATCCCCGGCAAAGTCGCCAGGCTGAATTGCTCCGCCCCCGCCCAGCCACCAGCGGCAAAGGCCCGCCACGAGAATGAAGGTGCCACCACGCCCATGAACACCAGCAGTTCAGCCACGGCCAGCAGCGTGACCGCCAGTTCAAAGCTGGCGGCAATGGCGATGCCGGCGATGTTGAGCGTGACAAACACGGCATAGGCACCAGTCGCCACCAGCTTCTCGTCGCTACCTGGAAACTGCACGGCCAGATAGGCGCCGATCGCCAGGGCAATCGCCGGCGGCGCGAACAGGAATTCGATCAGCGTGGCATAGCCGGCAATGGCGCCGCCCAATGGCCCGAAGGCGCGCAGACTATAGGCAAAGGGGCCACCGGCTTGCGGAATCGCCGTCGTCAGTTCGGTAAAGCTGAAGATGAAGGCGACATAGAGCACCGCCACGCCGGCAGCCGTGATCAGAAAGCCCAGCGTTCCGGCCGTCGCCCAGCCATAGCTCCAGCCGAAATACTCCCCGGATATGACCAGGCCAACCGCAATGCCCCACAGCTGCACGCTGCCCAGCGTGCGCGGCAACGTCGAATCCCCGGCTTCATTCATCCCTGGCCCCCTCGCCGGCAAGCCGCTGCTGGCAGCGTTCGCCACAGTGGCGGCGAAATCGTCGTGCGCCAAGTGTAGGGATTCCCCACGGGGAAGCCGACTGAGCGGTACAGACCCGGTCAGCAGGCGTTGCTCAACGGACCACCAGCCTCAAGCGATCGTGGATATGCTGCCCATCGGTCAGCGCCACCAAATGCACGCCCGGGACCGGCCGCCACAACGCTGTCAACCGGTTGCCGTCACGTCGCATTGCGACGGCACGCCCATCGATGGCGATCGCCAAACCTGGTAGCGATCCCGTCGCCCGGATCGTCACCCGCTGCCGCGCCGACGGAATATCGGGATCGATTGCAACCACCGCCCCATCGGCCGGTGCCAGCAGCCGCGGCCGCAGCTGCGCCGCCTCGGCGATGCGTACGGTGTCGAGAGCGGTGCCGCGCAGGAACAGCTCCTCGCGCGGCGGCTCGATGGCCGGCGCCCAGTGCACCCGTTGCCGCACAACGCCGGCGGGCAGTGAAAAACCCTGCCCCGGCTTCGCTGCATGCAGCGCCAGCATGATGCGCGCCCATGCCGGTGCCGCCCCGGTCATCCCCGACACCCCGATCATCGGGTCGCCTTCGAAATTGCCCACCCACACGGCGACGGTGAAGCGATCCGAAAAGCCGATGCACCAATTGTCGCGCAGCGCCTTCGACGTGCCGGTCTTTACCGCCGCCGGAAACGGCATGGCGAGGCCGTTATCCTCCCCGAACGTCGCTGTCCGCGCCGAAGGATCGACCAGAATGTCGCGCACGATGCCCGCTGCGCCCGCCTCGATCACCCTCACATCAGCCGGCGCTGCACCAGGCCGGATACGCAACGGAGACCAGCGTCCGTCCCGCGCCAGCGCCCGAAATGCCGCCGCCTGCTCCAGCAACGTCACCTCCGCGGATCCCAGCGCCAGCGAAAAGCCATAATAGTCGCCGTCTCGGCTGATCCCCTTGTACCCCGCATCATATAGCCGGTCGCGAAACGCATCGACCCCGACGAGCAGAAGGGTGCGCACCGCTGGCACGTTCAGGCTGTTGCCCAGCGCCGACCGCACCGTCACCGGCCCGCGAAAGCTGCGGTCGTAATTCTGCGGGATATAGAGCCCCGACGCAGTATCCAGATCGACCGGTGCATCATCCAGCACCGATGCCGCGGTCAACAGCCGCCGTTCGATGGCCAGCGCATATAGTTGCGGCTTCAGCGTCGAACCGGCCTGGCGCGGCGCCGTCACCCCGTCGACTGCCGCCGCTGTCGACGCCGGCCCGGCTGATCCCACCCACGCCAGTATCTCGCCGGTTGCGTTGTCAACAACGATGGCGGCGCCATCCCGCACGTTGCGCGGCGACAGTGCCGCCAACTGGCTGGCGAGGGCATCCGACGCAAGCCGCTGGATATCGAGGTCGATCGTGGTTTGCACCGCGCCGCTGGTGCCGGCCACCAGCAGCCGGTCCGCCAGTTGCGGCGCCAGCCCGGGTCCCCGGATCGCCGCGCGCGGGCCCAGCATCCGCGCCGTCACCACTTCGATATCGCGGCACGGCAGCGCTGGCGCCGCCCGACACGCCCGCGCCATCACCACCGCCTGACGTGCCGATGGCCCGCGCGCCAGCGCCGTCAGCACCGCAGCCTCCGCCGCATCGATCCCGGCCGGCGCCTTGCCGGCCAGCGCGCGGGCCGCCGCATCAATGCCCACCAGGTCCCCCCGGAACGGCAGCAGGTTCAGCCACGCCTCCAGTATCTGCGGTTTCGTCCAGGTCCGCTCAATTGCCCACGCCGCCCGCGCCTGCATCAGCTTTTGCCGCCAGGAACGGTTGCCGGCACTGCCGATTGCCGGGTCGAGCAGTGCCGCCAGTTGCATGGTGATCGTGCTCGCCCCGCGCCCACCCTGTCCGCGCAGCCGGTCGCGCAGCGCACTCCCGGCCGCCGTCCAGTCGACCCCGCGGTGGGCGGCAAAGCGCCGGTCCTCCGATGCCACGATGCGTGCCGTCAGGGCGCTGCTGATCCGCGCCAGCGGCACCCAGTCGAGCTGCCGCAGCTCAGGATCTGTTCGCCGCACGTCCAGCAGCCGACCGTCGCGTGCCAGCAGCCGCGCCTCGCTCGAAGGCGCTCTTGCCCGTAACGCATCGTAAGTTGGCGGTCGCCCCGGGTCCGTCAGCAGCGCGGCGCAAATCAGCCCGATCGCCATCGCTGCCATGATCGCCAGGCGTTTTCGGCGCTCCGTCAACGCCCCGCCACCACAACCGGCGCGTTCGGCACCATCGCCATCATCTCGGGCGCATACAGCGCTTCGACCCGCGTCGGCGGCATCCGGAAGGTGCCGGCACTGCCCAGCCGCAGCGTATATTCATAGGTCACCGCCGCCCGTCCCAGCGCCGCATAATGCGCGTGCACCGCATCACCGCGCCGTTCGACAAAGCTCGGCTGCGCGCCGCTGCCGGTCTCGTTGCCTGCCAGCAGCTGCGATCGGCCGCCCAGCGCACCGCCCAGGATCGTCGCGCCCGCCGGCACCGGATCGTTGATCACCACCCATTGCGCCGGCGCGCGCGGCGTCACCGTCACGCGCACTCGCATCACGTCGCCGCGCGTCCACCGCCCCGCCACCGCCTGGCTGACGGCCGTCACCTGTCGGCTCAGCGCGAAGCCACTCGCCACCGCCGCCCGCAATGGCACCGCCGCCCGCGCCGACACCATCAACCACGGCGCCCCGCCACCTTCGTGGCTGCTGGTGAGGGTCCCCGGCCCGCCCGGCCACGCCAATGTCTGCGTCGCCGGGCTGCCGTTCCAGGCAAAGCGCGCCGTTGCACTGCCCAGCGCCACCCGCGTCGTCCCGGTCACCGGCGCCGCCTCGAACGCCTGCGCGAACTGGCGCATGGCCAGCGTGCCGAGCGCGTTGGCCGGCGTCGTGTCCCAATGCCCGCGCCGCTGCCCCAGCATCAGCGCCCGCGCGATCCGCGGCGCATCGGCCTGCCACCCCGGTCGGCGGCTGCTCAGCATCAGGAGCTGCGCCGCCGTCGAATCGGGGCTGGCCAGTAGCTGGAACGGCGCCTCGCTGCGCGTGATCCGCAGCGTTGTGCCCTGCACATCGATGCGCGCCCGCAACACCGCCTCGGCTTGCGCCATCTTTGCCGCGCGACCCGAGACCGACAGCCGTTCAAGCAGCTCGATCCAGTCGATCACCGTCACCGTCGGCCAGGTGTCGGGCGCCACATTCAACGGCTCCACCATCTGCGGTGTGGCGGCCCCCACCGCCGCCAGCGCCGCCACTGCCGCCACCAGCCGCGACGGGCCATCGCCCAACACATCGGCACGGCTGCGCACCACCCGCCCGGCGACAAAGCCAGTCAGCCCGCGCACCATCTTGTCGCGCGTCACCTCTGGCAGCGCCCACCCGCTGGCCGTCGACAGGCGCAGGATATAGGCCGTCAACGCCTCGTCGCCTTCGATCCAGTCCGCCGGGAAAAACCGCACCAAACCATCCCGATCGAGATAGCCCGGCAACGCCGCCACCGCATTGTCCCAGGCCGCGCGATCGCCCAGCGCCACCGCCCGCGACAGGCGTTGTTCGATGCAATCATAGGGGTAGGCCGCCATATACTGGCGCACGCCGGGCAGATCGCCGCCCAGCGACCGGCTCGCCGCCACCACCACGCCGCCACGCCCGGGCAAGGCCCCCGCCGGCGCCGCCACTGGCAGCGCCGGCGCCCCGGCCTGGACGACACTGGCTGCCCAGGTCTCCACGGGTACCGCCGGCAGCACGGCTTGCGTCACCTCGACCCGATCGGTCTGGCCAGCTTCAGCCTTGGCCGCCACCCGCCACACCACCGGGCCATCGGCGGGCGCCACCACCCGCCACGCCGCCGTCTGTGCTCCGCCCGCCGGCACCAGCAGATCGATCGGCGGCAGCACGATCGCCCCGGCGTTGCCAGTCATCCGCACCCGCATCGGCGCTTGCGTGGTGTTGCGCGCCAGCACGGTCGCCACATAATCATCGCCATCGCGCACCAGCGGCGGGATGCCGGCCAGCAACTGCAGATCCTGTGTCGTGCGGATCGTCGTCATCCCCGTTCCGAACAGATCCGCCCCCGCCGTCGCCACCGCTACCAGCCGGAATCCGGACAGCGAATCGTTCAGCCGCAGCGGCACCACCGCTTGGCCGCGCGCATCCAGCGGCACCCGCGCCCGCCACAACAGCACGGGATTGAACTCGCGCCGCACCTGGCCCGTACCGGCACCGCCACCTCCGCCGGCCGCCACCGCCTTGCGCCCATAATGCCGCTTGCCGACCACCTGCGTCTGCGCCGTGGCCATCACCACGCCCAGCGGCCGTTCCGCCATCATCGCGGTCAGCACATCCCAACTGTCATTGTCCTGCAACTGCAGCAGCGCTTCATCGACCGCAGCGAACGCCACCTCGGCATCGCGTGGCAGCACCCGGCCCTTGGGCGGCACAACCCGCACCTGCGCCTGCGCCGCACTGCGCACGGCGTAGCTCGGCCGGTCGCTCGCCACGGTCACACCCAGCCGATGCCGATCCCAACCCACCGTCAGCTTGGCCATGCCCAATCGGTAACTCGGCTTGGCCAGGTCGACGAGCGATGTGGGATACGCCGCCTCGCGGCTGATCCATGGCAGGTTCCAGCGCCGCGCCAGATCCGCCAGCCACAGCCGCCAGCCCGCTACCCGGCCCCTGACCGCCAGCACCGACACATAGACATTGGGCGCATGACCCGCCTTCATCCGCACTTCGACCACCGGGTCCTTGCCCGAAAGCTCCGTCACGAAGCTGTCGATCACGCCGTCGCGCAGCACCGTGACCAGCGCCGTGGCCCGCCGGAACGGCATGCGCACCTGCAAGCGTGCCACGCCATCGGCCGCCACCGTCGCCTGTTCCGGTATCACGTCCATGCGGTCGCCATTGTCGCCGCCGAACCACCAGTCGTCGTCACCGGCCAGCCAGACCGAAGTCGAGGCCCGCGCCACACGCCCGGCCGTGTCCTTCGTCTCGGCCACCGCCACCACTTCGCCCGACACACCAGCATCGAGGCTGCACGCCAGCCGACCCAGCGCATCGGTGGTGCCGGTGCATGTGGCAGCGAGCTGCTTCGTCTCGCGGCTGTTGTCATAGGCATAAAAGCCCCCGATCAACCGCTTGCGATAACTGTACGTCTCGCGGGAAAACAGCGTCACGCCCACCCGCTGGCCCTTGACCGGCCGGCCTTCCAGATCGAGCACCACCAGCGTCAGCCGCAGGTCATCGGCCTTGGCCAGCCAGCCGTCGGTCTTCAATCCGACCCGCACCGCGGCTGGATCAAGGTCGATCCGCGCCGAGGTCGTCGCCACTTCGCCGTTGGCGTCGTCATAATCCATCTCGGCAATCAGACGCGACGGTACCGTCACCGGCGCGAGATCACCCACCACCACCCGCGCCACGCCTTTCGGGCCCAGCGCCACCGGCTCGATCCGCGCGCGCATCGGTGCGCGCGCTGCATCGGGCGCCTCGCCATCGCTGCCCAGCGGCACGATCCCCGCCACCATGGTCTCGCCGCTGAACGACCAGTCCTCATAGCCCGGCACGATCACCGTCCGCGGCTCCACGATGGTGCGCAGCTTGACCGGCGCCGCCACCACCGCGCCACCCGACAAATAGGTCAACGCCAGATCGACCGGCACCTGTGTCGGTGCCACCAGCCGCCCGCGCGGCCCCGTCACGCTCGCCCGCACGGTCGGCAGGCGATATTCTTCCACCTTGAAACGGCCCACGGTTTGCGCTTCGCCGTCGGTGCCGGTCAGGCGCAGTTGATAATCCCCCAGCGGCGCCGTCTTCGGCACCGTCCAGCTTGCCGTCGCACCCGCGCCCACCACCGCAAGCGGTGTTTCGAAATCGGTATCCGATCCCAGATGGCGGATCGTCAGCTTGGCAGCGGTAATCGGCGGTGCCGCGGCAAACCCCGCATCCGTCCGTTGCCGCGCCAGCAGCTTCATGTTGATCGTCTCGCCCAGCCGCAGCAACGTCCGGTCGAAGATCGTGTGTACCGCCGTCGCCTGATATCCCCAGCCCTGCGACAGGTTGAAATCGCTGCCCTGGATGCCGCTGCCCCAGTTGGACAATGTAAAACTATAGTCGTCCGCCGTCCGCGCGCTCACCATCAACGGGTGATCGGTGCCATAGCGACAACTGCCATAGCTCGACGGCGGCGGCAGCACATCGCCGATCACCGCCCGCCCTGCCGCATCGCTGCGCCCTTGCCACAACAGCCGCCCCGAACAACTGTCGGTCACTGCAATCACCGCGCCGGCCACCGGCGTGGCGTCTGCAAGCCGCGTCACCCAGGCCAGGCTCCGCCCCTTGCCCCATTGCCAGTGCACCGCCATGTCGGTGACCAGCGCGCCGGTCGCCACATAGCGCGTGCCGCCGCGCCCAAGCAGCGCCTTGCCCAGCGCCGGCGAGGCAATCTCGACAACGTGAAAGCCGCGCGCCTTCAGGGGAATGCCCACGACCTCGAACGTGCGCGGGTCCTTGTCGCGCGCAATCCGGAAGCTGAGCGCCGCCGCATTGCCTGCGATCAATGGCGTGTTTCGCGTTGTCTCGATACGCATGGTGCGGTCCGATCCTGCGATCGGTTCTTCGGCAAATGTGCGTTCCTCGGCCTCCTCGAGCCGCCGCAGCCACGCCGCCACCGCGCCGTCGTTCGTCACCGGCAGGGCCCGTGCCTGCAACGTCAACCCGCCCGCCGCCACCGGCGTCTCCACGCCGCGCAGCGTCACCGGCAGCACGCTGCCCTCCGCCGCCTCCAATATGCCGAAGGTCCCGGCGAACTTTGCCAGCGGCGGGAAGTCCCCGGTCGCCACCGCCAGCGGGAAGCGTCCCGCGTTCACCAGCGAACGCCCGGCATCGTCCTTCAGCCCGGCCGGCAGCACAATCCGATACTGCGCCTGCGCAACGAACGGCGCTTTCCACTCGACCTGCCCGACGGTCGCCACCCGCTGCTTGGGCGCTACCGGCGCCAGCGCCTTGCCATCAGGGCCAACCAGCCGCACCGCCATGGCCCGGGCCAGCGGCACTACGCCGGCAAAGCTGAGCCGCATCGCTTCGAGGGGCAAGCACGCCGCCGCGCTGTTGACCCGCGCACATTCGAAGCGGGCTGCAAACGCCGGCCGCACCGCGATCGCCGCCCGGTAAGGCGCGCCGGCCTTCAATCCTTCGGCCGTTGCGATGTCGCCGCCCCAGCGCAGCGTGACCTTGCCTCCCGCCGGCAACGCCCGACGGCACCGGGTCGCCACGATCACCGCCCGCGGCGGCACCGCATCATCCCCATATTCGGGCTTGCGCCACCCCGCCAACTCCAGAAACCGCCGCACCCGATAGTCGGCGGCCGCACCCTGCAGCACCGTGTCGCGCGCGCTATCGGGCAAGATGTCGAGCGGCACGGCCTCCCCGACCCCCTCGATCAGGCATGCCGCCCCGGCCGCCACCGACGCCGCCGTCGGCCGCGCGTTCAACGCCAGCAGGAACAGCTGATCCTCCTCGATCTGGCCATCGTCGGGCAGTGCCGCCCGCACGGCCGGACCGCCAGTGTCGAAGCCGAACCGGCGCGCCCCGCCCACCGCTGCGCCGCGGGCATCGCGCAGCCCCGGCACCAGATCATATTGGCATTTGCGCCCGCCGGGCAGCGCCGCCGGCAGATCGACGACATAGGTTTGCGCATCGGCCCAGCGCCCCGCCGCGCCCGCCGAACAATTGCCCATGATTGGCGCTGCTTGCCGCGGATCGCCAAGTGCCACCATCGGCGTCGCGAACTGCACGGCGATCTGCTCGGGCGCCTGGACACTGCCGGTCGGCGAAAAGCGGCTGACACGCGGCGGCGGTGCACCCCCGGCAGCGGCGGCGGCCAACACGAGCAACGCAACGCTGATGATCTGCCCCTGCCGCGTCACCGCAATCCCTTTTCGAGCAGAAACACGATGGCCCAAGCACGTGTGTTCGACAAGCCGCCGGGCGCATCGTGGATCCATTGACAGCACAGCCTGACCCCTTCTGGCCGGCTCAAGCCCGACGTTTCGACATCGCGGCTTGCGAATGCCATGGCGCCACAGCGCCATACCGAACCAGAACAGCCAAACCATCATGCCCGCAAAGCCGATGCGCTGATCGCAGCCGGGCAAGATCGGCAGGCCAGCGCGCGGCAAGGCGGGACAACGGCAGGCTTTGGCAAGCCTGCCGTTGTCCAACACGCCTGTGATGGCCTAGAAGCGAGCCGGCGGCCGGTTCAGGGGGGCAGCCAGTGAATTGGGGCAACATGTTCTATATTTCCGAACAATGCGTGATCGATCTGGTGCCACAAAACAGGGTCACCGCCGTGATCGAGGCGGTCTATGCGGCGATGGCATCGGGCGAGGCCGCAAATTTTCCCGTGGTGCGTGAACGGCTGGGATATGCCGATGCCATTTTCGGATTCAAATCCGGCATGGATCGCACCGGGCCGGCGCTGGGCGTGAAGGCTGGCGGGCTGTGGCCGGGCAATCGTGCGCGCGGCCTTGCCAATCACCAATCGACCGTCCTGCTGTTCGACTGCGACAGCGGCGCGCCGATGGCACTGGTGCGCGGCACATTCCTGACAGCGCTGCGCACGGCGGCGGCCAGCGCCATATCGATCCGGCACCTTGCCCGGCCAGACGCCAGGGTGCTGGGCATCCTCGGTGCCGGCGGCCAGGCGGAATTCCAGATGCGCGCCGCGTTGGCGGAACGGGCCTTTTCACGGCTGGTGATCGCAGCACGCGATCCGGCGCGGGGCGAGGCGCTGGCGGCGGCGCTGGCGGACACCGACCTGCCGATCAGCATCCAATCGGCCGAGGACATGGCGCGCATGTCCGACGTGATCATCACGGTAACGCCGTCGTTCAGCGCCGTGATCGAGGATGGCTGGGTGCGCCCCGGCACCCACCTTGCGTGCATGGGCGCCGACACCAAGGGCAAGCAGGAAGTAGACGCGCACCTGGTGGCGCGGGCCAGACTGTTCGTCGATGAACCGGCGCAGGCCATCACCCTGGGCGAGTGCCAGCATGCCCACGCGGCCGGCCTGATCGACACCGCCGCGCTGACGCCCATCGGCGCGGTGATCAACGGCACGCAGCACGGGCGCCTGTCGGCCGACGACATCACCCTGTTCGACAGCACCGGGGTCGGGCTGCAGGATGTCGCAGCGGCGCGGCTGGCCGTCGCGCTGGCGCAGGCTGCCGGACGCGCGGTCGAACTGGAGGATTGAACCCATGACCATCACGATCGCCGATATCGAAGCCGCCGCCGCACGCATTGCCGGCACCGCCGCCGTCACCCCGCTGCTGTCGTTTGACGCGCTCGACGAACGGGTTGGTGCGAAGGTTCTGGTCAAGGCCGAGATGCTCCAGCGCTCGGGCTCGTTCAAGTTTCGGGGCGCCTGCAACCGGCTTTCGATGTTGACGGCGCAGGAACGTGCAGCCGGGGTTGTCGCCTGGTCATCCGGCAATCATGCCCAGGCGGTGGCCGCCGTTGCGCGGTTGCTGGGTACGCGGGCTACGATCGTGATGCCGTCCGACGCGCCGGCCATCAAACGCGCCAACACGCTGGCATATGGGGCGGAGGTGGTGTCGTATGATCGCCACACCGAGGATCGCGAGGCGATTTCCTTTGGCATTGCGCGCGATCGTGGTGCGGTTGTGGTGCCATCCTACGATGATCCGCACATCATCGCTGGCCAGGGCACGGTCGGGCTGGAGATTGTTCGGCAGGCGGCCGCGGTGGGTGCCGATCTTGATATGCTGCTATGCTGCGTTGGCGGGGGTGGGTTGATTGCCGGCACGGCGACCGCGGTCAACGCGCTCAGCCCGGCGACCGCGGTTTTTGGCGTGGAGCCGGCCGGCTTTGACGATACCGCCCGATCTCTTGTCGGCGGCGTGCGGAGGTCCAATTCGCCCGAAGCCCGCTCGATCTGCGACGCCTTGCTGGCACCGACCCCCGGCGCGCTCACATTCCCGATCAACCAGCGGCTGCTCGCCGGCGGCCTGGTGGTGAGCGACGACGAGGTGCGCGACGCGATGCGATTTGCCTTCACCGCGCTGAAGCTGGTCATCGAACCGGGCGGCGCCGTGGCGCTGGCGGCCTTGCTGTCGGGAAAGATCGACGCGCGGGGGAAGATTGTCGCCATCGTCGTTTCGGGCGGCAATGTTGACCGGGAGGCATTTGCGGCCATCCTGCGGCAAGGCGACGAATGACCGCCCTTGCTGACCTCGAAACCCCGTCGCTGCTGATCGATGCCGCGCGAATGCGGGCCAACCTCGCGCGCATGGCGCAGCATGTCGCGGCGCGCGGTGGAAGGCTGCGCCCGCATGTGAAGACCCACAAATCGGCCGACGTGCTGAAGCATGTGCTGGCCGCTGGAAGCGTCGCCGGCATCACCGTGTCCACCCTGGCCGAGGCGGAACATTTCCTGGCGGCCGGGATGACCGACATTTTGTACGCGGTGGGCATCACGCCGCGCAAACTGGATCAGATCGCAGCGCTCCAATCGCGGGGTGGCGACATGAAGATCATTCTCGACAGCGTCGCCATGGCCGAAGCGGTTGTCGCCCGCGCCGCCGCGATGGACACCCGGTTCAAGGTGCTGATCGAACTGGATGTCGACAGCCACCGTGGCGGCGTCGATCCGCATTCCGACACCTTGCTGGCGATCGCGCGGACCCTGCACGCCGCCACGGGCACCGAATTGATGGGGGTGATGACCCACGCCGGCGGTTCTTACGATGCCAGTTCCGACGCTGCGTTGCGCCGCGCCGCCACGACGGAGCGTGACCTGTCCGTACTGGCGGCCGAACGGCTTCGCGCCGCCGGCCTGCCCTGCCCGATGGTTTCGATCGGTTCAACGCCGACGGCGCTGCACGTGGAGGACCTGTCCGGCATCACCGAAGTGCGGGCCGGCGTTTATACCTTCTTCGATCTGGTTCAGGCCGGCATCGGTGTCTGCACGGTCGCTGACATCGCACTTTCGGTCCTGGCGACGGTGATCGGACATCAGGAGGACAAGGGCTGGGCGATCGTGGATGCCGGCTGGATGGCCATGTCACGCGATCATGGCACCGAACGGCAAGCCGTGGATCAGGGTTATGGCGTGGTCACCGATCTGGACGTCCAGCCATTGCCGGGCGTGATCATGGGCAGCGCGAACCAGGAACATGGCATCCTGATGATGCGCCCCGGCGATCCCCGCCCCATGCCGGTGCTGCCGATTGGCAGCCTGGTTCGTATCCTGCCCAACCATGCCTGTGCGACCGCCGCGCAGCATGGCCATTATCACGTGATCGAAGCTGGCCGCGTGACCGCCCGGTGGGCGCGTTTGCGCGGCTGGTGAGCCGCCGCTCCGTCAGCGAGGTGCCGGCATCGACATGCCAGTTGCGCGCAATTGCTGGGTGAAGCGCGGCACGTCCGCCTGCATCAGGGCGCGATATCGGTCCATCACCACAGCAAGCTCGCCCTGCAAAACGTCGTAAACCTGCCGCTGCGCCAGGGTTGGCGCCCCGCTGCCCTGGCCAACGACGGCCATCAGGTGTGCAAGCCGGTCGTTCAGTTGAATGGGGAAGGCAATCTTGTCCTTCGGGCTCTGGTTGCGAACCTGATAAAGGGTCGCCTCGATCGCGCCGAGCTTGTCCAGCAGCACCTGGCGCCGATCAGCAAGCGCGCCGCGGCGCAGTGGCATGGTCCACGACGCGCGCAAGGCCCGGATGTCGCGCACCGTCTGATTGGCCGTCGACACCGCATCCCGCAGCTTGAGCGCCAGATCATGCTGTGCCTCCAGGTCGCGCGGGGTCACGCCATCCAGCCGCGGGTCCAGCAACACCGTCACGTCACGCGAAAGGCGGGTCTGCCCGATATCCAGCGTGACCCGGTAGGTTCCGGGCAGTACGTTCGGGCCATTGGCCGGGTTGGCGGCCTCCAGCACCATGCCATCGAACACCACCGCACCATCGTGGCGCAGGTTCCAGGCGAAGCTGTGCGCGCCGGCAGCAAGGCGCCCGGGCAGCGCGATGCGGCGCACCGTGGCGCCAGCCTGGTCCGACACGGTCAGGGTTGCGCCGTTCACCGCCGTGTCCAGATAGGCATTCATGCGCGCCGGGACGGCGTTCAGCACGGCATCGGCCACGGGAAACAGCATGGGGCCAGACGGCAGCCCGCCGGCCGCGAGGTGGCGCAGCGTTTCCAGCCCTTCCAGCACATAGAAGGAGCGGCCGTGCGTGGCGATGGCAAGCTCGTTACCCACCACGCTCAGCCCGGAAACATGCGTCACCGGCAGGTTCAAGGACAGCGGTTGCCATGATGCGCCATTGTCGAACGAGGTGTGCACGCCCTTTTCGGAGCCGACAAACAACAGGCCCCTTTGCTTGCTGTCCTCGACGATGGCATGGGTGAAGGCCTCGGCGGGCAGGCCCGTGTCGATCCGGCTCCACGACGCGCCATAATCTTGCGTGCGGTAGAGATAGGGCTGGCGATCCCCCATTTCGTGGCGCTTAGCGGCCAGATAGGCCGTGGCGGGATCGTGGGCGGAGGCATGGATGAAGCTGATGCGGGTGTAGGGCGGCAGGCCAGCGGGGGTCACCGCCTGCCAGGATGCGCCATCGTCGCGGGTGACATGCACCAACCCGTCATCCGAACCGGTCCAGACGAGCTGTGGGTTCACTGGCGAGGGCGCGATGGTGAAGATCGTGCCATAGACTTCCGGGCCATCCTGATCCGGGCGGATCGGCCCGCCGGTTTCGCCCAATGTCGCGGGATCAGCACGGGTGAGATCGGGACTGATCTTCTGCCAGCTTTGGCCCTCGTCCCGGCTGCGCCACAGATGCTGGGACCCGATGTACAGCGGATGCGGCGCGATCGGCGAGAACAGGATGGGATAGGTCCAGTTCCAGCGTTCCTTCATGGAACTGGCTGGCTGACCCATCACGCTGTACGGATAGGGTTGCACATCGCGCGTATGCTGCCGACCGGCATCAAAGCGCGACAGGGCATTGGTGGCGCCCACGAAGAACAGGCCCGGCTTGGCGGGATGCGGTGCGACATAGCCGCTTTCGCTGTTGGCGACCACCTTGAAGTCGGCAAAGGCGTCAACATGCGATGCCTCGTCGAGGCGGCTGGTCAGCCGGCTGGGCACGCACACGCTGCTGTTGTCCTGCAAGGCGCCGCAAAGCTGGAACGGGAAGCTGTTGGTTGTCGCTAGTCGATAGATTTGCGCGGTCGGCAGATCCTGTTCGGTCCAGGTGGCGCCGCCATTGACCGATACGCTGGCGCCGCCATCATCGGCGACGATCATGCGGCGGGGATTGGACGGATCGATCCACAGGTCGTGGATGTCGGCATGGCGGGTTGGCACCGGCGAAAAGCTCTTGCCGCCATCGGTGGATTTTTCGAGCCGGAAGCTGAGCACATACAGCGTGTCACGGTCTGCCGGATCGGCCTGCATCCGCATGAAATAAAATGATCGCTGCCACAGGTTGCGATCATCATTGATGTGCGTCCATGTCTTCCCGGCGTCATCGGACCGGTAGAGCCCGCCCGCTTCGGCTTCGATATTGGCATAGATCCGACTGGAATCGGCTGGCGAGACTGTCACGGTGATCTTGCCAAGCACGCCGGACGGCAGACCCTTGTTGCGGGTCAGTTCGGTCCAGGTGTCGCCGCCATCGGTTGATTTGAACAGGCCCGATCCCGGCCCGCCGCTCCACAGCTTCCACGGCTTGCGATAGACCTGCCACAACGAGGCATACAGGGTTTGCGGGTCGCGCGGATCGATCGCCAGGTCAACCGCGCCGGCCTCTGCCGATCGGTACAATATCTTCTGCCAGCTCTTGCCGCCGTCGCGGGTGCGGAAAACACCGCGATCCTCGTTGCTCGCATAGGGATCCCCCAGCGCGGTGGCATAAACCATATCGGGGTTGGCCGGATGCACCCGCAGCGCCGTGATCGTGCGCGTGTTCGCCAGCCCGACATGCGACCAGGTCTTGCCGGCATCGCTTGACCGGTAAACACCGTCCCCCTGCATTACGTTGGCGCGAAGTTCCCCTTCGCCCATGCCGATATAGACGGTGTCCGGGTTGGAAGGCGCCACGGCAACGGCGCCCACCGATGCGCTGTTGATCTGCCCGTCGGTTACCGGGCGCCAGCTGGTGCCGCCATCGTCCGTCTTCCAGAGGCCGCCGCCGGTGGCGCCGAAATAATATTCAAAGGGCCGGCTGGCGTGGCCTGCCGCCGCAATGGACCGGCCGCCGCGCGCCGGGCCGACATTGCGCCACTTGAGCATGGCATAGGCATCCTGAGGCGCCGGAGCGGCCCGCGCCGGCGCACCGGATATTTGCAACGCCAGCGCGATCGCCGGGATTGCCAGCAATTGCCAGAGCCTGCCTGTCGCTGCCGATGCCTGTCGTGTCGCCGCATTCATCGCCCGTTTCCCCCCAAGCGCTGCACTATGGCCGGGTGGCGTTGCAGCCAGTCCCCTTCCCCGGTCCGCACGCTATGACTCTTTTTACGGGATGACCAGTCGCTGATCGTGGCGATGGCAGCAATGGTCCGGTGGACAGCGCAACCCCGTATCGGCCGCGAATCTGGCGAAAAGTCCCGAAATTGTCGCGGGCCAAGCCTGATATTCCCCGGGCCTTCCCTTGGTCTGGGAATCCCATTGTCGTCGGGGAGAGCGGTCCTGTGCGTGTCCAATCTCAGCGGGCGCGGCCCAGCCCCATGCGTGGCAGCAGATTGTCCCGGTCCAGCCATTTGTGCTTGATGATCCCCATCACATGCAGGGCCAGCAGTGCAAGCAACGCCCAACCCAGAATCTCGTGCAGATCATGCGCTGTATCGGCGATCGCTTTCTCGACACCGAATTTGGGCACCGGCACCCCGAACCAGCCCAGCGGCCTCGTGTTGCGATCGGCCATCACCCAGCCCGACAGCGGCAGCGCCAGCATGGCAGCGTAAAAAGCCCCATGCACGGTTTTCGACAGGAAGCGTTCACCGGTGGTGAAATAATTGGGCAAGGGCGGCGGCGGGTTGGCCAGCCGCCAGCCAAGCCGCACCAGGCTGAGCACGATGATGCTCAGCCCGAAGCTCTTGTGCAGGCTCATCACGAGGCTGCGCTGCCCGCCTTCGGTGGGAACGAAATCATGCAGGAAGCCGCCGGCCAGATTGCCGATGATCAGCACCGCCATCAGCCAGTGCAGTGTGATCGCGCCCTTGCTGTATCGGCTCATGTCGGCAAACTCCGCTGTGGTCTGACCAAGGCCTATCCGGCGGAGGGGCGAGTGTCGATAAGGGCATCGACCACGGTCGGATCGGCCAGCGTACTGGTGTCGCCCAGGCTGCCCACGTCATTCTCGGCGATCTTGCGCAGAATGCGCCGCATGATCTTGCCGCTGCGCGTCTTGGGCAGGCCAGGCGCGAAATGCAGCGCGTCGGGCGTGGCGATCGGGCCGATTTCACGCCGGACATGCGCCACCAGCGCGCGGCGCAGTGCGTCACTGGCACTCTCGCCGGCGTTCAGGATGACATAGGCGTAAATGCCCTGGCCCTTGATCTCGTGCGGCACCCCCACCACTGCGGCTTCGGCCACCAGCGGGTGCGCGACCAGCGCAGATTCCACCTCAGCCGATCCCATGCGGTGGCCCGACACATTGATCACATCGTCCACCCGGCCGGTGATCCAATGATAGCCATCGGCATCGCGCCGGCAGCCGTCGCCGGTGAAATACAGGCCGGGAAAGGTGGAGAAATAGGCATCGAAGAACCGGCCTTCGTCGCCCCACACACCGCGCATCTGGCCGGGCCATGACCGCGCCAGGCACAGATTGCCGTCCACCGCGCCCTCCAGCCGCCGGCCTTCGCCATCGACCAGCACCGGCTCGACCCCAAAGAACGGCAGGCTTGCCGATCCTGGCTTCAGCGCCGTGGCCCCGGGCAGCGGCGTGATCAGCGCGCCGCCGGTTTCGGTCTGCCACCAGGTGTCCACGATCGGGCAGCGGCAATCGCCGACCACCCGGTGATACCAATCCCAGGCTTCGGGGTTGATCGGTTCGCCGACACTGCCCAGCAGGCGTAGCGAGGAACGGTCATGCGCCGTCACCCACGCATCGCCTTCGCGCATCAGCGCGCGGATGGCGGTGGGCGCGGTGTACAGCGTGTTGACCTGCCATTTCGCCACGATCTGCCAGAACCTGCCATGATCGGGATAATTGGGCACGCCTTCGAACATCAGGGTGGTGGCGCCGTTGGCCAGCGGGCCATAGACGCCATAGCTGTGCCCGGTGACCCAGCCGACATCGGCGGTGCACCAGAAAATCTCGCCCGGCTGATAATCGAATATATATTTGTGTGTCAGCGCTGCCCACACCAGATAGCCGCCGCTGGTGTGCAGAACGCCCTTGGGCTTGCCGGTCGATCCGCTGGTGTACAGGATGAACAACGGGCTTTCGGCCTCCATGATCTCGGCCGGGCAGGTCGGTGATGCCGCCGCTGCCAGTTCGTCCAGCCACAGATCGCGCCCGGCCTGCATCGCCACCTCGCCGCCGGTGCGCCGCACCACCAGCACCCGGGCCACATCCGGGCACAGCGCCAGCGCCGCATCGACATTGGCCTTCAACGGCACATGCTTGCCGCCGCGCAGGCCCTCATCGGCGGTGATGACGATGGTGGCGCCGCAATCGACAATGCGCCCCGCCAGCGCTTCGGGCGAAAAGCCGCCGAACACCACAGCATGGACGGCGCCGATCCGGGCGCAGGCGAGCATGGTGGCGGCGGCCTCCGGGATCATCGGCAGATACAGCACCACCCGGTCCCCCGGGCGCACGCCTTCGTTTTTCAACACGTTGGCGATGCGGCAGGTCATCTCGTGCAGCGCTGTATAGCTGATCACCCGACTATCGGCGGGATCATCGCCTTCCCAGATGATGGCCGGCTGGTCGCCGCGGGTCGCCAGATGACGATCCAGACAATTGGCGGACACGTTCAGCAGGCCGTCGCTGAACCAGCGCACGCCAAAGCCTTCACGGTTGAAATTGCTTTCGTCGATGCGCGTGAACGGCTGGATCCAATCGATGATCTTGGCCTGTTCGCGCCAGAAACCATTGGGGTCCGCCAGGCTGCGTGCGTGCATGCGCGTGTAGCGCGCCGCATCGATATGGGCACGCGCTGCCCACGCCGCGGGGACTCGATACAGGGCTTCGGCCATGGCGAAATTTCCAGATGGAGCGAGGAAAAGCCAACCCGGCGGCGCTCCAGCCGCCGGGTTGGGGCAATATCGTCAGAAGAACAGGATAGCGCCGGCTGCCAGCGTGTCGGAATTGGCCCGATTGCCGCCGTGCGCGCGGCTCATGCTGTGGGTATATTCGCCGATCAGCGTCACCCAGCTGGTCAGGCCATAGCGGAGCTGCCCGACATAGCTGCTGTTGCTGCGCAGCAGTTCGGGGTTCACCTCGCCGGGTGTCAGGTTCAGCCGCGACTCGCCATAGCTGGCGCCCACGGTGAACTTGCCGGCGGTGTAGGTGCCCTGCAGATAATAGCCGTTCGACCCGCGGGCCCGGCCGGCTGCGTCGGTGGAGAGGATGAACAGCCCGGTGGTACCAAGGCCCTGGCCGGTATAATAATAGCCCAGCAGCGACGCGCCGCCCACGGACAGCTTGGTGCCGAAATCCAGACCACGGCCGGTATAGCTGACGCCGCCGACCGGATTGTGATCCTGGGTGATGCCCGACAGCCAGGCATGCACGCCAACGTCACCGAACTTGCCGTCATAGGACAGGCGGGCCTGGAACCCCGGCGTACCGTTCACTTCCTGCGCACCGAAGGTGTTGAGGGGCATGAAAATGCCGGCCGCGATCTTGAAGCCGTTCAGATCCGGCGTCGAATAGGTGATCTGCGGTTGGAAATCGGTGTAGATATAGCCAACCCCGATCCGGCCAAGCGAGGTATTGGATGGCGCGGCATTGCCAGCCGCCGTGCCGACCGACAGCAGGGTGATGTCGTTCAAGATGGCGTCCTGCCCGAACAGGCCGATGGCGCGGCCGATGGTGACCGTGCCGAAATTCGCCTTCCCAAAGGTCAGGTAGGTTTCGCGGGCATCGATGCCGCTGGTGGCCAGCGCCTGCGGGTTGCCACCGCTGTTGGCGCCGCCGGCGCCGGTCACGCTGTTGATGCCCGGATACAGGCCGAAATGCGCGCCGATATCCCAGCCGCCCTGCTGCGTGGTCACGTCCACCTTCAGGAAGCCTGGCAACAGCCCGTTGCGCACGGCCGATGTGTTGCCGCCCACGGTCGCCAGCCCGCCGACCACATTGGTGTTCGGGCCGGGGGCGGTGCCGCTGTCGTGCGCATAAAAGCCGTTGATCGATCCGGAGAAGGTCAAGGTCACGTCGCCCAGCTGCATGCCGACGCCGGATTTGGACATCGTTACCAGCCGGCTCCGGTCCAGCGGTTCGGCGGCGGCCTGTTGCGGCGGCGGGGCAGCAACCGGCAAGGCCGTGGCCGTAGCTGGCGCCGGCTGCTGCTGCTTCAGCTTGAGCAGGGCATCATATTCCTCATCCGACAAAATGCCTTTTTCCTTCAGCCGCAACAGCAACTGATCGGTGGCATCGAGCGGATTGGCGGATGAATTGGCCTGTGCATATGCCGGCACGGCGGCGGTGAGCAATGCCAGGGTGGCGACGGCTCCCAAGGTCTTGGTGATGGTCATCTGGTCTCCCCCAAGTATCTTCGCAGTCTCCGTTCTCGACGGCTGCACCCTGTCTTTGGCGGAGAGTGACCCAGGCCAGTATTGGACTATGGGCGGGGAAAATCGTGCTGGGGTATTAGGGCGCTCTATCTACTCTGGCACACGGCTTCACGCACCCGCCAGGCACATGCCTGACGTGATCACCGCCCGGCAGGACCGCGGCCCGCCGGCTGCAGCCATGATCCTGTCGCTATCGGCCGACGGCAACACCCCAGGGCGCGCGGGCCAGAGGCACGGTGGCGATTACCTTGGCCGCCGCAATATCGATCACGCTCAGATTGTCCGAAAGGCCGTTGGCGGCATAGGCGCGCCGGCCGTCGGCGGAAATCGCCAGGTGCCACACGCGGCTGCCCACCGGCACCAGCGCCGTCACCTTGCGGGTCGCCACATCGATGATCGCCACATGATTGGCGCGGCCCAGCGCCACCAGCGCCTGGGCCCCATCCGGCGTGAAGCGCACGCCCACCGGCAAGATCTTGTCGGCCGGCACGCCGGGGACGTCGAACTTCAGCCGACCCGTCTCGCGGCGGCTGGCCACATCGATGAAGTGCAACGTGCCGCCGATTTCGGCCGTGGCCCACAGCGCCTTGCCATCGGCGGTGAATTCGGCATGGCGCGGGCGGATGTCCACTTCGGTCTCGTCCACCATCTTGCCCGCGGCGATATCGATCCAGTGCAGCTTGTTGTCGGTTTCCGATGTGGCGACCACAAATTTGCCATCGGGCGACGTGGCCATGCCTTCGGGTTCCACGCCCACCACCACCTGGAACGCCACGCGGCGCCCTTCGATGTCGATCGCCGTCACCTGCGCGTCGCGTTCATTGCTGGCAAACAGCATCTTGCCGTCGGCAGACAGTGCAAACATTTCCGGATCGTCCCCCGACGGCAGATCCGCGATCACCTTGCCGGTGGCGACATCGATGATCTGCACGGCATTTTCATCGCTGGCGCACACATAAAGATGGCGGCCGTCCTTCGACAGGATGATGCCGCGCGGGCGCTTGCCCACCGGCCAGTTCGCCTTCACCTGCAACGTGGCACCATCGACCACGCTGATCAGATTGGCGCGTTCGTTGGAAATATAGATGGTTTCCGCAGCCAGCGGCGCGGCCAGCATGGTAGCCAATGGCAAGATACGCAGCAGCATCGCAAATTCCTCAAATCCAGCCACACCCTAGGCCGGGTCCTGCCAGCCTGCATCTAGGACCAAGGTAGAATGGGCGAAGCACCCCTGTCTGCCGCAATATGATGCCACGGGACAACACACCGGACAGGCGGCCTGTCACCAGGCCACGGGAGCATATCATGACACGGAACACGGCCCGATTGATGGCGATGAGCACAATTGCCCTTGTGATGGGCCTGGGCGCCCCGGCACTGCTGGCGCCACTGGCAGCCCATGGCGATGTGACGCCGCAGGCGGTGGACACCAGCAAGTTGCCGGATATCGGCCCGGAGTGGGTGAAGGCCAATCCCTATCGCGGCAACGCGGTGGCGATTGCCATCGGCCAATCCGCCTATGGCCAGAATTGCGCGCGCTGCCACGGGCTCGATGCCATCTCCGGCGGGATTGCACCCGATCTGCGTTATCTCGACAAGGATGACGCCGGCGACGAGTGGTATATTCAGCGCTATCAGCACGGTGCCGTCCGCGACGGCAAGGTGTACATGCCGGCAATGGGCGATACGCTTGGCCAGAAGGCCGGGTGGGCAATCCGCGCCTGGCTCGATACCCGCTACGATGCCGGTTGATCCCCTCGCTCGGCCGGTGACTGGCCGGCGGGCGCTGCTGCTGGGCCTGCTCGCGCTGGCCGCCCCGGCCCCGGTCTGGTCGCGCCCGATCGACAAGATCGCTGCAGATGGCGTGCTGTCGATTGCGGTCTATCGCGATTTTGCGCCGTGGAGCTGGCGCGATGCGGCCGGCGTGTTGCGCGGCATCGATGTGGATCTGGGCACAGCGCTGGCGGCGGCCATCGGTTTCAAGGCGCGCTTCACCGATTTCCCGGCCGATGAAGGCGTGGAGGACGACTTGCGCAACATGGTGTGGCGCGGGCCGCTGATTGGCGGCAGCGCTGCCGACCTGATGATGCACGTCCCCACCGATCGTCGGCTCGCGCTGAAGGTGGAACGCTGCGTGATCGGCGCGCCTTATGCCCGGGAAAATTTCGCCATCGCCTGCGGGCCCGGCGCCGATTGTGAGGTGCCGCCGCCGCAATGGGCTGGCAAGCGCCTGGCGGCCGAACTGGATTCGGTGCCGGATTTCTGGCTGTCGGGCAGCTTCGGCGGCGTGATGCGCGCCAATGTGGCGCATTATCTTTCGGGCGCCGCCGCGCTCGATGCGCTGAAGGCCGGCAAGGCGGATGTGGCCATGGCCACGCGTGCCCAGATCGAACATGCGCTGGCCGACAATGCCGCGCCGCAGATCAAGCAGCGGCGCGCGCCGATCCCGGCATTGTCCAGCCCCGGCTGGGATGTCGGCATCGCCGTCAAGGACGACAGCCGCGATCTGGCCGACGCGCTTGAGGCAGCGATGGAGCGATTTGCAGCCGATGGCACGCTGACCAGGCTGTTTGCCGCTTATGGCGTCACGCACGTGCCGCCGCAGCGGTCGGTCTGATCCGGCATGTTGGGCCAAGGTGCAATGGCTGCCGCCGGGCATCAGCCTAACATGGAATTGCACACGCAAACGAACGGCCAGGTGATTGGCCCAAACCAGAGGGGAGACGAAACATGACGAAGGCAAAATGGCTGAACACGGGCTTGGTGGCTGGCGCTGCCCTGTGGATGGCTGGCGCGTTGCCGGCGATGGCCCAGGCGCCAGCAACGGGCCCGATGGACGCCGATATCATGAACGACGAAGCCACGCCGGGCGATGTCCTCACCTACGGTATGGGCCACAAGGGCCAGCGCTTCTCGCCGCTGGACAAGATTCACGCTGGCAACGTCAAATCGCTGGTACCGGCGTTCACCGCCAGCTTGGGTGGGGAAAAACAGCGCGGCCAGGAAAGCCAGCCGCTGGTGTATGACGGCACCATCTATGTGACCGGCAGCTATAGCCGGGTGTTTGCCTTTGATTCGCGCACCGGGGCCGAAAAATGGCAATATGATGCGCGGCTGCCCGATGGCATCATGCCGTGCTGCGACGTGGTCAACCGCGGTGCTGCCATCCATGGCGACAAGATCATCTTCGGCACGCTCGATGCCCATCTCATCGCCCTGAACCGCAACACCGGCCGGGTGATCTGGAACAAGACGATGGCCGACTATTCCGCCGGCTACAGCTTCACCGCCGCGCCGATGATCATCAACGGCAAGGTGATCTATGGCAACAGCGGCGGCGAGTTCGGCGTGGTCGGCAAGGTGGAGGCCCGCGATGTCGAAACCGGCGAGCTGATCTGGTCGCGCCCCACCATCGAAGGCCATATGGGCAGCCTGAAGGGGGCCGACAACGGTATCACCGGCACCACCAACGCGAGCTGGCAGGGCGATCAGTGGAAGAACGGCGGCGGCGCCACCTGGCTGGGCGGCACCTATGACCCCGATACCAACCTGATCTACATGGGCACCGGCAACCCGTCCCCGTGGAACAGCCATCTGCGGCCCGGCAACAATCTCTATACCGCGTCCACGCTGGCCATCGATCCCGATACCGGCGTGATCAAGTGGCATTATCAGACCACCCCGCACGACGGCTGGGATTTCGATGGCGTGAATGAATTCATCCCGTTCGATCACACCGTGAACGGCAAGGTGATGAAGCTGGGCGCCAAGGCCGATCGCAACGGCTTCTTCTTCGTGCTCGATCGCACCAACGGCAAGTTCGTTTCGGCGACGCCGTTCGTCTCCAAGGTCACCTGGGCGAGCGGCTATGACAAGGCCGGCAAGCCGATCACCATCCCGGCCAACCGCCCCGGCGCGCCGAACGCCGATGGCACCAAGGGCACGGTGGTGTTTGCCGCCCCCAGCTTCTTGGGCGGCAAGAACTGGATGCCGATGGCCTACAGCAAGCAGACATCGATGTTCTATGTGCCGTCCAACGAATGGGGCATGGACATCTGGAACGAACCCATCGCCTACAAGAAGGGCGCTGCCTATCTGGGCGCCGGTTTCACCATCAAGCCGCTGTATGACGATCATATCGGCGTGCTGCGGGCCATCGATCCCGCCACCGGCAAGATCGCCTGGGAATACAAGAACAAGGCGCCCTTGTGGGGCGGCGTGCTGGCAACGGGCGGCAATCTGGTGTTCACCGGCACCCCCGAAGGCTATCTGAAGGCGTTCGACGCCAAGACCGGCACCGAATTGTGGAAATTCAACACCGGGTCGGGTGTGGTCGGCACGCCCGTCACCTGGGAACAGGATGGCGAACAATATGTGGCGGTGATGTCGGGCTGGGGCGGCGCCGTGCCGCTGTGGGGCGGCGAAGTCGCCAAATCGGTGCAGAACATCAACCAGGGCGGCATGCTCTGGGTGTTCAAGATGCCGAAGTGATGGCCAGCCCGGCACACGTCAGCCAGGCAAATACCGGCCCAGTCGCGGCGCGGACGGATTCTCCGTCCGCGCCTGCGCCGCCCCCCGCCGCTTACGCACATGCCCCTATCGCCCAGGCGCGCCCTGTCGGCTTATTCTCTCCGCCTGGGGAGGTCGTGGCCGTGGAACGTGTGCTGATCGTCGATGATCATCCGTTGGTGCGCGATGGCCTGCGCACGGTGATTGCCGTCGCCTTCGATCAAACCGAATTGTTCGAAGCCGCCAGCATCGCGGAGGCCACGGCGATTATCGATCGCGAAGGCGATTTCGATCTCGTCATGCTCGATCTCAACATGCCTGATGCGCAAGGCTTCAGCGGATTGGCCGCCCTGCGCGAACGGTTTCCCGCGCTGCCGATCGTCATCGTGTCGGGCGCGGTGGAGGCCGGGCTGGTCCAGGGCGCGATTTCCAATGGTGCCGCCGGTTTCATTCCCAAAAGCCTGAAACGCAGTGCCATCGTGGCGGCCGTGCAATCGATTCTGAACGGCAATCTGTTCGTGCCGGATGAATTTGCAGCACCCGATGATGCCGAACTGGAGGAAATCCGCCACCGCATCGACAGCCTGACCCCTCAGCAGCGCGTGGTGCTCGGGCTGGTGGTAGCCGGCAAGCTGAACAAGCAGATCGCCTGGGAACTCGATGTATCGATGACCACGGTCAAGGCGCATGTTTCGGCGATCCTTGCCAAGATGAGCTGTTACAGCCGCACCCAGGCGGTGATCATGGCCGGCAAGGTGCATTTCACCCCGCCCGAACGCGAACGCACCAGCGCCTGATTTCGTCAGGCCAGCAGCCGGCCCATCAAGGCCCGCAATTGCGCTGGCTTCACCGGCTTGGTCAGGATCGCCAGCCCCTCGGCGGTCAGACTGTCTTTCAGTTCGGGCGTGCGATCGGCGGTGATGATGGCCGCCGGGATGCGGCGCGCACAGGCATCGCGCACCCGTTCCACCACGGCATCGCCCGTCACGCCATCGGCAAGATGATAATCGGCCAGCAACAGGTCGATCGGCCGGCGACGGGCAGCCGCCAGTGCGGCGGCACCATCGGGTGCGGTCAGCACATGGCAACCCCAGCCAGCCAGCATCGCGGACATTCCGGCCAGGATCGCCGGTTCGTTGTCGATCACCAGCACGGTGGCCCGGCCCACGCCGGCGCTGCCCCGCATATTGTCGGTATCAGGCTCACGCGCTTGCGGTATGGTGGCTGGCACCGTCACGGCAAAGGTCGCGCCCGCATCCGGCGCGGAGGTGAGATCCACCTTAAGATCGAGCATGCGCGCAGCGCGCTGGACGATGGCCAGGCCCAGGCCCATCCCGCGCTCGATGCCCTTTTCCTCGGCCTCGCTGCGGGTGGTCAGCCGGCGGAACTCCTCGAAAATCAGCGCCTGATCGGCGTGCGCGATGCCGGGCCCGGTATCGGTGACGGCAATTTCCACGCCATCGGCCACGTGGCGTGCGGTCATCGTGACGCTGCCGGCCCGTGTATAACGCACGGCATTCGACAGGAAATTCTGCAGGATGCGGCGCAGCAGGCGCGGATCGGTCGCGGTCCAGGCATCGGTGGGCGTCACGTGCAGCGTCAGGCCCTTGCGCTGCGCCGCCAACGCGAATTCGCCGGTCAGCGCGTTAAACAGACCCGCCAGCGCGACAGGGCGGATTTCGGGCTGGATGGCGCCGGCATCCAGCCGCGATATCTCCAGCAACGCCTCCAGCAGCGATTCGATGGAATCCAGCGCCGACGATGCCTGGCTGACCAGCAGGCGGTTGCCGTCGGCCATGCGCCGGCCCGCCAAGGCCGAAACGAACAGGCGCGCGGCGTTCAGCGGCTGCAACAGATCGTGGCTGGCCGCAGCCAGAAACCGGGTCTTGCTGCTGTTGGCGGTGATTGCCTGATTGCGAGCCTGTTCCAGCGCCGCCGTGCGTTCGGCCACCAACGCTTCCAGATCGGATTTGCGTTGCGCGATGGCGGCGGCGGCGGCGCGGGCCTGAGTCACATCGTCCAACCGCATCACCATGCCGCCGCCCGGCATCGGCTGACGGTGCACCTCCAGACTGCGGCCATCGGCCAGCGCAGCGACATGCACCGATTCCGCGCTGCCCGGTGCCAGCCAATCCAGCGCGCCGACGTCGGCAACGCCGGGCAGCACCAGCCGGCTCCACGCCGTGAAGGCGCTGTGGCTGGCGACCCGGTCCGCCGCGGTCGGGCCGCGGTCAGCCAGTTTCAGCATGGTCAGCAACGGCCCGTTCCAGGCTGTCAATTTCTTGCCGGCATCAAACAGCGCCACGCCGTGCGGCATCGCATCCAGCGTTGCCTGCAGCACGGCGGCCCGCTCGGCCAGCACGCGGGCGCGATCGCGGGCTTCGGCGGCCTTCACATCGGTGATGTCGGTGTAGATCGCCACGATGCCGCCATCGCTGGTGCGCCGTTCATTCACCTGCACCCAGCGCCCATCCGACAGGGCAATGGCCTGGCCGCCATCGGCGATACGGTGGCGCGCCAGCCGATCCGATACCCAGGCGTCGGGCGCCGCCAGCGCCGCCAGTGGCACCCGCTGGCGGGCAAGCGTGCTGATGATCTCGCTGAAATGCGCGCCGGGGCGGATGATGTCGGCCGCTTCGGGCCACAACGAAACATAGGTCTGATTGGCCAGCACCAGCCGGTCGTCGCTGTCGAAGATCGCAAAGCCTTCATCGATGCTGTCGATGGCATCGGCCAACCGCCGCCGCGCCTTGTCGGCTTCGTCGCGGGCCATGGCCAGCGCGGCGTTGGTGGTGGCCAACGTGTCCATCGCGCCTTCCAGTTCCGCTGTGCGGTCACGCACCCGGCCTTCCAACGCAATGGCGGTTTCAAACAACGAAAACGCCGTGCCGTGCAGATCCGTGGCACGCTCCACCCGGCCGATCAGCGCCGCGTTGATGCGGGACAATTTGGCGACCTGCGCCTCCAGCGCAGCGATACGCTTCCTGTCTGCTTCGTTGCCGGTCCGGACAGGCGGGTCCGTCATCCGGTCAACCGCGACCGATGGCCAGGCCGGAAAATGTCTGGTTCATGTGCAGGGTGCGCACCTGTTCGCCATAGGTGTTGAACCCCACCACCCGCGACCGCGCATAGAGCCGCGATACGGTTTCCGCGAGCTGCCGCTGGCGGATTTCCAGGCCATTGAGCACGCAATCAAACGCGAGCACGCGGTCGATCCCGCCCACCTGCACTTCCAGTTCGGCAAACAAGGCCTCCAGGCTGGCCACGATGTCGCCGGTGTGGCCCAGCGTCATCACCACGCCTTCATCGATTGCGCCATAAAAGGTCAAGCTGCCGTCGGGATTGGCGGCTCTGATGGACCTGGCATAATATTCGCCGCCGATGCGCACGATCGGCGGGTGACTGGCAAACAAGGCCGGTGTCAGATCGGCCACCCGCGAACCGATCAGCCGGGCATATTCCTCCGCCGCCGGCTCTGCATTGATTTCGTGGACAATGCGGGCCGTGGGATCGGCACCGGTGATCACCATGCGCGCCGGGCCGGGCCGGAAATGCTGCGCGCGGAACACATGCAGCGGCCGCCGCGACGACAGCATCGCCACCACCGCAGCGTCCCGGCGGAAATGGCTCTGGTGGAACACGAAGGTTTCGCGGAACACCAGGCTGTCGCCCGACGATCCACCCACCAGCGGCACCTGCCCCAGGGCATTCTGGATGGTGAGCGTCAGCAGCTCTTCCTGCGCAGACAGGCCGTCGATCAGGAAAATGCCGGCGTGATGACAATGGCCCCAGCGCGCGCGCCCTTCCGTCTCGGCCTCCACCGCCAGGCGGCGCACGGCGTCATGGGTTTCGGCAGCGCTGTTTTGCGAAATGTTATCAAGGCACAATGCATCGAAGCGGAAATCACTGGCCGGGAAACCGATGGCGGTCAGGCTGCCTTCGGCCAGCCCCTGCGGCGTGATTTCGCCCGAAGACGTGCAGGCGATGATGACATGGCCGTTGGCACGCATCGCCAGCGCCGGGCCCAGCGCATCGATCGGATAGCGGCTGGAGCAGAACAGGATCACCCCGGCCAGATCAGGCAGATCAAGCGCGCGCATCACTTCACGCACCGCCATTTCCGGTTCATCGGCCATCGAATGCGCCACCCGCACCGGATTGCCTGCACCGGCAACGGTCACCGGCCGGAAGGCAGGCATTTGTGGCGGAGCCGGAGCAGGGGCGGGCGCGGGTTGGGACATCGTGACCATCATGTCACAAGCAACGCCGGTGCCAAGATGCAAACTTTGTACACGGTGCCGCGGTAACGAAAAAATACCTGCCAAAAAAGGAGGCGGGCATGGTGTGCCATGCCCGCCAAAGTTGGTGTGCCGCCGCCCCGCAGCATGGCCTTGCAGCCGCCGCAGGGTTGGGAAGAGCCGGCGGCAACCTGTGCCGGCCGGCGAGGGTCAGAAAAAGCCCATCGCCTTGGCCGAATAATTGACCAGCAGATTCTTGGTCTGCTGGTAATGATCCAGCATCATCTTGTGATTTTCGCGGCCGATGCCCGATTGCTTGTAGCCGCCGAACGCTGCGTGCGCCGGATAAAGGTGATAGCAATTGGTCCACACCCGCCCGGCCTGGATGGCGCGGCCGGCGCGATAGGCCTGGGTGCCATTGCGGGTCCACACCCCGGCGCCAAGGCCAAAGCTGGTGTCGTTGGCGATACGGATGGCGTCTTCTGGGTCCTTGAAGGTCGTCACCGACACCACCGGGCCAAAGATTTCTTCCTGGAACACCCGCATTCCGTTGTTGCCGGCCAGGATGGTCGGTTCCAGATAATAGCCGTCGGCGATTTCGGTGCCGATATTGGCGCGGCCACCGCCGGTCAGCACGCGGGCGCCTTCGTTGCGGCCGATATCGACATACGAAAGGATCTTGTTGAGCTGTTCTTCCGATGCCTGCGCGCCGACCATCGTGGCTGGATCAAGCGGGCTGCCCAGCTTCATTGCTTGCACCCGCTTCACGGCCTTTTCCATGAAGCGTTCATAGATGCTTTCCTGCACCAGCACCCGGCTGGGGCAGGTACACACCTCGCCCTGGTTCAGCGCGAACATCGAAAAGCCTTCCAGCGCCTTGTCGAGGAAATCATCGTCATGATCGATGACATCGGCAAAGAAGATGTTGGGGCTCTTGCCGCCCAGCTCCAGCGTCACCGGGATCAGATTTTCGGTGGCATAGCCCATGATCAGCCGGCCGGTGCCGGTCTCGCCGGTAAAGGCGATCTTGGCGATGCGCTTGGAGGTGGCCAGCGGCTTGCCGGCTTCCACGCCAAAGCCATTGACGACATTGAGCGTGCCCGGCGGCAGCAGATCGCCGATGATGTCCATCAGCACCATGATCGACATCGGGGTCTGTTCGGCGGGCTTCAGCACGATGCAGTTGCCGGCCGCCAGCGCCGGCGCGACTTTCCAGGCCGCCATCAGCAACGGGAAGTTCCACGGAATGATCTGGCCGACGACGCCCAGCGGTTCGTGGAAATGATAGGCGATGGTATCATGATCAATCTCGCCGATCGATCCTTCCTGGGCACGGATGCAGCCGGCGAAATAACGGAAGTGATCGACAACCAGCGGCAGATCGGCCGCGGTGGTTTCGCGGATCGGCTTGCCGTTGTCGATGGTTTCCACCAGCGCCAGCAGCGGCAGATTTTCCTCGATGCGATCAGCGACGCGATTGAGGATCAGCGCGCGTTCGGCAGGGCTGGTGCGGCCCCAGGCATCCTTGGCCTTGTGCGCGGCATCCAGCGCGACCTCGATATCGGCGGCCTGGCTGCGGGCGATCTCGCAGATCTTCTGGCCGGTCACCGGCGACAGATTGTCGAAATAACGGCCCTCTTGCGGCGCTACCCACTGGCCGCCGATGAAATTGTCATAGCGTGAGCGGATCACGATCTGGCCACGCAACTGTTCAAGTGCCTGCTGCAACATGGTTTGCCTCCCGTAAACCCATGCTGATCGGCTTATTCCGACTCCGGGTTTCGTCCATAGTGTCGCGCCGCCGGCTTCGGCTTGCCATTCTACCAAGGCACAATGGCGTTTGCCGGGGCATCGGCGCTGATATGGCGCCAACAAAACACGGCTTGAGGAGCGAGATGATGACATCCGTGCAGTTGTTGCTGGCGGCCGCGCTGTTGGCTGCGCCGGCGATTGCCTCGGCAAAGCAGATCGAGGTGAAGATGCTCAACACCGGCAAGGACGGCGCGATGGTGTTCGAACCCGCCTTCATCAAGGCCGGCCCCGGTGACACGGTGAAATTCATCGCCACCGATCCCGGCCACAATGCCCAGACCATCGCAGGCATGCTGCCCGATGGCGAAACCGAACAGAAAGGCCCGATGGGCAAGGATTTCGTGCTGAATGTGAAATCGCCCGGCCTGTATGGCATCAAATGCCTGCCGCATTACTCGATGGGCATGGTGGCACTGGTGCAGGTGGGCACCGGCGCGTCGGCAAATCTGGCGGCGGCCAAGGCGGTGAAACTGCCGCCGCTGGCAAAAAAGCGGATGGACTCATATCTGTCCGAAGCGAAATAACCAGCAACCAAGGGGAGAATATCATGGCGAAACTGGTGGTGACCTATCCGGCGCAAGACGGCGCGACTTTTGATCGGGATTATTATGTGAACGTCCATCTGCCGTTGGCGCAGAAACATTTCGGCCCGGTGGGCATGACCGGCGGCGAAGCGCTGTTCCCGCTGGCCGGCGATGCCGCGCTGCTGTGCGTTGGCATCCTCACCTTCGACAGCGCCGAAGCCATCGGCGCCGCCATGGCCGTGCCAGGTGCCGCCGAGGTGTTTGCCGATATCGGCAATTTCACCGGCGTGCAGCCCACCGCCACCGCGATGGCGTGACCTGCTGCGACAGGCTTTGGCCCGGCTGCAGTGAATCCACTGCAGCCGGGATCATTTTTCCTTGTTGATATAAGGTTCGATCGGCACCAACGACCGCCCGGCGGCCGCCCAGCCATCGCGCCCGGCGCCATACCAATGCACGCGCAGCCCCATGCGGTGCAGCCGCAACGCAGCGTTCCAGCTCATCCAGCAATCGGCCAGGCAAAACACCACCACGGGCCGCCCGGCCGCCAATTGCGGCACCAGCGCCGTGAAATGATCAATGATCGCGGCGTTGCCCGGCACGCGCCCGGCCTCTGGAAACCACAGCGCCCCCGGGATCGATCGCGCCGGCGCGCGCAGCGTCCAGCGCCCGGTCTGTGCGTCGCGCTGGCCATCTTCGACGGGGCTGACATCGATCAGCAGCGCGCGCCCAGCCAGCCGGGCAACACCCGTGTGATCCACCGCCATCACGCCTTCCGGCGGGCCAGGCACCGGGCTGCGGGGGCGATCGATGCGATACAGGCTGACGGGATCGTGAAACCGCGACGCCCGCCAGTCCGCGGGCCCGGCAGCGGCCACCAGCAGCGCGGTCAACATCAGCATCCGGGCCTCCATCCTCGCTCTCGTTCCAAGGTGCCATGGTAACATGCCCACGCGGGGCGTAACGTGGCCATTGGAATGAGACATCAAACCGCATTGATCGGGATGATCCTGATGGCAGCGCACGCTGCACCGGCTCTGGCCGCACCCGAAGCTGCGTCCGAAGCCGCGTCCTCTGGCCTCGCGGGCGTGCCCGGCGATCCGCTGCAATCGCCCTTCCTGCCCGTGGTGTTGCAGCTCGTGCTGCCCGAAGGCGCGAAGATCAGGTTCGATGATCGCGTCAAGGTCAGCTTCCCGATGATCGCCGAAGATCAGCGTCAGTTTCCGGTGCAGGTCGATGCGCGCGGCATCCCCGGCGCGCAGCGCATCATCGTCTTTGCCGATCTCAATCCCATTCAGATGGCCGTGGATTTCACGCCCCGCGATGCCGAACCCTTCATCGCGCTGCGCATCAAGCTGGATCAACGCACGCCCGTGCGCGCCGCGGTGCAGATCGCCGATGGCAGTTGGCTGATTGCCGGCAACTGGATCGATGCCGCCGGCGGTGGCTGTTCGGCGCCGCCGGCCAGCCGCATCAAGGGCGACTGGGCGCATAATCTGATGCAGTTGCGCGGCCGCATGTGGACCACGGCCGCCGATGCTGGCCCTGGTGGTGCGGCCGCCGCCGGCACCACGCGCCTGGCGCTGCATGTGCGCCATCCGATGGACACCGGCTTTGTCGACAATATCAGCAGCTATTGGCTGGAAACGCTGCGCGTCACCGCCAATGGCCGCCCGATTGCCGACTTGACGCTGGCGGCATCGGTGGCCGAAGACCCGGCGATCATGCTGATGCCGCGCCTGCGCGGCGACGATCAGGTCAATGTGGCCGCGCGCGACAGCGGCGGGCTGGAAATGGCCGCCGACATCGCGCGTCCGGCGCCGATGTCGCCGCTGCCGTTTTCGGCGCGTCTGGCCGCTCCAGCGATGCCATGAATGTTTCGCGCCGGCGGCTGCTGGCCGGGTTGGCCGCTGCACCGCTGATCGCGGCTGCACCAGATTATCAGTTGGAGGCGGTGGCGGTCGCGCCCGGCGTGTGGGCGGTGCGCGGCGCCGATGATGCCATCGCCATGCGCAACGGCGGCGCCATCGCCAATATCGGCATCATTGCGACCGCTGCCGGCGCCGTGCTGATCGATGCCGGCGCATCGCACCGTCACGGCCTGGCGTTGGCGGCGCTGGCCCGCCGCCTGACTGGCAAGGCAGTGGCGCTTGTCTATCTCACCCATCTCCATCCCGATCACAGCTTTGGCGCGTCGGCATTCCCGCCTGCGATGGTCGCCGCCACGCCAGCGGTCGTTGCCCAGGTGGCCGGCGATGCGGCCGGCTTTTCCGCCGGCCTCTATCGCCTGCTCGGCGACTGGATGCGCGGCACCGACGTGCTGGCGCCGCAGTTGCCGGCGGTTGCCGGCCTGGTGCAATTCGGCGGCCGCACGCTGGAGTTGTTGACCCTTGCCGGCCACAGCGAATCGGATCTGGCCGTGCTCGATCGCGACAGCGGCACCTTGTTTGCCGGCGATCTGGTGTTCCACAATCGCGCGCCATCAACCCCGCACGCCGATCTGGCGCGCTGGCGGCAATCGCTCGATCAACTGGCCGGGCTTGGCCACGCCCGCGTTGTCCCCGGCCATGGCCCCGTGGATCAAACGCCGGGCACTGCCATCGCCCAGACCCGCGCCTGGCTCGATTGGCTGGAGCCTGCGCTGCTCCATGCGCTGGAACAGGGGCTGTCGATGGTCGAGGCCGGCGAAATGCCGATCCCGCCGCAGCTCGCCGGCATGGCGATGGCCCGTTATGAACTGCAGCGCAGCGTCAGCCATTATTGGCCGGCGCTGGAAACCGCGCGGGTCCCAAGGCTGTAGCGCGGCAGCGCGGGGTTCGCCCTCAATATCGGAACCGTACGCCGCCCACGATCGTCCGCGCCCGCCCGGCGCCCATCCCATCGACCCGCGTGGCCAGATAGCGGCGATCGGCGAGGTTCCAGCCGGTGGCAAACAATGTCACCCGGCCTTCGCCAGGCGTGAACGACAGGCCGGCGTTGATCAGCGTCACCGCCGGAATCGGCCCGGCCAACCCGGAACAGGTCGCATCCGAACAGCCCACGGCGTTGATCGCGGTATCGAGCACGCGGGCAAACGGATCGGGCTGCTGCGCGCTGCGATGGTCCAGGCCCACGCGCGCCTCCACCCCGGCCGGATGGCGATAGCCCAGCGTGGCCGACACGGCATGGCGCGCGGCATAGGCCAGCCGGCTGCCGGCAATGATGCCGTTGCCGTTCACGCAGCCGTCGCCATCGTCGCACGGCGCGCCAATGATCCCGCCGTCGCCGCTGTTGAACGCGGCATCCGACGTGGTGAGGAATTTGGCCGTGGGCAGAAAGGTCCAGGCGGTTTGCAGCCAGACATTGTGGCGGCTGCCAGTGATCGGTGCGCTGTCGATGCGGCCCGACATTTCCAGGCCCTGTTGCCGTGACCGGCCGCCGTTGATGAAACGGCCCACCGCGCTGCTGATGACGATCTCGCGGAAATCGGTGCGGAACAGCGTGGCGGCCAGCGTGATGCCGTCGCGTGGCTGGCTGCGCACGCCGAATTCCCAGTTGGTTGAGCGTTCGGGGGCCACCGGCGCCGGCCCCTCGCTGCCGATATCCCGACTTGGGCGCGGCGGGGCAAAGCCGCTGTGGACACCGGCAAAGATTTCGGTGCCGCCGCCCACGCGCCACACCGCGCCCAGGCCGGGGAGCAGCGCCGTGTCATTCTGCTCCACTGTCACATTGGCGGCCCGGCCACTGGCGCGGCGGATGGTGGTGACGGTGCGCACATCCTCCAGCCGCAGGCCGGCGGTGATGGTGACGGCGCCCATGGTCATGCTGTCCTGCACGTAGGCGCTCCAGGCGCGCACCCTGATGCCGGCGTCTTCGCGGTGGGCGCCGCCGGTCAGGCCAAGCGCGAAATCCAGATCCTGGATGGCCGGATCGGGGCTGCGAAACTGGTCGCGCTGCACGCGTTCCTGGTGCCAGCGTGCGCCCAGCGTTGTCTGATGTTCGGCGCCGAACAACGTGTGGCTGGCATCGAGCCGCGGTTCCACGCCATAATAATGAAACCGCCGGGGCCGCCAGCGCCCACCACAGGCCGCAGCGGCGGCGGGCGTGATGCGGTTCGCCGCGCTGCCGCCGGTGCCGGGCTGCGGATCATCTTCATCGAAACAGCGATCGAGCACCGACCAGCCGGTGGCGAGGCCGCGTTCATCGGATTCGTCGCCCCAGGCGCCGGGCGTATTCGTCTGGCGGAAACTGGCGCGGTGGGTGTTCACCCAGTAACCGGTGGTGACCAGCCGCACCTGGTCCGATGCCGTCCAGATATGCGACGCCTGCAGATGGGTGCGGTCCATTTCAAACCGATCCTGCCCGGCCGTTGGCGCCTGCAGCGGATCGTCGGCCCATTCGCGCGTGCCCAGCATCACTTCGGTGATGGCCGATCGTTCGCGATAATGGCTGGCACGCAGTTTCAGTTCATGATTGGCGCCGATCATCACCCGCGCCTTGCCCACCAGTTCCCACAGCCCGAAATCATGGCCGGTGCGGATGCCGTCGCCTTCGCGCGCGGTGGCTTCCAGCAACACGCCCATCCGTTCGTTGCCGGTGCCGACAGCGCCCTGCAGGCCCAGGAAATCGGTGTTGCCGGCGCGGGCCTCGGCGCGCAGCAGCAGGCCCTTGGTGGGCACCGGCGTGGTAACGAAATTGATCATGCCGCCCACCGTCTGCGGCCCGTGCAGGATCTGGCCCGACCCGCGCACCACTTCGATGCGCTCCACCCGTTCCACCGGCGGCGCATAATGCGCCGCCGGATCGGCATAGGGCGCCAGAAACAACGGTACGCCGTCTTCCATCAACAAGGTGCGCGCGCTGCGGCGCGGATCGAGGCCGCGCACACCGATGTTGATCGCCAGACCGCCGGCGTCCTCCTCGATCACGGCAACGCCAGGGATCGCGATCAACTGGTCGCGCAGGCTCAGCGGCGCGCGCGCCTCGATGTCGGCCCGCTCGATCACGTCATGGGCCCCGGCGATCAGTCGCGTATCGGCCGGCACGATCGCCGTCACCACGATCTCCGGCAAGACTTCGGCAACTTCGGCTGCCAACACCTGTGCCGGCACAATCGCGGCCAAAGCCGTTGATGCCAGCAACATCCGCCCGGTTCGGCCACCCCACAATGTCTTCACGCTCAAGGCCCCCTGCCACGCTGCATCGGTTGCAGCAGTCAGGGAAACTATGCGCGGCGGTTACCCACGGTCTTGATGAAATTATGAGAAACCGGTCAAAGCGGCTTGTGCTTTGGTCTCATCACAAAGCCGACGCCGCGCACCGTGGCAATTTCAGGTGCCTGGCCGTGCAACGCCAACGCGCGGCGCACATAGCCGACGTAAACGTCCACGGCATTTTCAGTGATGTCACTGTCCGGCGGCCATGCTTCCTCGATCAGGGTGGCACGGCTGACCGCCTGTCCCTGATGGTGAGCGAGGCACAGCAGCACCGCAAATTCCCGCCGCGACAGCGCCAGCGGCACGCCGGCAACGTGCGCGCTTTGGCCGTGCGTATCGATGTCCAGACCACCGACGGTGACACGGTGGGCGATCCGTTGGCGTGCCAGCAGCACGGCCAGCCGTGCCGACAGTTCGGCCAGCGCAAACGGCTTGCCGAGATAATCATCAGCGCCGCTGCCAAACCCGTTCAGACGGTCCTCGACATCGCTGCGTGCCGTCAACATCATGATCGGCACTGTGATCCCGGCTTGCCGCACATCGCGGCACAGCACCAGCCCGTCGCCATCGGGCAAGCCCAGATCGAGGATCGCGCCCGCAAAACGCCGCGCGCGCAGCGCCGCGCGGGCGCTGGCACTGGTGCGGACCCATTCGACCACATAGCCGTCCGCGACAAGCCCCCGGCACAACACGCTGCCGATGACGGCATCGTCTTCGACCACCAGCAGCTTCAGCCCTTCAGCGGCAACCGGATCGATACGCATAATCCCTCCCCACCATGCCCGGCCTGCGCGGATATGCTGCCGCCGTGCGCATCGGCGATCCAACGGGCAAGAGCAAGGCCGAGCCCGCTGCCGCCGTGGCTGCGGCCGGCTTCACCTTGTACATAGGGTTCGAAAATGGCCGCAATCTCGTCTTCGGTTACGCCCGGGCCTTGATCGGCAACGCTGATGACAGCCCAGCCGGCCTCGGCCGCGCCGGAGACCAGCACCGCGGCGCCTGGCGGCGAAAACTTCAAGCTGTTGTCGATCACCGCAGCAATGGCCTGGAACAGGCGATCGGCATCACCGATCACTGGCAAATGCGCGGGCAGCGAACCGATTTCCAGATCGATCATGGCCAGCCGGGCATAGCTGGCGGTGCGGCGCACGGCGTCACGCGCGATGGCCGCCAGATCGTTTGGCGCCATGATCAGGCCCAACGCGCCGCTTTCGGCGCGCGCCAACGCCAGCAGATCATCAAGCCGCCGTTGCATGAAGCTGCCGCTGTCAATGATGCTGCCGAGCGCATCATGCAGCACTGGACCGCTGCTGCCGCTGCGCAACGCCAATTCGGCTTCGGCGCGCATCACAGTCAACGGGGTGCGCAGTTCATGGCCGATCTTGGAGAGGAACAACCGGCGGCGGCTTTCGATATCTGCGAGCCGGCTCAGCGCCGCTTCGAGCGCGGCGGTGCGCCGGGCCGCCTGCGCATCGACGTTGGCAGCCATATGGTTGAAGCCGCCAATCAGGCGGTGGATTTCGTCCGGGCCTTCCAGGCGCAGGGGTGCCAAACCAGCGCCGCGCGCTACGGCGTCGACGGCGCCAGCAAGGGCGCGGAGCGGCTTCACGATGTGGCGCCACACCAGCAGGCCGACAGCGGTGCTGATCACCGCCAGACCTGCCATTGCCAACCATAGCAGCAAGATCAATCGCTGCCAGGCGTCCTGCAGGGCCCCCGCCGCCGTTTGCGCTTCGGCCAACTCGCGGTTGGCGATGCTGCTGGCCAGCGTGCTGGCCTGCTCCAAGCTGGGCGGGTCCAGCGGCCCATTGATCAGGCCTGCGAGCTCGGCAGCATTGGCGGCTTCGCGGGCATCGTCAGCCGGGCTGAACATCAGGTCATGGCCGCTCATGGCGCGCTCGGCGGCCAATGTGGCGAGATAGGCCTTCAGGCGCGCCTGCAACGCCAATGAAGCCCGCTGCGACGGCGCAGTCTGGCGGGCCAGCAACGTCTCGATCTGCGTGACCAGCAAGGCCTGTCGGTTGGCAATTGCAGCGCGCGCCTCGATGGCGGCGGTGGTGCGCTGCATATCGACGAGGGCCAGCGCCAGACCAGCCCATAACAGGACAAGTGTCATGGCCGCGGCCAGCACCAGCATGATCAGCCCCGGTGGGCGCCGACCCGTGCGCTGCACTGGGTCTTGATCACCGTCCACCCCGCAAGGTGCCGTCATTGTCTGTAACTTGGCTTCCATTGCCGCCATGCTGCACCAGACGGGTTGCTGTGGCCAGACTCCCGGCCGGCGCGTTCATTGCCGGTGCCCACGGCCGCTTGCAGGCCCAGGAAATCGGTCGTGCCGGCGCGGGCCGCCTGGCAGGGCGGCTGCCGCCCGACGCGCGAGTATTTTTTCGCGCTCGCGAGACGATCCGCAGTTGGAAGCGGAACAACCAGCCTTCCGGTCGCCAGCGCCAGGGTGGGCAACGGCCGGATACGCATTGATCTTGCCGAGCCTGTTGTCCGCCGCGCTGGCGCCGGGTGCAGCTTGCCCGAAAGCACCATCATCTGTTCAGCGCCCTCGCGCGCAATCCGGGGCATTTGGAACAAGGGGGAATTTCGGCCGTTGAAGGGTTGAACTGCAAATCCCATCCAGGACGGAGCAACTGACATGAAGCGTTTGTTCACCGCACTCGGGTCCAATGCAGCCTCAGGCTGGCGGCTGGCAAAGAGCTCCCGATGATTGAAACACGGCTGGAAACCGATGCCATGGGCGCGATTGCCGTGCCCGCCCATCGGCTGTGGGGCGCCCAAACCCAGCGCAGCCTGCAGAATTTCCGCATCGGCGTTGAGCCCATGCCGCTGCCGATCATTCATGCGCTGGGCGTGATCAAGGCGGCCTGCGCGCGCACCAATGCCAGGCTGGGCGTGCTCCAACCCGAAATCGCCGCCGCCATTGCCGACGCGGCGCAGGCCGTGGCCGCCGGGCAATTGGATGACGAATTCCCGCTGCTGGTCTGGCAGACGGGATCGGGCACGCAAACCAACATGAACGCCAATGAAGTGATCGCCAACCTTGCCAGCGAAGCGCTGGGCGGTCAGCGCGGCACAAAATCGCCCGTGCACCCCAATGATCATGTGAACCTCAGCCAATCGTCGAATGACTGCTTCCCCACCGCACTGCACATTGCCGCGGCGCGCGGGATCATCGATCACCTGCTGCCGGCCCTGAATGCCCTGCACGCCGCGCTGTCCCGCAAGGCGACACAGTGGGACGACATCATCAAGATCGGGCGCACCCACGCGCAGGACGCCACGCCATTGACGCTGGGGCAGGAATTTTCGGGCTATACGGCGCAGATTGCAGCCGCCGTGGCGAACATCGAGCTGGCGCTGCCGGGCGTTTACCAGTTGGCCCAGGGCGGCACCGCAGTCGGCACCGGGTTCAACGCGCCGCGCGGCTTCGCGGATGGCGTCGCCGATGAAATTGCCGCCAGCACCGGATTGCCCTTCGTGACGGCGCCCAACAAATTCGCCGCGCTTGCCGGCCAGGATGCGCTGCTGTTCCTGCACGGCGCGCTGCATGCGCTGGCCACCAGCCTCTACAAGATCGCGAGTGACATTCGCCTGCTCGGCTCCGGCCCGCGCGCCGGGTTGGGCGAGCTGGCGCTGCCCGAAAATGAACCCGGCAGCTCGATCATGCCGGGCAAGGTCAACCCGACCCAGGTCGAAGCCTTGACGATGGTGTGCGCACAGGTGTTCGGCAACCATGCAACCCTCGGCTTTGCCAACAGCCAGGGGCAGTTGGAACTGAATGTCTATCGCCCGGTGATGGCGCACGCCTTCCTGCAGAGCGTGCGGCTGCTGAGCGATGCGGTGACCAGCTTCACCACCAATCTGCTTGCCGGGTTGGCGCCGCGGCGGGACAATATCGCGCGCGGCGTGGAAAATTCGCTGATGCTGGTCACCGCGCTGGCCCCGTCGATCGGCTATGACGCTGCGGCCGGCATCGCCAAGATAGCGCACGCGCAAGGCCTGACGCTGCGCGAGGCGGCGCTGCGCAGCGGCCTGGTGGACGCTGCCGACTATGACGCGATCGTCGATCCAGCCAGAATGCTGGGACCGCACTGAGGCCCGGAATGCTGCCTGCCCGGTCAGCCGCCCATGGCTTTGACCGGTACCACCAGGCAATGGCTGGAGGCCGGCAGCAGATCGCGCCAATCGGCGATGAGTTTCTTGAAGGCGCCACCGACCGGTCGCAACTTGCGGTCCAGATCATAAAGCCCGACCGGGAACACGCGGTTGTTCACCTCCCGCAGCGCCGTGTCCCAATCGATCTGGTCGGTCAGCGAATACCAGGTGAAGCCGACCGCCGGGATGCCGATGTTGCGCACACGCAGCATGTTGGCCCATTCCTTCCACAGCCACTGCACGGCTTCCTGGCCGCCGGGCCCTTCGCGCATGTTGGTTTCGGTGTGCATGATCGGCAGGCCATAGCGTTCATAATATTGGCGGGTGATCTCGGCATAGCCGAACACTTCGCCGGCTGATTCCGTGTGGCCATCGGCAAACACCCGATGTTCGTTGGTGGCGTAATAATCGGTTCCCAAAATGCAATGCTGTTTCAGTTGATGTGTCAGAAACCAGTGATATTCATCACGCGTCATGCCGTTGTCGAGCAGATATTCATACATGTCGCTGTTGACGCGATTGCCGTAATTCAGATCGAGTGACAGGAAACGCCAGCGGTTGCGCAATTCGGCGGCATGGATGGCGGGCGGACTGTCGGCGTGGAAGTATTCGGAAGACTCGCTCTGGATGAAGATGGCATCCGGCCGGCGCTTGAGGATCTCCGTCATGGCCATCACATTGGCCTTCACGATATGCTTCAGCGCGGTAACGAAGGCCTGATCGCTCTTGAGCTGCTCGTTCCACCAGCCATACATCGACGAGAAAACCGCGCAGATGAACATCTCGTTCACCGGCGTGTACAACTGCACCCATGGATAACGATCGGCAAAGGCGCCCGCATACAGCGCAAACAACTGCGGAAAATCCGGGTTCTGGAAATTGCCGATCCAGTCGGGCACGCCGAAATGGCAAAGATCGACGATCGGCACGATGTCACGGCGCCGGAGATCGGCCAGGGTCACATCGGCAAACGCCCAATCATAGCTGCCAGGCCCACGATAGCTGGTGTGCAGCGGCGGGCCATAGCGCAGAAAATTGATCCCCAATTCCTCGACACAATCGAAATCGGTTTGCCAGTGGCGATAATGGCCGCAGGATTCCATCTGGTCGATCCGGGTGCGCCCGCCGTTGATGGTCGGGATGCTGTTTTCGATCCCGGTGGCAAACATGAAACTGGCGATATATTCTCTCCTGGTGGCGGCATTGATGGCTCAGCCGCCGAACGGCGTGTCCGGCAAGCCATGGACCCCTGGCCGGACCATGAACAGCCCACCGGCGTGGGGCTGACCCGCCTTTTGCGCTGGTGTGAGGTCACGGCTGGCCGAAGTGATGAACAATTGATCGAGGTCGGCGCCACCGAAGGTGCAACTGGTCGGCCGCTGCACCGGCACCGGAATTTCGCCGATTTGCTGCCCATCCGGCGCAAAGCGCCGCACGCACCACCCATCCCAGAAGGCAATCCACAGGCAATCATCGGCATCCACGGTCATGCCATCCGGATAGCCATCGCCGTCACCGAATTTCAGATGCACCCGCCGGTTGCGCGCCGCACCGTCTCCCGCCAGATCAAAGGCATAGACCGTCTGCCGCGCCGAATCCGTGTGATAGAGCGTGCGCCCGTCGCGGCTGAACGCCGGGCCGTTGGTGACGCGGTAGCCAGTGTCGATGCGCTGCCAGCTCAGATCGACATCCAGCCGGTAGAGTGATCCGCTATCCGCCGCTTCGGCGCGGTCCATGGTGCCGGCCCAGAAGCGGCCGGAACGGTCCAGCTTGCCATCGTTGCAGCGATTGCCAGGCAGGTCAGGCTCCGGATTGCCGATCACAACGATGGCAAGGCTGGCATCCAGGCGCAGAAACCCGTCATAGCCGCCGCCGATGAACCCACCGCTGGCCCGCGGTACCAGCGAACAGACATGATGGGACATCGGGATGGTGCGCGTCCCGTCGGCGTCCGACCAGCGGAACAGGCGCTTCTCCGGGATATCGACCCAGTATAGCGCCGCTTCGCGTGCATCCCAGACCGGGCCTTCGCCAAGCGTTGCGCCCACATCTGCAATACATTCCATCTCAACCCGTCCGGTCTGCATCGGCGATCAGCGTCACCACGTCGGCGATCAGTTCCGCCATGGCCGCCCGTGCCGCATCAGGCTTGCGCGCCGCGATGGCGGCCAGCACCGCGTGATGCTGCGGCAGGCTGGCAGTGCGGCCCTTGAAGCAGTTGGTGAAGCGGATCGACGTCCGCAGCGCCGTCGTCACCACATCCTGAAACTGCGCGTAGAAGGGATTTTCCGACGCGCGCAGCACGGCAATGTGGAACGCCACGTCGGATTCCAGCGGATCATCCTTGCCCTGTTCGGCCGCCGCCATGCGATCATAGCCAGCCTGGATGGCGGCGATACGCTCGGCACTGGCCGCACCGGCCGCCAGCGCCGCTGCCGCCGGTTCGATGGCGATGCGTAGCTCGCTGAACTGCCGCAGCAGATCGAGCGAGAATTTCCGATCCAGCAGCCAGCGCAGCACATCGGGATCGAACAGATTCCAGTTGGCCGCCGGCTGCACGCTGGTACCCTTGCGCGGCCTTGCCGTCAGCAGGCCCTTGGCGGTCAGCATCTTCACTGCCTCACGCGTCACCGATCGGCTGATCGCATATTGCCTGGCCAGTTCGGCTTCGGTGGGAAACGGCACTTCATCATAACGGCCAGTGACGATGGCCTTGCCCAGGGTGTCCAGCAGCCCGTAGGTCAGATTGCGGCCAGCCCCCGCTGGTTTCGATCGTGCAATCGTGCCGGCCAACGCCCTCCACTCCCCCGTGAATTGCCAAGGGCTTGTATGCGCGATCACGCCGATGTGGTCCACAGGAAGGGTGCAACTTCGGTGCGGCTGCCGATCAGGAACGCATCAGCCACGATCCGCAGCGGTTCGATATCGACCAGCGATGCGCGCGCTGCCACCAATTCGGCAAACCGGCTGTAGAGGGACGGATATTCGCCATGCCCCGCAATCGGTTGCGCCTGGCCATCGACCACCAGTCGCGCGCCGCCATTCCGCAGTTCGATGCAGCGGCCGTCGTCGGTTTCAATCTCGATGGTCCAGCATTCGCCATCACCATGGCGCCAGTCGAACGATGCGCCATGGGCAGGACCTGCGAACTGCAATTCTGCGGCGATCGGTGCCTGCCGGCCGGCCGGAATCTGCAGCTTGGCGGCCCGCACCGTCAGCCGCTCCGGCAGGATCGCCGTGGCGATGGACAGCGCGTTGATGCCGGGATCGAACACGCCGAAACCACCGGCTTCCCACACCCAATCCTGCCCCGGATGCCATTTGCGGACATCCTCGTGCCAGGTGATCTGCAGCCGGCGAATTTCCGCACCAGCCAGCAGCGCGGCAGCCGGCTGCACTGCCGGCGCATGCTGCGAATGCCAGCCAGCATAAAGCGTGCGATTGCCCGCCTTGGCCAGGGCAATCAGGTCCTGCGCTTCCCCCAACGTGGCCGTCGGCGGCTTCTCCAGCAACACGGCCAGCCCGGCGGCAAGGGCCTGGTGGGCAATGCCATGCCGAACATCGGGCGGGGTACAGATGGCGACGGCATCAACCCCATCGGGCATGGCGGCGAGCAGCGCGCCGAGATCGCTGAATGCCGGCACCCCGACATCCGGGTCACCGCTGCGGCTGGTCACCGCCACCAGTTGGAAGCGCGGGTCCGCCCTGATCGCCGGCACATGCGAATCGCGGGCAATCTTGCCAAACCCCACAATCGCAATCCGGATCACCATCAGCCGGCCTGCCCGCCCAGCGCCGTCATATAGGCCCGGGCGCGTGCGCCAACGTCCGCCGCAGTCATGCCCGGTTTGTAAAGGCCGCCGCCCAGCCCGAAACCGTTGGCGCCGGCCGCCAGCCAGGCCGCCATATGCTCGGGCGCGACCCCGCCCACCACCAGGATGGCGACATCGGCCGGCAAGACGGCGCGCTGCGCCTTCAGAACCGTCGGCGACGCGGCTTCGGCTGGAAACAGCTTGAGCGCATGGGCCCCGGCGCGCAGGGCGGTGAAGGCCTCGCTCGGCGTGAAATAGCCTGGCGCGGCAACCAGTCCGGCAGCAACCGTGGCTTCGATCACATCGGTCGCGACATTAGGAGACACCACAAGCTGCCCACCGGCGTCGGCCACACGGCGCACATCGGCCGGTTCCAGCACGGTACCGGCACCGATCATCGCTGCATCGCCCCAGCGCCGCGCCAAGTGGGCAATGCTGTCAAACGGATCGGGCGAATTCAGCGGCACTTCGATGATGCGGATGCCGGCATCGATCAGCGCGCCGCCGATCTGCTCTGCTTCCGCCGCACGCAGACCGCGCAGGATCGCCACCAGCGGGCACGCGCGCAGACTCGCGTCAAACAGGCGGGCCGCGTCCATCAGAAATGCGCCGCAATTTGGCCGATACCAGCCAGAAAGGCCTCGGCACCGTCGATCGACGTGGTGCGGTGCCCGGCCCGCTGTATCGCAGCGGCATAAAGCGCGGTCAGTTCCGGCCGGCCGAGCAGCGTCACCGGGCTGGAGCCAGAGAATGCCAGCCCCTCGCGCACATCGCTGCCGATCAACAGCCCGCTGGCATGGGCGGCAGGATCACGGCTGCCCTCCCCCAGCAACGCGCCGGCGCGGATGCGAAACAACGAAGACAGCAATTCCGCCCCCGACAAGGCTTCGTCAACGCCGGCCAGAAACGCCGCGTCCGGCACCACGCTGCCCCGCAACTGGTTGCGCAGGATGCTGTGGTCCGACAACAGGGCAAACATCTCGCCGGTCATCATGGTGCAAAATGCGCTGATCTCGCTGTTCGCCACCTTGATCCACTTGGCGTGGGTGCCGGGGTGGCAGACGATGGCATCGGGCGGCATCAGCCCGGCGGCGATGGCGCCGATCACCTGCACCTCCTCGCCGCGCATCACGTCTGCCCCGGCCGCGCCGCGCTGGCAGACGCCGGGAATGATGCAGGTGCGGCCAGGTGCGATCCATAATGTGGCCTTGGCCAGGGCCTCCGCGCTGGCCGGGCATGGCACATAGGCGGCCTCCCGCCAGCCGCGGTTCGATCCGATCATGCCGGCCATCAGCAGCGGCAGATCGCTCAGCGCCGTGCGGATATCGGCGGCAGCCGCTTCGAAGCCGCCGGCCGCAACCGCCGTCACCCCCTGATCATCCTCATGGTCCGCCACCAGCGCGCCACCAGCATCGATCCGGTAGGCCCGGCGGTTGGTCGTGCCCCAATCCACCGCTATGTAGCCGTCTCGCAACAACATTCAGACGTTCCTTGCTGGTATCGACAGGCCAGTTTCGCTAACGCCGCAACGCATTTTCCCTTGTTGGGATGCATTTATCATATAATTTGCCCATTCGTTCGCACCAGCCGCAAAGTGTGCAAAATGAAAATCGACCGTATCGAAACCTTCCTCGTCCCGCCACGCTGGCTGTTCGTGCGGGTCGAAACCGCCTGCGGCGCCGTCGGTTGGGGCGAAGCCAGCCTGGAAGGCTATGCCGAGGCCGTGGAGGGCGCATTCGAAGCGCTGCGCGACCGCTTCATCGGCGCCGACCCGTTCCGCATCGAGGATATCTGGCAAGTGGCCTATCGCGGAGGCTTCTATCGCGGCGGCGCCGTGCTGATGTCGGCGCTGTCGGGGCTGGACCAGGCGCTGTGGGACCTGAAGGGGCGGGCCGTCGGCCTGCCGGCGTATGAAATGCTCGGCGGCCTGGTGCGCGACAAGGTGCGCGCCTACGCCTGGATTGGCGGCGACCGGCCAGATGATATCGCGGAGGCGGCGGCCGCGCGCAAGGCGCAGGGCTTTTCCGCGGTGAAGATGAACGCGACTCCGGAGGTCGATTATCTTGAGCCGGCGCGGTTCGATGAAGTGATCGCGCGCGTGGCTGCGGCACAGGCAACCGGCATGGCGGTCGGCCTCGATTTTCACGGCCGGCTGCACCGGGCGATGGCCAAAAAACTTGCCAAGACGCTGGAACCGATGGGGCTCCTGTTCATCGAGGAGCCGGTGCTGTCGGAACATGGCGAAGCCCTGCGCGAGATCGCCAATCATGTCAGCACGCCGATCGCCGTGGGTGAGCGCCTCTATTCCCGTTGGGATTTCAAGCCGTTGCTGGCCAGCGGTGCCGTCGATATCATTCAGCCCGACCTGAGCCACGCCGGCGGCATCAGCGAGTGCCGCCGCATCGCCGCGATGGCCGAAGCCCATGACATCGCCGTGGCGCCGCATTGCCCGCTGGGGCCGCTGGCGCTGGCGGCCTGTCTGCAACTGGCCGGCTGCACGCCCAATGTCGTGCTGCAGGAAATGTCGCTGGGCATCCATTACAACCAGGGCCACGATCTGTTCAGCTTCGTGCCGGACGCGCAGGCGCTGACGCCGGTGGACGGCTTTCTGGCCATCCCCACCGCGCCCGGTTTGGGCATCACGATCGACGAGGCCTTGGTGCGCGCCGCCGACCGTGACCGGCATCGCTGGCGCAACCCGGTGTGGCGCAACACGGACGGCAGCTTCGCCGAATGGTAGCCGCCGCACCCAGGCGGCAGCCCTGAAGCCACAACTGGCCACGGATTTGTAGGGGCATATTCAGCAGCCGGCAACCTGATCCTGGGCCAAAGCGGGCGCTGAATCCCGCCGGATTCCTCGGATGCATCAAAACTGCGCCATTGCGGCGATGCATGCGGACCGGGGAACCGCAGCTTGCATCCGATGGTAGGGCAGCCATGCAACTTCGGATCAAGCCTTTGGGCATCGCAGCCAGTGCGGCAGTGGCGATGGCCGCCCCAGTGCACGCCAGCCGGCGTCGCTGCCTGATGCTGCTTGGCGGCTCGTTGCTCACCAGTGGTTGCAGCGCCGGCCGCAGCCTCTTCGGCAGCGAAACCAGTGGCCTCGATGCCGAAACCATGGTCCGCACGCTGGCGGGCGCCGAACAACTGCCGCGGCTGCGGTCACTGCTGGTGCTGCGTGGCGGCGTTACCCTTGCTGCGCACCGCTTCAACGGCGGGCCAGCGTTGGACCAGCCGGTCAATGTCAAATCCGCATCGAAATCCCTGCTGTCGGCGCTGGTCGGCATCGCCATCGAACGCGGCGTGCTGAAAGGCGTCGATCAACCGATGCTGTCCGTGCTGGCCAGCGATGCGCCGGCCACGCCCGATCCGCGCCTGGCCCAGATCACGGTCGGCCATCTGCTCAGCATGCAGGCCGGGCTGGAGCGCACGTCGGGCGAATTTTATGGCGCGTGGGTGTCCAGCCCCAACTGGGTGCGTGCCGTGCTGTCGCGCCCCTTCGTCGATGAACCCGGCGGCGCCATGCTGTACAGCACCGGCAGCAGCCACTTGTTGTCGGCGATGCTCACCCGCGCGTCGGGGCGGAGCACCCTCGAACTGATGCAGCTATGGCTGGCCACCCCGCTGAACATCACCATCCCGCCATGGACACGCGATCCGCAGGGCATCTATTTCGGCGGCAACGACATGCGGATGTCCCCGCAGGCGCTGGCGCGGTTCGGCGAGCTTTACCGCCTCGGCGGCGCCATCGACGGCAAACAGATCGTCCCGGCCCAGTGGATCGAGGATAGCTGGCGCCGCCGCAGCGTGTCGCCGTGGAGCGGCAACAAATATGGCTATGGCTGGTTTCTGGACATCATGCGCGGCCATGCGCTGCGCTTCGCCTGGGGCTATGGCGGGCAGATGATCTATATCGTCCGTGATCTGGGCCTGACCGTGGTGATGACCTCCCAATCCGACGCGGCCAGCGATTTCGGCCACTTGTCGGCCCTGCATGCGCTGGTGGCGAACGGCATCATCCCGGCAGCGGAGCTTGGCGACCAAGCGGGTTAGCGCCAAGCTTGCCAATCGGATGGGGCTCGGTCACGGTGCTTCCGGGGGACGGACACATGCGGCAATATGCAAATCTCAACGCACGCTATCGCACGGTCATTGCTGTGCTGGCGCTCGCCGCGGCATCAGCACAAGCAGCACCGCGCCAGACCGACGAAGGCGCCTATACACGCTATGAACTGCTGGCGCCCGGCACGCACAAATTCCGCATCATCTACGACATAACGGCGGCCACCGCTGACGCCACCGCCTATTACAACCCGATCCGCACCGGCAGCATCGCAACGGATGAACGGGTCACCGATCTGGCCACCGGCAAGGCGCTGGCCTTTGCCGAAGTCGGCGGTGACGTCGCCCGCGCCGGCGGCGTGACCAATGCCGCACCCGACAGCCGCTACATCGCCGTCACCCTGGCGCGGCCGGTGCCCAGCGGCGGCGGCGCGCGCATCCGCATCGACAAGACCTATGAGGACGCCAAAAGCTATTTTGCTGACGGTGAGGCGATCATCTTCGACCGGTCGCTGGGCATCAAGCGCAACAGCGTCGTGCTGCCACCCGGCTATCGTCTCGCCAGCGTCAATGTGCCGGTACAGGTGATCCAGCAGGGCGATGGCCGCATCGCCATATCATTCTGGAACGCCACCCCGGCACCGATGCCGCTGCGCATCCACGCCGTGCCCACCGGCGCGCCGGTGCCAGCCGGATCGAGCATGGCCGCAAAAATCAGCGAACGCGCCGCGCAAACCCGCGAGATCGTCTATCATCTGCAACAGCCCGAAACCCACAGCTTCGACCTGACCCACGACTATACCGAGGAACGGGCGGGCGTTGGCGCCTATGTCAACATCGTGCGCGCCGGCAGCACAGTCTCCAACCCGTCGGCGCGCGACCTCGACACCGGCGCCGCGCTGGCGACCGAGACGGTGCGCGGCGCCGCGATCACCGCGATCGATCCCCGCGCAACCGGCGTTACGGATACGACAACGGCTGTCGTGTTCCGCTTCCCGCCGGTGGTGGCCGGGCAAAGCCGGCGCATCCGTATCGCCGAAACCTATACCGATGCCGACCGCTACCGCCTGGCCGGCGACGAGCTGGTCTGGCACCGCGCGTTCGGCCGCCCGGCCAATGCCGTCGTGCTGCCGGCCGGTTGGGTGCTGACCAATTCGACCATCCCGGCCGCCATCAGCGAACTGCCTGACGGGCGCACCCGGCTCGACTTCATCAATCCCCGCCCTGACGAAATCGACACGGTGATCACGGCACGGCGCGCGGGCAAGCCTGCCTGACCGCCTTGCCCTTTACGGGTTTGTGCGCGGTGTGCATCATCATGCCTGGGAGAAATGCGATGTTGCTATGGTCCGCGCCCGATCCGGCGCCCAATCCGCGCCGGGTCCGTCTGTTCCTCGCCGCCAAGCGCCTGACCGTGCCCGAACGCCTGCTGTCCCTGCCGGCCCGCGAGCACAAGTCCGCCGAAGTGCTGGCGCTGAACCCGCGCGGCCAGGTGCCGTTCCTGGAACTGGACGATGGCCGCATCATCGCCGAGACCGTCAGCATCTGCCGCTATCTTGATGAACTTCATCCAGAACCGCCGCTGCTCGGCAGCACACCCTTCGAACGCGCGGAGACCGACATGTGGCTGCGCCGTGTCGAAACCGGGCTGGGCACACCGGTCAGCCTGTTTTGGCAGCACGGCCACCCGCTCACCGCCCGGCTGGTCAATCAGATCCCGGCGATGGCCGAGGCAGCGCGCACCCAGGCACTGGCCATGCTGGGCTGGATCGACACGCAACTGGATGACCGGCCATGGCTGGCCGGAAACCGTTTCACACTGGCCGACATCACGCTGCTGACCACGGTGGACTTCGCCGGCTGGATCGGCCTTGCGATGCCCGATGACAAGGTGCGCCTGCACAACTGGCACCGACGCTGCACGGCGCACTTGACGCCCTAGAAGAACAGCTTCCGGAACGACAGTGTCACGGTGCGGCCGAGCGGATCAAGCTGGTCGCGCTGGAAGCCCAGCGGCTCCGCGCCCAGCCGGTTGCGCACATTGATGCGATCGTTCAGCACATTGTCGAAATTCAGGCTGATGCGGCTGCCGCGCAGGAACGGGATTTTTGTCACGATCTCCGGCCGCTGCCCCAGATCGACGAACATCCGCAGATTGGCGGTGGTGCGGCCCGAAAAGAACAGATCGTCCGGCGATTGCGTGGCGCCGGTGGGATCGACCAGCACCGATGTGGCCGATTGCCAGTTGAGGCCCAGCCGGGCGCCAACGCCGCGCCGGGCGCCGCCCAACCGCATCTCCACCTGGTGCCGCGGTGCGCCGCCCGACGAGCCGACCGCCGAACCGTTCAGCAGATCGAGCACCGGCAGGCCCGGCCCGATGCCGATCTCGTTGCGGAAGGTGACAGTGTGGAACAAGGCCAATTGCAGCCGGCCATCGAGGAAGCCGCGCCGGCCGCCACCGCCACCAAACCCACCGCGGCCACCACCAGGCGGGCGGGCCGCTGCCGGCGGCGCCGGCGCCGGTCCAGCCGCAGGTGGTGCGCTGGTTGCTGGCGGCGCACCACCGGCCGGCGCCGCGGGCGCAGCGCCTGCCGCGCCGGGCGGGCGCTGGCCGGGCGTGAACCCATAGGGATTGCGGGCAAACGCCCGGATTTCCGGCGGCAGCGGCTGGCCGGCGCGGATGGCCTCTGCGGCCTTGGCCCGGGTTTCGGCGATGCGTTTTTCCACGGCCGCACGCTCGGCAGCGTCGGGCTTCAGCGCCTGGGTAAGCGTGAAGCCCCAGCGCAATTCGGTGCGCTGCGAATATTGGAAATTTACCGGGCGATTGTCGATCTGCACCAGCCGGCCGGTGTCGTCACGGCTGAACCGTTCCGGAAACGCCGCCTCAAGCTCCGCCGTCGCGGTCGGGAAGGCGGCGATCGGATCGTCGATGCGTGTGTCGATGAAATTGGCATTGAACACCAGGTCGGTCGCTTCGAACGGCTTCACGTTCATGCCCAGCTTCACCACCCGGCGCGTGTCGTTGCGCAGCGCCGCGGTGCCGCCATCCAGCCGATTGATGTCCACCGTTTCGCCGCGCAGAAAATCGAACACCCGCACGTTGGGCGTGATGATGGTCGGGTCGCCCAGTTGGCCGATGCTGGGCGGCCCCTGTTCGCGGGTGAAGCTGGCGATCAGCGTCCAGCCGCTGGTCGGCACCCAGTTCACGCCGGCGCCCCAGGTGATCAGCGTGCCGAAATCCGACAGCGTATCCAGCGCGATATTGCCGTTCAGCGTCAAGGTGCCGAGCGCCGACAGGACATTGTCGCGCACCGAAGCAATCGGCAGATCGAAATTGGCCTGAAAATTGCCCTGGGTCCGCGCCAGATCGGCGCTGGTGGCAATGCCCGCCCGCAACGATCGCGTATCCAGCGCCAGATGCTGCACCTGCGCCTTCAACGCCAGCCCGACCGGGCCGGCCGGCAAGGCAAAGGGCGAACCGTTCAGCAGCAGATCAAGATTGGCATTGTCGCTGATGCTGCTTGCCGTGTCCGTCAACACCGCGCCCGCCAGCACGGCATCGCCGAACGGCGACAGGCTGGGGCTGCCGGCCAGGATCTGCGCCTGCGCTGCGCCGATGTCGATGCCGCGATCGATGCGGGTGCGATTTTCGCTGTGATTCCAGTTGCCCGTCAGGTTCCAGCGCCATTTGCCCATATTGCCATCCAGCACCGTGCCCAGCCGGCTCGACCAATTGTCACCTTCGCGGCGCAAGGGATCGGGGGCCTGGGTGTTGACCAGTACCGCCTGGCTGAATGGCGAAAAGGGATTGCCGGCCGGCACGGTCAGGCTGGCCGATGGCAAGCCGGCCATGCTTTCCGTTTGGGTGCGTTCGATGCCGCCGGACAGCGTCGCGCCAAGCGTGCCCAGAGCGCCGGCCATGGTGCCGTTCAGGCTGATCGTGCGGCTGTCGGGCAGCAAGGTGCGGAACGGGCGCAGATCGGTGCTGTTCACCGGGGCCGCGCCGAACTGCGCCAGGCTGGGGCTGGCAACGCCGGCCGGCACGCCCAGCACATCGCGGCCCGGCAAGGCCGGATCGATGATGGCACCCGGCACAATCGCGCTCACATTGCCGCCGATGGCAAACGGCCGGCTCTGCGGCGGCGTGGTGATGCGGCGCTCGGCTTCGGTCACCATGGTATCGATGCGATACTGGGCCTCGATGCTGGTGCGGGTGCCATTGTTCAGCTTGAGCAGATTGGCTTCGAGCTCGCTCGAAAACCGGCCGCCATCGGTCGGGCCGCCGATATCCAGCTCCCCGGTCACCGCCGAAAAGCGCGGGCGCAGCACGAAGTTGATCACCCGCTGATCGGCGCGAAAGCCATATTTCAGACTGACCTCTTCCGGCAACACATCAACCCGCAAGATGGCTTCGGGCGGGATGTTGCGGATTTCGGCAAAGCCCGACACGCGCTTGCCGTTGATCAGCACGGCCGGCGGGCCGCCACCGCGCCCGCGGCCGGAGCGGGTCTGCGGCGCCAGTTCGGCGAGCAATTCGGTGATCGAACCGGCCCCGATGGCGCGCAATTCCTGCGGGCCGAAGCTCAATTCCGGCTTGATATCGCCAACCACCTGGCCAGGCAGGCGCGCAGTGGAGACTGTGATGGCCTCTTCCTCGTCCTCCGGGATGGCCTGTGCGACCTGTGCTGCCGGCGGTGCGGCGGTCTGGCCAACGGTCTGGCCAGCGGCAAGGGCAGCAGGCGCGGCCGCCAACAGCATGGCGGTACGGGAAACGATACGGATCAAGCGGGCAGTTCCTGTGTTGGGCGGGGGCTTGCCCGATGATGCAGCGTCGCCCGTAGCCGTAACGGCAGCCCCGGAACAACCCATGCGGCAATCACTACGGCCGGGCGTGCGCTTTCCCCCGCCCCGCCGCAGACAACTTGCCAGTGGTAACACGGCTGCGGCACAATGAAGAAGACATGGGAGGAACCGACATGCGACAAATGCAGGTGACAATGCTGGCCATGGCCCTGTGGCTGGCGAACGCCGCCCAGGCCGAACATCCGGTGCGGGTGTTTGATGTGCCCAAGGGCGCCCATCCCCACGATGTCGCGCCGGGCGCCGGCAACACCATCTGGTACACCGCCCAGCATCAGGGCGCGCTCGGCATCATCGACATCGCCACCGGCAAGGTGGAGCAGGTGCCGCTGGGCGACAAATCCGCGCCCCATGGCGTGATCATGGGCCCGGATGGCGCTGCCTGGATCACCGATGGCGGCCAGAACGCGATCGTGCGCGTCGATCCGGCCACCAAGGCCGTCAAGCGCTGGCCCCTGCCCGAGGGCAGCGGCTACACCAATCTCAACACGCCGGCCTTCGATGGCAAGGGCCGCATCTGGTTCACCGGGCAGACCGGCATCTATGGCCGGCTCGATCCCAAATCCGGCAAGATGGACGTCTGGCCAGCGCCCAAGGGCCGTGGCCCCTACGGCATCGCTGCCACGGCCGATGGCCAGATGTGGTATGTCAGCCTGGCCGGCAGTTACCTCGCCAAGGTCGACCTGGAATCCGGCGCCACCACGGTGGTCGAACCGGCAGAACCCGGTGTCGGCTCGCGGCGGGTGTGGCCGGACAGCAAGGGCCATTTGTGGGTATCGGAATGGAACAGCGGGCATCTGGCGCGCTACACGCCGGCCACCGGCACCTGGAAGCGCTGGAAACTGGCCGGCGACAAGCCGCAGGCCTATGCCGTGTATGTCGACGATCGTGATGTCGCCTGGGTGACCGATTTCGGCAGCAACGCGACGCTGACCTTCGACACCAGGACCGAGAAATTCACCGGCCGCTACCCGGGCACCGCCGAAAAGGCGCAGGTGCGGCAGATTCTGGGCCGCAAGGGCCAGGTCTATCTGCCCGAAAGCGGCCTCGATCGCGTGGTGCTGGTGGACACGAGCAAGCCGGGTTGATGCTGATCGCGGCACTGTTGCTGGCGGCGGCCACCCCACCGCCAGCCTTCAACTATTGCATTTCGTGCCACAGCGTCGATCCGGCAGAAACCGACCTGCCGGCGCCGAACCTGGATGGCGTGATCGGCCGCCGCGCCGGCAGCCGCAGCGATTTCGAATATTCCCCCGCAATGTTGGCTGCTGGCGCCAGCGGCATGGTCTGGACGCGCGAGACGCTGCAGAGGTTTCTGGCCAACCCGCAGGCCATAGTGCCCGGCACCGCCATGCAGCGCCTGCCGCCAGGGGCGCCGGTGGACGAGGTGGTGGACTGGCTGGCGGCCCGCGCGCCGGAGTAGCGGGGTCAGCGCACCAGCATCAGGCTGTGATCGCCGGCCTTCTTCACCACCACATCGGCAACCGGCAGCGCGCGGGCGATATGATCCTGCCAGTTGGGCCGGTTGATGCCGGTCCACACGTTCAGGGCAAACGCGCGCGCTTCGGCTTCGCTCATATGGCGAAACCGGGCGTAGAAGCTGGCCGCATCGGTGGCGGCCGCTGCCCACAACGCCATGAAGCGCGCCAGGAACCAGGCGATGATGTCGTCTTCGTCGGCATCGATATAGAGCAGCAAGTCAAGCGGCAGCCGATGGCCGCTTGGATCGGGCGCCAGCCCCAACCCCTCCACCAGAACGACGTCCGCACCGCTGATGGTGCGGGCTGCGGCGGGATCAACGTCGTAAGTGGCATGGCTGTAGGCGGGCACCGTCACCGGGCCTGATTTCAGTCCAGCAATCGCCGCCGCCAGAGCGGCCGCATTGTAGCTTTCCGGAAAGCCCTTGCGCAGCATCAGCCCCTCGGCTTCGAGCATGGCGTTGGGTTTCAGGAAGCCGTCGGTGGACAAGATTTCGACGGTCTGCCCCACAGCGTCGGCAATCTGGCGGGCTAGCGTGGTCTTGCCGACAGCGACGGACCCCGTGATGCCGACCACCAATGTGCTGCCTTGCCGGCGCTGGGCCGCGATGCGCTGCGCAAGATCGGCGGGGGTGACTGGTATCATGCACCAAGTGTGGCGGGGGATATGCTAACCGGCAAGGTCGCGATTATCGGCGTTCGGCCTTGCGCAAGGCCGCTTCCAGCGTCTGCCTGATGAAGCGCTGATAAGAAATGCCCAACTCTGCGGCCTGCGCCTTGACAGCAACCAGCAGAGGCTCAGGAAAACGCATGTTTACCTGCGCAGTTTTTGGCGCAAATTCAAAGCTGTGGGCAATCATTGGCGAAAGATCATGCTTCGAAAGATCGGCTGTATCCACAAAGGCTTCGGCTTCGGCATCACTGGCCAGCACGGGCAACGGCGTCCTCATAATGAACAATTTCCCTCGCATGCATGTAACGGGCACTGATCGGCCGGATCAACTGGCCCTGTTCCCCCTGGCGCAGGGTGAACGCCACGAAAACGTGCCGCCCGGAACCAGCGATACCGATTGCCAAATATCGGGTTTCGGCTGTGGAATGTGCAGGATCGGGAAACAGATGGTGCGGACCGCGGAAGATCGCCTCGATCTCATCCGTTGAAACACCGTGCTTCCGGCACTTGTCGCGATTGCCTGCATCCCAATCAAACCCTTGAACAACCTGCATCGGCTTGGCTATATCGCATTTTGTCTATACAAACGTCAACATTCCTCACACCAGCCGGCTCTGCGCCATCGCGGCCGCCACGAACCCGGCAAACAATGGATGCGGGTCGAACGGCTTGGATTTCAGCTCCGGGTGGAATTGCACGCCGATGAACCATGGGTGGTCCGGCCGTTCCACCACTTCGGGCAGCAGGCCATCGGGCGACATGCCGGAAAAGATCAACCCCGCCGCCTCAAGCTGCGGGCGGTAAGCCACGTTCACTTCATAACGATGCCGATGGCGCTCGGCGATGTCGGTCTCGCCATACACACTGGCCACCACGCTGTTGTGCGCCAGTGCCGCCGGATAGGCACCCAGCCGCATGGTCCCGCCCAGATCGCCACCCTCGATGCGGGTCTGCAACCCTTCGGCGCTCATCCATTCGGTGATCAAGCCGACGATCGGCGCGTCGGTTGGGCCGAACTCGGTGGTCGATGCGGCATCGATGCCGGCCTCGTTGCGCGCTGCCTCGATGCAGGCCATCTGCATGCCCAGACAAATGCCGAAAAACGGCACGCGATGTTCGCGGGCAAAGCGCACACTGGCGATCTTGCCTTCGCTGCCGCGTTCCCCAAAACCGCCGGGCACCAATATGCCATGCATCGGCTCCAGCCGCGCGGCGACATCGTCGGTCTCGAATTCTTCGGCGTCCAGCCACTTGATGTTGACCTTGACCCGATTGGCCAGCCCGCCATGCACCAGCGCCTCGGTCAGCGATTTATACGCATCCTTCATGCCGGTATATTTGCCGACGACGCCGATGGTGACTTCGCCTTCCGGGCTGTGGATGCGGGTGGCAATTTCCTGCCACCGGGTCAGATCCGGCTGCGGCGCCGCCTCGATGCCAAAGGCACGCAGCACTTCATCATCCAGCCCTTCGGCATGATATTGTAACGGCACTTCGTAAATCGACGCCGCATCCAGCGCCGAAATCACCGCTTCCTTGCGGACATTGCAGAACAGCGCGATCTTGGCGCGATCACTGTCGGGCAACGGATGTTCGGATCGGCAGACCAGCACGTCGGGCTGGATGCCGATACCGCGCAATTCGGCCACGCTGTGCTGTGTCGGCTTGGTCTTCAATTCGCCGGCCGCCGCGATGAACGGCACCAGCGTGACGTGAATGTAGCAGACGTTCGCCCGGCCCACATCGGCCGCCATCTGGCGGATCGCCTCCAGGAACGGCAAGCCCTCGATATCGCCCACCGTGCCGCCGATTTCGCACAGCACGAAATCCAGGCCATCGGTTTCGGCGCGGGCAAACAGCTTGATGGCGTCGGTCACATGCGGGATCACCTGCACGGTGCCGCCCAGAAATTCGCCGCGGCGTTCCCGCGCGATGATATCCTGATAGATGCGGCCCGAGGTGATATTGTCCGTCTTGCGCGCGGCCACGCCGGTAAAGCGTTCATAATGCCCGAGATCGAGATCGGTCTCCGCACCATCGTCGGTCACGAACACTTCGCCGTGCTGATAGGGGCTCATCGTGCCGGGATCGACATTCAGATAGGGATCGAACTTGCGGATGCGCACCCGATAGCCACGCGCCTGCAACAGGGCCGCCAAGGAGGCGCCCATCAGGCCTTTGCCGAGCGAGGAAACCACGCCGCCGGTGATGAAGATATACCGCGTCATGGGAGAAGAGCGTTACGCCGATTCCACCCCGGCGCGCCAGCCCCTGCGTCACCCGCGGTGCGATTTGCCTGTGGACATCTACCAGCCCAAGAACAGTCGGACGGCCGCGCCCTGATCGGCGGGAGCCTCGGCGATATGGCCGGGATGGTCGCGGTGAAACAGGCTGAACTGCACCTGGCCGCCGCCGGGCAAGGGCCTGGCATAGGCCGCTTCCAGGGCGGTTTCGCGCTGCGTGGGCCCCAGCCGCACCGCGTCGGCACCGCCCGCCAACCACACCGGACCCGCCAGCGCCAACGGGCGCGTGACGGCCAGGCTGAGCCTGTCGCCGGCCGGGCCGGCACGGCTGAGCGCGATGCTGGCGGCATCGCCAGTCAACGCGCCAGCCGCAGCGATCAGGCCGGGAGACAAGTTCAACTGGCTGCGCGCGTGCCGCCATTCGCCCGCCAGCGCCCATGGCCCCAGCGCCAGCCGCGCCGCCAGCCCCAGGCTGACCGTACTGGCACCGGCGAGGCCAAAACCACCCGACAGCCGCGTGCCGGCCAGGCTGCCGCGCTCATCATCAAAGCGCAGCGTGCTCGCCAGTTCCAACCCGGCAAGGCGCCGCGACAGGCGGACCAGCGCCGTCGATTGCTGCGCAACGGCCTCCCCGCGCACCATCGGCAGCAGCGCCTGGCCCACACTGGCCGCCAGCATGAAATCGCCCAGCGGCTGCGCCAGCGCCGCCGCGCCCAAGGGCCGGCTGCCGATGGGCAGCGCCAGATCGGACGTGAGCAGATCAGGCGCCGCCGCCGTGCTGTCGGCCAGCATCAGCAGGCTGGTTGCCGCCTCGCCATGGCCGGCGGCAATCACTTGCCCGCCGGCCAACGCCAGCCGCACATGCCCGGCCGGGCTGGCTTGCGGCGCGCCACCCGGCGCCAGTGCGGCCATCGTCGCGCGGTCACCGGCCCACAAATCCCGCGGATCGCCGTTCAACCGGAACGCCGCCACGCTGCCGCCGGCCTCAGTCACCGCGCTTACCGCCGGCTGGCCCAGCAATCGCGCCGCCAGCCGGCCGGGTGCCGCCGTCTGCAACCCCTGTGCCAGATCGGCGGTGAACGGCCGCGCATAGCCATCGCGCACCGGCACCGCGGCCAGCGCCCCCCGCAACGCACCGCCATCGCCCAGCGGGCCGCCCAGGGTGCCGCCCAATGTTACCAGTGTGCCGCCGCCTGATGTCAGGCCGCCCACCGGCTGAAAGGCACGGAGCAGGTTCAATCGCCCCTGGCCATAAATCGCATCCGGCCCTGGTGCGCCCAGATCATCGGCGGTGCGCAGCAAAATCTCGACAATCTGCGCGCCCGTCAGCGACGGAAACGCCTCAGCCAGCAACGCCACCGATCCGGTCGCCGTTGGTGCCGAAATGGAGGTTCCGCTGTACAGGAACGCCGTGCCGTCCTGGTTGAAACTGCGCACCGACACGCCTTGGGTCACCAGGAAATTCGACACCAACGTGCCGGCACGGTTAGAAAAATCGGCGATCTCGCCATTGGCCTCGATGGCGCCGACCACCAGCGTCGTCGTCGGCGCCACCGCCGTCAACTGGTTGGCAAAGCCTTCCGGGCTGGCCAGGCTTTCATTGCCGGCCGACAGCACCAGCACGATGCCGGCATTGCTCGCCCGCGCGGCCGCGGCACGCAGGGCCTGGGTGGTGGCGCCGCCGCCCAGCGAGATGTTGATCACCCGCGCACCGCCAGCCACCGCTGCATCCAGCCCGGCGGTGATGGCCTGGCTGGTGTAGGCACAGTCCTGATCGTTGCAACTGCCCGGTGTGTCGGCGCGCAGCGCCAGCAGGGTCGCTTGCGGCGCGACCCCATGGATGCCGCTGCCGTCGCGCGCCGCCAAGATGACGCCCGTCACCGATGTGCCGTGGCCGCGTTCATCGGCCAGCGCGCGGTTGGAAACGACATCGCGGCTGGCTGGCGAAATGCGCCCGGCAAATTCGCTCAAGGCCGGGTTCACGCCCGAATCGATCACCGCCACGGTGATGCCCTGCCCAGACGCACCGCGATCATAGGCAGCAATCGCCTGCACCCCGACGGCAGCGGTGGAACGGCGATATTCGGCCGTATCGAAATTGCTGGGGCCCGGCGCCGGGGCTGGCGCGGGTGCGGGGGTTGGCGCTGGCGTGACCGCCGGCGGCGGCGGGATGACCACGGCGGCACCGCCACCACCGCCGCCACCACTGCAGCCGGCCAGCAGCAACGCCAGCACGCTGGCCTGGCCAATCGGAAAGCGGAAACGCGACGACACCATGCAACGAAGGATGCGTCAGCCAGCGCTTGCTGGCAATTGCCGCGCGATGTCGCTCAATCGGTTTCGATACGGCTGTGGCGTTTCAGATCCGGCATCGCCAGCGCCGCCAGCAACGCCACGCCGGCCATGCCGGTCACATACCAGAAAAAACCGGATTCAGCGCCAGCGCCCTTGAACGCCAGCGCGACATATTCCGCCGAACCGCCAAAGATCGCCACCCCCAGCGCATAGGGCATGCCCACCCCCAGCGCCCGCACATGCGCCGGAAACAGCTCCGCCTTCACCACGCCGGAAATCGCGGTGTAGCAGGACAGGATCGCCAGGCAGCCGATCATGATCATCACGCTGCCGGCGCCCGGTTGGGCGCCCCCCAGAAAGGTCAGCGCCGGCACGGTCACTGCGGTGGCCATCACGCCAAAGCCCAACAACAATGTGCGCCGGCCCAATATATCCGACGCCGCGCCAAACAACGGCTGCATCAGCATATAGGCCAGCAGCGCCAAGGCCGTGGTTGTCGTCGCCTCCTGCTTGCTCCAGCCCGCCGACAGCACCAGATATTTCTGCATGTAGGTGGTGAAGGTATAGAACCACAGGCTGCCGCCCGCCGTCAGCGCCAGCACGATCAGCAATTCGCGCGGATGCGCCATCAGCCGCCGGAACAATTCGCCCTGTGACCCGGCGCGCTTGGCATTCTCAAAGGCTTCGGTCTCCACCAGCCCCTTGCGCAGCCAGAACACCAGCACGGCACACAGCGCGCCGACCACGAACGGGATACGCCAGCCCCAATCGTTCAATGCATCCTCGCTGAGCACGCCCTGCAGCAACACGAGCAGCGCCAGCGCCAGCAACTGCCCACCGACCAGCGTGACATATTGGAAACTGGCGAGAAACCCGCGCCATCTGGCCTGCGCCACCTCGCTCATGAAGGTGGCCGACGCACCATATTCGCCGCCGACCGACAGGCCCTGCACCAGGCGCGCCAGCAGCAAGATCGCCGGCGCCAGCAGCCCGACATCATCATAGGTCGGCGCCACGGCGATCATCAGCGATCCGAAGCACATCATCGCAACCGACAGGGTCAGCGCCGATTTGCGCCCCTTGCGATCCGCCCACACACCCAGGAACCAGCTGCCGATCGGCCGCATCAGAAAGCCGACCGCAAAGATCGCCGCGCTGTTCAACAGTGCCGCAAGATCATCGCCCGGTGGGAAGAATCGCGGCCCGAAATAGAGCGCGAACGCCGAATAGGCGTACCAATCATACCATTCGACAAGATTGCCGGCCGCGCCGCCGAAAATCTGGCGTGCCTGGCTCGGCCGCCGCGTCTCGCCCCCCGGCACGCGGCTTGATTACTGTGCGACCGGAACGCCGGGCAACGCCGGCGCTGGAGCGGCAGGCGTTGTCGCCGGCGCAGACCCCGGACGAGCTTGGGCAGCAATCGTCGGATCGATCACCCGCGACTTGTTGGTGCCAGCCGCAAGCACCGCCAGCAAAATCGACGTCACGATGAACAGCGCCGCCAGGATCGTGGTCGACCGTGTCAGCAGATTGGCCGCACCGCGCGCCGTCATCAGCCCGCCGCCACCGCCGCCACCAATGCCCAGCGCACCGCCTTCGGACCGCTGCAACAGGATGACCGCCACCAGCCCCAACGCAATCAGGCCATGGACGACAAGCAGGAAGGTGATCACTTGTGACGCGCTTTCGGTTCGATTGTCGGTATGAGATGGGCCTTACATCGGTTCGGCGGCCCGTGCAATCAAGCCGGCGCTCTCCATGGCTGCGTTATGGCGCGGCGCTGGCCATGGCCGCGTTACGGCGCGGCGCTGGCCATGGCCGCGTTACGGCGCGGCGCTGGCCATGGCCGCGTTACGGCGCGGCGGCAGCAATCGCCAGCAGGCTCGCCGCGGTCAGGCTGGCGCCGCCAACCAGCACGCCGCCCACGTCCTCCACCCGCAGCAGTTCCCCAGCATTCGCCGGCGTCACTGATCCGCCATACAGGATGCGCACCCCATGGCCGCCGCCGCCATAGCGCGCCGCCAGCCGCGCCCGGATGAAGCCATGCGCCGCCGCCACATCATCCAGCGTTGGCGTCACGCCAGTGCCGATCGCCCACACCGGTTCGTATGCGATGATCAACCCCTCCGCATCCTCCGGCAATGAGCCCTCCAACTGCGCCGCCAGCACGGCCTCCGTCTCGCCGGCATCGCGCTGCGCCTGGGTTTCGCCAATGCACAGGATCACCTGCAGCCCCGCCGCCTGCCCGGCCTGCGCCTTGGCGCGCACGTCCGCATCGCTTTCGCCGCAATCGCGCCGGCGTTCGCTATGCCCGACGATAACGAAACCAGCGCCCAGATCAGCCAGCATCGCTGCCGACACACACCCGGTGTGCGCGCCCTTTTCCTTGGCATGGCAATCCTGCCCACCGATCCGCACCGCCCCGGCCGACACGATTATCGCCCGGTCGATCAGGGTAAACGGCGGCGCGATCCACACGCCTTGCGCGCCGCTCCCGGCGATGGCGGCAATCTCGGCGATGTCCTCCCCCATCCCGTTCATCTTCCAGTTGCCGACAATATGGGCTGGCATGGGCGGTAGGCTCCTCGAACAGGGGTTGCGGTTGCGGCGCTTGTGACAAGCCAATGGCGTCGTTACAAGCGGCGCGTTCACCGTCTGACGGGTAATCGATGATCAGTTTTTTCCGCCGTTATCTCACCAGCTGGCCCGTGTTGATCCTGTTCGGGATCATCCTGGTCGCCTTTGCCGTGACCGGTGTCGGCGATCCTTATGGCGGCAGCGCGCCGGCCGGATCGGTCGCCAAGGTCGGCGACCGCACCATCACCGAACCCGATCTGCTGCAAGCCATCGACCGCACCGTGCGCGAAGTGCGCCAGCGCGATCCCGCCATGACTCAGGCCGAAGCTGCCCGCCAGGGCGTCGTCGAGCTGATGGCCACCCAGTTGATCGGCCAGGCCGCGCTGGAGGAAATGGGGACACGCGCCGGGCTGGGTGCGTCGCAGGAGGCCGTCGATCTGGTGATTGCCGGCATCCCGGCCTTTCAATCCGCCGGCAAGTTCGATCAGGCCACCTATGATCGCGTCATCGCCGGCCAGGGCATGACCGACAAGCGCCTGCGCCAATCGCTGCAAGGCGACCTGACCCGCGAACAGATCATCAAGCCCGCCACCGCCGCCCTCGCCGTGCCCGATGGCGTGGCCGAACTTTATGCCCGCCTCATGGTCGATCGCCACGAAGGCGCCGTCGTGCTGGTGCCCGCCGAGCCGGCCGGCACACCCACGGCTGCGGAGGCCGAGCGCTGGTTCAAGGCCAATGCCACGCGCTTCACCATCCCGCAGCGTCGCGGCTTTCGTTATGCGATGATCGATCGCGCCAGCATCGCCGCCGGCGTGACCGTCACCGACAAGGCGATTGCCGACGCGTTCGCCAAGGATCCGGCCCGCTATGGCGGCGCTGCTACCCGCGTACTGGAACAGGTGGTGGTGCCCGATGAAGCGAAAGCCAAGGCGCTGGCCACCGCCGCCGCTGCCCAGGGTTTTGCCGCCGCTGCGCAAGGCATCGCTGGCTTCGGCGCCGCCGATATTGCGCTCGGCAGCCAAACCGAAGCGGCGTTTGCCCGTGCCACCAGCGCTGCGGTGGCCAAGGCCGCCTTCGCGCTGCCGGCTGGCGGCATCAGCGCACCGATCAAATCACCGCTGGGCTGGCACGTCGTGCGCGTCGCCAGCATGGGCGGTGCCGGCAAGACACTGGCCGAGGCCCGCCCGCAGATCGAAACCGAATTGCGTGACCGTGCCATCGATGACGCGGTTGCCGATGTCGTCGCCCGCATCGAGGATGGCGTGGAAGCCGGCAAGAGCTTTGCCGATATCGCTGCCGAAACATCGCTGACCATCGCCACGCAGACGCCAGTGACCGAGCGTGGTCAGGGCGAAAACCAGCCGCCACTGACCGGCGATCTCGCCACCATCGCTGCCCGCGCCTTCAAACACGAAGCTGCCGATGGCCCGGTGGTGGAGGATATCGGCGGCGGCAAGCTGGTGGTGATCGAAACCAGCACCGTGCTGCCCGCCGCGCCGCCGCCGCTGAACGAGGTGATGCCGCTGGCCATGGCCGGCGCCGCCCAGGACAAGGCGATGAAGGCTGCGCGCGCCAAGGCCGAAAAGGTGCTGGACGCAGTCAAGAAGGGCGCTGTGTTCGCCAAGGCCGTTGCCGATGCCGGTTTCCAGTCGCCGCAGCCGTTGAATGGCCGGCGCATCGATCTGGTCGGCCAGCAGAATGTACCCGCCGCGGCCCGCGCCTTCCTGAACGGTGCGCCGGGCACCACGCAATTGATTGCCGTGCCCGGCGGCTGGGCCATGGTGCATGTCGATCGTGTCATCCCCGGCAATCCGCGCGCCGAAGAAGGCCTGATCGAGGCCAGCCGCCGCGAAGTGGGCAGCGCGCTGCCTGCCGAAATGGCTGAAGCCCTGGCCAAGGCAAGCATGACGGCGGTGGGGGTGGACCGCAACGAAGCCACCTTGCGCACCATCCGCCAGCGCCTGTCGGGCGACGGCGTCCAGTAAACGGCAGCGCCAAGCATGGACATTTCAACCCGGCGCATTTCGCCTGATCGCGCCGTGGCCGTGGCTGCGCTTGGCGCTGGCCAACCGCAACTGATCTGGACACGCATCGTGGCCGATACCGAAACCCCGGTGTCGGCGATGCTGAAACTGGGCAGCGAAGGCTCTGGCGCCTTTCTGCTGGAGTCGGTGGAGGGCGGCCAGGTGCGCGGGCGCCACTCGCTGCTCGGGCTCGATCCCGATCTGGTGTGGCGGGCGCACGGCAACAGCTCGGAAATCAACCGGCACTGGCAGACGGATCGCGACGCATTCGAACCGGTGGCCGGCGACACGCTGGCGGCCCTGCGTGCGCTGGTGGCCGAAGCCCGCGCCGACGTACCGCCCGAACTGCCCGCAGCGCTGGCCTGTCTGGTCGGCTACATGGGCTATGAAACCATCCGGCTGGTCGAACCCAGCGTGCCGGCGGCGGGCGAATCGGCGCTCGGCCTGCCCGACATGGTGTTCGTGCGGCCGACCCTGCTGCTGGTATTCGATCGGTTGAAGGACGAATTGTTCATCGTCGCGCCGATCTTCGCAGCGACTGATCCGGATGCTGCCTACACGGCCGCCGCCGACCGCATCCAGGAGGCGGAGCGCAAGCTCGCGCAGGCACTGCCGCTGCAGCCGCGCCCGCCGGCGCCCTTGCCCGACGCACCGCCGCGCCACCACACCAGCCGCGAACGATTTGCCCAAATGGTGGACCGCGCCCGCGACTATATCCTGGCCGGCGATATCTTTCAGGTCGTGCTGTCGCAACGCTTCTCGGTCGATTTCCCGCTGCCGGCCTTTGATCTGTATCGGGCCTTGCGGCGCATCAATCCGTCGCCGTTCCTCTATTTCCTCGATCTGCCCGGCTTCGCGCTGGTCGGGTCGTCGCCTGAAATCCTGGTCCGCGCCCGCGATGGCGACGTGACGATCCGGCCGATTGCCGGCACCCGCCCGCGCGGGCGCGATGCGGCGGAGGATGCCGCCAACCGGGACAGTTTGCTCGCCGACCCAAAGGAACTGGCCGAACATCTGATGCTGCTCGATCTCGGCCGCCATGACACCGCGCGCGTGTCGGTGCCCGGCACGGTGAAGGTGACGGACCGCTTCTTCGTCGAATTCTACAGCCATGTCATGCACATCGTCTCCAATGTCCAGGGCCGGTTGGCGGATGGTATCGATGCGGTGGCGGCGCTGCTGGCGGGTTTCCCGGCCGGCACCGTATCAGGGGCGCCCAAGGTGCGCGCCATGCAGATCATTGCCGAACTGGAAGGCCAGGCCCGTGGTGCCTATGCCGGCGGCGTCGGCTATTTCAGCCCGAACGGCAACATGGACAGCTGCATCGTGCTGCGCACCGCGGTGGTGAAGGACGGCGTCATGCACGTGCAAGCCGGCGCCGGCATCGTGGCCGACAGCGTGGCCGACTATGAACAGCGCGAATGCGAAGCCAAGGCCGGCGCGCTGATCGCCGCCGCCCGCGAAGCCATTGCTGCGGCCAGCAGCGCCGGCTTCGGGCAATAGCTGCGAAGCTGTCGGAAAAATTTACAAATCTTTCCGCATCAATTTGCTGTAATTTAAACTTATCAAAATCTTAAAAGGTTGGCACGTAATTTGCATTACATCCTGTGCGGCACGGGAGCTGCAAAGCAGGGGAACATATCGTGAAATCGCTTATCTCATTCGGCCTTGCCGCCGCGCTTGCGGCAGCGCCGGCGACAGCCGCCACGCTGGTTGCCGATTATCAGTTGAATGGCAGCCTAGCCGATGCGCTGGGCGGCCCCGACATCACCAACAATGGCGGGACGCTCGGCCCCAATGGCATTACCTTCAACAACAACCAGGGCCCGTCGCTGGGCGGCTTCAACGATACGCAGCAATTTTCGATCATTGTCGGCTTCTCTTTCGATACGCTTTCGGGCTATCGCAAGATCCTCGATTTCAAGAACCGCACCAGTGATGCCGGACTGTATAATCTGTCCAATTCGCTGAATTTCTTTCCATTCAACGCGACGATCAGCAACCAGTTTCAAGTGGGCACGTTGCACCGCCTGGTCTTCACTCGTGATCTGGCTGGCAATGTGAACACGTTCGTTGATGGCAACAATGGCCTAACATTAGTGGATAGCAGTAATCAGGCGACGATCACCAGCGTGCTGCATTTCTTCAACGATGATTTCGCCTTTGGTCCGCAGGAGTCCTCGTCTGGCTTTGTCGACTATATTCAGATCTATGATGCGGCGCTCACCAACACGCAGATCATCAGCGGCGCGATTCCTGAACCTGCCAGCTGGGCGATGCTGATCGCCGGCTTCGGCTTGGTGGGCGCTACCCTGCGTCGCCGCCGCGCCGTCCTCGCCTGAGGCGCGTTCCGAACAAGATTGGGGGCCGTTGCGCTGGCAACTGCCCCCTTTTTGTTGGGAGCGCAGCCATAGCCGCGACGTTGCTTGCCCTTGCACCGGCTGCGGCCCCCTGTCACGCCTGCGTCACACATTTGGACAGGAGCATCAGCCATGGCGCGCGCAGAATGGAACGGACAGGTGATCGCCGATACGCCCGACACTGTGGTCGTTGAAGGCAATCATTATTTCCCGGCCGAAGCCGTCGATCCGGCACTGCTGAAGCCGAGCAGCACCACCAGCGTGTGCGGCTGGAAAGGCACCGCCAACTATCACAGCCTGGTGGTGGACGGCGCCGAAAACCGTGACGCGGTGTGGTATTACGCCGATCCCAAGCCGCAAGCCGCCAACATAAAGGGCCGCCTGGCCTTCTGGAAGGGCGTGAAGGTCACGGCCTAAAGCCGCTCGAACAGCCGCACACCGGCCAGTCCGGAGAAATCCGCATCCTGCGTCCATAACGTGGCGTCGTGCGTCCGGGCTGTCGCTAATATGACCGCGTCCGCCATGGCCAAGCAATGCTGCGCGGACAGCAAGGCAGCTTCGCGTGCCAACTGTCCGCTCAAATCGATTACGGCGAGTTGTTCCATCTCGCTCGCGGCCAATTGCGCGTCTTTTTCCCGCTTTCGCGTCAGATACCAGCGGGACACTTCGTAAATGCAGATGCTTGGCACCAGCAGGCGTCCGGCCGGATCGGCGAGGATTTCGGCATAAGAGTCAGCCTGCCGGCCATCGGTCAACCACTCGATCCAGACACTGGTATCAGCAACGATCAAGCCGGTATCAGCCATTGTCACGGTCCGACTTGTCACGGACAAAGTCATTCGGCAAATCGCGCGTCAGACCGCGCAAGCCGGCAATGCCGATCTCCGGCAGCAGCACGATCCCCTTGCCCCAGGCCATGGCCCGCAACTTCTGGCCCGGCCTGATGTTCATCTGCTGACGCACATCCTGCGGAATCACCACCTGAAACTTCGGCGAAACCGTGACTGTCGCCATCATACATGCTCCTTGATCGATAGGGCAAACCGTAGCACGCACACCCACCCCATCACAAGCAGATGACGCCGCCGCGCCGACACGCTACACCCCCGCCATGACCATCCTCGTGATCGACAATTACGACAGCTTCACCTTCAATCTCGTTCACTATCTGGCCGAGCTTGGCGCCGACACGCGCGTGGTGCGCAACGATGCCATCACCACCCAGGATGCCATGGCCATGCACCCGCAAGCCATCCTGCTCTCGCCCGGCCCCTGCTCGCCCAACGAAGCCGGCATCTGCCTGGCGCTGATCGCTGCCGCCGCCGAAACGCGCACGCCGCTGCTGGGCGTGTGCCTTGGTCATCAGGCGATTGGCCAGGCCTTTGGCGGCATCGTCGAGCGCGCGCCGCAGGTCATGCACGGCAAGGTCAGCGCCATCACCCACAGTGGCACGGGCGTCTTCGCCGGCATCCCCAGCCCGTTCGAAGCCACCCGCTACCACAGCCTGACCGTGCGCGAAGCTGGCCTGCCCGCCGAGCTGATCGTCAACGCGCACAGCCCCGATGGCCTGATCATGGGGATGCATCACCGCGACCTGCCGCTGCATGGCGTGCAGTTCCACCCCGAAAGCATCGCCACCCAGCATGGCCACAGATTGCTGGCCAATTTCATGGCACTGGCCGGCCTGGCGCCAGACTTCTCTATCGCCGCATGAGCATATTGCCCGATCCGACCAGCCCGCTCGACTGCGACGCGGCGGCCAATGCTTTTGCCGCGATTTTCGACGGCAAGGTGGAGGATGCTGAACTGGCCACCTTCCTGACCAGGCTCGCCGACCGCGGCGAGACCGCCGGCGAAGTCGTCGCTGCCGCCACTGCGCTGCGGATGCGGGCCATCCAGCCGTTCGCGGCGCCGGCTGCCATGGATGTGTGCGGCACCGGCGGCGATGGCATGCACAGCCTCAACATCTCCACCGCGGTCTCGCTGGTGGTGGCGGCGTGCGGGGTCAAACTCGCCAAGCATGGCAACCGCGCCGCCTCCTCCACCAGCGGCGCGGCGGACGTGCTGATGATGCTGGGCGTGCCAGAATTGCCGATGGACCGGCTGGGGCCATGCCTCGATCGTGTCGGCATCACCTTTCTGCATGCCGCCCGCCACCATCCGGCGATGGCCCGCGTCGCCACGGTGCGGCGCCAACTTGCCCGGCGCACCATCTTCAATCTGCTGGGGCCGCTGTGCAACCCGGCTGGTGTCGAACAGCAACTGCTCGGCGTGTTCGCACCCGCCCCGGTGCCGCTGATGGCCCACGCGCTGCGCGATCTCGGCAGCCGCGCGGCGCTGGTCGTCCACGGCCAGGGCTTTGATGAAGTGGCGATTTCCGGCGAAACGACAGCCATGGCGCTCTGTGGCGGCACACTGACGCCGCTGACACTCACCCCCGAAGCCGCCGGCCTGCCGCGCCACCCGAACGAGGCCCTGAAAGGCGGCAGCCCCGACTATAACGCGCAGCGGCTGCGCGCCCTGCTGAACGGCCAGCGCGACGCCTATCGCGACATGGTGATCCTCAACGCCGCCGCCGCGTTGACGGTTGTGCGCCCTGCCCTCACCCTGCCGCAGGCCGCCAGCCAAGCGGCCGCCGCCATCGACTCCGGCGCTGCCGCCGACACCCTTGCCCGCTGGATTGCCTTCCGATGACCGACACACTCGCTACCATCGTCGCCCACAAGCGCGACCTGTACGCGCTGCGCAAGGCGCAGCGCAGCCTGGCCGATGTGGAGGCCGCCGCCCGCGCTGCCGACGCGCCGCGCGGGTTCATCGCCGCCCTACACGCCAAACATGCCGCCGGCCATCACGCACTGATCGCCGAATGCAAGAAGGCCAGCCCCAGCAAGGGCCTGATCCGCGCCGATTTCGATCCCGCCGCACTGGCCCGCGCCTATCAGGCCGGCGGTGCCGCCTGCCTGTCGGTGCTCACCGAAGAACGCTGGTTTCTGGGGCATGATGATTATCTGGTCGCCGCCCGCGCCGCCTGCACATTGCCCGTCATCCGCAAGGATTTCATCGTCGATCCCTATCAAGTGGTGGAGGCCCGCGCGCTCGGCGCCGATGCAATCTTGCTGATCATGGCCGCGCTGTCCGACACGCAGGCCGCCGAACTGGAAGCCGTGGCCAGCCAATGGGGCATGGATGTACTGATCGAGGTGCACGACGCCGCCGAACGCGACCGCGCCTTGCTGCTGAACACGCCGCTGCTCGGCATCAACAACCGCAACCTGAAGACGCTGGAGGTCAGCCTGCAGACCAGCTTCGATCTCGCCGACACGCCGGGAAAGACGCTCGTCGCCGAATCCGGCCTGTCCAGCCACGCAGATCTCGCCGCGCTCAGCGCCGTCGGCATCCGCACCTTCCTGGTTGGCGAAAGCCTGATGCGCTGCGCCGACGTCACCGCCGCCACCCGCGCCCTGCTGGGCCTCGCCGCATGAGCAACCTCGCCCATCTCGACGACAGCGGCGCCGCGCGCATGGTCGACATCAGCGCCAAGCCGGCCACCCGCCGTGAAGCCACCGCCGAAGGCTATATCCATATCGCAGCCGAAGCGCTCGCCGCCATCGCCGCCCAGGCCGTGAAGAAAGGCGACGTGCTGGCCACCGCCCGCATCGCCGGCATCATGGCCGCCAAGCGCACCGCCGACCTGATCCCGCTTTGCCACCCGCTGCCCATCGATGCGGTGACTGTCGACCTGGCGCTGGATGCCACCGGCATCCGCGCCACTGCCACCGTTGCCACCACCCATGGCACCGGCGTGGAGATGGAGGCACTCACCGCCGTCTCCGCCGCGCTGCTGACGGTATATGACATGGCAAAGGCGCTGGACCGTGCCATGCGCATCGACGGCATCCGCCTGCTCAAGAAATCCGGCGGGCGCTCTGGCGACTTTGTGGCCGAATGACTGGCCTGCTGCCCTATCCGGCAGCACTGGATCGGCTGCTGGCGGCTGCCGAGGCCCTTCCGGCCGAAACCCTGCCGCTTGATGCCTGCGCCGGCCGCGTGCTGGCACAAGCCATCACCGCCCGCCTCACCCAGCCGCCATTCGCCGCCGCCGCCATGGATGGCTATGCGATCCGCTGGGCTGATCTCCATGTACCATGGCGCATGGTCGGGGAAAGCGCTGCCGGCCACGGCTGGGCCGGCCTGCTCGGCGCGCGCGAGGCGGTGCGCATCTTCACCGGCGCACCGCTGCCCGGAGGCGCTGACACGATCGTGGTGCAGGAAGAGGTCACGCGCGACGGCCACACCGCCCGCCTGACCGGCGCCGGCCCGCCCCGCCAAGGCGCCCATATCCGCGCCCGGGGCCAGGATTTCGCCGCCAAAGACGCCCTGATCCCCACCGGCACCCGCCTGTCGCCGCCGCATCTCGGCCTCGCCGCGGCCGCCGGCCATGGCGACCTGCCCGTCGTGCGCCGGCCCCGCGTCGCCCTCATCGCCACCGGCGACGAACTGGTGCCACCCGGGGCCACACCCGGACCGGGCCAGATCGTTTCCAGCGTGCCGGCCATGCTTACCGCCCTGCTGCGCAGCGCCGGCGCGATGGTCCACGATCCCGGCCTGGTGCGCGATGATCGCGACGCACTCGCCGCGGTCATTACCGCGGCCGACGCCGATCTGATCCTCACCATCGGCGGCGCGTCGGTGGGGGATCATGACCTGGTCGTGCCGGTCTTGCGCGACCTCGGAGCCGATATCGATTTCTGGAAGGTCGCCATTCGCCCCGGCAAGCCCATGCTCGCCGGCCATCTGGCAGGTCGCCGCATCCTCGGCCTGCCCGGCAATCCGGTGTCGGCGTTCGTCACCGCCCTGCTGTTCGCTGTCCCGCTCCTCGCGCGCCTCGGCGGCCGCACCCATGTCCTGCCCATCGAAACGTTGCCGCTCGCCGCGCCGCTCGCCGCCAATGATGGCCGCCGCGATCATCTGCGCGCGCGCCGTACCCCCAAAGGTGCCGAAGCCTTCACCCGGCAAGACAGCGCGCTGCTCTCGCGCCTCGCCGCCGCCGATCTGCTCATCATCCGCGAACCCCACGCGCCACCGGCCGCAGCCGGCGAATCGGTGGCCTGTATCGCGCTTGACATGTTCCAATCTGTTTTCTAGATGTTCTTCCCATGTTCCAAAGCGGGAGGCGTGGGTGCTCACCAAGAAACAGCAGGAATTGCTCGTCTTCATCGATGAGCGTCTGAAATCCGATGGCGTGTCGCCCTCCTTCGAGGAAATGAAGGAGGCACTGAGCCTCAAGTCCAAATCCGGTGTGCATCGCCTGATCAATGCACTGGAAGAGCGTGCCTTCATCCGCCGCCTGCCCAACCGCGCCCGCGCGCTCGAAGTGCTGCGCCTTCCCGAGGCTCTCATAACGCCCCGACCGGCACTGACACTCGTTGCCAGCCGTCCCGAACCACGTGCAGTGCCGCAAGCCATGCTTGCCGCCAATGACACGGTGGTGGTGCCGCTGCACGGCCGCATCGCCGCCGGTCTGCCGGTCGAGGCGCTGGAAAGCGATCAGTCACTGTCGGTGCCGTCGGCCCTGCTCGGCCCTGGCGATCATTATGCCCTGGAAGTGTCAGGCGATTCGATGATCGAAGCCGGCATCCACGATGGCGATTACGCCCTCATCCGCCGCTGCGAAGACGCCCGCGACGGCGACATCGTCGTGGCATTGATCGACAATGAAGAAGCCACGCTGAAATATCTGCGCCGTGAAGCCGGCATGGTCCGTCTTGATCCCGCCAACAGCACCCACCAGGCGCAACGCTATCGTCCGGATCAGGTCCGCATCCAGGGCAAGCTCGCCGGCTTGTTACGTCGCTACCACTGATCGGCGGCGTGGATCGTCACGCCACCGCCATCCATGCTGCCAGATCGGCCCGCGCCCGCGCGACCAGCGCCGGCTTGCGCTGATCCTTGCTGGCTGCCGGCGGCACCAGCGCCGGGAACAGGCCGAAATTGACGTTCATCGGCTGGAAGGTCGCTGCTTCGGCGCCGCCGGTAATGTGATGCAGCAGCGCGCCGAGCGCCGTCGTCGCCGGTGGCGGCACCGGTTCGCGCCCCTGCCGCTCGGCAATGGCGAAGCGGGCTGCCATCAGGCCAACGGCAGCGCTTTCGACATAGCCTTCGCACCCGGTGATCTGGCCAGCGAAACGCAGGGCCGGCCGCGCCTTCAGGCGCAGCGTGGCATCCAGCAACACCGGCGACTTGATGAAGGTGTTGCGATGCAGCCCGCCCAGCCGGGCAAATTCGGCATTTTCCAGACCGGGGATGGTGCGGAACACCCGCACCTGTTCCGCGTGCTTCATCTTGGTCTGGAAACCGACCATGTTCCACAAGGTCCCGCTGGCATTGTCCTGCCGCAACTGCACGACGGCCCAGGCGCGGCGCCCGGTGGCGGGGTTGGTCAGGCCGACAGGCTTCATCGGGCCGAAACGCGGCGTGTTGCGACCGCGTTCGGCCATCACCTCGATCGGCATGCAGCCGTCGAAATAGGGGGTGTTGGCTTCCCACTGCTTGAACACGGTTTTTTCGGACGCCAGCAGCGCATCGATGAAGGCTTCATATTGCGCCTTGTCCATCGGGCAGTTCAGATAATCCTTGGTGTCACCCCGATCCCAGCGCGACTGGAACCAGGCGGTCTCCAGATTGATCGAGTCGTAATGGATCACCGGTGCAATGGCATCGAAGAAGGCCAGACTCTCCTCGCCAGTCAGATCGCGGATCGCTTCGGCCAGTGGCGTCGCGGTCAGCGGCCCGGTGGCGATGATCACATTGTCCCAATCCTGTGGCGGCAGGCCGGCGATCAACTCGCGTTGGATGGTGACATTGGGATGGGCGGCCAGCGCGGCCGTCACGCCGGCCGAAAACACATCGCGGTCCACGGCCAGCGCCGATCCGGCCGGCACCCGCGCCACGTCGGCTTCGCGCATGATCAGGCTGTTCAGTGCGCGCATCTCGGCATGGATCAGGCCGACGGCATTGTTATCGGGATCATCGCTGCGAAAACTGTTTGAGCAGACGAGTTCGGCAAGGCCATCGGTCTTGTGCGCATCGGTGCCCTGCACCCCGCGCATTTCGTGGATCACCACGGGGATGCCGGCCTGCGCAATCTGCCAGGCGGCTTCGGAACCGGCGAGGCCGCCGCCGATAATGTGAACAGGCTTGGTCATCCCAGAGCTATAGGCTTGATTGCACAGGCTTCCAAGCCGGCACACAGCATTGCCGCAGTGCGGGAAGCGTCTCACACACCCGGTAAATTTGCTTGGGTCGGGCCAAATGCGGCCGTTTGGCCTTTCCACGGCTTGTAGCGGCCGCTATACCCGCCTCGGTCTGGCAGACCTGCAGGGTCGTGCCGTTTTGGAAGTCAGCTTTATGTACGTGCGGCCAGCGCTCGGCCGGGCCATAAGGCCGCAAACGCGGCAGGATTGATCGAGCCATGCCCAGGTTGACCGTTGATGGTATCGAGGTGGAAGTGCCCACGGGCGCCACCGTGCTGCAGGCGTGCGAGATCGCCGGCGCTGAAATCCCGCGTTTCTGTTACCATGAACGCCTGTCGATCGCCGGCAATTGCCGCATGTGCCTCGTCGAGATGGAAAAGGCGCCCAAGCCCGTCGCAAGTTGCGCGATGCCGGCCGCCGATGGCCAGGTCATCCACACCCGCAGCGAGAAGGTGAAGCGCGCCCGCGAAGGCGTGATGGAATTCCTGCTGATCAATCATCCGCTCGATTGCCCGATCTGCGACCAGGGCGGCGAATGCGATCTGCAGGACCAGGCGCTGGCCTATGGCCGTGGCAGCAACCGGTTCGATGAGAACAAGCGGGCGGTGACCGAGAAATATATGGGGCCGCTGATCAAGACGGCGATGACCCGCTGCATCCATTGCACCCGCTGCGTGCGCTTTGCCGAGGAAGTCGCCGGCGTCGAGGAAATCGGCGCTATCGGTCGCGGCGAGACGATGCAGATCACCACCTATCTGGAAAAGGCGGTGACCAGCGAGGTGTCGGGCAATGTCATCGATCTGTGCCCGGTCGGCGCGCTGACATCGAAACCCTATGCGTTTCAGGCGCGGCCGTGGGAGCTGAAAAAGACCGATTCGATCGATGTCATGGATGCAATCGGCAGCAATATCGTGGTCGGCAGCCGCGGTGCCGCCGTGATGCGCGTGACTCCGCGCAGCAATGATGACGTGAACGAGGAATGGCTGGCCGACAAGAGCCGCTTTGCCGGCGATGGTCTGTCCGAACGCCGGCTCGATACGCCGTGGCTGCGCGAAAATGGCACGCTGCGCAAGGCAAGCTGGGGCGAAGCCTTTGCGGCCATCGCGGCGGGATTGCAGGGGTTGAGCGGTGACGCGATTGCCGGCGTGGTCGGTGATCTGAACGCCGTCGAGGACATGGTGGCGTTCAAGGATCTGCTGGGGGCACTAGGATCAAGCCGAATCGAATGCCGGCAGGACGGCGCGCTGTTCGACACCTCCGAACCGGCGGGCTGGTTGTTCAATTCCGGCCTGTCGGGCATCGAGACGGCGGACGCTATTCTGCTGGTCGGCACCAATCCGCGCCACGAGGCGGCATTGTTGAATGTGCGGTTGCGCAAGGCTGTGAAGAAGGGCGGCGCCAAGGCCTTCGCAATCGGGCCAGAGGTCGATCTCTCCTTCCCGGTGACGCAACTCGGCGACGATGCGGCGCTGCTCAGCGATCTGCCAGACGCGGTGAGGCAGGCTTTTGCCCACGCGGAACGGCCGGCGATCCTTGTTGGCATGGGCGCATTGCAGGTGCCGGGCCTGTATGTCGCCGCGCGCGCCGCAGCGACGAAGCTGGGCGTCATCAAGCCAGGCTGGAACGGTTTCAATCTGGTGCATACCGCGGCAGCGCGGGTGGGCGCGCTGCGGTTGGGGCTGAGCACGGATGCCGGCGTCAACAAATTGCTGGGTGATGGCAGCGTCAAGGCGTTGTTCCTGCTGGGTGCAGACGAAGCGCCAGTGATGGCGGGTGCCTTCACCGTCTATATCGGAACGCATGGTGATCGCGGCGTGCGCCATGCCGATGTGATCCTGCCGGCGGCAGCCTTCACCGAAAAAGCCGGCACCTATGTCAATCTGGAAGGCCGGGTGCAGCGGGCGTTGCGCGCCACCCAGCCGCCAGGCGACGCGCGTGAAGATTGGACGATCATGCGCGCCCTGTCGTCGGTGCTGAATGTGAAATTGCCCTATGATGATCTGGCGCAATTGCGGGCGCGGATAGCGGCCGAGTGGCCCGATCTGGCGCGCACGGGCCTGATCGACCGCGCCGGCGGGCTGGACGAAGTGGCGGCCACCACCGTGCATGGCCCGCTGCCGCATGTTTATACCAATTACCACCTGACCAACCCGGTGGCGCGCGCCAGTGCCACCATGGCAGCCTGCGTGTCGTCGCTGCTGGCGCCGCAGATGGAGGCAGCCGAATGAGCTATACCGGCTGGTTCGTCGCGCAGTTCGGGGAAGGTTTCGGCTGGTTCCTGGCAAATTTGACGCTGATTCTGGCGATCGCGCTGCCGGTGATGGTCGGCGTGGCGCTGGCAGTCTACGCCGATCGCAAGATCTGGGCGGCGATGCAGATGCGGCGCGGACCCAACGTGGTCGGGCCTTTCGGCATCCTGCAGACATTTGCCGATGCCGCAAAATTGTTCCTGAAGGAAACCATCATCCCCAGCGGCGCATCGACAGCGGTGTTCCTGCTGGCACCGATGATCAGCTTTACCCTGGCGCTGGTGATCTGGGCGGTGATGCCGTTCGATGCCGGAATGGTGCTGGCCGATCTGAATGTCGGGTTGCTGTTCGTGTTCGCGGTGTCGTCGATGGGCGTTTACGGCATCATCATGTCGGGCTGGGCATCCAATTCCAAATATGCGTTTCTGGGCGGGCTGCGCTCGGCGGCGCAGATGGTCAGCTACGAAGTCTCGATGGGCTTCATCCTGATCTCGGTCATCATGTACGCGCAAAGCCTGAATCTGTCGGATATCGTGCTGGCCCAGAAGGGCAATGTGCTGGGCGTGTTGAACGGCAATATCTTCAATCCGTTGCTGTTCCCGATGGCGATCATGTTCTTCATAGTCGCGCTGGCTGAAACCAATCGGCCGCCGTTCGATCTGCCCGAAGCCGAGGCCGAACTGGTCGCCGGCTACCAGGTCGAATATTCATCCATGAGCTTCGCGCTGTTTTTCCTCGGGGAATACGCGAACATTTTGTTCATGTGCGCGCTGATCCCCACCCTGTTCCTGGGCGGCTGGCTGCCACCGCTGGACTGGGCACCGTTGTATTTCATCCCCGGTTTCGTGTGGTTTCTGCTGAAGATGGCGCTGATGTTCTTCATCTTCGCCTGGGTGAAGGCCAGCGTGCCGCGCTACCGCTATGACCAATTGATGCGGCTCGGCTGGAAGGTGTTCCTGCCGCTCTCGCTGTTCTGGGTGGTGCTGGTATCGGGCTTTCTGATGTTCACCGGCCATTTCGACACCGTGCCGGGCAGCGTGACGCTGTGACGGCGGTGCGGCCGATCCTGACCCGTTTCGTCGGCATGCTGGCGCTGTCGGTGGTGGTGTGGACGGCGGCGCGGCTGGTCTATGCCGCCATAAGCGATGTGCCCTTCGAAAATGCGCTGCCCCCCACCTCCCTCAGCGTGATGGTGGTGGTGCTTATGTGCTTCCTGAACGCGCTGCCCCGAAATACGCCCGAGAACACACCATGACCGCCTTGCTCCGCTCCGCCAAATCGCTGCTGCTGCTGGAGTTCGTCTCCGGCATGTGGCTGACCTTGCGTTATTTCTTCCGGCCCAAGGCGACACTGAACTATCCTTACGAAAAGGGCGCGACCTCGCCGCGGTTCCGCGGGGAACATGCGCTGCGCCGCTATCCGAACGGCGAGGAACGCTGCATCGCCTGCAAATTGTGCGAAGCCGTGTGCCCGGCGCTGGCCATTACCATCGAGGCCGAACCGCGCATCGACGGCAGTCGCCGCACCACGCGATACGACATCGACATGACGAAGTGCATCTATTGCGGCCTGTGCCAGGAAGCCTGCCCGGTGGATGCCATCGTCGAAACGCCGAATTTCGAATTTTCGACCGAAACGCGCGAGGAACTGATCTACGACAAGGCCAAATTGCTGGCCAACGGCGAGAAGTGGGAACGCGCGATTGCCAGCAACATCGCGGCCGACAGCGAGTGGCGCTGAGATGACCGCGGCCTTCGCTTTCTATCTGTTTGCAATCACGCTGCTGACCGGCGGGCTGTTGGTGATCACCTCAAAGAATCCGGTACATAGCGTGCTGTGGCTGATCGTGTGCTTCTTCAACGCGGCCGGGCTGTTCATCCTGCTTGGCGCCGAATTTCTGGCGATGCTGCTCATCATCGTCTACGTCGGGGCGGTCGCAGTGCTGTTCCTGTTTGTCGTGATGATGCTGGATATCGATTTCCGGGCCTTGCGGCGCGGCACGTTGCAGAATTTGCCATTGGGCCTGTTCGTTGCCGGCATCATCCTGGCGGAGGTCCTGCTGGTCGCCACCGGTTGGGAAGCCGGCCAGGGCGTGATCATCCACGAAGCACTAGCCGGGCCGCCGCCGGGGATGAGCAACACCCAGTGGATCGGCAGCCAGCTCTACACGCGCTATTTCTTCGTGTTTTCCATGTCCGGGCTGATCCTGCTCGCGGCGATGATCGGCGCGATCGTGCTGACGCATCGCCGCCGTGTCGGCACCCGCAAGCAGGATATAAGCGTCCAGGTGGCGCGCACCCCGGCCGGCACGCTGCAAGGCGCACGCCCGGCGTTGGGTGAAGGGGTGAAACTGTGATCGGCCTCTCCCATTATCTCGCCGTGTCGGCGGCGCTGTTCGTGCTGGGTGTGTTCGGGATTTTCCTCAACCGCCGCAACATCATCATCATCCTGATGTCGCTGGAGCTGATCCTGTTGGCCGTGAACATCAATCTGGTCGCCTTCTCGGCCTTTCTGCACCAGGTGCACGGCCAGATTTTCGCGATGTTCGTGCTGACCGTCGCAGCCGGAGAAGCCGCGATCGGGCTGGCCATCCTGGTCATCTATTTCCGCAATCGCGGCACCGTGGCGGTGGATCAAGCCGACATGATGAAGGGCTGAGGCATGATCCAGCTCCTCGTCTTCCTGCCTTTGCTCACCGCGCTTGTCGCCGGCCTGGGCGGGCGCGCCATCGGCCATACCGCCGCCAAGGCGATCACCACCGGCGGGCTGTTTGTCTCGGCCGCACTGGCCTGGGTGATTTTCGGCGGCTTCTGGCTGGATGGCGCCGCTGCCTACACGGTGCCGGTGCTCGACTGGATTGAAAGCGGCGATCTGTCGGTTGGCTGGGCGCTCAAGGTCGATACACTGACCGCGGTGATGCTGATCGTCGTCACCAGCGTCGCCGCGCTCGTTCACCTCTATAGCTGGGGCTATATGGAAGAGGACCCGTCGCAGAGCCGCTTCTTCGCCTATCTGTCGCTGTTCACCTTCGCCATGCTGATGCTGGTGACCGCCGACAACCTCGTTCAGATGTTCTTCGGCTGGGAGGGCGTTGGCCTTGCGTCGTACCTGCTGATCGGCTTCTGGTATCATAAGCCATCGGCCAACGCCGCGGCGATGAAAGCGTTCGTGGTCAACCGCGTTGGCGATTTCGGCTTTTCGCTGGGAATTTTCGGCACCTTCCTGGTGTTCGGCACCGTTTCGATCGACGCCATTCTCGCCGCCGTGCCGCAGCACACGGGCCAGACCTTCAGCTTCCTCGGGTCGCAGGTCGATGTGATGACTTGCCTGTGCCTGCTGCTGTTTGTCGGCGCGATGGGCAAATCGGCGCAATTGGGCCTGCACACCTGGTTGCCGGATGCGATGGAAGGGCCGACGCCCGTCTCCGCACTGATCCATGCTGCCACCATGGTGACCGCCGGCGTGTTCATGGTCTGCCGCCTGTCCCCGATGTTCGAAGCCAGCGAGACCGCGCTGGCCGTCGTGACCTATGTTGGCGCGGTGACGGCGCTGTTTGCCGCCTCCGTGGCGCTGGTGCAGACCGACATCAAGCGCGTGATCGCCTATTCCACCTGCTCGCAGCTCGGCTACATGTTCTTCGCGGCCGGATCGGGTGCGTACGGGGCGGCGATGTTCCACCTGTTCACGCACGCCTTCTTCAAGGCGCTGCTCTTCCTTGGCGCCGGCAGTGTGATCCACGCCATGCACCATGAGCAGGACATGCGGTTCTACGGCGGCTTGCGTAAGCATATCCCGATCACCTTCGCGATGATGACCATCGGCACGCTGGCGCTGACGGGTTTCTTCTTCACCGCCGGCTATTATTCCAAGGATGCGATCCTGGAGGCGGCGTTTGCCAGTGGCACCAGCCATGGCCAGTTCGCCTTCTTCGTCGGCGCATTCGTGGCGCTGCTGACCAGCTTCTATTCGTGGCGGCTGGTGTTCCTGACCTTCTTCGGCAAGCCGCGCTGGGCAGGTAGCGAGCATATCCAGCATGCCGCGCACGACGCTCATCATGGCGCTCATCATGGCGACAACCACCATGCTAACGACGACGGCACGGCAGGCTATCACCCGCACGAAAGCCCGAAATCCATGCTGATCCCGCTGTTCGTGCTCGGCGCCGGCGCGTTATTCGCCGGCACGATCTGGCACGGCGCCTTCGTGGAGGCCGAGGAAGGCGAGGCCTTCTGGCGGGGCAGCCTGGCGTTCGACACGCACCTGATGCACGCCCTGCACGAAGTGCCAGCCTGGGTGGTGCAGGCGCCGACGCTGGCGTTCTTCACCGGCCTCGGGTTGGCGTGGCTGTTCTATATCAAGCGGCCGTCGTTGCCGCTTTGGTGGCAGGCCAATGTGCCGGCGCTGTACAAGTTCCTCACCCACAAATGGTATTTCGATGAGATCTATCATGCGATCTTCGTGATGCCGGCGCAGTGGTTCGGCCGCATGTTCTGGACGCGCGGGGATCAGCAGACCATTGATCGCTTCGGCCCGGATGGCGCTGCCGATATGGTGACGATGGGTGCCGGCCTCGCCCGCCGCTTCCAGTCGGGTTACATCTACAGCTATGCGCTGGTGATGCTGATTGGTCTGGCTGCTGCCGCCGCCTGGATGATGGGCCAGTGATGCCGATTCTTTCGATCATGATCCTGCTGCCGGTGGTGGCAGCTTTGGTGGTGGCAACGCTGCCTGGCGATGAAGCCGAACGCGCCGCCCGCGCCCGCATCGTCGCGCTGGCGACGACGCTGGTGGAGTTTGCGCTCGGCATCTGGCTGTGGACGCAATTCGATCAGACCACGGCTGCCTTCCAGTTCACCGAAGATCTGCCGCTGTTCGCGCCTTATCTGAACTGGTCGCTCGGCCTCGATGGCATCGCGCTGATGCTGGTCCAACTCAGCGTGTTCCTGATGCCTTTGTGCATCCTGGCGAGCTGGGTCGCCGTGAAGAAGCGCGTGCCGGAATATATGGCCGCCTTCCTGTTCATGGAGGCGCTGATGATCGGCACCTTCGCGGCGCGCGATATCTTCCTGTTCTATCTGTTCTTCGAAGGCGGCCTGATTCCGATGTTCCTGATCATCGGCATCTGGGGCGGTGCGCGGCGCATCTATGCATCCTACAAATTCTTCCTCTACACGCTGCTCGGATCGGTGCTGATGCTGGTGGCGATGCTGTGGATGGTCGGCGAGGCCGGCACCACCGACATTGCCGAACTCAGCCGCCAGGATTTCCCGGTGGAGGCGCAGTTCTGGCTGTTCCTCGCCTTCTTCGCCAGCTTCGCCGTCAAGATGCCGATGTGGCCGGTGCACACCTGGCTGCCCGATGCCCACGTCGAGGCGCCCACGGCTGGCTCGGTGATTCTGGCCGGCGTCCTGCTGAAACTGGGTGGCTATGGCTTCATCCGCTTTTCGTTGCCGATGTTCCCCGATGCCAGCGCGCAACTGATCTGGCTGGTGTTCGGCCTGTCGATGGTGGCGGTGGTGTACACAAGCCTCGTCGCGCTGGTGCAGCAGGACATGAAGAAGCTGATTGCCTATTCGTCGGTCGCCCACATGGCCTTCGTCACCGCCGGTCTGTTCGCGCTGAACACCCAAGGTATCGAAGGCGCCATGGTGATGATGCTGTCCCACGGCCTGGTGTCGGGCGCGCTCTTCCTGTGTGTCGGCGTCATCTATGATCGGCTGCACACCCGCGAGATCGGCCGCTATGGTGGCCTCGCCGATACGATGCCGAAATATGCTGTGGTATTGCTGTTCTTCACCATGGCCAGCGTCGGCCTGCCGGCCACCTCGGGTTTTGTCGCGGAATTTCTGGTGTTGATCGGCCTCTATCAAACCAGCACCTGGGCGACCTTCGTGATGACCACCGGCATCATCCTTGGCGCTGCCTATATGCTGTGGCTCTATGCCCGCGTCGCCTATGGCAAGGCCGCTGGCGAGGACACCAAGGCAATGCCGGACCTGAGTGTGCGCGAAATCGCCATCCTGGCCCCGATCATCATCGCAACCTTGTGGATGGGCATTTATCCCAAAAGCTTCCAGACGCCGATGAAGCCGGCCATCGCGCAGGTCGTCGCCCGGCTGGAGGGCCGCGAACTGGCCACCGTGCCCACCGACATGACCTTGTCGCCTGCGCTCCCGGCACTCGCGGCACCGGCGAACGCCGCAGAGAGCCAGCACTGATGAACCCGATCTTCACTTCCATCGCCATCGCCGGCCCGGAAACCATCCTGACGCTGGGCAGCCTGGCCGCGCTGATGCTCGGCACCTTCGCAAAGAAATCCAATGCGCTGGCTGCCACCAGCCTGTTTGCGGTCGCGATCCTGGCATTGGCCGGGTTCAGCCTGCTGGACGCGCCGGCCGGGCCGAACCAGGCCTTTGACGGCCTCTACATTGCTGATGCGTTCTCGGCCTTCCTGAAGATCATCATCCTGGCTGCCGCCTTTGCCTCGGTGCTGCTGGCGCTGCCGTGGCTGATGAGCAGCGACAGCAGCAATGGTGACGGGGGCGGCACCGTCGGCCGCTTCGAATATCCGGTGCTGATCCTGCTGGCGACCTTGGGCCTGACCATCATGGTATCGGCCAATGATCTGCTGACGCTGTACATCGGCCTCGAACTCGCCTCGCTGCCCTCCTATGTGCTGGCGTCGTTCGCGCGCAACGACAGCCGCTCGGCCGAGGCTGGCCTCAAATATTTCATGCTCGGCGCGCTGGCGTCCGGCATTTTGCTCTATGGCGTGACGCTGATCTACGGCTTCACCGGTTCCACCCAGTTCGACATCATCGCCGGCATTGTCGGCGGCCAGACGGAACGCAGTCTTGGGCTGATGTTCGGCATCGTGTTCATCATGGCCGGTCTCGCCTTCAAGGTCTCGGCGGTGCCGTTCCACATGTGGACGCCCGATGTATATGAAGGCGCGCCCACGCCGGTGGCGGCCTTCTTCTCGGCCGCGCCCAAGGTCGCAGCGCTCGGCCTGATGGTGCGCGTGCTGATCGTCGCCTTCCCCGGTGAGGCGGCGGCCGATTGGCAGCAGATCCTGATCTTCATCGCCATCGCCTCGATGATCCTGGGTGCGGTGGCGGCGGTGGCGCAGACCAATATCAAGCGGCTGCTGGCCTATAGCTCCATCGCCAACATCGGTTTTGCGCTGGTCGGCCTGACGCCGGGCACCCCGGACGGGGTAGCGGCCCTGCTGTTCTACAGTGCCGTCTATGTCGCGATGACGCTGGGCAGTTTCCTGGTCGTGCTGCAACTGCGCCGCCCCGATGGCACGCCGGTGGAGGCCATGGCCGATCTCGCCGGCCTGTCGAAAACGCAGCCCAAGCTGGCGCTGGCCATGGCGGTGTTCATGTTCAGCCTTGCCGGCATCCCGCCGCTGCTCGGCTTCTGGCCGAAGTTCGCGGTGTTCCAGGCCGCGATTGCCGCCGGGCTGCTGCCGCTGGCGATCATCGGCTTTGTCGCTTCGGTGGTCGCGGCCTTTTATTATCTGCGCATTATCAAGATCATGTACGCCGATGAGCCGGGCGTCGCCTTGGCGTCGACAAGCAGCGCGGTGAACGGTGCGATGATCGCCGGTGCGGCGCTGTTCTGCTCGCCGATTGGCATGCTGGCGATCACGCCAATTGTTGCGGCCGCCACCACCGCGGCGGCGGCGCTGTTTCCGGGCTGATGGGGCTGGCATTCACCCACCTGCCTGATGTCGGTTCCACCAACGACTGGCTGCTGGCGCGGGCCGACACGCTGCCGGATGGCCATTGGGTGATTGCCGATCGCCAGACCGCCGGCCGCGGGCGGCGCGGGCGGGCGTGGAGCGACGGGAGCGGGAATTTCATGGGCTCCGTGCTGATACGCAGCGAAGGCGCGGTGCAGCAATATAGTTTCGTGGCGGCGCTGGCGGTTGTGGAGGCATTGGCCGAAGTCACGGCTTGCTCAGCCTTCACCCTAAAATGGCCGAATGATATCCTGCTGAACGGCACCAAATGCGCCGGCATCCTGCTCGAGCGTCAGGGGCCAGCCCTCGTCATCGGCATCGGCATCAACCTCGCCCAGCACCCGGACGGCACCGAACGCCCCGCCACCAGCCTCGCCGCTGCCGGCCTGCCGGTGCCGCAGCCGCTGGCCGTGCTGGACATATTGGCTGCGCGCTTCGCGCATTGGCGGCACATCTGGGAATTTGAAGGTTTCGCCCCCATCCGCACTGCCTGGCTGGCGCGCGCGCATGGCCTTGGCCAGCGCATTGTCGCACGGCTTGGCGCGGAGACTCCCGAAGGCCTGTTCGATGGCCTGGCCGAAGATGGTGCCCTGCTGCTGCGGCTTGACGACGGCAGCGTGCGCGCCGTTCATGCCGGCGAGGTGTTTGCGATTTGATCCAAGGGTCTGACCATGCTGCTCGCGATTGATGTCGGCAATACCAATATCGTGTTTGCGCTGTGCATGGGCGACACCATCGTCCACCGCTGGCGCATCTCCACCAGCCATGATCGCACCGCCGATGAATATGCGGTGTGGCTGCACCAGTTGCTGGCCCTCGAAGGCGTCAGCCACGCCCATATCGATGCGGCGATCATCTCGACCGTGGTGCCGCCTGCCCTGTTCAACCTGCAGCGCCTGTGCCGCAAATATTTCCAGGTGGAGCCGTTGGTGGTCGCCGTCGGCCAGATCGATCTTGGCCTCACCATCGATCTGCCCAACCCGGCCGAAGTCGGCGCCGATCGGCTGGTCAATGCCGTGGCCGCCCACGCCATCTGGCCGGGCAGCCTGATCATCGTCGATTTCGGCACCGCCACCACATTCGATGTCGTGTCGGCCACCGGCGCCTATCAGGGCGGCGCCATCGCACCGGGGCCCAACCTGTCGATGGACGCGCTCTATCAGGCCGCCGCCAAGCTGCCGCGCATCGCCATCGAGCCGCCCCCCGAAGGTAAGGGATCGATTGGCAAAAACACCGTCCATGCCATGCAATCCGGCCTGTTCTGGGGCTATGTCGGCCTGATCGAAGGGCTGGTGGCGCGGATCGCCGCGGAAATGCCGCAGCCCGTCACCGTGATCGGCACGGGCGGTCTTGCCACCTTGTTCCATCGCCACACGACTGCCATAGCCCATGTCGATTATGATCTGACCATCCGCGGTCTGATCCGGCTGCACGCCATCAACACCCCAAAATCCCTGAACACAGAGACTGAATATATATGACACCTGGCAATGAGCTGATTTTCCTGCCGCTCGGCGGATCAGGCGAAATCGGCATGAACGTGAATTTGTACGGCGCCAACGGCAAATGGATCATGGTCGATCTTGGCATGACCTTCGGCGACGCGCGCTATCCCGGCATCGACGTGGTGCTGCCCGATCTGTCCTTCATTGAAGACCGCCGCAAGGATCTGCTCGGCGTCGTGCTCACCCACGGCCACGAGGATCATATCGGCGCCATCCCCTATCTCGCGGGCGAACTGAAGGTCCCGCTCTACGCCACCCCCTTCACCGCCGGCCTGATCGCCAAGAAGCTTGAGGAAGAAGGCCTCAGCCGGGAGGTCAAGCTGAAGATCATCCCCATGGGCGGCACCGTGGAACTCGGCCCGTTCGCGCTGAAATATGTGGCGCTGGCCCACTCGATCCCCGAGGGCAATGCGCTGGTGATCGATACACCCTATGGCCGCATTTTCCACACCGGCGACTGGAAACTCGATGATGCGCCGATGATGGGCGATCCCGTCACCGCTGCCGAGCTGACCCGCATCGGGGACAGCGGCATCCTGGCGATGGTCGGTGATTCCACCAACGTGTTCAATATCGAAGCCTCGGGCAGCGAAAGCGACGTGAAGGACGGTCTGATGCGCCTGATCAAGGCGCGCAAGTCGGGCCGTGTGCTCGTCACCACCTTCGCCAGCAACGCCGCGCGGCTGGCCACGCTTGGCCAGGTCGCCCGCGCCTGTGGCCGTGAACTGGTGCTGGCCGGGCGCAGCATGGACCGGATCGTCGGCGTGGCGCAGGCCACCGGGTACCTCAAGGACCTGCCACAGCCGATCGATTGGGATCAGGCGATGGGCCTGCCGCGCAACAAGGTGTTGATCCTGTGCACCGGCGCCCAGGGTGAGCCGATGGCGGCGCTCAGCCGCATTGCCGACGGCTCCCACCCCAAGCTGAAGCTGGAGACCGGCGATCTCGTCGTCTATTCCTCCAAGCAGATCCCCGGCAACGAACTGCCGATTGCCCGTGTACAGAATGCGCTGGCGGCGCGCGGCATCGATATCGTCACCGAAAAGCAGGCGCATGTCCACGTATCTGGCCACCCCGGCCAGCCGGAGCTGGAGGCGATGTACGAATGGATCCGCCCGCAGATGGCCATCCCCGTGCACGGCGAACGCCGCCACATGGAGGAACATGCCAAGCTGGCGCTGGAATGCGGCGTGCCACAGGCGATGGTGCCGGTGAACGGCAGCGCCATCCGCCTGGCGCCCGATGGCCCGAAACTGCTCAGCCATGAAAAGGCCGGGCGGCTGGTGCTCGACGGCGACATCATCCTGCCGGCCGAAGGCGCCACCATGGTGGAACGTCGCCGCATCGCGCAATATGGCGTGATCACCGTCGCCGTGGTGGTCGGCCGCAACGGCCTGCCCGCCGCCACCCCCGCCGTGAGCGCGCAAGGCGTGCCGGTGGAAGAAGACAAGGCCGATTTCCTCGCCGCCTGCGCCGAAGCCGCCGAAAAGGCTGCCGCCAAGGCCGATCCGAAACGGCAAGAAGCCTATGCCGACGCCGTCCGCAACGCCGTCCGCCGCGTCGCCCGCGAATGGACCGGCAAGAAGCCCGTCACGGACGTGCAGGTGATGCGCCTGTGAAAGCCGTCGGTCGTTCCAATGCGATTGCACCACCTCAACTCCCTCCCCCTTGCGGGGAGGGCGAGAGACGCCGAAGGCGGCCCGGGGTGGGGGTCACCCCCTCTGGTATGAAAGGCCAGGAACCCCCACCCCGCTCGGCTGACGCCGAGTCGCCCTCCCCGCAAGGGGGAGGGAGTCGGCCCCTTCAACCCGCTTGCAATCGAGCCTGACGCATGAAACTGGGCTCGGCGCTGGCCATCTATCTGCTGTTCTGGACGATCACCCTCTTCGCCGTCCTCCCCTTTGGCGTGCGCACCAACGCCGAAGCCGGCACCACCGACGTCCCCGGCCAGGCCCAATCCGCCCCCGCCAACCCGATGATCGCGAAGAAACTGGCCTGGACCACCCTGATCAGCGCGCTGCTGTTCGGACTGTTCCTGGCCAATTATCACTGGGGCTGGCTGGAACTGGATGATGTGCCGTTCTGGCGGACGCGCGGCCCCTATGCGCCGGTGCCGCCGCAGGGCTGAACCCTATGGCCCGCGTCGCGCGCGCGACCGGTTCAGCGCAGCAGGGTTTGCAGCGCGCTGACGATATCGGCGGATTTATATGGCTTGCCCAGCACCCATGCCTTCTCGAACCGGGGGGGCAGAACCGTGCCGCTGTCATAACCAGTCGTGAAGATGAACGGGATGTTGCGATCCTGGAGGATGGCCGCGACATCCCACGACATCTCGCCATGCAGATTGATATCGAGCAGGGCCGCGTCGAATGACCCGTCGCGCGCCAGCACCAGCGCATCGACCAGGCGCAAGGCAGGCCCGACAACCTCCCAGCCAAGGCCGGCCATCACATCTTCGAGCACCATCACGACCAGAGCGGAATCCTCGACAATCAGGATGCGCGGGTCAGCAATAACCGGCACTGCGGGCACCACGGGCGCCTTGTGTTCGATGGTGACCGCGATGCTTGTTCCGACGGCTTTATGAACTGCCGATGCCGGCAGCGCGATCGTGCATTTCACGCCGGCAGGCTCAAAGGCCAGGGTCGGACGCCCGCCGGTTTCCATGGCCAGCGCGCGTTCGATCAACGTGGAGCCAAAGCCGCGCATCTTGGGTGTCTTGACCGGCGGGCCGCCGCTTTCCTGCCACACCAGGTTGAGCCCGCCGACGGTATCGAGCTGCCAATTGATATCAACCCGCCCCCCGGCGACCGAAAGCGATCCGAATTTGGCTGCGTTGGTTGCAAGTTCATGAATGGCCAGCGACAGCGCCAGCGCAGCCTTGGGTTCCAGCATGACGTCGGTCCCGACCAACGCGAAATTCGCGCTACTCGATTTATAGGCATCCAGCTCCTCGAGGATCAGCGTCTTCAACGAAACGGCTTCCCACCGGCTTTTCGTGAGCAGGCTGTGCGCGCGCGACATTGATCGGATACGGCGGTCAAGCCCTTCGGTGAAGCCTTCCAGCGAGGTGGCGCTGCGACTGGTTTGCGACACGATGGCCTGAATGTTGGCCAGCGTGTTCTTCACGCGATGGTCCAGTTCGGCCATCAGCAATTGTTCCTGCTGCCAGGCCCGCAGCCGTTCGCGCGCTGCTGCATCGATCCGGCGCAACACGATTTCGAGCAGTGACACCCGTAGATCGAAGGCTGCATCATTGTCAGACAGGGACCAGGGGCTTGATCGTCCGGCCACTGTTTCGGTCCAGGCCTCGAACGATTTGCGCGGGGTCAACCTGATGCCGTTCGGGCCGACGGTGACCGGCTTGTCCGGGTCCCCGCCCCAGCGCACGGTCTGGACGACCTCGGGTCGGAACCACAAGATGAAATCGCGCGGTTCGCGTGACACGGACACGGCAAGCAGCCCCGCCGCGACATTGGTATAGGCCTTGGCCGGCGGGAAAATCTCGCTCAGCCGGTCTGTTGCAAAAACGCCTTCGAAATTTTCCATCTTCTGCGTCAACCAGTCGGTCAGCGCGCTGATCTGATCGTCGTCCGGCGTGTCGCCCAGCATGGTGACGCCATGGTTCACGCGGATCGCGATCCCGCCGCGCGATTCCCCGGCTCGCAGCGCCAGGCCGCCCGCCGCGATATAATCGACCAGTGCCTGTCGCTGGGAAATCAACCCGGCTGCGTAATCATCCTCCTGAGCCAGCGATTGCATGATCTTCGCCAGCGCTTCGCGCGACAACAGCCGCATTTCCAGTTGCTCGGCCCGCAGCCGCGCCTCGAGCTGCAACGAGAACATCGATCCGAACAGCTCGCACACCGCCCGCAGATGCCGCGGCAGCCGGCGCGGCGTGCAATGATGGCAGGAAATCAAACCCCACAATTCGCCCGCCACGATGATCGAGATCGACATCGACGCATCGACACCCATGTTGCGCAGATACTCGCGGTGGACCGCAGAAACGTCGCGCAGCGTGGCGAAGCTCATGTCGAGCGGCGATCCCGTGCGGGGATTGACCGGCGGTTGCAACGGTGCCGGCGTATAATCGACTTCGGTGATCAGGCGCAGCCAGCTGTTCAGATAGAGCGCGCGGGCCTGCTTGGGGATATCCGAAGCCGGATAATGCAAATCCAGAAACGGCGTGAGGCGGTCCTGACGGCATTCCGCATATACCCAGCCCGAACCATCCGGCATGAAGCGATAGACCATCACCCGGTCATAGCCGGTCACCGAACGCACCCGTTCGGCGGCAAATTGGCAACAGGCCTGAAGATCGGGGGTATCGCCCAGCCCGTCGATCATGTCCTGCACGCAGGCCAGCGGATCGACGGCATGGCGATTGGCCAGATCGGCATCCTCGACTTCGATCACCAGCACGTCGCCGCTCAGGTGAACGCTGGCATCGATCGGCCGTTCGGCCATCACCCGCATCATGGGATCGAGCAGATGCCGCGGGCGCGACAGGCTGTAATTCTGCATCGACAACTGCAGCCGATTTATCTGCGCGGCGCTGAACAGCGCCGAAAGATGCGCCCCGGCAAGCGCCGCTGCATCCCGGCCCAGCAACCCGGCCGTATCGCCGGCAAGCTGTTCGATCAGCAACGTCGCCGGATTGACCGCGAGCATGGCGCCATGCGGCAGGATCGCGCCGGGAATATGGATCGCCTCGCGGTCGCAATTGGTCGTGTCGATCGCCGCTGCCGATTGCCTACGCATGCCACGCCATCCAATTTTCATAGACGGCAAATATTGCCGCTGCCGCCACGGCCGCGCGGTTTCGCGACGCGGCATCGGGCAAATTTTCGTCGAGACTGGCGGTGAATTGCGCCCAATCATTCTGGCTCAATGCGGTCAGGAACCGCACCGGCAACGCAGGGCCACCATCGCGGCGCGCGGCCAGAGCGCGCGCCATCACCTTGCCGCCCATCGACGCCCCGATCAGCACATAACGTCCGCCAATCACGGCCGGCGCGTCGGCAATGGCCAGGGGCGCGCAGCGCGGCAGATCAGCGATCATGGCCGGACTGAAGCCAAGTTCAGCCAGATCCACGGCCAGGCAGTCGGTCAAGCGGCCAGCCAGGCCCAGGACCGGTTCGGCAATCGCATAAAAGCCAAGACTGCGCGCCAGCACTGCGCGATATTCGGCAGCGGTGATGGTTCCGGCCGCCAGACGCGCCAGTGCCGGGTGCAGATGCATCCGGGTGTGAATTTCGTGCGTGGCATCGCGCAGCGCGATGCGCGCCGCTGGTCTGGCGGGCGACATGGCCGGCGCCAATGGCCGTATGGCGCCAATAATGCCGATCGACTGGACAGTGTCTGCCATGCCGCCGGTAACCGGTGCAACCGGGTACGCCACACGCTCGCCCTTCTCAGGAAGGATGGGCTGGTATCGATTGATGATCTGATGCCGTCCTTCGTGAGAAGACTGGTCATAGTTTCGATGCGCATCCAAAGGAATAATGCTGCCCCGCTCAACTTCGTCACGCGATGAGCGGCGGGCGGATTCGGAACCTTCTTTGCCGCCGTCGGACGATCCTGCCGATCCAACTTCGCATGTTGTCGGCAAGCAGCCGGATTCCTTGTCAAATCCACCATTTCTATCGAGATGGCGGGTGATCAGCCTTGCATGGCCGCCGTCATGCGCCCGAAAAACAGCTCGTCGTCCAGCGTGTCACTCATGGCGATCCAGGCTTCGTCGCTCATGCCGCGGCGCATGGCCAGAAACATGTCGGCATCCTGGCCGCACCGCGTCCGGAAGGCCGTGTTGCGGCCACTGACGATATCGAGCACCGCACCCGCCACCACCGCGGGCGAAGTGGCATTTTTCGCGTCGGCATTCAGCGCGGCCATGCGCCGGCCATGCGGGTAGGCACTGTCGGTGCGCGGCTGCGGCAGATTGGCGACGGCCATATCGGTGGCGATGATCCCCGGTTCGACCAAAGCGACCCGCACGCCGAACGGCGCCACTTCCTGCGCCAGCACCTCGCTTGCCGCTTCCAGCGCAAATTTCGATGGGCCGTAGGCACTGTGCGAAAAGATCGCCAATTGCCCCGCGATCGAGGAAATGTTGATGATCAGGCCGTGACCGCGCGCGCGCATCGCCGGCACCACGGCCTTCATGCACCGGACAGGGCCAAAGAAATTGGTGTTCATCACCGCCTGCATCATGGCGATGCTTTCGTCCTCCATGGCATTGATCGACAGGATACCGGCGTTGTTGATCAACACATCGACTGCGGCCATGCCGGGCTGGGCAAACAGATTGGCAACAGATGCGTCGTCATCGACATCCAGCGTCGCCAGGCTGATCGACAGATGTTCCCGCGCGGCGATGTCGGCAAGGTCGCTGCCGCTGGCGTCGCGCATGGTGGCCACCACGTCATGGCCAGCGCGGGCCAGTGTCAGCGTGATCTCGCGGCCAATGCCGCGCCGCGCGCCAGTCACCACGATGCGTGCCATACCGCTCTCCCTGTCTGCGCCTTGGTAACATGGATCCGGGCGGCTGGCAGCCGAAAGCGCCGTTCAGGTGAATCGGCCGGCCGCCTGCCCAATCGCCAGATAAAGCTTCCCGTATGTGGAAGACAGCAACGTCGCCCCCAGCGCCTCGCCGCCGCGATCCGGCACGATCTCGCTGACCAGCGCTTCGAATTCGTTCAGGAAACGGCTGGCTTCGTTGCGGAATTCGCTGTCGTGACTGAAATGGCGGACGAACTGCCGGCCGGCGCCGTGATCGAGGCCGGCGGCGAGGCGGCGGGCGATGGCGCTGCGGTCACCGGCGGCGTAATCGGTCCACGCCTTGTCGTCGATATCGAAATCCAGAAGCTGCGCCAGATCGACGGCGCTGGCCTGCAGATTGTCGATCAGGCCATTGGCTCTGCGGCCCAGCGCATTGCGAGCGCGGACATCGGCGCGGGTTTCCACCGCGTCCACATGCGCCTCCACCTCGCTGATGGTGCGGGTGAGCGCGGCCAGCCGCTGCGCGACGCGTTCAGCGGCAGCCTGCGCAGCCTCCCCGGCGCGGCCCTGGGCGGCGACCAGTTCATCGATGCGCAGCCGGATCGGCTGCGCAAACGCGGTTTCGGCCTTGTCGATGGCAGCGCGCTCCAGCGCCTGTTCGGCCTCTGCCACCACGCCCTGCAGCGCAGATTTCATGGCGCCGGCGGCGGCCTGGGCGACTTCGCGGACGCGGCCGAAGCTTTCGATCAGGTCGCCCGAGGTGGTCAACGCGAGGCGGCTGGTGCTCTCCTCCATGGCAACCAGCTGGTCCTGCGCGGCGGCAATGGCAGCGGCAAGATCGGCGCTGCTGGCGGCCAGCGTTTCACTGGCCAGGCCAAGGCGGTCGGTGGCGGCATCCATGCTGTTGCCGCTGGCCTCGATCGGCGCGGCCAGCGCCAGCGCTTCGGTTTTCAGCGTGGCCAGGCGTTCGCCGAGCGCGGCCAGCATCGGCGTGCTGGCCGGCAGGCGTTCATCGAGCATCGCCAAGGTCTGGCCGGCCTCAAGGCCCATCGCCTCAAGCTGCGCCTGCACGGCGGCGAGCGCGGCGGCGGCGCTGCCGATCGGGCTGGCCAACCCATCGGCGGTGGCAGCGGCGCGGCCCATGCCATCGTCAAGCGTGCCAAGCGCGGCGCTGTTGCTGGCGATGGCGGCGCCGAGCCGCTGTTCAAGCGCCTCCACGCGGCCGCCCAGATCGGTGACCAGCGCCGTGGCATTCTGCCCGGCGGCAGCGATTTCGCCGGCGACGCGGGTGGCCAGCGCCTGCAATTGGCCGAGCCGCTCATCGAGCGCGCGGGCCGCTTCACCGCCGATATGATCGAGGGTAGTGCGCGCCTGATCGAGGCTGGCAAGCATCGCGCTGGTGTGGGTGTGCACGGCGTCGCGCGCCAGATCGACGGCGCCGGTGGTGCGGGTGAAGGCGCTGTCCAGCGCGGTGTTCAGTTCGGCGAGCGGCGCGGCGACGGCAGCCTGGGCGCGGGTGGCAGCTTCGGCCATCGCATCCAGGCTGTTGCGGCTGGCTTCGGCGGCGTTGCGCGCTTCGACTTCGGCTTCGCTGGCACGGGTGTAGAGGCTGGCGAGCAGGGTTTCGGTTTCGGCAAGTTGCTTGCGCAACTGGTTGTCGGCGCGGGACAGCAGATCGATCAACGCTTCGCCCTGTGCGGTGGCCGCGGGCACGGCGCCGGCAACATCGCTGCTGGCGGCGACCGCGGCGGCGACGGTGGTGGCCAGCCGGCTGTTGGCGCCGTCCAGGCCGGCCGCAGCGGTTTCAATCATGTTGCTGTGGCCGGCGATGGGCGAGGCGAGGCCGGCGAGGCGGGTGGCGGCGGTGTCGAGCTGCGCCTCCAGCGCGGCCAGGGCGGCGGCGCTGCGCTCCACGTCGATGGCGGCCAGGCGGCTGCGGGTTTCGGCGGCTTCGGCACGAATCGCGGCGATGGCGCCAGCGTCGCGCAAATGCAGCATGGCCAGCCAGATCACGGCGAGCGGCGCCAGCAGCGCGAGGCCAGCAATGATCAGCGGAGTGGCGGCGGCATCAAGCACGACCTGCCCGGTGTAGACAGCCCAGCCCATGCCGATACCAGCCGCCCACGCCAGGCTGGCGATGATCGCGATGATCCACGGCCAGCGGCGCGGCGGTGGCGATGTGAAAACCTCGTCCATCCATCAATCCAAACAGGAAAAGGGGCCGCCGTTCAAGCCGGCAGCCCCTTCTTAACGGACCATCTGCAAAGATTCGGCAAATGGCTCAGCCCGCCGTGTCACCCGCGGGCGCTGAGCGGCACATATTCGCGGCGATCGTGGCCGGTGTAGAGCTGGCGCGGGCGGCCGATCTTCTGCTCCGGGTCCTCCATCATTTCCGTCCACTGCGCGATCCAGCCGACGCTGCGCGAAATCGCGAACAGCACGGTGAACATCGAAGTGGGGAAACCAATCGCCGACATCACGACGCCAGAATAGAAATCAACGTTGGGATAGAGTTTCTTGTCGATGAAATAGGGGTCGTTCAGCGCGATCTGTTCGAGTTCGCGGGCGACATCGAAGATCGGATCGCTGATACCCATCCGGTCCAGCACATTCTTGGCGACCTTGGCCATCACCTTGGCACGCGGATCGTAATTCTTGTACACGCGGTGGCCAAAGCCCATCAGGCGGAACGGATCATCCTTGTTCTTGGCGCGGGCAATATACTCCGGAATCCGCTCCGGCCGGCCGATTTCGCGCAGCATGTTCAGGGCGGCTTCGTTGGCGCCGCCGTGCGCCGGGCCCCACAGGCAGGCGATGCCGGCCGAAATGCAGGCAAACGGGTTGGCCCCCGACGAACCGGCCAGACGCACCGTGGAGGTGGAAGCATTCTGTTCGTGATCGGCCTGCAGGATCAGCAACTTCTCCATCGCGTCTTCGACGATCGGATCGATTACATAGGGTTCGGCCGGCACGCCAAAGGTCATGCGCAGGAAATTGCCGGCGAACGACAGGCTGTTGTCCGGATAGAGGAACGGCTGCCCGATCGAATATTTATAGGCCATGGCGGCCAGGGTCGGCATCTTGGCGATGATCCGGTGCGAAGCGATCACGCGCTGCTGGGGATCGTGAATGTCGGTGCTGTCGTGATAGAATGCTGCCATCGCACCGACGATGCCGCACATGATCGCCATCGGGTGGGCATCGCGCCGGAACCCGCGATAAAATTGGGCGAGCTGTTCGTGGATCATCGTGTGGCGGGTGATGTTGCGGGTGAACTCGACGTTTTGCGCGGCATTGGGCAGATCGCCATTCAGCAGGAGATGCGCGACCTCCAGGAAGCTGGATTGTTCAGCCAATTGCTCGATCGGATAGCCGCGATAGAGCAGCACGCCTTCGTCGCCGTCGATATAGGTGATCTTGGATTCGCAACTCGCCGTGCTGGTGAAGCCGGGATCGTAGGTGAAGCGGCCAGTGTTGGCGTACAGCTTGCGGATATCGATGACTTCCGGCCCGATGCTGCCGGTGTGCACCGGATAATCGCCGCTGATGCCTTCGATGCTGATGTTGGCCGTGCTCATCCCAGGATCCTCTTTGGTTGTTCCAGCGCGCCAGAATTTAGCGCATCATCAATCCGCCCCAGCACCTCGTCACGGCCCAGCACCTCCAGGACCTCGAACAGTCCGGGGGATTGGGCCGATCCGGTTACGGCAGCGCGCAACGGCTGGGCGATCTGGCCGAGCTTCAGGCCCTCGCTGTCTGCCATTGCCCGAGCTGCCTGTTCCAGCGCGGCTGCCGTCCAGTCAGGCTGAGCGGCGAATCGTGTCCGGGCACGGTCAAGCAGCCCAGACGCCGCAGAGGCTAGCAGCTTGGCTGCGCTTTCGTCCATGGGAATTGGGCGGCTGCGAAGATAGAAAAGGCTGCCTGCTGCCAAATCATTGAGGTTGCTGGCGCGCTTCTTCAGTTCCGGCATTGTGCGCTGCAACAGATTTATGTCACTTTCGTGAAGGTCGCGGCCCAATGCCGCAGTCATCCGCGGGGTGATCAGCGCAACCAGCCGGGCATCGTCGGCGGCACGCAGATAATGCCCGTTCAGATTTTCCAGCTTCTTCTGATCGAAGCGCGACGGCGAGCGGCCGACGCCAGCCAGATCGAACCATGACACCGCCTGTTCGCGGCTGATGGTCTCGGCATCGCCATGGCCCCAGCCCAGCCGCAGCAGATAATTTTCAACCGCTTCGGGCAGCATGCCCAGTTCGTCGCGATAGGCATCGACGCCGAGCGCGCCATGGCGTTTGGAAAGCTTGGCGCCATCGGTGCCGTGGATCAGCGGAATATGCGCATAAATCGGCTCAGGCCAACCAAGCGCGCGGATCAGCGCCAGTTGGCGGAAGGCGTTGTTGAGATGATCGTCACCACGGATCACGTGGGTGACGCCCATGTCGTGATCATCCACGACCACGGCGAGCATGTAGGTCGGCGTGCCATCGGAACGCAGCAGCACGAAATCATCAAGCTCGGCGTTGTTGACCGTGACGTCGCCTTGCACGAGATCTGCGATGGTAACGGCGCCTTCACGCGGCGCCTTCAGGCGGATCACATAGGGTTGGTCGTTCGGGAAATCGCTGCGGTCCCGCCAGCGGCCATCATATCGCATCGGCTGCTTTGCAGCGCGCTGGGCCGCGCGAAGCGCCTCCAGCTCGGCCGGGGTGGCGTAGCAGCGATAGGCGAGGCCGGCGCTGAGCAATTGGTGCGCGACCGCGGCGTGGCGGGCGGCACGGCTGAATTGATAGACGATCTCGCCATCATGGCTCAGGTTCAGCCAGGCCATGCCGTCCAGGATTGCGGCAATCGCCGGTTCGGTCGAGCGGGCGCGATCCGTATCCTCGATGCGCAGGCGGAATTCCCCGCCATGGTGCCGCGCGAACAACCAGTTGAACAGCGCGGTGCGGGCGCCGCCGATGTGCAGGAAGCCGGTGGGCGATGGCGCGAATCTGGTAACCACCTTGCCCATATCAATGTCGGTTGCGCTCATGCGCGTTTCGTCCAATCTGTGATCCAAGGGTCGTGGCCGGGGAGGGGCACACGGAACGATAAGGTGGTTAGCAGAAGGGCACAGGCCACACAAATCGCCGCCAGGCTTGCCGGGCAGTTGCAGCATGCCTGGAACGACTGGCTGAGCGCGGAACGCGACCGGCTGGCGCTGTGGCTGCCGGTGGCGCTGGCCGCCGGCATCTTGCTGTGGTTCGCGCTGCCCTGGGCGGCGTGGCGGGCAGCAGCAGCCCTGGGCTTGCTGGCGGTGCTGGCGGGCAGCGCTATTTCTGGGCTGCGGCCGCTGGCGCTGGCGGCGGGCTTTGCACTGGCCGGGATGGCGGCGGTGGAGGCGCGGGTGGCCGGCACTGCGCATGCCGTGCTTGCCGAACGCGTCGTGGCGACCTTCGACGCGCAGGTCGCAGCGGTGGAGCCGCTGGCTGGCGGTGGCCAGCGGCTGGTACTGGCGGCCGTGGACGGCGCCTTGCCCGGCGGCGTCGCGCGGGCGCGGCTGACCCTGCGCGGCGCCGCAGCCCCGGTGCCGGTGGGCGCGCGGGTGCGGGTGCGTGGGCTGTTGTCACCACCGGCCGGTGCAGCGGTGCCCGGCGGCCTCGATCTGGCGCGGCGGGCGTGGTTCGATGGCATCGGGGCCACTGGCGTGGTGCTGGGGCCGGTCACGCTGCTCGCGCTGCCGCCGCCGGGTCCCCGGCTGTGGCTGGATGGGGTGCGCGCGCGCTTGCAGGCGATGATCGTGGCGCGGGTGCCTGGCGAGGCCGGCGCAATGGCGGCGGCGTTCGTCACCGGGCAGCAACGCGCCATCCCGATGCCGGCAACCCAGGCGATGCGCGATTCGGGCCTCGCGCATCTGCTCTCCATTTCGGGCCTGCACATCGCAGTGGTGGTGGGCGGCGTGGCGCTGCTGGCGCGGATGTTGCTGGCGCTGTGGCCGTGGCTCGCACTGCGGGTGCCGGTGCCGACCATCGCGCTCGGCATCGGCGCACTGGCGGGTGTCGCTTATACGTTGTTGGCCGGCGCGCAGGTGCCAACCGTGCGCTCCGCGATTGCGGCAAGCATCGTTGTGCTCGGCATGATGCTCGGCCGGCAGGCGATTTCATTGCGACTGCTCGGCGCAGCGGCGCTGGCGATCCTGCTGGTGCGGCCCGAAGTGCTGCTCGGCGCGAGTTTTCAGCTCAGCTTTGCCGCGGTGATCGGCATTGTCGCGCTCTATGAAAGCAATCTGGGCCGCTGGCTGGCAGCGGCGCGTGAAGATGAACCATGGTGGCGTGCCCTGGTGCGCGGGGCCGCGGCGTTGTTGGCCAGCGGACTGGTGGCGGAACTGGCGCTGTCGGGGATCGGGCTTTATCATTTCGGGCGCGGCGGGCTGTACGGCATCGGCGCCAATCTGATCGCGATCCCATTCACCAGTTTTGTGGTGCTGCCGTCGCTGATGCTGGCCTTGTTCGCCGAGGCGCTGGGTTTGGGGCTGCTGTGGCCGCTGGCCGGCTGGGCGATGCAGCAATTGATCAATCTGGCCGATTTCACCGCTGCCCTGCCCGGCGCCGTCATCACCGGGGTCGTGCCGGCGCCGGCCTTTGCCCTGGGCGCCGCCGGCGGGCTGTGGTTGGCGCTGTGGCAGACGCGGATGCGCTGGTGGGGGCTGGTGCCGATCGTGGCGGCGGTGCTGATCGCGCGGACGGCGCCGCTGCCCGACATGCTGGTCAGCGGCGATGGCCGGCATATGGCGCTGCGGATGAGCGATGGCCGGTTGGCGCACAGCCGCGAACGGGTGGGCGATTATCTGCTGAGCATATGGAGCGAGAGCATCGGCGCCGATGCCGATGCGGCGCTATGGCTGGGCCAGACGGGTGTCGCGCGCTGCTCGCCCGATAGCTGTATGGTGGATATCGTTCGGGGGCTGCGGCGCTGGCGGGTGCTGGCCACCACCAGCGCGGCGCTGATCCCGCGCGAAACCATGGCCCCGGCCTGCGCAGCGGCCGATATCGTCGTGTCGGACCGACGCCTGCCGATCTGGTGCCAGCCGCGCTGGCTGAAGCTGGACCGCGCCGGCTTGGGGGCCACGGGCGCAGTGGCAATCCGGCTGAGCGCTGGCGAAGTGGTAACAGCGCGTGACGCGGTGGGTGATCGTGCGTGGCAGGCTGGGCGGCGGCCGCCCGATCAGGCGTTCTGAAGCGCACGTGCCCGGCGCATCGCTGCGCCGGTCAGGCCAAAGCCAGCCAGCAGCATCGCCCAGCTCGCCGGTTCCGGGATGGGATCGTCATAAAGATACTCGATGGTGAAATTGCCCGATACCGTTCCGGATGCCGTACCGGACAGGCTGCCAGACCCGCCGCTTGTCAGGAACACGCTCGACAGGAAATTGCTGATCGAATGTGTGACAGAAATCGTGCCAGTGCCGACATAGGGCGTGAAGCTTGACGGTGTGAAGACGTTGGATGCCGCCGTGTTGACATCGGCGAGGCCAAGACCGCCCTGGGATTGTCGTGGGATGTTGATATCGATCGCGGCATTGCCGGCCTGATCGGTCAGGGTGAACAGCGAACCCGCACTCAGCGTGCTGTCGACTTCGAACTGCAGGGTGCCTGTGCGGGCGTTGCCGGAGCCATTGTCTAAAGTGATGGAGCCGGTCAGGGCGCGATCAACCGAGATGCGAATCCCAGTGAGGGTCAGCGCCTGGCCCTGGCTGCCAACGGCATTGAACCTGTTGAAATTGATGATCGGCGACGGGCCGAGCAGGATCGTGTTGCTGGTGTTCCCCGTATATTGCGACGTGGTGGAAAAGCTCTGGCTGAAGGAAATCGTCTGAGACAGGACCTTGGAATAAACCGTAGCCGAGGCCGGCTGGAGCCAGGCACACGCGATAGCGACCGCGCAAGCGGCTGAACGGATTGACATTCTGGGGACCCTGTTTCGAATGGAGACGCAGGCATGTCGCCTACGACGCTATGGTTTACAATTGTATAAGAAGCATAGCGCTCGGGTCCAAAAGGATAGGGTGCGACTCTTTGGTACTGTTTGGCGGCGCCAGCCCGCAAATGCGCCAGTCGCGATTTCCGCAGTTCCGGTCATCATCGGGACCCGAATGGGGGATCACATGGCCGACATCATCGAACCGCAATTGCCGATCATCGATCCGCACCACCATCTGTGGGATCTGCGCCAGCGGCTGCCGCACATCCCGGCAAGCCATGATTTCGTGCGCGCCATCGCGCTTTCACCGCTCTATCTGCTGCCCGAACTGCTCGGCGATTTCGGCAGCGGTCACAATGTCGTGGCCAGCGTGTTCGTGGAATGCGGCGCCTATTATCGCGCCGATGCACCCGATGCCCTGCGCCCGGTTGGTGAGACGGAGTTCGTCAATGGCGTCGCGGCGATGAGCGCTTCGGGGATGTACGGCCCGGCGCGCGCCTGTGCCGGCATTGTCGCGCACGCCGATCTCACCCTGGGCGCCGGGGTGGCGCCGGTGCTGGTGGCGCACCGGGCAGCGGCACCGGATCGCTTGCGCGGCATCCGCCATTCGGTGTCGTGGGATGCGGATCCAGACGTGCTGGGTTTCTTGCAGGGACCCCGGCTAGGATTGCTCGGCGATGCGCAGTTCCGCGCTGGCCTTGCCGAAGTGGCAGCGGCGGGCCTGAGCTATGATTGCTGGCTGCTGGCGCCGCAATTGCCGGAGCTGGTCGAAATGGCGCAGGCCATGCCGCAGTTGCAGATCGTGTGCGATCATCTCGGCACGCCCCTGGGCATCGCCAGCCATGCCGGGCGGCGCGATGCCGATTTCGCGGCCTGGGAAGCCAATATTCGCGCGCTGGCGGCCTGCCCCAATGTGGTGATGAAGCTGGGCGGGCTGGCGATGCCGTTCGGCGGCTTTGCCAGCTTCATGGCCGAACCGATGGCGACGGCGGCGACGCTGGCCGAGGACTGGCGGCCGTGGATCGAGACAGCCGTGACGGCGTTCGGGGCGGAACGTTGCATGTTCGAAAGCAATTTCCCGGTCGATCGCGGCACCTGCGATTATGCGACGTTGTGGAATGCGCTCAAATTGTTGGCCGCTGGTGCCAGCCCCGATGAAAAAACCGCGCTGTTCAGCGGCACCGCAGCGCGCGTGTACCGATTGGCCGCATGACCGCCTTCACTCTTCCGCCGGCACCGGGCAGACACAGGCCGGCTTGGGCGTGCGCTTGACGGCGGTGGCGGCAAATTCCTGCGGGCTCAGCCGACCATCGCCATTGCGATCGGCGGTTGCGAATTTCTTGGCCGTCGCTGCGGCAAATTCCTCGAAATCCAGCCGGCCATCCCGGTTGCGATCCGCCTTGTCGAACGCCTTGCGCCGGTTGACCAGAAATTCGGCGCGGCTGACCTGGCCATCGGCATCCTTGTCATAGCGCGCCAGGCGCCTGGCCTCGCGATCCAGCGGCGCATCGGGCGCGTCGGGCGCGGCAGGCGGCGGCGCGGATGTGGCCGCCACACCGGCGGCATCGGCAGCCGGCACCGCCAGTGCCACCGCAGGTGCCGTCACCGGCGGCGCGCGCCACAGGATCAGCCCGGCGCCGAGCAGGCCCAATAACGCGACCATAAAGCCCAGGATGCGGCGCATAACGCCTCCTTCATCGCCAGACCCTGTATCGTTCGGATAAGCCGGTTCAGCGCCCGAATGCAACGGCCTTCAACAGCAACCATTGCCGGGCCAGGCTGCCGCGCGCCTCCCGCGGCAATCCCGCCCGGCTGCGCGCCGCATCGCGCGCCGACAGCGCCACCAGCCCAGAGAGCGGCCGCAGCGGGGCCGCGACCCGAACCGCGGGTTCACCGAGCACCCACGCCCGGCCCAAGGCGCGCGCGCCACCCTCATTCCCGCCCTCATCCGCGCTCTCTTCCCCGGCCAGCAACCGTGCCGCCAGGGCAAACAGCAACCCGCCGCCCTCGACATGCGCCGCCGGCACCGCGTCACTGCCGATCAACGCCAGCCAGCGATCTTCCAGCCCGGCCAGTTCGGCACCGCGCAGCACCGGCAGCGCATGATCGCGCAGCGCCAGCAGCAGCGGCTGCGCCGGCGCGCGGCCTTCATCCAGTTCCTCCAGCCGCTCCCGCCACCAGGCTAGGCGGATCTCGCCCAGCATCGGCTCGGTGGTGCTCGCCACCAATTGCGCCAGTTCGCAATCGAGCGCGAACAGCGCGATCAACCCCGCGCGGGCGCTGGCCGGCGCATAAAGGCACGCCAACCAGCGATCACGATCGCGAGCCTGCAATTCGGCGGTAATAATCTCCAGGTCAGTCAAGGTTGCGCAAGTTCGGCCATGATGATGTCTTCCGGGGCAGAGAAAGCGGATTTCAGCTTGGGCGCCTTGAACGGATCGTCGGCACTGCCGGTCAGGGCATAAGCCATGACCCGGCCGCCCTTCGGGTCCACCCACAGGCCGGCCAGCAAGCCATAGGCCTCCCCCAGATGCCCCCACCAGGCCGCGCCTGCAACCGGCTGATCACTGGCGCCAGCCCGGCCCGACAGGCATTGCGGCCCGGCACCGTAACACAGCATCTGGCCCTGATAATCATCGCCGGGCACCGCGCCCCCGGCCTGCCACACCGGCGTGAACATCGCCTTCACCGTCGCCGGCTTCAGCAAGCGCACGCCGCCAATTTCGCCGCCACGCAGCAGCAATTGCCCGATACGCGCCAGATCATTCAGGCTGATGCGCAGCCCGCCTTGCGGCGAAAACATCGTGCCATTCGCCCCCAGCCGATAGGCCGCCAGATCGCAGCCCGCCCCGCCGCTTATCCGGCTGCTGACCGGACACGCGCTGCGCTGGCCATGCAGATCATCGACCTGCGCCACCCATGGCCCGGCCGTGTCCCACGCCTTTTCATCTTGGCCCTTGCGATACAGCACCGCTGCACGCCGCACTGCGTCATCCGATGCGCCCTGCCAGTTATAGCCGGCATCGATCTTCAGCGGCGCCAGCACCAGCCGGGTCATCAGGCGATCAAAGCGCTCGCCGGTGGCCTTTTCCATCACGCTGGCGATGATGCCATAATTCAGATTGGCATATTCGAACCGCCCACCCGGCGCGCCTGGCCCCCAGTGCGCCGCCGTCACCCGGTCCTGCAGCCGGTCCTCCAGCGGGAAACTATACCCCGGCCCGTCGACAATGCCGCTGGTGTGGCTGAGCAGCTGGCGCAGCGTCACCTTGGTGTCAGGGTGCGCCGGATGCCGCAACCGCCAGCCCAGCACGGCCGACACATCGGCATCGGGATCAAGCCTGCCCTGCTCCACCAGCCGCCACACTGCGATGGCGACCACCAGCTTGGAAATCGACGCGACCCGCACGACACTGTCCGGCGTCAACGGCCGGTCGGCGCCGATCTCGGCCATGCCATGGGCCTCGGCGCGCACGATCTTGTCCCTGGTGGCCACCACCGCGATCACGCCCGACAATTGCGGCGAGCGCGCATCGCGGCCCGCCACCAGATCGGCCAGCGGGTTGGCAGCGGCCGGACTGGCCAGCAACAAGGCAGCAAGGATCATGCGCATGGCCGCAACATAAGCCGGTGATACCGCCATGGCCAGCCGCCGCGCAGCACGCTAGGCTAGGTCCATGACGACGAGACTTGCCATCGGCCTGATGTCCGGCACCTCCATGGACGGCATCGATGCCGCACTGATCGAAACCGACGGGGAAGGCGCCGTCACCCCGCGCGCCTTCATGTTCTTCCCCTACGAGCCTGATTTTCGCCACCGCCTGCGCAGCGCCGTCGCCCGCGCGCTGGAATTTCATGCGCCGGGCCGCGATCCGCTGATCGATGCGGTCGAACAGGAATCGACCGGCCTGCATGCAATGGCCGTGCACCGCCTGCTTGCCGCCACCCACACCAGCCGCAATGACGTGGCGGTGATCGGATTCCACGGCCAGACCGTGGCGCACCGGCCCGATCGCAAATGGACCTGGCAGATCGGCGACGGTGCCACGCTGAAAATCGCGACGCATATCCCCGTCGCCTATGATTTCCGCACCGCCGATGTCGCTGCCGGCGGCCAGGGCGCGCCGCTGGCACCGGGCTATCACCGCGCCCGCTCCGAAGACCTGGGTCGGCCACTGGCTGTGCTCAATCTCGGCGGCGTCGGCAATCTCACCTGGTTTGCGCACGATGGCCGTTGGGGCAGCTTCGACACCGGTCCCGGCAACGCCCTGATCGACGATTGGGTGCGCACCCACACCGGCCGCAATTACGATGCAGACGGCGACGTCGCGGCGAGCGGCAGCGTCCACGACAATGTGCTGCACAGCCTTGCCGACAATCCCTGGTTCGACGCCCCGCCGCCCAAATCGCTGGACCGCAATGCCTGGGACATCGGCGCGTGCCGGGGGCTCTCACCCGGCGACGGTGCCGCCACGCTCACCGCTTTCACTGCCGAAACCGTGCGGCTGGCCTTGGGGCATGTGCCGCCGATTGGCCGCCTGCTGATCACCGGCGGCGGGCGGCTCAACCCGGTGCTGATGGCCGAAATCGCCGCCCGCTGCGGCGTCGCCTGCGATCCGGTGGAAGCTGTCGGCTGGAACGGCGACGCGCTGGAGGCCGAAGCCTTCGCCTGGCTGGCCGTGCGGGTGCTGGACGGCAAACCGCTCAGTTGGCCGGAGACGACGGGCGTGCCGGAGCCAACGGTGGGTGGGCGGCTGGCCTGACGCGACCCCTCCGCCTCGCTGCGCTCGGCACCTCCCCTTGAAGGGGAGGATCAATCAGTTCCTCCCCTTCAAGGGGAGGTGGCGCCCGTAGGGCGACGGAGGGGTGCCGCCCGCCGTCACAAATGCCTTTACCGCCCGCCGTTCGCCAGCCGCATGTCCAGATACGCATCCACCTCACCCATCAGCAGGTCCATCTCGTTCTGGAAGAAATGGTTCGCCCCCGGGATCGTCCTGTGATCGATGGTGATGTGGCGCTGGGTCTTCAATTTATCGACCAGCTTCTGCACCGCTGATGTCGGCACCACTTCATCGGCCTCACCGTCCACGATGATCCCGCTCGATGGGCACGGCGCCAGGAAGGTGAAATCATACATGTTCGCCGGCGGCGCGATCGAGATGAAGCCCTTGATTTCCGGGCGGCGCATCAGCAATTGCATGCCGATCCACGCGCCGAACGAGAACCCGCCCACCCAGGTGGTGTGGGCTTCCGGATTGAACTGCTGCAACCAATCCAGCGCGCTTGCGGCATCCGACAATTCGCCGATGCCGTTGTCGAACGTGCCCTGGCTGCGCCCGACCCCACGGAAATTGAACCGCAGCGTCGCAAAGCCGCGCTTCACAAAGGTCTGATACATGGCCAGCACGATCGGGTGGTTCATCGTGCCCTGCGCCGGGTGCGGCTGCAGGATGATGGCTACGGGCGCGCGCGGCGCCGTACCGGGCTGGTAACGGCCTTCCAGGCGGCCTTCCGGGCCAGTGAGGATTACTTCAGGCATATGTTTCCTTGGATAGGCGCAATTTTAACGGCATATCCTATATGGTCCGCCATGGCCTGCATGCAATGAAAAGCCGCATCTATCTCGATCATGCCGCCACCACCCCGGTGTGCGCTGCCGCCGTAGCTGCCATCACCGCGGCGCTCGGCATCGCCGGAAACCCCGCCAGCGTGCACGCCGGCGGCCGCGCTGCGCATGATCTGCTGGAACGCGCGCGTGATGCCGTGGCACGCTTTGCCGGCGTCGCGCCCGAACAGATCATCTTCACCAGCGGCGGCACCGAAGCGCTCGGCACAGCCCTGCACGGTGCGCGCCACCCCGCCCATGCCACGGCGCGCCTGCCGATCCTGGCCAGCGCCACGGAGCATAGCGCCGTGCTGCACGCCTGCCCCGATATCAAGCTGCTGCCCGTCGAGCCGAGCGGCATTCTCGATCTCGCCGCACTGCGGACCGCGCTGAGCGCCGGCCCGGCGCTGGTGGCAGTGCAGGCCGGCAACAACGAAACCGGCGTCATCCAGCCGCTGGCCGAGATTGCGGCGCTCACCCACAGCGCCGGCGGGTTTTTGCTGGCCGATTGCGTGCAGGCTGCCGGCAAGATCCCGCTGCCCGCCGAAGCCGATTTTCTCGCCATCTCGGCCCACAAACTGGGTGGCCCAGCCGGCGTCGGTGCGCTGATCGCCAAGCGGCCGGACAGTCTCAACCCGCTCCTGCGCGGCGGCGGACAGGAGCGCGGCTTTCGCGGCGGCACCCCCAATCTGCCCGGCATCGCCGGCTTTGGCGCTGCGGTGGCGCAGGTGCACCACTGGCCCGATGTGGCGCGGCGCCGCGACGCCATGGAAGCGCAATTGCTGGCCGCCGGCGCGATCATCCACGGCCGCACCGCGCCGCGCCTGCCGCACATCAGCAGCATCGGCCTGCCCGGCGTGGCTGCCGTCACCCAGGTGATGATGCTCGATCTCGAAGGCTTCATGGTCTCCGCCGGCGCCGCCTGTTCGTCGGGCAAGGTCAAGGCGAGCCATGTGCTGGGCGCCATGGGCCTGCGCGAGGGCGCCAGCGAAGCCATTCGCGTCAGCCTGTCAGCAGCCACCACCGATGCCGAAATTGCCGCATTCACCACCGCCTGGCTTGCCATGGCCACACGATTGGGCCGAAAACACCGGGGATGACCCTGCCGCTCTATCTTGATTATGGTGCTACCACCCCGCTCGACCCGGCCGTCGCCGAGGCGATGGCGCCTTGGGGTGTCGGCCAATTTGGCAATCCGCACAGCGCGCACCTGTGGGGCTATCAGGCCAAGGCCGCCGTCGAACTGGCCCGCGATGCCGTCGCCGCATTGATCAACGCCCCGCCCGAAAGCATCGCCTTCACCAGCGGCGCCACCGAAAGCAACAATTGGGCCATCAAGGGCCTGCTGACCGCACCCGGCCAGTCACGCCGCCGCATCGTCACCTTGGCGACCGAGCACAGCAGCGTGCTGGAAACTGCAGCTTATCTGGCCAGCATCGGCGCCCAGCTCACCATCGTACCAGTGCGCAGCGACGGCCTGGTTGATTTGGGCGATCTGGCGCGCGCGCTGGGTGAGGATGTCGCGCTGGTCAGCGTGATGGCCGTCAACAATGAAATCGGCGTGATTCAGGATCTCGCTGCCATCGCCGAACTGGCGCACGGCATCGGCGCCGTCTTCCATGTCGATGCGGCGCAAGGCTTCGGCAAGGTGCCGATCGATGTCGAGGCGATGCGCATCGACCTGATGAGCATCACCGCCCACAAGATTTACGGCCCCAAGGGCGTCGGCGCGCTGTATCGCCGGCCATTCACGATGATCACGCCGCTGCTGCACGGCGGCGGCCAGGAAGACGGCCGCTCCGGCACCCTGCCCACGGCGCTGATCGCCGGGTTGGGCGCCGCGGCCCGCATCGCCAAGGCGCGCATGGCCGACGATCATGCCCACGCGGCCGCGCTGCAAAGCCGCCTGCTCGCCGGCCTCACCGCGCAGACGCAGGTCAACGGCAGCCTCACGCGCCGCTGGCCGGGCAATCTCAATCTCAGCTTCCTCGGCGTCGCCGTGCCGCTGCTCAGCCAGTTGCCCGGCCTCGCCATCTCGTCCGGCTCGGCCTGCGCGGCCGTTACCGGCCGGCCCAGCCATGTGCTGACCGCGCTTGGCCTTTCCGATGTGGCGGCCAAGGCCAGTCTGCGTCTCGGCTTCGGCCGCTTCACCACGCCAGCCGAGATTGATGCGGCCGTGTCACAAATCAATGTTGCAGTGCAGCGCAATCTTGCGGAATAGTGGCGCAGGGAATCGCCAGTCATGATCCGCATCCGCTTCATCTCCGCCGACGGCAGCCATGAAACCATGGTCCAGGCCAATGCCGGCGACCGCCTGCTCGATCTCGCGCAGGCCAATGGTCAGCCGCTGGAAGGCACCTGCGAAGGCGCCATGGCGTGCTCCACCTGCCACGTGCATCTGGTTGGCGGCGATACCGAAAAATTGCCGCCGCCGTGCGATGAAGAAGAAGACATGCTGGATTTCGCCGCCGGCGCCAACCGCCAGAGCCGCCTCGCCTGCCAGATCAAGCTGACCGCCGACATTACCAGCCTGGACGTGAAAATGCCCCGCGGCGTGATGGACAACAGCCGCTGAGCGGCGGCACATGTCGAGACAATTGCGCGGCGCGATAGACAAGCGCGGTAACCCACGGCACAACGGGCGCGGGTCAACCAACGGTAAATAGCGGGAAGCGCAAATGAATTCGAAAATGATCATGGCCATGGCCGTGGCTGGTGCGCTGGCGTTCGTCACCACGGGCGTTGCCGCCCAGGAAATGCTCACCAACGAAGCCGTGCTGAAATTGCTCGATGCCGGGCTGCCGGCCGAAGCCGTCGTCGCCAAGATCAAGGCCTCCCCCAGCCAATTCGATCTGTCCACGGATCAGTTGATTGCGCTGAAGAACAAGGGCGTGCCGGGGCCGGTGCTGGCGGCCATGCTGGAGCCCAAGGCGGCAGCTGCCGCTGAACTGTCGATGGATTCGCCCGATCCCGCGGTGCCGCACTATCCTGGCGTTTACATGTTCGGGCCATCCGATCAGCGCATGTACCGCATGCTGGCGACGGCTTCGAATCAGGCCAAGACCGGTGGTATCATCGGCTATGCCCTCACCGGCGGGATTGCGTCGGCGAGTATCAAGGCGACGATCCCCGGCCAGAATGCCAAGGTGCGATCCGGCAGTGCGCAGCCGATCTTCTATATGTTCTTCGATGAATCCGTGCCGCGCAACCTCGCGGTCGGCTCGTCCAGTGTGTGGACAACCGGCGCCGGATCAGTGACCAGTTCCCCGGCCGAATTGAGCCTGGTGCGATTTACCGAGAAAAAGGGCGCCCGCGAAGCACGGGTGGGCAGCCTGAACATCGCCGGTTCCAAACAGGGGGTGATGGACAAGGATCGCATCGCCTTTGAAACCGAACAGGTGCGGCCCGGCGTGTTCAAGGTGATGCCAAGCCAGGCGTTGCCGCCCGGCGAATATGGCTTCATCCAGGCGCTTACCGGCGGCAATGTCAGCGGCGGCGGCGGCGCGCTGACCGCACGTGTCTATGATTTCAGCATTCCGGGCTGATCAACGCACCACGACGGTTTCATTGCCGCCAGCCACGCTCGCGCTGATCTGCCCGGCCAGTTGATCGATGCACCGGCTCAGCGCCAATCGCGCGCGCTGGCCCGGTGTGCTGAGCAGGCCGAACTTGGCCTGATTGGCGCAACTGGCCGGCGGAAGCGCCGTGCTTTGCCCCGGCTGGTTCGGTTCGCCAGGCAGTTGCAATTCCGCCGTTGCCGAAAGCGTGGCGGTCTGCCCCAGCGCCAGCGTGTTGCCGGGATCGACCGCCGCCACCCGCACCACCAGCCGCAGCAGATCGGGCGATGTGCCGATGGCGACGCCGGATGCCTGCAATTCCCGCACCAATGCCTGGCGCAACATCGCCGGATCGAACGACGCCACCCGCGATTTCACCGCGCCGGGCGCCACCTCCACCGCGACCGCAATCGGCTTCCCTGGCGGCACCAGTGCCGCCAGCAGCAGGAATGTCTGGGCAAGGATCATCGGCGCGCACCCACCACGGCAAAACGAGGACCCGATCGCGGCATGCCACGCCCGGCGCTGCGCTGGCAAGTCGCCGCAACGGCTGAAGCTGATGTATCTTGTTGGGTGGGAGCCGGGAACGACCCAGACCGGAATCGTTACGGCTGCTTCCTTCCGGACCTGACCGGGTTGGCGAGCGCTCTGTCCGCCCAGCTCCCACTGCGCATATGGCGAGAGTCGGCAGGAAGTGCAAGAGACTGGGCAAAGTGCAAGACTGGCGTGACGGGCCTCCACCCCTGCGCTAGTGATACGGCAATGCCCGACGAATCCGCCATCAGCCTGCCCGGTCTGGAAGCACCGCCTGCCGCCGCAGCCTATCGCGTGCTGGCGCGCAAATATCGGCCGGCCAGTTTCGACACGCTGCTGGGGCAGCAGGCGATGGTGCAGACGCTGGCCAACGCCATCGCGCGCGGCCGGCTGGCGCAGGCCTGGCTGCTGACCGGGGTGCGCGGCGTCGGCAAGACCAGCACGGCGCGGATCATCGCCAAGACGCTGAACTGCATCGGCCCCGACGGCCAGGGCGGCCCGACGATCTCACCCTGCGGTGTGTGCGAGCCATGCACAGCGATTGCCGCCGGCCGCCACATGGATGTCGTGGAAATGGACGCGGCGTCCAATACGGGGGTCGATGATGTGCGCGAAATCATCGAGGGCGTGCGCTATGCCGCCGTCTCGGCGCGCTACAAGATCCACATCATCGATGAAGTCCATATGTTGTCGAAGCAGGCGTTCAACGCGCTGCTGAAGACACTGGAGGAACCGCCGCCGGGCGTGAAGTTCATCATGGCCACCACCGAGGTCAACAAGGTGCCGGCCACGATCCTGTCGCGCTGCCAGCGCTTCGATCTGAAGCGGATTCCCGCCGAGATGCTGGCCACGCATTTCGCCGCCATCCTGGAGGCCGAGGGGGTGGCGTTTGAAGCCGATGCCGTCGCGCTGGTCGCCAGCGCCGCGGAAGGCAGCGTGCGCGATGGCCTGTCGATCCTCGATCAGGCGATCGCCCATTCGGGCGAGATGATCACGGCGGCAACCGTGCGTGACATGCTGGGCCTGGCCGATCGCGGTGCCGTGCGTGCGCTGTTCGGGCAGGTGCTGGCCGGCGACGTGCCCGACATGCTGGCCGCGCTCGGCCGGCAATATGATCTGGGCCAGGATCCGGCGCAATTGCTGCGCGAGCTGTTGGGGCTGGTGCACGGCATCACCCGCCAGCGCATGGCGCCGCGCCGCGACCCGGCACTGTCCGCCGAAGAACAGGCGGCACTGGACGGCTGGGCACAGGCGCTGAGCTTCCCGCGCCTGTCGATGCTGTGGCAGCTGCTGCTGAAAGGCCTGGAGGAGGTGAGCCAGGCGCCGGTGCCGCTGCAGGCCGCCGAAATGGCGCTGCTGCGGCTGTGCCATGCCGCCGAATTGCCCGATCCCGGCGCGCTCATCCGCCAAATCCAGGACGCGGCCCCGGCTGGGGAACCAATCGTTGCGGACCGGCCACCGCTGGCCAATGATCGGCCACCAAATGCCACGCTGCCGGCACCGATTCAGGCAAAACCCCCCGAGGCTGGCACCGTGCCCGAAAGTTTCGAGGCGCTGGTGGCCTTGTTCCGCCAGCACGGCGAATCGCGATTGGCACATTTCCTGACCGACGATATCCGCCCCGTGGCCTGGCAGCCGCAGCCGGCCCTGAATGCCCGCGGGGTGCCGCGTGACGCGATCCAGGAGATCGAGCAACGCCTGGCCGAATGGACCGGCAAGGGCTTGCGGATCGATTGGGTCAGCGACGGCGGCGGGCCGACCCTGCGCGAGACCGAACAGGCCGCATTGGCTGAGCTGGAGGCGCGGATGCGCGTGGACCCCACGGTGGCAGCCCTGCTGACCGCCTTTCCAGATGCCGAACTTTCCCCAATCAAAATAAGCGCTTGAGGTAGATATGCCCAGTCTCGAAGAATTGATGGAAGCCGCCCGCAACGTTCAGGAACAGATGGCAAGGGCACAGAGCCAGCTCGACCAGATCGAAGTGGAAGGCGCGTCCGGCGGCGGCCTGGTGAAGGTGACCGCCACGGCCCGGGGTGCAGTGCGCAGGTTGGACATCGATCCATCGCTGCTGACCACCGATTCAAAAGAAATGCTGGAAGATCTGATCGTTGCAGCGTTCAATGATGCCAAGCAAAAGGCTGACCAGGCCGGCAGCGCCGAAATGGGCAAGCTGACCGCCGGCATGCAACTGCCGCCGGGTTTCAAGTTGCCGGATTTTTGAAGGACATATGATGCGCCAGATTCATTCGACCATCACCGCCGACGGTGAACTGATCCTCGCGGTGGCCGAGGTGCCGGAACCGGAAGTGGGTGCCGGCGAGATCAAGCTGCGCATAGAGGCGGCGCCGATCAACCCGTCCGACATCGGGCTGCTGACCGGCGCGGCCGATGTCAGCCAGATGGTCGCCATCGACGGCGGCATTCGCGCACCGGTGCCGGCTGCGGGCATGCGGGCGATGGCAGCGCGCGTCGGCCATGCGATGCCGTGCGGCAATGAAGGCGCCGGCACCGTGGTGGCTGCCGGCGAAGGCGCCGAACATCTGATCGGGCGGCGTGTCGCCATCATCGGCGGCGCCACCTATGCCGATTATCGCGTGGTCAAGGCTGCCGAAGCCCTGCTGCTTCCCGAAGGTGCCACGGCCGAGCAGGGCGCATCCTGCTTCGTCAACCCGTTGACGGCGCTGGGCTTTGTCGAAACCATGCGCCACGAAGGCCATAATGCCATCATCCACACCGCCGCTGCCTCCAACCTTGGCCAGATGCTGGTGAAAATCTGTGCGGCCGATGGTGTGCCTCTGGTCAACATCGTGCGGTCGGCGGAGCAGGTGGCCTTGCTGGAAGCTATCGGTGCGACGCATGTGATCGATTCGTCCGCGCCGGATTTCATGAAGAAATTGATCGCCGCCTGCACCGAAACCGGCGCGACGCTGGCCTTCGATGCCATCGGCGGCGGCGGGCTGGCCGGGCAGATTCTCACCGCGATGGAGGCAGCCATCAACGCCCGCGCCGGTGGCTATAGCCGCTATGGCTCGGAAGTGCTCAAGCAGGTCTATATCTACGGCGGGCTCGACATGGCGCCGACGACCTTCAACCGCGGTTTCGGCATGGCCTGGGCGATGGGCGGCTGGCTGCTGTTCCCGCGCATGAAGATATTCGGCAACGCGAAATTCGCCGAGCTGAAACAGCGGGTGGCCAATGAGCTGACCACGACCTTTGCCAGCCATTACAGCCACCGGGTTTCACTGGCGCAAATGGTCAGCCCGGAAGCCGTGGCTGGCTGGCAGGCTCGGCGGACGGGGCAGAAATATCTGGTGGTGCCGGATTAACGCCACAGGCAGGCGTCAATTCCCCCCTCGGCCACCACCCGCACCCGCTTCTCGATGCGGCGGGCATAGCGCTTGACCTGGCGCGACGGCGCAGTAGCGCTGCGCTTCAGCGGTTGTGGCACGATCGCGGCCAGCCGCGCCGCCTGGCGGTTGCTCAATTTGTCCACGGTGGTGCCGAAATAATGCTCGGCCGCGGCCTCCATGCCATAGATGCCGGGGCCCATTTCGATAATGTTCAGATAGACTTCCATGATGCGCGGCTTGCCCCACACCAGCTCGATCAGCAGGGTGAACCACGCCTCCAGCCCCTTGCGCACATAGGATCGGCCCGGCCACAGAAACGCGTTTTTCGCGGTTTGCTGGCTGATCGTCGAGCCACCACGAAGGGCTTTGCCGGCCATGTTGGCACTCGCCGCTGCTTCGATCGCATCCAGATCAAAGCCATTATGCTCGCAGAATTTCGCGTCCTCTGCGCCGATCACTGCGCGCGGCAGCGCCTTGGTCATCGCGGTGAGCGGCGCCCATTCGCGTTCCACATGTTTGCCGGCGATGGCATCGCGCGCCTGCAGCCAGGTGATCGGCGGCGGCAGATAACGGTACACCGCCACCCATGCAAAGCTGAGCAGCACAAAGCCGATCACCAGCCGAATCGCGAGGGCAGTCAGTGCCGAGAAGAAGCCTGCGATCATCGCCACCCTCTCACCCGCGCGAGGGGTATGCGTCAATGCGCGGTGCTTATACCTGCTCCAGCAACAGCCGCTGTTCAACGGCGGCGGTCTGCATCGCCTTGGCCAGTTTCTCGAACGCCCGCACCTCGATCTGGCGCACGCGTTCGCGGCTGATGCCATAGCGCTGCGACAACAGCTCAAGCGTTTCCGGCTCATCGATCAGGCGGCGCTGGGTGAGGATATCGCGCTCGCGCTCGTTCAGCCCGCTCATCGCTGCCACCAGCAGGCCGTGGCGCTGGTCACGCTCCTCGCTTTCGGCGAGCAATTCATCGGCCAGCGGGCCATCATCGGCCAGCCAATCCTGCCATTCGCCTTCGCCTTCCTCGCGCAGCGGGCTGTTCAAGCTGGCATCGCCGCCAAAGCCCATGCGCCGGTTCATCGACACGACTTCTTCCTGCGCAACACCCAGGGTGGTCGCGATGGTCTCGACGTCGGCTGGCTTCAGATCGCCATCCTCGACAGCACCGATCTTGCCCTTCAGCCGGCGCAGATTGAAGAACAGCTTCTTCTGGGCCGCGGTCGTGCCGATCTTCACCAGCGACCACGACCGCAGAATATATTCCTGGATCGCCGCCTTGATCCACCACATCGCATAGGTGGCCAAACGAAAGCCCTTTTCGGGATCGAACTTGCGCACACCCTGCATCAGGCCGATATTCCCCTCGGCGATCAGCTCGTTCACCGGTAAGCCATAGCCGCGATAGCCCATGGCGATGCGCGCCACCAGGCGCAGGTGGCTGGTCACCAGCTTGGTCGCGGCGGCCGGGTCCTGATGCTCCTGCCAGCGCTTGGCCATCATATATTCCAGCTCCGGCGAGAGCAGCGGAAACTTCCGGATTTCCGCCAGATAACGGTTGAGCCCGGCTTCCGATCCCAGCACCGGAATGCTGCTCTGTTTCACGGCAGGCAGGTTCGCACTCATCGTTTCACTCCTCGATGGTGCCGGCAAGGGCACCAATAAGCGCCAGCATATCGGCTGGCAGGGGGCTTTCGAAAGACAGTTTTTCTTTGGTCACCGGATGCACAAACCCGAGTGTCGCCGCGTGCAACGCCTGGCGGGCAAAGCCCAATGCTTGCAACAACGGCGCCAGCTTGCCCGGGGTCCTTCCATAACTTGCATCCCCCAATAACGGGTGGCCAATGGATGCCATGTGAACACGGATCTGGTGGGTGCGCCCCGTCTCCAGCCGGCACTCGACCTGGGCCGCGCCGGTGAAGGGCAAAACGGTTCGATAATGGGTGATGGCATGCTTGCCGCGGCCGTCCTTCACGATGGCCATTTTCTGGCGATCGGCACTGCTGCGCGCCAGTGCGCCTTCGATGCGCCCGGCCGGCGGCACCGGCACACCCGCCACCACCGCGGCATAGCGCCGATCGACGCTATGTTTGGCAAATTGCGCCGCCAAGCCTTCGTGGGTGGGGTCGTTCTTGGCCACCACCAACAGGCCGGATGTGTCCTTGTCGATGCGGTGCACGATCCCCGGCCGCGCGACACCACCAATGCCGGACAGACCGCCGGCACAATGGTGCAGCAGGGCATTGACCAGCGTGCCATCATAATTGCCGGCGGCCGGATGCACCACCAGCCCGGCCGGCTTGTCGAGCACCAGCAGATGTTCATCCTCGAACACGATACTGAGCGGAATGTCCTGCGCCACATTATGGGCCGGGCGCGGCACCGGTATCACCAGGGTAAGCGCTTCGCCGCCCTTCATCTTGGTGGCGGGGTCCCATACCACGCCCGCTGCCGCCGCCAGGCGGCCGCCCTGCACCAGCGTCTTCAATCGCTCCCGGCTATACTGCGGCAATGCCTCGGCCAGCGCCTTGTCCAGGCGCTGGCCGGCCGCCGTGGCCGGCAAGGTCAGAATGATCGACTCTTCGCTCCCCATGGGTTAGCGATGTCGGGATGAAGTTGCAGATATCAAGCGGACACCGGCAATTTCTGCTGGATACTGCCGCTGCCAGTCCGGACGATGAGATTTGCGGGCTCTTGCTGGGCCAACCGAGCCGTGTCGAGGCATTGGTACCGGCACAAAATGTGGCCGCCAATCCTTCCCGCAGCTTCGAAATTGCGCCATCGACCTTGCTTGCCACCCACCGCAATGCGCGCGGCGCCGGGCAACGGGTGATCGGCCATTGGCACAGCCACCCCAATGGCCGCCGCGCGCCGTCCACGCGCGACGCCGCCCGCGCCACCGACAATGGCCAGATCTGGCTGATCATCGCCGCCGGGGACATTGGCGCCTGGGTGGCGCACACAAGCGGGGTCGGCCCGGCAAGCTTTCAGCCCGTCACGCTGGAGGTGACATGATGGCGAGCGGCGTGGTGAAATGGTTCGATGGCAAGAAAGGCTATGGCTTCATCACGCCCGATCTTGGCCCGCGCGATGTCTTCGTGCACATCAGTGCCATTGTCGACGCCGGGCTGGAACGCTTGAAACCCGGCGAGCGGCTGGATTTCGAATTGGCGCAGGATGGCGATGGCCGCCTGATCGCGCTTGGCCTGAAATTGCGCAGCGACGGGATCGAGGCAGCAGCATGAGCGATCTTCCCCATTATCTGGTGCGCTGGCTGTGCCACGACATGGCCACGCCGATCGCCAGCGTGATGACCGCCAGCGAACTGCTCGACGACACGCCGGACGCGGAAATCAACGAGCTGATCCAGTTTGGTGCCAAGCGGCTTTCGGGCCGTTTGCGGCTGCTGCGCCTGGCGCTGGGCGCGGCCGATGGGGCCATGAGTGCAGGCGCCCTGGAACGGCTGATCCGCGAAGGGCTGGAGGGCACCCATATCGATTGGGCATTTGTTGGCGATGCCACCGATGGCATGCCGGCGGTGGTAACCGGCTGCGCGATGCTGATCGCCGATCTCAACCGCACCCGCGCGCTCACCATCACGCCCACGGCCGTGATCGTCGCGCAGGGCTGCACCTGGCCGGATTCGGTGGCTGCGGTGTTTGCCGGTGCCGAAGCACAATGCAATCGCAGTGCCGTTGCCGCCATGGTTGTCGCCGCCGCACACCGGGCCGGGCGGGAATTATCATGTTCCGCAAACGGTTTGGCATGGGGCTGATCATCCAGTGCCAGGTTTTTGTTGCAGTGCAGCATTTACCCCTTGAACGGGCGCCGACTCCCTATTATGTTGCATTGCAGCAAAGCCGGAGATGATGATGACCGCCAAGCGCACGCCCACCCCTGCCGACACCCCGGCCAAGGCCAAGCGCGCCGTCAAGCGGCCGGCATCGAAGGCTGCGCCTGTGACTGCTGTGTCCAAGGTGGATGCGGTGGTTTCGGAACCGGTGACGAAAACGCCGGCCCCCGAACCGGTTGCGAAAGCGCCGGTCCCTGTACCGGTGGCAACAGCCGCAAAACCGGTACCCGCGGCTGTAGCCCCGGCGCCCGTTTTGGCGGCGGCGGCTCCGGCCAGCCCGCCGGTGGCACCCGTCCCGGCTGCCCCACAACCCGCGTCCTCCACTTCCACGCCGAAAAAGGAACCGATCATGGCCACTGCATTTGAAACCACCAGCGAAGCCGTCCGCACCACCACCGCTACGCTGAACGCGCAGACCGAAACCGCCATCAACAGCGGCAAGGCTGCGATGGAACAGGTTGCTGCCAAGTCCAAGGAAGCTGTCGAAGCCAGCATGAAGAGCCTGGACGAAATGAACGACATGGCCCGCGCCAATGTCGATGCCTTGATCGCCTCGGCCCGCGTCGCCACCGCCGGTGTCGAGCAGGTTGTCGCCCATCTGACCGAAGTGTCGAAGAAGAGCTTCGAAGAGTCGACGGCGATGATGAAGAACCTGGCCGCTGCCAAGACCCCGAACGACCTGATGCAGCTGCAAACCGAATATGCCAAGGCGCAGTTCGACACCGCCGTGTCGGAATACAGCAAGCTGACCGAGATGATGGTCAAGCTGGCTGGCGAAATCATGGAGCCGGTGCAGAACCAGGTCGCTCTGGCCAGCGACAAGATGAAGTCCACCTGGACCAAATAAGGTTTTGACCCCCTGCCGCGGCGCGACGGCGCCAAAGCATGGGCGATGACCTGGAACCGGGCGGGTGGCCAGCAGGCCCCCGCCCGTTTTCTTGGGCGCTGCGGTCGCCATTGCCGCGACCCGGTCTCGGGCCTTTTTTCCGGCGCCGATTTTGCTATACAGGGGCAATTCAATCCCCTTTTGCCCCCTCCCTTTGCCACCGGGTCTTGTTGATGAACAATGGTGCCAGCCTGATCCCGTCGTTGACCGATGATGACCGTGACGTCGATGGCGGCCGCGGCAATACCGGTATCGGCCTTGCGACCAAGCCCGAATCGAAAACGGCCAAGCCGGCGCTGTACAAGGTGCTGATGCTGAACGACGATTACACGCCGATGGAATTTGTCGTGCTGACGTTGCAGCGCTTTTTCAAGATGAGCATCGAGGATGCAACGCGGGTGATGCTGCACGTTCACCAGCGCGGCGTCGGCGTCTGCGGCATTTTCACCTACGAAGTGGCCGAGACCAAGGTGAACCAGGTCATCGATTTCGCACGGCGCCACAACCATCCGCTGCAATGCACGATGGAGAAGGAATAGGGGCGCGGTTCGGCTGCTTGAGGCTGGCGCTGCCGTTCCCCACCCCCAACCCCTCCCCTGAAGGGGAGGGGAGCCGGTCGGCCCATGCACTTCATGCGCCCCTCCCCTTCAGGGGAGGGGTTGGGGGTGGGGAAGTGCAGGAGTGCGCCCCACGCGACCAATCGCCCTGCTCCCCGCCGCCACATCCCCCGCTACAGCAGCCGCATGTCGCTTCTCCCCAGCTTCCGGCCCGACCTGCACGCATTGATCGTCGGCGCCACCGGCGGCATCGGCAGCGCCTTCGCTGCTCTCCTCGAACAAGACGGTGCGCAGGTCACGCGCTGGAGCCGCAGCAGCGGTGTTGATCTGACCGATCCAGCCAGCATCACCGTGGCCGCTGCAGCGCTCGGCACGCCGCCCGATCTCGTGTTCATCGCCACAGGCGTTCTGCACGGCGCTGGCCTGTCGCCGGAAAAGGCCAACAACCAATTGTCGGCCGAGGCGCTTGCCACCGCCTTCGCCATCAACACCATCGGCCCCGCCATGGTCGCCCGCGCGCTGCTGCCGCTGATGCCCAAGGGCCGCAAGACGGTGCTGGCGGCGCTGTCGGCTCGCGTCGGTTCGATCAGCGACAACCGGCTCGGTGGCTGGCACAGCTATCGCGCTTCCAAGGCGGCGCTGAACCAGTTGATCCGCACCATGGCCATCGAGCAGGCGCGCCGAAACCCGGATCAGGTCGTGCTGGCCCTGCACCCCGGCACGGTCGATTCCGGCCTGTCCAAGCCGTTCCAGAAAGGCGTGCCGACCCTGTTCACGCCGGAGACCAGCGCCCGCCACCTGCTCGGCGTGATCGATGGCGCCACGCCGGCCCAATCCGGCCAGTTGCTCGATTGGCAGGGACTGGCCATTCCGTTCTAGTTCCCCTGTCCTACACGGCCCAATCCTGTCATCATGGCGCTGTCCTGCGGTGTGGCCGGGAGAGCTTTCAGGCGAACGGCCGGCCGGAATCCCGCCTTTTACGGAAAAAGTGGAAAAACTGCCGACCGGACGTCCAGCAGAGATGGCGCTACCACGAACATATTCATGCATGCGGTCGCGGCATGGCTGCTGCGACCCATTCGCATCTGGCAACATGGCCGACAGCCCCCATATCGGCATCATCCACTCCAACGGGAGACACGACATGCCCACCTATCTGCATCGCAAATCCGGCGCCCGCGGCCAGGCCGATCACGGCTGGCTGAAGGCGAAACACAGCTTCTCGTTTGGCCAATATCATGATCCCAATATCATGGGCTTCCGGAGCTTGCGGGTCATCAACGAGGATCGCATCGCCGGCGGCGGCGGTTTTCCCACCCACGCCCATGACAATATGGAGATCGTCACCTACATCCTCGATGGCGCGCTGGAGCATCGCGACAGCATCGGCAGCGGCGAAGTGATCCGCCCCGGCGAAGCCCAGCGCATGAGCGCCGGCACTGGCATCCGTCACAGCGAATTCAACGCCAGTGCCACCGATCCGGTGCATCTGCTGCAGATCTGGCTGTTGCCGAGCCAGCGCGGCATTGCGCCGGGCTATGAACAGAAGTCGCTGCCAGCCGTGGCCGACGGCGAATCGCGGCTGGATGTGGTCGCTGCCCCGGAAGCGCCGGACAGCGCCGTGACCATCCACAGCGACGCCAGCATCGCCCGCGCCGTGCTGGCACCCGGCGGCACCCTGACCGCGCCGATCACCCGCGGCCACGCCTGGGTGCAGGTCGCCAAGGGGTCGCTGGTGGTCGATGGCCATGAACTGGCCCAAGGCGATGGCCTGGCGGTGAAGGACGCTGCCGAGCTGACGCTGACGTCGGAAGAAGGCGCCGAAGTGCTGGTGTTCGATCTGGCGTAAAGCGCTCGCAAAGGCCCACCCCCACCCTGCCGCAAGCGGGAGAGGCTGGGGGTGGGTCCTTACCCCTTCACACGCGCCCACGCCGCCAACGCCCGCGCCCGCCCCTCCTCATGCCCCACCACGGGGTGCGGATAATCCCGCCCCAGTTTCACCCCGGCCCTGATCAACCCCACGCCGGCCTGCCATGGTGCATGGATCATCGCATCGGGCAGCCCGGCCAGTTCCGGCACCCAGCGTCGGATATAGTCCGCTGCGCCGAACTTCTCGCTCTGCCCCACCGGCGCAAACACCCGATTGAACGGCGAGCTATCGACCCCCGATCCCATCACCCACTGCCAACCCAGGCTGTTGCTGCCATAATCCGCATCGACCAGACAGTCCCAGAAGAAGCGCTCGCCAGCCCGCCAGTCGATCAACTGATGCTTCACCAGGAAGCTGGCGGTGATCATCCGTACCCGGTTGTGCATCCAGCCGGTCGCCCACATCTGCCGCATGCCGGCATCGACGATCGGATAGCCGGTCTGCCCGCGCTGCCACGCCCGCCAGCCCGCCGGATCATCGCGGAACGGGAAGCGATTGAACACGTCGCGGCCCGGTGCGTCGCCATGATCGGGGAATTGATCGATGATGTTGGCGCCGAAATCCCGCCAGCCCAGTTCGCGCAGATAGGGCTCGGCCACCGCCTCCCCAACTGCATCGGCAATCACATGCCAGGCGGTGTTGGGCGACACCTCGGCCAGCGCCAGATGCGGCGACAGACGCGATGTGCCCTCCAACGCTGGCAGGTTGCGCGTGTCGTCGTAACGCGCCGCCCGCTTGGCGAAATCCGCCAGCCGTGCCGCCGCGCCGGCCTCACCCGGCTGCCAGTCACGAAATCCGCCCGCCCAATCCGGGCTGGCCGGCAGCAGGCCCCAGGCCTCCAGATCATCGCTGGCCACATGTCCCACATCGGCCCAGCGCAATTCCGGCACGGCAAGCGGGCGGGGCGGCGGCATCTGCTCCAGCAGCTTCTTCCACCACGGCGTGAAGATCCTATAGCGCCCACCGGTGCCGCTGCGCACACTATCCGGCGTCGCCAGGGTCACGCCGAGATGGCGCGTGACCGTGCCAGCCTCATCGCCCTGGGTGTGCGCCCACGGCTCATGATGCACCAGCGTGTGCACCTGTGCCCCCAGATCCATCGCCAATCCCTGCACGATCGGCCCCGCCCGGCCGCGACGCAGGATCAGCCGCCCGCCCCGCGCCGCAATGTCGCGCGCCAGGCTGGCCAGGCTGTGGTGCAGCCACCAGCGCTGCGCCGCGCCCATCGCCCAGCCCGAACCGAACGCACCGGGCGTCTCATCATCCAGCACATAGAGTGCCGCCACCGGGCCACGCGCCGCCGCGGCAATCAGGGCCGGATGATCGGCCAGGCGCAGATCGTTGCGAAACCAGACGAGCTGGGGAGTCATTGGCGCAGCCTCTCGACAGACGGGAGCGCCAGCCGCTAGGGCCTCATCCCATTCAAGTCACGATCCTTGTCTCGGAGAAGCTTCATCATGCCGCAACTGGCCTATGTGAACGGGCAAATCCTGCCGCTGGCCAGCGCGACCCTGCATGTCGAGGATCGCGGCACCCAGTTCGGCGATGCCATCTACGAAGTGTGCGCCGTGCTGAACGGCCAGATTCTGGATTGGCAGCCGCATCTGGTTCGCCTGCGCCGCAATCTGGCCGAACTGGGGATCACGCTTGCCACGGCCGATGGCCCGCTTGGCCTGCAGGCCCGCCGGCTGATCGCCCGCAATGGCCATCGCGAATGTCTGCTCTATATCCAGATCTCGCGCGGCACCGCGCGCCGCGACCACGCCTTTCCGCAGGGCGCGCCGGCCAATCTGGTGATGACGGTGCGCCGTTTCGATTTCGCGCAGCGTGTGCGCCAGCTTGGCAGCGGCATCAAGGTAATCACGCGAGCCGATGATCGCTGGGGCCGGGTCGATATCAAGACCACCGGTCTGCTGCCCAACGTGCTCGCCAAACAGGCGGCACGCGAGGCCGGCGCTTTCGAAGCCTGGCTGGTCGCTGGCAGTGAGGTGCGCGAAGGCAGCAGCACCAATGCGTGGATCGTCAAGGATGGCCGCATCATCACCCACCCCACCGGCACCCACATCCTGCCCGGCATCGCCCGCGACAGCCTCATCCGGATGGCGCGCGAGGCGCAGATGGTGGTGGAGGAACGCGCCTTCACGCTGGCCGAAGCGCGCGACGCTGATGAAGCTTTCCTCACGTCCACCACCGCGCTGATCCTGCCGGTGGTGGCCATAAATGGCGAAGCTGTGGCCGGTGGCAAACCAGGGCCGGTCACGCACCGGCTGGCCGAGCTGGTCTGGAACGAAGTGGCCCGCCAGACGGGCTGGCGGGCCTGAGTATCGGCTGCGGATATCGGCAGCTTTAGAATGCATTGTCCATGGTCGGCGGCGCGGGCGGGGCCGGCGGCGCACCACGACGCTCCTGCATGCGATCCCGCCAGCCTTGCATGCGCTGCTGCATCCGGGTCTTCACGGCACGGCTGTCGGCAACGAACGCCTTGCGATCGGCCACGCTCAGCTTGCCAAATGCCGCCAGCATCGCCGCCTGGCGGTCCTGCTTGGTGGCTTCGGCCAGAGCACGCTCTTCGTCCATGGCACGCTTGACCGCGCCGGCATCGAAGCGATCGGCATCGAGTGCAGCCAGCATCTTTTCGCGGGCGGCTTCGATCTTGGCGCGCTCTGCCCGGCGGTCGCCGCCGGCCATCATGGCTTCACGCATGGTGGCGCGGCCGGCTTCGCTCATGGATGGGAACATGCGATCACCGCGGCCATGGTGGCGGCCGGCCATGCCGGCGTGACCGCCGCCATATTGTCCGGCGGCGGGGGCGGCCGGCGATGGGGGCGGCGCCGGCTGGGCCAACGCCGGAGCAGCGGCGAGCAAAGCCGCCAGTACCAGCAACTTGGGGGTCATATCAGGTCTTCCTCGGCAGCCGTCGGCGTGAACACATAGGCAAAGACCAGATCGGCCTCGCCTGCCACCACGCCGGCCGACGGCGGCGCAGCAATGACAATCCGGGTTTGCGGTTGCGCCGTGAACTGATCGGCAAAACCAAGCCAGCCGCCCACGGCCACCACCAGCGCAAGGCTGGCGGCGAGCAGCGCCGGGCGCCAGCCCGTGGCACGTTGCGGCGGCGCCGGGCGCTGCTGCGGCAGGGCGGCGATGGCGGCCGCATCGATGCCGGCCAGCGGCGCCGGCGCAGCGGCCCAATCCGCCAGCATGGCGTCCAGCCTCTGCGCTTCGACCAGAGCCGCGGCCACGGCAGCATCGCTGGCAGCCAGCGCCAACAGCGCGGCGCGATGCTCGGCCGGCCAGCGCACCGGATCGGCGCCATGGCTGGCCAAGATGGCGCTTGCGGTTTCGGGGGTCAGGGCCGTCACGGCTTCAGGCTTTCGTTCATCATGGTTCGCAATTCATTACGGGCGCGGCCGAGCAATCCCTCGACAGCCTTGGCGGTGGTATCCATTTGCTCGGCGATCTCGGCCATGGAATGGCCCTCGCCATGAAACAGGCTGAGCGCCAGGCGCTGGCGCGGATTGAGCCGGGCCATGGCCACAGCGAGCCGTAGCTGCTGATCGTTGGCAATCGCCTGGGCTTCCGGGTCGGGCGCGGGATCGGCCAGATCATAAACCGTGTCGATCGACTGCACCGGCCGGATGGCGCGGCGCCGATCGAGGCACAGATTGACGAGGATGCGCCGAAACCAGGCTTCGACATTGCCGCGCGCCGGATCAAAGCGCGCCGCCTCCGTCCACAGCCGCGAGAATGCCTGCTGGCAGGCATCTTCGGCCTCGGTGCGATCATTCAGCGTGCGCCAGGCCAGGCCCAGCGCCATCCGTTCCAGCAGGCGCACCAGTTGCGTGAAGGCTGCGGCATCGCCTTGCGCCACGCGCAGCATCAGCGCTGTCGCCAGAGTCTGGGCGACGGAGCCAGAGGCACTGCTTGAGCCAGGAGCGGGCACGTCCATCTTCATCTGCCCCTGTTACGTCGGTGTACGCCCCAATCCCTCACGCAGCGGCCAGCCAGGCCCGCCAGCTTGCCGCCAGCACGGCGGCGTGGCGCGCCGCAGCCACGGGGGGATCAGCATAGCCCCCGCCCAGAGTCACCGCCAGCGCCGCCCCGGCCTGCCGGCACGCCCGCACCACCAACGCCTCGCGCGCCGCCAACCCGGCATCGCTCAGCGCCAGCCGCCCCAACCGATCATCGCGGTGGGGATCAACGCCGGCCTGATACAGCACCAATTGCGGGCGATGGCGGGCGAGCAGCGCCAGCAGCACTGGCTCCAGCGCGGCGAGATAGTCGGCATCGCCGGTGCCATCGGACAATTCGATATCCTGATGCGACTGCGCCTTGCGCACCGGGAAATTCTTCGCGGCGTGGATGGACAGCGTGATGATATCCTCCCGCCCGGCCATGATGCGCGCAGTGCCATCGCCCTGGTGCACGTCGCAATCGACGATCAGGATGCGCGTCACCGCGCCTTCCGCAACGAGCCGATTTGCCGCGATGGCGAGATCGTTGGTCACGCAATAGCCGGCGCCGCCTTCAGGCCCGGCATGGTGGCTGCCGCCGGCGCCGTTGGCCGCCCAACCATGCGCCAGCGCATGCCAGGCGGCAGCATGGGTGCCACCAGCCACCAGCCGCGTGCGATGGGCCACCGCCGCCGTGACCGGAATGCCGATCCGTCGTTCGATGTCGGGCGGCACGGCGGCAGCCAGCACGGCCTCGACATAGGCGGGGTCATGCACGGCGCTCAGCCACTCGGGCGCCATCAAGAGCGGGTCGAGCCGCTCAACCGCCTGCCCCAAATCAGCCAGCGCGCCAGGCAGCAGCGCATATTTCGACATCGGGAAGCGATGGCCCGGCGGCAGTGGCGGCGCGTAATCGGGGTGGAAGAAGAGCGGCAGCGCCTCCCCGCTCACGCCAGAGCCCGCGACGCCATTTCCAGCACATCCTTGGACATGCCCGCCGTTCCCAGGATCCGCTCCAGTTCGGCGCGCATCTGCCCGGCGCGGCCCTGATCAAACCGCCGCCAGCGGCCCAGCGGCACCGCCAGCCGCGCGGCGCTCTGCGGGTTGATGCGATCCACCGCAATCAACTGATCGGCCAGCAGGCGATAGCCTTCGCCATCGGCCGCGTGGAACCAGCGCTGGTTGGCAGCAAACGCACCGACCAGGCTGCGCAGCCGGTTGGGATTGGTGATGGTGAAATCCGGATGCTTCAACAGGCGTTCGACCGCCACCAGCACATCCGGGCGGTTGGCCAGCGCCTGCACGCCGAACCACTTGTCGATCACATCATTGTTGCCGGCAAAGCGGCGATGGAAATCCGCCAGCACCACCTCGCGTTCGGATGATGTGCTGTTCACCAGCGCCGTCAGCGCACCCATGCGATCGGTCATCGTGACGGCCGTATCATATTGGCGGCGGGCGGCCGCCAGCGCGGCATCCGATCCGGCCGTCACCAGATAGGCCAGCGCGACATTGGCCAGCCTACGGGCACCCTTGGCCTCGGGCGTCTGTGCCGTGCCGGCGCCGGTATGTGCTTCATAAGTTTGCCACCACAGCGCTTCCAGCCCCTGAGCGATGGCCAAGCGGGCGGCTTCACGGCGGCGATGGATATCCTCCACCGCGACCAGCGTGGCGGCGTCGCCGATGAAACTTTCGGTCGGCAGCAGCACAGCTTCGCCCTTGAACGCCGCATCGAGCGTCGGGTCCTCCAGCGTGCCGCGCACCGCAGCCACCAATTCGGCCGGGTCATCATCGGTGGCCAACACCGACAGTGCCAGTTGCTGGAACGCCTCCCAGCGCGCGAACGGATCGTCATCATGGGCGGCCAGGAACGCCAGATCGGTGCGCGCCAGTTGCGCCTCCACCACCACTGGCGCCGAAAAACCGCGGTTCAGGCTGGGCAGCACCGCCTCGCCGATGCCCTCGAAGGTCAGATGCGTCACCGCCTCGCGGAGTTGCACCACCTGCTCGTCACCGAGCCGCGCGCCGCTGTCGCGACCGATCAACGCCAGCCGGAACGGCATGTGCATCGGCAATTTGTCGGGCTGGCCTGGCGTTGCCGGCACTGATTGGCGCAGCAACACCTCCACGGACGCGCCCGACTGGCGGGTTTCAACCGATACGCGCGGCGTGCCGGCCTGGTCATACCAGCGGCGGAACTGCGTCAGATCGATGCCATTGGCGGCCTCCATCGCCTGCAACCAATCCTCGCAGGTCACCGCCTGGCCATCGTGGCGCTGGAAATAAAGATCGGTGCCGCGCCGGAAGCCGTCCACTCCCAGCATGCTGTGCAGCATGCGGATCACCTCGGCCCCCTTGTTGTAGATGGTCGCGGTGTAGAAATTGGCGATTTCGACATAATGATCGGGGCGGATCGGGTGCGCCAGCGGGCCGGCATCTTCCGGAAACTGCACGGCGCGCAGGGCCCGCACATCATCGATGCGCCGCACCGCGGCGCTGCCCTGATCGGCCGAGAATTGCTGATCGCGAAACACGGTCAACCCTTCCTTCAGGGACAGTTGGAACCAGTCGCGGCAGGTGACGCGATTGCCGGTCCAGTTATGGAAATATTCATGCGCCACCACGCCGGCAACCGCATCGAAATCCATGTCGGTCGCCGTCTCGCTGTCGGCAAGAATATATTTCGAGTTGAAGATGTTGAGGCCCTTGTTCTCCATCGCGCCGGCGTTGAAATCAGCAACCGCAACGATGTTGAACTCGTCCAGATCATATTCGCAGCCATAGACGCGTTCATCCCATGCCATGCTGGCCTTCAATGCGGCCATGGCATGGGCGCAGCGCGGCACGTCGGCTGCGGCCGTCCAGATGGCCAGCTTCACCTGCCGGCCGCTCATGGTGGTGAAGTCGTCCTCCAATGCGCTCAACTGTCCGGCGACCAGTGCGAACAAATAGCTCGGCTTGGGCCAGGGATCGGTCCAGCCTATTTCATGGCGGCCACCCGGCAGATCGGCTGCATCCCCCCGGTCACCGTTCGACAGCAGCACCGGATACAGTGCCTTGTCCGCCTCCAGCCGGACGGTGTAGCGCGACAATAGATCGGGGCGATCGGGGAACCAGGTGATCGACCGGAAGCCTTCCGCCTCACACTGCGTGACCAGCCGGCCTTCGCTGGCATAAAGCCCCATCAGGCGGGTGTTGCGCGACGGGTGGAGCACCACTTCGGAGTCGATCACGGCGCTATCGCCGCTGATCTCGATGCGCAGCACATCATTGTTGGGCACCGCCGAAATGGCCTCGCCATTCAGGGCGATGCGGCGGGTTTCGAGGCCATGGCCGTCCAGCATCAGCGGCCGATCATGCGTGCCATTGCGCACGACGGTCATGCGCGCGGTCACCACCGTGCGCGTCGCGTCCAGCCGGAAATCCAGCGCGATGTCTGGCACCAGCCAGTCTGGCGGGCTGTAATCGGCGAGCCGGACGGCGGTGAGCATCGGATTGGTGCGGGCATCTTGCATGGCCATGATGTTGCGTCAGTCCGCGGCCAAGGGAAAGCGGATTTTCGGCGTGGCCTCAGCCCCGGACCTGCGCCGTCATGCTGGCCAGCATTTCAGCATCGTTGAACCCGGTCAGGCCATCGCCGGTCCCCAGCACCCATTGGGGACTGACGACTTCGGGCCCCTGCCCCGGCGGCAGCGGCGGCGTGAAATAACCGAGCGCATAGCTGCCCATCGCATAACCAAGCACCGCCTGCAGCGCCGGATCGAGGCTGCGCGCGATTGCCGGCGGGCAGGACAGATATTGGTTTTCCTCCTGCCGCAACCAGCCCAGCGTGTAGGTGAGGTTGAGGCCGATGCGATCATGCGCCGACCGGTTTTCGCCGCCGCCATGGAAAACCCCGCCGCTGTACACCAGCACCGAGCCGCGCTTCATCACGGCCGGCACGATCTCATGCGGTTGCACCACCCGGTCATCGGGCCAATCCAGTGATCCCGGCACCAATTGCGTGGCGCCATTTTCGGCGGTGAAATCAGTGACGGCCCAGATGGTGTTCAACTGCGGCTCGACATGTGCGAGATGTGTCCCCCACGCCCAGCGGTCGCGGTGGATGACCTGCGCCTTCTGGCCGGGCCGGATGCGGATGGCCTGCGTGAGATGCAATTGCCAGCGTTCGCAATAGGGTTTCAGCAGATCATTGCACAAGGTGTGGACCAGGGGATGCATCACAAGATCCCGAACGCGGGGGCTGCGCGCCACCAGCGCACCGGTGCGGGTGGTCTGGTGACCGGTGAAATCATCGCGACCATCGGGCGTGGCGGCCAGCCAGGGCGCAATCTCGTCGGCCAGGGCTGCCATCTCGGCATCAGGCAGCAGGCCATCGATGATGATGGCACCATCGCGGCGCAAGGCCGCCATGATCGCCGCCGGGTCAGCATCGGCCGCGAAATGTTCAACCATTGGCATGGGTCAGGTCCTTTCAGGTAAAAATGGGCAGCGCCGCCGCCAGGGTGGCGAGCACCCGGTCGCGCGGCCAATCATCGGGTTCGAGCAAGATGCGGATGGCGAGACCATCGATGATCGCGACCAGCAGATCGGCCTGCACCGCACCGCCCAGTTCGGCTGCAATCGTCGCCAGAACCCCCGCATAATGCGCCCGGTGGCGGGCCGCGAGCGCCGGATCAACCAGCGCCTCGGCCGAAAACGCCAGCCACACCCGCCATTCGGCCTGGGTTTCGGCATCATGCGGCAGAAACTGCGCCAGCATGCCGGCCAAGGCCGCCGTGTCCCGCAAATCCGGATGTTCCGGGCCATCCAGCCGCTCGGCCAACTTGCCCATCACCTGGTCATATGCCGCGGCGATCAACGCGGTGCGGCCGGGAAAATAATGGGTGACAGCGCCCGTGGTCACGCCGCCGGCGGCCGCCACATCGCGCATGGACGCCCCAGCCAATCCGCTGCGCGCAATCACCCCGGCGGCGGTGGCGGCCAGATGCTGGCGGCGGCGGTCATGATCAGCGATTCGCGGCATAACAAGTGTTACATAACGAGCGTTATGTTCGCTTGCAAGCCCCTCTTGCTCCACTGTGTTGCCTGTGCAATACAGAAGCGACGGGAGGCTTCCATGACATTTGACGCAGAACTCGCAACGCAGGCCTATATGGCCACCCTCAGCGGCGCAGCGCGCGCCAAGTCGGACGCCTATTTCGAAGGCGGTTACTGGCTGATCCTGTGGGATTTTCTGGTCACCGTGATCGCCAATTTGATCGTGCTGCGCCTGGGTTGGGCGGCGCGGCTATCGCGTTGGGCGCGCAGCAAGGCCGGCCCTGCATTGGCTGCCTTATTGTTTGCCGTGCCCTATCTGCTGCTGGTCACGGTGCTGACCCTGCCGTTCGGCATCTACACCGATTTCGTGCGCGAACATGATTATGGCCTGTCCAATCAGGATTTTGGTGCGTGGGCCGGCGAGGCTGCGATTGCCATCGCCATCAACACGATCATCGCCGGGCTGTTATGGATGGGCGTGCATGCTGTCATCCGCCGATTCCCGCGCAGTTGGTGGGTGGGCGGTACCGGTCTGGTCATCACCGGCATGGTCATCGCGATCACCCTGGCGCCGATCTATATCGAGCCCTTGTTCAACGATTACAAACCGCTGCCCGATGGCCCGGTGAAGGCCGAAGTGCTGAAAATGGCCCGCGCCAATGGCGTGCCGGCCACCAACGTCTATCTGGTCGATGCCAGCCGCCAATCGGATCGCATCTCGGCCAATGTCGCCGGCCTGTTCGGCACCACGCGCATCGCCTTGAACGACAATCTGATGAAGCAGGACCTTCACGAAATCCGCGCGGTGATGGCGCATGAACTCGGCCATTATGTGCTCAATCATATCTGGAAAATCATCATCACCTTCACGCTGATCATCGCGATCAGTTTCGGCCTGGTTGCGCTCGGCACACCGTGGTTGCTGGCGCGTTTCGGCACCCGCTGGGGCATCGACGGCATGGCCGATCCCGGCGTGCTGCCGGCGCTGATGATCATGTTGTCGGCGGTATTCTTCGTGGCAACGCCGGCCACCAACACGCTGATCCGCGTGCAGGAGCAAGAAGCTGACATGTTCGGGCTCAATGTCGCCCGCGCGCCGGATGGCTTTGCCCGCATCGCCATGAAGCTCTCGCAATATCGCAAGATCGAGCCCGGACCGTGGGAGGAAACTCTCTTCTTCGACCACCCCAGCGGCCACACCCGCGTGCTGACCGCCATGCGCTGGAAGGCGGAGTATGCCGGCGAGGCAGACGTGCGCTAGGCACCTGCGGCCGGAGCGGCTACACACGGGCCATGCACCTGCTCATCCTCGGTCTCGGCTACAGTGCCGGTTATATCGCCGATGCTGCGCGCGCAGCCGGCTTTGCCATCACCGCAGTCCGCTCGCGCCCCGGCCCGGATGTGCTGACCCTCGACAGCCCTGATCTGCCCGGCGTCATCGCTGGTGCCACGCATATCCTCTCATCCGTCCCGCCCGCCGTTGACGGCAGCGACCCGGTGCTGGCGGCGCACGGCGATGCCCTGGCCCGCGCGCCGGCGCGCTGGATTGGCTATCTCTCCTCCACCGGCGTTTATGGCGATGCCGGCGGCGCCTGGGTCGACGAAGCCTCCCCGCGTCAGGGCCGCCGCGCCGGGCGCAACCTGGCGGATGAGCAATGGGAGGCGCTGCACCCGCAATCGCGCGTGTTCCGCCTGCCCGGCATTTATGGCCCCGGCCGCAGCGCCCTCGATCGGCTGCGCGCCGGACCCGTCGCGCGCATCGACAAACCAGGCCATGTCTTCAGTCGCATCCATGTCGATGATATTGCAGCCGCCGTGCGCGCCAGCATGCATGGCGGTGCACCCGGCCTGTATAACATTGCCGACGATCTGCCCGCGCCCGGCGAAGCGGTCACCGCCGCTGCTGCACGGATGCTAGGGCAGGAACCCGCGCCGCTGCAATCATTGGCCGAAGCCACGCTCTCGCCCATGGGCCGCGCCTTTTACGCCGAATGTCGGCGTGTGGCCAACGGCCGCATGAAAAGGCAGCTTGGCGTATCACTGCTTTACCCCGATTATCATGCCGGTTTGCAGGCTTGTCTGAAGGAAATGCGCTCATGAAGTTCGGCACCGGTCAATCCACGCTCCGCGTCGAGGATGCGCGCCTGCTCACCGGCTTGGGGACCTACACCGATGATCTCGCCCGGCCCGGCATGCTCTATGGCGTCACGCTGCGCAGCCCTTATGCCCATGCCGAGATCAAGAGCATCGACATATCGGCCGCGCTCGACGTGCCCGGCGTGCTCGCCGTCTATACCCACGCCGATGTCGCCGAATATGGCCCGATCCCCTGCCTCGTGCCGTTGTCGGGCGATGTGAAAACCCCGCGCGTTCTGCTGGCGGATGATCGGGTGCGGTTCGTTGGCGATGGCGTTGCCTTCATCGTCGCCGAAACCCGCGAAGCCGCGCGTGCCGGCGCCGAGGCCGTGTGGGTCGATTATGAAGAACTGCCGGTTGTCGCCAGCATGGACGATGCGATTGCGCCGGGCGCACCAAAGATCTGGTCCGATGCCGCCTCCAACAGCCTGTTCGACTGGCAGGTCGGCGATGGCGACGCTGCTGCCGCCGCGGCCGCCGGCGCTGCTCATGTCACCCGCCTGCGCATCGTGCAGAATCGTGTCGCCCCAGCGTCCATGGAGGTGCGCGCCGCGCTCGGTGAATATGAAGACGGCGCCGGCTTCACCCTGACCACCGGCAGCCAGGGCGTCGTGTCGATGCGGCGCGAACTGGCCAAGGCCATCCTGAAAGTGCCCACCGAACAGGTGCGCGTCGTCACTCATGACGTCGGCGGCGGCTTCGGCATGAAGAGCTTCCTCTATCCGGAATATGCGCTGGTGCTGCACGCTGCCCGCGCGCTCGGCCGTCCGGTGAAATGGACCGGTGAGCGCTCCGATGCGTTCCAGACCGACACCCATGGCCGCGCTATGGTCAGCGACGCGGCGCTGGCGCTGGATGCCGATGGCAAGATCCTCGCCCTGCAGGTGGAAACCTGGTCCGATCTTGGCGCCTATCAGGCGCAGTTCGGCCCGGCCATCCAGACCATGGCCGGCGGCCGCATCATGGGCGGCGTGTATCGCATCCCGCATATCCACAATCTGGTGCACGGCGTCGTCACCAACACGGCGCCGGTTGATGCCTATCGCGGCGCCGGTCGCCCGGAATCGGCCTATATCATGGAGCGGCTGATCGAGGCCGCCGCCCGCGACATCGGCATTGGCGTGGACGAAATACGCGCACGGAACCTGCTGACGCCAGCCGAACTGCCGCACGCCAATGGCCTTGGCCTTACCTATGATGTCGGCAATTTCCCGGCGGTGCTGGAACGCGCCAAGGTCGTGGCCGATTGGGACGGCTTCGCCGCCCGCCAGACCGAAGCGCTGCGCCGCGGCATGCGTCTGGGCCGCGGCATGGCCTATTATGTGGAGATCGCTGGCGGCGGTGGCACCGAGGAACATGCCGATGTGCGCGTGGCCGCCGACGGCCTGATCGAAATGGCGGTGGGCACCCAATCCAACGGCCAGGGCCACGAAACCGTGTACGCGCAGGTGCTGGCCGCGCGGCTGGGCATCGAAATGGACCAGATCCGCATCGTTCAGGGTGACAGCGATCGCATGGATGTCGGCGGCGGCACCGGCGGTTCGCGATCGATGGCATTTGGTGGCGGCGCCGTGCTGCAATGCGCCGACGACATGATCGCGCGCGGCGCCGATCTGGCCAGCGCCGATCTGGGCAGCGAGGTCGATTATGCCGATGGCCTGTTCCGCGCCCGCGCCAGCAATGCGACGGCTTCGTGGGCCGAACTCGCCGCCCGCCATCCGGGCGCTCTGGATGGCCGCAGCCGCTACCAGACCAAGGAGGGCAAGCCTGCCCCCACCTTCCCCAACGGCTGTCACATCGCCGAAGTGGAGCTGGACCCCGACACCGGCATGGTCGCCGTCACCCGCTACAGCATCGTCGATGATTTCGGCGTGCTGGTGAATCCAATGCTGGTCGAAGGCCAGATCCACGGCGGCATCGCGCAAGGGCTGGGCCAGGCCGTGCTGGAAAATATCGTCTATGACGATGCCGGCCAGCTCATCACCGGCAGCTTCATGGACTATGGCATTCCGCGCGCCGACGTGATGCCATCGGCAGTCGCTTTCGAAACGCTCAACACGCCATCCCCCACTAACCCGCTGGGCGTGAAGGGCTGCGGAGAGGCTGGCACCATCGGCGCCATGCCTTCGGTGATGAACGCCATCATCGATGCCTTGGACGGCCAGCAGGTGGAAATGCCCGCCACGCCCGAAAAATTGTGGCGGCTGGCGCAGAATTTCGGGCTGGACCGGGCTGCGTAAGAGATTAATGCCCCATCAGGATCGGCACCGGCGCGTCGGCCAGCAGCCCGCGCGTCACGCCGCCAAACAGCATCTGGCGCATGCGGCTGTGGCCATAGGCACCCTGCACGATCCACGCCACCTCGCGTTCGGCCGCCACGCTGCGGATCACCTGTTCGACACTGGCGCCATCGCCGCTACGCTCGACGACTTCGGCATGCACCCCGTGCCGTGACAGGAAGGCGGCCGCGGCCCGCGCCGTGTAAGGCGTGTCCTTCTCCGCCACGGTCAGCAGCGTCACATTCTGCGCCAACCGCAGCAGGGGCAACGCCCAACGCATTGCATTTGCGGCCTCCTGCCCGCCATCCCAGCACACCAGCGCCGGCCCGGCCACATTCACACCCGCAGCGCCGGCTGGTACCGCCAACACCGGCGCCGGCGCCCGGATGGCGACGTCACCGGTCACACCCAATTGCATGGCCCCCTGCCGCGCAAACGGCCCGGCGCTCATCACCACCACGTCGGCCAGCCGCGCTTGTTCGACCAACCGGTCACTGGCATCGCCATCGGCTGCGGCCCATTCCCAGCTTACGCCTTCGCGCACCAGCCGGGCTTCGACGGCAACCCGCTCTTCCTTGCGGCGCGCTTCGACGGCATCGATCAGCGTGGTGATCGGAAACGCGCCCATGCCCGGATCACCCAACGCATAGGCCGCATAAGGCATCACCGACAGGCAAAGCAGATGGCCGCCGGTGGCGCGTGCCAGATCGAACGCCGCGTTCAACCGGGACTCCTGCCCGTCGTCGCCTTCAATATGCACCAGGATCGTCTTCATCGCGTCTCTCCCCAAACTGGACGCCATCTTTATCACAAAATGCGCAGCCAGGGGGTATCGGGGCCTTCCCCTAAGGAAGGTTACGCGTTTCGCGCCTTGGCGGTCAGCGCGATGGCGAGGCCGAACAGCGCCAGCGCAACGCCGGACACCGCCGTGCCGGTCCACTGCCAGTCCTCAAGGAATGTCGAAAGCGTCATCGCCACCACCGGCACCACCACGCCGTTCCACGCGGCCGGGCCCGGCCCCACGGTGCGGATCAGCACATAATAAAGGCTGAACGCCACCGCCGAAGCGACAATGCCCAGATAGGCCAGCCCCGCCAGATAGATGGGATCAAGCGAGATCACCGGCGGCCCTTCCAGCGTCCAGGCCAACACGCCGTCCATCAGCGCACCCCACGCCATCGCCCAGGCGATCCCCGCCTCCAGCGGCATGGCCCGGCCAAAATTGGTTGCCTGCAACACATTGGCGATGCTGGCCGCCAGCACGCCGCCAAAGGCCAGTGCCAGACCCAGCCCCATCTGGCTGCTGTCCGGCCGGGCAAGGTCCGGCGCAAACAACAGCCCGACGCCGGCCAGGCCGATGCCGCTGCCCAGCAGGAAGCGCCCCGTCACCCGCGCACCCAGAAACACCGCCGCCAGCAACGTGTTGCTGACCAGCAGGAAGGCAAAGGTCAGGCTGACCAACCCGGAGGTGAGATATTGTTCGGCGCGATAGACCAGATTGAAATTTAGCACGAACTGGCTGACCGCTACCAGCAACGCAAAGCCATGCTGCCGCGCCGTCAACCGCAGCGATTTGCGCCGCACGATGCACAGCCCGAACATCACCAGCGCGCCCAGCACGAACCGCCAGGTGACTGACCAGCTCGCTGGCACGTCACCCAATTGCGTGCGGATGACGAACCATGTGCACCCCCAGATCAAGGTGCAGCCAATGAAGGCGCCCCACGCCTGCGGTGTGAAACGGCCGGCTGGTGCCGGCACCGCGCTGCTGGCCATCAACCGGCCGCCAACGCCGCCGCCAGGCGCTCGACCGCTGCGGCCGGCGTATCCCAACTCACCACCAGACGGGCTTCATTTGATCCGGCCGCGCCCCAATCATAAAACAGGAAACCCTGCGCGCGCAGCCGGTCCGCTTCGCCCGGCGCCAGTTGCACAAACACTTCATTGGCTTCCACCGGGTACAATAGGCGATCGGCAGCAGCAGCAGCCAGCACCTGCGCGCCGGCATTGGCGGCGGCGGCATTGCGCAGCCACACGCCGTCTTCCACCATCGCGATGATCTGTGCTGCGTTGAAGCGGCCTTTCGAAGGCATTTGCCCGGCCCGCTTGCGCCGCCAGCGCAACTGATCCGCAAGGCTGGTATCGAACAGCACGATGGCTTCGGCAGACAGGCCGCCATTCTTGATGCAGCCAAAGCTGAGCGCATCGACATCGGCGACCAGCGCCGCAGCATCGCCGCCCAGATAGGCCACGGCATTGGCAAAGCGCGCGCCGTCCATATGAAGGCGCCAGCCCTGCGCGCGGGCGTGCGCGGCCAGGGCGGCCACCTCATTGGGGCGATAGACGGTGCCGCACTCGGTCGCCTGGGTGATCGACAGCGCCGCCATCTGCACCTGGTGCACATCGCCGCGATGGCTGGCCAACGCTGCATTGATGCCGGGCGGCGTCAGCTTGCCATGATCGCCAGGGCACAGCAGCAACTTGGCGCCGCCGGTGAAGAATTCCGGTGCGCCGCATTCATCGACCTGGATATGCGCCTCGGTATGGCAGGCAACCGCGCCCCAGGGCGGCACCAGGCAGGCCAGCGCCAGCGCATTGGCTGCTGTTCCGGTCGCCACCGGCAACACGGCGCAGGGTCGCCCGAACAGGCCGGCAAACAGCAAATCCAGCCGGCTGGACCAATCATCGCTGTCATAACCAGCGGTTTGCGCCGGCGCCGCTGCAGCCATCGCTGCCAATAGCTCCGGGCAGGGCGCGGCGGCATTGTCGGACATGAAATTGGCGAGCTGCTTCATGACGCCTCGATAGGGATGGCGATGCTGCCTGGTCAATGCCGCCAACGCATTGTGCGGTGTCGCAGCCTGCGAGCGCAACCCAATTCAGGCCGTCAAAATGGCAGCGGCGGCCTCCCGAGAGAGGCCGCCGCTGTCCGTGGTTTGCCCTGCTGGCTTCGCGATCAGAAAGCGAAGTTGAGGGTGGCGCGGCCGCCATGATCATTGTTGCGTTTGCCGATCAGACCCGAATAGCCAAGGCTGAAGCGGACCGTGTCCGACAGGTTCATACCGGCATCAGCCTGCAGCGATAGCGCATCGCGATCGATCTGCACCGAGCGAATGAGGCCGTTCTGGCCAACCGCCGCAATGCCGATCACCGTTGCCGCATCGCGGTCACCACCCGTATTCTGCCACGACGCCGCGGCATTCAGGGCTAGCTTGCCGTCAGCCACCCGGCCACCGATGCGGGCACCCAGGTTGGTAATCGTGATGTCATAGCGCTGCTTGCCAGCAGCCAGTGCGGCCACGCCGCCGGTTTCGGCCAGCGCACCCATATCAGCCTTCACATGCGTGATGCGGGCGAACGGCTCGATCCGCGTGTCGGCCGACTTGGCCAGATCGAAGCCGATTTCACCAAAGGTCTGGAAGGTGGTGCCGTTGCTGCGGCCCGCCAGCGTTTGCGCAAAGCTCGGCTGGCTGATGATGCGGCTGCCGTTGGTGCGGGCACTGGCGATGCTGACACCAGCGTTCACCACCACACCGCCATCCTGACGATAACCGGCATAGACCGTGCCGCCGACCGTTTCGACGTTCGACGTGCCGCCCAGCACCCGATGTTCGATCTCGGTGCTGGTATAATGGAACATGCTGCCCACCGTCAGGCCGCCCTTGGCCCAATCGATCCCGGAGATCACGCCGCGCTGTTCGGTGGTGAACCTGGTTGCGGCCCCGCTCGTGCGGCCATTGCCCCACGAGCCGGCCCCACGCAACCAGAAGGTCAGCGTGCGGTCACCATCGTTGGTGCTCACTTGCTGGCCACCCAGCGAAGCCAGGCCCCCGTTCAGACGATCAAGCGCCGACTCCCGGAAGACGCGGTTGGTGTCCAGTACCACTCGACGTTCGGTCGCACGCTGTTCACCCGACATCTGGCGCAAGGTCTGCGGCAGAGCCGTGCCACCCGCATAGACATTGAAGAACGCCTGCGGATTATAGCCCGACGCCACGGCCCGGTCGAAAGCCTGCGCGACCTCCAGCTGGTTGCCGGAAATGCCGCCGGAGCGGTTGCCCAGGGTAATCAGGCTCTGCGGCGCCAGGCGGACGCTCGCTGCAGTGGCGCTGTAATCCACCACTGCATTGAACGCGGCCCCAAACTGATCCAGGCCGGTAACGGTCCCGAAGGTGCCAACCCGCGAAGCGCCACTGGCGACAGTGAAGCTCTGGTTGAACTGGGTGAAGTTGCCCGACGGCGTCACCGCCAGCGTGCCACCCAGGGTCAACGTACCACCAGCCGTGATGCGATCGCTGCCAGCCGGCGTGATGTTCACCGCATACACACCCGTCAGGCTCAGATTGCCTGGCACATTGATAATGCCGGTGCCGGGGGCGCCCGGCGCACCCGGCGAAATGATGCCGCCCGGCAATATGTTCAGGCCGCCAACCGCGAAGTTACCCGCGAGGGTTGCACCACTGTTGACCGTCACTACCGATGCCAGCGAACCGGTCAGGTTCAGCGTGCCGGCCGCCACGGTGGTGCCACCGGTGTAGGTGCTCGCTCCGCTGAGGATCAGCGTACCGGTGCCCAGCTTGGTGAAGCCGCCAGGACCGCTGATCACGCCGCCCAGGGTCAACACGGATGGCATGTCGCCGGCATTGATGTTGGCATTGCCCAGCGTGACGATGTTGTTGCCAACCGTCAGGCCCGTTGTGCCAGCCGCCAGCGTGGTACCGCCGGCCATGGTCAGCGTGCCGGTACCCAAGGCGGCATTGTTGCCGATCGTGATCCGGCCGGCATCAAGGTTGGTGCCGCCGGTGTAGGTGCCAGCCGCGTTCAGCGCCAGCGTCCCGGCCCCGGTCTTGGTCAGCGTCGTGCCACTGATCCCGCCGGTCGAACCCAGCGTGGTGCCTGCAGCCGTTTCGATGGTGCCACCGCCTGTGGCGAGGCCAATGGCCCGCGCACTGTTGAAGCTTGCCATCGTGCGCAGCGTGCCGCCGCCGGCCAGAGTGATGCCACCCGCGCTGTTGCCCAGATTGACATCGGACCCGACCTGCACCGTGGTGCCGGTGACGATCGTGCCGCCGGCGTAGCTGTTGCTGCCGCTGAGCACCAGCGCGGCGCCCGGCGCCGACTGGCTGCCGATCACCGACAATGCGCCAGCACCCGAGATCACACCGCCCAGGCCAAACATCTGGCCGTTCACGTCAACCGTGCCGCCATTGGCAATGGCGATGCTGTTGCCCACCTGCAGATTGGCTGCGCCAGCCTGCAAGGTGGTGCCGCCCGCCATCGTGAGTCCGGCCATACCCAGAGCGCTGTTGTTGCCGACAACGATGGTACCAGCCTCAAGCGCTGTGCCACCGGTGAAGAGATTGGCCCCGTTCAGCACCAGGGTGCCGCTGTCAACCTTGGTCAACTCACCGGCCCCAGCCACCACGCCGCTCAACGTGAAGATGTTGGCGCCGGTGGCAACGGTGGTGTTGCCGATGCTGAAGTTGTTGGCGACCACCAGATTGTTGGCGCTGTTGCCCAGCGTCGTGCCATTGGCCATCGTGACCAAGCCCGAGCCGAAGGCGGTGTTGGCGCCCGCAGTGATCTGGCCGACGTTGACAAACGTGCCGCCGGTGAAGCTGTTGCCACCATTCAGCACCAGATTGCCCGAGTTCTTGGTGATCGAACCTTCGCCCGAGATGGTGCCGTTCAAGGTGAAGTTGTTCACGCCGGTGCTGATCAAGGCTGCGCCATTCACCACGATGTTGTTGGCCAGCACCAGATTGTTGGCGCCAGCCGCCAGGGTGGTGCCGCCCGCCATCGTGAAGGTGCCGGTGCCCAACGCCGTGTTGGTGGTCACCGTGATGGTGCCCGCGGTCAGCGACGTGCCGCCGGTGTAGCCATTGTTGCCGGACAGCACGAGATTGCCGCTGCCGGTCTTGGTCAGCAGGCCGGCACCGTTCACGACACCCGACAGGGTGAAGTTGTTGCTGCCCGTGGCCACCGTCACATTGCCGATGCTGAAGCCGTTACCGACCACCAGATTATTGGCATTGTTGGCGAGCGTGGTGCCGCTGGCCATCGTCACCAGGCCGCTGCCCAGCGCCGTGTTGCTGCCCACCGTCACCGTGCCGGCGTTGATGAAGCTGCCGCCGGCGAAGCTGTTGGCGCCGTTCAGCACCAGATTGCCGCTGCCGATCTTGGTGATCGAACCGGCGCCATTGACCACACCGCCAAGCGTGAAGGTGAAGCCCTGCGTGTCAATGGAGCCGAGACCCAGCGTGGTGATGTTGTTGGCGACAACCAACGCATCGGCAGCCGCCACCAGCGACGCGCCGTCACCGATCGTCATCTGCCCGGCACCCAGCGCGCCATTGCTGTTCACCGTCAGCGCACCGGCGGCGAGGACAGTACCGCCGGTGAAGCTGTTGGCACCGTTCAGTGCCAGGGTGCCGCTGCCGGTCTTGGTCAACTGGCCAGCGCCAGAGATCGCACCGGTGACCGTGAAGTTGTTGGCACCGGTGGCGAAGGTGACATTGCCGATGTTGAAGGCGTTGGCCAGGATCAGATTGTTGATCGTGGTGGCCAGCGTCGTGCCATCCAGCATCGACACCAGACCGGTGCCGAACGCGAGATTGTTGCCCACCGTCACCGTCCCGGCGTTGATGAAGCTGCCGCCCGTAAAGGAATTGGCGCCGCTCAGCAGCAGGTTGCCGCCGCCGATCTTGATCACCGAACCAGCGCCGCCAATCAGACCATCAAGCGCGAAGCTGAAGCCCTGGGTGTCGAAGATGCTCTGACCCACCACCGTGATGGCATTGGCCAGCGCAAGACCATCAACGCCGGCCTGCAGCGACGTGGCGTCGGCCATGGTCAGCAGGTTCGTACCCAGCGCCAGGCTGTTGCCGAGCTGGATGGTGCCGGCGTTCAGCGCGGTGCCGCCGGTATAGCCATTGGCGCCATTGAGCACGAGCAGGCCGCTGCCGCTCTTGGTCAACAGGCCGGTGCCGTTCACCGTCCCGCCCAGCGCGAACGTGCTGGTGGCGGTATTGAAGGTGACGTTGCCGATATTGAACGCATTGTTCAGCAGCAGGCTGGCGAGCGAACTGGACACCGACGTGCCATTGCCCAGCGTGACCAAGCCGGAACCGAACGCCAGGTTGTTGCCCACCGTGACCGAGCCGGCATTGATGAAGCTGCCGCCGGTGAACAGGTTGGCGCCGTTCAGCACCAAATTGCCCGCGCCGATCTTGGTAAAGCCACCCGCGCCAGCGATCACACCATTATAGTTGATGGTGAAGCCCTGGGTGTTGAATATGCTCTGGCCAAGCGTGCTGATATTGTTGTTGATTGTCAGGTTGTTCGCACCTGCCACCAGGGAGGTGGAGTCGAGCAGCGTCAACTGGCCGGTGCCCAATGCACCGCTGTTGCCAAGGGACAATGTGCCAGAGGTCAGCACCGTGCCGCCGCTATAGGTGTTGGCGCCGTTCAGGAAGATGCTGCCGCCACCCGTCATGGTCAACAGGCCCGTGCCGCCGACGATGCCGTTCAACGAGACGTCGAAACCACCAGTGTTAAGCGTCACATTGCCGATGTTGAAGCTGTTGGTCAGCGTCAGGCCGGCGACGTTCGGCGTCAGCGTGGTACCGCTGGCCAGCGTCACCAGGCCGGAACCGAAGGCGCTGCTGGTGCCGATCGACACCGTGCCGAGGTTGATGAAGCTGCCGCCAGTGTAGCTGTTGCTGCCATTCAGCACCAGCGTGCCGCCACCGATCTTGGTGACCGAGCCGGCGCCGCCAATCACGCCGCCCAGCGTGAAGTTGACGCCTTGCGTGTTGATGGTGCCGACGCCCGCCGTGGTGATGTTGTTCACCACCGTCAGGCCGCCCGCGCCCGCCAGCAACGTGGTCGCATCCGCCATCACCAAGCCGCCAAGGCCAAGCGCCGTGTTGCTGCCAATCTGGATCGTGCCGACGTTCAGCGTGGTGCCACCGATGTAGGTGTTGCTGCCGCTCAGCACCAACGTACCGCCGCCGATCTTGTTGATCGAGCCATCGCCACCGATCACGCCATCCAGCGTGAGGTTGAAGCCCAGCGTGTCGACGCTGCCCACGCCAACCGTGGTGATGTTGTTCGCCAGCGTCAGGCCACTCGCGCCAGCCTGCAACGTGGTCACATCCGCCATCACCAAGCCGCCAAGGCCAAGCGCCGTGTTGCTGCCAACCTGGATCGTGCCGACGTTCAGCGCCGTGCCACCCGTGAAGCCATTGGCGCCGTTCAGCACCAGCGTGCCGCTGCCGGTCTTGGTCAGCAGGCCAGCGCCGTTCACCACGCCGCCCAGCGTGAAGCTGTTGCCGCCAGTCGCAACCGTCACATTGCCGATGCTGAACGCGTTACCGATCACCAGATCGTTGGCGTTGTTGGCCAGCGTGGTGCCGTTGGCCATCGTCACCAGGCCGGTGCCGAAGGCGGTGTTGTTGCCAACCGTCACCGTGCCGGCAGTGATGTTGCTGCCGCCCGTGAAGCCATTGGCGCCATTCAGCACCAGATTGCCGCCACCGGTCTTGGTCAGCAGGCCAGCGCCATTGACCACACCGCCCAGCGTGAAGCTGTTGCCGCCAGTTGCAACCGTCACATTGCCGATGCTGAACGCGTTGCCGACCACCAGATCGTTGGCGTTGTTGGCCAGCGTGGTGCCATCGGCCATCGTCGCCAGGCCGGTGCCGAAGGCGGTGTTGTTGCCAACCGTTACCGTGCCGGCAGTGATGTTGCTGCCGCCAGTGAAGCCATTGGCGCCATTCAGCACCAGATTGCCGCCGCCGGTCTTGCTGATCGAGCCGGCACCACCGATCACGCCGTTCAGCGTGAAGGTGAAGCCCTGCGTATCGATGGTGCCGACACCCGCGGTGGTGACGGCATTGGCCAGCGCCAGATCCGCCGCGCCAGAGCGCAGCGTCGTGCCGCCGGCCATCGCCAGCGTGCCAGTGCCCAGCGCCGTGTTGCTGCCGACCTGGATGGTGCCGACATTCAGCGCCGTGCCGCCGGTGAAGCTGCTGTTGCCGTTGAGGATCAACGTGCCGTCCTGGGCCTTGGTCAGCGCGCCATCGCCGCTGATCACGCCAGCCAGCGTGAGATTGCCCGCGCCGCTTTCGACAATCAGGTTGCTCGCGGCATCCAGCGTCACATTGTTGGCCAGCACCAAGCCATTCGTCCCGGCCGCCAAGGTGGTGGCAAGGCCGGTGTTGAACACCCGCAGATCGCCGGTGCCCATCGCCGTATTGGTGCCCGCCGTGATCCGGCCGGCCCGCAGCTGCGTCGTGCCAGTGTAGCTGTTGGCGCCATTCAAGGTCAGCGTCTCGCTGCCGGCCTTGATGATGAAGCCAGCGCCGCTGATGGCGCCGTTCAGCACCAGAGCGTTGGTGCCGCCCAGCCAGCTGCCGCCGTTCAGCACGAAGCTGTTGGCCAGCGTGCGCGTGTCGCCGCTGATGTTGTAAAGGCCCGTCGCGCCGCCCATCGTCACCGTGCCAGTGCCGACCGCGGTGTCCGAGCCGACATAGACCACACTGCGCGTGTTGATCAGCGTGCCGCCCGCATAGCTGTTGTTGCCATTCAACGTCAGCGTGCCGAAGCTGCCGGTCGCCAGCGCGCCGTCGCCGCTCACAAAACCGTTCAGGGTCAGCGCTGCGCCGTCCGTGACAATCGAGGCATCGTTGTTGAAGATCAGCGACATGCCCTGCAGGTTGACCGACGTCGTCCCCGCACCCAGCGACACCGCATTGGCCAGCGTCACCGCCGTGTTCACGCCCGTCGCCGCGCCGACGATCAGCGTCGTGCCACCCGTCGTGGTCAACGCGCCGGTGCCGATCGAGGCGTTGTTGGTGACCGTCAGCGACCCAGCCGTCAGGTTGGTGCCGCCAGTGTAGCTGTTCACACCCGACAGGATCAGATTGCCGTCGCCGGTCTTGGTCAGCAGGCCACCGCCGTTGACCACACCGGTCAGGGTAAAGGTGTTGCCGCCGGTGGCGATCTCGACATTGCCGATCTCGAACGTGTTGGCGACCACCAGATTGTCGGTGTTGTTGGCCAGCACCGTTCCGTCGGACATGGTCACCAGGCCGCTGCCCAGCGCCGTGTTGCTGCCCACCGTCACCGTACCCGCGGTGATGAAGCTGCCGCCGCCGAAGCCATTGGCGGCATTCAGCACCAGATTGCCGCCGCCGATCTTGATGATCGAACCGCCGCCATCGATGGAGCCGTTCAGCGTGAAGGTGAAATCCTGGGTGTCGATGGTGCCGTCACCCAGCGTGGTGATGCCGTTGCCGACCGTCAGGCCATCCACGCCCGCCACCAGGAATGTGGCTGCCGACATGGTGAGCTGGCCCGCACCCAGCGCGCCGCTGTTGCCGATCTGGATCGTGCCATCGGTGAGCGCCGTGCCGCCGCCATAACCGTTGGCGCCGTTGAGGATCAGCGTGCCGCTGCCGGTCTTGGTCAGCAGGCCGCCGCCGTTGATGGTGCCGTTAATCGTGAAGACGTTGCCGCCGGTGGCGACCTCGACATTGCCGATGTTGAAGCTGTTGCCGATCACCAGATTGTTGGTGTTGTTGGACAGCACCGTGCCGCTGGCCATCGTGACGAGGCCGCTGCCAAAGGCATTGTCATTGCCCACCGTCACCGTGCCGGCGTTGATGAAGCTGCCGCCGCCGACGCTGTTGCCGCCGTTCAGCACCAGATCGCCCGAGCCGATCTTGGTGATCGAACCGCCACCACCGATCACGCCGTTCAGCGTGAAGGTGAAGCCCTGCGTGTCGAACGTGCCCGCACCCAGCGTGGTGATGCCGTTGGCGAGCGAAAGACCGTTCGCACCGGCCACCAGGAAGGTGCCGCCGGTCATCGTCAACTGGCCGCCGCCCAGTGCCGTGCTGGTGCCGACCTGGATGGTACCACTGGTCAGCGCGGTGCCGCCGCCGTAGCTGTTGTTGCCGTTCAGCATCAGGGTACCGCCGCCGATCTTGCTGATCGAACCGGGCCCGCTGATCGGGCCATCCAGCGTGAAGGTGAAGGCCTGCGTGTCGATGGTGCCGACACCCGCTGTGGTGATGGCATTGGCCAGCGCCAGATTGGCCGCACCGGAACGCAACGTCGTGGCATCCGCCATCGCCAGCGTACCAGTGCCCAACGCGGTGTTGGTACCAACCTGAATAGTGCCGAAATTCAGCGCCGTGCCGCCGGTGAAGCTGCTGGCGCCGTTGAGGATCAGCGTGCCGTCCTGGATCTTGGTCAGGCCGCCACCGTCGCTGATCACGCCGGCCAGCGTGAAGCTGCCTGGACCACTTTCGACGATAAGGTTGCTGTCCGGGAATAAACGCACATCGTTGTTTAGTACAAGGCCGTTTGTACCCGCCGCCAACATCGTCGCTTGGCCCACGTTGGCAACAGTCAGTCTACCG
>NZ_JBHYDQ010000005.1:0-203703 GCF_051860625.1 Sandarakinorhabdus sp. | reverse complement strand
TTCGGTATCGCAGGCTCTTTGCGTCGGGACATATGGAGTCTCCTCTTTACCCATTATGCCCGCCCGCACACGAAAATCCTGACAGTCCCGGTCATGTTCGTCTTGGCCCAGGTCTCGTCGATGAACACCAGGCGGCGGGGATCAAGCCGGCCCTGATACTTCTTCCACTGCGCCCTTCGCCGCGCGATCGCCGGCCGGTTCTGCTCGATGGCGAACAGCGTTTTTTTTGAAGCGCAGTCCCTCAGACCGCACCAGCCGCCAGATCGTGACCGGGTGAACCAGCACGCCAAGCGCGGCCAGCTCGGCCGCCAGCGCCGGCATTGTCAAATCAGGTACCGCTGAAAGGCGCTCGATCAGGAACGCACGATGCGGCTCCAGCACCGACTTGCGATGCCCGCCCATCGGCCGCGCCGCCGCCGATCCCGTCGCCCGGTGCCGCTGCGACCACTTTACGACACTGGCAACGCTCACACCGAACAGGCTCGCCACCTCCCGGCACGATCGGCCCGATGCAACCGCTGCAACAACACGTTCTCGAAGATCGTTCGAATAGGGCCTCGCCATCTGATGCTGACCTCCAACCCAGCAATCAGGGTGAATCAGAAATCAGTCACCTTGGGAATCCCAAATCGATTCAGTCACCATGCAATCGAGTCTAATGCGTCAAAAGTGGCAACACTGAGAACTGAAAACCGGATACCGCGAACCCGCAGGTCTTTCTCATTCGAAAAAATAATCTGTCCGCAAGCGCGCCCAGACCACCCGAAAAGGCTTACGGCGCCACGATCGGGAAATCCCCCTTTGGCGGCTGGAACAGTCCCATGAAGCGCTGCAGCACTGCCGGGTCCCCGTTCACCTGCAACTGCCCCGCCGCGATCAGATCGGGGGCCTTCACCGCACCGCCGACCAGGCCGAGCAACGCCCGGCGCGGGATGATCAGCGTCGCCTGTGCGGTATCGGCTGCACCCTGTTCATGCAGCATCACGCCATTGCCCACGGTCACCAGATGGCGTTCCTTGGTATCCGGGATTTCGAAGGCGATCGTCATGGGCGTGATGGCGCGTTCCGGCAGCACCCGCACGCTCATGCTGTCCAGCAGCATCGCCACCGACAGATTTGCAGCGATGCCGGCGGCATTGGTGGCCGGGCCGGGCTTGATGCCCTGTTCCAGTTCCTGCGCGCCGGTGAGGTAGAAATCCCGCCACGGCGCCGTTTCGGCGCGATACGCCAATTGCCGATACACGCCGGCCAAGGCCGATTTCGCCCCCGGATGCGCCGGCGCAGCGCGCACCAGATGCGACAACAAGGTGGCCGCCCAGCGATCATCGCCTTTGGCTGCTGCCGCCTGGCCGGCGCTGAGCACCTTGGCCGGCCCGCCCATCTGCGCCACCAGCCGCCCGGCCAGATCGGCGCGCGGCAACGGATCGAGGCTGGCGGGATCGCCGTCGAACGCCCCCAGATAACGCTGATACACCGCCCGCGCGTTGAATTTCAGGCTGCCGTAATTGGGCCGGTTGAACCAGGCACGAGCCAGCGGCGCCGGCAACTGGATCGCCTCGCCGATTTCCACGGCATTGAGGCCTTGGTTCATCAGCCGCACGCTTTCGTTGTGCACAAAGGCATAGGCCTGCGCATGACGCAGCATAAAATCATTGATCGGCGCCTTGCCCCAGCGCGGCCAGAAATGGCTGGTGAACAGTACATCGGCTTCCCCGCCCCAGCGCCGGCGCGCCGCCACCAGATAATCCGCCCAGCCCTTCGCATCGCGCACCAGTGCGCCGCGCGGGGTGAGCAGATTGTGCATCGAGGCATTGGCATTTTCCGCCAGGCACAGCGCCTTCCACGCCGGCAGATAGAAATTCATTTCCGCCGGTGCTTCAGTGTTCGGGGTGAGCTGGAATTCGAACTCGACCCCGTCGATCATGCGGCGTTCGTTGCCCGGCGTGATGTTGTCGGTGGGCGGGATCAGTCCATAGGTGCCGGGCGTGGTGAGCGACGACAGCCCTGCGGACACATGGCCGGTGGGCCCGCGCGGCAAGGTGGTGCCAAACATATAGGCAGCGCGGCGCAGCATGGCCGGCCCTGCAATCACATTTTCCGAGATCGCATGTTCCAGAAACCCCTCCGGCGCGATGATCGCCGTCTTGCCGGCGGCAACATCGGCCGCACTGGTCACGCCCAACACGCCGCCGAAATGATCAACATGGCTGTGGGTGTAGATCACCGCCACAACCGGGCGCTGGCCCAGTTTTTCGGTGACCAGCGCCAGCGCAGCCCGGGCAGCTTCGGCGCCGGTCAATGGGTCGACGATGATCCAGCCGGTTTGTCCACGAATCACGGTCATGTTGGCCAGATCGAGGCCGCGCACCTGCCAGATGCCGTCTGCCACCTGGAACAGGCCATGTTTGGCGCCCAGCACCGCATTGCGCCACAGGCTGGGGTTGACCGTGGCTGGCGCTGGGCCGGTGAATTGCGCCTCGTCAGCCAGATCGCGCAGCACCGTGCCGCCGGCATCGCGGATCTTGCCATCGGGGATGCTGCCCAGATAGCCGCGGCTGGCGAAATCGAAATCCTGCTCGTCCGCCCAGTTCAGTGTGGCGGCGAGCGCTTCATTGTCGGCTTTCGCCTGCGGACTTGCTGCCGGAGCCGTTGTTGCAAGCAGCAGGGCGATCAGATGCGGTGTCATGACCAAAGGTTAGGCCCGCACGGCGGCGGCCTCAACCTGCGAAAATGCGCACGATCATGCTCTGGCTGGTGGCGGCCATCAACGTGCCATCCTGGGCAAACAGATGCACCCGACCATGGGCAAAGCCTTCGTTCACCGCTGCGGAAACAGGGGGTGGCACTACCCGCGAGGTGAACTTGCGCCCGAAGCGGGTGTTGTCCGTCACCCCGCCCGCAACATTGCCGTCACTTCGATCTCGATCTTCATCGCCGGATCGATCAGATCGGCGAAGACCACCGTGCTGGCTGGCGGATTGTCGCCAAAGGCCGCGCGCAGTTGCGGCCAGCACGGCTCAAAATCGGCCCGGTCGGGCAGATAATAGGTGACGCGCACGACATGGGCGAAATCACTGCCCGCCTGGGCCAGGGCGCGGCCGATGATGGTGAGGGCGTTGGCGCACTGGCTTGCGACGTCGGCGGGCAGTTCGCCGGTGTCGGGATTGCGGCCGACCGTGCCGGATACGAACACGAAGGGCGCGGCCACTACGGCACGGCAATAACCGACCTTGGCCTCCCAGGGGGCGCCGGAGGCGATGCGGGTGATGGTCATCGGCGTCAGCGGCGCGGCAGGGCGCCGATACCGCCGGCAAGCTGGGATGTCGCGAGGCCGGTTTCACCCAGCGTGCTGATCGCCCTGGCCACATCCACCTGTTGCACATTGCGCACCGGCAATTGCACGGCGCCATCCAGCGCCGCCACATCGCCGGCCAGCACATCCATCACCGCATCGGGCAGATCGTCGGGCTCGGCAAAGCGGCTGGCCACGGTGATGAACTGGCCCTGGCTGCGCGCATCCAGCACATCGAAGCCGATTTTCAGCAGATCCTCGACATTGTTATCGCGGCCCAGCCGGCTTGGCCCGCCCAGCACGACCGCGACCAGGCGGCGGCCATCGCGCACCGCGGATGCCGACAGCGTGAAGCCGGCGGCGTTGGTGAAGCCAGTCTTGATGCCATCCACGCCGGGCATGGTGCGCAGCAGGTGATTGTGGTTGGCCACGGCCTGGCCGCGATATCGATACTGGGACTGGCTGAACACCGGATAATGATCGGGAAAATCGCGCAGCATGGCGCGCGACAGGACCGCGATGTCACGGGCGGTGGTGGTGTGATCCGGATGCGGCAACCCGGACGCGTTGTAGAACGCGGTGTTCATCATGCCCAGTCGGCGGGCGGTTGCCGTCATCCGCGTGCCAAATGCGCGTTCACTGCCGCTGATATGCTCGGCAACGGCGACGGCGATATCATTGGCGCTTTTGGTGGCGATCACGCCGATGGCATCGCGCACGCTGATGGTGGCGCCAACGCGCAGGCCGATCTTGGAGGGTGCCTGGTTCGCGGCATGGCGGGAAATCTTGATATCGTCATCCATCCGCAGCCGTCCGGCGGCGAGTTCTTCAAACGCCACATAGAGCGTCATCACCTTGGTGATGGAGGCGGGATAGCGGGTTTCGTCGGCGCGGCGGGCATAAAGAATTTCGCCAGTGCCATGATCGATCAGGATCGCAGCATAGCGCGGTGCGGTATAAAGGCTTGCTGCAAAGGCAGATGGCGCCATCAGCGTCATCAGCATCGCAAGACTTCGCGCCAGAGCCTTGATGGACAAGTGTTTTGCTCCCTTTGCGTCCCCAGTATCAACTCTAACCTGATTGTCGCGCCGCTGCAAAGGGGCGATTGCCCGGGCTGCGGCCTGGCGCAGCAAACGCACGGTCAAACTGTGCCAATCGAAGTGCAAATTGCCGGCCCCATTGCCCTTTGTGGCCACATCTGCCATGCGCCGCCCCTATCGTTGGCCCCAATTTCTGGATGCCGCTCCCCTGATGAACGCGCCCTTTTCCCCTCTGCTCAGCCCGGTCGAGCGCCGCCGCACCTTTGCGATCATTTCGCACCCGGATGCCGGCAAGACGACGCTGACCGAGAAATTGCTGTTGTTCGGTGGCGCCATTCATGCGGCCGGTGAAGTGCGCGCCCGCGGCCAGAACCGGCGCGCCCGATCGGACTGGATGAAGATCGAGCAGGCGCGCGGCATCTCGGTCACCTCCAGCGTGATGACCTTCGAACGTGCCGGCATCACCTTCAATCTGCTCGATACGCCCGGCCACGAGGATTTTTCCGAAGACACATATCGTACGCTGACCGCGGTCGATTCCGCGGTGATGGTGATCGATGCGGCCAAGGGTATCGAAGCGCAGACCCGCAAATTGTTCGAAGTCTGCCGATTGCGCGACGTGCCGATCATCACCTTCATCAACAAGGTCGATCGCGAAGGCCGCGACCCGTTTGATCTGCTGGATGAAATTGCCGATATGCTGGCGCTGGAAGTGGCGCCGCTGAACTGGCCGGCCGGCATGGGCGGCGAGTTCACCGGGCTGTATGACCTGAAAAAGCAGCGTTTTCACAAGCCCGACGGCAGCGACAGCCGATTGGCCGGCGATGTGGTGCAGGTCGATGGCCTCGATGATCCGCGCATCGACGCGTTGGCCGGGCCGATGGCGGGGCGGCTGCGTGAACAGGCCGAACTGGCCGAAGGCGGCTATGCGTCACTGGATATCGAACAATATCGCGCCGGCGCGCTGACGCCGGTGATCTTTGGCTCGGCGCTGAAGGATTTCGGGGTTGTCGATCTGATCGACGCACTGGCCACGCTGGCGCCGTCCCCCCGCCCGCAACCGGCGTTGCCGGCGGCCGTCGATCCGATGGGTGCGCAGGTGTCGGGCTTTGTTTTCAAGGTGCAGGCCAACATGAACCCGCAGCATCGCGATCGCATCGCCTTCCTGCGGCTGGCCAGCGGGCGGTTCCGGCGCGGCATGAAGCTGAAACAGATGGCCACCGGCAAGATGATCGCCATCAACTCGCCGATCTTCTTCTTCGCGCAGGATCGCGAAATCGCCGACGAGGCGTTTCCCGGCGACATCATCGGCATCCCCAACCATGGCGTGCTGCGGGTGGGTGACAGCCTGGTGGAACGCGACGATGTCACCTTCACCGGCATCCCCAATTTCGCCCCGGAAATCTTGCGGCGCGTGCGGCTGGATGATCCCACCAAATCGAAACAGTTGAAAACCGCGCTCACCGACATGGCTGAAGAAGGCGTGACGCAATTGTTCAAGCCGGCAATCGGCAGCCAGTGGATTGTCGGCGTGGTCGGGCAGTTGCAACTGGAAGTGCTGATCAGCCGGCTGGAGGCGGAATATCGCGTCGCCGCCAGTTTCGAAGCCAGCCCGTACGATACCGCGCGCTGGATCAGCGGCACCCCGGCCGATGTGAAGAGCTTCATGGAGGAGCATCGCAGCGCCATGGCCGAAGACCGTGATGGTGCCCCGGTGTTCATGGCGCGCGACACCTGGGATCTGAACTTCGTCATCGGCCGCTACCCGGCCATCCGCTTTTCCGCCACAAGGGAACGCGCCTGATGGCGAGCCTGCCCGCAAGCGCCAGGAGTCTCTGGGGAAGCGTTTGGGGGCGGGTGAAGCCATTTCGCTGGTGGTTTGTTGTCGCCATCATCGCGCTGTTCGCGGCGTTGCTGGCCTGGCTGGTGGCGACAGCGCCGCTCGGCCGCGCACTGGAGCCGCTGCAGCAACCCAGCCTGGTGATCACCGACATGACCGGCAAGCCGATCGCCCGGCGCGGGGATTACAAGGAAGAGCCGGTGGCGATCGCCAGCCTGCCGGCCTATGTGCCCGCCGCCCTGATCGCCATCGAGGATCGGCGGTTTCATGATCATTTCGGCGTTGATCCGGTGGGCATCATGCGGGCGTTGGTCACCAACGCCCAGGCCGGCGGCGTGCGGCAGGGCGGATCGACCATCACCCAGCAACTGGCCAAGACGAGTTTCCTGACACCCGAGCGCAGCATCAAGCGCAAGCTGCAGGAGATCATCATCGCGCTCTATCTCGAGGCACGGCTCAGCAAGGACGAGATCCTGCAGAATTACCTCAGCTCGGTTTATTTCGGTGATGGCGCCTATGGCATTCGCGCAGCGGCGCGCACCTATTTCGACAAGGCGCCCGAGCAACTGGCACTGAGCGAGGCGGCGATGCTGGCGGGCCTGATGCAGGCGCCATCGCGGTTGGCGCCGTCGCGCCATCTGGACCGGGCGCGGGCGCGGGCTGCGCAGGTGTTGGCGGCGATGGTCGAAACCGGCGCCATTACCGCGGCACAGGCCAAGGCCGCCCCCCCGGCCGATTATCGGCCTGGCCGCGAGAATCTGCCCACCGGCAGCTATTTCGCCGATTGGGTGCTGGAACAGGCGCGCGACGCCAACGAAGCCGATTATGGCGAGACCGTCGTCAGAACCACACTCGATCCGAAATTGCAGCGCATCGCCGAAGACATCATCACCGACGGCCTGGCGCGGGCCCGCGGCCTGAATGTGGGGCAGGCGGCGCTGGTGGCGATGCGGCTGGATGGCCGGGTGGTGGCGATGGTCGGCGGGGTGGATTACCGGCTGAGCAGTTTCAACCGCGCCAGCCAGGCCCAGCGTCAGCCGGGCAGCTCGTTCAAATTATTTGTTTATCTGGCGGCACTGGAGGCGGGTGTGAAGCCCGGCGACACGATCGTGGATGAAGCGATCGAGCTTTGCGAACCGGGCCAGCAGCCCGGCGCCTGCTATGCGCCGAAGAATGACGATCTGCGCTTCCGCGGCCCGATCAGCATTGCCACGGCGTTTGCTGCCAGTTCCAACATCGTGGCGGTGAAGCTGGCGCAGCAGGTCGGCATCCCGGCGGTGGCTGCCCAGGTGAAGAAATTGGGCATCACCGGCGGCGTCAGCATCTATCCGGCGATGGCGCTCGGCACCACGCCGATCCCGCTGATCGACATGACGCGGGCGTTCGCGGCGGTAGCCGGCGGCAAATATCCGGTGCGGGCCACCGGCCTGTGGCGCGCCGACCCCTGGCCCGAAAAGATCGCGCCGCCAGACGCCACCAAGGACAGTTGGCCGGTGCGCGCCGACATGCTGAAACTGCTGGAATCAGCCGTGCGCAATGGCACCGGCAATGCGGCGCGGCTGCCGATGCCGACCTGGGGCAAGACCGGCACAACGCAGAACCACCGCGACGCGCTGTTCATCGGCTTTGCCGGCGATCTGGTGGTTGGCGTGTGGGTGGGCAATGACGATAATTCGCCGATGGCCGCCAGCCTGGTGGGCGGCGGTTTGCCGGCCCGGCTCTGGAAAGGCTTCATGACGGCCGCGCTGCAAGCCGAAGGCCGGTTGCAGCGCGAGCCTGAGGTCGCGCCTGTTGAAGTCGATGTGGACGCGCTGGCGCTGGATCTGGAGGGCATGGCGCTCAATCTGGACGGCACGCCCAGGCAGCCACCATCCGAAATTCCCAGCGCCGACGTGCCATCAGAGCCGCCGCCGGTGCCGGTCACTGCGCCGCCGCAGTAACCCGTCTCAATCCCCGTCTCAATCCCCGTCTCAATCCTTGTAAAGCCGGTCCAGCCGATCACCATAAACCTGGCGTAGCACATGGCGGCGGATCTTGAGTGACGGCGTCAGCTGTTGATTGTCGGTGGTGAACGGTTCGTCGGCGATGATCACCCGCCGCACCTTCTCGATCACGCTCAACCGCTGATTGACGCGGTCCACCGCGGCCTGCATCGCGCGCACGAATTCAGGTTCATCGCGCAATTTGTGCAGGTCGGCGGGCAGCCCCTTGTCACGCGCAAAGCCCAGCGCCCATTCGGTTTCCGGCACGATCACGCCCACCAGATAGGGTCGCTTGTCACCCTGGACCATGGCCTGGGCAATCTCGTCCTGCAGGGTCATCATGCCTTCGACGCGTTGGGGGGCAACATTGTCGCCCTTGTCGTTGATGATGATATCCTTCTTGCGATCGGTGATCACCAGATGGCCATCCTTGTCGAGATGGCCGATGTCGCCGGTGTAGAGCCAGCCGTCTTTCAGCGCCTTGTGGCTTTCGGCATCGTTCATCCAATAACCGTCCATCACCAGTTCGCCGCGCACCAGGATTTCGCCATCGGCGGCGATCTTGACCTCGACGCCGGTCAGCGGCGGGCCGACCGTGTGCATCTTCAGCCGGGCGCGCGGGCGGTTGCAGCTGATCACTGGGCCGGCCTCGGTCTGGCCATAGCCTTGCAGGATGGGGATACCGATGGCGGTGAAGAAAATGCCGACCTCCGGATTGAGCGGCGCACCGCCCGCCACCATGCCGCGCAGGCGCCCACCGAACTTGGCACGGATCGATTTGCGGATCGTGCGCTCCAGCGCCTGATCAATCAGCTTTTCCGCAAGGTTCAGCGCCTCGCCCTTGGCTTCCTTGCGCGCGATGCTCAGCGCCTGATTGAGCAGGGTGATCGCCATGCCGCCCTGTTTCTCGATCTGCTTGGCGATGCGCATGCGCAGCACTTCGAACAGGCGCGGCACCACCACCATGAAGGTCGGCTTGGCTTCCTCGATGTTGCTGGCCAGTTTCTCGAGGCCCTCGGCATAGACGATCTGCCCGCCCATCCCCATCGGCATATATTGGCCGGCGGTATGTTCGTAGGCGTGGCTGAGCGGCAGGAAGGACAGGAAAATCTCGCCCTTGGCTTCGGCCGGTGGATCGGGGAAGTCCTGTTCGATCACGGTGATGGCGCCGGAAATATTGCGCATGATCGCGCCATGATGCTGGCGCACCCCGCGCGGCGCACCGCCGGTCCCGCTGGTGTAGATCAGGCAGGCCAGATCTTCGCGGGTCATGGTGGCGCGCGCGCGCACGCCGGCGCGATCTTCGTCCAGCATCGCACTGCGTGCTGCGATCAGCTTGCCCCACTCATGGATGGTCAGGCCCTGCACGTCGGCCAGCGGCTCCATGGTGATGACGATGCGGCACGCATCGGTCGCCAGCATCGCCGGCAGCAGATTCTTGGCCAGCTTGGGCCCGGAAACCACCACGGCGCGGGCGCCGCTGTTGGTCAGGATATGGGTGTGATCGGCTTCGGTGTTGGTGGTGTAGGCTGGCACGCTGATGGCGCCGGCGGCCATGATCGCCAGATCGGCCATGCACCATTCCGGGCGATTTTCCGACACGATGCACACACGGTCGCCGCGTTTGATGCCAGCGGCGATCAGCGCGGCAGACAGGCTGGCCACGATGTCCCGCGCTTCGCCCCAACGAATGGCACGCCATTCGCCGGCAATCTTGGCGGTCAGGAACGGCAGCGACGGCTGTTCATCAGCCCGATCGAGAAACATCGCCACCAGATTGGGCGTCTTGTCGATGCGGTCTGCAATGGCGGCGGGCCGCAGCGGCGGCAGTTTCGGCAACATCAATCTCTCCCCGCGTGGCGTTTATCACGCCTACCGTGTGGTGTCAGTATCCCGCCGGCCGGCCTTCGCCGCGCGCATCGGCACCGCCGCGCCAGCCGCCCGCCACGCGCTGCACACCGTTCAATTTCAATGGCAGCGCAGTGGCCACCGGCTGATGGCCCATGGCGGTGAAGGCGGGGATCATCCCTTCCAGAAATGTGCCCGTCTCCACCGCAAAACGGTCGCCTATGGCGATCAACTGCGGCAGCGCGATCGCCTGTTCGACGGGCAGGCCCCAGTCCAGCACGCCGATGATGGCCTTGGTCACCTGGGCGACGATGGTGACCCCGCCAGCCGCGCCGATGGCCAGGATCGGCTGACCCTTGGCGTCATAGACGATGGTGGGCGACATCGCCGAGCGAGGCCGCTTGCCGGGCTGGACATGGTTGGCGGTCAGTGCGCCCTGATCCTCCGGCGCGAAATTGAAATCGGTCAGCTCATTGTTGAGCACGAAGCCGCCGGACACCAGGCCGGAGCCGAAGGTCTTTTCCACCGTCGATGTCCAGGTGGTGATATTCCCCGCGCTGTCGGCCACGGCGAAATTGGTGGTGCCGGCCACTTCATTGTCCTTGGCGGTCACACGTGCCGCAGGCGCGCCGGCCGGCATGCCGGCAGTAGCCTTGGCAATGCGGCCACCGGCGCTGATCAGCGCAGAGCGAGACGCCAGATAGGCCGGATCGGCCAGGCCCTTGGTTGGCACGCTGACAAAGCCCGGATCGGCAATCCATTTTTCGCGATCGGCATAGGCGAGGCGTTGGCTTTCGCCGAACAGATGCCAGGCCACCGGATTGTCCTTGCCCAGCCCGGCCATATCAAAGCGTTCGATCTGCTTGAGCATGGCCAGCACGCCGACCCCACCGGACGAAGGCGGGCCCATGCCGCACACCTTGTATTGGCGGTACTTGCCGCACACCGGCTCCCGCACTTTCGCTTGATAGGCGGCCAGATCGGCCAACGTCATCGCGGTCGGGTTGGCGTCGGCGGTGGTGACGGTCTTGACGATGGCTTGCGCGATTTCGCCCTTGTAGAAGGCGTCCGGCCCCTGCGCGGCGATGGTGCGCAACGTGGCGGCGAGCCTGTCGTTGCGGAACATCGTGCCCGCCTTCAGCGGCGCGCCATCCTGATCATAATATAGTGCGCGGCCTTCCGGCCCGGCCTGTTTCAGACTGTCCTGCCCGAACGCGATGAACCGCGCCATCGTCGGCGAAATGGTGAAGCCTTCGGCCAGGCGGATCGCTGGTTCAAATAATTTGGCCCAGGGCAGCTTGCCCCAGCGCTTGTGGGCTTCGGCCGCCAGCGCGACATTGCCCGGCACGCCGACGCTGCGCCCGCCGGTGGCGGCTTTCATGAACGGCAGCGGCTTGCCGGCATCATCCAGGAACTGGCGTGGGCTGGCGACCCCGGGCGCCTTTTCGCGGCCATCGATGGTGCCCAGCGCGCCCTTGGCCGGCTGATAGACCATGAAACCGCCGCCGCCGATGCCGCTGGATTGCGGTTCGACCACGGTCAGCGCCAGCATGGTGGCAATGGCCGCATCGGCGGCGCTGCCGCCCTGTTTCAAGATGGACAGGCCGGCTTCGCTGGCCAGCGGGTTGGCGGCCGAGACCACCGCCTTGAACGGCCCGGCGCCGGCACCAGCCGCCGCCTGTACGGGGCCGGAGTCGGCGTCTTTCGGGATGGGCTGCGCCACGGCGGCGGTGGCGAGCAGGGAAATGGCGAGAAGAGCAGAGCGGATCATGATGCTGGCACCTTAAGCCGATTTGCGTGCCTGAAAAGTGGCTAAACCGCTGGTCCAGTCACAGATCATGCTGCAACACGCGAACATCCGACACGCGGAATCCCAGCGCGCGGTAAAAGCCCAGCGCTGCATCATTGTCCTTGCGCACCATGAGATTGAGCCGGGGCGCACCGGCCTCACGCAGCCAGTTCATGGCGGCAACCATCAGCGCGCGGCCGTGGCCGGCCCGGCGGCAATCATCAGCGACCGCGAGATAATAGACCCAGCCGCGATGGCCATCATGGCCGACCATCACCGTGCCGGCGAGACGCGCGCCAACATAAGCGGCAAGGACGGTGGAGGCTGGCCCGGCCAGGGCGCGGCGCGCATCGGCTAATGGGTCATTCCAAGGTCGGGTCAGTCCGGCAGCTTCCCACAGCCCGACGGCTGCCGGGATGGCTTCGACTGGCAGCGGGGCGATCACCCTACGGCCTCCATCACGCTGGCAAAGCCCTCGCGACGCAGCAGGGCCGCCAGCTCGGCCTTGATGCGCGTCACCTGCCCCGGCCCGTGATAGACGAGCGCTGAATAGAGCTGAACCGCGCTGGCCCCGGCACGGATGCGATCATAGGCGTCCTGCCCCGATGCGATCCCGCCGACAGCGATCAACGGCAACTGCCCACCGGTTTCGTTGCGGAACCGTTGCAGCGCCGCCATCGCGAGCGGTTTCAGCGGCGCGCCAGACAGGCCGCCTGCTTCGCCGGCATGGGCACTGGCCAGGGCCGGCCGCGCCAGTGTGGTGTTGGAGACGATCAGGCCGTCGACGCCGCCATCGATGCAGGCCCGCGAAATGGTCGCCCAATCATCCTCGCCCTGATCGGGCGCGACCTTCACAAATACTGGGACTTCCAGTTTTCCGCGTGCCGCCATCACGCGTGCAATCAGATCTGCCAATGCCGCGCCATCCTGCAAGGCGCGCAGGCCCGGCGTGTTGGGCGAGGAGATGTTGATGGTGACATAGGATGCCAGCGGCGCCAGCGCGCGCAGGCCGACCGCATAATCATCGGCGCGGTCCGCACTATCCTTGTTGGCGCCCAGATTGATGCCGACGACGCCGGGCCTGCCGCGACGGGCGCTCAGGCGGGCATGGGCAAATTCCACGCCCTTCGAGTTGAAGCCAAAGCGGTTGATGACGGCGGCGTCTTCCACCAGCCGGAACAGTCGCGGCTTCGGATTGCCCGGCTGCGGCCGCGGGCAGACGCTGCCGCACTCCACAAAGCCGAAGCCCAGCTTCAGCATCGCGTCCGGCACTTCGGCATCCTTGTCGAAGCCGGCGGCCAGGCCGATCGGGTTGGGCAGCGCCAGGCCGGCAAATTGCGTGGCGAGAACGGGATCATCGGCCGGTGCGGCCGGCGCCAGGCCGGTCTTCAGCGCTGCCATGGTCAGATTGTGCGCAGCCTCGGGATCGAGCGCGAACAGCAGCGGGCGGACGACAGCGAACATGGGGTTGCGCATGGCAGGCCGGGTGCCGCTGTTCAATCCCCATCCTCCTCCTCACGCCCGACCAGCGCCAGCGCGCGCGCCTTGCGCTGGTGCAGCGCGCACCAATGCACCAGCGCCTCCTCGCGGCCGTGGGTTACCCAGACTTCTTGTGGGTTCAGTTCGGTGATGGTATCGGTCAGCTCCTGCCAGTCGGCATGGTCGGAAATCACCAGCGGCAATTCGATGCCGCGCTGCACGGCGCGCTGGCGCACGCGCATCCAGCCCGACGCCATTGCCGTGATCGGATCGGGCAGGCGCCGGCTCCAATGATCGGCCAACGCGGATGGCGGCGCGATGATGATATGGCCTTTCAGCGCATCGCCCTTCAACGTGCCGACGGGCCGCAGATCACCCAATGCGATGCCATGCGCCTGATAGAGATTGCACAGCGCCACCATCGCGCCGTGCAGATAGATGGGTGCATCATGGCCGGCGCGGCGCAGCTCGGCGATCACCCGCTGCGCCTTGCCCAGCGCGTAGGCACCCACCGCCACGCAGCGATCAGGATTGGCGGCCAGCGCAGCCAGAAGTTTTTCTATCTCATCGGCAGTGTCGGGATGACGAAAGACCGGCAGACCGAACGTGGCTTCGGTGATGAAGATGTCGCAGGGCAGCGCCTCAAACGGTGCGCATGTCGGGTCGGCGCGGCGCTTGTAGTCGCCGGACACGATGATGCGCGTGCCGCCCCGTTCCAGCACCACCTGCGCCGATCCCATCACATGACCGGCCGGCAGCAGCTGCATTGAAATGCCATCGCCCAGTTCGATGCGCTCGCCATAGGCCAGCGCCTGCCCGCCCGGCTGCGGGCCAAAGCGCAGCGCAATGATGCTGAGCGTCTCGTCGGTGGCCAGCACCTTGCCATGCCCGGCGCGGGCATGATCGGCATGGCCATGGGTGATGATGGCGCGATTGACGCCGCGGGATGGATCGATCCAGGCATCGATACCGGGCAGATAGAGCCCGGCCGGCAGCGGCTGGATCCAGATGGGATCAGCCATCGAACGGGTCCACCACGGCGACATCCAGACCACGAAAATCGGCCGTGTTGCGAGTGACGATGCCGATGCGGTTGGCCAGGGCGATGCCGGCGATCATGGTGTCGCGAAAATCGACCGGTCGGCCGATCGCTCGCCGCTGTGCGGACAGCAGCGCGGCGCGCTCGGCTGCTGCGTGATCAAACGGCAGGACCCGTCCGACAAAGCGTTCAGCCAGCAAGGTCGCAAAGCGCGTTTCAAGACCGTTGCGTCGCTGGCCAAACGGCAAGGCCGCCAGACCTTGCCGGATTTCCATCACTGTCACGGCGTTGTTGAACAGATTGTCACTGCGCTGCCGATCGATCCAGCGGGCCACGTTTTCGTTGCAGGGCACCCGCATCAATTCGGAAATGATGTTGGTATCGAGCAGCCAACGCGACACCAAAGCCGGCTCAATCAAATTCCGCAGGCCGGATGGTTTGGCCCTTCCATTCCTGAATAGGTTCTTCCAATCCGCAATCAGCGAACAGCATTTGCATGTAGGTGGCGAGACCCGTCTCGGCCGGCGCCACCGCTTCAGCCAAGATCGCGCGCGCCTCTGCCTCCAGGCTGCGGCCATGTCGCGCGGCCCGGCGAGCAAGGCCCGCCTTCACATGCTCATCGAGATTACGGACCAGAATCTGCGCCATACACAGCCTGATATCATGATATCATCGATCTCGCAATTCGGCCAACCGGCCGCAGTTGGCCTAGCCGCTGGTTCGGCCGGCTGATACACATAGGGTCATGCACATGCGCCTGATCCTCATCGCCAGCCTCCCTCCGCTCACTGCCGCCCAGGCGGCGCCAACGGTAACGCCCGGCCAATGGGAAAGCCGCATGATTGTGGAAGAGATGGTGATGCCCGGTATGCCGCCGGGTGCGCTGGCCATGATGAAGGACCGGCCGACCACGACGCAATATTGCCTGACCCCGCAAGAGGCGGAAGCTGACCCGAAGAAAATGCTGAACGCCGACAAGAGCTGCAAGCTGGACCGTTTCAGCATGGACGCCGGCACCATTGATGCACAGATGCAGTGCAAGACGGAACAAGGCCCGGCCACGATGACCATGACCGGGCGCTATACGGCCACCAGCTACGACATGACCTCGCGCATGGTCGCCGGCCCGATGACGATGGTCAGTCGGGTCACTGCGCGGCGGCTGGGCCCCTGCAAATAACGCCGGCGCTGCGTCTGCCTGCGCTGCTGTCAGGGTTGCCGCCCGTGATCGCGGGCTGGTTTGCGGCCCGCGGCTGGCAGGTGCGCGACCATCAACTGGCGATGATCGATGCCGCGGTGCGCGGTCGTCATGCGCTGCTGACGGCGCCGACCGGGGCGGGCAAGACGCTTGCGGGCTTCCTGCCGACCTTGGCGGACTTGGCCACCAATCCGCATGAGGGCCTCCACACACTGTATATCTCGCCGCTGAAGGCGCTGGCGGTGGATGTGCAGCGCAATCTGATCAATCCCATTGACGAGATGGGCCTGGATATCACGGTCGAAACCCGCACCGGCGACACGCCGTCGGATCGCAAGGCCCGCCAGAAAGTGCGTCCGCCGCAGATCCTGCTGACCACGCCGGAAAGCCTCGCCATCCTGCTTTCCGCGCCCGAAGCCGCCACGATGATGGCCGGCGTGAAGCGTGTGATCATCGATGAAATCCACGCTTTCGGCACCACCAAGCGCGGTGATCAGCTGTCCCTGTGTCTGGCCCGCCTGCAACGGCTGGCGCCGGCGCTGCAGCGCGTCGGCCTGTCGGCCACCATTGCCGATCCGGAAAGCTGGGCGGGTTGGCTGGCGCCCGATGCCGATGCCGATCAGGTGGAGATTGTCCGCGCGGCTGGCGGTGCAGCGCCCGCAATCGACATATTGGTGATCGACGATCGCATCCCCTGGGCTGGCCATAATGGCCGCTGGGCGGCGCGCGCCGTGATGCAGCGCATCGAGCAGGCGCGGCTGGCCATTGTCTTCGTCAACACGCGGGCGGTTGCCGAACTGGTGTTTCGCGATTTGTGGGCGGAAAATGACCAGGCGCTGCCGATCGGTATCCATCACGGCAGCCTGGCACCCGAAGCCCGCCGCAAGGTGGAGGCGGCGATGGCCGCTGGCCGGCTGCGCGGAATCGTCGCCACCGCCAGCCTCGATCTCGGCCTGGATTGGGGCGATGTCGATCTCGTCATCCAGATGGGCGCGCCAAAGGGGGCGTCGCGCTTGCTGCAGCGCACCGGCCGCGCCAATCATCGCATGGACGAAGCCAGCCATTGCCTGATCGTGCCTGGCAACCGGTTTGAATATCTGGAGGCGTTGGCGGCCCGCGATGCCGTGCAGGCCGGTGAGCTTGATCCCGATGGTTTCCGCCCTGGCGCGCTGGATGTGCTGGCGCAGCATGTCGTCGGCTGTGCCGCGGCCGGGCCGTTCGATCCAACCGCGCTGTACAATGAAGTGAAAGGCGCGGCGCCCTATGCGGGCCTGACCCGTGACAGTTTCGATGCCGTGCTGAACTATGCCGCCACCGGTGGTTATGCGCTGAAGGCCTATGAACGCTACCAGCGGCTGATTACCCAGCCCGATGGCCGCGTACGACTGCGATCGGCCGCCTTGGCCCGGCAATGGCGGATGAACAGCGGCACCATCGTGGAGGCCGTCGCGATGAATGTCGTGTTCGGGACCGGGAAAGGGCGGGGCGGGCGGCGGCTGGGTCAGGTCGAGGAATATTTCGCCGGGCAGTTGCTGGTGGGGGACAGTTTCATGTTTGCCGGCCAGGTGCTGGAAGTCACGGGCTTCGAAGGCGCCGATGTGCATGTGCGGATGGGGCGTGGTTCCCCCAAGGTGCCGGTCTATGCCGGTGGGCGCATGCCGATGACGACACGGCTGGCGATGCGGGTGCGCGGGCTGATGAATGCGCAAGCGCGCTGGCGGGAGATGCCGGGCGATGTGCGCGAATGGCTGGCCATCCAGGCCCGCGTCTCGCGGTTGCCGGGGCTGGACGATGTGCTGGTGGAAACCTTCGAGCGCGACGGCCGCTGGTATCTGATTGCCTATGGCTTTGCCGGCCATGCCGCCCACCAGACGCTGGGCATGTTGATCACCCAGCGCATGGAGCGTGCCGGGCTGAAGCCGCTTGGCTTTGTCGCCTCGGACTATGCCATGGCCTGCTGGAGCCTTGACCCGGTCGATGATCCGCGGCCGCTGTTTGACCCGACGGTGCTGGAAGATGAGCTGGCGGCCTGGCTTGCCGCCTCGCCCTTCCTGCGCCGGGCGTTTCGCGAGGTCGCCATCATCGGCGGCCTGATCGAGCGCACCCAGCCCGGTGTGGTGAAAAGCGGCAAGGCGATGAGCGTGTCGTCCGATCTCATCTATGATGTGCTGCGCAAGCATGAGCCCGACCATCTGCTGCTCGCCGCCGCCTGGACCGATGCGCGCGGCAAGTTGACCGACATCGATCGGCTGGCGGCGCTGCTGGATCAGGCGCATTCGAACCTGACCCACATGCGCCTGAACCGGGTGTCGCCACTGGCGGTGCCGTCCCTGCTGACCATCGGCCGCGAACGCGTGGGCGAGAGCGCTGATTCGGCGTTGCTGCTGGAGGCCGAAGCGCTGATTGCCGAGGCGATGCGAGTCGACTAACCGCAACGTCGATGAGCACCCCCGACACCGCTTTCTTCGGTCACCCACGCGGCCTGGGCTTCCTGGCCTTCACCCAGGCCTGGGAGCGATTCTCTTTCTATGGGATGCAGGCGCTGCTGCCGCTTTATCTGGTCAGCCATCTGCTGCAGCCCGAAGTGGCGGCAAATGTCGCCGGCCTCGCGGCCCTGCGCGCCGGGGTCGAGGCGCTCACCGGGCCGCTGACCACCACGGCCTTTGCCGCGCAATTGTTCGGACTTTACATCGGCCTGTTCAACATCGCGCCGCTGGCGCTGGGCTGGCTGGCCGATGGCTTTTACGGGCAGCGCCGGCTGGTGCTGGCGGGGCTGCTGCTGATGTCGGCCGGGCATTTCGCCATGGCCTTCGAAGCCTTGTTCCTGCCGGCGCTTGTGCTGTTGCTGCTCGGCGGCGGCTGCCTGAAAGGCAATCTCTATGCCCAAGTCGGCATGCTCTATGGCGCCGGCGATGATCGGCGCACCCGGGCCTATGCGATCCACCTGATGGCGCTGAATGTCGGGTCGATCCTGGCGCCGCTGATCTGCGGCACGCTGGGGGAACTTGTCGGCTGGCACTGGGGCTTTGCCGCGGCCGGCGTGGGCATGCTGCTGGGGCTGATCATCTATATGGTCGGCACGCGTCATCTGCCGGCCGACCGTATCAGTCGGGCCGTCAGACCCGGCCCCGCCACCGCCCGCCCCCCAACCGCCCGCCCGGCATCAACGCGCGACGGTGCTGCGGTCACTGCGATCGTGCTGATGCTGGTGCCGTTCACCGTGGTCTATGCCGGTGCGATGCAGGCCTATAATCTGCTGCTGGTCTGGGCGCAGGACGCCATGGACCGGGATGTCGCCGGCTTCATGGTGCCGGTCACCTGGCTGCTTACCTATGATGGGTTGATGACCATCGTCGGTATTTTCCTGGCCCTGAAACTCTGGAGCCGGCTGGGCCGGCGCGAACCCGATGCCATGACCAAGCTTGCGGTGGCCGGCCTGCTGGTGGCGGCAGCCTGGACCATGCTGGCGCTGGTCACCACGGCCGCCGGCGCGGCGCCGGTGCCGATCCTGCTCGTGCTCGCCTTCTTTGCCTTGCTTGATCTCTCCTATGGCTGGCTCGATCCGCCGGCCAACAGCTTTGTATCGGTCCATGCCCCCTCGCGGTTGGCCAGCACGCTGATGAGTCTGAACATCGCGGCCTTTGGCGCGGCCAACATTGCATCGGGTTGGCTGGGCCGTTTTCAGGAGCCGTTGGGGCCGGCCGGTTTCTGGTGGCTGATGGCGGCGGTGGGTGGCGGCGGCGCCCTGTTGGCGCTGGCGCTGCGGCCGCTGGTGCGGCGGCTGATTGGCGGATGACGCCACAGTTCGGGTTTGCCGGCGAGACCTTTACCCTGTTGGCCAGCGGCGCGCTGTGGTGGCCGGCCGCCGCGACCTTGTTCGTGGCCGATCTGCATCTGGAAAAGGCCAGCCATTTCGCCGCGCGCGGCTGGTTGCTGCCGCCGCATGCGACCGCTGAAACCCTGCAGCTTCTGATCAGCGCGGTGGAGCATACTTCGGCTCGGCGCATCGTGTGCCTGGGCGACAGTTTTCATGATCAGGACGGCCCGGAACGCCTGTTGCCCGAAGCCCGCCACGCCCTGGGCCTGATGACGCGCAATCTCGACTGGTGGTGGATCACCGGCAATCACGATGAAGATGCCGCTGCCAGCCTTGGCGGGCAGGTAATGGAAACGGCGCGGATTGGACCGTTGGTGTTGCGGCATGAGGCCGACCCGCTGGATGCCACGCCCGAGCTTTCCGGGCATTTTCACCCCAAGCTGGTGATCCGCCATCGCGGCCGCCACATCACCCGGCGCTGCGTCGCCGCCGGCCCGACCAAGCTGATCCTGCCCGCCTTCGGTGCCTTCACCGGCGGGCTGGAGGTGGGCGATCCCGCCATTCGCAACGCGCTGGTCGGCCCCGCCTGTGCGCTGGTGGTGGAGGGGGAGCGGGTGCTGCGGTTTCCGATTTGATTGCGGCAGCGCGGAACCAACATGGCCTTATCGGGGTTTTTAACCGACTTGCCGAATGTTTAACCGAAGTTTTGCTTGACCAGCGCCATGCCATGGCAATGGTGCCGGCCAAGGAGAAGGGGCAGCAATGGCGATGCAACCAGTGAAGACCGCGGTATTTCCGGTGGGCGGGCAGGGCACGCGTTTCCTGCCGGCCACCAAGGCGGTGCCCAAGGAAATGCTGCCGGTGGTCGACAAGCCGTTGCTGCAGTATGCGGTGGACGAAGCATTGGCGGCTGGCATCGAACGGCTGGTGTTTGTGACCGCGCGCGGCAAGAGCGCGCTCGAGGATTATTTCGACATCGCCCGTGAATTGGTCGATTCGCTGCAGCGGCGCGGCAAGACGGCCGAACTCGCCGTGCTTGATGATACCCAGCTTGAACCGGGCCGTATCCTTTATGTGCGCCAGCAGGAGCCGGCGGGCCTGGGCCATGCCGTGTGGTGCGCGCGCCATGTGGTTGGGCGCGAAGCCTTTGCCGTGCTGTTGCCCGATGAACTGTTGTGGAGCCCCGCCAATCCAGCGCTGAAGGAAATGTGCGCTGCCTATGACCGGTTGGGCGGCAACATCATTTCTGTGCTGGAGGTGCCCGAGGAACATACGCATCGGTACGGTATCGTGTCACCAGGCACAGTCGATGGCCTGATTACCGAGGTTAAGGCCCTGGTGGAAAAGCCGGCGCAGGGCACGGCGCCGTCACGGCTGGCTGCCATCGGCCGCTATATCCTGCAGCCCGAAGTGATGGACGTGCTGGCCCATGGCAAGCGCGGCGCCGGCGGCGAGATTCAACTGACCGATGCAATGGCCGAAATGATCGGCGTGCAGCCCTTCCACGCGCTGACCTTCACGGGCACCCGCTTTGATTGCGGCGACAAGGCCGGGCATGTGATGGCCAATGTGGCGCTGGCACTGGAGCGCGACGATGTCGGCCCGGCCGTGCGGGCCTGGCTGAAGACGCAGAGCCTCTAGGCTTCCAGCTTGTCGAGGCGATAGCCAAAGCCATAGACGCTGCTCAGCCGCCAACCCTGGTCGGGCCGCAGCGCCAGGCGCTTGCGCACCTGGGCGACATGGGCGTCAAGTGTGCGGCTGCCGGGCTGGTCACCGCGGCCCCACACGCTGGTCATGATCTGATCACGCGACAAGGCCTGGCCGGCGTTGCGCATGAACAGCAAGGCGAGCGCGAATTCCTTGGCGGTCAGCAGCACCGGATGGCCACGCACCAGCACCTGGCAGGCGGCGCGATCGAATATCAATTTGCCGAATTGCTCCCGCGCCGCGCCCTGCACGCCGCGCCCGGCGGTGGCATCGGCGATGGCCTGTTCGATGCTGGCATCGCTCCACGGATCGGTGAGTAAGGCATCAGCCCCTTCGCCGATGGCACCTGGCGCATCGGCGCTGAGCATCAGAACCATCGCTGGCGGGTTGGCCTGGCGACCGCGCAGGCGGTGCATCAGCGCCACACCACACAGGTCTTGCCCGTCCCATCGCATCATCAGCACATCGAAATGTTCATGGGCCAAGGCCTCTGCCAAGGCGTCTCCCCCCGTGAAGGCCACTGGTCGATACCCGAAGCGCGCCAGCACGACTGACAAGGCGCCGGCCGCTGCCGGGTCATGATGCAAAATCCCGATCCTCATGGAATTCGAATGCGACCTTTCTTTCGTTAGGCCAGCGTTTACCAGCGCAAAGCTGCATTGAAAAGTGGGGAGATAACATCCCGTAGGTATAACTGATCAGGATCAGCATAAGTCAATCGCAATGTAATCGCCATCGGCATTTGAGCCGCGCTTTAACACAGTGTCGGCACGCGTAATGCCACTAACTGACGAATTGATCGTGTCGCTCTTGCTTCGCATGCAACCACCAATCGCAATGGTCCATTTTCCGCCGGCAGTGGCTGACCATCACAGCGATGGGCAAGCAGCGCCCGGCGATTGGCCAGCTTTGCATCAATTTCACCGAGCCAGAAAAGCGCACGATCGATATCGACCGGCTGAGCGATGATCAGCGTGATTTGTGCCACGTTGCACCGTGGATCGCGCTGCCGTGGCCATCCGCAACATTGACGAGGCGTGGATTCGCGATAGGGGAACGGGCATGACAGCCATGCCTCTCCAAGCGCCCGCCGCTCTGGCCGAATCACCTTTTGATGCCCGGCTGCTGCGCGATGCCTTTGGGTGTTTTGCCACCGGGGTCACCGTGGTCACCAGCCAGTCGCCCGACGGCCAACGGGTCGGGCTGACGGCCAACAGCTTCACCTCGGTCAGCCTTGATCCGCCCCTGCTGCTGTTCTGCCCGGCCAATGGCGCGTCGGCGCTGCCGGTGCTGCGCCAATCCGGGCGTTTTGCGATCAACATTCTCGATCTCGACGGACAGGCAGTGGCCAACCGTTTCACCCAGCGTGATCTCGATCGCTTCGGCGCGCACGATTGGCTGGATTGGGACGGGGTGCCGGTGCTTGCCACGGCAAAGGCGGCCTTTGCCTGCACGTTGCATGCCGATCATGATGGCGGTGATCATCGCATCATCGTCGGCCGCGTCGTCCGGCTGGCGCTCGACACCGCGCGGGAGCCGCTGCTGTATCTGCACGGCCGCTATCGCCGGGTGCATGTTGGCTGAACCGCCGACCTCCAGCCGGGAGGCGCCGGAAACCGCCGCCGAAACCGCGGCACTGGTCAAGGGTGGGCGCACCAGCTTTTTTGGCTATGTGCTGCGGCTGGCGGCGCGATTCCCGTTCCTGTTCATCGCCGGGCGGCTCTATGGTGCCGAGGCGCTGGGCCGCTTTGCCTATGCCACCATGGTTGTCGAGCTGGTGGCGATGCTGGCCACGCTGGGCCTGAAGCGCGGCCTGGCCGAAGACCTTGCGCGCCGTCCCGATGATCAGGCCGCCGCAATGGCCGATGCGCTGCTGGTGGCGCTGCTGGCCTCCCTGCTGGGCGCCGCCGTGCTGGTTGCGGTTCCCGAATTATTGTTCCCGGCCACCCGCCTGCATCCGCTCGATCGCTGGTTCGCGCTGATCATCCCGTTCATCGCGCTGGCCGATGTCGCGCTGGCGGGTCTGGCCTTTCACCACGACGTTGGCGCCACGGTGCGGGCGCGGTCGATCATCGAGCCGTGGATGCTGTCGATCGCTGCGCTGGCCCTGGCCTTCACCGCCTGGCAGGGCGACGGCATGCTGATCGCCTATCTGCTGTCGATGCTGGCGGCGTTTCTGGCGGCGTTGGCGCCCGCCGTACGGCGCTTTGGCTGGCCGACCGGCTGGCGGCCCGATCCGGCGCGGCTGTGGCGACTGGTGCGCCGCAACAGCCCGCTGGCCGGCGCCGACATCGCCGAATGGGGCGCGCGCCGGCTCGATATCTTCATCCTTGGCCGCTTTGCGTCGGCCGAGCTGGTCGGCATCTATTATGTGGCGCAGCAGATCGCGTCCCTGCCGCAGCGGCTGAAATCCAGTTTCGATCCCATTCTGGGCCCGGTGCTGACCCGCAATCTGGCGGTGAACAATCTGGCCAAGGTTGCGGCGCATATCCGCCAGATCAGCTTCTGGGTGGCCGCCGTGCAACTGGCGGCGGTGCTGTCGCTGGGCATGATCGGGCAAGCCGGCATGGGCCTGTTCGGCCCGGCCTTTGCCAGTGGATTCCTGGTGTTGACCGTGCTGCTGGCGGTCGAGCTGTTTGCCGCGCAGGCCGCCGTGGCCGAAGGGGCGCTGATCTATGTGGCGCGGGGCCGCAACCTGATGTGGTCCGCGATTGGCCTGGTGGTGCAGGCCGGCCTCACGCTGTGGCTGGTGACGCTGGAAGGGCCAGTGGGTGGTGCAGTGGGCGCGGCCCTGGCGCTGGCCATCGCGGCGTTGCTGCAATCCGTGGGCAAATCCCGGTTGCTGGCGGCAACGCTGGGCCATCCCGTCTCCGGCTGGCGCTGGTCGCTGCTGGCGGCGGCGCTGCCTGCGTTCGGCGTCGGTTTGCTGGTGTTGCGCACGCCGGAGCCCATCCAGCTCACCATCGGCTTTTTCGCCATCCTGGGCAGCTATGGCCTGGCGATCTGGACCCTGGGTTTTCGCGGCGCCGACCGCCTGTTGTTCGCCCGCGGCCTGAAGAAGCTGGAGGCCGATGCCGCCAATCTGCCGATGGCGCCGGTGCTGCCCCGCGATTAGCCGCGCTGGCGGCGCGGGCTGGCTTCAGACGAAGCTGTAGGGATCGACATCGATCACCACACGGACATTGCCGGGCAGCGGCACCCGCCCCAGCCAGTCGCGCAGGATTGCCGGCAGCGGCAGTTCGCGCCGTGCCTGCACCAGGATGCGATGCCGGTGCCGCCCGCGCAGCATCGCCATGGTTGCTGGCGCCGGGCCGAGCACAAGCAGGCCCTCGCGCCGCGGGGCGGCTGCACCAAGGGCTTCGGCGGCGGATCGGGCCGCATCGGGACTTTCCGAACTGATGATCAGGGCCGCCAGCCGGCCGAACGGCGGCTGGCCCAGATCGCGGCGGGCGGCGATTTCGGCGGCGAAGAAGGCGGCGGCGTCGCCCTTGCCCAGCGCCTGCATCAGCGCGGCCTGCGGCTGGTGGGTCTGGATCAGCACGCGGCCCGGCTTGGCGCCGCGTCCGGCGCGTCCCGATGCCTGCACGATCTGTTGCCAACTGCGTTCGCCGGCGCGCAGATCGCCGCCCTGCAGCCCCAGATCGGCATCAACCACGCCGACCAGCGTCAGATCGGGAAAATGATAGCCCTTGGTCACCATCTGGGTGCCGATGATGATGTCGATCTCGCGGGCCTCCACCGCATTCACCAGCGCCGCGGCACGGGCCGGGCTGGTGATGGTGTCGCTGGTCACCACCGCAGTGCGCGCATCGGGCCAGGTGCGGCGCACTTCTTCGGCGATGCGTTCCACGCCGGGGCCGCAGGCGACCAGATGATCGGTCTCGCCGCAGTCCGGGCAGCGTTCGGGCACCGGCGATTGGTGGCCGCAATGGTGGCAGGCCAGCCGGCGCGACAGGCGATGCTCGACCATCCAGGCCGTGCAATTGGGGCACTGGATGCGGTGGCCACAATTTCGGCACAGGGTCAGCGGGGCATAGCCGCGGCGGTTGAGGAACAGCAGGGATTGTTCCTGGCGTGCCAGCGTCTCGGTGATCGCCGCGACCAGCACCGGCGACAGCCAGGTGCCGCGTGTCGGCGGGTGGCGGGTCATGTCCACCAATTTCACGTCTGGCAGTTCGGCGCCGCCAAAGCGGCTGGGCAGCAGCAGATGGGCATAGATGCCGCGGCTGGCCAGCACCTGGGTTTCGATGGCGGGCGTCGCGGTGGCCAGCACCACCGGCAGGCTCTCCATCCGTCCGCGCATCACGGCCACGTCGCGGGCGTGATAATGCACGCCTTCTTCCTGCTTGAAGCTGGCTTCATGGGCTTCATCGACGATGATGCAGCGCAGATTGGCATAGGGCAGGAACAGCGCCGAGCGCGCGCCGACCACCACCCGCGCCCGGCCATCGGCAATGGCGGCCCAGGCGGCGCGGCGTTCGCTGGTCTTGAGGTCGCTGTGCCAGGCCAGCGGCGGGCAGCCAAAGCGCGCCGCAAAGCGATCCAGCCACGGCGCGGTCAGCGCGATTTCCGGCACCAGCACCAGCACCTGGCCACCGTCGCGGATGGCTTGTGCCACCGCTTCGAAATAGACTTCGGTCTTGCCAGACCCGGTGACGCCTTCCAGCAGGAACGGAGCTTCCTTGCGGGCCTTGACGGCGGCGACCAGCGTGTCCGCTACCCTGTGCTGATCGTCCGAAAGCAGCGGCGTGGCATGATCGGGATCGGGCACGGGTGGGCTGGAATCGCCGGACACGCGCTCTGCCACCAGCGTGCCGGCCGTCACCAGACCGCGGATCACCGCTTCGGAGACGCCGGCCATGCGCGCCAAATCGCGGGCGCTTCCCTGCCTGCCTTCGAGTTTTTCAAGCGCCTTGGCGCGTTCCGGCGTCAGTCGCTTCGGCACCGGCCCACCGAGCTTGTACTCGGTGAATTCGCGTGGGTTGAGAAACGCCACCGACGGCCAGGCCATGCGCACCACCGAAAGCGGGCTGGCGACATAATAATCCGCCGTCCAGTCGATCAGCCGGCGCAGGGGCTCGGCCAGCGGCGGCAGATCCAGCTTTGCTGCCACGGGCCGCAGCTTGTTGGCCGGCACGTCCGGCGCGGCCAATGCTTCGGTATCCCACACCACGCCGATGACGCGGCGCGGGCCGAGCGGCACCTCCACGGCATCGCCGGCCTCAAGCGCCATGCCGGCCGGCACGGCATAGTCCAGCGCGCCCAGCCCGTGCTGGAAGGGGATGACGCGGACACGAGAGGCAGGCGGATTCACCCCCGACAGATAGGCAAGTCTGCCCCGCCATGCTAGGCGCGCGCCACTTGTTGAAGAGGCCCCGCAATGATCCCGCGTTATTCCCGCCCCGAAATGGTCGCCCTGTGGGAACCGGAAAGCCGGTTCCGCATCTGGTTCGAGATCGAAGCGCATGCCACCCAGAAACTCGCCGATCTGGGCGTGGTGCCGCAAAGCGCCGCCAAGGCGCTGTGGGACTGGTGGGCGACGGGTCCCACCATCGATGTCGCCGCGATCGACGCGATCGAGGCCGTGACCAAGCATGACGTGATCGCCTTCCTCGATTGGGTGGCGAGCCAAGTCGGGCCGGAAGCGCGCTTCATGCACCAGGGCATGACCAGCAGCGATGTGCTGGATACCTGCCTCGCCGTGCAGCTCGCCCGCGCCACGGACCTGTTGCTGGCCGATCTCGATGCATTGCTGGCGGCCATCAAGCGCCGGGCGCTGGAGCATAAATTCACCCCCACCATGGGCCGCAGCCATGGCATCCATGCCGAACCGACGACCTTTGGCGTGAAACTGGCGCAGGCTTATGCCGAATTTGCCCGCAACCGCGTGCGGCTGCTGGCAGCACGCGCCGATATCGCCACCTGCGCGATTTCGGGCGCGGTCGGCACCTTTGCCAATATCGATCCGCGGGTGGAGGCGCATGTCGCCGAGCAGATGGGCCTCGCCATCGAGCCGGTGTCCACCCAGGTCATCCCGCGCGATCGCCACGCCATGTTCTTCGCGACGCTGGGCGTCATCGCCAGCAGCATCGAGCGGTTGGCGACGGAAATCCGCCACCTGCAGCGCACCGAAGTGCTGGAGGCGGAGGAATATTTCAGCCCCGGCCAGAAGGGCAGCAGTGCCATGCCGCACAAGCGCAACCCGGTGCTGACCGAAAATCTCACCGGCCTCGCCCGCATGGTGCGCTCCGCCGTCACCCCGGCGCTGGAGAATGTCGCGCTGTGGCACGAACGCGACATCAGCCACAGCAGCGTGGAACGGATGATCGGCCCGGATGCCACCATCACGCTGGATTTCGCCTTGGCCCGGCTGACGCAGGTGGTGGACAAATTGCTGATCTATCCTGAGCGCATGGCGAAGAATCTGAACCGGATGGGCGGCCTGATTCATTCGCAGCGCATCCTGCTGGCCCTGACCCAGGCCGGCGTGACCCGCGACGATGCCTATCGCCTCGTCCAGCGCAACGCCATGAAGGTTTGGGAGGCTGACGGTGCCCTGTCGCTGCTCGATCTGCTGAAGGCCGATGGCGACGTGACTGCGCATCTGCCCGATGCCGAGCTCGATGGCCTGTTCGACCTTGGCTATCATTTCGCCCATGTCGACACGATCTTTGCGCGGGTGTTCGGGGCATAGGGGCCATGGTGATCCGGGGCCATATTTTCGGGGAACGATCATGATCAAGGCTGATATCGGGTTGGATAGCTGGTTCAGCCGGCGGGTGCTGCAAACACCGGACCGGCCAGCGCTGAGCTTTGAAGGCAGTACGCGCAGCTATCGCGAGATGGGCGACGCCATCAAACGCTTGGCGACGGCGCTGAAAGCCGGCGGCATCTGCCGTGGCGACCGCGTCGGCTTCCTCGGGTTCAACAATCCGCTCTATTTCGATCTGTTGTTTGCCGCCGCCCGGCTGGGCGCCATCTTCGTGCCGCTGAACTTCCGCCTCACCGGGCCGGAACTTGATTACATCATCAATGATGCCGGGGTCCACACGCTGGTCGTGGACGGACCGCACCGCCCGGTGATCGACAGCGTGCGCGACAGCCTGTGTTGCCGGCGCTATCTGTCGGCCGACGGGCCGGCAGACGGCTGGCAGCCGATCAGCGATTTCGTCGGCGATGCGGCACCACTGGCCGATCGTGTCGAGACTGCGGACGATGACGTGGCGGTGATCATGTACACCTCCGGCACGACCGGCCGGCCCAAGGGTGCGATGCTCACCCACGGCAATTTCTGGTGGGCCAACATCAACGGTGCGCTGGGGGCCGATATCTCCGAAAAGGACGTGAGCCTGGTGATGGCGCCGCTGTTCCATATCGGTGGCCTCAACGTCACGCCGTTGAGCTGCTGGCAGAAGGGCGGCCATGTCGTGTTGCACCGCGCTTTCGATCCGGCGCGGTTCATCGCGGATGTGCGCAGTTATCGCGTCACCACCACCTTTGCGGTGCCGGCGATGCTGCTGTTTGTTGCCCAGCAACCGGATTTCGAAGCGGCCGATCTGTCCAGTCTGCGCGTCATCATGTGTGGCGGCGCGCCGGTGCCAGAGCCATTGCTGAGGCTCTACAACGCGCGCGGCATTCCGTTGAACCAGGGTTATGGCCTCACCGAAACCGCGCCTTCGGGCACCTATCTTGGGCCCGATTTCGCTCTGGCCAAGCTTGGTTCGGCCGGCAAGCCGATGTTCTTTGTCGATCTGCGCGTCGTCGCCGAAGATGGCCGCACGCCGCTCGGCCCGAACGAACGCGGCGAAGTGATCATGCGCGGCCCCAACATCATGCGCGGATACTGGAACAAGCCCGAGGCCACGGCAGCCGCCATCGATGCCGAAGGCTGGTTCCATAGCGGCGACATCGGTTATCTGGATGACGACGGCTTACTGTATATCTGCGACCGGCTGAAAGACATGATCATCAGCGGCGGCGAGAATATCTACCCGGCCGAAGTGGAAGCCGTGATCTATGATCATCCCGCAATCGCCGAAGTGGCGATCTTTGGCGAACCCAATGAAAAATGGGGTGAAAGCGTAACCGCAGTAGCCGCGCTGAAGCCGGGCGAGACGCTGGATATCGAAAGCCTGCGCGCCTGGGCCACGCAGCGGCTGGCCCGCTACAAATTGCCGAGCCGGCTGGAAATCGTGCCGGCGCTGCCCCGCAACCCGGCGGGCAAGGTGCTGAAATTCGAACTGCGGGACCGCTTCCGGCGCTGATACAGCGCGCAAGCGCCTATCGGGGCGGACTGACCGCCGCCGGCAGATCGCGGCCCCATTTCGCGAACGCCGCCTTCACATCCGCCCGCGCCTTCAACGCGCGCAGATCAGCGCGGCTGCGGCGGCCGGGCAGTTCGGCATGATCGGCAATCAGGAAGGGCTGCAGCTCGAACAAGGCCTCGCTGCGCTTGTCGGGATCATCGAGGCGCTTGATGATGGCGCGCGCCGCATCATCGTTGCGGCCAACGCACAGCATCGCCTGGAAATAGGCATCATCGTTGCGATCGGGCGCCGCCAGCAATGGCGCCAAGGCGGTGGTTGCCGCCGTACTGTCGCCCTGGCGATGGCGGGCGCAGGCCCGCACAGCCGCCAGATACAGCTTGCCGAAGTCGTTCATATCCTTGCCCATCTTGCGCTCGGCAACATCGGCTGCGGCCAGGGCGGCGTCGGCGCGCCCGGCCTGATCGGCGAGCAGGGCATGGTTGATCAGCAAGCCGGTCAGGCTCGGGCGATCCTTGGTATCCAGGCTCGCCGCCGTGGTGTACCGCGCCAGCCCGGCATCGACCTGGCCGAGATCGACGAGCAATTGTGCCGCCAGATTGACCAACCACAGGCCATTGTCGGGCAATTTGGCCATGTCTTCCGTGGTCTTGGCGGTGTCGGCCAGTGCCAGCGCCTCTTTTTCCTTCGATGCGATGTTCAGCGCCTGGGCATGGCCGAGCCGGGCGATGACATTTTCTGGCGCGGCATCGAGCGCGGCCTTGCTGGCCGTCAGATAGGCGGCATCGGCTTTATCGGCGCCCGGCCCCAGCCGCGCCTCGAGGGCCGGCCACAGCGATTGATAGCGCCGATCGATGGCCAACCGCACCAGGCTGACCGGGTTGAGCAGTTTCTCGATGAACGGCTGCGCTTCATCGAGCCGGCCCCGGGTGGCGAGCCCGGTAATCACCTGCAGCTTCAGCCAGTCGCCGGCCGCCACGGTTTCATCCTTCGGCGCATAATTTGCCCCGACCAGCGTGTAGGCCAGATCGAATTTCAGATTGGGGTCGGTGGTGCCCACCAACACCTGGCTGACCAGCTCGGCCGGCAATTGCTGCAGCCATTTCGGATCGGATACCGCCATCAATTGAAGCGTCTGGCCGGCCGCTGGCACATCGCCAGTGATGGCGCGCAGCACGAACAATTGCCGCAGCAGCAGCAAGGTGGGGTTCATGGTGGCATCGGCGGCAAATTCGATGGCGGCGCGGGCTTCCGGGATCTTGCCCTGGCGGGCCAGCGCAAAGCTGCGCAAGGCCTCCACCTGGCCGCGGTCGGCGGGCAGATCGGCTTGGGCGAGCAGGGCATCGAGCAGGCTGAGCGCCGCTTCGGTCTCGTTGTCGTCGATCAGGCCGGCCGCTTGCGCCAGGCGTTCTTCGCGCGCCATTTCCATGGCCAGGCTGCTGGTCGGTCCGGTGGTTGGCGGGGTGGTGGGTGCTGCGGCAACAAGCAGAACGGCCAGCGGTGCCAGCAAAATGGCCGGTTTGAAGATATGCGTCATGCGTCCACAGTAACTTGATATCTGGTTTTGGGGAGAGGGTCATGTCGGCACAGGTGGAATTCTTCTTCGATTGCTCGTCCCCATGGACCTATCTGGGGTTCGAGGCGCTGGTGGCGGCGGCGCGCGAGGATGGCTTTGGAATCGTGTGGCGGCCGTTTCTGGTCGGCGGGGTGTTCAACACGGTGAACCCCAGCGTGTATGAAATGCGCGCCAAGCCGGTGGTGCCCAAGGCGCGATATTTCACCAAGGATCTGCACGACTGGATCCGCCGTTCGGGCCTCGCCATCAAATGGACGCCCAGCATCTTCCCGGTGAACAGCGCGCGGGCGATGCGGCTGTGCCTGGTCGCGGACGATGCCGGCGTGTGTGAAGCAGTGGCCCGGCGCATCTTCCAGCTTTACTGGGGCGAGGACCGCGACATTGCGCAAGCCGATGTGCTGGCCGAGGCGGCAGCGGCGGGCGGGCTGGGGGCGGACGCGCTGGAACAGGCCGATTCGCCGGAATTGAAAGCACGGTTGCGCGCCAACACCGACGAACTGATCGCGCGTGGCGGCTTCGGCAGCCCGACCTTCTATGTGGGCGGGGACGACATGTATTTCGGGCAGGACCGCGTGGTGCTGGTGCGGGAGGCGGTGCGGGGGATGGCATCGACAAAATGAGGAAGGGCCTCCGCCCCGGATCAAGTCCATGACGTGGCAACGGCCGCGGACCCTGGACCCGTTTGCCTCCAGGCGTCCGCTATGGCGCGCCTGCGTTCGATTTTTCAAAGAGCAGATAATCTCAACCACGGCCTGCGCGCTTGGGGCAAAGTGCGAATTCGCCGACCGGTTTTGACACAGTTGACGAATCCGGCGGGATTCAGCGTTGTTTTCATTGTCCATGTTGGTTTTGCGACAGACCAGCAGACAATGCCATGATGACACGCTTTGCGCGTGTAGGACAGGCCGGCACCTGCTTGTCAGCTTGTGCTGCAGGCCAGAGGGGCATGTCAGGAAGGGGGTGGGGAGCGGCGTGGCTGCGTTGGGGACGCTGATCCGGCGAAGCAGTCGTTCACGCGTCCAGAGCTATCCGGCGGCTTTGCGCGCCTGGTTTCTGCCGTTCGGAGAGGAGTAGGACGATCCTGAAAGCGGTCCTGCTTTGTGATAGCAATCAGATATTATATCAAAGCTTGCTGGCATTCACCCATGAGCCCATTTGCGCAGTCGGATGGACATGGTGCGCCAGTGTTTAAGCACAGACGCGGTGCGCGGGCTTGGCCAGTTCAGGCGTGCAGGTTGTGCTCAAAATCCCGTTCCAGCGGGCCAGGAATATCCAGATGCCCTTCCACTTCACGCTCGTCTTCGAGCGGGGGATTGAAGGGGTAGCGCCAGAATTTGAGCGTTTCCTGCGTCGCAGCCGTCATGGTGCCGAACCAGAAATTGATAAACGGGTTCCACATGGCGAAGGGGTTGAAAAACCCGTAAGGTTCTTTTTCCGACATCTGTTTCCGGCTCCATCGACGAACGTTCGATCCCTTGGCAACCGCGACCTTAACAATCGTTAAATCGGCAATCAGATCCTGCAATGAGGCAGCGATAATATGTCACTGCGGCTTTGTTTCGGCAAGGCTGTTTCGGTCTCAGCAACGTAAGCGAGGGGTTGCTTGGACATGGGTGGGTTCGCGTCATTCCTGGCCAAAACCCGTCGTTCAGCGCCTGACCCCGTGTCGAGCACGGGGTGACGGGTGTTTTTTTGGCAGACGCTTGCCCGTACTGCAGGCTGCAATCGGGCTTGAACCCGGCGCCTGATTCACACTGCGCAGACAGGCCGGCTTGACTCCGCCGCGCCACTGGCTGCAACGTGAACAAAAGTGGAACACGTTGTCGAAGTGAGTCGCGCCCTTGCCCCCTGTTGCCCGCCTGGTGCCACCTGCGCCTGTTGCTGTTCCGGCCGTTGCCGGTCGGCTGGCGCTGGATTCCGGGCAACTGGATGCCGTGTTGGGCGGCGGAGTGGTGCTGGCGGGCTGTCACGAGATTTATGGGCCGGGCGCGACGGCGCTGGGGTTGATGCTGGCGCTGGCCTGCCCGCGGGCCGGCCCGATCCTGTGGGTGGCGGATGCGTACAGCGACGACGGCAGGCTCCACGGCGCCGGGCTGGCCGAGCTGGGCGGCGATCCGGGGCGGCTGTGGCTGGTGGCCGCCGGCGGGGTGGTGCCGATGCTGCGCGCCGCGGCGGAGGCGCAGCGCTGCGGCGCGCTGGCCTGTGTGGTGATCGAGGCCGGCAGCGCGGCAGCGGTGGACCTGACCGTGACGCGGCGCCTGCAACTGGCGGCGGCGGCTTCGGGGGTGTTCACGCTGTTGCTGCGCGCTGGCCCGCCACGGCCATCGGCGGCGCTGACGCGCTGGCGGGTGCAAGCCAAGCCGTCGCGGCGGCTGGCGGCGGGGGCACCGGGGCCGCCGCGGCTGGCGCTCACGCTGGAACGCCAGCGCGGCGGGCCGGCCGATATTGCCCTGTTACTGGAGTGGGATCGTGACCGTTGCAGCTTTATCGTGCCCGAAAGCCGAACCCCGATCACCCGCGACGCCGCCAGCCCCATCGGCGCTGCCTTTGCCAGGTACCCGGCGCATATTGGCACTCGCCCTCCCCTGGTTGCCGGCCGAGCGGCTGGTGCGAGCAGGTGCAACGCCGCCTGATGCGCCGCTGGCGCTGGTCGCCAATGATCGCGGCCGGCAGGTGATACGCGCGGTCAATGCTGCTGCGCTGGATGAAGGGATCGTGCCCGGCCTGGCGCTGGCCGATGCGCGGGCGCGGCTGCCGGATTTGCGGGCGCTCCCGCATGATCCGGGCGGCGATGCGGCGTGCATGGATTGGCTGGCGCAGGGGGCCACGCGCTGGTCGCCGATGGTGGCGGCGCGGCCGCCTTATGGCCTGGTGATCGACATCAGCGGCTGCGCGCAGTTGTTCGGCGGCGAGGCCAGCCTGGTATCGGATGTGGTCACGCGGCTGCACCGGCTGGGCTTCAGCGCACAACCGGCGTTGGCGGCGACGCCGGCCGCCGCGCTGGCGCTGGCGCGGTTCGGCGGGACCCGCGTGAGCGAGTTGCCGCTGGCGGCGCTGTCTGATCTGGAGCCGGTGCAGATCGGCTTGCGCCGCGCCGGCTTGCGCTGTGTCGGCGATGTGGCGCGCCTGTCGCGGGCGGCGGTCGCCTCGCGCTTTGGTGAAGCGCTGCTGGCGGCATTGGATGCCCTTACCGAGGCAGTGCCGGAGCCGCTCGATCCGCTGCTGCCGCAAGCCGACGTGCTGGCCGAACAACGCTTTGCCAGCCCGATCGTGCAACAGGATGCGGTGCGGGTGGCGCTGGAGCGGTTGTTGCGGCGTTGTGCGGCGCAGATGGGGGCGCTTGGGGTGGGCGGCCGGCATTTTGCGCTGGCCCTGTATCGCAGCGACGGCCATGTCGCGCGCCTGGCGGTGGATACGGCCGAACCGCAGCGTGACGCGCGGGCCGTGCTGCGGCTGTTCGATGAGCGGATTGCAGCGCTGAACGATCCGCTCGATCCCGGTTTCGGCTATGATCTGTTGCGGCTCAGCGTTCCGGTCACGGCGCGGCTGGACGAATCGCAGCTTGGGCTGGATGGCGGCGCGCTGGCGGAAACCCAGTTGAACGAACTGGTCGATCGGCTGACGGCGCGGCTGGGGCGGGGCCGCTTGCGCCGGCCGGTGGCGGCCGAGACGCATATCCCCGAACAGGCGAGTTTCCTGGGTGCGCTGGCGGATTGCCCGGCCGCCGCCTGGCCTTCACCGGTGCCGGGCGAACCACCCACCCGCCCGATCCGCCTGTTCGATCCGCCGCAACCGATCGAAGTGCTTGCCGAAGTGCCCGATGGCCCGCCACGCCGCTTCCGCTGGCGCCGCCAGGTGCATGATGTGACGGCACAGGAAGGCCCGGAACGCATCGCGGCCGAATGGTGGCAGCGCAAGGATGGCGCCGGGCTGACGCGGGATTATTGGCGGGTGGAGGATGCGAATGGCCGGCGGTTCTGGCTATTCCGTCATGGGCTGTATGAACGCGAAACGGCGGCGCCGCGCTGGTATCTGCATGGTTTGTTTGCATGATGCCGCCAGTTGCCGGCTTTGCCGAGCTGGCGGCGGCAACCCATTATTCGTTCCTGGATGGCGCCTCCAGCCCGGCCGAGATGGTGGCGGCGGCCGTGGCGCTGGGCCATGCCGGCATCGGCATTGCCGACACCAACAGCGTGGCTGGCGTGGTGCGCGCCCATGTGGCGGTGCGGGATCTGGCCGAAGCCGCGCAGGAGGCCGGCACCGAACTGCCACCCTTCAAGCTTGCCGTGGGGGCGCGGCTGGTTTTTGCTGATGGCACGCCCGATGTGATCGCCTATCCGGCGCATCGGCGCGGCTGGGGGCAGCTGACCCGGCTGCTCACCACCGGCAATCGCCGCGCCGAAAAGGGCGGGTGCATCCTGCATCTCGCCGATCTGATCGAACATGCCGATGGCCTGTTGTTGATCGCCATGCCGCCGCAGCCCGGCCAGCAGGCACGGTTGGCCGAGCTGGCGCGTGCCTGCCCCGGCCGGCTGTGGCAGGGGGCGGTGATGTGGGGGCTGGGGGCGGATCGGCGGCGGCTGGCGGCGCTGGCCGGGGTGGCGGATGCGCAGGGGCTGCCGCTGCTGGCGCTGAATGCGCCGCTTTATGCGACGCCGGCGCAGCGCCCGCTGCATGATGTGATCCGCTGCATCAAATTGGGCTGCACCTTGCAGGCGGCCGGCACGCAGTTGCTGGCCAATGCGGAAGCGCACCTGAAATCCGCCGCCGACATGGCGCGGTTGTTCCGCGATCGCCCCGATGCCCTGGCCGAGCCGGCGCGGCTGTTGTCGCGCATCGATTTCAACCTGGATCAGTTGCGATACGAATATCCCAATGAGCCGGTGCCGCCGGGATATTCGCCGCAGGGCTGGCTGGAGACGCTGACCCTGCAAAAGGCACGGGAACGCTGGCCCGATGGCATAGCGCCCAGGATGCTGGCCCTGCTTGCGGAGGAATTCCGCATCATCGCCAAGGCTGGCTATGCGCCTTACTTCCTGACCGTGCACGATATCGTGCAGTTTGCGCAAAGCCGCGGCATCCTGTGCCAGGGGCGCGGCAGTGCGGCGAACAGTGCGGTGTGCTTCGTGCTCGGCATCACCGCGGTCGATCCGTCGGTCCACAACCTGCTGTTTTCGCGGTTCATTTCCGAAGAGCGCAAGGAACCGCCCGATATCGATGTCGATTTCGAGCATGAGCGGCGTGAGGAGGTGATGCAGTGGATTTATGAGCGATACGGCCGGGAACGCGCCGGCATCGCCGCCACCGTGATCCATTACCGGCCACGCAGCGCCGTGCGTGAGGTCGGCAAGGTGCTGGGGATGACCGAGGATCTGACCAGCCGGCTGTCGAGCACGGTGTGGGGCAGTTTTTCCAATCAGATGGAGCGCGAGCGCTTTGCCGAAAGCGGGCTCGATCCCGACAGCCCGGAGATTGCCCGGCTGTCGGGCCTGGTCGGGCAGATCATGGGCATGCCGCGCCATCTGTCCCAGCATGTCGGCGGTTTCGTGCTGACCGAAGGCCGGCTGGATGAACTGGTGCCGATCCACAATGCCGCCATGGCCGACCGCACCTTCATCGAATGGGACAAGGACGATATCGACGCGCTCGGCCTGATGAAGGTCGATGTGCTGGCGCTGGGCATGTTGAGTTGCATCCGGCGGGCGTTCGACATGATCGAGACGCAGGTGGGCCCCCGTTACACGCTCGACAATGTGCCGGGCGATGCGCCTGATGTGTATGCGATGCTGCAAAAGGGCGATTCCATCGGTGTGTTCCAGGTCGAAAGCCGCGCACAGATGAACATGCTGCCGCGGCTGAAGCCGGCGGAATTTTATGATCTGGTGATTCAGGTGGCCATCGTGCGGCCGGGGCCGATCCAGGGCGACATGGTCCACCCCTATCTGCGGCGCCGGCAGGGGCGTGAGGCGGTGCATTACCCCAGCCCCGGCCCGCCGCATGACCCCGATGAGCTGAAAATGGTGCTCGGCAAGACGCTGGGGGTGCCTTTGTTCCAGGAACAGGCGATGAAACTGGCGATCACCGCGGCGAGTTTCACGCCCGCCGAAGCCAACCGCCTGCGCCGGTCGATGGCGACGTTCCGCAACAAGGGCGGCATGGAATTTTTCGAAGCCAAGATGATCGATGGGATGGTCTCGCGCGGATATGAGGAAGATTTCGCGCGGCGGTGTTTCAATCAGATCAAGGGGTTCGGCAGTTACGGCTTTCCGGAAAGCCACGCGATTGCCTTTGCCCGGCTGGTGTGGGTGTCGGCCTATCTGAAATGCCGATACCCGGCGGTGTTTGCCGCCGCGCTGCTGAATGCGCAGCCAATGGGGTTTTACGCGCCGGCGCAGATCGTGCGGGATGCGGCGGAGCATGGCGTGGCGGTGAGCGGCGTGGATGTGAATTTCAGTGGGTGGGATTGTTCGTTGGAGACCTTCCCCACCCCCAGCCCCTCCCCTGAAGGGGAGGGGAGACGTTTGCGCCCGGCCCCTCATGCTCCCCTCCCCTTCAGGGGAGGGGCCGGGGGTGGGGAAGCGCGTGCCGACCCCCTCCTGTCCCTGCGCCTCGGCCTGCGTCAGATCACCGGCTTCCGCGAAGAATGGGCCGCCGCCATCGCCGCCGCCCGGCCGATCCGCTGCCTGGAGGATCTCGCCCGCGCCGGCCTGCCCGCCCGCGCGTTGAAATTGCTCGCCGATGCCGATGCCTGTGCGTCGCTGGGCCTTAGCCGCCGCGATGCCGGCTGGCAGGCGCTGCGCACGCCGACGGAGAGCCTGCCGCTGTTCGCCGCCGCCGATGCCAGCGATCTGGGTGTTGAAGCGGAGGCCGATCTGCCGCTGATGGCGCCCGGCGAGGAGGTGGCCGCCGATTATCAGGTGCTGCGGCTCAGCCTGCGCGCCCACCCGATGGCGCTATTGCGGCCGTGGTTTCCCGGCGTGATGAGCGCGGCGCAGTTCAATGTGGCGCGGAACGGCCGGCGCGCGACGGTGGCCGGCGTGGTGCTGGTGCGGCAGCGGCCGGGCGGCGGCAATGCGATCTTCATCACGCTGGAGGATGAAAGCGGCGTGGTGAATGTGGTGGTGTGGGCGCGCCTGTTCGAACGCTATCGCCGCGCCATCATGGCCAGCCGCCTGATGCAGGTGGACGGCGAAGTGCAGCGCAGCCCCGAAGGCGTGATGCACCTGATGGCCACAAGCATCACCGATATGAGCGCGGTATTGGACCGCCTGTCGGACGCGCACGACGCCACCCCGGCACTGGCGCGGGCCAGCGAGGATCTGGTGCACGGACCGACGAGCCGCAAACCGCCGCCGCCAAAAAACCCGCGCGGCAGCCACCCGCGTGACGTGCGCATCCTGCCGCGCAGCCGGGATTTTCATTGATGGGCAGACGCCGAGGCTGCAAGCTGCACCCATGTCCATGGAAACCCTGTTCGCCACCGCCGCCCGTATCGGTGAGCGCCTGAAAGCCCGGCGCGAAACCGTCGCCGTCGCCGAATCGGCGGCCGGCGGCCTGATTTCGGCGGCGTTGCTGGCCGTGCCGGGGGCTTCGGCCTTCTATCTCGCTGGCGCGGTCGTCTACACACCGCGTGCTCGCCACCGGCTGCTCGGGCTGCGGCGGGAGGATGTGCGTGGGTTCATGTCTGCCACGGAACCGTTCGCGCTGCTGATGGCCGAGACTATCCGCGCACAGCACAGCGCCACCTGGGGCATCGGCGAAACCGGCGCGGCCGGGCCGAACGGCAACCCCTATGGCCACGCGGCGGGGCATGATGTGGTGGCGGTGAGTGGCCCGGTGCAGATGGCCCGCACGATTGCGACGGGGTCGAGCGACCGACAGGCGAACATGTTGGCGTTTGCGGTGGTGGCGCTGGAATTGCTGGGGGAACAGTTGGCCTAATCCGCCAGCGTCACGGTGCCGTCCGGCCCTGGCAGCATGAAGGGGTTGTAGGCCACTTCCCAGGGATGGCCGTCAGGATCGCAGAAATAGCCCGAGTAGCCGCCCCAGAAGGCATCGTGGGCGGGCTTTTGTAAGGTGCCGCCGTTGACGACAGCGCGGGCGAGAAGTTCGTCGACTTCGGCTTTGCTGCCGACATTATGGGCCAGGGTGAAGCCGCCGAAGCCCGGCCCCCGGTCCGACATCCCGCAATCTTCGGCCAATTTGTCGAACGGATAGATGGCAAAGGCCATCCCGCCGCACTGGAACATGGCAATGGCTTCGAATTTTCGGGCCTTGCGCGGCCAGCCCATGGCTTCCCAGAAGGCGACGGCGCGGGCCATATTGTCGGTTCCGAGGGTGACGATGCTGATGCGTTGGTCCATGGGTGAACTCCGGTTGATTGGGGAGACGATGGCATGGCGACCGCCGAAATGAAACGCATTGTGCTGGCACGGCATATCGTTGGGGCGCCGACGCCCGATGATTTCCGGCTGGAGGTGCTGCCGATCCCGGCGCTGGAGGACGGCCAGTTGCTGATCGCCAACCGCTTCATCAGTTGCGATCCCGGCACCCGATCCCGGCTGTCGCCGGGCGCCTCCTATGCGCCGCCGCTGAAGGCTGGCGCGATGGTCGATGGCTTTGCGGTGGGGGAGGTGGTGGAGAGCCGCCACCCGAAGTTCAGTGCCGGTGATCTGGTGATGGGCACCGGTTGGGCGACGCACATGGTCTCGAACGGGCGCGGCTATTTGTCGAAAGTGCCTGATCTGGGCGTGCCGCTGTCCCTGTGGAACGGCATCTTGGGTGTGCCGGGCATGACGGCGTGGTTCGGGCTGAAGCGGGTTGCGAACTTGGCTGCCGGCGAGCGCGTGCTGGTGACCAGCGCGGCCGGGCCGGTGGGGGCAACAGCGGGCCAGTTGGCCAAGCTGTGGGGCGCCGGGCGCGTGGTCGGCATTGCCGGCGGCGCGGAGAAATGCCGCTGGTTGACGGAGGTGTGCGGATTCGATGACGCGATTGATTACAAGGCGCCAGATTTCGAGGCGCGTTTTGCCGAGGCCAGCGCAGATGGCTGGGATGTGCTGTTCGACAATGTCGGCAATGCCAGCATCGATCGCGCGCTGCCGGTGATGCGGATGAAGGGCCGCATCGTGGTCTCGGGCCAGGTCGCGGATTATAATCTGACGCCCGAAGCGGCGCCCGGCATCCACCACACCCGCGAATTCATCGGCAAGCGGCTGCGGATGGAAGGCATGGTGGTGTTCGACGATCTGCCGCAGTTTCCCGCCGCGCAAGAACAGCTGGCCGAGCTGATCCGCGATGGCAAGGTCGCCTATCGCGAGGAAATCTTTGATGGTCTTGCCAGTCTGCCCGAAGCCTTTTGCGGCCTGTTCAGCGGCGCCAGTTTCGGCCGGCGGCTGGTGCGAGTCTGATCGCAGGGCCGGCACCGGGCTGGCATATCCCCGGCCATGGGCGTAGAAGAGAGGCGTAGAGCAATTTTCGCCAAGGAAAACATGACATGGGTTCGTTCAGCCTCACCCATTGGCTGGTGGTCATCCTGGTCCTCATCCTGCTGTTTGGCCGCGGCAAGATTTCCGATCTGATGGGCGATTTTGCCAAGGGCATCAACAGCTTCAAGAAGGGCCTGAGCGACAGTGACTCGCCGCCGGCGCCGACCCCGGCGCCGCCGCAGGTGACCAATGCCGGCCAGCCGCAGCCGGCGCCGATGGGCGAAGAAACCCGCCGCTGAGGCGGCGGGCGCCCGGGTAACGGCATTGCTCCATGTTTGGCATTGATTCGTCTGAACTTCTGGTCATCGCGGTCGTGGCCTTGCTGGTGATCGGCCCGAAGGATCTGCCGCGCGCCATGCGCTGGCTGGGGCAATGGACGGGCAAGGCGCGCGCCATGAGCCGGCATCTGCGGTCCGGATTCGATGCGATGATGCGCGAATCCGAACTGGAAGAAATGCAGAAATTGTGGGCGGCGCAGAATGATGCGATCATGAAGGCATCGGCGCTGCCGGAAAACAGCCTGCCCAACCTCGCCGGGCCGTTCCCGACCGAAACCTCCTATGATGCCTGGCCGATCACGCCGGTGGACGAAGCGCCGGCGCTGCCCGAGCCGATGGCGCCTGAACCGGGCGTAGATTTGGCGAAAGCGCCGCCTGCCAAACCCAAGCGCAAGCCGCGTTCAAAGCCTGCGGCGGCGGCAAAGCCTGCGGCGGCGGCCAAGCCGGCGACCGAAGCCGAATCCGCCACGGCCCCGCAAAGCGATGCGGCATGAACGAGGAAATTGACCGATCCGACATTGATGCCAGCAAGGCGCCGCTGCTCGATCATCTGATCGAGTTGCGTGGGCGGCTGCTGCGCAGTCTCGTCTATTTCATCATCGCCTTTGGTCTGGCGTTCAGCCAGGCCGACAAGGTGTTCGATTTTCTGGTGCAGCCATTGGTGGAGGCATCGGGCAATGGCGCGCGGCTGATCTACACCAAGCTGTATGACGCGTTTCTGGTGGAAATCCGCGTGGCCGCCTTTGCCGGCTTCTGCCTGGCCTTCCCGTTCATCGCCAACGAATTGTGGCGCTTCGTGGCGCCGGGCCTGTACCGCCGGGAACAGAGGGCGCTGCTGCCGTTTCTGCTGGCGACGCCGATCCTGTTCACCTGCGGCGCCGCCATGGCCTATTATATGGTGATGCCGGCGGCCTTCCGGTTTTTCCTGGGATTTCAGCAGGAAGGCGGCGTTGGCGGCATCAATCGCGAGGCGCTGCCGGCGATGGGCGAATATCTCGATCTGGTGATGAGCCTGATCCTGGCCTTTGGGGTCGCGTTTTTGCTGCCCGTGCTGCTGATGCTGCTGGAACGGGCCAATATCGTCAACCGCCAGCAATTGAAGGCCGGCCGGCGCTATGCCATCGTGGCGGCGTTCGTGGTGGCGGCGGTGCTGACGCCGCCCGATCTCTGGTCGCAACTGGCGTTGGCGGTGCCGTTGGTGCTGCTGTACGAGATCTCGATCATCGCGATCTGGTTCACCGAACGGCGCCGTGCCAAGGTGGAAGCGGCGTCCAGCTCTTAATCCCGCCCATCCTCATCGCGGCCCGCATCATCCTTCGCATCCTTGGCGGTATCGGCGATCGTGTCACCCGCGCTTTCGATATCGCGGCCGGCGCCTTCCACCGTGTTGCAGGCGGTCAGCAGGACGAGCGCAGCCAGCAGGCCGATTGACGTGGTCTTCATGATCTGTCTCCGTTTGTCGTTCCGAACTGCTTGCCGCCTGCCGGCTTGCTGGCGACCGCACGGGCTGGCATGACCGGCGCATGGCGTTCACCTTGCCCGCAGCCGAGCCGCCGCCCGATCTGGCGGCCGTGTTGCCAAATGGCCTGTCCAGCCCCCTGCAGAACGCCGCCGTGGCCGCTTGGTTCAATGCGCCGTTTCTGAAAGGCTTGATTCGTGGCCGGCGGGCGACAATGGCAACTTTGGCCGAGGCGGGCCCGGATGCGGCGCTGGCCGATGCGCTGGCGCTGGCTGGTGATGACAGCCAGCCCATCATGCCGCGCCTGCGCACCGCCCGCCGCGACGTGGCGCTGATCACCGCGCTGGCCGATCTGGCCGGGTTATGGCCCCTTGAGCGGGTGACGGCGGGCCTGTCGGACTTTGCCGACTGCGCGATCCATGCTGCCATTGCGGCCGCGCTGGCCGAACGCGGTGTCGGCCCGCGCGGGCTGGTGGCGCTGGCGCTGGGCAAACTCGGCAGTCGGGAGCTGAACTATTCGTCGGATGCCGATCTGATTTTCCTGCACGATCCGGATCTGATTCCCTGCCGCGGCAGCGAGGATCCGGGCGAGGCGGCGGTGCGCATCACGCGGCGGGCGGTGGCGATCCTCGCCGACTTGACGCCCGACGGCTATGTCGCGCGCATTGATCTGCGGCTGCGACCGGCTTCGGAAATCACGCCGATGTCGATCAGCCTGCCGGCGGCCGAGCAATATTATCAATCCGAAGCGCTGACCTGGGAACGGGTGGCGTTCATCCGCGCGCGCGCGGTGGGCGGCGATGTCGCGATGGGCGATGGCTTTCTGGATCGCATCCGCCCGTTCGTATGGCGGCGCAGCCTGGATTACACGGCGGTGCGCGATATCCAGTCGGTTTCGTTGCGCATCCGCGATCATTTCGAAGGCGGGCAGGCCATCGGCGCCGGATTCGATTTGAAGCGCGGGCGCGGCGGCATTCGCGAGGTGGAGTTTTTCGCGCAGATCAATCAACTGATCTGGGGCGGGCGGGCGCCGGAGCTGCGCTGCCCGGCAACGCTGGAGGGCCTGGCGGCGCTGGCGAAGGCCGGCCATGTGCCGCCGGGCGATGCGCAGGCCTTGGCTGCATCCTATCGCGCGCTGCGCACGCTCGAACATCGGTTGCAGATGCGCCGGGACGAACAGACCCATGCGATCCCGCGCCTGGTTGCCGATCGCCATGCCGTGGCGCGCTTGAGCGGGCTGAAGGACGGCCCGGCGCTGGAGGCGGCGCTGGTTCGTATCACGGCGCCGGTTGCGGCGGCCTATGACCAGTTGGTGGCGGCGGCGTTGCCGGAAGGCACCACGGTGCCGGCCGATCCCCGCGCCTGGTTGAAGACGCATCATCCCGCGCTGACCAAGCTGTTGCCGTCGCTGATCGCCACCTGGCGGCAGGGCAAATATCGTGCGCTGCGGGCCGAAAGCGCCCGCGTCGATTTCGAAGCCGTGCTGCCGGGTTTGCTGGCGGCGCTGGCGGCATCGGCCGATCCGGCGACAGCGGCGGTGCGGCTGGATGCGTTTCTGTCGGCCTTGCCGGCCGGCGCGCGGTTCCTGGCGCTGCTGCGCGCCAATCCGCGGCTGGTGGCGCTGCTCGGCAATCTGATCGGGGTGACGCCGGTGCTGGCCGAGGCGCTGGCCCGCGATCCAGCGCTGTTCGATGTGATGTTGTCGCCCGATGCCTTTGCGCCGTTGCCCGACGGCGAGGAGCTGCGCCGCGGGCTGGCGCACCTGTGTGCCAATGCGGCCGGTGTGGAGGATGTGCTGGACAGGGTGCGGCGCTGGACGGCGGAACTGCGCTTTCAGCTCGGCGCGCAATTGGTGGAAGGCCATGTCGATGCGCTGGTGGTGGGGCGCGGCCTCGCTGATTGTGCGGATGCCGCCATTGCCGTGCTGTTGCCGGTGGTGACCGCCGACTTCGTGCGTGGCCATGGCGTGGTCGCGGGCAGCGAATTGGTGGTGCTGGCGCTGGGGCGTTACGGCGGCCGGGCGATGACCCATGCATCGGATCTCGATCTGGTGTTCCTGTTCACCGGCGATCACACGGCGGTATCGGATGGCCCGCGCAGCATGCCGGCCAGCCAATATTTCAATCGGCTGGCGGCACGTCTGGTGACCGCGCTGTCGGTCGCGACGGCGGCGGGTGCGCTATATGAGGTGGATACGCGGCTGCGGCCGTGGGGCGCCAAGGGCAATCTGGCGCTGTCGGTGGACAGTTTCGCCCGTTATCAACTGGAGGACGCCGAAAGCTGGGAGCATATGGCCCTGACGCGGGCGCGGGTTGTGGCCGGGCCGGTGGCGGCCGCCAATGCCGTTGTCGCGCGCGTGCTGGCGCAGCCGCGTGATGCCGAATCCTTGCGGCAGGCGGCCTTGGCGATGCGCGACGACATTGCGGCGGCCAAGCCCACCCAGGGCCGGTTCGACGTGAAACTGGCGCCGGGCGGCCTGGTTGATCTGGAATTTCTGGTGCATTTCCGGCAGCTCACCACCGGGCGCGGGCTGACGCCCGAACTGCGCCCGGCAATCGATGAATTCGTGGCAGCCGGCCTGTTGCCCGGCGATCTGGCCGACGCCCATGATGTGTTGAGCCGGTTCCTGATGTGGCTGCGGTTGCTTTATCCAGGCGCAAGGGTGCCCGATAATATTCCGCCGATGTTGGGCCAGGTGCTCGCCGACGGGCTGGGTGCGGCAAATTTCGCCGCCGTGCAGCAGCAACTTGCCATCGCCAAATCCGCGGTGCGCATGGCATGGACGAGCATCATGACCGTGAAAGCCTGAACAGGAGTGACCATAATGCCCAAAGCTGGTGACGCCGCCCCCGATTTTCGGATGGACGGGGATAATGGCACAATCGCGCTTGCCGATTTCGCGGGAAAGAAGCTGGTGCTCTATTTCTATCCCAAGGACGACACACCGGGCTGCACGACGGAAGGCAAGGCCTTTTCGGCGCTGCAGGCCGAGTTTGCCGCGGCTGACACGGCGATTGTCGGCGTATCGCGGGACAGTGTCGCCAGCCATGCCAAGTTCCGCGCCAAGCAGGGTCTGACAGTGGCGCTGGGCAGCGACGAGGGCGCCGTGACCGAGGCCTATGGCGTGTGGGTGGAAAAATCCATGTATGGCAAGAAATACATGGGGATCGAACGGGCAACCTTTCTGATCGGCCGGGATGGCGTGATTGCCGAGATATGGCCCAAGGTGAAAGTGCCTGGCCATGCCGAAGCGGTGCTGGCAGCAGCGCGCGCGTTGGCGTGACCGATCAGCGGCGGTGAATCAGGGGCGGCATCGAATCGGGCTGCCGACGATTGGTTGCGATTCGGAAATTACGCAGTTCGCCGTGCGACGGATCGAGCGTCGCGGCGCTGCAAGCGGCGTTAATCCACATTTACGGCCCGCGCTGAACAAGAGTTGCGCCTTATCGGAACGATTTTGTCACACTTCACCGCCCGCGCCCAACGTTTGGGCGCTCGGGGCAGGATGACCGGTTGTTTGCCGGGCCCGCCGCTGCTTCACCTCATGCGTCAGCGGCATGTGTCGCTGACGAGGGGGACCAGAGGGCGCATCTCAGGACAACACCGGTTTTCGAGACCGGTGACAGGGGAGATGCGTTTCCAATGCCCCGGCGGCAGAAAGGTTGCACCGGATCATGCAATTTCGGATTGGCAAAATCGCCATCATGGGTTTCGGGCTGGCCATGATGGCTGCGCCTGGTGTCGCCCAGACGGTCGCGCCACTCGCTTTCGGTTCTGGTCCGCTTGCGCCGGTGACGGTGGAGAGCGCCTCCTTCGCGATGATTGCCGACGACAGTGCAACCAATCCGGCATCCACCATGGCGCAGGCGCGCCGCGAATTTCTGGCGGCGCTGGCCAGCGAGCGGGCTGATGCCGCTGTGCTGGCGCGGCTGCTGCCGCGCGCCGGGCAACCGGTTGCCGCCTTGATCGGCGCCGCCCCGGCCGGCGCCGCCCGCGCCGAAGCCGTCCTGCAGCGGCTTGGCCTTGATCCTGCGCGCTTCATGGCCGACCGCAATCCGCTGGCGCAGGGTGGCCCGTTCATCGCCGCCAGCGATCCGCGCGTGCGCACGTTGCAGGCCGATGCGGCGCGCCAGGCCGCGCTTTCCGTAACATTTGCCACCATTCCGGCGTTCCTGCCCGTGAGCAAGCTGCACGCTTCTTCGGAATTCGGTTACCGCTCCGACCCGATTCACGGTGGCGGCGCCTTTCATGCCGGGCTCGATCTGACGGGCCGTACCGGCGACGCCATTCATGCGGCGGCCGATGGTGTGGTGGTGCGGGCCGGCTGGTGGGGCGGCTATGGCAAGGTGGTGGTGATCGACCATGGCAATGGCATGGAAACCCGGTACGGCCACATGTCGCGTTTCCATGTGAAGGCCGGTGATGTGATCCACCAGGGTCAGGTCATTGGTGGCATGGGCTCGACCGGCCGCTCGACCGGCACGCACCTGCATTTCGAAATCCGGCTTGATGGCCGGCCGATGAACCCGCAGCCGTTCCTCGATCTGGCCAGCTATGGTGTCGATGCCCCGGCCAAGCCGCGCCCGGCGGTGGTGGCGCCGCTGAACTATGCCAGCGATGAACCGTTTGCGCCGTTTGCCAGCGACGACATGGTGATGGCCGCAGGTCGCAGCTGGACGGTGCGCACCGGCCGCTAAGGCGCCCCCGGTTGCACGGAAGCGCCGGGCCGCTTATATTGAGCGCATGGAACAACTCCCCCGTCTGAGTGCAGCGGCTGCTGGCCGCGTTGCCGCCATTGCAGCCCGGCAGGGCAAGCCTGGCCTGATGCTGCGTCTGGCCGTCGATGGCGGTGGCTGTGCCGGATTTCAGTATCGGTTCGGGCTGGAGGCAGCGCCTGGCGCCGATGATGTGGCCATCGAGGCCCATGGCGTCACCATGGTGGTCGATCCCGACAGCCTGCCGTTCCTGGCCGGTGCGGAAGTGGATTATGTCGAGAAGATCGGCGCCGCCGCATTTGAAGTGCGCAATCCCAATGCCGCATCGGGCTGTGGCTGCGGGTCCAGCTTTTCAGTGTGATGCAGCCCGGTCAGGCCGGCGCCACAAGCATCATCATCCGGCGACGTGGCGCGGTGAGCACGCCGATCTGGCCTGCCAACAACTGATCGATCCGCTCACTGCCTGAATCGACCAGCAGGCGCCCGCCGGGCAAGCTCGCCAGCTTTTCGGTGCTGGCCAATATTGTGATCGCCGCTCGCCCGATTCGCTGCACGATGCGCGCGGAAAGCTGCTGGTTGCCGCGGCCCAGCAGAAAGCCCTGGCCGCCGATCACGCCAAGCGCCAGCCGGGCTTGATCCGCCTGTGATACCAGCGCCCACAACGCCCGTTCATCGACGTTACTGGCGATCAGCCGGCCATGGGCATAGGCATCGACACCCAATAATGTGCCAGTCCCCGCCAGCGCCTGCTTGACCGCCAGCATCGTGGCGCCGGTGCCGACAATCGCCAGCGGGCAATCGGCAAGGTCGCGCGCCAACAGCGTGCAGGCTGCGGCAAGATCGGCATCGGGTGCGCCGCCGCCGCCGGCCTTGGCCGCTTGCCGCCGGGCATCGAGCGGCGCAGGCAGCAGACCGTGCAGCATGGGCGTGCCGCCGGCATTGCGATCGATGATCTCGGCCATGTGCCGCCGCAGCGGCCGGCCGCGCGCAAGATCAGCCAGCAGGGCAGCGGCGGCCGCCGGGCTGGTGGCGAACACCGCACTGTGCATTTTCACGCCGGCTGGAATGCCCAGCACCGGCACGTCCGCGGTGGCGCCGATCAGATCGCGGGCCGTACCGTCACCGCCGGCGAACAACAGCAGATCAATCCCGGCCGCGCACAGGGCGCGCGCGGCAGCAGTGGTATCCGCCGGTGTGGACGGGGATTGCGGTTGATGGTGGATCGTTGCCCGGTGCCCCGCTGCCTGTGCCGCGTCCGCGCCCATGGCGCCGGCCGCGGTGCGGATGGTGATCCCTTCCAGTCCGGCAAGAGCCCGCGCGGCGCGTTGGCCGGCAAGCGGTTCGCCGCCCTTCGCCACGGCGGTTGCCGCCAACGCGCCATCGCTGCCCTGCAACGCCAGCGGCCCACCCAGCCCGGCCAGGGGATTGACGATCAGGCCGATCCGCAAATGTTGATCCTTTCCCCGAACCGCTTTGATGCTATCGCGGGCCGGTTGAGCGCACAAACAACGGGTACGGGAGCAAGGCAATGGTAACAGCGGTGATCTTCGATTTTGGCGGGGTGATCACCTCGTCGCCGTTCGAAGCCTTTGCCCGTTATGAAGCGGCGCGCGGCCTGCCGGCGAATTTCATCCGCACCGTCAACGCCACCAACCCGGATCACAACGCCTGGGCCCGGCTGGAGCGCAACGAGATCGGCACGGCCGAATTCGATCCGATTTTCCGGGCCGAGGCGATTGCGCTGGGCCATGATGTGCCGGGCGCTGATGTGCTGCCGCTGCTGGCCGGTGATGTGCGGCCCGGCATGGTGGCCGCGCTGAAGGCCTGCAAGGCGCAATACAAGGTGGGGTGCATCACCAACAATGTCGCCAGTGCCGAGGATATCGGCTGGGGCAGCAGCGTGGCCGACATATTGGCGCTGTTCGATCATGTGATCGAAAGCAGCAAGGCCGGCGTGCGCAAGCCCGATCCGCGCATCTATCTGATGATGTGCGAGGCGCTGCGCGTGGCGCCGGCGGACTGCGTCTATCTCGATGATCTGGGCATCAACTGCAAACCGGCTGCCGCGTTGGGGATGACGGCGATCAAGGTGGTGAGCGAGGCACAGGCGCTGGCTGATCTGGCGGCGGCGACGGGGCTGCAATTTTAGGCGCTACCACCCCACCGGATCGGCAAACGCCGTGCCGGTGCGCTCCAGTTGCGTGGCGATGGCGAATTTATGCACCTCCGTCGGGCCGTCATACAGGCGGAAGGGCCGCATATCGCGGAAGATCATCTCCACCACCGTTTCGTTGGTGACGCCGATCCCGCCCAATATCTGCACGCAGCGATCGGCGACCTTGAACAGATCTTCCGACACGCTGGCCTTGACGATGCTGCTTTCGTGGCGGGCCCGCACGCCATTGTCGAGCAGCCAGGCGACGTGACGGATGGCCAGCCGCGCCTGGTGCAGGGCAATTTCATTGTCGGCCAGCATGAAGTTGACGCCCTGGTGCTGCAGCAGCGGTTTGCCGAACGCGGTGCGCACCCGCGCATGTTCCAGCGCGATATGCTGGCAGCGCGCCGCCGCGCCCAGCCAGCGCATGCAGTGCGTCAGCCGCGCCGGTGCCAGCCGCATCTGGGCATAGCGGAAGGCCGAACCGATCTCGCCGAGCAGATGCGACGGCCCCAGCCGCAGGCCGTCGAAGCGCACCACGCAGTGCCCCTCGACATAATTGCGATCCATCGATTCCATCACGCGCTCGATGTGGATGCCCGGCGTGTCGCCTTCGCACAGGAACAGGGTCGGCCCGTGGGGCCCGTGCGGGTTGGGCTCGACATTGGCCATGATGATCCAGGTCTTGGCGCCATTGGCGCCGGTGATCAGCCATTTCAGCCCGGAAATCTCGTAATCATTGCCGTTGAACACGGCCTTGGTCTTCAGCTGGCCGGGGTCGCTGCCGGCGCCATCCGGTTCAGTCATGGCGAACACGCTGCGGCGATCGCCGGCCACCATTGGCTGCAGAAACTGCTTCACCTGATCCGGGCGGGCGATGCGCGACAGCAGATACATATTGCCTTCGTCCGGCGCGGCGCAGTTCATCGCCACCGGGCCGAGCGTGGACCAGCCGGCGGCTTCGAATACCGCGGCTTGGGTGGCGTGATCGAAACCCATCCCGCCGAGCTCAGTGGGCGCCTGCGGGGTGAGCAGGCCCTCGGCGCGGGCCAGCGCCACCAGATCATCGCGCAGACCGTCGGTGGGGCCGTGTTGCGTGAGGCGCGGGTCGCGTTCGAACGGGATGATACGCTCGATCACGAACTGGCGGGTGCGGCGGGCCAGTGCCTTGGTGGCTTCGGGCAGAGTGAAATCGGTCACGGCGCGCCTTTCCTGAACTGGTCGCAGGCATGGGCAAGGATCGCCAGTGCCAGCGGTTCAAAGCCCTGATAGCGGGTTCCCGTCATTTCGCCGCGCTGCCATTTTCGGTATAACTGCATCCAGGCTACTGCCAGCCGCAACCGGGCCAGCGCCAGCGGCCAGACGAGATCGCCCACATCATGGCCACTGATCATCTGGTAGCGCGCGACAACTTCGGCGCGGCGCGGCCAGCCGGGCGTGAGCGAAGGCACCGCCTGCAGTAGCTGCACCGCCGCCGGATCGCCCGGTTCGATCCAGTAGGACAGCAGGATGGCCAGATCGAAGCGGCGCGGGCCGCGCGTGGCCATATCCCAATCGATCATGGCGCGGGGGCGCAGCGTGACGGGATCGACGAGCAGATTGTCAGGCTTCAGGTCCATATGGAGCAGCACGGCGTCGTCATCAGGGGGCACAGACCGGCCAAGGGCCGCGATCAGGGCCGCGGCGTCGGCGGGCAGGTCATCCGGCCAGACGGCTTGCGCCCGCGCGGTCCAGCCCTTCAACTGGCGGGCGAAGAAACCTTCGGGTTTGCCGAGATCGCCCAGGCCCATGGCGGCCGGATCGAGCGCGTGCAGCGCCGCCATGGCGGTGAGGCTGGTATCGACCAGAGCCCGTCCGTCGCCGACTGCGTCTGGCAGGGTGCCGCCGATGGCAATGCCATCGCGCCATTCCAGCAACTGGAATTTCGTGCCGAGCACGGCATCGTCATCGCAATAAGCGATCAGCCGCGGCGCCAGCGGGAATGCCGGGGCCAGCGCCGCCAGCACCCTGGCTTCGCGGGCCATGTCGCTGGCGCCGGCGGCGAGCAGGCCGGGTGGTGGCCGGCGCAGCACGGCGCGGCCCGTGGCCAGTTCGATGCCTTCGTTGCGGTTGGCGATGCCGCCGCCCAGCGGTTGCAGCACGGCCCCCGGTGCCAATGCCAGTCCAACCGTGGGCAGCCACGCCGCCAGCCGTTCCAGATCAGTCATGCGCTGCGTATCATCAGGCAGCGCCGGCCCGGATCAAGGCCGGGGCTCGGTGCCAATTTGGTCGCCAACCAGCGTGGCACCGATGCATCATCGGCGTCCACCTCGCGATAGCCCAGCCGCGCATAGAAGGGCGCATTCCACGCCAGCAGGCGATCGGTGGTCAGCGAGAGCCGCGTGCAGCCAAGGCCGGGCGCGGCGGCGATGGCCGTGTTCATCAGCGCAGCCCCAATGCCGCGCCGCTGGGCGGGCGCCGCCACCGACAATTCCTGCAGGTGCAGCCAGCCCGATATGGTCGCGCCCAGCAGGAAGCCCACCGGTTCAGCGTCCACCGCCACCCACAGGCTGCCCGATTCGCAGCCGCGCACCAGATTTGCCAGCGGCGTGGTGGGGCCGTGGGCCAGATGCGCCACGTCGGTGCCGGCAAACAGCGTGGCGGCCGACACCTCCACCGCGGGCAGCAGCGGCAGATCGTCAGGGAGGGCCAGACGGATCAGCATGGGCCGCGTTTGCCGATCGTCTGTCACAAAGCGGTTACTGGAAGTTGGCAGAATGACCGATTATGGATCGCGTGATGGAACATGAAATTGTCCTGTATTCGGAACGGCTGTTGATGCGCCGGCCGCGCCTGTCCGATTTTGATCGGTTGGCGGCGATGTGGGCGCATCCATCGGTTGTCACCCATTTCGGCGGCAAGCCGTTCGACCGGGAAGACAGCTGGAACCGTCTGCTGCGCTATGTCGGCCATTGGGAATTGATGGGCTATGGCATGTGGACCGTCACCCGCTTGGGTGAAGACCTGCACATGGGCGATGTCGGGTTTCTGCACGGTGAGCGCATGGGCGTCCCGGCCTTTGGCAACCCGGAAGCCGCGTGGAGCTTTCACCCCGAAGCGCATGGCCAGGGTTATGGCAGCGAGGCGGTGGCCTGTGTGCTGGAATGGGCCGATCAACAGGCCGCAAGCGGCGCCGATCCGCGCTTTGCCCGCACCGTGGCGATGATCAATCCGGCCAACGCTGCCAGTATCGTGGTGGCGCGTCGCTGCGGCTTTTCGATCTTCGGCGAATCGCGGTATCACGACCACCTGGTCGGGCTGTGGGAACGTCACGCGCCGGCCTGACGGTTGAGGCGCCCTTCGATCAGCGCATCGACCACGGATGGATCGGCCAGCGTCGAGGTGTCGCCCAGCGCGGAAAAATCATTCTCGGCGATCTTGCGCAGGATGCGGCGCATGATCTTGCCGCTGCGCGTCTTGGGCAGTGCCGGGGTGAGGTGGACATGGTCCGGCACGGCGATGCCGCCGATCTCGCGGCGCACGGTGGCGCGCAACGCATCGACCAGCGCCGGCGAGGTTTCGATGCCGGCGTTAAGCGTGACATAGGCATAGATGCCCTGGCCCTTCACATCGTGGGGATAACCGACCACCGCCGCTTCGGCGACATCGGGGTGGGCGACCAGGGCTGATTCGACTTCGGCCGTGCCCATGCGGTGGCCGGAGACATTGATCACATCATCGACGCGCCCGGTGATCCACCAATAGCCATCGGCATCACGGCGCGCGCCGTCGCCGGTGAAATACTGGCCATGATAGGTGGTGAAATAGGTCTGCGCGAACCGATCATGATCGCCGAAGATGCTGCGCGCCTGGCCGGGCCAGCTGCGCCGCAGGATCAGATTGCCGCTGATGTCCTGGCCCGGCGTCCAGGAGATGATGGTGCCATCGGCCTCCACCAGCGCCGGCTCGATGCCGAACATCGGCTGGCAGGCGCTGCCCGGTTTCAGCGCGGTGGCGCCGGGCAGCGGCGTGATCAGCGCGCCGCCGGTTTCGGTCTGCCACCAGGTGTCGACGATGGGCAGCTTTTCCTTGCCGACGACGCGGTGATACCAGTTCCACGCTTCCGGGTTGATCGGTTCGCCCACCGTGCCGAGCAGGCGCAAGGATGACAGATCGTGGCGTTCGATGGGTTCATCGCCGTCGCGCATGATGGCGCGCAGGGCGGTGGGCGCGGTGTAGAAGATATTGACCTGGTGCTTGGCAACCACTTGCCAGAAACGGTCGTTCGCCGGCCAGCTCGGTACGCCTTCGAACATCAGCACGGTCGCGCCGGCGCTGAGCGGCCCATAGACGATATAGCTGTGGCCGGTGATCCAGCCGACATCGGCCGTGCACCAGAAGATCTCGCCGGGTTGATAATCAAACACGGTTTCGAAGGTGAGATTGGCCCACAGCAGATAGCCGGCGGTGCTGTGCAGCACGCCCTTGGGCTTGCCGGTGGAGCCGGAGGTGTAGAGGATGAACAGCGGGTCTTCGGCGCCCATCGGCTCGGGCGTGCACGTGGCGGGGACGTCGCTGCGCACCTGATGCCACCAATGATCGCGCTCTTCGTGCATCGCCACCTTGCCGCCGGTGTGGCGGACCACCAGCACGGATTCCACCGGGGTGCCGGCGGCTTCGGCCCGTTCACAGGCGGCATCGACGACGGTTTTGAGCGGGATGGGCTTGCCGCCGCGCCGGCCTTCGTCGGCGGTGATGACGAAGCGGCTCTGCGCGTCCGCGATGCGGCCGGCCAGGCTGTCGGCGGAAAAGCCGCCGAACACCACGCTGTGCACGGCGCCGATGCGCGCGCAGGCCAGCATCGCCATCGCGGCTTCGGGGATCATCGGCATGTAGATGGTGACCCGGTCGCCCTTGTCCACGCCAAGCGCCACCAGCGCATTGGCCATGCGCGCCACCTCTTCGCGCAATTCGGCATAGGTGATGCGGCGGGTCGCGGCGCCGGGATCATCGGCTTCCCATAGAATCGCGGTGCGATCCGGCGCTGTATCGGCCCAGCGATCGAGGCAGTTCCAACTGGCGTTCAGCACGCCATCCTCGAACCATTTGATCGCCACCGGGTCCCAGCGCCAATTGCCCATCACGGTTGGCGCGCGGTGCCAATCGAGCCGGGTGATCTGGTTGCGCCAGAAACCATCCGGGTCGTCCAGGCTCTGGGCATAAAGCGCCTGATATTGTTCGGCGGTGGTGCGGGTGATCGCCAATGCAGCGGCGGTGACGGGGTGTAATGTGTCGGTCATGGCGGCAGACTAGGCCGCAGCGCGGCGCCGGGCTAGAGGGAGCGGATGGCGTTTCCCCCCTCCAAAGCGATGGCCCTTGCGCTTGACGAGGCGCGGCTGGCCTTTGTGCGCGATGAAGTGCCGGTGGGCGCGGTGGTGACGGATGCCGCCGGAAACGTGATCGCTGCTGCTGGCAATCGTACCCGCGAAGATCGCGATCCGACGGCCCATGCCGAAATCCTGGCCATTCGCGCCGCCTGTGCCGCAATCGGCTCGGAACGGCTGACGGGCTGCACGATCACGGTCACGCTGGAACCCTGCGCCATGTGTGCGGCGGCCATCGCGGCGGCGCGGTTGAGCCGGGTGGTGTATGGCGCAGCCGATCCCAAATCCGGCGGCGTGATGCACGGCGCGCGGGTGTTCAGCCACAGCCAGAGCCATCACCAGCCCGAAGTGGTGACGGGCGTTGCCGAGGTGGAGGCTGCGGCCCTGCTGCGCGATTTTTTTGCCGGACGGCGGTAGGCAAGGCGCTGGCGGCGGGGCATTCACCCCTTGCTGCAATTGATCGGCTTCGCCACCGTGCCGGCATGAGCAGTGCCGCACCCCGCCGCATATTGGGCCCGTTTGCCGCGGCGTCCGTGGTGGTGGGCATGGTGGTGGGGGCCGGCATTTTCCGGTCGGCCAGCCTGGTGGCGGCCACCTTGCAGAATGATGTGCTGGTGCTGGCCGCGTGGGCGGTTGGCGGGGTGTTCGCGCTGTGCGGGGCGCTGGTCTATGCCGAACTGGCCAGCACATTTCCGCACCCCGGCGGCGATTATCGTTTTCTGCGGCTGGCTTACGGCCCGTTGCCGGCGTTTCTGTTTGCCTGGTCGCGCTTTGCGGTGATCTTTTCGGCCTCCGCAGCGCTGCTGGCGTTCGTTGCGGCGGACTATATTGCCGAACTGGTGCCAATGTCGGCCGGCGCGCGCGGCGGCGTGGCGGCGCTGGCCATCGTGACGCTGACCGCGCTCAATCTGGCTGGCGTCAAGCGCTCCACGGGCGGCCAGATGGTGCTGGTGACCGGGGATGTGATCGCGCTGTTGGCGCTTGGGATCGCGGCCGCCAGCCTGATTGCCAGCGGCACACCGCCGCTTGCGCCGACCATGGCGCCACAGCCGTTCGGTGCGGCGGCGTTCGGACAGGCGATGGTGTTCGTGATGCTGGCCTTTGGCGGGTTCAACGATGCCGCCACGCTGTCGGCCGAAGTGCGCACCCCGCGCGACATGACCCGCGCCATGGTCGGTGGCATGGCGCTGGTCACCACGCTCTATTGCCTGGCGAACTGGGCCTATCTCGCCGGGCTGGGCGGCGCCGGGTTGGCGGCCAGCAACGCGCCGGCGGCGGCGCTGATGGCCCGCGCCTTCGGCCCTGTGGGGCAGGTGGTGATGGTGGTGTTTGTCACCTGCGCGGCGCTGGCCATCGTCAACGCGCTGGTGATCGTTGGCGGGCGCACACTTTATGCCGTGGCTGGCGACGAGCCGGCGCTGGCACGGCTCGCGGCCTGGGACGAAGCGGCCGGCGTGCCGCGCGTCGCGATCTGGGCACAATGTGGGTTGTCGCTGTGTCTGGTCGCATGGGGGTCGCTGTCCAGTGGCTTTGCCCAGATGGTTGATTTCCTGTCGCCGGTGTTCTGGCTGTTCCTGTCCCTCACCGGCCCGGCGCTGATCATCCTGCGCCGGCGTGCGCCGGGTGTGGCGCGGCCGTTTCAGGTGCCGCTCTATCCGCTGGTACCCTTGCTGTTCACCGGCGGCTGCCTGTTCGTGCTGCAAAGTTCGGTGCGTTACGTGGGCCTGCAGGGATCGCTGATCAGTTTTGGCGTGCTGGCGGCGGGGTTGCTGCTGCGTGTGCTGCTCAAAGCCCCAGCGCCGTTGCAGCGTGGAATGTGATGCCGGCCGCCACATAGGCAGCGGCGAACAAATAGGTGAACATGAAGATCGGCCAGCGCCAGCTTGCGGTTTCGCGGCGAGTCACGGCCAGCGTGGACAGGCACTGCGGCGCGAACACGAACCAGGCCAGGAATGCCAGTCCGGTCGGCAGCGGCCAGGCGGCGCGCAATTGCTCGACCAGGCTGCCGGTGTTTTCATCGTCCACCCCTTGCAGCGCATAGACGGTGCCGAGCGCCGACACCGCCACTTCGCGCGCCGCCATGCCGGGCACCAGTGCGATGGCGATTTCCTTGTTGAAGCCGACCGGTGCGAAGATCGGTTCCAGCGCGGTGCCGATCTTGCCAGCCAGACTATATTCGATCCCGGGCTTCACCGCATCGGCCGGCGGTTGTGGCCAGCTCGCCAGTGCCCACAGCACGACGGTGGAGGCCAGGATGATGGTGCCGGCGCGCTGCAGGAAGGCCAGCGCGCGGCTGTAGAGGCCGATCAGCAGATCGCGCGGCGCCGGCCATTGATATTTGGGCATTTCCATCAGGAACGGCGGTGCGGCGCCCTTGGTGACGGTGCGGCGCAGTGCGAAGGCGGCGACCAGCGCGCCCAAGATGCCGGCCAGATAGAGAATGAACAGCACCAGGCCCTGCAAGCCGAACGGGCCCACGTCTCGCGAAGGGATGAAGGCGCCGATCACCACCGCATAGACCGGCAGCCGCGCCGAACAGGTCATCAGCGGCGCGATCAGGATGGTGGTCAGCCGGTCGCGCGGCGAATCGATGCTGCGTGTCGCCATGATGCCGGGGATGGCGCAGGCAAAGCTGGAAAGCAGCGGGATGAACGCCCGGCCATTCAGGCCGACGCGCGCCATCAGCCGGTCCATCAGGAACGCCGCGCGGGTCATGTAGCCGGATTGTTCGAGCGTGATGATGAAGGCGAACAGGATCAGGATCTGGGGCAGGAACACCACCACGGCGCCGACGCCGGCCAGCACGCCATCATTCAGCAGCGACAGCAGCCAGCCTTCGGGCAAAATCGCCGTCAACTCGGCTTGCAGCGCGCCGACACCGGCTTCGATCCAGCCCATCGGCGCTTCGGCCCAACTGAACACCGCCTGGAACATGAAGAACAGGATGGCCGCCAGCAGCAACGGCCCGGCGACAGGATGCAGCACCACCGCATCGATGCGCTGTGACCAGCGCTTGGCGCTGCCGGTGGCCGTCTCCACCGCGGCGGCGATGCGGCGGGCTTCTTTCTGCAGGGCCCGGGTGTTTTCGGGCTGTTCGGTGGGCAATGCGGGCGGTGCCGCCCCGATGTGGCTGGCCACGGCCGCACCCAGCGCATCAAGACCGCGCTTGCGCACCGCGACCGTCGCCACCACCGGCACCCCGAGCAGATCGGCCAGGCGCGGCACATCGATGACGATGCCATCGCGCGCCGCCAGGTCGGCCATGTTGAGTGCCACCACCAGCGGCAGGCCCAGCGCGCGCAATTCCAGCACGAAGCGCAGGTGATTGCGCAAATTGGTGGCGTCGATCACCGCCACGATGACGTCCAGCGGCTTTTCGCCGGGAATCCGCCCGAAGATGGCATCACGAGTGACGGCTTCGTCGGGCGAACGGGGATCAAGGCTGTAGGTGCCGGGCAGATCGATCAACTCGGCGAGCACATCATTCGGCAGGGCCAGCCGCCCGGCCTTGCGCTCCACAGTGACGCCCGGATAATTGCCGACCTTCTGCCGGCTGCCGGTCAGCGCGTTGAACAGGCTGGTCTTGCCGGCATTGGGATTGCCGACCAACGCCACGACCGGCTGGCGCGCCAGCGTGCCCGCATGCACGTTCATGATGCGCAGACTTCGATCAGGCGGGCCATGTCGCGGCGCAGGGCCACCACCATGTTGCCGACGCGTACCGCCATGGGATCGCCGCCGAACGGCGCGCGGTGCAGGATCTCGACATCGACGCCTTCGTCAAAGCCGAGTTCGCACAGACGCTGCGCGGTTTCCGGTGCCAGCCCGGCGCGGTCGATCGCAGCGATCAACGCGATTTCGCCGGGCAGCAGGCTGTCGATCAGGCGGTTTTGTTGGATCAATTCCGTATCCGGTCGCAAGAATTGCGAGCCGTTATCAACTAATCGACGGCAGCGCCACCGGCAAGTGACCTACACCGCCGGATAGCGCAGGCGACCCAGAAAACGCGCTGGATCGGGAAACTTGGCGCCGGCATTGATCAGCTTGGCCTTGGTCTTTTCAAAGCGCATCACACCATCGATGCGGCGTTCGATGAAGGCGCGGGTATCGGCAAAATCTGCGCTGTCGTCCTGCGTCCAGTGCAGCAGCGTGGCGGAATAGATGGCCGAGAGGATCGCGCGTTTGGTGTAGTGATTATAGTCAGTCGCGGTGTCGCCGGCGGCCCGCCACATAGCATCGGCGGCGTTCCACAACAGCTTGGCCGCCAGCGCGCCATGCTGTGGCTGAGCGAGCAGGGCCAGGGCACGGCGGGTGACTTCACGGTCGCCTTGTTCCAGCCGCGTGACCAGCGCCATGCGGATGCGTTCCCGGATTTTCAGATTGTGGGCGCCGGCCATGGCTTCGGCCATGCGGGCGTTCGACAGGGCGCCCCAGGCCGTCAGCATGGCGGCCGTATCGGGCAGCGCCAGCGCGGCGATATCGGCATCCACCCCGATGTCGCGTGCGCCAGCGGCCAGGGCCTTGTCGCTCCAGCCGTCGAAGGCGACATGCGGCAACATGGCGGCGATCAATTGCGGTGCCAGTTCGGCGAGAGGCGTATCGTCGGTCATACCTGCCTTTTACCCCGCCACGGCACAGCTTCCCAGCCGCAATTGCGTCGCGGCGGTTATGCCGCCGCCAACAGAAGCCCCGTGCGCCGCCGGCGCGCCACAGCACCAACCAGACCGAAGCCGGCGATCAGTATAGCCCAAGTGGCCGGTTCGGGGACGGCATTGCTGGCCGGGCCAAATTGAATCAGGCTTGGCGGCGCGTTGGGATCGACTGCCTGCCGATTGATATAGGCAATGCGGTCGCCGTTGGGATTGCGGACGTAGAATTCGGCATAGGTGACCGTATCGCTCGATGGCGCGATGGCCGGCAGATAGGGACTGGAAAAGGTCGCAAGGTCAGTCGTCCAGAAGGTCAGTCGCGTGTTGTCGGAATCGGTGTTCTGCCCTGTCGAAATCTGGAAATAGGCGCATTGCAGGCTGAGGGCCGCTGTGCAGGGGGTTTCCCGCAGGAAATTGATGAAGACATGCTGCGTGGCAATGCTGAAATAATCGCTGGTGAGGGTCAGGCTCCCGGTGCCTGCAACCGGCCCATTCGGTCCCTGGCTGCCGTAATGAACATTGGAAAAGGTTGGGGAGCTGATGGACTGATAGCCGAGGCTGTCGAGATCATAGCGCAGTGTCGCGGTGAACGGGTTCAGGCCGAAGCCCAGATGGGGGAGCGCCTGGAGATAACCTTGCATGGTCATGTTCACGGTTTCTGCCTGTGCAGGGGCACGCGACAGGCTGGCCAGCAGGGCAGCGGCGATTGCGGGCGAGATTTTCATGATGAGTCTCCTGTGTTTCTGATCGCTTCGAAAAGGCGTTGCCTGCAGAGCTTAGGCGGTGACTGCCCGCAGCATGCGCCGTCGCCGCGCCATGGCGCCAGTGAGGCCGAAGCCGGCGATCAGCATGGCCCAACTGGCGGGTTCGGGGATGGCGCCGGCCGCCGAGGGATCGACCCAGGTGCGGAAGTTGAGATCGGCACCGGTCGCGCCATAAAGCCCCGGTGCGCCGACAGGATTGAAATGTCCCCCGCCCGCATATCCGTTTGAATTGATGAACGGCGCCCCTTCCAGCGAGGTCCAGTTCACCCAATAGGATGCATTGGCGCTGCAGGGTGAACATTGTCCCAGCATCCGAAAGGCGAGGCGCTGGTTTTGTTGCACATCGATGTTGAGCGAGGACAATATGAAGGTTTGCACGGCCGAAATCTGGCTGCCATTGGGCCGGCCATTCAGGGGCAGGCTGGCCGATCCCAGCAGCGTGGCGGCGGCTATATTCTGTTCATAGTCCGCGGATCCAAAGCTGCCGGCATCGTAGATTTCAAGAACGGCCCGTTCCGAAGGGTCGGGCGGCGGATCGCCATTGTAGTAAGCCATTGTGAACATGTCGATTTGCGTCAGCCGCCCGGTTGTTCCAGCCGTCCATGTCTGCATCATGCCGCCGGCAAAGGCGGTTGATACCAATCGGCCGGTCGAGGGCTGCCCCACGATCAGATTGTCCACATCGATCTGCGCTGCCGCCTGCGCCTGCGCTGCTGCAATCAGCGCGACTGCAAACATTGCCGATTTTGTCGTTCGCATAAACTGCCCCTGCTGAAACACTGCACGGGTAGTGTTCGCAAACGGGGCCGCCCATCCCGTTTTGTAGGGTGTTGTTAACCCTGCACCAGCCGATCGGCCACGATATCGGCGTGGGTCATCGTCATCAGGCGGCCGCTGCCGGCCACGGTTTCGCAGGACGCATCGGGCAGAGTGCGCTGCCAATAGGCCAGCACGAAGGCGGGATCATACAGCACATCATGTTCGGTCACCATGAAATGCCAGTGGTGCGTGCCGGGCAGCGGGATGGCCGGGGCCATGGTGGCATGCTGTGTCTGTTCATTCACATAGCCATCGATGCGCCCGGTGGCGAAGGGGCGCACGGCGCGCCAGTAATCCTCCACGATATCGGCCTGCGCCATCGCCGCCTCGTCAGGCGGGCTGCCCTGCAGGGATCGGGCGAACAGGCGCGGGAACTTGGTTTCCGTCAACTGGCTGGCCAGCACCGCCGACATGGCGCGCACCAACGTGGGGCGGCGCAACTGTGCTTCCTTGGCGGCGCCCAGAAAGCCGATCCGGCGCGGATCAGACGCTGAATCGGGATCGGGATTGGCGATCACCACCCGCCCCAGCCGTTCCGGCAGTGCCCGGCCCAGCGCCAGCACATGATGCGCCGCGCCGCGCGAGACGAGATCGAACCGACGCAGGCGCACATGATCGGCCACCAGCACCACATCGGCAACGGCGGCTTCGAACGGATTATGGGCGCCGGCCACGCAGCCTGCCAGCGGATCGGACAGGCCAAAGCCCGGCCGATCAATCGCGATGGGGCGAAAGCCGCGCGCCTGCAGGGCCTTGATCAGCCGGCGGGAAACAAAGCGCGTGGTCATGCTGCTGTGCACCACCAGCACCGGGCGACCGCCGGCGGGGCCGTAATCGCTGAAGGCTACCCGGCTGCCATCGCCGCGCAGCGCAAAGCGCAGCGGTTCCCGGCTGCTGTCGAACCGGCCGATTTCGTCGGCGGTGGCTTGCATCACCCAGGCCATGGTGTTGGCTTCGATCACCAACCGGGCCAGCGAGGCTGCGCTGCTGACGCCCAATGTCTGATAGAGCGCGTCTATTTCTTTCTTGGTGACCGCATCTGAAAGGCCGAGCGCGGCGGCGGCCTCGCTGCGCGACAGGCCTTCGGCCAGCAACAGGCCCAGCGTGGCCTGGCGCGGGCTGATGCCCCAGGCATCGGCCAGCAGGCTGGCGTCGTCGCGGCCCTGCGGCAGGATGCCGAAGCCCAGGCTGGACAGGCGCGAAACCAGCGCCGGCAGCCGGTTGACGCCGGCCCGCCGCATGGCACCGGCAATGGCTTCGCGGGCCGTTTGGTAGGCTATGCCCAAGCGATCGGCGGCCGTGCGGATCGATCCCGATTCGATGGTGGCGATGGTCACGCGCGCTTCCAGCCCGGACAAGCCAAAGGCAAAGGCCGCATCGGCCAGCGGCCGACCACTGATGCTGCCGGCGCTGGTGAGCACCACCGCCTGGCCCGGCCGGGCCGCTGCAACAATGGCCGGCGGCAGGCGCCAGCCGGCAATGGCCCCCGCCGGCGCATAGACGGTGACCGACGGCGCACCATCCGGCCCGGTGACGGTAGCAGCCGTTGCCGGCCGGCCAGCGGCGGCGCGGCGCACCGCGCCCCGATCACAGACCGCTGCAAAGCCCGGCGTTGCCAACACTTGCCGGCCATCGGCATCAAACAGCGCTGCCTGCACGGAGTCATCCCGGAACAGCGGGCAGTCACGGTCGGTGGGCAGGCGCTGGCGCTGTGCGGCGGCCAACGCATCGGCCATGTCGCCAGCCTGGGCCAACATGGCATCCGGTCGCTGGAACCAGGGCTGAATCGCGCCAAAATCCGAAAACCGGTCCATTGTTGACGAGAGATAGCAGAGATTTGTGTCGGACGTTAGCGGGGTTGCGGGCCTTGCCCCGTCCGGGGGCATCTGCTAGTTCCCCAGCCCTCGCCGCCGGGGCGACTCGGTGGATAACGGCTTTTTGCGGATAGAAACCTGTCGGGGCGGCGCCCCAAATTATTGGAGTGACGGCACCTCATGCAGATCATGGTTCGCGACAACAATGTTGATCAGGCCCTTCGCGCCCTGAAGAAGAAGCTGCAGCGTGAAGGCGTGTATCGCGAAATGAAACTGCGCCGCCATTATGAGAAGCCCAGCGAAAAGCGTGCCCGTGAAAAGGCCGCTGCCGTGCGCCGCGCCCGCAAGATGGAGCGCAAGCGCATGGAACGCGACGGCGTCAAGTAAGATCCAATTGAATCGATCGTACGGGCCGGGCAGGGACATCTCTGTCCGGCCCTGATCGTTTTTCCGGGATGCCATTGGCGAGTTGACCCGTGAGCGCGTGCTCGCCATGGTCTGCGCCAATCACGCGAACCAGTATTCGATCACGCCAACCACAATATCGGGGCACATCATGTCAGGTCAGGCAGCAGGCAATCCAGGCGGTATCGGCATCGGCAAATGGTTGGCGGCGGGCGCCGTCATCCTGGCGGTGGTCGGCGTGCTGGTTTACACCGGCACCCAGGGTCAGGTGGAGGCCGTGCGCCAGACCGACATGAATTTTCTGGCCGAAAACAAGGGGAAACCAGGCGTGATCACGACCAGCAGCGGTTTGCAATATCAGGTGGTGCGCGAAGGCACCGGCCCGCGGCCGACCGCCAAGGATACTGTGCTGGTGCATTATGAAGGCAAGCTGATCGACGGCACCGTGTTCGACAGCAGCTACAGCCGCGGTCAGCCGGCGGCCTTCCCGCTCGATCAGGTCATTCCCGGCTGGACCGAAGGCGTGCAGTTGATGCCGACTGGTTCGAAATATCATTTCGTGGTGCCGCCGCAGCTCGCCTATGGCGCGCAAGGCGCGGGCGGCGTGATTCCGCCGGGCGCCGTGCTGGAATTCGATATCGAACTGCTGGCAGTGAAGCCGGCGGAATAAGCGCTGTTCGCGTAACCCGGTGGCCGTCACCCCGGCGAACGCCGGGATGACGATGTGGGTTCAATCCCGCAGCGACAGGAACCAGCGGTTGCGCAGCGCGGTAACCCACGTGACCGGATTGAAGCTGGTCGAGCCATCCAGGCTGAAGGTGGTGAACTCGGCGCGGCCGACGATATTTTCCACCGGCAACAGGCCCAGCCCGCCGACTTCGGCCGGAAAGCGACTGTCTTCGCTGTTGTCGCGATTGTCGCCCATCAGGAACACATGGCCTTCCGGCACGATCACCGCCTCGGTATTGTCCTGCGGCAGGTTGGCCAGATCATGCACCAGATAGGACCGGCCGCCGGGCAGGGTCTCGCGATAGGTGGGCAGATGGCATTCGGCCACGCCATCGGGCGTGATCACCCGATATTGCGCGTCCACCATGCTGGTGCATTCGCTGTTCGGCGTCACCAGCATGACGGTGTCCGCCACCTTCACCTTGAGCACCGGCGCCCCGTTCAGCCACAATTGTCCGTCCCGCATCTGCACAGTGTCGCCGGGCAGGCCGATCACACGCTTGATCCAGTCATCCTGGGCGATCGGCGATTTGACCACCACGATGTCGCCACGTTCGGGCAGCGATCCGAACAGCCGGCCGTCCATGCGCGGCAGCACGTTCAGCGATGGCGACAGATAGGAATAGCCATAGGGAAATTTCGACACGATCAGCCGATCGCCGACCAGCAATGTGGGCAGCATCGATCCCGACGGAATATAAAATGGCTTGGCCGCCAGCGTGTGCACCGCCAGCACGGCGAGCGCCAACAGGAACAATTGCCAGGCTTCCTCGGCCCAATTGGTCTTTTTCTTCGCCACTGCTTCGTTCATTCCGGTGCCGCCGTGATCAGAACGATGGCCTGCGCCCACGGATGGTCGTCGGTCATCGAAAGATGAATCGCGGCCTTATGCCCGGTGGGCGTGATTTGCGCCAGCCTTGCCGCAGCGCCGCCGGACAGGATCAGGGTCGGCTGGCCGCTGGGCAGATTGACCACGCCCATGTCGCGCCAGAACACGCCGTCGCGAAAACCGGTGCCCAGCGCCTTGGCACAAGCCTCCTTGGCGGCGAAGCGCTTGGCGTAGGTGGCCACGCGCGTCAGTTGGCGGCGGTTGGCCTTGGCCTGTTCCGTATCGGTGAAGATGCGGTTGATGAAGCGATCACCGAAGCGTTCGATGCTGCGCGCGATGCGATCGATGTTGCACAGATCAGACCCCAGGCCGAGCACGAACAGGCCTTGCGGTACGATCATGCGGATGCCCGGGCTGCATCCATCAAGCCGCGCATCCGGCCGATGGCAGAAGACAGGCCGACGAACACGGCTTCACCGATCAGGAAATGCCCGATGTTGAGTTCGGCCAATTGCGGCAGCGCCGCCACCGGGGTGACATTGTCGTAGGTCAAGCCGTGGCCGGCGTGGAGTTCGAGGCCCATGGCGGTGCCGATCGCCACGGCCCGCTCCAGCCGCGCCAGTTCGGCGGCCACTGCTTCCCCTTCGGCGTGCGCGTAAGGCCCGGTGTGCAGCTCCACCACCGGCGCACCCAAACGGGCCGCGGCTTCGAGCTGGCGTTCTTCGGGCGCGATGAACAGGCTGACCCGCATGCCCGCGTCGCGCAGCCGGCTGATGATCGGCGCCAGCACATTATGCTGCCCGGCGGCATCCAGCCCGCCTTCGGTGGTGCGTTCAGCGCGGCGTTCCGGCACGATGCAGGCAGCGTGGGGACGGTGGCGCAGCGCGATGCCGAGCATTTCATCGGTGGCGGCCATTTCCAGATTGATCGGCAAGGCGACGCCGATGCTCAGCCGGTCGAGATCGGCATCGGTGATGTGGCGCCGGTCTTCGCGCAAGTGCACGGTGATGCCATCGGCGCCGGCCGCTGCCGCCATTTCGGCGGCGCGCAGCGGATCGGGATGCAGCCCGCCGCGCGCGTTGCGAATGGTGGCGACGTGATCGATGTTGACGCCTAGACGCAGATGATTGGGACGCAGGTGATTGGTCATGCCGCGCGGCTCCCTGGCTTGATGGCCGGGATGGCCGCCAGTTCGGGCGGCAGTGCATCCGGCTGGTAGCTCGGCACATCCAGCCGGATCAGCGGCGTGAACGGCACGCCCAGATCAGCCGTGCCGCCCGACCGGTCGACGAGCGACGCGGCGTGGATCACCTGCCCGCCAGCAGCGTTCACCGCAGCGATGGCTTCGCGGCTGGACAGCCCGGTGGTGACGACATCTTCCATCAGCAGCACCTTCTGGCCTGGCTCCAGCCGGAAGCCGCGGCGCAGTTCGAAGGTGCCGGTTGGCCGCTCCACGAACATCGACAGCACGCCCAGCGCGCGGGCCAGTTCATGGCCGCAGATCAGCCCGCCCATCGCTGGCGCGATCACGGCTGTCACTTCAGCCTCCAAGTCGGTGGGCAGTTTCGCCGCCAGCGCGCGGGCCAGTCGCTCGGCGCGGGCCGGGTCCATCAGCACGCGTGCGCACTGCAGGTATCGCGAGCTGCGCAGGCCCGACGACAGGATGAAATGGCCTTCCAGCAGCGCCTCGGCGGCGCGAAACTCGGCCAGCACCTCATCATCGGTCATTGCATGTCTCTCGTTCGTTGATCCGTCGCGATTTACAGCGTGGCGCGGCTTTGCCAAGCCACCTTACTGGCGCACCCGATCGGCCGAGACCACCGCCTTCACCTGGCGCAAGCCGGCCATGATGGTGGCGAGGTGCGCGACACTTTCCACCTCGATATCCAATATGTCGGTGTGAAATTCCCGGTCGCGGTGCTTCAGGGCCAGGCCAACGATATTGGCGTTGTTCGCCGCGATGCTGGCCGCCAGGCTGGCGAGCGCGCCGGGCTGGTTGTGCACGACCACGGCCATTCGCGCCACGGCGCCCGCGGTTTCGGCACCCCAGCGCACATCCAGCCAGTCAGTGCCGGTTGCAACCAGCAGATCGCAATCAATCATGTGGACACAGATCGGGCCATCCGGTGCGCGGTTCCCGGCTATGCGGTCGCCCGGCACCGGCCGGCAATGATCGCACAGCAGGAAACCGACGCCGGGGGTCAGGCCCTCGATGGAAATGGCGGCGGCGGCCTTGGCCTTGGTGCTGCGCGACCGCGGCGCGCGGACGACGGCGCCGGGTGCCAGTGCGTCTGACACTTCTTCGTCGGTCAGCCGGTTTTCGGCCATCGCCAGCTCCAGCGCCGGGCGATCCTGCAGTTTCAACTGGCCCAGCGCCGGGCTCAATATGTCGTCGGTCAGGGCCACCTGCAGCCGCCCGGCCATGGCATCCAGCAATTTGCTGCCCATCGCCTGCAATTCCTCGCGGCGTTTGTGGCGGACATGGCGGCGGATGGCGGCGCGCGCCTTGGCGCTGGCGACAAAGCTTTCCCAGGCTGGATCGGGGGCCTTCACCTTGCCCTTCATGATCTCCACCTGATCGCCATTGATCAGCCGGGTGCGCAGCGGCACCACCCGGCCATTCACCTTGGCGCCCACGCAGCTGTCGCCCAGATCGCTGTGCACGGCATAGGCAAAATCCACCGGTGTTGAATCGCCGGGCAATTGGTGCAGCTCGCCCTTGGGCGTGAACACGAACACCTGATCCTGGAACATCGCCAGCCGGGCATTTTCCAGCAGCTCTTCGGGATTGGCGGCGTCCTGCAGCACCTCCAGCAGATCATCGATCCACGGATAGGCCTCACGCGCCGGCGCGCCATCCTTACCCTGCTTGTAGGCCCAGTGCGCCGCGAGGCCATATTCGGCCTCTTCGTGCATCAGGTGGGTGCGGATCTGCACTTCGATGCGCGCCGCCTCGCTGCCCAGCAGCACCGATGTGTGCAGCGACCGATAGCCGTTGTTCTTGGGCGTGGAGATGAAATCCTTGAAGCGCCCGGGCACCATCGGCCAACGGCCATGCACGATGCCCAGCGCCCGATAACAATCGCTGACATCATCGACGATCACCCGGAACGCCATCACGTCCGACAATTGTTCAAAGCTCATTTCGCGCGCCTGCATCTTGCGCCAGATCGAATAGGGACGTTTTTCGCGGCCCGTCACGCTGGCGGCGATGCCCTTGCTGCGCAGCAGGCCCTCCACGGCGCCGCTGATGCGGTGGACATTGGCGCCGGTGGTCTCCCGCAGCCGATCAAGGCGCTGGGCAATGGTCTCGCTGGCGTCGGGCTCCAATTGGCGGAAGGCCAGCTCCTGCATCTCCTCCATGAAGCCATACATGCCGATGCGCTCGGCGAGCGGCGCATAGATGTCCATGGTTTCGCGGGCGATGCGGCGGCGCTTCTCCTCTCGTTTGATGTGATGCAGCGTGCGCATGTTGTGCAGCCGGTCGGCCAGCTTGACCAGCAGCACGCGGATGTCGCTCGACATCGCCAGCAGGAACTTGCGCAGATTTTCGGCCTGGCGCTCGCTTTCGGTCTGGGTTTCGATCTTGGACAATTTGGTGACGCCATCGACCAGCCGCGCCACCTCCGGCCCGAACAGGCGTTTGATCTCCGCATGCGTCGCCACCGTATCCTCGATGGTGTCGTGCAGGATGGCGCAGGCGATGGTCTTGTCGTCGAGCTTGAGGTTGGTGAGGATGCCGGCAACCTGGATCGGGTGGCTGAAATAAGGATCGCCGCTGGCACGCAGCTGGCTGCCGTGCGCCTTCACCGAAAACACATAGGCGCGGTTCAGCAGATCCTCATCCGCATCAGGATCATAGGCCTTGACCCGTTCAACCAACTCATACTGGCGCAACATCACCTAGCATCTTGGGGGGGATTGGTGGGGGGCGCAAGGGTGGTGGGACTTTGTGTGCTGCGGGAACCAAGCGGCTCCCCTCCCGCTTGCGGGAGGGGTTGGGGGTGGGTTGTGTCGCCCGGCCGACGCTTGGGCCTTGCGGGCGCGGCCGGCGGCGGAGCCGCCGAGTCCGCTGGGGGTGTTTAGGAAGGAAGAAAGTGCGCGGCAAAGCCGCGCCGTCGGACGACTCACGAAAAAGGCGGCTGGAGAGCCGCCTTTTTTGGTCGCCGGCCGGAGTGCGGCGAGTCTGAAAATAGCTGCGCTATTTTCAGCCGCCTTACTCGTACTCCCCGCCCATATTCTGATTGCGCGGCGGCTGCGCAGCGGTAATCCGCAAGGCCTCAGCCGAGGCCGACAGCGAGCCGATCACGTCCGGCGTATCGTCATCCTCGGCCTGGACCTTCTGCATGCCCACAGTCATGGATTCGCGCAGGTCGGCCGGTTTGATGGTCTGCTCGGCGATCTCGCGCAGGGCGACGACCGGGTTCTTGTCGCGGTCACGATCGATGGTCAGTTCCGAACCCGACGAGATGTTGCGGGCGCGATGCGCGGCCAGCAGCACCAGGTCAAACCTGTTCGGCACCTTGTCGACGCAATCTTCTACAGTCACACGTGCCATGAACATTGGCTCCGGAAATAAAATCGAATGAAGCGGTGCTGGTGACGAGTTGGGCACGCAAAGTCAAGGAAATTGGCCTGTCATCACCGTCATAACCTTGACTCTGGTGAGTGGCGCCCCTAGGGCACGCGCTTCGCGTTTGGCCCCGCACCCCGGTGAAGCGGTGGCCCTCGCCAGCGACAGTTGAGTCTGTGGGCTGGCGCGGCGGGACCGGGAACAACGTCGTCGCAAAAGCCAAGGATTACTCATGTCAAAGCGTTCCAACGCGAAATACAAGCTCGATCGCCGCATGGGCGAAAATATCTGGGGTCGTCCCAAGAGCCCGGTCAACAAGCGTGAATATGGCCCCGGCCAGCACGGCCAGCGCCGCAAGGGCAAGGTCAGCGATTTCGGCCTGCAGCTGCGCGCCAAGCAGAAGCTGAAGGGCTATTATGGCGATGTGACCGAAAAGCAGTTCCGCAAGGTTTATGCCGAAGCGGTGCGCATGAAGGGCGACACCTCGCAGAATCTGATCGGCCTGCTCGAACAGCGGCTGGACATGATGGTCTATCGCGCCAAGTGGGCGCCGACCGTGTTCGCCGCCCGCCAGATCGTCAACCATGGCCATATCCTGGTCAACGGCCGCCGCTGCAACATCGGTTCGGCCCGCATGAAGCCGGGCGACGTGATCGAACTGGGCAGCCGCGCCAAGGAAATGGCGCTGGTGCTCGAAGCGCAGAGCCTGTCCGAGCGCGACGTGCCGGAATATGTGTCCGTGGAAGGCCCGAAGGCAACTTACGTGCGCATCCCGACGCTGGATGAAGTGCCGTATCCGGTGAAGATGGAACCCAATCTGGTCGTCGAGTTTTACTCGCGCTGATTCGGGGCCAGTGGCCAACAGAAGAGGGCGGTCCCATCGGGGCCGCCCTTTTTCGTGTCAGTAGCCCGTCGGCGACACCGTGCGCCCGAGGAATTTCAGCCGGGTAATCCACGTGTGCCGCTCCAGCCCCGGCGTGGCGTGGGTGGCGCCGGGATAGACCATCAGGTCGAACGGCACGTTTCCGCGTTGCAGCGCCGACATCAGGGCGGTGCTGTTCTCGAACACGACATTGTCATCCGCCATGCCGTGGATCAGCAGCAGCGGATCGGCGATCTTGGTGGCATCGGCCAGCGCGCCCGACGTCTGATAGGGTGCCGGGTCCTTGGCGGGATTGCCCAGATAACGCTCGGTATAGGCGGTGTCATACAGTTCCCAGCGCACCACCGGCGCACCGGCGATGCCGGCAGCGAACGCGCCCGGCGCTGCCTCCAGCAATTTCAGCACCATGTAACCGCCGTAGGACCAGCCGTTCACGGCCACCTTGTCCGGTTTGGCCCACGCCTGCTGCTTGATCCAGGCCAGCGCCTGCAACTGGTCGGTGACTTCGACGCTGCCCATGGCGCGGCCCAACGGGTCTTCAAACGCCTTGCCGCGGTTGTTGCTGCCGCGATTGTCGAGCTGAAACACTGCCCAGCCGTTCTGCACCAGATATTGTTCGATCGGCGCCGGGAAGCGCTTGTGCACATTCTGCGCGTGCGGCCCGCCATAGACCTGCATCAGCACCGGAAACGGCCCGGCGCCTTTCGGTTTCAGCAGGCGCCAGTCCATGGCCTGGCCATCGGCGGCCGGCATCGTGCCGAACTCGGGTTCGACATGGGCGGCAAGATAGGGCGCATAGGGGTGGCTGGCATCCAGCTTGTTTTCCACCACCCAGGCCAAGCGCCGGCCGGCGCCATCGGCCAGCCAGACCTGCGGCGGCTGGCGCGGCGTGGTGGAGGTGATGATCAGCCGCTGCCCGGCCTTGTCCATCACCGCCTCGTGCCAGCCGCCGGGTGCCGTCAGCCGCACCGGCCTGGCGCCGGGCTGCTTCCAATCGAGCGCGTAGACATGGCTCTCCAGCGTCGAATCGGCAAAGCCGGTGAACCACAGCCGGGCGCGCTTCTCGTCCACGCCGACCAGATCATCGACCACCCAGCGCCCGCTGGTCAGTTGCGCGGCCTTGCCGCCGGCCAGGCGATAGAGGTGGCGATAACCGTCACGCTCGCTGGCCCACAGGATGCTGCCGTCCTGCAGCGGGCGGAATGTGTCGTGCAGGTTGATCCAGGTCGTGGATGTTTCGCTGTGCAGCACGCGCGAGGCGCCGGTGGCCGGATCGACGGCCAATATGTCCAGCCGTTTCTGATCGCGCGGCAGCCGCTGCACATACAGCGTTTTGCCATCGGCGGCCCAGGCGACGCGGGCGATGTAGATATCCTTGTCCGGCCCGAGATCGACCTGGACCTTGCCGCCGCCGTCCGGGCTGATGATCCACAGCGTCACATCGGCATTGGCGGTGCCGGCCGCCGGATAGGCCTGGGTAAACAAGCGGGTACCATCCGCGCCGATGGCAGCGCGCGTCACCTCGTTCACCGGTGTTTCGTCTACCCGCGCCACCGCGATGCGGGCTTCGGTTGGTGACCACCAATGGCCATCGAAGCGGCTGAGCTCTTCCTGGGCGATGAATTCGGCGACGCCCCAGCGCACTTTGGGCGTGTCTTCGCCGGCCACGTCGTGCGCCTGCCCGGTGGCGAGGCTGGTCACGAACAGCCGGCCATCGCGCACGAAGCTGGCATAGCTGCCCTTGGGCGACAATTTCGCGTCGGTTTCGGTTTCGGGCGTGTTGGTCAGTTGCTGCACCTTGCCGTCCAGCCCGGCCACCCACAAATCGCCATCCACCGGCACCAGCAGCCGCTGGCTGTCCGGCGCCCAGGCATAATCGGCAATGCCGGTCACATCGGCGATGCGCTGGCGTTCGCGGTTCATGCGTTCGGCTTCGGACAACGGCCCGCCGCTGCCCAGCCTGGTGGAGTCGAGCAGCATGCGGCGTTCGCCCGTGACGGTATCGACGGCCCACAGATCGAAGCGCCGGCGATCATCGGCGCGGTTCTGCAGCAAGGTCGCGAGGCGGCCATCCGGCGACAATTTCAGCACCCGCGGCCGCGGCCCCGTCAAGGCCGGCGAGGCGAATACGCGTTCCAGGGTCAGGGTTTCGGCCGGCGTTACCGATTGTGCGGCCGCCATGTTGCTTGTCATCGCCATCAGCGCAATTCCCAACCATACCGGATGCTGCATGTCTGCTCCCCCTGCTAACGTCTTGATTTACGTTAATGTAATCCGGCGTCAATGTCGCACACTTGCCGCGTCGCCTTGTGCCTGCTAGCACAAAAGTGACAGCGCATGTCGCGCTGCCGTTTCTTGTGCGCTTCCGCGCTGCCGGCCTGGGGCCTGGTGTTTGGCGGAATCGGGCAAAAAACAGGCTGGAGCCGCTCGTCGGCCCGGCACCGCATTGCAGGGACTCGGATGAACGCACCGCACTTTCTGGCTGACGCTTTGCGCACCGCGCTCTGCACGGCCGACAGTGCCGCTGTCAGCTCGCGTCCACCCCTTGCCATTGTCACACCCCGCCGGCCATTTGCCGGCTTTTTCAATTCGCGCCGCCGCATCGCCGCCCCCCAGCCAGTCTGTTCGGGCCCGGGCGCATGGCCGCGCGCTACGGAGCAACTCCATGTCATATCGCATGCTGATCGACGCCCGCCACCCGGAAGAAACCCGGGTGGCCGTGGTCAATGGCCAACGCATCGAGGAATTTGATTTCGAATCGGCTGACCGGCGTCAGCTGAAGGGCAATATCTACCTCGCCAAGGTCACGCGCGTCGAACCATCGCTGCAGGCGGCGTTCGTCGAATATGGTGGCAACCGCCATGGCTTCCTGGCCTTCAGCGAAATCCACCCGGATTATTATCAGATCCCCAAGGAAGACCGCGAAGCCCTGCTGCGCGAGGAAGCCGAACTGGCTGCCGACGACAATGGCCATGACGATGACGGCGATGATGGCGACGACGTGCTGGAAACCGGGGGCCAGCATGACGAGCCGACCGAATCGCTGCGCCGCAAGCGCATGGCGCTGCGCCGTCGGTATAAAATCCAGGAAGTCATCCGCCGCCGCCAGGTAATGCTGATCCAGGTGGTGAAGGAAGAGCGCGGGTCGAAGGGCGCTGCGCTGACCACCTATCTGTCGCTGGCCGGCCGTTATTGCGTGCTGATGCCCAACACGGCGCATGGCGGCGGCATCAGCCGCAAGATCTCCAACCCGGCCGATCGCAAGCGCCTGAAGCAGGTCATGGCCGATCTGCATCTGCCGTCGGGCATGGGCGCCATCGTGCGCACGGCCGGGCTGAAGCGCAGCGCTGACGATATCCGCCGCGATTTCGATTATCTCACGCGCCTGTGGGATGAAATCCGCGACAAGACGCTGGCCAGCCAGGCACCGGCGTTGATCCACGAAGACAGCGGCCTGATCAAGCGGGCCATCCGCGATATCTACACGCGCGACATTGAACAGGTGCTCGTCGAAGGCCGCGAAGGCTTTGATGCCGCGCACCGGTTCATGTCGATGCTGATGCCCGGCCATGCCGCCAAGGTGGTGGAATATCAGGGCACGGTGCCCTTGTTCCAGCGCTTTGGCGTCGAAGGGCAACTGGAGAGCATGTACCAGCCGGTCGTGCAGTTGAAGTCTGGCGGCTATCTGGTCATCAACCCGACCGAGGCTCTGGTGTCGATCGACATCAACTCCGGCCGCTCGACGCGCGAATATGGCATCGAGGAAACCGCGACCAAGACCAACCTGGAAGCCGCCGACGAAATCGGGCGCCAGTTGCGGCTGCGTGACATGGCCGGCCTGGTGGTGATCGATTTCATCGACATGGAAAATGGTTCGAACGTCCGCAAGGTCGAAAAGGCCATGAAGGAGGCGCTGAAGAACGACCGCGCCCGCGTCCAGATCGGCCGCATTTCCAGCTTCGGCCTGATGGAAATGAGCCGGCAGCGTCTGCGCACCGGCATCCTGGAAGCCTCCACTCACATCTGCCCGATGTGCGAAGGCACCGGCATGGTGCGTTCGGTCGCGTCGGCAGCGCTGGCCGCGCTGCGCGCGCTGGAAGCCGAGGCGCTGCGTGGCCGCCACAGCGAATTGTCATTGCGCGCCGGCGAGGAAGTCGCCGTCTATCTGCTCAACCGCAAGCGCATCGAACTGGCTGAACTGGAGGAACTGTACGGCGTACAGATCCTGACGCGGCCGGACGATGGCCTGATCGGCCCCAATTTCGAGATCGATGCCGGCGGCCCGCCGCCGAGCAAGCGCGTCGACATGGCGCCGCTGCCGACGATCGTGCCGGTGGACGATGAGCCGGAACTGCCGGATTCCGACGCAGACGAGGACGACGGCCGTGACGAGGACGAAGGCCGTGAAGAGGGTTCGCGCGATGACCGCCGCGGTCGCCGTGGCCGCCGTCGCCGCGGTCGCGGGAAGGGCGATGATCGGGCCGATGATCGCGCGGATGACAGCAATGAACAGGCGCCGACAAGCGAGGTTGCGATCCCCGATGAGGACGCGGCAACAGACGATGGCGACGACAGCAGCGATGCCGAAGACAATAATGACGCCGAACGGGGCGACGGCGAAAACGGCGATGGCGCCGCCCGCCGCAAGCGCCGCCGTCGCGGTCGTCGTGGCCGCCGTGGCAGCGGTGATCGCGCAACCGATGGCGTGAACGAGGCTGTGCCGGATGGGGCTGGGCCGGACGAGGCTGGGCCAGACGAGGTTGCAGCACCGGAACCGGTGGCTGAACCGGTTGCGGAAGAAGAGCCGGCCAAGCCCAAGCGCACCCGCCGCAAGAAGACTGACGCTGTTGCGGCTGAAACGGTCGCCGAGCCGGCTGCTGCGCCTGAACCGGCGCCTGCGGCTGAAGCAGCGCCCGCGCCGGCCGAACCGGACGCGCCGAAAGCCAAGCCAGCGCGGACACGGCGCAAGAAGGCCGATGTCGCCGCCGAGGCACCAGCACCGGAGGCAGTGGACGTCGCCGTGGCACCGGTCGAGCCCGAAGCGCCCGCAGCAGAAGCCGTCACGCCGCCCAAGCGCACCCGGCGCAAGAAGGCTGACGTGGTGGTGGAAGCCGCTGCGGAACCGGTTGCCGCGGAACCAGCACCCGAAGTCGTGCCCGAAGCCGTGGCTGAAGCTGTCGAAGCGCCGGCTGAGCCTGCCCCTGCCGAACCCGCTGCACCGGTGCGCAAGGGCTGGTGGCAGCGCACCTTCGGCGCCCAGTGACACTGATCGGTTCGGCAACGCCCAACTTGCGCTAACGCCGGGCAAAGAAAGCCTTCCTCCCCCAATGTCGCTGGCTGCGGCATTGGGGGGACATGGCAATTCCTACACCGAATGGGCGTGTGATCCTGGTTGGCGCCGGTCCTGGCGCTGCCGATCTGTTGACGGTGCGGGCGGTGCGCGCGCTGGCGGCGGCCGATGTCGTCGTTCACGACGGCTTGGTCGGCGACGAGGTGATGGCGCTGATCCCGGCGCATGCTCGCCGCATCGGCGTGGCCAAGCGCCGGGCCCGCCACACACTGCCACAAGACCAGATCGGCGAGCTGCTGGTCGCCGAAGCGCTGGCCGGCCACACGGTCGTGCGGCTGAAGGGCGGCGATCCGTTCATTTTCGGGCGCGGCGGCGAAGAAGTCGCGGCCTGCCAGGCGGCCGGCGTGCCGGTCGAGGTGATCCCCGGCATTTCGGCCGCCAATGGCGCCGCCGCCTCCCTGCTGCTGCCACTCACCCACCGCGATCATGCCTCGATGGTCAGCTTCGTCGCCGGCGAATGCCGCGGACTGGCGGATCAGGATTGGGTGGGTCTCGCCGGCAAGGGCCGCACTTTGGTGATCTACATGGGCCTGGCCGGTGCCACTGCCATCGCCGACAAGTTGATGGCCGATGGCCTGGCGCCCGACACGCCGGTGGCGGTGATCGAACGCGCCACGCAGCCGCAGGAACGTCTGGTGACGTCGCTGCTCGCCGATCTGGGTGGGTTGGTGGCGCGCGAAGCCATCCAGTCCCCGGCGCTGATCATTGTCGGCGATGTGGCGACCTTGCCGGCACAGGCCAAAGCAATTGCGAAGATGAAGGAAAATCCATGCCCCGTGTATTGACCGGCAACCGCCTGGAAACCGGCGATGTGCTGTGGTGGAACGGCAGCGACTGGAGCCACCTGCTCAGCGATGCGGTCGCCATTGGCGATGAAGGCGAAGCATTGGTGGCCGAACTGGTCGCCGCCGAACGCATCAACGATCCGGCCCTGATCGATGTTACCGGCACGCCTGGCAACTGGCTGCCCACCACCACCCGCGAGCGCGTGCGCGCCTCTGGCCCCAGCGTCCGCGCCGATCTCGCGCGCGGCAGCCTTAGCGTTGAAGTGATTTAGGGGAAGTCATCTGATGTACCGCTACGACCAATATGATCAGGCCATCGTCGATGCCCGCGTCGCCGAGTTCAAGGACCAGGTCGGCCGCCGGCTTAGGAATGAGATTACCGAGGACCAGTTCAAGCCGCTGCGGCTGATGAACGGCCTCTATCTGCAGCTGCACGCCTATATGCTGCGCGTCGCCATCCCCTATGGCACGCTGTCGGGCACGCAGATGCGCATGCTGGCGCATATCGCCCGCAAGTACGACCGCGATTACGGCCATTTCACCACGCGCCAGAATATCCAGTACAACTGGATCAAGCTGGAGCAGTTTTCCGATCTGCTCGATGATCTGGCCAGCGTGGAAATGCATGCCTTTCAAACCAGCGGCAACTGCATCCGCAACATCAGTTCCGATCAGTTCGCCGGCGCAGCTGCCGACGAGGTGGACGATCCCCGGCCGTACGCGGAGCTGCTGCGGCAATGGTCGACGCTGCACCCGGAATTTTCCTTCCTGCCGCGCAAGTTCAAGATTGCCGTGATCGCCAGCGAAACGGACCGCGCCGCCATCCAGTTGCACGATATCGGCCTGCAATTGCGCCGGGGCGATGCCGGCGAATTGGGCTTCCGTGTCTATGTCGGCGGCGGCATGGGGCGCACGCCGGTGATCGGCAGCGTGGTGCGCGACTGGATCCCGACGGGCCAGTTCCTCAGCTATTCCGAAGCCATCCTGCGCGTCTACAACCGCCATGGCCGGCGCGACAATATCTACAAGGCGCGCATCAAGATACTGGTGAACGAGCTTGGCGTGGCCGAATTCACCCGCCAGGTGGAAGCCGAGTGGGCCGAACTGGCACCGCTCGGGCTGGATGCGCCGCGTGAAGAATATGACCGCATCATCGCGCAGTTCGCACCGCCGGCGTTTAACGCCAATGCGCCCGACACGCTCGACCTGTCCGATCCGGATTTTGCCGTGTGGGTGAGCCAGAATGTCCATGCCCACAAGGCGCCGGGCTATGCCATCGCCACGATCAGCCTGAAGCCGAAACGCGGCATTCCTGGCGATGCCTCGTCGGCGCAGATGGATGCGGTCGCCGATCTGGCCGAGCGGTTTGCGCATGATGAAATCCGCGTGACGCACAGCCAGAATCTGGTGCTGGCGCATGTGAAGAAGGCCGATCTCCATGCGCTGTGGCAGGGCCTGGATGCCGTGGGGCTGGCCACGCCGAACCTCGATCTGGTCAGTGATATCATTGCCTGCCCCGGTATGGATTATTGCACGCTGGCCAACGCGCGTTCGATCCCGATTGCCCAGAAAATCGCCGCCAAGTTCGAGGATCTGGAAACCCAGCGCGACATCGGCGAACTGAAGATCAAGGTGAGCGGCTGCATCAACGGCTGCGGCCATCACCATGCCGGCCACATCGGCATCCTGGGCGTCGATAAGAAGGGCGAGGAAGCCTATCAGTTGCTGCTCGGCGGCTCCGGCGCCGAAGACACGACGCTGGCCAAGATCCTCGGCCCCGGCTTTGACGAGGATGGCATTGTCGTGGCGGTGGAAAAGCTGATCGCTTTCTATCGCAGCGCCCGCAGCGGGCCGAGCGAACGCTTCCTCGACACCTATCGCCGCCTCGGCGCTGCACCGTTCAAGGAAGCTGTTTATGCTTGATAACCAAGACCAACAGGCCGTCGCTGGCGCACCTGCCCCAGCACTGGATGACGCGCCGGCGCGGTTGCGGTTTCGCGAGGACGCGCCGTTCGAAAGCCCGATTGCGCCGCTGGGTGATTTTCTCGCTGGCGGCAATTTCGCAGCGGTGCGCATCGATCCGGGTGAGGATGTGCGCGCGCTGCTGCCCCACCTCGGCCGGCTGAAGCTGGTGGAAATCGCCTTTCCCAAGTTCCGCGATGGCCGCGGTTACAGCTCGGCGCGCATCCTGCGGGAGGCGGGCTTTGCCGGCGAAATCCGCGCAGCCGGCGATGTGCTGGTCGATCAACTGGGTTTCATGCGCCGGGTGGGGTTTGACAGTTTCGCGCCCAACAAGCCGCTCGATCCCGCCGTGGTGGCCGCCACGCTGGCGCGCTTCCCGCATGTTTACATGAAGGCGGCCGACGGACTGGCCCCGGTATGGGCGCTGCGGGCCGGCGCATGATCGTGCCGGCGCGCCGCGATGTGATTGATACCGCGCCGGCCTTCACGGCGGCGCAGGTAGCGGCACTCGCGGCGCGCTTGGCCGGCCACGAGACGGCGGCGATGCTGGCCGACCTGCTGGGCGGCGAACTCAAGGGCCGGGTGGCGGTGGTGTCGTCCTTTGGCGCGGAATCGGCGGTGCTGCTCGATCTGGTGGCGGCGGTGGACCGCAGCGTGCCGGTGATTTTCGTCAACACGCAGAAGATGTTCGGGGAGACTTTGGCCTATCGCGATGCCTTGTCCGAGCAGCTGGGTTTCACCGATCTGCGTGTCTATCGCCCCGACCCCTATGAAATCGCAGCGCAGGACAGCAAATCACTGCGCTGGGCCTATGATCCCGATGGCTGCTGCGATCTGCGGAAAGTGGCGCCGCTGCGCCGCGCATTGGCGCCGTTCGAAGCCTGGATATCGGGGCGCAAGGGCTTTCAGGCCGGCCGCGCCAGCCTGCCGCGCTTCGAGCTTGATGAGGGCCGCCTGAAGATCAACCCGCTCGCCGATTGGGACAAGGCCGCCATCGACGCGCATTTCATCGCCCGCGACCTGCCCCGCCATCCGCTGGAGGCGCAAGGCTTTCCCTCCATCGGCTGCCAACCCTGCACCAGCCGCGTGCAACCCGGCGAAGACCCCCGCGCCGGCCGCTGGCGCCACTGGGACAAGACCGAGTGCGGGATACACCAGCCGGTATTTTGATTTCAGGGCAGCGACGGAATTCCACAGTCGCTCAACCACTCGGCAATGGCATCATATTCGGCCGGCGGGCGAGTCGCATCGGCCGCATCACCCCGCGGTACGAAAATCACCATCCCCTGCCGGGCACGGGTCAGCAGCACGCGATAGGCGTTCTTCACATAATCGGCCCGCGAGAAGCCGTCGGCACTGGTCCGGATTGCCTGCCATTTGGTGCCGCGAAACTCCCGCGCCTGCCAGCCGCCTTCGCGCCGCAAGTTCAGATCCCAGGCGACGCAGGTCCAGTCCAGTTCCAGCCCCTGAACGGCGAATTCCGTCGCGGCATCCTCCAGCGCGTTGGAGGCGCGCACATCGTCATTGCCGTTGAGGAACCAGTGGCAGACATCAATTGGCGCCTTCACGTGCAGGCCTTCAGGTTTCAGCCGCAAGGCGTTTGACGAAGCCAGCAGGCCCGCGCGTTCCCCGGCCCGGCGTTGTTTGCGTAGCCAGCGGCGCGCCGTGGCCAATTCGCGGGTTTGCCAGATGGGGAATTGCGTGGGGTCGGGCCGCAAAGCTTCGGCATTATCAGTGTCTTCATCCAGCAGTGCTGCCACGAACGCCGAAACGCGCCCTGCCCGGAATGACCGCACGGAGGTGGCCAGATGCAGGTCAGCATCCTGCGTCGTGGTACGATGCCCCAGATGCCAGCGCAGCCCGGCATCCAACGGGCCATCATCGCTCATCAAATGCGGCGGCAGGAAAATCTGCCAGTCGGGCAGGTCAGCCTGCAAGGCACGTATCCATTCCGCGACGCCGGCCTCACCGCGGTTGATTTCCTGACCCTCACCGATCAGGCAAACCACCACGCACCAATCCGGGCGGCGATCCATGACCGACAGCAGAAACGCCGGCTCCGACTGGTCAAAGCCGTGCTGGCCGCGTTTGCGGCGCATGAAATCGCTGGTCATTGCGCTGTCCCAGGCGCGCTGGGCCTCATCGAAAATCACGACATGTTCGGGCGGGATCTGATCCGGCCCAAGATATTCATCGCGGAAATGATGGACATTCTGGATGAATGTCCTGGGTTCTTGCGCTTGGACAATGCGGGCTTCCGGCAGATCGGGCAATGCGCGCTTGCGTTTGCCATCGCGGCGCAAGGCTTCCTGCAGCACCTCCACCAGGGGGCCGTTGCCGGAAAGGAACACGGCGTGTTGCTCGGGCCATTCGGGATTGCGGCTGCATGCGATGTTGAGCCCCGCAAGCGTTTTGCCGGCACCGGGTACGCCAGTGACAAAGCAGATCGCCTTGTGGCCATCCTTGCGCGCCCGATCGACAACCCGCTCCACTGCTGTTGCCGTGCGTGACAGATTCTCGGCACCGGCCTCGGATCGCGAAATCTCGATCACGTCGTGGCCGGCGTAGAGCGCTTCGGCGGCTTCGATGATGTTGGGTGTTGGGCGGTAGGCGCCGTCGGCCCAGGCCGTTGCGGCAATTTCTGGGCCATCGCCGGTGGCCAGCAGGCGCTGGATAGTTGGCAACACATCCTCCGGCGCCAGCAGCAGCGGCTCGTGCACGCGGTCGGGCGCCCAGAAGCCGAGCCCAAGTTGCTGCGGCGGGGCTTCGCTGCTGATCAGGATCGGCACGATTGGCTTGTCATGGCTGGTGACGTGAAAATTCTTCAGATCAAGGGCATAGCCATGCACTTGCTCGATGGCGTGGCGGGGAAAGCCGCGCTCCCCGACCTTGTATTCCAGCACGAACACCAACGGCCCGGCTACGATCACCGCATCGGCACGCCGGCCCATGCGCGGGATGGAAAATTCCATGAAGACATGGCTGCCGGGCAGTGCGACGGCCAGGGCTTGGAGATGCCGGATCGTGAATTTCCAGGCCTCGATCTGCGCCAGTTCGGCAGCGAACTGGGTTCTCGACGCCAATTCGCCCAGCAGTTGCTGCTGCGACAAGGCCGCGAACAAATCTGCAGGTGCGTCGGCCCAAGCGCGGTTCATGGCGCCAGGCTGCCAGGGCGCACCATCGCCCGCAAACGAAAAAGGGCGGCCCGGCCGGGGCCGCCCTTTCGCGTGTCAGCCAAATTGCATCACAGCTTGGCGCGGATGCCCAGGAAGTAGAAGCGGCCCATGCCCGACACCGGATAGGCCGAGGACGACAGATAGGGCGCAGCGTTGGTGATGTTGTTGATACCGCCATAGACGCTGAAGCGATCCTTCATGATGTCCACGTTGAAGTTGGCGTTGTGCACCCAATAATCCGGCGCAAAGCCGGCCGGGCCGAATTCGGTCATGATACGCTCGATCTGGATGGCCGAAGCCACCGCCGTCGATTGCACATATTGCAGCGTATAGCCCAGGGTGACCGGTCCGCGGTTCCAGTTCAGCGAGGCAACGCCCGACCATTCCGGCACCGACAATTCACGCAGGGCCGGGTTGACCAGCGTCGGGTCCTGCGGATCGAAGAAGCGGTTCACCTTCTCCGTCCAGTTGCCGTTCAGGCTGATGTTGAAATTATTCTTCTCGGCAATCGTGAAGCGATAGTTGATCGAGAAATCGACGCCCGATGTCTCGATACGGCCGAAGTTCAACTGGGACTGCCGCAGGGTGCGGAAACCGAACAGCGTCGGCTGCGTCGCTGAAGTCGCGCCAGGCGCGACTGGCCCGTTACGATCGAACAGCAAGCAGAATTGCGACGGGAAGGTGGTATTGTCATAGCAGGTGTTGACGATGTCCTGCGCGGTGACGGTAGCGATCGCGTTGCTGATCTTGATCGAGTAATAATCTGCCGAGAAGGTGAAGCCCGGCAGGAAGCCGGGGGTGATCACCGTGCCCGCTGTAAAGGTGGTGGCGGTTTCCTGGGTCAGGTTCGGGTTGCCGCCGATGGTGCCGCCGAAACGCGCGGTGAGCGGATCGTTATAGCTTTCGATGAAGGCCGTCGGGTTGGCAATGCCCAGCGCGGTGGCCGCCGCAATACAATTGGCCTTGCGGTTGGTGGTGGCGTTCTGGTTGATCAGATCGCAGGGATCGGCCGGGCGGAAGGTGGCGCCTTGTGCCGGATCGAACAGTTCGGCGATGTTCGGCGCGCGGATGGCGCGGGCATAGCTGCCGCGGAATTTCAGATCGCGGATCGGCGCCCAGATGCCGTTGACATTCCAGGTGAACGCGCCGCCGATGGTCGAATAATCGGCATAGCGGCCAGCGGCGCCGATGCTGAGTTCCTGCGCAAAGCGCACGTCACGCAGCAGCGGAACTTTCACTTCGCCGAACACTTCGACCACGTCGAATTGGCCGCCGGCATTGTTGGTGCGGTTGCTGGGATCGAACACCAACGACTGGTTGGTCGGTTCAATATCGCCAATGAACTGGCCAACCAGATTGGCCGGGCCCGTGCCCGGGATGATACCGAGCACCAGCGGATCGAAACTGGAGCTGGACTTTTCCTTGCGATACTCGCCGCCCAGCACATATTGGATGGCGCCGCCGGGCAGGTTGAAGAAGCCGCCAGTATCGCCGGTCAGCAGCGCGGTAACAACGGTCTGTTCCAGGCGGAAGCGGTTGGTCGCCGGCTGGGTGATCCAGTTGGCAGCAGCTTGGCTGATCGAATCCGGGCCGGACAGGATGTTGGCCGGTACGCAGGTGCCGTCGCCAGGGCGGAAGGTGAAGAAGCCCGGCGCGATCACCGGGAAGATTTCGGAGCCCGGATGCGGGGTGGTGTCGCCCGTGTTCACCCGGCAGACCGGCTGACCATTTGGACCACGCACGACATCCAGCGCCGCGAACAGACGATCATAGAGCACGCGGTTCTGGTTGGTCACCGCGTTGTCGGTGCGGCCATAATTGCCCACCAGTTCATAGCTGAGGTGCGAGGAGATCTCGCCGCGCAGGCCGCCGACGATGCGATAGGTTTCGCGGCGGGCGTTCTGCACACCCTGGCCCAGATCGGTCATGTCGCGCGACACGCGCAGGCCGCCGGCGTCATTCGCGTCGGCTTGCAGCACGGCAGGAATGAAGGGGTTGTCCGGGAAGATCAGCAGCGAATCATAAAAGCTGTTGTACTGGTTGCGGCTGATTGCATCGTTGCGGGTGTACTTGGCATCGATGAACACCTCGGCCGCCGGCGAAAATTCGTAACGGGCGCGCAAGTTGGCATAGATGCGCTCCGAACCCGGCAGCAGCGACGCCACATTCGGCCGTTCGGCCGCGCCGTCCCCGCCGAACTGGTTGGAACTGGTGGAAACGATGCCATCCTGGAAGATGCGCACGCCACCGCCGGGCGTGGAGACGTAGCAGCCGCCGCCACCAAAGCCGGTCAGGCCGATGAAGCTTTCGCGGCAATCGTTGATACCGTTGCTGTTGATATCCGCATTGAAGAAATCGAAATCATTGCGGAAGATCAGGCCGGAGTAGGACGAGATGGCGAACGCCGGCTGCGGGGCGATCACGAACGTCGGCACGGTGGCAGCGCGATTGATCAGTGCCTGTTCGGCCGGCGTCGGCGTGCGGCCTGGGAAGAATGTGTTGAACTGCGCCGCCGTGGGGATCGCAAAACCATAGTTCAGGCGCCCGGCCGCCTGGCTGAAGCGCTGCGCGAAGTTCGGCGTGCTGGCGTCGATATCACCGCGCTGGAACCGACGCAGTGGGTTGGCATAGGTGGTCGAGTTGTTGCCGCGGCCATTGTCGATCGTGAACGGGCGATCCGAGAACAGCACTTCGCTGTCCTTGGTATAGCCGGCCGAGAAGGTGATATTGCCCTTGCCGTCGGCGAAATTGGTGCCCCAGGTGCCTTCGATGCGATAGGTTTCACCGTCGCCATAATCGGAAATGCCGAACTGGCCATCCAGGGTCAGGCCCGAAAAATCCTTCTTCAGCACATAGTTGATCACCCCGGTGACGGCATCGGCACCATAGACGGCTGAAGCGCCGCCGGTGAGCACGTCCACCCGCTCGATCAGCGCGTTGGGGATGGTGGCAACGTCGACCGTCTGGCTGCCGGCCACGCCCGACACATGCCGCCAGCCGTCGATCAGCACGAGCGTGCGGTTGGCACCAAGCTGGCGCAGGTTCAGCGTGGCCTGGCCGACGCCGCCGGCGCCGCGTTCGATGGAATCGGCCACGGTACCCGATGCCAGCAGCGCCGGGATCAAACGCAGCGTTGCGGTGGGATCGCTGTTGCCAAGGGCGCGCAACTGGGCGGCATCGACGGTGGTGATCGGCAGTGCTGCCGTATCGTTCGGGTTGGAGCGCAGCCGCGAACCGGTGACGACCAGTTCCTCAGCCGCAGCCTCTGCCTCTGCCGCTGCCATTACCTGGTCCTGCGCCATCGCGGCGGTGGCGATTGTTCCGGCCAACACGGAACCGGCCAGCAACAGCATCTTCTTCATTACCATGGTTTGCCCCATCACTACGATTGCAACAGTTTTGTTGCGCTGCAGTGATGTGATGACAACAAGGCAAATTGCGCAGTTGCGTTCGTTGGCGCACATTTTGCAATGGATGTGGCCTTACGGCCACAGCGCCAAATGCAATCGGATCAGGCGGCGCTGGGGGCCGATTCGCGCACACCTTGATCGACATGTGCTTCAAATTGGGCGAAATTCGCGATGAACATGCCGACCAGTGCTTTGGCTTTGGTGTCGTAATCCGCCTTGTCTGCCCAGGTATCGCGTGGATTGAGGAGCGTGCTGTCGACGCCCGGCACTGCCACCGGCACGGCAAAGCCGAAATTGGCGTCGGTGCGAAACTCCGCCGTCTTCAGGCTGCCATCCAGCGCCGCGTTCAGCAGCGCGCGCGTCACCTTGATCGGCATGCGGCTGCCGCCTGCCGTGGCGCTGCCGCCCGTCCAGCCGGTGTTGACCAGCCACACGTCCACACCGCCGCTGGCGATGCGCGATTTCAGCAGATTGCCGTAAACCGAAGGGTGGCGCGGCATGAACGGCGCGCCAAAACAGGTGGAGAAGGTCGCGTCAGGCTCCGTCACGCCGATTTCGGTGCCGGCGACACGCGCGGTGTAGCCGGACAGGAAATGATACATGGCCTGGTCCGGCGTCAGCTTGGCGATCGGCGGCAGGATCCCGAACGCATCGGCAGTCAACATGATGATGTTGCGCGGCACCGGGCCCATGTTGTCGGCAGACGCATTGGGGATGAACTCGATCGGGTAGGAGCCGCGGCTGTTTTCGGCCAGGCTGTTGTCGTCCAGATCGATCACCCGGGTTTCGGGATTGATGACGACATTTTCCAGCACCGTGCCGAAGCGGCGGGTCGTGGCGTAAATCTCCGGCTCGGCTTCGGCCGACAGGCGAATCACCTTGGCGTAGCAGCCGCCTTCGAAGTTGAAGACGGCCGTGTCGGACCAGCCATGTTCGTCATCGCCGATCAACGTGCGGCTGGCATCGGCAGACAGGGTCGTCTTGCCGGTGCCAGACAGGCCAAAGAACACCGCCGTGTCGCCATCTGGCCCGATATTGGCCGAACAATGCATCGGCATCACGCCCTTTTCGGGCAGCAGATAGTTGAGGATCGAAAACACCGACTTCTTCATCTCACCGGCGTAGGCGGTGCCACCGATCAGCACGGTCTTGTTGGTGAAATCGACAGCCACGATCGTCTCGCTGCGGCAACCGTGGCGGGCCGGGTCTGCCCGGAACGACGGCAGATCGATGATCGTGTATTCGGGCACGAAATCCGCCAGTTCGCTGGGATCAGGCCGCACCAGCAACGTGCGGATGAACTGGCTGTGCCAGGCAAATTCGGTGATCACCCGCACGCGTACCCGGTGTTCGGGCTGGCTGCCGCCGTGCAGATCCTGCACGAACAGATCGGCCTTGTCCTTCAGCGCGGCTTCGAAATCGGCCTTGATCGCGGCGAACTGGGCTGGCGTGATGCTCTTGTTCTTGTCCCACCAGATGGTGCCATCGGTATCGGCATCGCGCACGATGAACTTGTCGTTCGCGCTGCGGCCGGTGTGCTTGCCGGTCTGCACCACCAGCGCGCCATGTTCCGACAACAGGCCTTCGCCGCGTTGCACGGCCAGCTCCACCAGCGCAGCAGTGGCGAGATTCCAGTGCAGGTCGGCGGTGGTGGCCAGGCCCTGCCGCTCAAGTCCGAAGGCGGAAACGACAGTTGATGGCACAGCTTTCACTCCTGAATTCGGGTCTGAGTACCAGGCAGGAATTGCCCAACCGCCCAAACGCGGCCCGCATAGCCGACGCGTTTGCGTTCGTCAAAGCGTCGCAACTGTGCCGCATCATGGCAACCGGGCCGCGACTCGACCAATTACAGATATTAGCCGCCGGCCTTGCGAAACACGCGCTGGCGCTTCACATAGGCCACGATGGATCAAGTCCCTTCGCCATCCCCCACGATCGCCCTCGTCGATGATGATCGCAACATCCTGACGTCGGTGTCGATTGCCCTGCAGGCCGAAGGCTTTGCGGTGCGGCTCTATTCCGATGGCGATACTGCCTTGAAAGCCTTGGTGGAAAACCTGCCCGACCTGGTGGTGCTGGATATCAAGATGCCGCGCATGGATGGCATGGAGGTGCTGCGCCGCCTGCGCGAGAAAAGCCAGGTGCCGGTGATTTTCCTGACCAGCAAGGACACCGAAATCGACGAAGCCCTCGGCCTTGCCATGGGTGCCGACGATTATATCGGCAAGCCGTTCAGCCAGCGGCTGTTGATCGAGCGCATCCGGGCGGTGCTGCGCCGCACGGCCAATCGCCGGGCGGCGCCGGACGCCGTCGATGCGGTGGCGGTGGAGCCGATCCTGCGCGGGCGGCTGACCATGGACCCGGCCCGTCACCGCGTATTCTGGGATGCTGGCGAAGGCCGCCGCGGCGATGTCGCATTGACCGTGACCGAGTTCATGATTCTGGAAACATTGGCGCAGCGGCCTGGGTTCGTGAAGTCGCGGGACCAGTTGATGGACGCTGCCTACGCCCACGACGTCTATGTCGATGATCGCACGATCGACAGCCATATCAAGCGGTTGCGCAAGAAGTTCCGCGCGGTCGATCACCAGTTCAAGGGCATCGAGACGCTGTATGGCGTCGGTTATCGCTTCAACGAAGACTGACCTTGGCGCCCGGTAGCTTTGGCGCCCGCGGCGAGGAGGCCGTGCAGGAATGGCGCCGGGGCCTGGGCTTTGGATCGTTGCGCGCCCGCATCTTCGCGGTGAATCTGGTGGCGGTGATCGTGCTGGCGATCATGTTGCTCTATCTCGACACGGTGCGCTCGCGGTTGCTGGATGAACGCACGGCGGCGCTGGCCAATGAGGCGCTGACGGTGGTGCGGTTGGTGGGCGAATTGCCGCCGCCCGACCGTGCCGCCAGCATTGCCCGGCTGGGCCTGGCGCGCGGCACCCGCGTGCGCCTCTATGGCCTCGACGGCAATCGCCTCGCCGACAATTGGCAATCGCCGGCAAACCCCCGTTTTGTCGTGGAAAATCCAGCCGAATATGGCTGGCAGCGCGCGTCGGCCAAGGCAATTGACCGCGGCATTGATGCCGTGCTGGGGTTCCAGACTGCGGCGCCCTATGCCGAACCGTCGCGCGATATCGCGGCGGCCTGGCCGGAACTTGGCGTGGCCATGGCGCGCGGCGGGGCGGCGACCGATCTGCGCCGCGCCAACGATGGCAGCCTGATCGTCTCGGCGGCCGCGGCGGCGCCGGGGGTGGGGGCGATATTGTTCACCGACTCGGCCGATGATCTGGCCGATATCCTGCGGCGTGAACGACTGACCTCGGCCTGGCTGCTGCTGTCGGTCACGGCACTGACGCTGTTTCTGTCGCTGTATCTGGCGCGCACCATCGTGCGGCCACTGCGCCTGTTGGCGGTGGCGGCGCACCGGGTGCGGCTCGGCCGGCGCCGCGAGGTGGTGGTGCCGCGCCTGCCCGAGCGCCGTGACGAGATCGGTGCGCTGGCCAGGGCCATATCCGACATGTCGATTGCGCTGCGGCGCCAGATCGATGCCACCGAGGCCTTTGCCGCCGATGTCGCGCATGAGCTGAAAAACCCGCTCGCCTCCTTGCGGTCGGCGGTCGATGTGCTGGGCCAGGTCGAGCAACCCGCTTTACGAAATCAATTGCTTGATGTGATTCGGGATGATGTTGGCCGCATCGATCGGTTGATCACCGATATTGCCGATGCCAGCCGGCTGGACGCGGAATTGTCGCGCACCGGGTTTCAGCCACTGGATGCCGGCGCGCTCGCCGATGGCCTGGTCAGCGCCTATGGCATCGCCGGCCAGCCGCGCGGCGTGACCGTGCAGCGGGCCGGTTTGTCGGCGCCGGTAATGATCGAAGGCGACGCCAGCCGGCTCGCCCAGGTGCTGCGCAACCTGATCGACAATGCGATCAGCTTCTCGCCTGAACAGGGGATTGTCACGCTGACGGTCGAACGCAGCGGGGATCAGGTCGAACTGGCGGTCAGCGACCAGGGTCCCGGCGTGCCAGCCGCGAATCGCCGGGATATCTTCAGCCGATTCTACTCCGAACGCCCGCCGGAGGAGGATTTCGGCCGCCATTCCGGCCTGGGCCTGTCGATCGCGGCGGCCATCGTGGCGGCACATGGCGGCCAGATCGTGGTGGAGGATGCGCCCGGCGGCGGCGCCTGGTTCCGTGTGCTGCTGCCGGCTGCATGACCGCGCCTGAAACCCTGCACGCGACCGCAGTTGCGCTGGATGGCCGTGCGGTGCTGCTGTTGGGGCCATCGGGGGCCGGAAAATCCGATATGGCGCTGCGTCTGGTGGCCGATGGCTGGCAATTGGTGGCTGATGATCGCGTGTTGGTATCCAAAGCCGGGCCAGTGCTGATCGCCAGCGCGCCGCCACGGCTTTCAGGCCTGCTGGAAGTGCGCGGCGTCGGCATCGTGCCGGAACCAACCGCGCCGGCGCGGATCGCCCTGGCGCTCGACCTCTCCCGCCCACCGACCCGCATGCCCGAAATCGAGCAGATGGAACTGGCCGGCGAAACCATCCCGCTGCTGCCGTTCGACCCGTCAGGCGCATCAGCGCCGCAGCGCGCGGCGCGGGCCTTGGCAAGCCACGGCTTGCCGGGCACAAGCTGCCGCGTGAGCCAGCCGATCCTCATCATTTCCGGGCTGTCCGGTGCCGGCAAGTCCACCGTGCTGAGGGCGCTGGAGGATGCAGGCCATGAAGTGGTCGACAATCTGCCGCTGTCGCTGCTCGATGCGCTGATCGCCGGCGCGGCGACGCGCCCGCTGGCGCTGGGCATCGACAGCCGCACCCGCGCCTTTGATCCGGCCGCGCTGGCGCTGCGCATTGCCGCCTTGCGCGATGGTGGGCGCGATGTGCGGCTGATTTTCCTGGAATGCGCCGATGATGTGCTGATCCGGCGCTTTTCCGAAACCCGCCGCCGTCACCCGCTCAGCCTCGATCGCCCGGCCATCGATGGGATTGTGGCGGAGCGTGACCTGCTGGTGCCATTGAAACGCGCCGCCGATCTGGTGATCGACACCACCGATCTGTCGGTCACCGATCTGCGCGCCCGCATCGCCGAGCGCTTTGGCGGCTCCTCGCCGGGGTTGACGGTGACCATCCTCAGCTTCGGTTTTGCCGCCGGGCTGCCGCGCGATGCCGATCTGGTGCTGGATGTACGGTTCCTGGCCAATCCGCACTGGGATGTCGCGCTGCGGCCGCTGACCGGGGAGGATGACCGAGTCGCGGCCTTTGTCGCGGCCGATCCGCTCTATGCCGCCACGCTCGACAAGTTCGACGATCTGGTCCGCACCTTGCTTCCCGGCTATGCGCGGGAGGGCAAGGCATATCTGACCATCGCCATCGGGTGCACCGGCGGCCGCCATCGCAGTGTCGCCACCGCCCGCGATCTGGCCGCCCGGCTGCGTGGCTCCGGGCAACCCGTGGCCCTGTTGCATCGGGACATCGCAAAATTGGCGGGTGATGCCGCCGTTGTGGCAGGTCCCCCATTGACAGACTCAGGCGAAGGGCGTGAGGCCAGCGGCCGATGATCGGGATGGTTCTGGTAACACATGGGGGGCTGGCAGCCGAATTTCTGGCGGCCATGGAACATGTCGTTGGTCCGCAGACCAGCGTGGAGGCGATCTGCATCGCCGCCGACGACGACATGGAAATCCGCCGCGCCGATATCGCGGCGGCCGTGCAGCGTTGCAACAGCGGCCAGGGCGTCATCATGCTGACCGACATGTTTGGCGGCACCCCGTCCAACCTCGCCATCTCGCTGCTCGGGCCGCAGGTGGAAGTGATCGCCGGCGTCAACCTGCCGATGCTGATCAAGCTGGCCAGCGTACGCAAGGCCGGCACCGTGGAGGCCGCGGTGCAGGCCGCCCAGGATGCCGGACGCAAATATATTGCCGTGGCCAGCCGCATGCTGGGCGAGGCGGCTTGAGCCAGGTGTTTGGGCCCATCCGGGTCACCATCTGCAACCGCCGCGGCCTGCATGCCCGGGCCAGTGCGAAATTCGTCACCTTGGCCTCCAGCTTCGATGCGGAGGTGACCGTATCGCACGATGGCGCTTCGGTGACTGGCACGTCGATCATGGGCCTGATGATGCTGGCCGCTGCGATCGGTGATGAAATCGAGATCAGCGCGACCGGGCGTGAGGCGGAGGCGGCGCTCGCGAAGCTGGTCGGCCTGGTGCAGGACAAGTTCGGCGAGGATTGAGGGCGGCCATGCTTGCGATGATGCGCCACCTCCTCCCGTTGCTCGCCCTTCTCGCCGCGCCGGCCTTCGCCAAACCTGATGCCGACACCCGCGCCTGGCTGGCGCGCACGGCGGAATTGAGCAGCGATGCGATGGAAGGCCGTGATGCCGGCAGCCCCGGCCATGCCCGCGCCATCGATCTGGTGGAACGCTGGTTCAAGGACGCGCGGCTGCAGCCGGCCGGGGAAGATGGCAGTTTCCGGCAGACGGTGCCGCTGCACGAAGTCGCCGTGACCAGCGCGGAGATGCGCGTGGTGGCGCCGGATGGCAGCGCTGTGCCGCTGAAGTTTCTGCATGACATCACGCCGCGACCCGCAACGGATCTGCCGGCGACGCTCGGCGGCGCGATGCGCTTTGCCGGTTATTGCAGCGCTAAGGAGATTGGGGCAGAGGCTGGCCCGGCGCTGCAAGGCAAGATCGCGGTGTGTTTCGGCAGCCGCCGGACCGGTCGCGCCAATGGCGCAGAACGCCTGGCTGCCGTCACTGCCGCCGGCGCCATCGCGTTGCTGACCATCGATGATGTCGGTTTTCTGGTCGAGCCGCCGCGTTGGCCGGATGCCTATGCGCGCAGCGTCGCGCATGATGGCGTGACATTGCCGAGCGGCCTGCCGCAGTTCCGGGTCAATGGCGCCGCCCTGGCCACGTTGATTGCCGGGTCTGGGCGGCTGGCGGCGGCCATCCTCACCGATGCCGGCCTGCACCGCGATCTCGAGTCGTTCGATCTGCCCGGCCGCTTCGAAGCAAAGCTGACGACGTCGCAGCGCAAATTCACCAGCCAGCAGTTGATCGGCCTGCTGCCCGGCACTGATCCGGCGAAAGCCGGCGAATATCTGCTGCTTGGCGCGCATATCGATGGCTATGGCTTTGGTGAGCCGGTGAATGGCGATGCGCTTTACAACGGCACGCTCGATGATGCCGCTTATGTCGCGCTGATCAGCCAGTTGGCGGCGCGTCGCAAAGGGAAGGGCTTTGCCCGGCCGCTGCTGTTCGCGGCATGGACGGCGGAGGAAAAGGGCCTGCTTGGCGCGCGCTGGTGGCTGCAGCACCCGACCGTGCCGAAAGATCAACTGGCCGGCGTCATCAATCTCGACCAATTGCGGCCGCTGTTCCCGCTGAAGGCGCTCACCCTGCACGGCCTGGGGCAGAACACGCTGGCCGACACCGCGAAGGCCGTCGCTGAGGGCCTGAAGATCGGCATTCGCCCCGATCTGGAACCGGAGCGCAACCTGATCCGCCGCGTCGATTCGTGGCCGTTCATGGAGGCCGGCATCCCGGCGGTGAACTTCATCTTCGCGTTCAACCCGCGCAGCCAGGAAGAACGTCTGTATCGCGACTGGTACGTGCGCCGCTACCACCGCCCGCAGGACGACATGACGACGCCGATGGATCTGGATGCCGCGCAGGATTTCAACCGCTTTTTCTATCTGTTGGTGGAAACCGCGGCGCATGCGCCGGAAACGCCGAGGCTTTCGCCCAAGCCCGGCACCTGATCGGCAAAACCCCCCAAATCCTTGCGCTTGCAAGCATTGCTCAACATGTCACAAAGGCAATGTTAGAGCCGTGGGAGCGGCCTGCCGATATTTGGGGAGAAGATCATGAAATCCGCGCTCGATACCGCGCTTGATGATGTGGTGGCCGGCATCACCGCACCGGGCGGCATGCTGGGCGTGGCGCAAACGCCGGTGCGCGGGGTGACCATGCCGATGTTCACGGCGGCGCCGCCGACGATGCGCGAATTTCTGGCCATGTTCTTTGCGGCGCAAGGGCCAAAGGAGTTTCTGGTCTTTGGCGACGAACGGCTGACCTTTGCCGATGTCCATGCCCGCGCCCTGAAATTTGCCGCCATGCTGCAGCACCGCCATGGTATCGCCAAGGGCGACCGGGTGGGTGTTGCCATGCGCAACTATCCGGAATGGATCATCGCCTATTGCGCGATCGTGCACATGGGCGCGGTGTGCATCCCGATGAACGCCTGGTGGACGGCCGAGGAAATGGGGTACGGCATCAGCGATTCCGGCGCCCCGCTGGTGGTCGCCGATGAAGAACGCGCCCGCCGCCTGGCCACCTTGTCGTGCTCGGCCAAGGTGATCACCGTGCGCACGTCGGGCGAGGTCGCGCATAAGCTGGGCTTTGCCCGCGCCGAGGATGAACTGGCGGCCAGCCCCGACACGATGTGGTATCTGCCCGAGCTGTCGCCGGAAGATGATTGCACGATCATGTACACATCGGGCTCCACCGGCAGCCCGAAAGGCGCGGTGTCGACGCACCGCGCGCAGGTGTCGGCATCGATGAACTATCTGGTCACCGGCCTGGCCCTGCTGGAATTGTCGGCCAAGGCGGGCGTGGCGCCGGCCGAACAGCAGGTGATGCTGCTGAATGTGCCCTTGTTCCACATCACCGGGCTGGTGCCGGTGCTGCTGGTGTCGATCGCCATCGGCCGCAAGATGATCATCATGCACAAATGGGATGCCGGCGAAGCGCTGCGCCTGATCGAGAAGGAGCGCTGCACCTATTTCGTCGGCGTCCCGACGATGAGCCTGGAGCTGATGCAGCACCCGGACCGGCACAAATATGATCTCTCCACCCTGGTCGATATCGCCAGCGGCGGCGCGCCGCGCCCGCCCGAGCATGTCGAGCGGCTGGCCGGCGAATTTGCCGGCAAGCACCCGGTGCAGGGCTATGGGCTGACCGAGACCAATGGCGTGGGTGCCGGCAATATCCGCGAATCCTATCGCGCCAAGCCGGCCTCCACGGGCCGCGCGGCGCCGCCGCTGGTGGAAATCCGCATTGCTGATGGCGATGGCGCGGTGGGCGATGCCTTGCCCCCCGGCGCCGTGGGCGAAGTGTGCATCCGGTCGGTGTGCAATTGCCGCGGTTACTGGAACAAGCCCGAGGCCACCGCTGCGGCGTTCGTTGGGGATGGCTGGTTCCGCAGCGGCGATCTTGGGTATCTCGACGAGGAAGGCTATTTGTTCATCGTCGACCGCAAGAAGGACATCATCATCCGCGGCGGCGAGAATATCAGCTGCCAGGAAGTGGAATCGGCCATCTATGCCCATCCGGCGGTGGCGGAGGTGAGTGTGTTCGGCCTGCCCGATGAGCGGCTGGGCGAGATTGTCGGTGCCGTGGTCTATGCCAAACCGGGCGAGCATATGGACCCGGATGCGCTGGTGGATTTCCTGAAGGGCACGATGGCGGCCTACAAGGTGCCGGCCAAGGTGTGGATGGCGGCCGAACAATTGCCCAAGCTGGGATCGGCGAAGATCGACAAGGTGTCCTTGCGCAAGCAATATCGTGCCATCTGGGCGGGCTGACCTGCCTCGAATCGGGAGAGAGATGATGTTCACCACCATGCTGGAAGGCACCAAAGACGACTGGATGCACATCGCGGCCGAGCATGGGAAGCACCAGCGCTCGGCCGCCGCTGATCAGATCATCGATTCCCTGAAACGCCTTGAGGCGATCGAGGTCGGTTTTGGCGCCAATCAGTTGGTGCACAGCCTGATGACCGCCACGCTGGCCCGCCGCGATGGCGCCACTGATGAAGAAGTGGTGGCGGCGCTGTGCCACGATATCGGCAAATTGTTCAGCATTCCCAACCATGGCGCCATCGCCGGCGAAATGCTGAAACCCTATGTGTCGGACGAGATTTACCACGCCATCGTCCACCATCAGGATTTCCAGGGCCGTTATTATTACGAGCATCTGGGCAAGGACCCGAATGCCCGCGAGCAATATCGCGGCCAGCCGTGGTTCGACATGGCGGAAAAGATCGTCGACAAATGGGACGCGCCGGCGTTCGACCCGAATTACGATGTGGACAGCCTGGAAAGCTTTGAGCCCGAGATTCGCCGGGTATTTGCGGCGCCGAAGCGGGCGATTTGATCGCTGCGCTGCGGCGGCCGTCCGGCGTCCCTCATTTTGCCAGCTTGGGGAACGGCGCTGCCTGCGCCACGCTGCGGCGGCAAGCAGGAGAGATGCAGATGATCGGGGTTATCGCGACGTTGAAGATCAAGGACGGCACCGCCGAGGCGTTCGAGGCGGCGTTTCGCACGTTGAGCGCTGCGGTGCGGGCCAATGAGCCGGGCAATCTGGCCTACCAGCTCACCCGCTCCAAGACCGATCCGCTCACCTACAAGGTGCTGGAACTTTATGCCGACGCCGATGCGTTGAAGGCGCATGGCGAAAGTGCGCATTTCAAGGCCGCTGGCCCGGCGCTGGGGGCCAGCCTGGCCGGGCGGCCGGACGTGGAGTATCTCGACGGGGTGGCGTGAGGCTCAGAGCACGGCCTTCAGGGCATCCACCAGGTCCAGCCGTTCCCAGCTGAAACCGCCATCGGTATCCGGCGTGCGGCCGAAATGGCCATAGGCGGCCGAACGCTGATAGATCGGGCGATTGAGGCCCAGTTGCACGCGGATTCCCCGCGGCGTGAGCGCGAAGCCCAGCTTGGCCGGATCGGCCAGCACGGTTTCGACTGCGGCTTCCGCCACGGTGCCGGTGCCGTGGAGATCGACATGGATCGACAGCGGCGCTGCCACACCGATGGCATAGCTCAGCTGAATGGTGCAGCGCTTGGCGAGGCCGGCGGCCACGATATTCTTGGCCAGATAGCGGCAGACATAGGCGGCCGAACGATCGACCTTGGTGGGATCCTTGCCGCTGAACGCGCCGCCGCCGTGCGGGGCGGCACCGCCATAAGTATCCACGATGATCTTGCGCCCGGTCACGCCGGCGTCGCCATCCGGGCCGCCGATTTCGAACTTGCCGGTGGGATTGAGATGGAGGACCGTGTCGGCCGACAGGAAGCTGGCCGGCAGCACGTCGCGCAGCACGCCCATAACATAATCGCGCAGCTCGGCATATTTGGCCGCGTCGCCGCCGCGAGCGCCGTGCTTTTCATAAGGCGTGCAATAGTCCGGCGCGTGCTGGGTGGAAACGACGATGGCAGTGGCGGCCACTGGCACTTCGTTTTCGTAGCGCAGGGTCACCTGGCTCTTGGCGTCCGGCTCCAGGAACGGCGCCACGCCGCTGTGGCGATCGGCGGCCATGCGATGCAGGATGCGGTGCGAATAATAGAGCGTCGCCGGCATCAGATCGGGCGTTTCATCGGTGGCATAGCCGAACATGATGCCCTGATCGCCGGCACCTTCATCCTTGTTGCCGCTGGCGTCCACCCCTTGCGCGATGTCGGTCGATTGCGGGTGGAGATGGTTTTCGAAGGTGAGATTCTGCCAGTGGAAGCCATCCTGCTCATAGCCGATGCGCTTGACGGTTTCGCGCACGGTGCGCTGGATGTCTTCCTGCGCGCCCGGTTCCCAATTGCCGTTGGCATCGATCATGCCGGCCCCGCGCACTTCGCCGGCGAGCACCACACGGTTGGTGGTGGTCAGCGTCTCGCAGGCCACGCGGGCTTCGGGATCGCGGGCCAGGAACAGATCGACGACTGCGTCGGAAATCTGATCGGCCACTTTGTCGGGATGGCCTTCCGAAACGGATTCAGACGTGAACAGGAAAGAGGAACGGCCCATATCGATATCCCGACTGCTGATGCGCGGCCGTCATACGCAGGCCACGGCACCTGCGCAAGTGATATAACGAGATGTTTATATGCCGGTCGTCGCCGGTTCAGACGGCCTGCACGCTGCCAACGCGCTGCACGGTGCGGGCATGCAGCAAGAGCGCCAGGCCCGCCACCAGCAGGGCGCCAAGCATGGCCAGCCCAGCCCCGACGCGCACGAACAACGGTGTCGGCAACGGCGGCGGCATGGTGGTGACGATGGCTTCGGCCGTCGTGCCTGCCACCGTGTTCAGCACGCGGCCATAGCCGTCGATCACCACGGTCTGCCCGGTGGGGGTGGCGCGCGCGACAGGCAGGCCTTCCTCGATGGCGCGCAGCCGCGCCTGGGCGGCATGCTGGGGCGGGCCCCAGGCACCGAACCAGGCATCGTTGGAGACATTGGCAATCCAGGCGGGGCGCGGCGTTTCCTGGGCCACGGCCTGCGGGAAAGCGATTTCGTAACAGATCACCGGCGATACCCCCAGGAACCCCGGCAATTCGACCGTGCGCGGCCCCGGGCCACGCGCAAAATCCGTGTCACCGGGCACCAGCCGGGCAATGCCCATCGGCTCGAGGATATGGCGCCACGGCACATATTCGCCCATCGGCACCAGATGCGCCTTGTCGTAACGGCCGCGGATCCGCCCTTCGGAATCAAGGACGAACAGGCTGTTCGAATAACGGGTCGTGCCGCCGGTGCGGGTCACACCGGTGCCGCCGGCCAGCAGCAGATCGCCAGGGCGCAGCACCGCCCCGATGCGGGCGCGGGTGGCGGCATCTTCTTCAATCAGGCTGTCGATGGCGCCTTCGGGCCAGACGATCAGCGTCGGTATCGTCTTGGCCGGCGCGCGCCGCACGATCTGCGGGTTGCCACCGGGGCCCGCCACCGGCGCATCAGCCTCGGCGCCGGGCATGGCCAGCCGGTTGCTGCGGCTGCTGCCGATAGCAGCGGGTGGCGGCAAGGCCAGGCCGGCGGCAATCTGGCTGTCGAGATCGCCGGTAACCTTGCCGATGCTGGGGCGCAGCGGCGAATCAATGCCTTCGGCCACGCCGATCCGGGTTTCGCGGATCGACACATCGGGCAGATCGGATCGCGCATTGCTTTCGACGCGTTCCAGGCCCAGCCGTGTCAGATCGAGATGGATGTTGAGGTGGCGCTCCACGGCCTCGGCATCATAACGCTCGCCTTGGCTGATGCCGGATTGCACGACGACCAACGCCGGGCCGATGAAACCGCTATCGACGATCCCGCCATTGCCGATCACCCCGGCGACGGCCGCACCCAGGATCAACCCGCCACCGCCCGCGCGCGCCAGCCGGTCCGGCCCGACCAGCAGCACCACCAGCCCGGCTGCCGTCAGCAACGAAATCAGCGTCAGGCCGATGGCGCCGACCGTGCCGGCCCATTGCGCCATGCCGATGACCGGCAGCCAGATGGCGCCAAGCGGGTTCCAGGCAAAACCGGTGAGGATGAGGCCGCGCGCCCATTCCGCCGGGATCCACAGCGCCACCAGCGCCAGCATCCGCGCCGACGGGCTGCGCAGGATCGCCGCCAGCCCGGCCGGCACTGCCACGAACAGCGCCAGATACATGGCCAGCAACACCACCGCGAACCAACCGAGCACCGGTGGCATCTTGGCCTGGTAGGTGAAGGCCGTGGCAATCCAGTTCAGCGATACCGCGAACATGCCGATGCCGAACAGCCAGCCGATCAGCGCCGCCGTTCCCGGCCCGCGGGCGCGCGACACCAGCCACAACAGGCCGGCTACCGCCGCCAGCGCGACGGGCCACAGGCTGAGCGGGGCAAAACCCAGCGCAGCCAGACAACCGGCAACAAGAGCGAGCGGCAGAGCGATCCGGTTTGGCATGGACGCATGGGTTAGCGAGGGACGCAGAGTCGCGCTAGTGGCGTTTTGGAGTTGGGGCGCACGCCATGCCTGTGCCAGAAGCAGCCCATGGGGCAATTGCCAGACAAGGAACCATCGGCGCTGGCGATGTCTGGCGTAACGCTGGCGCTGGGCGGGCGGCCGGTGCTGCGCGGGATCGATCTGGTCATCCCGCCCGGCACGCTGGTGGCACTGGTCGGCAGCTCGGGTGCGGGCAAGACCAGCCTGTTGCGGCTGATCAATCGCATGGTGCAGCCGGGCGAAGGCACGATCCGCATCGCGGGCGAGGATATCGCCGGCGTTGATGCCGAAACGCTGCGGCGCGGCATCGGCTATGCCGTGCAGGGCGGCGGCTTGTTTCCGCACTGGACGGTGGCGGACAATATCGCGGCGGTGCCCTGGCTGATGGGCTGGGACAAGCCGCGGCGGCAGGCGCGTGCTGCCGCGCTGATGGAGCTCGTCGAGTTGCCGCTGCATCTGGCCGACCGGTTTCCGCGCGAATTGTCGGGCGGGCAGGCGAGCCGGGTCGGGCTGGCGCGGGCGCTGGCGGTGTCCCCGCGCCTGCTGTTGCTGGATGAACCGTTCGGCGCGCTCGATCCGGAAACCCGCACCGCGCTCGCCGACCGGCTGGTGGCGCTGCACCGGGCGCAGGGGCTGACGACCATTTTGGTCACCCATGATCTGGTGGATGCGCTGTTGCGTGCCGATCTGATGCTGGTGCTGGATGCCGGCACCATCGTGGCGGCGGGGCCGCCGGCGCAGGTCGCGGCTGACCCGCACCCGGCTGTGCAGGCGCTGGTGGCGGGGCCATTGGCGCAGGCGCAGGCGCTGCATGGTTTGGGGGCTGAGCTGAAATGAGCGGATTGGCCGTCCTGCCCTCGGCGCTGGCGGCGCATCTGGCGATCAGCGCGGCGGCGCTGCTGCTGGCGCTGCTGGTGGCGGTGCCGTTGGCGCTGCTGATGCCGGCGCGGCCGTGGCTGCGGAGCGGGGTGATGGGCTTTGCCAGCGTGGTGCAGACGGTGCCGGCGCTGGCCTTGCTGGCGCTGTTTTTCCCGCTGCTGGTGCTGCTGCGCAACGTGACCGGCCTGCCGGTGCCGTCGCTGGGCCTGTTGCCGTCGCTGCTGGCGCTGGCGCTTTATGCGCTGCTGCCGCTGCTGCGCGGGTTGGCCGGCGGGCTGGCGGCGGTGCCCGATGGCGTGCGCGATGCGGCCCGCGCCATCGGCATGAGCGATTGGCAGCGCCTGTTCCATGTCGAGCTGTCGCTGGCCGCGCCGGTGGTGATGGGCGGCTTGCGCACCGCAGCGGTGTGGACGATCGGTGCTGCCACCTTGTCGACGATGGTCGGTCAGAAAAGCCTGGGCGATCTGATCTTTGCCGGGCTGCAGTTGCAGGATTGGCGGCAGGTGCTGCTGGGCTGCGTCGCGGCGGCCGGGGTTGCGCTGCTGGTCGATGGGGCACTCGGCTGGTGCCAGGCCGGGATTGCGCAGCGGCGCTGGCGGCCGGCGGCGCAGGGCCTGATCCTGCTGGCGCTGATTGCAGGCGGCGTCACGGCGTGGTGGCGGCTGGATCGGCCGGCCACGGCGATGCCGGCCGTGACCATCGGCACCAAGACCTTTTCCGAGCAATATATTCTTGCCGAACTGATTGCCGATGATCTGGCCAGCATCGGCCAGCCGGCCAGCGTGCGCTCCGGGCTGGGATCGGGCATCGCCTTCCAGAGCGTGGCGGCCGGCGGCATCGACATCAGCATCGATTATTCGGGTACGCTGTGGACGCAGGCACTGGGCCGCACCGACACGCCGCCGCGCGACGTGATGCTGCCGATATTGGCCCGCGAACTGAAGGCGCGGTACGGCGTGACGGTGGCGGCGCGGCTGGGGTTTGAAAATGCCTATGCGCTGGCGATGCGCCGGGAGGATGCAGCACGGCTTGGCGTGAAGACCATCAGCGATCTGGCGCGCGTGTCCGGCAAATTGCGGCTGGCCACCGATCTGGAATTTCTGTCGCGCGCCGAATGGGCGGCATTGCAGCGCAGCTATGGCTTGGGCTTTGCCAATATCCGCGCCTTTACGCCGGTGCTGATGATGGCCGCGCTGCGCGATGGCGCTGCGGATGTGATCACCGCCTACAGCAGCGATGGCACGCTGGCTGGCGATGATCTGGTGCTGATCACCGACGATCGCAGCGCCTTGCCGGCCTATGATGCGCTGCTGCTGGTGGCGCCGGGGCGTGATGCACTTGTGCGTCGGCTGGCGCGCTATGAGGGGCGGATTCCCGTCGAGGCGATGCGTGAGGCCAATTGGCAGGCGGACCGGCCGGCCGACAAGCGCAGCCCGGCTGAAGCGGCGAAATGGCTGAAAGCGAAGACGGGGCTTTAGAACTGCCCCGCCGCACGCAATTCGCCCATCACCTGGTCGGCAGCCTCACGGAATACGCCCACCACCGTGTCGATTTCTTGCCTGGTGATCACGAACGGCGGTGAGAAGGCCACCGAATCCGATGCCGGCAGCGCGCGGCCGATCACACCGCGGGCACGCGCCGCGTTGACGATGCGGGCGGACACTTTCAGCGAAGGATCGAAGGCCACCGGTCGGCCGTCGCCATCGCGGCCCGCAATGAATTCGACGGCGCCGATCAGCGCCTGGCCGCGCACATCGCCGACCAGCGGATGGTTGCCGAAGGCGGCGCGCAGCGCCTCCTGCATGTGATTGCCGGTGACGGCTGCCTGCGCCACCAGATTTTCGCGCTCGATGATGTCGAGATTGGCCATGGCGACCGCAGCGCCGACCGGGTGGCCGGAATAGGTATAGCCGTGGCCGAACGCGCCGAACTTGCCTTCGGCGGTGCGCATCACCTGCCAGACATGATCCGACACGATGCAGGCAGACAGCGGGAAATAGGCCGAAGTCAGCCCCTTGGCGACCGTCATCATGTCGGGCTGGATGCCGAACACTTCGCTGCCGAACATGGCGCCCAGCCGGCCGAAGCCGCAGATCACCTCATCGGCGATCAGCAGGATATCGTGGCGCTTCAGGATCGGCTGGATGGCCTGGTAATAGCCGGCGGGCGGGGCGTGCACGCCGCCGGCGCCCATCAGCGGCTCCATGATCATCGCGGCGATGCTGTCAGCGCCTTCGCGCGCAATCGTGGCTTCCAGATCGTCGGCCAGCTTCTGCGCGAACTCGGCGTCCGACAGGCCATGGCCTTCCCAGATGCGACGCGGCGCCATCACATGGCTGATGCCAGGCAGCGGCAGGCCAAAGCCATCGTGCAGGCCAGTGAGGCCGGTCAAGCCGGCGGTCATCACCGTCACGCCATGATAGCCGCGGCTGCGCGCCAGGATCTTGCGCTTGGCCGGCTTGCCCTTGGCGGCATGGTATAGCCAGGCGATCTTGACCTGGGTGTCGTTGGCGTCCGACCCGCTGTTGCCGTAAAACACCTTCTTCATGCCGGCCGGCGCCAGCTTGACCAGCCGCGCGGAAAGCTGCGCCACCACATCATTGGCCATGCCGGAAAAACCGTGGAAATAGGGCAGTTGTTCGGCCTGGGCGCGCATGGCTTCGGCCAGTTCGGGCCGGCCATAGCCGACATTCACGCACCACAGCCCGGCCAGTGCATCGATATATTCCTTGCCCTGCACGTCGGTCAGCCGCGAACCCTTGCCGCCGACCATCATCGCCGCCGGGCCATTGTCCTCATGATCGGCGGTCATGGTGAACGGGTGGAAGACATGGGCCTGGTCCATGGCCAACAGGTCGGCGGCGCTGAGTGGGCGGTTCATCGTCGGGCTTTCATGCAAATGGTGGGGAAGGATAGGCCGGGCATCACGCCGGCGGCAACTGTTATGCTGCCACCGGTCAAGCCGGTGGCGGTTGGTAATGCTGCCACCGGTCAAGCCGGTGGCAGGGGATCCATCCGCCAGAAATGCTTCACCTCGTCGTCGCGGCCGGTCATGTCATAGCGGATCAGGCTCATCGGGATGCGGCCGATGGTCATGACTCGGTCGTGGAAGCGCTTCAGTTCAAACTTGTCGCCCTCCTGGAAGCGGACGTCGGCCAGCAGTTTCTGCATCTCGATCATGCCGACCGTATAGCCGATGCCATAGCCAGGCGGGCGGCGCAGATAGATTTCGGCATCCACCCGGGCGACATTCTCGTCGAGCCAGGGCGTCATCTGCCGCCATTCCTCGACAATCTCCTTCACGCCCTTGCGGTTAAGCTGCAGATCGATGTCACCGGCCACACGCACGGCGCGGAAGATGCCGAAAATGTCGATCAGCTCGCGGGTCCGCGGCCGGTCGGCCAGGAAACCCAATTTCTGCGCGGCCTCTTCCAGATACACGCCCCAGCCTTCGGCGCGGACGCCATCGCCAATGCGCGAGCGGATCGGGTGGGTGTCACGCTTGCCCATGGCGCCATCAAAGGCGTGGCCGGGCACGGTGGCGTGCAGCAGATCGGGGGTGGGATCGCGATACTGGACTTCTTCCCAGAAGTTGCGGCCGCCCTGCCGCTCGATCCACGGCACGTTGACATACAGATTGCCGATATCGGCTGGGATGGTGATGATCTCCTCGTCGGTCAGCCACTTGGTGATCGCGGCCTTGGTGTCGGCCTTGCGGCGATCATAGTCTTCCTTGGTGGCGGCGGGCAGCAGCGGCGGCTGCTTGCGGTTGCGATGTTCCTCCAGCGCGTGGATCGACCACAGCCGCTGCGATTCGCGGGCGCCGAGCACATAAAGCTGATCGGTGTTGTAAGGCAGCAGCTTGACGTTTTTCAGATACCAGTTGTAGCGCGCCTCGCCGATGCCGGCCTTGGCGGTCATCTTCGGGCGGTTGGCCTTCAACCAGTCGCGGAACTGGATGGCTGCGGCACGCGCCGCCATGATCTCGGGGATCAGTTCGGGCTGCTTTTCCTTGGCGCGCACCGCCATGTCGTCGAACCAGCCGATCACGCCGGCCGGCGGCACCGGCCGCCACGGGTGATTGTGGCCAACGCCGTCGGCATTTTCGAGATTATACAGCGCCAGATCGGCATAGTCGGCGGCGGCTTCGGTCAGCGTGCGCTTGCCCTGTTCGGCGATCAGCGGGATCATCTTGAGCCGGGCCTGCAGCCGATCCTTGTCGGCACCGCTGACCGGCAGTTCGGTCATCGGCGGATACAGCATCTGATCGACATAATAGCCGGGATCGCGCGAAAACGGCTTGGACACCTGCAGCCAGAACATCTGCTGCGCCATTTTCGACCGCACCGCCAGCCAGTCCGCCTGCTCGGCGCGGCTGAAGCTGGCGACGTTCATATCCTCGACGCGGGCCATCAGCGCGTTCAGTTCAAGATTCTGGCGCGCGATCGTCTGCGGCGTGAAATCGGGCAGGCCGGCGGCCGGGCGGGCATCGCGCCAGGCGAGAAATTCCTGCCACACGGCATTCAGCGCGCGGTAATCGCCGCGGCCTTGCGGCGGGGTTGCCGGCGCTGCGGTGGCGGCGTGGGCTGGCGCCGCCACCAGCGCCAGCGGCGCGCTCAACGCCAAAGCCAGTGCCGAGGCCATCATTGCCATTTGCCGCGTCATGTCCGACCCCCTATCCTGTTTGAAAATGCTGAACCCAGCCTGCCGGCCAGCCCGGCCAGCGTCAAGAAATTTGCGCGCTTTGCGCACCGATGTATTCTATGCGAACAAGTGACCGCGCTTTACAACGAACCTTATCTGGGGGGTGCCCGCATGAAATATCTGATCGCAATCGCTGTGGCGGCCGTGATGGCCACCGCGCCCGCTCTATCCCCGGCGCAGGCCAGCACGCCGGCGGAGCTGCACGCGCTGTTTGCCGACTGGCGGCAGTTCCACAATTCACGCGGTACCGGCGGCGTGCCCGATTATACGCCCGCGGCCAATGCGGCGCGGGCGGCCGGCCTGGCGCAGTTCCAGGCGCGGCTGAACGCGATCGACACCAACGGCTGGACGGTGGCCGACAAGGTCGATCGGCAATTGGTGCAGGCCGAAATGAACGGGCTGAAGTTCGATCTGGAGGTGACCAAGCCCTGGGAGCGCGATCCGGCCTGGTATCTGAGCGTGTGGTCGGCGCAGAGCGACACGCCGGCGCACGAAGGCCCGGTGCACGTCGCGCCCGTTGAATTGTGGCAGTACAGCTTTCCGCTGAGCACGGCCGATGCAGCGAAGCTGGCCGGTGAACTGGCGCATATCCCGGGGCTGCTGCAACAGGCGCGCGGCAATCTGACCGGCAATGCCGGCGATTTGTGGAACGCCAGCCCGGTCACGCTGGGCGAGCAGGCCGATGCGCTGCGTGGTTTGCAGGGCAGGATCAAGGGCCAGGGAAAAGAGTTTCGCGCGCTGGAGAAGGCCACGGCCGATGCGCTGGCGGCGACCGAAGCGTTCATCACCTGGGTGAAGGCGCAAGGGCCAACCAAGACCGGGCCGTCGGGCGTCGGCATCCCGGCCTATGACTGGTTTCTGAAGAATGTGCAGCTCTCGCCCTATACCTGGAGCGACGAGGTCGCGATCCTGAAGCGTGAGCTGGCTCGCGCCCATAGCGGCCTGCGTCTGGAGGAAAATCACCACAAGGCGCTGCCGGCGCTGACCAGCCCGACCAGCCAGGCCGAATGGGACGCCAAGAGCCTGGCCGACATCGATTATTTCATCGATTTCATGGACCAGACCGGCGTGGCGACCATCCGCCCCTACATGAAGCCGGAACTGGCCAAGCGCATCGGCAAATGGGTGCCGGCGGACCAACAGAATTTCTTCGCGATCGCCCAAGGGCGCGCACCCAACAGCCTGTTCGCGCATTTCTATCACTGGTGGGATCTGGCCGAAATGCAGGCGCGCCCGCATGCCTCGCCGATCCGCCGCGACGCGCTGCTGTACAATATCTGGCTGAGCCGCGCGGAGGGCAATGCCACCGCGATGGAAGCGATGATGCTGGATGCCGGCCTGTTCGACAAGGAACCGCGCAGCCGCGAGGTGGTGTGGATCATGCAGGCCCAGCGTGCCGCGCGCGGGCTGGCGGCGCTCTATGCCCAGGCCAATCAGATCGACCTGAAGGCGGCGATGGCCATGCAGGTGTCGCGCACGCCCAACGGCTGGATGAGCCCCGATCTGCCACTGCTCGGCTTTGAACAGACGCTGTATCTGCGCTTCCCCGGCTATGGCCCCAGCTACATCACCGGCAAGGCCCAGATCGAGCAATTGTTCGCCGAACTGGCCGAGAAGGAGCGCGCGCAATTGCCGGGCGACAGCTTCACCGTGAAGGGATTTTATGACCGACTCGGCGATTTCGGCATGATCCCGGTCAGCATGATCCGCTGGCAGTGGCTGGGCGCGACGGATGAAGTGACGGCGATGGGTGTGCAGCCATGATGTGGGCGCTGCGCCTGGTCGTGGCGGCGCTGTTGCTTGCCACGCCGGCGCTGGCGGCAACCCACGCCGATCTGGTGGCGCTCTACACGCAGTTCCGCGCCGACATTGGCTTCACCGCGAACGCCAACGTGCCCGATCACACGCCGGCTGCCATGGCGCGGCGCGAAGCGGCAGCGCGCACGGCGCTTGTGCGGCTGGAGGCGATGGACGACAGCGGCTGGCCGGTGGCGGAGCGCGTCGACTGGATGATCGCGCTTGGCGAAATGCGTGCTGTGCTGTTCCAGCATCGCCATCTGCGCCAATGGCAACGCGATCCGTCGTGGTGGGCAACGCTGGACATCGGCTGGGGGCCGAAGGTCGATACGGCGTGGGCGCCGCCAAAACTGCCGTTGAAAGATGCCGCCGCACGCGCCGATCTGGCGCAGAAACTGGCCAGCGTGCCGGCCGTGCTGACCGCCGCGCGTGCATCGCTGACGGATATGAAGGGCGATCTGATCACGCTGGCGCTGGCGCATCACCGTATCGAAGCCCGGCTCTATGCGCGCATGGCGGCCGATCTGGGGAAGAGTGATCCGGCACTGGCGAAAGCGGCGCGTACCGCGGAGGCCGCGTCAAAATCCTTTGCCGACTGGCTGGAACAGACGCACTCCAAGGTGCCGGCCGGCGCCGGCATCGGCCAGGCCGCGATGGACTGGTATCTGGTGCATGTGCTGTATTTCCCGTGGAATTCCGCCGAAATGGCGGTGCTGGGTGAGCGCGAGTGGGAACGCAGCGTCGCCTTCCTGAAGATGGAGGAGCATGAGCATCGCGGCCAGCCGATGCTGCCGGCGGTGACGACGCTCGCCGATTTCGAACGCATCAGGCGGGAGGCGGACGAGGATATATTGGCCTATCTGAAAGCCAAGGACCTGATGACCGTGCCGGACTGGTTGGTGGTGCCGCCGCCGGAAGGCCCGTATGTGATGCCGCAGAATCAGGATCCGGCCGTTGGTGGCCCGTTCGATCCGCCGATCCGCCGCAATTTCTTCCGCCAGGCCGAAGATCGCGACCCGCGCAGTTTGCGGGCGCATAATCTGCCTGGCCATATCTTCGATTTCCTGTGGCGCAGCCGCGACCCGCGCCCAATTCGCGGGCAGGCGCGGGTGAATTTCCTTGATTCACAGCGCTTCGAAGGTTGGGCCTTCTATCTGGAGGAAATGATGCTGCAGGCCGGCTGGCTCGATGCCCGGCCCAAGGCGCGCGAGATTCATTATATCCTGCAGGCCAATCGCGCCGCGCGGCTGGCGCCGGAATTGAAGGTGCATTCGGGCGAATGGAGCCTGGACGAAGCGCTGACCAGCCTGGCGGGACGCACGCCCTATTGGATGGCCAAGACCGATGATACCGCCGTGTACGACATGGCGCTGTATCTGCGGCAGCCGGGGCTGGGGCTGAACTATTATTTCGGCAAGCTGCAACTGGAACAGTTGCTGGCCGAAGTCGGCCACAAGGAAGGCCAGGCATTCAACCTGGGCCGGTTCCATGATCGTTTCATCGCCAGCGGCATCATCCCGATCGCGCTGACGCGGTGGGAGATGCTGGGCGATGAAGGCCAGGTGAAGCGGTTCCGGGATGCGCCGCCGATGCCGTGAGGGCGGTTTGGGCTAACCCCCCTACTTCGCCGCGCGCGGGATCAGCAGCAGCTCCGTCTGCCGCCCATCGATCCAGCGCCAGCCCGTGCCATCGAAAAACCCGTCGACCTCCAGCGGGAAGCGGGTTTCCTTGTCGCCCCATTCCGGCACATTGTGCACTGCGGTCAGTTCGATCGACCAGGCGGTGTCGGGATAAATGCCATATTCGCCGAGGCCGGGGATCATGTCCTGCCGTTCCCAGGCACCGATCCACGGCCCGGCGCCGTGGCCGTTCAGCCCGATGCTGTGGGTGTAGATGACCGGGTTCAGCCCCTGCGCAGTCGCCTTTTCGCGCGCGATGGTCAGCAACTGGTTGCCGGTCAGGCCGGTGCGGAACGATGACGTCAGCGCATCCTGCACCTTGTTAGCCGCAGCCATGCCGGCGCGCAGCCCGGCTGGCGCTTCGGTTTCGCCGGGGCGAAGCACATAGGCCAGCATCTGCGTGTCGGTCTTCAGGCCCAGCATGCCGGCGCAGAAATCGACGTGCAGCAGATCGCCGGGCATGATGACGGTGTTTTCGGGCAGCGTCTGCTGGCCGGGCGTGGTCGCTGCCTTGTCGGCACGCTGGATGTTGACCGACGGCTGACACCAGGCATCCTGGCGCAGATCGGCCAGCCGTTCGCGATACCACCACACGACATCCTGGGTGGTGGTGACGCCGGGCGTGATCACCTTTTCCGACAGGCCTTCCGGGATCAGGCTGTGCGCGACGCGCATGATGCCCTGATAGACGTCCATATCTTCGGGGGTGCGGGTTTCCAGCACGCCCAGTGCCAGGCGGTCGTGGCTTTCCAGCCGGTTGGCCATCGGGCCGAGCGCTGTGACCAACTGGCGATGCTCGCCAACGGTCATGCCATCGGCCAGCGCGAAATCGCGGCTGATGTTGATGGCGATGCGCTTTGGGTCACGTTCGGCAATGATCTGGGCGACGCGGGCCCATTGTTCGGGCTGTTCTTCGGGGTTCCACAGCGACGGGAACAGATCACCGACCGGGTAGCGGGCAATGGCGAGCCGTTCCACCGTGGTGCCATTGTCGAAGAAGATCAGCACCATGCGCCGCCGCGCCGATGCCCAGGTGGCGGGCAGCATCGCCTTGACCACCGGATCCTCGTTATATTCGCGGGCGACCAGCACCCACATGTCGACACCGACCTCGCGCATGATGCGCGGCACCACCGTATCGAGCCGCGCCTTGATCAGCCGATCATGGGCAGCGACGCGGTCGCGCAGATTGGGCACGCCGGGACGCTGGTAGTCTTGCGCCAGAGCGGGGCCAGCCACAGCCAGCAACAGCGCGGCGATCAATGTCTTCATGCGTCCATTCCTTCATATTTCCGGCGCTCCAGCCAGAAATGCAGTTCCTGCGGCAACACCCGCTGCGGTTTTTCCAGCCCGAGCTCGCGGGCGCAGCGATAGACGAAGCTGCTGTCGGCCAGCAACTCGCGCCCCACCGCCACCAGATCGGCGCGGCCATCGGCGATCACGCCATTGGCCAGGGTGCCGTCCATGATCAGGCCAACGGCCATGCTCGGCACGCCGGCGGCTTTCACGGCCGTGGCCAGCGGCACCATGTAACCGGGTGCTGGCGGGCTGCCGGAGACGCCGGACGGCCCGCTGCTGCCGCCCGAAGAACAATCAACGAGGTCGACACCGGCGGCGTGCAGGCGCTGCGCCAGTTTTGCGGTGTCGTCGATGGTCACGCCGGTATCGACGGCGGACGTGCGCCACAACAACGGCATTGAATCGGGAATGGCGGCGCGGACAGCGCGCACCAGCGTTTCGGCGAACAGGCCGCGATCCCGGCCATATTCGTCGTCGCGCTGGTTGCTGGCCGGCGAGAAGAAGCTGCCGGCAAGATAGCCGTGGGCGCCGTGCAGTTCGATGAAATCGAAGCCAGCAGCGATGCTGCGCCGGGCGGCGGCAACGAAAGCGTCGATCACGGCGGCAATCCCGGCGGCGTCGAGTGGTTGCGGCACCTGCCAGCCATCGCCGAACGGGATCGGGCTGGGGGCGACGCTGGCCCACCAATCGGGATGATCGGCGGGCAGCGGCCGTGCGCCATCGAACGGCGTGGCAGCGGCGGCCTTGCGCCCGGCATGGGCGAGCTGGATGCCGACGGGCACGCCTTGATCATGATAAAGCGCGGTCAGGTCGCGGAGGCCCGGAACATGGGCGTCGCTCCAGATGCCCAGGCAGCCCGGCGTGATGCGACCGTCGCGCAAGACGCCCGAGGCTTCGAAGATGGCGCCGCCCAGGCCGGACAGCGACAGCCGGCCATGGTGGGCGGTGTGCCAGCGCTGCGCCAGGCCATCACGCGCGCGATACTGGCACATCGGGGACAGAATCACGCGGTTGGGGAAGGTCACGCCGCGGATGGTGAGCGGCGTGAACAGTTGGGGCACACTCATGCCGCGGCGCGCCCGTCAATCTCGATCAGCGCGGCGTCGATCTCGTCGAACACGGCGCGGATGGCCTTCAGCTTGGTGCGGCCTTCTTCACCGAGCGAAGCGAATTTGGTCAGCGGATCGCGCACGTCGCCCACCGGATAGCCCTGGGCAGCGGCGAGCGCCTTGGAATAGCATTGATGGCCATAGGTCGGGTGGCCTTCGGCGATGACCTTGTCGAACTTGTGCACCAGATGCTGGATGCGCGCGGCTTCCTTGATGCGGCCTTCCTCCAGCAGGTTCCACATCCGCGTCGTCTGGTAGGGCAGATAATTGCCATAGGGGTTCACATAGCCGACGGCGCCGAGCAGGAAGCTTTCCACCGGCTTCTCCCCGGCAAACACGTTCATCACCCCATGCGTTTCCTCGACGATCTCGAACACGCGGGCGATGTCCTGGCTGGCTTCCTTGATGTAGCGCACCTGTTCGAACGCCGCGGTCAGCCGGGCGACCAGCGGGGTTTTCATGTCGCGATTGGCGGTGAACGGGTTGTTGTAGATCATGATCGGCACCTGCACGGCGGCGCAGATCGCCTGGTAATAGTTGAAGATTTCATCGTCGGTTGGCGTGTAGTAATAAGGCGGGATGATCATCAGGCCATCGGCGCCAAGATCCTGTGCCTCGCGGCTGTAGCGCACGGCGGTGGCGGTATAGGCGTTCATGGTGCCCACCATCACCTGATAACGGCCGGCGGCATGCTTGACGGTGGCATCGACCAGACGGCGGCGCTCATCATCGGAAATGGTCAGAAATTCGCCAGTGGTGCCCAGGATGATGACGCCGGGCACGCCGCAGTCATGCTGCCAATCCAGAAAGGCGTTGAGGCGCCCCAGATCGATGTCGCTGCCATCATCGTTGAATGGGGTGACAATCACCGAATGGCTGCCGCGAAATTGCTTGGTCATGACGAGATCCCTGTTTGAATGGTCGGTTTGCGCACAAATGATGGCAGAGCGAACAATAGTGCGGGGGTAAAATCCCTTGGTGGCATCGTCAATGACGGATGATGGCGCGCATGAAGGCCTGGGTGCGCGGCTGGGTGGGGGCGGTGAACATGGTGGCGGGCGGCCCGCGCTCGATGACCTGGCCGGCGTCCATCATCACCACCTGGCTGGAAATCTCGCGCACGAAGGCCATTTCGTGGCTGACGATCAACATGGTGATGCCGGTCGCGGCAAGGTCGCGCACGGTGTCGAGCACTTCCCCGACGCGTTCGGGATCGAGCGCGGAGGTGACTTCATCGAGCAGCAATATGTCGGGCTGCATGGCCAGCGCGCGGGCGATGGCGACGCGCTGCTGCTGCCCGCCGGACAATTGCGCCGGATATTTCGCCATATGATCGGCCAGGCCGACACGCGCCAGCAGATCGCGGCCACGCGCTTCGGCTTCGGCGGCTGGCACACCGAGCGCCCGCACCGGGGCGAGCGTGACATTGGCCAGCACGGTCATGTTCTGGAACAGATTATATTGCTGAAACACCATGGTCATGCGCCGGCGCAGCGCAGTGAGCGCCGGTTTGCTGCGGTAATCGACCGCCGCGCCATCCAGCATCACACTGCCGCTGCTGGCCGGGGTCAGACCCATCAACACGCGCAGCAGGGTGGATTTGCCCGATCCCGATGGCCCGATCAGGCTGATGATATCGCCGCGTTCGGCGGTCAGGCTGACGCCGTTCAATATGGTCGTGCCGCCATAGCCGGCGGTGAGATCAGCGATGGTGAGCAGCGCCACGGCGAGTCTCCAGCAGGGTTTCAAGCGCCTTGGCCGCGCGGCCCAGCGGCCAACTGAGCAAGGCATAAAGGATCAGCACAGCGCCGAAGCCGAGCATGGGCGACACGCCCTTGCCCACCATGATCTTGCCGGCGAACGCCAGCTCGACAACGCCGACATGGCTGGCCAGCGCGGTGTCCTTGATGAACATCACCATGAAGGCGGCGGCGGGCGGCAGGATCACGCCCCAGGCTTGCGGCAGGATGACGAGCCGCAGCGTGTCGAACCACGACAGACCGAGCATGTCGGCGCTGTCGCGCTGCGCCTGGGGCACCGATTCGAGGCCGGCGCGGACGATTTCGGACAGATAGGCCGAAGCCGCCAGCGTGACGGCGATGGTGGCGACACCGATCACCGACAGATCGGGCGCGATGGCCTGCACGCAGAACAGCACCAGCATCAGGATGACCAGAAACGGCAGGCGGCGGAACGTCTCGACATGCAGCGCCGCCACTGCCCGCGCCGGGGCCAGCCAGGGCGTTCTGCTGCCGCGCAGCACGGCCAGCGCGCCGCCTACGGCAAGCCCGATGCTGCAGCCGATGACGGTCATCAGCAGCGTGCGGCCCAGCGCCTGGATCAGGAACCAGGCGGTATCGGCGGTGAAAAAGGCGTCGGCGCCGGCCATCAGCGCTGCAGCTTCAGCACATGGCGGCCGAACAGGCCGAGCGCGGCGGATGCGATCAGGGTGAGCAAGATGTAGATCAGGCCGGTGACCGCAAATGTCTCGATGGTGCGCAGATTGGCAGTGGAGATGTTGATGGCGCGCCCCGTCAACTCCTCGACGCCGAACAGCGCGGCCATCGAGCTGCCCAGCACCAGCACAATGAAGAAATTGGCGAGCGGGCGATAGACGGTGGTGACGATGGCCGGCAGCATCACGAAACGCAGCCGATCGAAGGGTGAGAGGCCGAGCACGGCGGCGGCCTCCAGCTCCGCCGCACGCAGCGCCGCGATGCCGCCGCGCAGGATGTCAGCCAGATAGGCCGCAGCGTTGAGCGTGAGGCCGAGCGTGACGGCCACGAACGCCGGCAGCAGCACCCCGGCATCAGGCAGCGCGTAATAGAGCAGGAAAATCTGTACCAGCGCCGGCGTGTTGGTGATCGCCGAGACATAGGCGCTGGCCGCGCGCTGCGCCCAGGCCGGGCCATTCAGCCGGGCCAGCGCCAGCCCGAGGCCGAGCACCGCGCCGGCGGCAAAGGCGATGCCAGCGATCTGCAAGGACACCAACGCTCCGCCAGCCAGATAGGGCAGCGCGGCGAGCACCGGCTGCCAATCGAAGCGATAGCCGCCACCGCCCACGCTGGCGGCGACCGGGCGCAATTGTTCGGCGCTGGGCGGCACGCTCATCGGCGCGCCATAGGCCGTGGTCCACAGCTCACCGATGCTGCCGTCGCGGTGCAAGGCGATCAGGGCGGTATCGATGGCGGCACGCAGCGGCTCATTGCCCTTGGCCAGGCCAATGCCGCACCAGGCGGTGAAGATCGGTTCGGGCAGCACCCGCCATTTGATGTCGGGATAAAGCTTGGTGAAGCCAAGGAAGAAATCGACATTCTCGACCAGCGCATCGGCGCGGCCCTGCGCAATCGCGCGGATCGTATCGGCATTGCCATCGACCAGCAGGGTCTTGGGCAAAGGCAGTTTTTCGGCGAGCACCCCCACCGACTGGTTGCCGCGCATGTTGACCAGCGTGACGTCGCTGCGGTTCAGCTCCTGCCAGCGCGTGACGGTCAGCCGATCGGTGGTGATCACCCCCATGGCTTCGGCGTGCAGCGGCACTGAAAAGTCGATCAACGCGCGGCGTTCCGGCGTGATGGTGAGCGCGCCCAGCGAGACATCGATGCGGCCCGACACCAGGAAGGGCACCCGGCTGGCCGATTCGGTGGGCACCAGTTCGGCGCGCACGCCCAGCCGTTTCGCCAGCGCGCGGGCGACATCGACATCGAAACCCTGCAACTGGCCGGTGGGGCCATAGCTGCTCATCGGCGGGAAATTGGGATTGACGCCAACGCGCAACACGCCGCTGGCCTTGATCTCCGCCAGGTCGCGCGCGGCAGCCGGCAGCGCCAGCAGCAGGAAAATCAGGGCGATGATCGCACGCATCATGCGTCGTTCACCGCGGCGATGGCGGCGATGGTCACCGGCTTGAACGGCGGGCGCGGCGCAAACAGATCGGGCGGGCTGCCGGCCTGTGCCAGCCGCGCCGCCAGCCACGGCGCGCAATAGCGGCCCTGGCAGCGACCCATGCCCAGCCTGGTGGCGCGCTTGATGCTGCCGATGTCGCGCTCACCGGCCGCGATCAGCGCATCGATCCGGGCCAGCGACACCGATTCGCAGCGACAGACCAATGTGTCCGGCGTGGTCGGCGGCGCGGTCGGGCCGGCGGGCGCGAACAACTGCCACAGGCCGCGCTGAAAACGCTGTGCACGCGCCAGTTCGCGGCGGGCCTTGGCGTCCTGGCTGGCCAGCGCAGTCGGCAAGGCGCCGATCAGATCGCGGGCAGCCGCCGCGCCGGCCAGCCAGCCCTGCGCCTGCGCCGCCACGGCGCCGCCGAGCCCGCCGCCATCGCCGGCGACAAAGACTGCTGGCACCGACGTGCGGCCGCTGTCGTCGCGCTGCACCGAAAGGCCATCGGCGGCCATCGCACAGCCGAGCGCGCGCGGCAGCTCGGCCTGCGCCTGAAAGCCGGCGCCGATGCAGACCGCGTCGACATCGAACCAGCGTTCCTTGCCGGCGGCTGACACCACCGCCACACGCTCGGCACGGTCGCTGCCGGTGATCTGGGTCACGACATGGCCAAACAGCAAGGGCACGCCGGCGCTGGCCAACTTGGCAACCTGCGCCGCGCCGGTGAGCGCCAGGCCGCTGTGGCTCGTCAGCATGTTCAGCAAGGCGCCCAATAGCGCCGGGCCTGGCCGCCGCGCCTGCTCAACCACCGCCAAGATGTTGATGCCCGCCGCCAGCAGTTCGCAGGCCAATTGCAGGTTGAGCGGGCCATTGCCGGCGATCAGCACATTGCGGCCGGGCGCAGTGGCGCTGCCGCGCACCAGCGTTTGGGCAGCACCGGTGGTCATCACGCCGGGCAGGGTCCAACCGGGCACCAGCCACGGCCGCTCCATGGCGCCGGCGGCGACCACCAGCCGGCGGGCGCGCACCTGCGCCGGCCCGTCGGGGGTGGTGATCGCCACGGTCACGCCATCGTCGGCCGGCGCGGCGTGCCAGGCCTGGCTTTCCCGCCAGATCGCGGCGCCGCTGGCGGCGACCTCGGCAATCAGCGCGCGGCCTGCCGAAAATTGCCGGTCCAGCGCGGCACTGTCGAGCGCCAGGCCCTCGCCGGGTTGCTTGAAATACTGGCCGCCGGGCTTGGCGCGTTCGTCCACCAGGATCACCGACAGGCCGGCAGCGCGCGCCGCCAGCGTGGCGGCAAGACCAGCCGGGCCAGCGCCGATGACCAGCAGATCGCAATCATGGTGGGACTGCGCCTTGGCCGCCTGTGCCGTGGCCTGCACGCGCGCCGGCAGCGGCTCCACCAACTGGCCGGGCGCTGCCGCTGTCATGCAGGTGCGCCGCGCCTTGCCATCGACCAGCATCGTGCATTCGCCGCACACGCCCATGCCGCAAAACACGCCGCGCCCGTCACCCTTTGCGGTTTGCCGAAGCACCGGTTCGCCGGCGGAGAGCAATGCTGCGGCCAGCGTCTCGCCGGGCCAGGCCCGGATGGTGCGGCCTTCGAACAGCAGGCCGAACCCGGCACCCACCCGCTGCACGCCAGGCAGGCCCACACGCATCATCGGATATAGCTCGCGCCGTTGACGTCCAGGGTCGCCCCCGACAATTGCGGCACCGCGCCCGACGCCAGGAACGCCACCAGCCGGCCGAGTTCATCCGGCGTCACCCATTCGCCGCTGGCCAATGTTGCTGAAACGGCGGCCTCCCCACCATTGGTGGCGGCGAATTGTTCGGAAAGCCGCGTGCGCACCACGCCGGGCGTGATCACATAGGCGAGGATTTTCTGCCGGGCGTAGGCGCGGGCAATGGACTGGGTGGCAGCGCGAATGGCGGCTTTCGAGGCGCCATAAGCGATGGTGGCAGGGTTGGTGACGCCGCGCTGCGCCGCCCAACTGCCGATGCTGATCACCGCGCCGCCACCTTCGGAGAGATAATGCTGCACGGCGCGGCGCATCAGACGAGACGGCGCCTTCACATTCACGGTCAGCGCTGCGTCCCACACCGCATCCCAGATTTCCAGCGGTGCATCGATGCCGCCGGAAAAATCCATCACCGCGGCGTTGTTGACCAGCACATCGATGCGTCCGCGCCACGCCAGCGCTGCGTCCCACAGCGCCTCCACCGCGTCCAGATCGGCCAGATCGGCCTGCACCAGCAACAGGCGTTCGGGCGGGATGGCGGCAGTCGCGGCTTCGGCGCCAGCGCGGTCGCTGCCATAATGCGCCACCACATGCGCGCCGGCGGCACCCAATATGGCGGCGGTGGCCGCGCCAATGCCCTTGGACGCGCCTGTGAGCAGGATGGTCTTGCCGGTCAGGTCAACTGCGGGACGCATGGCTCAGGCCAGCACCGCCAGCGGATCATGATGCGGCAGGCCCAGCGCCGCACCGACGGCGGCATAGGTGATCTGCCCGCGATGCACGTTCAGCCCGGCGCGCAGGCCCGCGTCGGTGTGCAGCGCGGCAAGGCCGTTGTTGGCCAGCGCCAGCACATAGGGCAGGGTCGCGTTGTTGAGCGCGGTGCTGCTGGTTTTCGGCACGGCGCCGGGCATGTTGGCGACGCAATAATGGATGATGCCATCCACTTCATAGGTGGGGTCATCATGCGTCGTCGGCCGGCTGGTTTCGGCGCAGCCGCCCTGATCGATGGCGACATCGACGATCACCGCGCCCTTGGTCATCAGTTGCAGATCGGCGCGGGTGATCAATTTCGGCGCGCTGGCCCCGGCGACAAGCGCAGCACCGACCACCACATCGGCGGCGGCCAGTTCTTCCTCCAGCACGGCGCGGCTGCCGGCACGGGTGCGCACGCGGCCGCCGAACAGATCATCCAATCTGCGCAATTGCGGCAGCGAGCGATCGATGATGGTGACTTCGGCGCCAAGCCCCACCGCCATGCGCGCGGCCTGGGTGCCGACCACGCCGCCGCCGATGATCACCACGCGCGCCGGCTTCACGCCCGGCACGCCGCCCAGCAACAGGCCCATGCCGCCAGCGTGACGGCGCAGCGCCTGGCCGGCGGCTTCGATGGCGATGCGCCCGGCGACTTCGCTCATCGGCGCCAGCAACGGCAATTGGCCGGCGGCATCGGTCACGGTTTCATAGGCGATGGCGGTGCAGCCACTGGCGATCAGGCCGTGCGCCTGGTCCGGATCGGGGGCGAGATGGAGATAGGTGAACAAGATCTGCCCGTCGCGCAGCATGGCCCATTCCGGGGCCTGCGGCTCCTTCACCTTCACCACCATGTCGGCGCGGGCAAACACGCTGGCGGCGTCGGGCGCGATTTCGGCACCGGCCGCCACATAGGCCGCATCATCGGCGCCGATGCCGGCCCCCGCGCCGGTTTCGACCAGCACGCTGTGACCATGCACCACGCATTCACGCACGCTGCCCGGGGTCAGGCCGACGCGATATTCGTGGCGCTTGATTTCTCGAGGGACACCGATGAGCATGAATCATGTTCCTGAATGTTTGGCGCGGCGTGCAATGATGCCAGCGCGTTAGGGCCAATTGGCGGGATACTCAACGCTGGAGGCTGCGCCAGCCGTCGCGAAGCTGGCGTTTCAGCACCTTGCCGATCTCGCTGCGCGGCAGTTCGGGCAGGGTTTCCACGGCGATCAGCCGCTGCGTCTTGCCGAGCCGGGCATTGGCCCAGGCCAGCAGCACATCGGTCGCGATTTCATCCCGCAGCACCACGAAGGCGACCGGCGATTCGCCCCAGGCGTCGGACGGCACGCCGACCACGGCGCAATCCTGCACGGCTGGGTGGGTAAGCAACACCTGTTCCAGATCAATCGGATAGATGTTGAAGCCGCCGGAAATCACCACATCCTTGGCGCGATCGAGCAGGGTGAGGAAACCATCGGCATCAAACCGACCAATGTCGCCGGTGCGGATGAAGCGCGTACCGTCAGGGCTGTACCATTCGGCGGCGCGGGTGGCGTCAGGGAGTTTGTGGTAGCCGGTCATCATCGCGGGGGAGCGGCCGACGACTTCGCCGGTAGCACCGGGCGGCAGTTCCTGGCCCTGTTCGTCGATGATGCGGATATCGCTGCCGGCCGCCGGCTGGCCGACGGTGCTCAGCTTGTCGGGGTGGTCGTGGCATTGCAGGATGCAGGTGCCGCCACCTTCGGTCATGCCATAATATTCGGTGAGGCCACCGGGCCAGCGCGCCAGCACATCGGCCTTCAGCGCGGCGGAAAAGGGCGCCGAGGTGCAGAATTTTCGGCGCCAGGACGACAGGTCGAACCGATCGAAATCCGGGTGGTCCATGATGCGCCGATATTGCACGGGCACCAGCATGGTGTGGGTGGCGCCATGGCGCTCGCCGCGTTCAAGGAAATCACTGACCGAGAATTTCGGCAGCAACACCAATGTGCCGCCCAGACCCAGGGTCGGAATCACGCTGACCAGCGTGGTGTTGCTGTAGAGCGGGGTCGCCACCAGCGTGACCGCATCGGGTCCATAGCCCTGGGTGACTCCGCGCTGCACATGCGCCCAGCGCTGGCGGTGCGGCTGCACGATGCCCTTGGGCCGGCCAGTGGTGCCGCTGCTGTAGATCAGGTTGAACGGATCATCGGGGCCGATCGTCACGTCGGGCGCTGTGGCGGCGGGCGCTGCGGTGCCGGGCGGGGCCAGCCAGGTATCGAGAGCAGCCAGCGCGGCATCGTCGAAGAACAGTGCGGCGTCGGCATCTGCCACCATCGTGGCGATGGTGTCGGCCGTCGCCGATTGCGGCAGCGGCGCCACGGCCAGCCCGGCACGCAGCGCGCCCAGCCACAACACCAGATAATCCGGCTGCATCGTTGCGGAAATGGCGATGCAGTCACCCTTGCCCAGGCCGTCGCGGTCCAGGGCTGCGGCCACGCGATCCACGCGCGCGTCTAGCGCGGCCCAGCCCAGCGTGGCATCACCGCAGATGATCGCCGGCTTGTCACCTTGGCGGGCAGCCGCGCGGATCAGATCGGGCAGGGGCGTGAATTGGTCTGGCAGCATCATCCTGCCCCTAACTTACACTGGCCAGAATTGTGCGCAATATGTCATATTGTGCGATATGCGCACCGAGACCAAAAGCTTTGCAATGCGAAAGAGAGCAATGACCAGCCGCGCCCACCCGTTCATGCCCAACGATACCGACGACCGCAAAGCCGCGCTGCTCGCTGTGTTGGGCCTCGATCACGTCGAGCCCCTGTTTGCCCAGATCCCCGCAGCGCACCGGTTGGCGGCGCTGCCGGACCTGCCGCCGGCGCTGACCAGCGAGGTCGAACTGGCGCGCTATCTGAAGCAGACATTGGCACGCAATCGGCCGGCCGCGGATGGCTTGAGCTTTCTGGGCGGCGGCATCTGGCAGCATCATGTGCCGGCGGTGGTCGATGAAATCGTCGGCCGCAGCGAGTTCCTGACCCCGGTATGGGGCACGCCGAGCAGCGATTTCGGCCGCAACCAGGCGTGGTTCGAATTCACCAGCCAGTTGGGGGCGCTGCTGGAGATGGAGTTGGTTGGCCTGCCGGTCTATTCGTGGGGCGCGGCGCTGGGCCATGCGGCGCGGATGGCGTTGCGGCTGACGGGCAGGCGGCGCCTATTGGTACCGGCGGCAATGTGTCCGCAGCGGCGCGCGATGCTCGATGGCTATGCCGCATCGGTGGATCCGGCGATGCAAATCCTGGTGGAGGCGGTGCCCTGTGACGCGGCGGGCCGGATCGATCTGGCGGCGCTTGGCGCGATGCTTGGCGATGATGTGGCGGCGGTTTATTATGAAAATCCGGCGTGGCTGGGCGGGCTGGAAACGGGTGCTGCCGCGCTGGCGACCCAGGCGCACGGCGCCGGCGCGCTGGTGATTGCCGGCATCGATCCGTCCTGCCTGGGGGTGATCGCGCCGCCCGGTGCGCTTGGCGTCGATATTGCGGTGGGCACGATCCAGCCGCTGGGCATCCACATGCATGCCGGTGGCGGGCTGGGCGGCTTCATCGCCAGTGCGGATGATCCGCGCATTGCCGCCGAATATCCGACGCTGTTGAACAGTCTGGCCACAACGGTCGATGGCCAGATGGGGTTCGGGCTGATGCTGTTCCACCAGTCCAGCTATGGCAGCCGGGAATTGGGCAAGGACTGGACCGGCAACAGCACCTATTTGTGGGCGATTGCGGCGGCGGCGTACATGGCGCTGCTCGGGCCGGCCGGCTTTGCCGAGCTGGGGCGGCTGATCCTCGCGCGCACCGCGCTGCTGGCGGACACGCTGGCGGCGGTACCGGGCGTGACGGTGCCGGTGACGCGCGGCATCTTCAAGGAGGTGGTGGTGGATTTCGCCGGCACCGGCCGTGATGTGGCCAGCATCAATGCCGCGCTGTTGGACGGTCACGATATATTGGGCGGCATCGCCATCGACACGCATCGCGCGCTGTTTGCCGTAACCGAATGCCATGATGAGGCCGACATCGCCCGGCTTGGTGCGGCGCTGGCGGAGGTCCTGGCATGAGCAAGCTGCGTCGCTTTCAGGCTGCAAGCTGGGACGAGCCGCTGATCCACCGCATCGGCGCGCCCGGCCGGCGCGGGCAGCATTTCCCGCTGGTAGACGGCGCCGATCTGGTGCCGGAAGGGCTGGCGCGCACCACTGCGCCCGATCTGCCGGAACTCGCTGAGCCCGAAGTGCTGCACCATTATCTGCGGCTGTCGCAGCAGACGATGGGCATGCTGGGGGTCAGCCTGTTCGGCACCTGCACGATGAAATACAACCCGCGCGCCGGCGAGCAGGCCGCGCGCGCTTTGGCCGGCGTACACCCGCAGCAGCCGGCCGAGACCATGCAGGGCTTGCTGGAATGCGTGCACGGTCTCGATCTGGCGCTGCGGGCGCTGTCGGGCATGGATCGCTTCAGCTTTCAGGCGGCCGGCGGCGCCGATGCGGCGTGGACGCAGGCGGTGATCACCCGGGCCTGGCATGCAGCGCGTGGGCAGGGCAATCAGCGCACCCAGATCATCACCAGCCTGCAAAGCCACCCGTGCAATCCGGCCACCGCCGCCACGGCCGGCTATGAGATCATCACCCTGCCGTTGGGCGCGAACGGCTATCCCAGCCTGGAGGCGCTGCAGGCCGCGCTTGGCCCGAACACCGCGGCCCTGATGATCAACAACCCGGACGATATGGGCGTCTACAATCCCGAAATCACCGAATGGGTGCGGCTTACCAAGCAGGCCGGCGCGCTGGCCTTTTATGATCATGCCAATTTCAACGGCGTGATGACCAAGATCCGCGCGCGCGATCTCGGTTTCGATGCCTGCATGTTCATGCTGCACAAGACGTTCGGCGTGTCGAAGGGCGGCGGCGGGCCGGCGGTGGGCGCTTATGGCTGCACCGCCGAACTGGCGCCGTTTCTGCCTGGCCCGCTGGTCACGCACAGCGATGGGCATTATGCGCTGGAACAGCCGGCGCAGATGGCGGCGCGGGTGCGCGAATATATGGGCAATCTGCAGCAGGTGGTGAAGGCCTGGGCGTGGCTCCGCGCGATGGGGGCTGAGGGGCTGGCCGATGCGTCCGACATGTCGGTGCTGCTCAACAATTATATGGAAACCCGGCTGCTGGGCTTGCGCGGCGTCACCCGATCGCACCCTGATCAGGCGCTGCCGCGGCTGGAGATGACCCGCTACAGCCTTGGCACCTTGTTCGAAGACACCGGCATCAGCGCGGTGGAGGTGCAGAACCGCATGGCGGATTTCGGCATCGATGCCTTCTGGCTCAGCCATGAACCGTGGATCGTGCCGCAGCCGTTCACGCCCGAAGCTGGCGAAATGTGGAGCCAGGAGGATATCGATTACTGGATCGATGGTCTGGCCCAGGTGATCGAGGAAGCCTATCGCGATCCGGCGCTGGTTCGTAATGCACCCTATAACCAGGTGGTGGGCAAGCTGGACGATACCAACCTCGATGATCCGGCCAATTGGGCGACGACCTGGGCAGCGTGGCGCCGCAAGCATGGCAACGCGCTGCCCGGCGATTGACGTGATGCTGCGGCCATGTTCGGGCTTGCACAGGCGGTGAAATCCCTGTGCATCGCCGCACATTCGCCGCTAGACTCGGTGTGCGTGCAAGATCTGAAGGCGAATTACGGATGAATGTGGCCGAAATCGACGATCTGACTGACCGCGACTATGTCAATTCGCTGGCACGCGGCCTCGATGTGATTTGCGCCTTCACCCGGACCCGCCCGCGCATGACGCTGAGCGAGGTGGCGCAGGAAACCGGCCTGACCCGTGCCACCGTGCGCCGCCTGCTGCTGACGCTGGTCCGTGAAGGCTATGCCGAAAAGGACGAGAAGATCTTCAGCCTGAAGCCCAAGGTGCTGGAGCTTGGCTATTCGGCGCTGTCGTCGATGGGCATCCTCGATGTGGCGCAGCCAGTGATGAATGAATTGGCGCGCACCCTGAACGAATCGGTGTTTTGCGCGGTGTTGACCGGTGAAGACGTGACCTATGTGGCGCGCGCGCGATCGGATCGGTTCGTCAGCGTGTCGGTGGCGGTGGGTGGCCGCGCGTCGGCGCATGCGGTGTCGACCGGGCGGGTGCTGCTGGCGGCCGAGCCGGAAGACGCGCTGACCCGCTATCTGGACCGGGTGAAGCTGAAGCTGTTCACGCCGCACACGCTGACCTCCAAGGCAAAGTTGCGCAGCGAGATCGAACGGGCCGGGCGCGAAGGCTACAGCATCGTCGATCAGGAACTGGAAATCGGCCTCGGTTCGATCTCGGTGCCGATCCGCAGCGCCGAAGGCCGGGTGATGGCGGCGCTGAATGTCTGCTGCCCCTCCTCGCGCATGACCCAGGACGAGATGCGCAAGCAGATATTGCCGCAATTGCTGGCGGCATCTCAGGCGATCACCAGCGGGCTGTAATCACAGGCCGGCCTGCTGCGCGACCCATTCGGCCACCTGTTTATGGGTGGCGAACCACACCCGGCCCTGCGCCCGCTCGATCAGCGCCTCCAGGATCCAGATGCGGCTGCGATAACCGATGACGAACGGGTGCATCACCAGCTGGAACAGGCCGCCATCAGCGATCGCGCCATCCAGTTCACGCGCGAAGATATCGAATACCTGGTCCGGCGGCGTCCATGGCCGCGTGGCGGGATTGCGGTTGAACAGCAGATAGACGGCATCATCACGCAGCCATTCGACCGGAATTTCCACAAGCCCGCTCGGCCGGCCGTCGATATTGAGTTCATAGGGATCATCGTCGGCCATCAGCGATGAGTCATAGGCCAAGCCCATTTCGGCGACGATTTCGATGGTGTTGGCTGACAAATCCCAGTTGGCCGAACGAAAGCCAAGGCGCCCGCCGCCGGCCAACGGTGCGATCACATCATGGGCGCGCAGCATCAGATCGCGCTCGGTGGCGGCATCGAGCTTGCTGTTGTTCTCGTGAATCCAGCCGTGCAGGCCCAACTCGTGGCCGGCACCGACGATGCGCCGGCTCTCGTCGGGATCGAGCAGTGCACACATCGCCGGCATGAAGAAACTGGCCGGCACATTGTGGCGGGCGAGCACAGCGAGGATGCGCGGTACGCCGACGCGGCGGCCAAATTCGCCCCATGCCAGCCGGCCCATTGCAGCACCGCCGCCGCCCAGCTCGAAACATTCATGATCGCAATCGAAGCTGAGCGCGACCGCCGCGCGGGCGCCGCCTGGCCACTGCGCCGGGCGCAGCGACTGGCCGGCGCGCACCCGGCCGATCAACTTGCGCACATCGGCTTCGCTCTGCGTCCAGGGTTGTTCGATCATGTCGCGCTTTCACCGGCGTTGTGTGTGTGCTTGATGCAGCAATCGCCGCTATTTGCACAGGATTCCCGGATAGTATGTCAGATGAAGTGATCGTTGTCGGCGGCGGACTGGCCGGTTGCCTGACCGCGCTGCACCTGGCGCGCGCCGGCGTGGCGGTGCGCGTGATCGAGGCCGGGGTGATCGGCGGCCAGGCCAGTAGCGCCAATGCCGGCAGCCTCCACGCGCAAATCCCGCACGATCCGTTTCGCACCCTGGGCGAAGGCTGGGCGACACGCTTTGCGCCAGCGGTGACGATGCTGAAGGAGTCGCTGCTGCTGTGGCGTGAGATGGAAGCGCTGCTTGGCGCTGATCTGGAAGTGCATTTCGGCGGCGGCCTGCTGGTGGCGCACAGCGAGAGGGAAATGGCGGAAATCCGCGCGAAAGTGGCCATCGAGCGCGCCGCCGGGCTGGAGATCGATCTGCTCGACCAATTCGCGCTGCAGGCGTTGGCACCTTATCTCGGCAGGGATGCCGTCGGCGGCGCCTTTTGTGCAGGGGAGGGCAAGGCCAATCCGCTGGTGGTGACGCCCGCCGTGGCGCGTGCCGCAGCGGCAGCGGGTGCGGTCATCGAGGCAGGTACCGGTGATGTGGCGATTGCCCGCGACGGAGAGGCCTATGTGCTGGCGGCCGGCAGTGCCACCGGGCGGCTGGCGGCGCCGCTGGGCGCGCATCTGCCGATCCAGGCCTTTCCGATTCAGGTCAGCGTCACCGAGCCGGCAGCGCCGCTGGTGCCGCATCTTGTCTATTGCGCCGGCGCCAAACTGACCCTGAAACAGGCGAAGAATGGCACGCTGCTGATCGGCGGTGGCTGGGATGCGCGGCTGGACGAACAGGGCCGCCCGCAGGTGGACATGGCCAATCTCAGCCGCAATTTGGGCGTGGCGGCGCGGGTGGTGCCGGCGTTGGGCGGGCTGCAACTGGTGCGCAGCTGGGCGGCGTTCGTCAACGGCACCGACGATTGGCTGCCGATCATCGGTGAGCTGCCCCAGGCGCCGGGCGTATTCATCAACTATGTGCCGTGGATGGGCTTTTCCGGCGGGCCAGCGGCAAGCCTGGCGGTGGCCGCGCAGGTGCAGGGGATATCGCCGCCGTCCGGGGTCGATTGGGCGGCGTTCACACCCGTACACTGAACGGCAATCGCGCCCGATCCGGCGCCAGCCAGCCCAACCGCGCTGCCGGGCTGAACAATGTGTCGTAATGCCAGAAGCGCTCCGGCCAATATTTGTCGCCCAGCATGCCGCCCATCAGCCAGGCAAGCTGCGCGGCCAGATCGCCTGCCGGCGCCAGCGCCAGCCCGGCGCGCACCGCGGCGATGGAGGCGAGGGTGATCGAGTGGTGATAGCCCATGGTATCGCTGTTCACGACGCCGCAGGCGACATTGTAGCGGCGGATCAGGCCGGGCATGTCGGCTTCGGGATCGATGTCGGGCCGGGCCATGATGATGTGCACGGCTGCCGCCACATGCGCGGCGTGGGTCCATTCCGGCTTGGGCAGGGTGGCGGCAATCAGGCCTTCGCCGATCCGCGTGATGGCAGCGCGATCATGCATGACGGGCACTCTGTCATGGCCAGACGAACATAAGGGAAGCGGGGGGTGGTGCTGCCGGGGAGGATTGAACTCCCGACCTCAGCCTTACCAAGGATGCGCTCTACCACTGAGCTACGGCAGCACGGCCCCACGCTTGAGCCTGCCGGGCTGACCCGTCAGGAAGCGGCCCTATGGCCAAGCCCCGCCATGGTGTCAAGCGTTGAGGGATGCGCTGACGGACGCGGGGCAATCGGCTAGAACAGGGGAATGACCAAGGAACCCGATAAACAGGCGCAAGCGCGCGCTGAACGGCTGGCGGCGGCGCTGCGGGCGAATTTGCGCAAGCGCAAGGGTGTGGGCGGGCGTGCTGATCCACTTGAGGATCAGCACCCATCAAACAATTCGGCTGACCTCAGCAAGGACCGGCATCCCGCCCGCGATTCCGATTAGCCCTTGGCGGCCAGCGCCTTGGTGACGGCGGCGGTCACTTCCGGCGCGGTTGGCGTGGTCTTGGTGCCGAAAGCGGTGATCAGCTTGCCGTCCTTGCCGATCAGATATTTGTGGAAGTTCCACTGCGGGGTCTGTTCCTCACCCAGCGTGTTCGCCGCCCATTTGTAAAGCGGGATGGCCTTGGCACCCTTGACGACAGCCTTTTCGGTCATCGGGAACTTGATGCCGAACTTCGATTCACAGAACTGCTTCACTTCGCTGTTGCTGCCATATTCCTGATCGCCGAAATCGCCCGACGGCACGCCAATCACGGTGAAGCCCTTGGCCTTGTAGCTGTCGTGGAGCTGCTGCAGGCCTTCATACTGCGGGGTGAAGCCACACATCGACGCGGTGTTGACCAGCAGCACCACCTTGCCCTTGTATTGCGCCATCGGCATCGGCTTGCCGTCGATGGTCTTCAGGTTGAACTGGTGCAGGTTCTGCGCGGCCGGCGCAGCAGCAACCAGAGCGGCCATGGCAACGGCGGCGAGTGCCAGCCTTGGGGTGATCTGCTTCATCATGTCGTTTCTCCCATCCAAAGTTGGTGGTGGCATAGCATGATGTCGCACCGGCGCGAAGGCGTAGGGTGACGCAGGGTCGCGGGGCGTCTTTGCGCGTGGGCCCGCGTCTCAACAGAAATCAGTCATCCCGGACTTGATCCGGGACCCATGGGACCAATGCCTCCAACGAAGCGCATGGCGTGGCGCTGATCCCAGTCATCCCGGATCAAGTCCGCGATAACTGGTCACTTTGTTCGGAAGATCGTCCGTTGCATCTCAAAGCGGCGCGCAGGCCTGCTCCAACCACGCCTGCTCCTCCGCATCGGTCAGCAATGGCCCGATCTCGGCCGCCACGCGCGCATGATAATCATTCCACCAAACCCGCTCTTCGGCGCTGAGCAGCGCCACATCCACCAGCCGGCGGTCGATCGGCGCCAGCGTCAGTTCGCGGAATCCCATCATGTCCCGCTCGGCGCCGGGCACCTCGCGCGATTCCACCAGCACCAGATTTTCGATGCGGATGCCATAGGCGCCCTGCTTGTAATAGCCCGGCTCGTTGGACAGGATCATCCCCGGCTGCAACGGTTCGTCATTGCCCGGCTGCGCCGACCAGGCCGCGGCGATGCGCTGCGGGCCTTCGTGGACGGACAGATAGCTGCCGACCCCGTGCCCGGTGCCGTGCGCATAATCCAGCCCCGCCATCCACAGATGCTGACGCGCCAGTGCATCGAGTTGCACGCCCTTGGTGCCGGCCGGGAACAGCGCACGGGCGAGCGCGATATGGCCCTTCAGCACGCGGGTGAAGCGATCGCGCATTTCGGGGCTGGGCGTGCCGACAGCGATGGTGCGTGTCACATCGGTGGTGCCATCGCGATACTGGCCACCGGAATCGACCAGATAGATACTGTCGCGGGTGATGGGCAGGTTGGTCTGCGCACTCACCCGGTAATGCGGCAGCGCAGCGTTGGGGCCGGCCGCAGAGATGGTGTCGAAGGACAGGTCCTCCAGGCTGTTGGTCTCGGCGCGGAACTGGCGCAACCGTTCGGCCGCGCTCAGTTCATCGAGGCCGCCCTTTGGTGCTTCATGGTCGAACCAGGCCAGGAAACGGGTGAGCGCGGCGCCGTCACGCACATGCGCGGCCGTGGTGCCGGCGATTTCAACGTCATTCTTGATGGCGCGCGGCAGCACGCACGGGTCACGCGCTTCACGGATTCGTGCGCCGCCAGCCTCCAGCGCGGCAAAGATCGCCGCCACGCAGCTTTGCGGATCGGCGATCACCGTCTTGCCGGCCATGGCGTTGAGGGCAGCTTCGAACTGGTCGCGCGGCTGGCAGCGTATGTCCGGGCCCAGATGCGCGCGCACAGCGGGGGTGATCTTCGCCGGCGCGGTGAACAGATCGACACTGGCATCGGCGTGCACCACGGCAAAGGCCAGCGCCACCGGCGTGCGCGCCACATCGCGGCCGCGGATATTGAGCAGCCAGGCGATGGAATCCAGCGCGGCGATCACCACGGCGTCGGCGGCACGCGCCTGCAGCCAGGCGGCGATGTCGGCGCGCTTGTCGGCGTGGCTGCGCCCGGCGAAGGTCTCATCGTGCAGTTCCAGCGGCGCTGCCGACGGTGCCGGCCGGTCGTGCCAGACGGCGTCGATCGGGTTGGCGGCCACGGCAACCAGTTCGGCGCCCTTGGCCTGCAGCAAGGTTGCCGTGCCCTGCGCCCAGGCCCGGGTGTGCAGCCAGGGATCATGGCCAATGCGCTGGCCGGCCTCCACATGCTCGGCCAGCCACTGCGCGGCGCTGGTGGCGGGAACGTCCTGATACTCGAACAGATCGCCGGCGACCTGTTGGCGCACCTGCACGGTGTAACGGCCATCGGTGAACATCGCAGCGCGCGATGCCAGCACGGCGGCACTGCCGGCCGAGCCGCCAAAGCCGGTGAGCCAGGCCAGCCGCTGCGCATATTCGCCGACATATTCGCTCATATGTTCATCGGTCAGCGGCACGACGAAGCCGGCGAGGCCATTATGGACCAATTGCGCACGCAGCGCAGAGAGTCTCTGGGCGGCAAGGCGGGCGGCGGTGATGGACATGGCAGTTCAACCCTTTATCTAAGCCCCTTCAGATAGGCGTGCTGGCAGTGCGCCTCAAGCACGGGATATTTGATGCGCCTGATCACCGCTGCCCTTGTTTCTTTCCTCCTCGCTTCCGGAAGCCTTGCCCAGATGCAGCCACCTCCAATGAACCCTCCGATTGCCCCGACCCGCCCGCACAGCTTCACCCATCACGGCATCACCGTGGAAGACCCGTACAACTGGCTGAAGGACCCCGGCTATCCCAAGGTCGATGATGCCGATGTGCTGGCCTATCTGAAGGCCGAAAACGCCTGGTACGAGGCGCACATGGCGCCGATCGCCGGGCTGAAGGACCGCATCTACGACGAGTTAAAGGGCCGGGTGAAGCAGGATGATGCCTCGGTGCCGGTGCCCAATGGCGATTTCGAATATTGGTGGCAGTTCCAGCCGGGCGATCAATATCGCACCTGGCTGCGCCGACCCAAAGCCGGCGGTGCCGAGCAGGTGCTGCTGGCCGAACCGGAACTGGCCAAGGGCCATGATTATTTCCGGCTGGGCACGCAGAGCGTCAGCCCGGATGGCCGGCTGATCGCCTATGCCACCGACAGCGACGGCAGCGAGCGCTTCACCATCCGCATCCGCGACATCGCGAGCGGCGCCGATATCGAAACGGTGACCAAGGTCAGCGTCGGCGGCATCGTGTGGACGGCCGATTCCAGTGCCATCGTGTGGACCGAGGTCAACGACAATTGGCGGCGCATCAAGGCGCGGCTGCATGTGCTCGGCCAAACTGGCGAGGACCGCGTGCTGTATGAGGAAACGGAGGACAAGGGCTTCGGGGTCAGTGTCGGCAAGAGCCAGGACGGCCAGTGGATCATCATCAGCACATCGGATCACGTGACCAGCGAAGTGCGGCTGGTGCCGGCCGGCAATCCGACGGCCGCGCCGCTGCTGGTGCGCAGCCGGCAGGCGGGCGTGGCTTATGATGTCGATGTGCGGGGCGATACGCTGTTCATCCGCACCAACGATGAGCACGTGAATTTCCGCGTCGCGACCGCCAGCATCGCCAGGCCGGGCGACTGGCAGACGCTGATTGCCGGTAGCGATCGCGACTATATCATCGGGCTGGCGGCGTTCACGTCTTACCTCGCCATTCAGGGCCGCCGCGACGGGCTGGACCGCATCGTGCTGCGCCGCGATGATGGCAGCGAGACCGCCATTCCCTTTGCCGAAGCAGCGTTCACCGCCGGGCTGGGCAGCAATCTGGAGCCGGACGCGCCGCTGCTGCGGCTGAGCTATGCCTCCATGGTCACGCCGGCCACCGTGTTTGACTATGACGTCAAGGCGGCGAAGCTGATCAACCGCAAGGTGCAGGATGTGCCTTCGGGCTATGACCCCAGCCAATATGAAAGCCAGCGCATCTGGGTGACGGCGCGCGACGGCGCGAAGGTGCCGGTGGCAATCGTGTTTAAAAAGGGCTTCAAGCCGGACGGCACCGGCAAGCTGCATCTTTATGGCTATGGCGCCTATGGCATCCCGATGATGCCGAGCTTTTCGGCGAACCGGCTGAGCCTGCTGGACCGCGGCATGGCCTTTGCCATCGCGCAGATCAGGGGCGGTGATGATCTGGGCTATCAATGGTATCTGGATGGCAAATTGGCCAAGCGCACCAACACGTTCAACGATTTCGTCGATGCGGCGCGCGGCCTGAACGCGGCCGGCTGGGCGGCGCCGGGCATGATCTCGGCCAGTGGCGGCTCGGCCGGCGGCGAATTGATGGGCGCCATTGTCAACCAGGCGCCCGAGCTGTTCCGCGCGGTGGTCGCGCATGTGCCGTTCGTCGATGTGCTGAACACCATGTTGGATGACAGCCTGCCGCTGACGCCGGGCGAGTGGCCGGAATGGGGCAACCCGATTACTTCCCTGGCTGATTTCGAACTGATCCGCAGCTATTCGCCTTATGATCAGGTGCGGCCCCAGGCCTATCCGCCGCTGATGGTCACCGCCGGGCTGAATGACCCGCGCGTCACCTATTGGGAGCCGGCGAAGTGGGTGGCGAAACTGCGGGTGACCAAGACCGACAACAACCCGCTGATCTTCAAGACCAACATGGGCGCCGGCCATGGCGGCAAATCCGGGCGCTTTGCCGCGCTTGAGGAGTTGGCGGAGGAATATGCCTTCATCCTCGAACAGTTCGGGCTGGCCGTCAAATAGCCGCCTTGTCGATGCCCGCGCCAAACGATATATATTCAGGTCAAGGAGCAGTCGATGGCAGCCAATCTCAATCAGGCGATCCAGGCCAACACCGTTAGCACCATCATCCTGGAAGTCATTGGCCGGGCGCAGGCCAAACTTGAAGAGGCACGCGCCCTGCCGGAAGACAATGACCACCGCAAAATGCTGGTCAAGGAAGTGCAGACACTGCGCGATGAAGCCAGAATGCTGAGCCAACGGCTTGACGGCATTCCGCGGTAAACGCGTTGACCGCAGAATTATCTGATCTGGAAGCCGATCTCTCGCAGCTGCGCGCGCGGGCACAGGCCATCGCGCAATCCACGCAGCCGCGCGTTGACGAAGACCGGAGCTGGATTGCGAAACTCACCCTCAGGCTGTTCGCGGGCTCGATCCTGATCGTGCTGGTTGCGACGCCGGTGCTTGCCCTGTGGCAGGGCGCGCTGTGGGTGGAGGTGTCGAAAGCCATGTTGGCGGTCGTGGCCCAGGTGTTGCTGCCAGTGGTCACCTTGGTCATCGGTTTTTATTTCCGCAATGAACAGCGCTGACCGGCCGGTCTTTCGGCTGAATGTCACCGCGGGCGCGGCCGACATCGATGAACTCGGCCATGTCAACAATGCGGTCTATTTGCGCTGGATTCAGGATGTGGCGACGGCGCATTGGAGCGCGGTGGCGGCGCCCGAACATCTCGCGGCCTATGTGTGGGTGGTGACGCGTCACGAGATTGATTATCTGCGCCCGACCTTGCTGGGCGAGACGCTGACGCTGACCACCTGGGTCGGTGAGCCCAAGGGCGCGCGCTTTGATCGCTATGTGGACATCAGCGGCGCCGAGGGACAGTTGCGAGTGAAGGCGGTGACGACGTGGGCGATTCTCGACCGCGCCAGCGGCCGGCTGGCGCGGGTGCGGCCCGAAATTGCAGCGCCGTTCATGCGGCCCTGAACAGCGTGGCCAGATGCACGGCCGCCACCAGCGCGATGGCGACGCCGCCGAACGCCATGCCATTCCACGGCAGATAGGCATGCCAGGCCAGCGGCGCCCGATCGCGCGCCAGCCCGCCGATGGCGCCGATCACCGCAGCCACCAGCCCGGCGGCCAGCATGATCCAGGTGGTTTGCGCGTCCATCGGCCGCGCTTTGGCAGTCGGTTCAGCGCAGCGCAATGATGCGCCTTGCAGGGCTATGACCACAGGTTTACCCATCACGGTAATTTTTCGGGGAGACGACTCATGATCCGTTCCATCGCATTTGCCACTGCCCTTGCTGTTGCTGCTGTGTCCGCGCCGGCCATTGCCGCTGGCCCCTTTGATGCCGCCATTGCCGGCCCGTGGCGCAAGCCTGCCGACAAGGCCCGCGACCAGTATCGCAATCCAGCCGAAACCCTGGCCTTCTTCGGCGTGAAGCCGGGCCAGACGGTGGTGGAAGTGTCGCCGGGCGGCGGCTGGTACACCGAAATCCTCGCGCCGGCGATGAAGGGTAACGGCAAATATGTCGCCGGCCTCGCCAACCCGCTGGCATCGGTGAACGCCGCCAAGAGCGTTGAATCCTTCAAGGCCAAATATGCCGACAAGGCGATCTACGGCGACATCGGCATTGGCACCTTCGGCAAGGGCGTGGCCGATATCGTCGCGCCGGGCAGCGCCGATGTCGTGCTGACCTTCCGCAACGTGCATAATTGGCACATGGGCGATTGGGATCAGGAGGCGTTCAACGCCTTCTTCAAGGCGCTGAAGCCGGGCGGCACGCTGGGCGTGGTCGAGCACCGCCTGCCCGAAGCCCGCCCCGACGCCGACCAGAAGAAGAGCGGCTACATGAAGGCGAGCCATGTGCGGATGCTGGCGGAAAAGGCCGGCTTCAAGCTGGTCGGATCCTCGGAAGTGAATGCCAATCCGAAGGACACCAAGGATTATCCCAAGGGCGTGTGGACCCTGCCGCCGACTTTCACCGAGGGCGACACGGACCGGGCGAAATATGCCGCGATCGGTGAGAGCGACCGCATGACGCTGAAGTTCATGAAGCCTTGATGTGAAACCCCTCTCCCCCAGCAGGGAGAGGGGTTAGAACCGGCGCACGCCGGTCACCGCACTGCCGCGCGCAATCACATCACTGAGCGGCTCGATCACCACCGCCATCCAGTGCGCATTGGCGTGGCAGAGTTGGTCATCCGCCAGCAGCAGCCCGACATGGCCGGGGAAAAACACCAGATCCCCGGCGGTGCGGGCGGTAAATTCGACCGCCTCACCCTGTTCCAGTTGCAGATCGGTGTCGCGACGCAGTGATATGCCTTCGGCGGCCAGCGCGGCCTGCACCAGGCCCGAACAATCGACCCCATCGGGCGTGCGGCCGCCCCACAGATAGGGCGCACCCATGAACAGCGCGGCTGCCGCAAAACGGTTGGCCGGGGCAGCCTCGACATGGCGGCGATGGACGAAGCCGTCGCCAGCCAGTGCCAGGAAATTGCCGTCGCTCTGGCCGGTCAGCCGCGCGCCGTGTGGCAGCGCCATCAGCACCGGCGCCTTGATGCTGGGGCTGGCAAACACCAGGGCTTGCCGCGTCGTGACCATATGGGTGGGCGCTGAACCGGGCAGTGCCAGCGCGTCGAATGGCGCCCAGCCGACATAGCGATCCTGGCTGCAGCGGCCGAGCGCATGGCCGTCCTTCACATCGACGATCTCGAACGTCTCACCGAACAGCAATTCGCTCACCGCCTCGACGTGTGCGCCAGGCCCCTTGCGCAGCATCACGCGCGGCACGGTGCACACCAAAGACCGCGGCTCGACGAAACGCACCGCAGCAATGTCGCCGGCCAGCGCCAGTTCGACATGCTCCGGCCCGGCGAACCATTCGCGCGGCTCGAAGCGTTGCGCCGGGCCTTTCAGCACCCAGCTCATTGATAACGGCTGCGCAACATCGCCCAGGCGGCGCGCAGCCCCAGCGCCTCGCCGCCCTTGGGCCGGCCGGGCTTGGCGGCCGGCGTCCAGGCGAAGGTATCCAGATGCAGCCATGGCAGGCCCGCCGGCACGAAGCGTTCGAGGAACAACGCCGCAGTGATCGCGCCGGCAAAGCCGCCATCGGCGCTGTTGACCATGTCGGCGACTTCGGATTTCAGCATGTCCTGATAGGGCGCCCACAGCGGCAGCCGCCACAATGGATCGCCAACACTGGCGCCCGCGGCCAGATATTCGCTGGCCAGCGCATCATCATTGGCGAACAGCGCCGGCAATTGCGGCCCCAGCGCCACCCGCGCCGCGCCGGTGAGCGTGGCGAAATCGATCATCAATTCCGGGCTGTGCTCGGCGGCGAGCGCCAGGCAATCGCACAGCACCAGCCGGCCTTCGGCATCGGTGTTGGTGATCTCCACCGTCTTGCCAGCGCGCGTCGCGATGATGTCACCGGGCCGGAACGCATTGCCGGATATGGCATTTTCCGCCGCCGGGATCAGCATATGCAGCCGCACGCGCAGGCCCGCCTGCATCACCAGCCGGGCCAGTGCAAGCGCATGCGCGGCGCCGCCCATGTCCTTCTTCATGTTGGCCATGCCGCTGGTCGGCTTGATGTTCAGCCCGCCGCTGTCGAAAGTGATGCCCTTGCCGATGATGGCCAGGCGCGGGTGGGCCGCATCGCCCCAATACAGCTCGATCAGGCGCGGCGCAGCGCTGGCGGCGCGGCCGACGGCGTGGATGGCCGGGAAATTCTCCGACAGCAGCGCCTCGCCAGTCACCACGCGCACATCGGCGCCGAAGGGACGTGCGATGTCGATCACCGCCTGCGCCAGATCGGCCGGGGTCAGGTCGCCTGCCGGCGTGTCGATCAGGTCGCGCACCAGCGCCACGGCTTCGGCCTCCGGCACGGCGGCGTGAATCGCGGCCAGGCTGGTTGTGGTCAGCACGCGCGGGGCCACCGGTTCGGCGCGGCGATAGCGGGTGAAGCGATGCTGGGCGAGGCACCAGCCCAGCCCGGCCTGGCCCAATTCGCCGGCCAGCGCATAGCGGCCGGGCGGCAATTTCTGTGCCGCCGCAGCCAGTGCCCACGGCCCCAGCGCGCCAGTCGCCACCCCGGCCAGCGCCAGCCAGTCGGACGGGCCATCGCCAGCGATCATCGCCACCTGATCAGCCGCCGCCTTGAAGCCTTGCGCGGCCACGCCAGTGCGCACCCGCTCGCCCTGACCTGCCAGCCATGCTGCCAACTGATCGGCCGCCAGCGGGATCAACGGCACTGCCGGCTGGCCATCGGCCGGGGCCAACATCGCGGCAAAATCGGTCATGCCGGTACCCCGAACAGATCGACCTCGTCGGCATCTTCGATGCGCACCGAAATGATGTCGCCTTGGGCCACGCCGCTGCAATCGCGCAGATGCACCATGCCGTCGATTTCCGGCGCGTCATATTTGCTGCGGCCCGACGCACCGCCTTCGTCGTCAACCTCGTCGATCAGCACATCCAGCGTGCGGCCGATCTTCTGCGCCAGCCGCGCTTCGGAAATCGCGCTCTGCACCGCCATGAAGCGATGCCAGCGCTCTTCCTTCACATCCTCCGGCACCGCGCCCGGCAGGGCATTGGCGCGCGCGCCGTCCACCGCTTCATATTTGAAACAGCCGGCGCGGTCGATCTGCGCCTGTTGCAGCCAATCGAGCAGATACTGGAAATCTTCCTCGGTCTCGCCGGGAAAGCCGACGATGAAGGTGGAGCGGATGGCAAGATCGGGCACCAGCCCGCGCCACTTGGCGATACGCTCCAGCACCTTGGCTTCGTTGGCCGGACGCTTCATCGCCTTCAGCACCGCAGGCGACGCATGCTGGAACGGAATGTCGAGATAGGGCAGCACCAGCCCGTCGGCCATCAATGGCATCAGATCATCGACGTGCGGATATGGGTACACATAATGCAGCCGCACCCAGGCGCCGAGTTCGCCGAGCTCGCGCGCCAGATCGGTGATGTGCGCGCGCCGATCCACCCCGCCCAGCGACGACCGGGCGTGCTTGAGATCGACACCATAGGCCGAGGTATCCTGGCTGATCACCAGCAGTTCCTTCGCGCCGCTGTTCACCAGCGCAGCGGCTTCGCGGATGATGGCGGCCGGCGGGCGGCTGACGAGGCGCCCACGCAGATCAGGGATGATGCAGAAGGCGCATGTGTGATTGCAGCCTTCGGAAATTTTCACATAGGCATAATGGCGCGGCGTCAGCTTCAGGCCGAGGTCGGGCACCAGATCGACATAGGCGCTGCGAACCGGCGGCGCGGCATCGTGCACGGCGCTGACCACTTGATCATATTGCTGCGGCCCGGTCACGGCCAGCACCGCCGGGAAGCGGGCGCGGATGGCGTCGGCCTCATGGCCCATGCAGCCGGTCACGATCACCCGGCCGTTTTCGGCGATGGCTTCGCCAATGGCTTCCAGGCTTTCGGCCTTGGCCGAATCCAGGAACCCGCAGGTGTTGACGATCACCACATCGGCGCCGGCATAATCGCCCGACAGGGCATAGCCGTCGCTGCGCAACTGGGTGAGGATGCGTTCGGAATCGACCAATGCCTTGGGGCAGCCCAGCGACACCATGCCGACCCGCGGCGCCGTGGCGATGCTGTCGTTCATGGCGCGGCCCCTGAACTGGAATCCGGCGCGACGCAAGTGTGACACGTCATGCTAACGCCCGCCAATCACCTTGGCCGGATCCACCGGCGCGCGGCCGCGGCGCAGTTCGAAATGCAGTTGCGGTTCGGCAACCGCGCCGGTCTGGCCGGCCCGCGCGATGACTTCGCCAGCCTTCACGCGAGCGCCGCGCGCCACCAGCAGCGCCTCGTTATGGCCATAGGCCGATACCCAGCCGCCGGCATGTTTCACCAGCAACAGATTGCCGAAGCCCGGAATGGCATCGCCGGCATAGGCCACCACGCCGTCCCCGGCCGCGCGCACCGGTTCGCCGGCACTGGCCTTCAGATTGACGCCATCGTTGAAGCGCCCGCCGGCTTTGGGGCCGAAGCCGGAGATGATCCGGCCGGGCAACGGCCAACGAAAGGCTGGGGCGCTGCCGGTGACGGCGGGCAGCGGGGTCGGCGGCTCTTCCACCGTGGCGGGGGCCGGCCGGGCGGGGCGGGGCGCGGCGGGCTGGCCGCCGGTCACCACATCATCGATATTCAGCGCAAAGGCGCGGGCGCGTTCTTCCAGGCTGGCGGCGGTGGGCGGCGCGGCCGGCGGCGCTGGTGCCGTGCCCGGGCCGGGCAGCCGCAGGCGCTGGCCGACGCGGATCACATAAGGCTCCGACAATCGGTTCAGCGCCACCACTTCCCGCCACGGCACTCCATAGGCGCGCGCGATCGCGATGCCGGTTTCGCCCTGCTTGACGATATGGAACCGCCCTTGCGGCGTCACGACAGCGCCCGGCACCACCTTGCGCGCCACCCAATCGGTGCGTTTCGGCGCCGGCGCCGGGGCCGGCGGCGGTACAACCCGGATCGTCGAGCGCAACGATGGCGAGCGCGGGCTGCTGGAACAGCCGGCCAGCACGACCAGCAACAGAAGGGCCGGGGCGCCGGCGGCCCGCATCAGCGTTCGGCCAGATCCGCCAATGCGGATTTCAACCGGGCCAGCGAATGATAATGCGTCATGTCCAGATGCAGCGGCGTCACCGAAATACAGGCTTCGTGCATCGCCTTCAGATCGGTTTCATGGCCAGGCGCTGGCTTTTCCTTGCCGAACCCATGCCAGTAATAGGGAAAGCCGCGCGGATCGGTGCGTTTGACCAGGTGGATATTGCCGTAATCGCGGAAACCCTGCTCGGTCACGCGCACGCCGGCCACGGCATCGGCGGCGACCGGCGGGAAATTGATGTTGATCAGCACGCCCTCCGGCCATTCCGTGTCGGCCACGCGGCGGATGATGCCCGCCCCATGTGCCGTTGCGGTGGTGAAATCCTCCATGCCGGCGGTGTAATCGGACATCACCTGCGACAGCGCGATGGAACGGATGCCGGCCAGGCAGCCTTCCATCGCAGCCGACACGGTGCCGCTGTAGGTGACATCTTCGGCCAGATTGCCGCCGCGGTTGACGCCGGACAGGATCAGATCGGGCTTGTGATCTTCCAGCACCGCACCCAGCGCCAGCATCACGCAATCGGTGGGGGTGCCGCGCACGGCAAAGCGCCGCGGTGCGATTTCGCGCAGCCGCACCGGCTGGCTCAGCGTCAGGCTGTGCCCGGCGCCGGACTGTTCCTCGGCCGGGGCGACCACCCAGACATCATCCGACAATTCGGCAGCGATGGCCTCCAGCGCGACCAGGCCGGGGGCGTTGATGCCATCGTCGTTCGTAACCAATATACGCATAATCAAGGCTCCAGCCGGGTAATGCCGGCCATGTAGGGCTGCAGCACCGCCGGAATGATGACACTGCCATCGACTTGCTGATAATTTTCAATCACGGCAACCAGGGTGCGACCAACCGCCAGCCCGGAGCCGTTCAAGGTATTGACCGGGCCGCGGCTGCCTTTTTCGCCAGCGACTTTCCAACGGGCGTTCATGCGCCGGCCCTGGAAATCACCGCAATCGGACACGGACGAGATTTCGCGATAGCTATTTTGGCCGGGTAGCCAGACCTCCAGATCATAGGTCTTCCGGGCTGAAAAGCCCATGTCCCCGGCGCACAGCAGCATGCGGCGATAGGGCAATTCCAGCGCCTGCAAGATGGCTTCGGCGCTGGCCAGCATGTGCGCGTGCTCGGCCTCGGCCTGTTCGGGCGTGCAGATTGTCACCAGCTCGCATTTTTCGAACTGGTGCTGGCGAATGAGGCCGCGCGTGTCGCGCCCGGCGCTGCCGGCTTCGCTGCGGAAACAGGGGGTCAGCGCGGTCATGCGGATCGGCAGGTCGGCGGCGTCGATGATCTGGCCGGCCACCAGATTGGTCAGGCTCATTTCGGCGGTGGGGATCAGGTAGCGGCCGTCGGTGGTCTTGAAGAGATCGTCCTCGAACTTGGGCAATTGACCCGCACCATAAGCGGCATCCCGCCCGACCAGCAGCGGCGCATAGGTTTCGCTATAGCCATGCGCCCCCGTCTGCACGTCGATCATATACTGGCCGAGTGCGCGTTGCAGCCGGGCGAGCGGACCTTTCAGCACGGCAAAGCGCGCCCCGGCCACACGCGCCGCCGCTTCGGGATCATAGCCCAGTTTCGCTGCAACGATGTCATGCTCCAGTGGCTGAAAATCGAAAGCGCGCGGGGTCCCCCAGCGCAGCACTTCGATATTGCCATGCTCGTCCACGCCATCGGGCACGTCGGCGGCCGGCAGATTGGGCAGCGATGCCAGGCCCGCATCCGCGGCCACCGATGCGGTGCGTGCAGTCTCTTCCAGACCCGCCATGGTTTCCTTCAACGCCGCGACTTCGGCCTTCAGCGTGTCGGCACGGGCGCCGTCCTTCGCGGCCATGGCGGCGCCGATGTCCTTCGACAGGGCATTGCGGCGGGCCAATGCCTCCTGCAGCGCGGTTTCCGCACTGCGCCATGCCGTATCAGCCGCCAGCAGGGCCGATGCAGCGTCGGTCACGCCGCGCCGGGCGAGGGCCGCCGCAAAGCCTTCCGGGTCGGCGCGCAGAAACTTTATATCGTGCATGCCTCTGCCTTTGCCCGCCTCGCGCCCAGCCTGCAAGCCGGCGCTTCCTTATCCACGCGGCTTTGTCCTATGGTGGCAGCGTGATCGTCACCTGTCCCCAATGCGCCGCCCAATATCGTCTGGAGATCGGCGTCGTCATGCGCCGGGCCAGGCTGAAATGCGCCGATTGCAACCTGCGCTGGGTGCCGGGCGAAGAGATTGACGAGGATGAGGCGGTCGCCGCCGTGCAGGAGGAGGTGCGCGCCGCCCGCAACCCGCCGCCGGAGCCTGATCCGCAAACCGCGCCAGACCCCGAAGACGCCGCGCCGCAGCCCGATCCCGATCGGCCGCAATGGGGCAAATGGCTGCTGGCGATCGTGCTGGGCGCGGCGTTGACCACCGCGTCGGTTGGGCTGTGGATTGGCCGCATCGATCCCGAATCCTTGCCCGGTGTCGGCGATCTGCTGGCGCAAGTTGCACCGCCGCCGCCGCGGCTCGATGTGGCGGTTACCGCGCGCAAGACCAGCCTGCCCGGCCGCAGCGCCATCCTGGAAGTGACCGGCACCATCGCCAACCCCGGCCGCCGTTCCGTTGCCGTCCCGGCGCTGCATGCGCAGATGCTGGTGGGCGGTGAAGCGGTGCGGGACTGGACGATCCCGCCGCCGGCCGCGATGATTGCCCCCGATCAACGTCTGGCCTTTGCCAGCACGATCACCGATGTCCCGGCCGGGCCTGTCACCGTGCAGGTGCGTCCCGCCAATCGCGGATTATAGCAGCATGTCATCCGTGGGCAGGCCGAGCAGCACCCGCCCGGCCAGTTCCAGCGTGGGCGGTGCCACCATCACATGCTGGGTGGCGACATGCGCATCGCGGAAGCGGCGGTTCAGTGGATGGCTGGCATAGACCGAGCTGCCGCCGGCCAGTTCGTGCATCTTGGCCGCCACCCGCGCCGAAACCTGGGTCAGCCGTGTCGCTGCCAATCGCAGCCGGGCGCGGGCCGGCAGATCGAGCGTATCGCCGGCGGTCACCCGGTCCCAGGCGCTGGCGATTTCGGCATGAACCAGCGCGCGCGCGGCATCGAGATCGGCGTGGGCCACCGCGAAATCCGCCTGCACCACGCTGCGTTCTGCCAGCGTGCGGCTTGATCCCTGGCCCTTTTTCGCGGTGGCCAGCGCCTTCAGATCATCGAGCGCACCCAGCGCATTGCCGCTGGCCACCGCCGCGATGCCGAGCGCCAGCAGGCCGAACGGCGCAAAGCGATACAGCGGCCCATCGTGGCGGGGCGTATCGGTGAAGAAGGACACGCTGCGGCTCTGCGGCACGCGCACATCGCTGGCAGCCATGTCGCCCGAACCGGTGCCGCGCATGCCCAGCGCATCCCAGGTATCGAGCAGTTCCACATCATCGCGCCGCATCACCATCATGCGGTGATCGGGCGCGCCGTTCGGCAGTCGCCGCAACTGGCCATCATCGAGGATCACCGCGCCGCCGAGCAGCCAGGCGCAATTGGCGCTGCCCGATGCCCAGGCCCAGCGGCCAGAAACGACATAATGATCGCCGTCGGCCGCCGCCTTGCCCATCGGCGCAAACACACCGCCGGTGATCACGTTGGGATCAGCCCAGATTTCCCGCGCATGGTCTTCAGGCAGCCACGCCGACAGCAGCGCCGTGGTGCCGCCGATCATTACGCACCAGCCAGTGGCCGCATCGGCGCGTCCCAGGGCCTCCAACGTGGCAAACATGGTGGCCACATTGGTTTCGCTGCCGCCGAGCACGCGTGGAACCAGCATCCGGAACAGGCCGGCATGGGCCAGGTCCGTGGCCAGATCGGCCGGCAGGCGGCGCGCGTGCTCGGTATCGGCGGCGCGGGCGGTGATGGTGGGGGCAAGGGCGAGAGCGGCTGAGAGGGCGCCCATCACAATTTCCACAGGCCGGCCAGATTATTCTTCTGCATGTCGCTGGACCCGCCCACGATCGGCATGCCGAGCAGATCACGCACATGGCGCTCCATGTCGAACGCGTCCGAAAGCGCATAGGCGCCCATCACCTGCTGGCACGCCAGCGCGATCTCCACGCCCACGTCGGCGACAAACAGTTTCGCCATGCTGGTTTCCGCGCTGCACGGCCGGCCTTCATTGGCCAGCCACGCCGCGTGATACAGCATGTGCCGCGCCGCCTGCAGCTTGGTGCGCGCCACCACCAACTTGTGGCGCACGGCCTGATGCTGGCTGATCGCCTTGCCGAACTGCACGCGGCTTTGGGCATAATCCCACGCTTCATCCAGCGCAGCGCGGGCGATGCCGAAGGCGACCGCGGTGATTTCCAGCTTCTCCACATCCAGCGCGCGGCCGGCGAGCAGTTTCCAGCCCTGGTTCCACATGGCTTCGCCGCCAACGATATTGGCCTTCGGCACCCGCACGCCATCGAAATACACATCCTGGCTGGCGGTGTAGCGCAGGTTGGCGTGGTGGATATCCTGCATCCGCACGCCGGGCGCATGGCAAGGGATCAGCACGAACGACAGGTTGCGATAGCGGTCCTCTGCAGGGCCGGAGCGCACCAGCGTATAGATATAATGGCACCAGTCGGCACCGGTGCACCAGCGCTTGGCGCCGTCGATCACCACCTCGTCACCCTCCAGTCGCGCACGGGTGGTGACGCTGGCGAGATCGCCGCCCACATCAGGCTCCGACAGGCCATAGGCGAAGAACAATTCGCCGCGGGCCAGCCGGGGCAGGAATTCGGCCTTCTGTTCGGCGCTGCCGTTTTCAGACAGGTTCATGCCGCCATAAAATGCGGTGTGAATATAGGGCCCGGCCAGAAACGCCCCAGCCTGCGACAATTCCTCGATCACCGCGATGGCCGCGACCAGATCCTGGCCAGCGCCGCCAAATTCCTCCGGCACGGTCAGCGCGGTCAGCCCCAGCTTGTTCAATTCGGCATAGACATCGCGCGGCCAGCGCTGATCGCGGTCCCACTGGATGCGCTTTTCGCGCGGCGCATGGGCGGCGACGAACTTTCGGATCGTGTCGCGCAACTGGCCGACATGGTCAGGCTCGTCGGTGTAGGTCACCGGTGGCAGGGCGGGCGCGCTCATTCGCCCGTCAAATTCGGTGCGCGGCGTTCGCGAAAAGCCCGGACGGCTTCGGCGCGATCGGCAGCCAGGTTGGACAGGGTTTCATAGGGGATGGAGGCATCCATCAACTGCTGCGCCAGCACTCGCAGCGGCTGATTGGCCACCACTTTCGACCAACGCACCGCAAAGCGCGGATTGCCCATCAATTTGCTGACCATCTCGGTCACCTTGGCATCGAGTTGATCGCCGGGCACGCTGTAGTTGATCAGGCCCATCGCTTCGGCGCGCGGCGCCTTGATCAGATCGCCAGTCATCAGAAATTCCTTGGCGCGGGCATAGCCGATCAATTGTGGCCAGATCACTGCGCCACCATCGCCGGCCACCAGCCCGACCTTCACATGCGGATCGCCGATCACCGCATTTTCGTCGGCCACGATGATATCGCACAGCAGGGCGATGGTGGCGCCCAGCCCGGCAGCCGCGCCGTTCATCCGGCAGATCACCGGCTTTTCGATATCGAGCAGGCTGGTGACGATGCGTTTGGCGTCCCAGCCGATATCGCGAAACTGGGCGGGATTGGCGATCTGTTCTTCAAACCAGTCGAAATCGCCGCCAGCACAAAAGGCGCGCCCCGCCCCGGTCAACACGATGATATCGCTGTCTTTGTCCTGCTGCAGATCGGTGAACACCCGCGCCAGTTCATGGTGCATCTGCTCATCGACCCCGTTGACCGGATTGTTGCCGGTGATGGTGGCCGTAAGCACGCGTGCATGGCCGAAGCCCCCGCGCGCGAAGGTGAAACGTTGATATCCCTCAAGCAGCGCCATCGCCGCCTCTCCCCAAGCTGTTTTGCGCAAGGTGAAGCAGGACGCGCGGCGGGTCAAACGCGCAGTTAGCGCAGCTTCAGCGCAGCCTTCACCTTGGCCCAGCTGACCAGCTTGAAATTCTGCGCCGGCTGGTTGTCGCCATCCTGCGCTACCATCAACCCGCCCGGGTAGGCCGCGCCGAAATCGGCGGCGTTGATCTCGATCCCGTCGGTTTCCTGCGTGCCGCCGAATTGGCCATCGCCGATGCGGAAGCGGCCGACATAGCGCTCATCGGACAGGCGATAGACGGCAAAGGCGTTGTCCCCCTGCGAAGACGCCACCAGATAGCCACCGTTCGTCGTGCCCTCGGTGGCAATCGCCAGCCCTTCGACATCATCGAACAGCCGCTTGCCATCGACGCGGGCGATCAGCGTGCCTTTCGGCCCGGCGGCGGCGCGCGCATCGAAACGCCAGATGCCGATATCTTCTTCCCCGACATACAGCCGGGCGGTGCGCGCATCGACCACACAGCCTTCGGGCTGGCTGCCCAGTTTCATGGTGCGCACGATCCGCCCGGTTGCGGCCGGCGCATCCAGCTCGATCTGGCGGACAGTGCCCTCCTTGAACGTCACGAAGGCGGTCAACGCGCCCGGCGTTGCCCACAGGCAGATGCCATAGGCTTCGCCGGGGCCGGCGGGCACAACGCCCAGCGGCAGCAGCCGCGCTGTGCCGGGGTCGAGCCGGAACAGCGCAATCTTGCCGTTGGCATCATCATTGCGATCGCTGGCCGCCACGATCACGCCGGCCGGGGTGGTCGCCAGATCGACATTGTTGACGCGCCCCGCCACCACGAAACTACGCTCGGCGCCATCCAGACCATAGACGTGCAGGCCGCGCTTCTTGTCGGTGGCGACAATCAGGCTGGCGGCGGGATCGGCGGCATTGCGCCAGATCGCCGGATCGTCGGCGGCATCATCCAGGGTCGCCACCGGCACGGTTTCACCGTCTGCCGTCACGCTGACGGTGGTGATCTGCGGCACCACCGCCGGCGGCGCGCAGGCCGCCAGCAGCAGCGTGGTGAGGAAAACGGATGCGCGCGACATGATCATTTTGCCACTATGAAGATCGGGTTGGCATAAAACCAGAGGTCATCCCAGGGATTCTCGCCCTTGGGGTCGGCGGTCGGCTCCAGTTCGGCGGTGCTGGTGCCGCGCACGCGCAGATAGGCCGGGCCGCTGAGCGGCGGCAGTTGCCAGGCCATGGTGATGATCTCCCCATCGCGCTGCCAATCAGCGGCGGTGAAGCGTTTGGCCACCGCCGTGCCCGGCGCCCGATCGGTGCTGCGATTGGCGGCTGGGCCGGTGATCGGCCCCAGGATCAGATCGACGCGCGCCACGCTGGGGGTGTTGCCGGCGGCATTGGCGGCGGCCGGATCGCGCAGGCGGATCGTCACCGTCACCGGGCGGCCCTTGCGGGCCATAAGCGTGCCGCCGATGCCGGCCGTGCGCGCGCCGCTGGTGGCAATCACGTCCACTTCGGACACCAGATCGCCGGTGGTGACGAAAATGCGCCCCGACCGCAGGCCATCGATGATGTCGCCATGATCAGGCCGCGCCTGCACATAGGTCTTGGCATATTCGCCTGGCCAGAAATCATTGCCGCCGTCGCGCCAGTTGGCATGGCTGTCGGACGTGGCCGTGATAAACCAGCGCCGGCCTTCGGCAAGCATCGAATCCCAGAAACCGCCCAGCGTCGCCGTCATCTGGTCGAACCCGCCCATTGTGGGGCTGTTGCGATAGCCGCCGCGGCTGCCGCCCGGTTTCAGGCCGCTGGCCTGGTGGCCGGGCGCGCCTTCCATGCCGATCGCGACGCGCGGCGCGGTATCGTTCCAGTTGCGGAATTCGGCCGGTGTATATTGGCCCCAGGTGAAAGGGCCGGTGGCGGAACGGCTGGGGTGATTGGCGATCAGCACCGGCGGCGCCTTCTGGTCGCGCATCTGTTTCAGCGCATCGATCATGCGGCCTTCGGTGTCCCACGCCGGATCGCGCGGCCAGGGTTCACGCTTGGAAAAGCCAGCTTCGATGGCACGCAACTGGTCGCGCTCGTCGCCGGTGAACGGGATGATCAGGCTGCTGTGATCGCCCGCCGGCGTATCGAATTCCATGCCATAGAAAATCAGCATTTCCGGCACGGCGGTGCGGGCGCGGTTCACTTCGGGCCAGGCCTGTTCGTAGTTCAGTTTCGAATGGTTCGGCCCGCCATGATCGGTGCTCACCATCCAGCGCAAGCCGAACTGCCGCGCCATTTCGGCATTTTTGACGATGGCATAGCGACCATCCTTGCCGAGCAGCGGGATCGGCGCAGTCTGCGGGCTGGCCGGATCGGCCTGATAATCGGCGCTGAATTCGGAATGGATATGGTGATCACCGGGCAGCCATTGCCGGCCGGTGGCGGGCACGGCGCCCGCCGTCGGCTTGTTGTGATATTGCGCCGCCAGCCCACCATGATTGCCATGGGCAAAGGCCGGCGCCGCCAACAACATGGCGATGGCCGCAAGCGTGACACGGCGCATCGCCATCCCTTTCAAACGATTGGATCGGATCAGAAGTTGGCCCGGGCGCCAAGGAAGAACAGGCGGCCGAACTGCTCGACTTCCTGCGTGCGAGCCCGGATGCCATTGTAACGCACACCCAAGGTGTTGGTGAGGTTCTTGGCCTCGAAATAGACGTTGATGTTCTTGGTCACGTCCACGCTGAATGTTGCGTCAAGCTGGTCGCGGCCTTCCCAGAAGCTGTCCAGACGCGGATCACCGAAGAATTCGTCCACATAATCCGAACGGCCGGTGTAGGCGAGGCGAGCGTTGAAGCCCTTGACCTCATAGAACAGCGCCATGTTGTAAACGTGGCGAGACTGGTTGGGCAGGCGCACCGAACCGGTGCGATTGGGTACGTCCGACGGCAGCGTGATCTTCGCATCAGAGAAGGTGTAGTTGGCATAGGCGCCGAAATTCTTCAGGAAGCCGGGCAGGAAGGTGAAATTGCCCTGCGCTGCCAGTTCGAAGCCGATAATGCGACCACTGTCGGCATTGTCCTTTTCGGCGATCCGCGCGTTCATGCCGTTGAACTGGCCGAACCGCACGATGTCGAATTCATAATCCTTCAGATCCTTGTAGAACACACCGGCCGACACCACGCCCAGTTGCTGGAAATAATATTCCAGGCTGGCATCAAAGTTGGTGGAGACAGTTGCCCGCAGATCGGGATTGCCGCGCGACACGGCGACGAAGTTCCCGCCGGTCTCGTCGTTTTCCTCGACGCGCGGCACGACATCGCGGAAATTGGGCCGGGCAACGCCGCCGGTGATGGCACCGCGTGCAACAAGGCCTTCCGCCAGTTCGAACCGGGCGGTGACGTTGGGGAAGAAATTGGTGTAGCTCCGCCGAGCGCTGGTCGGCACGGCGACTTCGTCGACCAGATCGAACCGGAAGGCTTCACCGCTGAACCGCGTGTTCTCCACGCGGAAACCCAGGATCAGGCTGCCCTTGTCGAACAGCAGCTTGGTCATCCCATAACCGGCAATGATGTCTTCATTGGCCGAATAATCGGACACGATGGAGTTTTCCGCACGCAAGGTGCCATCCACCTGCGAGGTATTGCGAATGGTGGCAAAATACTGGGTGCCCAGCGTCCGGTCGAACTTGTTGCCCAGATTATAGCCGAAATTGGTGGACGGATCGTTGGAAAGCAACTGCTGCAGGCTGAGGGTGGGCGCAGCCGCGCCGCGCCGGTCGCGCCACTGTTCGTTGTCGGCAAACACGTCGCGGATCCGCGCCTTGGCGCCGAACTGGAATTCGGCGCGCGCGCCGAACAGGCTGCGTTCGGTCAGTAGCAGATTTCCGCCGATGGCATATTCATTCAGGATGGTATCCTGTTCCCGGAACGTGTTCTGCCGGAAGCTATAGCTGCCAAGGTTGAGATGTTCCCGCGTCTCGAAGATCGAGAAGGCCGGTTCATTCGGGTTCTGTGCATAGTCATAAGCTATGGTGGGCCGCAGATTCGATCGGAACAGCAGCTGGGCGCGGATCGGATAGTCCTGCTCGCTGCGCGTGTAACCAACCGTGTAATCGAGCCGTGTGCGGTCGCCCAACTGGTGTTCGCCGCCAGCGGAGGTGGTGAACACCGTGTCGCGCACGATGCGGTGACGGAATTCCTTGGCATAGCGCGTGTTGCGCCAGCTCCCGACCAGATCACTGGAACCGGCATTCAGCGTACCGTCTGTCAGCACCAGCGCCAGCAGGTTGCGGAACTCATCGTCGGTGCGGCGCGTCCAGGTGCCGCGCAAGAACAGCTTGTTGGCATCGTCGGGCTGATATTCGAATGCGCCGGTCAGCGCCACGCGGCGGCGGCGGGTGTCATAGTCCTTGAATTCGTTTTCCACCGGAACAACGCGGTCCTGACCAGCAAGCTGCACCACGTCCCAGACCGTTTCGACATTGTCGAGCCGGCGATCGGTCTGCGATATGCTGCCCGAAAGCAGCACGCCCAGCTTGCCGAACACGTTCGAGACAACGCCCTGCGTGCGCCAGTCGCTGGTGCCGCCCAGTTCGTTGTAGCTGCCGCCGCCCGATCCGGTAATGCGCAGGCGCGGATTGTCGAATGGGGAACGGGTGACAAGGTTGACAGAGCCGGCGATCGAATCGGCATCCTGAGAGGGCAGCAACGTCTTGTTGACTTCCACCTGCTTGACGACATCGGACAGGAAGGTGCCGAGATCGAGCGCGCGGGTATCGGGGCTGGACGATGGCACGATCACACCATCGATCGACACCGCCGAGAATTCAGACGGCGCACCGCGGATCGAGATGAAATTGCCTTCACCCTGGTCGCGCTCCACACCGATGCCGGGCACGCGCTGCAGCGCTTCGGCGATGTTGATGTCAGGGAAGCGGCCGATGGCATCGGCGGAAAGCACGTTGGTGGTGTTGTCGGCCGTGCGTTGCTGGTTCAAGGCGCGCGCGGTCTGGTCCATGAGGCCGCCGGTCACGACGATCATCCCGGCTTCTTCAAGGGAATCGAGGGTGATGGACACCGCAACCGGTGCACCAGCCGTGACCTGCACCTCCCGCGATCCATTGGCGTAGCCGAGATAATCGATATCGACAGTGACTTGACCGGTTGGCACGCCGGACAAGCGGAACCGGCCCAGCCGGTCCGTGCTGGTGCGCTGTCCGGTTTCGCGAACGATGATTTCGGCACCCGGCAACGCCGAGCCGTCGGCGGCCGAAACCTGGCCAGTGATAACGCCGCTGCCTTGCGCCGCAGTCTGTGCAACGACTGGCGTCGCCAGCAGGGCGACTGCCACGACCCAGGCCGGCGTCGCCAGGCCAAAACCACGTCCGTACATTGCCGTTTCCCCCAAAGTTAAACTTCGGGTTCCGAGTGCAACGCCAAAATGACATTTCGATTTCAAACGCGTGATAATATTTTGACAGCCGGCCAGCGTGGCCATTGTGCAACAGCGATCGGCAACGGGAGGTTGGCGATCCCTATCCCTGCACCAGGTGCCGCATCGCCCACACCGCCATGCCGCCGGCGATGCCCACCGCATAGGGCAGTTCCGCGCCCACCCGGACCAGGCGGGGGGCATTTTCGCCGGTCACGCCCGCCAAGGCCAGGGATCGGCGCAGCAGCATCAGCACCAGCGCCAGCACACCGCCGGCCAGTGCGATCAGCGCCATCTGTTCGGGCAGGCTGGGCAGGGTGGCCCAACAGGCGCAGCCGGTCATGATCTTCACATCGCCGCCGCCCAGCCAGCCGCGCGTGAAGGCCAGCAAGCCAAAGGCAAACATGGCGCCGCCGGCTGCAGCATGCTGCGCCCAATCAAAGCCCGGCGTGCCAAACCCGAACAGCACGGCGCCAGCGATGATCAGGATGGTCAGCGTGTCCGGAATCTCGAACCGCCACAGATCAAAGCCCGCCGCTGCCAGCACCGCCAGCGCCATCAGCAGCAGGCCGGCCTCGGCAATCGTCACTGTGCCCGCCCGGCGTCGCCCTTAAGCGCCACCAGATATTGGAGATTGGCCCAGGCGGCCCGATCGAATTGCGGATTGAGGCTGAGTGCGCGGTTGAAATAGGCCTCCGCCACGCTCAGGTCGCCGCGGGCCATGGCGGCATAGCCGACGGTGTTGAGATCGGCAGCAAGTGTTTTCTTGTCGGATTGGCGGAAGGCATCCTGGTATCGGCCCTGCATCGCGCGGGCCAGGGCCAGATTGGTGCGGGCCGGCACCAGATCGGCCTTCAGCGCCAGCGCTGCCGCCAGATCCTGTTCGGCCGCCACATGATGCCCGCGCAGCAGGTGGGACCAGCCGCGATTGGCCAGCCAGGCCGCTTCGCCGGGCTGCGCCGCAATCGCCTTGGCATAGGCAGCATCAGCAGCAGCCCAGTCGCGCTGGCGATCGGCAATCACTGCGCGGGCATTCCAGGCCCGGGCCAGGCCGGGATCGGCCGCCACCGCCGCATCGAGCGCGGCCGCCGCATCGGCGATGCGACCTTGTTTCAGGCGGGTGATGCCCAACCCCTGCAGCGCCGGCCCGGCCAGCGGCCCGTCTGTCAAGGCGCCAAAGCCTTCGGCGGCTTCCGGCAACGATCCGGATGCCAGCGCCAGCTCGGCCGCGCGCAGGGCCACTGCGGGCGCGCCGCTGGCCCACATCGGCGCGATCAGCGCGCGGGCTGCGTCCATGCGGCCTTCGGCGATGGCCGCATCCAGCATCGCCAGCGCTTCCGGTCCGGGCGGCGCCACCACCGTGCTGGCTGCCGTGGCCGGATCGGGCTTTGGCGGGCGGCGCCCGGCCCAGGCCGGCGTCACCAGCGCCACGACCAGGGCGGCCAGCAGCACGACGAAGGCAGCGCGATGATAACGCCGCAGCGAAACGGTCCGCACCGGCTCGGCCGGCGGTTCGGCGATGGCTTCGGCAAACTCCGGGGCACACTCCGGTACGAAATCGTCGACCTCAGCCACGCTGCACCTCGATCCTGGACACCAGGGCTTCCAGTCGGGCGATGGCCAGCCGGATCGCGGCCTTGTCATCGTCTGGTGCGGGCGGCGGAAGTGGTGTCTCGCGACTGCTGACCGCCCGATTGCTGACCGTCTGATTGCTGGCAAGGATGCCCTGTTCGACATCGGCCCGCCGCCAGCGCACCAGCAGTGCGGCGGGCGCGGACGGGCGCGGCGCAGCGGCCATGGCTGGCACGGGCCGATTGGCCGGTTGCGCCGGTTCTGGAAGGGTCGGCTTGGGTGGCAGCGCCGGCACTGCCAGCGCCGTGCGCCGCGGCGCCGCAGGCAGAGGTTGCTGTTGCGGCTGCTGCGGGCCAATGTGAATCAAGGCCGGGGCGGGCATCGGCGCTTCTTCGCGGCTGGGAACGCTGTTCATCGAAACCGTCTGCGGAATGGTCAAGGCGGCGGCATCGCCCAGCCGCTCGACAAGGGCAAGGGCCATCGCCGCCGCCGGCGCAGCCGCACCGGGCTGATCCGGCGGCGGCGCCACGGCCGCGGCCGCCATCCGCACCGGGCCCGCATCCTGTGCTGCATCCTGTGATTTTGCCGGCGATGGCGCCAGCACCAGCACGGCCTCTCCGCTGCTGGCAATGTCGATGCGCGGGCCGGCTGTGGACGGCGCCGGCGCTGGCGCGGCGGCCATGGCGGCCGGTGCCTCTGGGGCGGTCAACCGCGCGGCAATCAGCGCCAGCATGCGGCGCGCGGCGGCCGCCGCCCGGGGATCGTTGCCGGCAGCGGCGCGCTGCAGATGCGGGATCGCCGCGCGATCCTGGCCACCACGCACCAGCGCCAGCCCCAGATTATAGGCAATGTCGGCCGCGTCAGGCTCCAGCGCCAGCGCCATTTCGAAATGCTGTCGCGCCAGATCGGCACGGCCCAACCGATCATAGGCAACGGCAATGCCGTTCAACGCAGCCACCGATTGCGGCGCCTGGGCCAGGGCGATGCGAAACGCCGAAATGGCCTGGGCGGGATTGCTGGCTGCAAGCAGCGCGCGGCCCTGGTCCAGCGCGCCTTCGCTGTCCTGGCCGGCGGCAAGGGCGCTGGCCGGCATGCCGGTCGCACGCGCCTTCATGTCATCGGGCAGGCTGCGCGCCGCCGCCGCGGGCGAGGCCATGGCCAGCGCCAGTGCGATGCCGGCGGCGGGGCGGGATGCCGGGTTCATTGCGCCTTGGCCGCCTTCTGCTCGTCGGCCTTGGCCATCTGCTGCTTCATGCCGATGGCGGCCGGCAGCATCAGCACCGCGACCATGGTGGGCAGCATGAAGCAGACCAGCGGGACCGACAGCAGCACCGGGATGCGGTGGGCCTTTTCCTCGGCGCGCATCCGCCGCTGCTCGCGCATTTCAGACGCGTAGATGCGCAGCGCCGTCGCCACCGACGCGCCCAGCCGGTCGGACTGGATGATCAGGGTGGTGAAGGCGGTGATTTCCGGCACACCGCTCTTGCGGGCCAGCATGCGCAGCGCGACTTCACGGCTGCGTCCGGCACGCAGTTCCAGGCTGACCTGGGCAAACAGCCGGGCCAGCAGCGGGTGTGACGTGGTGATTTCGGAACCAACCCGGTTGAACGCGGCATCGATGCCGAGACCGGCCTCCAGACAGACCAGCACCAGATCGAGCGTGTCCGGAAAGCCGTTCAGGATTTCCTTGGCGCGATTTTCGGCGCGTGACGACACGATGATGCCGGGCAGATAGAGGCCGAACAGCGCTGCACCGATCACCATCATGTAAAGCTTGCCGGCGCTCGGCCAATTGCCGGTGGCGGCAAACACCAGCACCAGCAGCGACGACAGCCCCAGCGTACCGACCGCACGCGCCAGTGTGAAGGCACGCGGGGCATAGCTCTGGTCAAACCCGGCCAGGGCCAGCTTTTCAGACAATCGATCCGACGTGGAATCGGTCAGGCTCATGCCGCGCCGCTCCACCTCCTGCACCAGGCGCGCCCATACGGTGGTGGATTGATCGTTGCGGATGCTGCCGGGACCGCTATCGGCTACCGCGCTGCCGCCTTGGGCCGCCAGCCGCGCCTTGATGTCGGTGCGCCCCAGCACCAGCGGCGCCAGCGCCATCACCACCAGCACGACGGCGACAAACACCAGCCCCAGCACGATCCAGTTGACGAGATCATCGCTGAACATCGGTGTTACACCTTGATCGCAATGAGGCGGTTCATGACGACGACGCCCAGCGTGAACAGGAAGACGATGCCGATGACGCCCGGCATGAACCAGGGATCATCCACCACATCGAGATAGAATTCCGGCGTGGACCAGAACACCCCGATGAAGGTGATGATCGGCATCGCGGTCAGCAGTGCGCCGGTCATCTTGCCTTCGGATGCCAGCGCGCGCACCTTCAGCACCATCGCCGCCCGGTCGCGGATCACCTTGGCCAGGCCATCGAGAATTTCGCTGAGACTGCCGCCGGTTTCGGTCTGGATCGATACCGACACGACGAACATGTTGATATCCTGCGTCTGCACCCGTTCTGACAGATTGACCAACGCGTCGCGCAGCGGATAGCCATAGTTCATCTCGGCCAGCACCAGGCCCAGTTCCGACGACAGCGGGTCGGGCATTTCCGACACCACCAGTTCCAGCGCGCCGGTGATCGGGTAGCCAGCGCGCAAACCGCGCACCAGCACATCGAGCGCGGTCGGGAACTGCTTCTCGAGCAGTTTCAGGCGGCGGGCCGCCAGATAGTTGATCGCCAACACGGGCAGCGCAATGCCGATGCCGCCGGCGAACAACACGATAAGCAACACGGCACCCGCCGAGCGAACCTGCCCGGTGATGCCGCCAAGCAACGGAAACAAAAAGCCAATCAACATGGTTACACTTGCCATGATCGTCAGCATGCGCTGCGCGCTCATCCGGATTCCGGCCTGGTTCATGCGCGCATCGAGATAGCGGATGACCGAGGGCAACAGGGACTTCGACACGTCGGTCGATTGGCGCCGCAGTGCCGTGATGATTTCTTCGGATGTGGCGCCGCGCTCCAGCATGGCCATGCGCTTCGACACGCGCTTCTTGGGGCCATAGGTGTCGCGCCACCACAGGAATCCACCTTCGGCCAGCAGCACGACGGCCAGGAACACGATGCCGTACAGCACATATTCGGGGTCGATGAAGTCGGGCAGCATCGGATCAGCCCTCCCGCCGCCGGAAGGGATCGAACATCGTCGACGGCAGATCATAGCCGCGCGATTTCAGCACTTCCATGAACTTGGGCCTGACGCCCATCGGCCGCATTTCGCCGATCACCTTGCCTTCGGCATCGACGCCTTCCCGCACGAACTTGAAGATTTCCTGCATCAGGATGATGTCGCCTTCCATGCCGGTGATTTCCGCCACGGAGGTGACGCGGCGGGTGCCATCCTGCAGACGTTCGAGCTGCAGCACGACGTTGATTGCCGATGCGATCTGGGCGCGCGCCGATTTCGGGCTGATGTCGATGCCCGACATGCCGATCATCTGTTCCAGGCGGGACATGGCATCACGCGGCGTGTTGGCGTGCAGCGTCGTCATCGATCCATCGTGGCCGGTGTTCATCGCCTGCAGCATGTCGAACGCCTCACCGGAACGGATTTCGCCCAGGATCACCCGATCGGGCCGCATGCGCAGCGCATTCTTCACCAGATCGCGCTGAGTCACTTCCCCGCGGCCTTCGATATTGGGCGGGCGCGTTTCCAGCCGCACGACATGGCTCTGCTGCAACTGCAACTCAGCCGAATCCTCGATGGTCACCACGCGTTCGTGGCTGCCGATCGACCCGGACAAGGCGTTGAGCATGGTGGTCTTGCCCGAACCGGTGCCGCCCGAAACGATCACGTTGCGGCGGCTGGCCACCACTGCCTTCATCATCGTCGCACAATCAACGGTCAACGATCCATAATTCACCAGCATATCAAGGCTGGTGCGGCTGGGCGGAAATTTGCGCACGGACAGGCAGGGCCCATCGATGGCCAGCGGCGGGATGATGGCGTTGATGCGGCTGCCGTCGGGCAGACGCGCATCGACCATCGGGGAGCTTTCATCGATGCGCCGGCCCACCGCCGACACGATCTTGCCGATGATCCGCAGCAGATGCTGGTCGCTGGCAAAGCGCGTGCCGACTTCTTCGATGCGGCCGCGGCGTTCCACGAACACCTTGGTGGCACTGTTGACCATGATGTCCGAAATCGTCGGGTCCTTCAGCAGCGGCTCCAGCGGCCCCAGCCCAAGCAATTCATCCAGAATATCTTCCACCAACTGGCGCCGCTCGGCCGCGTTCAGCGCCTGGTTGTTTTCCTTCAGCATTTCCTGGACGATATCGCCGATGTCGCGCTGCATCTGCTCGCGCGTCATGGTTTCCAGGGCGGCCAGGTTGATGCGGTCGATCAACTGCTGGTGCAGCATCACCTTCAGTTCGGTATAATCATCGCGCCGGCGATCGCGGATGCTCACCACCGGCGCGAGCACGGGCGCCGGCGTTGCGGGTGCCGTGCCGTTCTCGGTGGTCACCGGCATTTCGGCTGTGGCCGGCGGTTTGCGGCGGGTCGGGAAAATCATGCGGTTGCCCCCATCGCCGTCATTTCTTCGGTCAGCGCGGCGGCCATGGCGCGGATTTCCTTCTCGATCCGCGCCTTCATCTTGATCTGGCTCAGCGAACGGCCTTCATCCAGCGCCGCCGATACGGTGGGATAATCATTGGCCAGCGCGAAATGCACGCGGTGGCGCAGCGCGGATTCGGCATCCGAAAGGTCATATTTGCCGAACAGGCCGGGGGTCATGCGGTTCATCACCACCCGCACGCGTTCGCCCAGATTATTGGCATCAAACACATCCAGTTGCCGGCGCGCCTGCTGCACGCCCGACACGGTGATTTGCGTCACCAGCGCGATGATGTCGGCCTTCTGCAGTGCCGCCGCCGTCCAGTCCATCCAGATGCCCGGCATATCGAGCACCACCATGTCGAACTGCTGGGCGGCCTGGTCCATCAACCGGTCGATGAAATCCGGCGTCAGGGAATCCAGCGGGTTCATGTCGGCGGGTGCGGCCACCACCGACAGGCCGGATTGGTGCCGTTCGGACACCATCTTCAGAAATTCGCCGTCCAGCCGGTCATCCGCTTCGATCAGATCGGAAATGGTCAGCCGCGGCTTCAGGTTCAGATAAAGCGCCGCATTGCCGCGCTGCAGATCCATGTCGATCAGCAGCACCGAACGATCCTTGGCCCATAATTGCGCCGCCTGCGTGGCAATCATGCTGGTGCCGATGCCGCCCAACGCGCCCTGAAAGGCCACGATATGCGCCATGCGCACCGGGCCATCGCCGGTACGGGCCTGGGTGATGCGTTCCCGGCCCGATTCAATGGCCTGGCCCAATTCTTCCAGGCTGAACGGGATTGGCAGCACATCGGCAATGGCGGATCGCATCAGGCGGCGGGTGGCCGAGATCGTCAGATCATGCACGGCGGCGACCACCGGGATGCGGCCGCCGACGCCGCTGGCAAATTGCTCCAGCGCGGCCAGTGCCTTGGCATTCTCGGGATCGATCTCCACCACCACCATGTCGGTGCGGCGGATCAGCGGCGCATTGGCGGCAAACGCGTCCAACCCGCCATCGAAGGGACGAATTTCAGCGTTCAGGACATTCAACCGCGCCATGTCGAGCTTGCCGGCCGTCGCCGGTTCCAGCACCAGCGTGACTCGCAGGGCCGGGCCTTCCACCAGTTCCGGCCCGCTCGGCGCGCTGCCGTCGCCAACCAATGCACCCAGGCGTGCCAGCAGTGCCATCAGCGCGGACCGGCAGTTGCAGGTTGCGCGCTGCTGGCTGCCGCGCCGGCGCCGGCCGCGCCAACATTCGCCGCCCCCGTGAAGGGCTGCAGCGGCTGCACACGGCCCCCGCGATAACGGGTGATGGCGGTGTCGGCCTTCAGGCCGTCGCTGCCTTCGATCGGCACGCCGGCATAGGCCGGGTTGGGATCAACGAGTTGAGCATGCACATTATTCTGCACAACCAGCCCCAGCCCGCGATCCTGCGCCAGCACCGGCGTCGCCAGCAGGGCCGCGCCGGCCAGCAACAGCCCCAGCAATGGTTCACGCGGGCAACAGATTGTCTTGACCCTGATCATCTGCATCACCTCACGATATGGCCATGGTCGGCCGCGATGCCGCCGGGCTTGTTGATGGCGCTGGCCGGGCCGGGCAGCGGCAGGATCGTGCCCGGCGTGCGCAGCCGCTCGGTTTGGCCCATCAGGAAGAAATCGCCATCGCTGGGCTCCATGGCGCGGTCCGTGGGCAGTTGCAGCGCGGTGCCGGCCGCCACCGGCCGCACAATGCGCGGCGTCACCAGGATGACCAGTTCGGTTTCCTCCCGTTCGAAACCGCCCGACCGGAACAGCGCGCCCAGGATCGGAATCCGGCCCAGGATCGGCACCCGGTTCATCGTGTCGCGAAAATCGCTCTGGATCAGGCCGGCCAGGGCAAAGGTCTGGCCATCGCGCAGTTCCAGCGTGGTGCGCGCCCGTCGCACGCGCAGGCCGGGAATGCGAAAGCCATTCAGATCGATGCCGGCGGCCGGATCGAGGCTGGAGACTTCCGGCGCCACCAGCAGATTGATCAGGCCATCTTCCAGCAGTGTCGGCGTGAAGGCCAGCGCCACCCCAAACTGCTTGAACTCGATCGACACCTGGCCGTTCACCGCCACGCCGGTCGGTACCGGAAACTCGCCGCCTGCCAGGAAATTGGCGGTTTCGCCTGAAAGCGCGATGATGTTGGGCTGCGCCAGCGTGCGCACCAAACCGTCACGTTCCAGCGCCTGCAGCGTGAAATTGAGGCCGGCAAAGCCGAACGCACCGGCGAAGGCGCCACTGATCTGGTTTGGCGGGGCAACAATGGTGCCGCCGTTGTTCGCCGTCAGACTGCCAGCCCCAGCGCCATAATTGACCATGTTGACGCCCAACGCCTTGGCGGTGCCACGCTGCATCTCGGCAAAGCGCACTTCCAGCAATATCTGCTGGGCGGTGCCGACGCTCATCATATTGATCACCTTGCCGGGCGCATAGGCCTCGGCCAGCGTGACGGCGCGCTGCACGGCGGTGGCGCTGCTTGCGGTGCCCTGCAGCACCAGCGCATCATTGGCGGATTGCACGCCCAGCGCTTCGGTGGGCATGATGTCGGCCAGCTTCTGCTTCAGCCCTTGCGCGTCGGGCACAACCGCCACATCGACCACGGCAATCACCGTGCCGGCCTTGTCATACAGCGTCAGGTTTGTGGTGCCCACGGCGACGCCGATCAGATAGGCGACATTGTCAGTCACCGGCGTCACATCGGCGATCTTGGGGTTGCCGATGGCGATGCGCGCAAACGGCCGCGGCACGCGCAGCGATTGCGACTTGTTGATCGGCAGGGTCAGCGCCAGGCCGGTCCGGGCTTCAAAGCTGGCGATCGGCTGGTTCGCTGCCGGCTGCGCCAATGCCGCGGTGGACAGCAGGGCTGCGGCCAGCGCCGCCCCCTGCACTGGGACGCGAAAAGCAAGGTTCATCATGGCCCGATCACCGGCTGGAAGGTGGTGGTGGCGCCGCGGATCACGGTAACGCCTTTTGGCGGCGGCGGCGCGCCTGGTCCCGGGGCGCCGCCTGCCGCCGGGGCGGCAGCGCCGGTGCCGGGTTTGCGGACCAGCCGGGTCACGGTGCCGTCGTTCAGGTCCATCAACTGGCCGGTCTGCAAGCGGACTCGTGCTTCGTCGCTGAAGTGGCGCAGCGCCAGGCTGAGCTGGCCAACCGAGGTGGCCAGCGTGATCTTCTGGGCCTGCAGCGGCGACACTTCCAGCGTGGCGGAGCGCACCACACCCGGCTTGTCCTTGCCTACATTCATGTCGAGGCCGACAGCAAGCACGCGCACGTCCTGCATCAGCAGCTCGACATAGGGCAGGGCCTCTTCGGGTTGACGCGTGAAGAACACGTCAACGCGGTCGCCCGGATAGAGAAGGCCGCCGACACCGGCGATTTCGCTGACCGGCACGGCGATGGCGCGCATCTGCGGGTTGAGCAGCGGCGCGGTCGAAAGCCGGCTGGCACCGGTTGCAAGCGATGTCTGGGTGAGGATTTCATTGGCGCCGATCGGGCGCATGGCCGCGCGGCCTTCGCCGCTGGTCAGTTCCTCGACGCGCTGAAAGCTGCCGGCCGGCAGCGTGTCTGCGGGCAACTGCACGACTTTCAATTTGTTGGGGGCGAGCTTCTCGCCGAAATTGATATCCGCGGATGCGACCACGGTGGGCACGGTGCGCAACGCCACGCGGCCGCCACTGCCGGATTTGTCGCTGCTGCCCAGGAAGGTGCGCGCGAACAGCACAGCAACCATGCCAAGCAACAGGGCGGCAATCAGCATGATGATGGAAGACCGACGCATCTGCCTGCTAGCTCCACACGGGCTGTGCCGTGATGATCGAAGCCGGCGCGTTCGGGTTTACCCTTGGCGGCCGCAACGACATTGACCCCCCGGAACTGCCGGGTCAGCATGCCGCTGTCCGAAACCTCTGCCTGCGGCGGATGTGCCGCCTTCAAGAAACGCACCCTGGGTCGGTCCATACAAAGGACGGGCTCTTGCGGTGTGGTTCAGGCTCTTCGTGAAATTCTCCAGAGCCGCTTTGCCCGGGAGTCATGGTTTCAGGATGATCCGGGGCAGCACGCATGCCGCCCCGGATATTTTTCCATTACTGGAACGAACCGGTCGATTCAGCTTCCAGAGCAGTGCCGGCGCTGGTCATGGCCGTTTCCATGCTGCCACCGAACAGGGTGGCGCCGCCGACCACGAAGCCGCCGAGCACGGCAACGATCAGGGCGTATTCGGCAGCCGAAGCACCGGACTTGTTCTTCTTCAGGTTGTTCAGGATCTTCATCATCGTCAAGTTCCCACTGTCGCGGCCGCAGCCTGTTGCAAGATCCCGCACCGAATAGTCGGGTCGGGAGGGATCACCGTTGATGCCGATCGGATGAAAACCACTGCTCCCTCCGGCCGGTATCCCAATAACGTCGATAAACCGCGATTTCGGAATGAACAACATCCAAAATGGTTGACAAATAGTATCGCTATTTCTGCTATGGTGATGATTATTACCGCAAATTAGCAGATGTTTACGGCCGTTTATTAACTATTACCGGGGCTTTATCGCACAGGGACTTGAGTCATGGCGTTTACCACTGCGCAATATGCGCTATCATTTCGGTAATCATGAAATAATATCGCAAAAACATAGATTTGATCCGAATTTTACCCCGCGCTGGCAGGGCGTGCCGAATGGGCACCGCAGGGCGTCCCGCCCTCGGGAATTGGCACGATATTGGTAAATTACCAGGACAGCATGTCGCACGAGTTTCGCTCGGCTCGTCGCATCCGCAGGCCGCCAAAGCCGGGCAAACGCCGCGAACCGGGGGTTTTTCCCCGCGAGTGGAAGCCGAATCGGTTGTTTCGGGGTTGCAATGCGCCCGCGAATCGACGGCACAGCCTATTTGCCAGTATCGGTTTCCACCTGCTCGACGGGCCCCGCCCGCAGCCGACGCGCCTGTCCTACAGCGCAGTTCCATGTCACATTCGGCGTCTGCCGATCGTCTTTGCGCCCTGCATCTGGGCGCATTCTATTGGCAGGGATTGTGCCAAAAAACCTGCAAAAGGATAACTTTGATCACCTTGTGCATTACAATCTTGCCGCCCGGCTGACGCCAGCGGGCCTATTGCGAGAGCGTCTTCACCGCCGCCGCCGCTGCAGATGCACGGTTCTCGATGCCCATCTTCTCGAAGATCTGCTCCAGATGCTTGTTCACAGTGCGCGGGCTGATCCCCAAAATCTCGGAAATCTCGCGATTGGCCTTGCCGCGGCTGATCCACAGCAGCACTTCCGCCTCGCGTTCGGTCAGGCCATGGCGCAGCGCCAACAGGCGTTCTTCGGCCCCTTCCAGCGTCTCGGTCACCCGGAAATGTCGCTCCTCCGCTTGTGTCGCCACCGCGGCGAACTCCACCCGGCCACCGGCGAACTCGTGCTTCACCCGGCCTTCGCCATCGGCCAGCCGCCACAATTGCCCGACCAGCGCCGGTGCCAATTGATCACCCGCCGCCGCTCCGAAGCGCTGCGCCAAGATGTCGGCACTGCGCGGCGTGGTCCACAGGATGCGTCCCGCGCTGTTCAGCGCCACCAGCGGCCGGTTGCTGGCATCCAGCGCGCCCTGGGCGCCAGCGGCGATGCGGGCATTGCCCAGATGCACCTTCAACCGGGCCAGCAACTCGGCCAGCACGATCGGCTTCTTCACATAATCGACGCCGCCGGCCGCCAGGCCCTCCACCACATGTTCGGTTTCCGACAGACCGGTCATAAAAATCACCGGCACGCGGGCCAGCGCCGGATCCGCCTTCATGCGCCGCGTGGTTTCAAAGCCGTCGATGCCCGGCATCACTGCGTCCATCAGCACCAGATCGGGCAATTCGGCGCGCAGCGAATCCAGCGCCGCCTCGCCATCGCGGGCAATGCGCACGCCATAGCCTTCGCCTTCCAGCGTATCGGTCAGGAAACGCAGCGAATCAGGGGCATCGTCAACCACCAGGATGGAGGCGCTTGTGGCTTCGGTCATCGGGTCGGTTCCTCGGTCGGCAGATCGCTCAATTGCACGACGGCCTCCTGTTCGGCCAACAACTTGCGAAAGGTGACAAGATCATAATCATCCAGCGCCGTCGTCAAGCGCGCCACCAGCGCAGCCGCCTGCGGCACCGCGGCGGCCAGCTCGGCCAATTTGGCAGTCAGGCTCCGCATCCGCCCGGTGCGTGCCAGCCGCGCCAGTTCGTCCAGATGCACCATGGCCGCAACCGGCAAGTCGGCCTGCGCCGCCGGTGTCTTCTCGTCGGCTTCGTGGCGCCACACCAGGCCAAGATGGCGGCGCAGCGTCGCAAACAGGTGATGCTGGTCCACCGGCTTCAGCACGAAGCCGTCGTGCAAACCGTCGCCCACCGCGCCGACCAGTTCATTGGCATTGCCGGACACCATCAGGATCACGATCTGGCGGCCAAAACGCTCCCGCAGCCGCCGCGCCACATCCCAGCCATTGAGGCCGGGCATCGATACATCGAGCAACACGACATCGGGCTTGCCCAGTTCCGCCAGCGACAGGCCAGCGCCGCCCGATCCGGCCACGAACAGATTGAAACCGATCGGGCGCAGCAATTCCTGCCACAGCGCCAACTGGCCGGGATCGTCATCGATGGCCAAAATGGTGCGCGCCCGGCCTTCATAACCGATTGGCAGGCCCTGCGCTTCGGCTTCGGGCTGGGCATTGGGCTGCGGCAGCAGCAGTTTCAGCACGAAGCGGCTGCCGCCACCCGGCGCGCTCTTGACGGCGATATCGCCGCCCATCACGTGCGACAGCATCCGTGACAGCGCCAGCCCCAGGCCGATGCCCGGCGCCACGCCGGCCGCCCGCCCACCGCCGCGATCAAAGGGTTGGAAGATGCGCTCCGCATCCTCGGGCGCGATGCCGATGCCGGTATCGGCAACTTCGAATTCCGCTACCATCGATCGATATTTCACCGACAAAGTGACTCGCCCCGCCGGCGTATATTTGATCGCGTTGGACAACAGATTGATCAGCACCTGGCGCAAGCGGCGTTCATCGGCCAGCACCCAGGGCGGCAGATTGGGCGCCGCGTTGTAGATGAACTGCAGCCCCTTGTTGCCGGCCTCGATGCTGAACATCGCCGCCACCTGCTCCAGCAGCGCGCGCAGCGCCACGGTTTCCCGGTTCAGCTTGAGCACGCCGGATTCAATGCGGCTGATATCGAGCAGGCCTTCGACCAGATCCGCCAGATGTTCGGACGACCGGCGAATGATCCGCCCGGCCTCGTCTGGCGCAATCGCCGCGCCGCGTTCCAGCAATTGGGCATAACCATGAATGGCGTTCAGCGGCGTGCGGATTTCGTGGCTTAGCCCCATCAAAAAGCGCGTCTTGGCCTGGTTGGCAGCTTCGGCCGCGTCCCGCGCCTGTTCGAGCGCCGCCAGCTTCGCGGCCATGTCGGGCGCGGCGCGCTGCCCCGGCCTGGGCAGCGTGGCGGGCAGGTCGCCGCCTGCTGTTTCGCCCTTGCCAGTCCCTGCCGCGGCCACGCCCCTGTCCCCCTTCTGGTGTTGCAGTTGCAAATCATGCCCGAGGTGGCAAGAGAATGCGCGGTTTTTTGGCATGCTTGATCTTGGGCGTGATGTTGGGGGCAATATGATACGGATGATCTGGGTTGGAGTGGCGGCAACCTTGGCGATGCCGGCAGTCGCGCAGCAGGCACCCCGGGCTGGCGATGCCGTCGGCGTGGCCGAAGCCAACACTGCTGCTGCCATCACCCGCATCCAGGCCTATAATCCCCGTTTGAACGCGGTCATCGCCATCGATCCGGATGCCATGGCGCAGGCCCGCGCGCTTGATCAGAGCCGCGCCCCGCGGGGGCTGCTGCACGGCATGCCGATCCTGCTGAAAGACAATATCGACATGGCCGGCGCGCTGCCCACCACCGCCGGCAGCCTGGCCCTGAAGGACAATGTGACTGGGCGCGATGCGCCGCTGGCCGCCCGGCTGCGTGCGGCGGGGGCGGTAATGCTGGGCAAGACCAACCTGTCGGAATGGGCGAATATCCGCGCCGACGCCTCGATTTCGGGCTGGAGCGCAGTCGGCGGGCAAACCCGCAATCCGCATGCGCTGACCCGCAACACCTGCGGGTCGTCGTCGGGCAGCGGCGCAGCGGTTGCGGCGCAGATGGTCGATGCCGCGATCGGCACCGAAACCGATGGCAGCATCACCTGCCCGGCCGCCGTCAATGGTATTGTCGGGCTGAAGCCGACCGTGGGCCTGGTCAGCCGCACGCATGTCGTGCCGATCAGCCACAGCCAGGATACGGCCGGGCCGATGACCCGCGATGTGCGCACGGCTGCGCGCCTGCTCACCGTGCTGGCCGGCAGCGATCCCGCCGACCCCGCCACGCGCGAAGCCGACGCGCGGCGGACCAATTATGTTGCAGCCCTGCGCCCCGACGCCCTGAAAGGCGCCCGTATCGGTGTGCTGCGCTTTGCAACGGGATGGCACGCCGGCGTTGACGCCCGCTTTGCCGCCGCGCTGGACGTGCTGAAGGCAGGGGGCGCGGTGCTGGTCGACATCACGACGGGCCCGGACCGCCGCGCGATCGGCAGCAACGAATTTCAGGTGCTGCTCACCGAACTGAAGGCCGATCTGGGTGCCTATCTGGCCACCACGCCGGCCACCGTGAAGACCCGCACGCTTGCCGACCTGATCGCGTTCAACAAGGCGAACGCCGCCAGCGAAATGGGCCTGTTCGGGCAGGATATTTTTGAAAAGGCCGAAGCAACCAAGGGCCTGACCGATCCGGACTATCTGAAGGCGCGCGAAACCTCGCTGCGGCTGGCCGGCAAAGAAGGGATCGACAAATTGCTGGCCGATGCCAGGGTCGAGGTGCTGGTGGCGCCCACCGCAGCGCCGGCCTGGTTCATCGATCCGGTCAATGCCGATCAATCACCCGGCGGCGGTGCCGGCGGGCTCGCGGCAGTATCCGGCTACCCGCACCTCACCGTGCCGATGGGCGGCGTGCGCGGTTTGCCGGTCGGCTTGTCGTTCATCGGCCCGGCCTGGAGCGAAGCGCGGCTGCTGGCGTTGGGCTATGCCTTCGAACAGGCAGCGCCCGACATGAAGCTGGTGCCGGCATTGGTGCAAAGCGTCGAGGAGCAGCCCGAGGTGAAGCGCCTGTTCGCGCCAGCCGCCCGATAAGGGCGGCCCCCGTCATGCCAGCGTCACGCCGCCGCTATCGCGTCCATCGCATCGCGGGCCAGCATCGCCAGCTCCACCCGGTTGGCGACGTTCAGCCGTTCATAGATGCGGTGCAGCGTGACCTTCACATTGCCTTCGGTCATGCCCAGCCGTTCGCCGATGTCACGGTTGCGCAGGCCCGACACCACCAGCCGCACGATGGACTGATCGCGCGCCGACAATTGCGTCAGTATATTTTCCTCGGCCGGTGTTCTGGCGGCCATGGCCTGATCCATCAGGCTGGGGTCCAGCCACCGCTGCCCCGACATCACTTGTTCGAGACACATCAGCAATTGGGCAGGCGCGCTCGCCTTCATCACCACCCCGTTGATGTTCAGCGCCAGCGCTTCGCGCAGGCTGGCGGTGTCGATGGCTTCGGTCAACAAGACCAGCGGGCGCGGATCCTGGCGGTCGCGCAGCGCTCGCAACACATCCAGGCCGGTTCCGCCCGGCATTTTCATATCCACCAGAAACAGGTCGCCGCCATCGACAGCCAGCGCTGCTTCGCCGCTGCTGGTCTGCGCGGCGATCTTGTGCCCGGCTGCGCTCAGCACGGCCTCCAGGCCGGCCAGGATCAATGGATGGTCGTCTGCGATGATCACGTTGGCCATGAAATTGCCTGTGTCCTTTCGATTCTGATACAGAACGGCCCGGCCATACGACGGTTCCATCGCGCCGCCGAGCCTAGCAACCGCGCTTGTGCCAGCGGTATGCCAACATTGCAATTGACATCTCGTTTGGCGCCAGCGCGGGGCTTTCCAACAGATCAGCGCAACGATAGACCGTAGTTACCATAAATTGTGCACGCACCGGTTCCAACGCAGGATGAACTGCCTGAAACAAACGGCAAATCGCGGCCGCGAACGCGAATTCGCCGCAAGGCTGCAGCGGATGGGCAGGTGATTGCGCGTCACCCACGATGGCAGGCACTCGAATCATTTGGCAAACGCCCGCGCCGCCCAAGCCGGCGCTGCTGGAACCGAACCCGGACTGACCCTCGATCCCATGATGAAGCAGCAAGGAAAAATCCTGGGCCCAGGCAGCGGAAAAGGGGTGCGACATTCGTCCGCAACCAGTCACAAATTTGCAAAGGTCCCGTCGCTATCGCGTCATGAAACCAGCCTAAGGGCGCGTCAACAAAGACAGGGTACACGGGGTCAACAATGCGAATTTTGATGATGGCGGCAGTCGCCATGGCCTTGGCCATGCCGGTTGCGGCGCACGATGATGATCACGGCCAACCGCCGTGGCAGGGCGCCAGCGCCTGGCCCGATCGAATCGTCGCGACGTTCGAAGGCGATCCCGCGACATCGTTTGCAGTGTCGTGGCGCACGGCTGCCAATGTTGCCGTCACGCGTGCCGAGATCGCGCTGGCCACACCCGATGCGCGCATCGATCTGGTTGGCCGCAGCGTGCCCGCCGTTACCGAGCGCGTCGATCTGGGCACGCTGGTCAACAATGGCCGGGTCATCCCGATCAAGGCCAACGATACGCTGCCGGCGGTGGCCTATCACAGCGTCCGCTTCGATGGCCTGAAGCCCGACACGCTCTACGCCTATCGCGTCCAGGGCAGCGATGGCCACTGGAGCGAATGGTTCCAGACGCGCACCGCACCCACCGCCGGGCCGATCCGCTTCATCTACATGGGCGATGCGCAAAATGGCGTGCTGTCGCTGTGGTCGCGCACGATCCGCGCCGCCTTCATGGCCGCACCCGATGCGCGTTTCATGCTGCACGCCGGCGATCTGGTGAACCGCGGCAGCCGCGACGTCGAATGGGCCGATTGGTTCAAGGCCGGCGGCTTTCTGCATGCCATGATCCCGGCGATCCCGGTGGCCGGCAATCATGAATATGACATGTCCGACCCGGCCGATGCCATGCGTCGCCGCATGCTCAGCCATTTGTGGCGCCCGCAGTTCCGTCTGCCGGTGGATGCCGCGCTGCCGGCGTCCGTGCAGGAAACGGCCTATGTCGTGCATTATTCGGCCGACCTCGATGTGTTCGTGCTCGACACCAACCAGCCCGACCTGACGCCGCAAGCGCAATGGCTGGATGCGCAGTTGCAGGCATCAAAAGCGCGCTGGCGGATCGTGACGATGCACCACCCAGTGTTCAGCTCCGGCGGCGATCGCGACAACAAGGCGGGTCGCGACCTGCTGCTGCCGATCTTGAACAAGCATAGTGTCGATCTGGTGCTGCAGGGCCATGATCATACCTATGCCCGCGGCCTGCTCGATGCCGCTGCCCAGGCGCCGCGCCGGACGGGTTTCAAGGTGGGCGACACGCTGACCACCATGTTCGTCAACAGCGTTTCGGGGCCCAAGCAATATCAGTTCCGCAAGCAGGGCTGGGATGATTATGCGCCAACCGGGGTGAAACTGGAGCGCCAGGGCGAGAATGGCCAGTTTTTCCAGGTGATCGGCATCGACGGCAATCGCCTCAGCTACACCGCCTACACCGCCGATGGCGTGCAGTATGACGCTGCGGTTATCGAAAAACGCGGCAACGCCAAGCGTTTGGTGAAACAGGAAAACACAGCCCCGCCCACCCGGCGGTTCGACAACACGCTGCCCTACAAGAGCCCGGATTTCTAACCTTTCTGCCGCCGGCTTTGCGGCCGGCGGCACGACGTCCCTCCCCAACAACCACCCACCGATGCGCACCCGCGCACCGGACAGATTTCTGCGTCCCAAGGAGATTGCCATGAGCCGTAACCGTGCCATCCTGCTGGCCACCGCCAGCGCTACCCTGCTGGCGGCGCTGCCTGCCGCCGCCCAAACCTCTGCTGCGCAATCAGCCGCCGCTGCCGCCCCGGCCGCCGCCACTGCCACCGGCCAGATCAGCGGCACCGTGTCGGATCGCAACGGCAACCTGGTTGCCGGCGCCACCGTGCGCATCGAAGGGTCCAACATCGTTGAAACCACCGGCCCGGACGGCCAGTTCCTGATCCGCAGCGCGCCGGCCGGCCTGGCCCGCATCACCGTGCGGTATTTCGGCAGCGACCCGGTGGAGCAGACCGTGACGGTCACCGCCAACAGCGTCGCCGAAGCGAAGATCACGGTGGGCGCCAGCGCTGCCGATGATGACGCCGGCACCATCACCGTCATCGCCTCGCGCCCCATCGCCGAATCCGAAGCCGCCGCACTGCAGTTGCAGCGTTCGTCGACCGCACTGGTCAACGTGCTCGCCGCCGACAGCATCGGCCGCTTCCCCGATCAGAACCTCGCCGCCGCGCTCGGTCGCCTCCCCGGTGTCGGCATTCAGCGCGACCAGGGCCAGGATCGTTTCATCAGCTTGCGCGGCGCCCGCAACAGTTGGACCACCGTGTCGTTCGACGGCATCAACGTCGTCAGCCCCTCGGGCCGCACCACCCGCTTCGATACCATCCCGTCGGCCATCGCGTCGAAAGTGATCGTGCGCAAGGCGGTCACCGCCGATCTGACCGGTGAAACCGTCGCCGGCAACGTCGACGTGCAGACTCGCAGCGCCTTCGATTACCCCGGCTTCAAGGTCGCGGTTGACCTTGGTCTCGGCTTCTCGGAACTGGGTGGCGGCCGCCAGTACAATGTCAACGGCCATATCTCGGATCGCTTCTTCAACAACACGGTCGGTATCCTGCTGTCCGCCTCGCGCTTCGAAGTCGACATGATCACCGACAATTTCGAGCCGCGCTGGACGCGTCCGAACGTCGATCAATTGCCCGGTCGTGATGATCGTTTCTGGGTGAATAATTTCGACAATCGCTATTATCGCCTGACCCGTTCCAACCAGTCCTTCACCGGCCGGCTCGACTGGCGCCCCGACAACAACAACGAGATTTTCCTGAGCTCAGTGTGGACTCAGTTCCGCGACCAGGAACAGCGCCAGCTCTATATCTTCGATTTCGACGATGGCGCGGTCTCCACCAACAGCACCGCGCCCCAGCTCACCGCGCGCCGCACCGGTTTTGCCGATATCCGCACCGGCAACACGCCGCTGCAGGGCACCATCTTTGGCGTCGAGCTCGAAGGCCAATGGGGCACCAGCAATTCGCCGCAAACGATCTTCACCAACACGTTGGGCGGCAACCATGTGCTCGGCGAGTGGAAGGTGAGCTGGCGCGGCAACTTCACCCGCGGCGACGACGAGCAATTCCCGCGGTTCGGCTCGAACTGGCGCAGCCCGGCGGATCGCACCCGCCGCCCAAGCGTCACCTATGATTTCACCGATCCGCTCGATCCCAAGCTGTCGCTGTTCCAGACGCTGGTCGACGCTGAAGGCAATTTCTCGCGCGGCAACCGCCGCGATTTCATCTCGACCGACGAGCTTGATCTGGTGAACATCTCGCGGCTGCGGCGGCGCGACCGCACCGATGCCTACACGGCGCGACTGGATATCGACCGGAATATCAATCTGTTCGGCAACGACACCAAGCTGCAGTTCGGCATGCAGTATAACGATCGCGACAAGACGTCGAACCGCACCGTGCGGCTGGTTACGCCGGCCACGCTGACCGCGGCCGGTATCGCCCTGCCGAAGCAGGCCGACATCATCGATCGCAAGCCGGTCGTCACTGGTCTGCCGGTCAACTATACCTTCACCCAGCTCGATCAGAATACGACCGAAGCGCTGCTGGACAGCTATCTGGCAGCCGGCGCTTTCACCATCGACCAGGCGGCGGCGGACAACAACAACTACCGCGTCACCGAAAAGGTGCTCGCCGGTTATGTCATGGGCACGATGTTCTTCGAAAACGGCAACATCGTCGCCGGTGTCCGTGCCGAGCGCTTTGAAAATACCGGCAGCGCTCTGGGCCGCATCAACAACGTGCTGACACCGCTGAATGTGTCCAATTCCAATACGCTGTTCTTCCCCAGCCTGCATGTGAACTATGACGCCACCGACGAAATCAAGCTGCGCCTGTCGGTGAACACCGGTGCGGCGCGTGCCGATTATTCGCTGCTGCGGCCGAACCTCAACATCAACGACGATCTGCAGATCATCAGCGGCGGCAACCCGCTGGCCGAACCGGAAAAGGCCGTCGGTGTCGATGCCTATTTCGAATGGTATATGGCCAACCGCGGCTTCTTCTCGGTCGGTGTCTACTACAAGAAAATCCGCGGCGTCCTGTTCAACTCCTCGGAAGTTTTCGGCACCACGGAACTGGATGAGCCGGGCTTTGCGCGTTCGACCTATGAATTCAACACGACCTTGAATGGTGGTTCCGGCGAGCTGAAGGGCATCGAAATCGCCTATACCCAGCCGTTCGCCGACCTGCTGGACCGGATCGGCGCGCCGGATTGGGCGCAAGGTTTCGGTATTCAGGCCAACCTGACCATCAACCGTTCCAACGCCATCACGCCGCAAGGCAACAAGATCCAGTTGCCGGATACCTCGCGCTATCTCTACAACGCGTCGGTCTATTATGAACAATATGGCCTGTCGCTGCGCGTCAGCTATCAGAAGCGCGGCGAATGGCTTGACTCGATCAGCACGGCTGCGGTCGGCAACCGCTTCTGGAGCAGCGTTGGTCGTCTGGACCTGTCGGCCCGCTACGCCATCAGCCCGCGCATGGAGCTGTTCGTGGACGCCAACAACCTGACCGACACCCCCGGCATCCGTTACGATGGCGCGCCGGAGCGCGTTTATGAATTCGAACAATTTGGTTCGCGCTTCATGGGCGGCGTGCGTGTGAACTTCTGATACGGATCACTGCCTCATTGACGACCGAGTATGGGGCGGCAGTCGTGCCGCCCCATATTCTTATGGATTGAAAGCACGCTTTATTCCGGCGGTACGTGCAGCCACGCGGCATGTTTGGGCGCGCGTTTGGTTTGCGCCCATTCATCCAGCATCGCCGGCGCCACCCGCTTCAGCTCGGCGAGCTGCTCGGCAGTGCCGATGTTGCAGGCCAGTTCCAGCCGATGGCCGTTGGGATCGAAGAAATAGATCGACTTGAAGATGCCGTGCCAGGTCGGCCCCAGCACCTCGATGCCCAGCCCCTCGATATGCGTCTTGGCGTTCAACAGTTCGGCTTCGGACGCGACCTCGAAGGCGATATGCTGCACCCAGGTGGGCGTGTTGGTATCCCGGCCCATCTCGGGCTGGTTGGGCAATTCGAAGAACGCCAGCACATTGCCGCCGCCGCAATCCAGGAACACGTGCATATACGGGTCATAGGCGCCGGTGGACGGCACATGATCCTCGGCAAAGGCGGTAGTATACTCCATGCCGAGCACGCGTTCATACCAGGCCACGGTTTCGGCCGCGTCCTTGCAGCGATAGGCGACGTGGTGGATGCGCGCCAGGCTGGGGGCCCGGGTTGGCGCGCTCATTCGGCCGGCTCCTCGACATGCAGCACCCCGCGCCGCACCTGGTCGCGCTCCATCGATTCGAACAGCGCCTTGAAATTGCCCTCGCCAAAGCCCTCGTCGCCCTTGCGCTGAATGAACTCGAAGAACACCGGGCCGATCATCGTTTCGGAGAAAATCTGCAGCAGCAGCCGCTTGTTGCCGTCCCCGGTGGTGCCATCCAGCAAGATGCCGCGGCGTTGCAGTTCTTCGACCGGTTCGCCATGGCCGGGCAGGCGTTCGGGCAGCATTTCGTAATAGGTTGCCGGCGGCGGCGTCATGAACGGTGTGCCAATGGCCTTCAGCCGATCCCACACGCCCGGCAGATCATCACAGGCGAACGCGATATGCTGGATGCCCTCGCCATTATAGGCGCGCAGGAACTCCTCGATCTGGCCGCCGCCACCGCGCCCTTCCTCGTTCAGCGGGATGCGGATCTTGCCATCGGGCGCCGTCATCGCCTTGCTGGTCAGGCCGGTATATTCGCCCTTGATGTCGAACCAGCGGATCTCGCGGAAGCCCGCGATGCGTTCGTAAAACCCCGCCCAATGCACCATGCGCCCGCCGTAGACATTGTGGGTAAGGTGATCGATGATCTGCAGGCCGGCACCCACCGGGTTGGGATCAACACCGCGTTCATAGACGAAGTCGATGTCATAGATCGACAGACCGGGACCGTAACGGTCCACCAGATAGATGATCGAACCGCCAATGCCGCGGAACCCCGGCAGCCGCAGCTCCATCGGCCCGGTGCGGGTCTCGACCGGCTCGGCGCCGCGCTCAATGGCGAGGGCATAGGCCGCCGCCGCATCCTTCACCCGCCAGCCCATGCCGCAAGCCGACGGCCCATGCTCGGCGGCAAAATAGGCCGCCGGACTCCGCGGCTCATAATTGGCGATCAGGTTGATGCCGCCCTGGCGCCAGAGCTGCACATCCTTGGAGCGGTGGCGGGCGACCTTCGTGAACCCCATCGCCGCAAACACCGGCTCCAGCACACCCTTGGCCGGCGCACAAAACTCGATGAATTCAAAGCCATCGAGGCCCAGCGGGTTGTCGAACAGATCGGCCAACGGGAGGCCTCCTTCAATAAAATGCCTGCAGACCCGTCTGGGCGCGCCCCAGGATCAGGGCGTGGACATCATGGGTGCCTTCGTAGGTGTTGACCGCTTCCAGGTTCATCACGTGGCGGATGACACCATATTCATCGCTGATGCCGTTGCCGCCGTGCATGTCGCGGGCCTCGCGCGCAATCGCCAGCGCCTTGCCGCAATTGTTGCGCTTCAGCAGGCTGATGGCTTCCGGCGCCAGGCGCTTGTCGTCCAGCAATCGCCCACCAGCCAGCGCTGCACACAGGCCCAGCGTGATCTCGGTCTGCATGTCGGCCAGCTTTTTCTGGATGAGCTGTGTCGCCGCCAGCGGCCGGCCGAACTGCTGGCGATCCAGCGTATATTGCCGCGCTGCATGCCAGCACCATTCGGCAGCCCCCATCGCGCCCCAGGCAATGCCATAGCGCGCATTGTTCAGGCAGCCGAACGGACCGGCCAGGCCTTCGACACCGCGCAAGATGCGATCCTCGGGCAGATGCACATCGGCCAGCACGATCTCACCGGTGATGCCGGCGCGCAGAGAGAACTTGCCTTCGATCTTTGGCGTGCTGAAGCCCACATCGCCGCGCTCGACCACGAAGCCGCGGATCTTCTCGTCATCGCACTTGGCCCACACCACCGCGACATCGGCCAGCGGCGAATTGGTGATCCACATCTTGGCACCGTTCAGCAGCCAGCCGCCCTGCACCGCCTTGGCGCGGGTCTTCATGCCCGCCGGGTCTGATCCCGCATCCGGTTCGGTCAACCCAAAGCAGCCGATCAGTTCGCCGGACGCCAGGCCAGGCAGGTAGCGCTCGCGCTGCGCCTCGGAGCCATAGGCATGGATCGGGTGCATCACCAACGACGACTGCACGCTCATCGCCGAGCGATAAGCCGAATCCACCCGCTCCACCTCGCGCGCAATCAGGCCGTACGCCACATAGCTGGCACCAGCACAGCCATAGCCCTTGATCGTCGGCCCCAGCAGCCCCGCCGCGCCGAACTTCTTCATCAATTCCGGATCGAATGTCTCGTGCCGGTTGGCCAGCTTTACCCCCGGCGCCAGCTCCGCATCGCAAAAGGCCCGCGACGCGTCGCGCACCATCATCTCCTCCTCCGTCAACTGGCTCGCCAGCAACAAAGGGTCCTCCCAATCAAACCGCGGCCACTTCGGCGCGAAATGCTGGATATCGGTCGGCAGAGGGTTCGGATTCGTGCTCATGATCCTCCTATAGCACCAGAACGACAGATTTGCCCCGTCATGGTGCAGTTGACGCCACAGATAATGGTTGAGCACCAGCGCCAATCGCCGCATCCAGCTTCGGCCCGCGCCGCAGAGCGACCATCACTGTGGACCGACCGGTTGCCGCCAACAATGCAAACGGTGCCGCCAATGTGGCAAAATGCGCGTTAAGTCCACGCGTCCATATCGAGAAGGTCAACGCTGCACAGGCCGGAGTGCCGGCCAACGTACTTCCGTCACGCCACTGCATGGAAAAATTTGGCGGATCATCACGAAAAGATGGTGCCCAGAAGAGGACTCGAACCTCCACGCCCTTGCGAGCGCCAGCACCTGAAGCTGGTGCGTCTACCAATTCCGCCATCTGGGCACGGGGTAGGCGGCGGCTGATATGGGTGGAATCGGGGCTTGTCAATTGCCACGGCAGGATAATGCACGATTTCATGGGCCACGCGCGCCGCAGGGCAATCTGCCCCGCGACAAGCCGGCCCGGCAACGTTAGAGGTTGCAACCATGACATACTCGACGCAACAGGCCTCACCACTGGCAGCCGGCGCGCTGGTGACGGTGATCGGCGGAGCCGGTTTCCTGGGCCGCTATGTCGTCGAGGCGCTGGCCAAGGCGGGCTGCCGGGTGCGGGTGGTGTCGCGCCATGCCGATTCGGCGCTGTTTCTGAAACCATTGGGTGATCTTGGGCAAATACAGGTCGTGTCGGGCGACATCCGGTCCGATACCGACATGGCGGCGGCGTTCGCCGGCGCCGCGGCTGGCGTCAATCTGGTCGGCATCCTGGCTGAAAACGGCCAGCAGAAATTCGCCACCCTGCAAGCCGAAGGCGCCGGCCGTGCGGCGCGCGCCGCCGCAGCGGCCGGCGCGGTTGGCTATGTGCAGATGTCGGCCATCGGCGCCGATGCCGGCAGCCGCATTCCCTATGCGCGCAGCAAGGGTGACGGCGAAGCCCTGGTCCACGCCGCGATGCCCGGCGCCGTCGTATTGCGGCCCAGCATCGTCGCCGGGCCGGAGGACCAGTTTTTCAATCGCTTCGCCGCCATGGCCCGCCTGTCACCCGTGCTGCCGGCGATCAGCGGCGAAAGCCTGTTCCAACCGGTTTACGTGCGCAACGTCGCCGATGCCGCGGTCGCCGGGCTGACGCGCAGCGACGCAGCAGGGCGCATCTTCGAGCTCGGCGGGCCGGATGTGCTGAGCTTCAAGGCGATCCTGGAGATGATTTCGGACCTTACCGGCCTCGATCGACCGGTGGTGGGCTTTTCGGATTTCACTTCATCCATGCTGGCCCGGCTGGGCGATGTCCTGCCGTTCATGCCGATGAACAGCGATCAGCTTGCCATGCTGAAGCTGGGCAATATCTGCGCGCCCGGCATGCCGGGGCTGGTCGATCTGGGCATCACGCCGACGCCGCTGTCGGCCTATCTGCCGCAGATGATGCAGCGCTACCGGCGGGGCGGACGCTTTGCCAAGGCGGAGCAGGCGGCGTGACCTCAGCGGATTTGCTGACTGTCATCCTGCTTGGCATCATCGAAGGGCTGACCGAATTTCTGCCGGTGTCCTCGACCGGGCACCTGATCCTGGCCAGCGAGTTGCTTGGCTTCACCGGTGAAGCGGAACTGGCGTTCAAGATCGCCATCCAGCTTGGCGCGATCCTGGCAGTGCTGGTTGCCTATCGGCAGCGCTTTGCAGGGGTGATCGGCGGGCTGGTGCAGCGGGATGCCAAGGCCATCGCCTTCACCCGCAACATCTTTCTGGGCGTGCTGCCGGCGATGGTCGTGGGCGTCTTTGCCTATGAAAGCATCAAGCTGATGCTGGAATCGCCGATGACGGTGGCAATCGCGTTGATTGTTGGCGGCGTGGCCATCCTGGTCATCGAGCGGATGGCGCACAAGGCACGCCATGAGGGGGTTGAAAGCATCCCCGGCCTGACGGCGCTGCTGATTGGCATCGGCCAATGTGTCGCGATGATCCCCGGGGTGTCCCGGTCTGGCGCGACGATCATGGGCGGGCTGCTGGCCGGGGTCGAGCGCAAGACGGCCGCCGAATACAGCTTCTTCCTGGCCGTGCCGACGATGACCGCCGCGACAGCCTATGCGCTGTACAAGGGCCGCGACGCACTGGCGATCGATGACATCACGGCGATCGCGATCGGCTTTGGTGTGGCCTTCGTGGTGGCGCTGGCGGTGGTGAAGGCCTTTGTCGCCATCGTTGGCCGCTTCGGTTTTGCGCCGTTCGCCTGGTATCGCATCATCGTCGGCAGCGTGGCCTTGATGTGGCTGCTGGCACGATAGGGCCGAAGCGGTCTTAAAATGCCATATCAATCCGCATCTGTGGCTACGGTCGTCCAAAAATAGTCAGCAATTCTGTCCTAAATTTGTGAATCCGCGTGACAGAAGCGCGGTAATGTGGTTGTGCAACCCACATCGAAAGGATCACGGGCCATGGCCGCAACAAAATTGCTGAAGTTCGTGGAACGGGATCAGGCCTATCCGGCCAAGCGCACCGCCGCTGAGCGTGCCCATGATTTTCAGGAAATCGCCCGGCCCTATATCGAAGCCAAGGCCGAGGAGCAGGCCGGGCGTTGCAGCCAGTGCGGCGTGCCGTTCTGCCAGGTGCATTGTCCGCTGGGCAACAATATCCCCGATTGGCTGAAGCTGACCGCGGAAGGCCGACTGGAAGAAGCCTATGAGATTGCCGCGGCGACCAACGCCATGCCGGAAATCTGTGGCCGCATCTGCCCGCAGGACCGATTGTGCGAAGGCAATTGCGTGATCGAGAAGGATTTCGGCAGCGTCACCATCGGCGCCGTGGAGAAGTTCATCACCGACAATGCCTGGGAACAGGGCTGGGTGAAGCCGATCCGGCCGCTGGTCGATCGGTCTGGCCAGAGCATCGCCATCATCGGCGCCGGACCGGCCGGGCTGACGGCCGCCGAACTGCTGCGGGTGAAGGGTTATGATGTCCATGTCTATGATCGGCATGATCGTGCCGGCGGGCTGCTGACCTATGGCATTCCGGGCTTCAAGCTGGAAAAGCCGGTGGTGCAGCGCCGGATCGACCGGCTGATCGACGGCGGCGTGCAGTTTCACCTGAGTTTCGCCGTGGGGCGCGACGCCAGCCTGGCCGATTTGCGTGCGCGCCACGATGCCGTGCTGATTGCCACCGGTGTGTACAAGGCGCGGCAAGTCGATGTGCCGGGCGCTGATGGCCCCACCACATTGGAAGCCATGGATTATCTGATCGCCTCCAACCGCGCTGGTTTCGGGGACGATGTGCCCGACGCGCAGCGGTTCGATGCGGCCGGCAAGAATGTCGTGGTCATCGGCGGCGGTGATACGGCAATGGATTGTGTGCGCACGGCGGTTCGCCAGGGCGCGGCCAGCGTGAAATGCCTGTATCGCCGCGACCGTGCCAACATGCCGGGCAGCGTGCGGGAGGTTGCCCACGCCGAAGAAGAGGGCGTGGAATTCGTCTGGCTGGCCGCGCCGGCCGAAATCACCGGCACCGGCGTGGTGGCGCAGGCGATGCGGCTCGGCCAGCCGGGCGCCGATGGCCGCCGCAGCCCGGAACCGGATGCCGACACCCGCTTCACGGCCCGCGCCGATCTGGTGATCAAGGCGCTGGGCTTTGATGCCGAGGATCTGCCGGCGCTGTTCGGTGCGGCCGATCTGGCGGTGACGCGCTGGGGCACGGTGCGGGTCGATCATCGCACGATGATGACCGGGCTGGATGGCGTGTTTGCCGCTGGCGATATCGTGCGCGGTGCCAGTCTGGTGGTCTGGGCGGTGCGCGACGGGCGTGACGTGGCGGCCCAGATGCATCAGTATCTGCGCGCCCACGCCGGCGCGGCGGCGCAGGGCGCCAGTAAGGCTGCAGCCTGATTCGGCTCAACATCCCTGCGCGCACCTGAAATCATTCCGGGGAATTTCCATGTCATTCCTGATCTTCGCCGTCGCCACCGTCGCCGCTACTGCCCAGCAGGCCCAGAAAGCGAAGCCGGGCCTGCCGCCAGCGCCGCCGCCGGTGCGGGCCGATGCCGCCACCATGCAGGCGGCCACGGCGTTGGTGGCGCAATTGGGCCTGAAAACCCAGTTGCAGAACCAGATGGACAACACCGTCAAGCAAATGCGGTCCGGCGTGGTGGTGCGCGCCATGCTTGCCCAGCAGCCGGGCTTCGTGCCGGCTTACCAGGCCAACAAGGCCAAGTTCGACGTGGCCTTGCAAAAGGCCGGCGGCATTCAGGCCACGATTGCGCAAGGCGTGATCAACCAGAATCTGAACAGCGTCGTCACGGCGGCGCGTGATGCCTATGCCCGCCAATATACCGCGGCCGAACTGAATGCCCTGATCGCCTTTTATCGCAGCCCGGCTGGCCAGGCGCTGCAGAAAAAACAGGGCGCCGTGCAGAACGAGATCGGCCAGCAGACCGCCCGGCTGATCGGCGCCAAGATCGATGCGGCGATGCAGGCCAATGCCCCAAAGCTGCGTGATGCACTGTCCGCACTGAACAGCCCGCCACCGCCCGCGCCGAAATAAGCCGACAGGAATCTGACCCATGACCATCCTGCCCACTACCCCCTTCACCGCTTCGGCTGCCGAACGCGCCCGCATCGCCGATGTCGGCATGTACCGGCCGGACCTGGAATCCGACGCCTGTGGTGTCGGCCTGGTTGCTGCCACCGATGGCAAGCCGCAGCGCCGGGTGGTGACGGCGGCGATCGATGCGTTGAAGGCGGTGTGGCATCGCGGCGCCGTCGATGCCGATGGCAAGACCGGCGATGGCGCCGGCATATTGGTCGAGATCCCCACCGATTTCTTCCACGAACATGTCGAGCGCCACGGCCAGAAGCCGGTGGCGGGCCAATTGGCGGTGGGCATGGTGTTCCTGCCGCGCACCGACCTCAATGCGCAGGAAGCCTGCCGCACCATCGTCGAATCGGAAATCATCGGCTTTGGATATAAAGTCTATGGCTGGCGCCAGGTGCCGGTGGACATCAGCGTGATCGGCGACAAGGCCATGCAAAGCCGGCCGGAGATCGAGCAGATCATGATCGCCGGGCCGGATGCGGCCGGCGACGGCGCGCGGGAACAGTTCGAGAAGGACCTGTTCCTGATCCGCCGCCGCATCGAAAAGAAGGTGATCGAAGCCCAGATCCAGAGCTTTTACATCTGCTCGCTGTCGTCGCGCACGCTCATCTACAAGGGGTTGTTCCTCGCCGAGACGCTGAGCCAGTTCTACCCCGATCTTAACGATGAACGCTTCGTGTCGCGCTTCGCCATCTATCATCAGCGCTATTCCACCAACACCTTCCCGCAATGGTGGTTGGCGCAGCCGTTCCGCACGCTGGCGCACAACGGCGAGATCAACACCATCCGCGGCAACACCAACTGGATGAAAAGCCACGAGATCAAGATGGCGGCCGCCGCGTTCGGCGAGCACAGCGAAGACATCAAGCCGCTGATCCCGGCCGGCGCGTCGGATACGGCAGCGCTCGATGCGGTGTTCGAAGCCTTTGTCCGCTCCGGCCGCGACGCGCCCACCGCCAAGCTGATGCTGATCCCGCAGGCATGGCAGAAGGACGACACGCTCGATCCCGCCACCCGCGCCATGTACGCGTTTTTCGCCTCCGTGATGGAGCCGTGGGACGGGCCCGCGGCGCTGGCGATGACCGATGGCCGCTGGGTGGTGGCCGGGCTCGATCGCAACGCCTTGCGGCCGATGCGCTATTGCCTGACCCGCGACGGCCTGCTGATCACCGGCAGCGAAGCCGGCATGGTGGTGGTGCCCGAAGCCGATGTGGTGACGAAGGGCGCGCTGGGGCCGGGCGAGATGATCGCCGTCGATCTCGACGCCGCGCTGACGCGATTCTATACCGATGCCGAAATCAAGGCCAAGGTGACCGCGGCGCATGATTATCAGGCGCTGGTCGCCGGCTTCACCAATTTCGAGGCCCTGCCCGGTGGCGATGCCCCGGAGCCGGAACCGGCCTTCACCCGCGACGAGCTGCGCCGCCGCCAGGTCGCAGCCGGCCAGACCATGGAAGACATGGAACTGCTGCTGGCGCCGATGGTCGATGATGCCAAGGAAGCCATCGGCAGCATGGGCGATGACGCGCCGCTGGCAGTGATTTCCGACAACGCCCGCAATCTGTCGCATTTCTTCCGGCAGAATTTCAGCCAGGTCACCAACCCGCCGATCGACGCCCTGCGCGAAACGCGGGTGATGAGCCTGAAGACGCGCTTTTCGAACCTGACCAACATCCTGGACGACGAAGCCACCCAGGCCGGCGTGATGGTGATGGAAAGCCCGGTGCTGTCCAACCGCGACTGGTTCCGGTTGAAGGATCATTTCGCCAAGCAGGCGGTGGAAATCGATTGCACGTTCGACATCGGCGGCGGCCCGGCGGCGCTGCGCGAAGCCATCGCGCGGGTGCGCATGGAGGCGGAAACCGCGGTGCGCCAGGGCAAGACGCAATTGTTCCTGACCGACGAACATCAATCCGCCACCCGCGCCGGCATTGCCATGATCCTGGCCACCGCCGGCGTGCAGACGCATCTGATCCGCAAGGGCCTGCGTGCCTATGCCAGCATCAACGTGCGCGCCGCCGAAGCGCTGGACACGCATTATTTCGCCGTGCTGATCGGCGTCGGCGCCACCACGGTGAACGCCTATCTGGCGCAGGAAGCCATTGCCGATCGCCACAAGCGCGGCCTGTTCGGCGGCTTGAGCTTTGGCGAATGTGTCGCGCGCTATAAAAAGGCCATCGATGACGGCCTGCTGAAGATCATGGCCAAGATGGGCATTGCCGTCATCTCGTCCTATCGTGGCGGCTATAATTTCGAAGCGGTCGGATTGTCCCGCGCACTGGTCAATGATTTCTTCCCCGGCATGCCGGCCAAGATCAGCGGTGAAGGCTTTGAATCCTTGTTCATCAACGCCCAGATCCGCCACGACAAGGCCTGGGATGAAGGCGCCGTCGCCCTGTCCGTCGGCGGTCTCTACCGCTGGCGCGCGGGCGGCGAAGCGCATGCCTGGAACGCGCATCTGATCCATCTGCTGCAGACGGCCGTCAGCCGCGATGCCTATGGCGATTACATGAAATTCAGCCGCGGCGTGCAGGCGCTGCCGCCGATTTCCTTGCGCGATCTGCTGGATTTCGTGCCGGGCACCAGTTCGATCCCCATCGAAACGGTGGAATCGGTGACCGAAATCCGCAAACGCTTCGTGACGCCAGGGATGAGCCTGGGCGCGCTGTCCCCCGAAGCCCATGAAGTGCTGGCCATCGCCATGAACCGCATCGGCGCCAAGGCGGTTTCGGGTGAAGGCGGCGAAGACCCGATCCGCTACAAGCCCTATGCCAATGGCGACAACGCCAACAGCGTGATCAAGCAGGTCGCGTCCGGGCGGTTCGGCGTCACCGCGGATTATCTGAACGCTTGCGAGGAGATCGAGATCAAGGTCGCCCAAGGCGCCAAGCCGGGCGAAGGCGGGCAGTTGCCGGGCTTCAAGGTGACCGAGCTGATCGCCAAGCTGCGCCATTCGACGCCGGGCGTGACGCTGATCAGCCCGCCGCCGCACCATGATATCTATTCGATCGAGGATCTGGCGCAGCTCATCTATGACCTCAAGCAGATCAACACCCGCGCCCGCGTCTGCGTGAAGCTGGTCAGCAGCGCCGGCATCGGCACCGTGGCGGCTGGCGTCGCCAAGGCCCATGCTGACGTGATCCTGATTTCCGGCAATGTCGGCGGCACCGGCGCCTCCCCGCAAACCAGCATCAAATATGCCGGCACGCCGTGGGAAATGGGCCTGTCGGAAGTCAACCAGGTGCTCACCCTGAACGGCCTGCGGCACCGGGTGAAGCTGCGCGCCGATGGTGGCCTGAAAACGGGGCGCGACGTGGTGATCGCCGCCATCCTGGGTGCGGAGGAATATGGCATCGGCACGATGAGCCTCGTTGCCATGGGCTGCATCATGGTGCGCCAATGCCATTCCAACACCTGCCCGGTGGGCGTCTGCACCCAGGACGATGCCCTGCGCCAGAAATTCGTCGGCACGCCGGAAAAGGTCATCAACCTGATGAGCTTCATCGCCGAGGAAGTGCGCGAAATTCTCGCCCGGCTGGGCGTGCGCAGCCTCGATGAAGTGATCGGCCGCACCGAATTGCTGCGCCAGGTCAGCCGCGGCGCCGAGCATCTCGACGATCTCGATCTCAATCCGATCCTCGCCAAGGTGGATGCGCCCGATGATCAGCGGCGCTGGGGCCTGGGCAATGGCCGCAATCCGGTGCCGGACAGCCTGGATGCCGACATGATCCGCGATGCCGCGCATCTGTTCGAACGTGGCGAGAAGATGCAGCTTGCCTACACGGTGCGCAACACCCACCGCGCCGTCGGCACCCGCCTGTCGGGCGAGATCACCCGCCGTTTCGGCATGAAGGGGCTGCAACCCGGCCATGTCCATATCCGCCTGCGCGGGTCGGCCGGCCAGTCGCTCGGCGCCTTTGCCGTGCAGGGCGTGAAGCTGGAAGTGTTCGGCGAGGCCAATGACTATGTCGGCAAGGGGCTTTCCGGCGCCACCATCGTGGTGCGGCCGTTCCCGTCGTCGATGCTGGTCAGCCAGGACAATGCGATCATCGGCAACACCGTGCTCTATGGCGCCACCGCTGGCCGGCTGTTTGCTGCCGGACGCGCCGGCGAACGCTTTGCGGTGCGCAACAGCGGTGCCACGGTTGTGGTTGAAGGCTGCGGCGCCAATGGCTGCGAATATATGACCGGCGGCACCGCCGTGATCCTGGGGCCGACCGGCGACAATTTCGCGGCGGGCATGTCGGGCGGCATGGCCTTTGTCTATGATCAGCACGGCGGCTTCGAACGCCGGGTCAACCGCGAGACGGTGGTGGTGCAGCGGCTCGCCTCGGCCCACTGGGAAGCCCATGTCCACGACCTGATCGAGGAACATGCCCGCGAAACCGGATCGAAATGGGCCACCGGGCTGCTGGCGGAATGGGACCGCACGCGCATGGCAATCTGGCAGGTCTGCCCCAAGGAGATGTTGAGCCGGCTGGCCCATCCGCTGGACGACACCCCCGGCAGCATCGCGGCGGAATGACCACAAGCCTTGAAACCGGGTCCGTCGCTGCTATATCCGCATAAGACAGTACAAGGACCCGGCCATGGCCAAGACCAATGATCCGTTCATCGAAAGCCTGATGCAATTGGCGGTCACCGCCGCGCCGCTGATCCGCAAGGCCCGCGAATCCGGCCTTTTCCGCGACCGCGAGTCGATGGTGGACGCCGAAATCGTGACGCCGGAGGCCAAGCCAGCCGAACCGCCGCCCGCCCCGCCAACACCGCCCGAACCGGCGCCAGCACGCGCTGACGCCGGCATGACCGCCGCCTTGCAGGACATCGTGGTCCGCCAGGCACTGCGCATCAACGAACTGGAAGCGGAGCTGGCCGCCCTGAAGGCAGCCAAATCCTGATCAGCCCTTCTTGAAAATCACCTTGCCGCGCTGTTCGACATAGAGCTTTTCAAAGGTGATCGGATCGAAATAGGCTTCGACCCGACCGGTTTCGGGCATCACGCCATAGACTTCATAGCAGCCGCCATCGACCTTGGCCTTGGCCACCGTCCAGCCCTGCTTGACGAGCTCGGCCTTCAGCGTCTCGATCGGCTGGCGCTGTTCCGGCGTGGCCGTGCACTTCATCTTGCCGGTGGCAAGCGCCGGGCCGGCGAGGGTGGCAGCCACGGTGGCCGCAATCAGGATCATGCGCATCAAATTGCCTTTCTGGTTGAACGAACAGGAACACGCGCCAGTTGCAGGCCGGCGATGATGCCGCCCACTGCCAGCGCCAGCGTGAATGCATCATGCACCACGGCCATGTGGACCAGCGCCAGCACCGCCGCCGGCCAGGCCAGCCGCTGCACCGGTTTCCATGCAGCGCGCAGCATTCGCATCGCGGCATCATTGCTGGCCAGCGCCGGTGGCAGCAACAGCGCCAGCGCCAGCCAGCCGGTCAAGATGCCGGGGGTCAACGTCTCATCGGCGATCAACGCCCACAGGCCGCCAGGCTCGGCAAAGCTGCGCATCGCCAGACCGTAGAACACCAGATGCGCCGCGCTGCCGCCAAACGCCGCCAGCCCGACCGCGCGCCGCAGCCACAGCCGCGATCTGAGCGCCGGCCAGACGCGCGCCAACGGAGTCATCACCACGGCCAGCGCCAGCCACGCCATCGCCCAATTGCCGCTGGCAGCCACCACGGCATCGGGATCGGCTTCGGGCGACAATATCTGCACCAACAGCACCAGGAATGGCGCCATCAGCACCGCCCACAAGGCCATCAGGACTGCACGCCGCTTCACCCCACCCTGCTAGTCTTGTTGCGAGCGGCTTGCAACAAGTGAGACGTGATGCGACCGGCCTTTCCAAGGCGGCAAACATGGTTATGAGAAGGCGACTATGTGGCGCCTCCACCATTTCACATTGTGCCCGTTCAGCCGCAAGGTCCGCTTTGCGCTGGCGGTGAAAGGCGTCACCCACGAACTGCTGCTGGAACGGCCGTGGGAAAAGCGTCCCGAATTCACCGCGCTCAACCCCGCCGGGCAGACGCCGGTGCTGCAACAGGGCGCCGTGGTGCTGGCCGACAGTGTCGCCATCCTCGATTATTTCGAGGAAACCCTCGATCGCACGCCGCTGCTGGGCGCCACCCCCGAAGCCCGCGCCGAAACCCGCCGGCTGGTGGCGTGGTTCGATCAGAAATTCTATGGCGAAGTCGGTGCGCTGCTGCTCGGTGAACGCATGTACAAGCGCGCGGTGGTGAAAGGCGCCCCCGATGGCGGCATCATCCGCGCCGCCAGCCGCCAGGCCGACATGCATCTGGATTATATCGATTTCCTGCTGGAACAGCGCGCCTGGCTGGGCGGCAACCAGTTCGGGCTGGCCGATATTGCCGCGGCCTCGCATCTGTCGGTTGCCGATTATCTGGGCGGGCTGGATTGGGACGGCCATGATCCATCGCGCACCTGGTACAGCGCGATCAAATCGCGGCCCACCTTCCGCCCGCTGCTGGCCGAACGGCTGGAAGGCCTGCCGCCGCCGCAACATTACGACAAGCTGGATTTCTGACCATGGGTGACGCCGCCGTGCACGACCATCTCGCCCGCACCCGGCGCATGTTGATCGTCCTGCTGTTTATCGGCACCGCGCTGAACTATGTCGATCGCCAGGTGCTGGCGCTGCTGAAACCCACGCTGGAAGTGGAATTCGGCTGGACCGATCAGGAATTCGCCCACCTCGGCAGCGTGTTCCAATTGTCGGCGGCGTTCGCCTTGCTGGCGGTCGGCTGGTTCGTCGATCGTTTCGGCGTGCGCGTCGCCTATGGGCTGGCGGTCGCGGTGTGGAGCGCGGCCGGCATGGCCCACGCGGCCGCCGCCACGGTGGGGCAGTTCGTGGTGGCGCGCAGCGTGCTGGCCGTGGCCGAATCGGTCAACACACCGGCCGCGGTCAAGGCCGCGGCCACCTATCTGCCCATCACGGAGCGCAGCCTGGGGCTGGGGCTGGTCAACACCGCGCCCAACATCGGCGCGATCCTCACGCCCTTGCTGATCCCGCCGCTCGCGCTGGCGTTCGGCTGGAAATCGGCGTTCCTGGTCACCGGCGCGCTGGGCTTCGTCTGGCTGGCATTCTGGCTGGCCGGCACGCGCCGGCTGGTGCCGATGCCTGCGGCCAAGGCCAGCGTGCTGGACGGCAAATGGTCCGATCTGCTGCGGGATCGCCGCACCTGGACGGTGGTTGGCGCCAAGGCGCTCACCGATTGCGTGTGGTGGTTCGTGTTGTTCTGGTCCACGGATTTCCTGGTGAAAACCTTCGGCCTCACCCAGGGCGAAGTCGGCGGACCAACCGCGATCATCTTCTCGCTGGCGGCGCTGGGGGCGCTCAGCAGCGGCTTGCTGTTCCCGGTGCTGCTGCGCCGCGGCATGAGCGTCAACCGCGCCCGCAAGACCAGCATGTTCCTCTACGCCATCCTGATCCTGCCAGTGCCGCTGGCGCTGCAGGCACCCGGCCCGATTGCTGCCGCCCTGATCATCGGCATGGCGCTGTTTGCCCACCAGGGCTTTTCCACCAACATCTTCGGCCTGGCCGCCGACACGGTGCCGGCCACGCGCGTCGCCGGCGTGATGGCGCTGGGCGGCATCGCCGGCAACCTCACCGGCACCGGCATCATCGAATTCACCGGCTGGAGCCTGACCAACGGCATCGGCTACTGGCCGATGTTCGCCATCGCCGCGGGCGCCTATCTCACCGCCCTGCTGTTCGTGCACCTGATGCAGCCGGAAATCAGGGCGGCGGACGAAGGGTGAACTAAAAAGGGGCCTCCGGCGGGCAGGGGCGAGGCCCCTGCACCCATCAGTTTTAACGCAGCCCTCACTCCCGTCACCCCGTGCTTGACACGGGGCTTGGCTGACCTGGTTGCGCCGCCGCCTTGCCCTTGCCTTCCCGTGCGCAAATCTGCATCACTTGCGCCCATGAGCGACACCAAGAACCATCTTTATTACGGCGACAATCTTGATGTTCTGCGCCGCAAGATCGCATCGGAAAGCGTTGATCTCTGCTACATCGATCCGCCGTTCAATTCCAAACGCAACTATTTCCAGATCTACAACAATCAGGGCAGCGAAGATCGCGCGCAGGCGCAGGCCTTTGTCGATACCTGGAACTGGGGCGATGAAGCCATCGAAGGCCTGGACTATATCCTCAGCATCGATCGCCTGAACCCCCGCGCCGGGGACACGCGCTGGACAGAACAGACGGTGGAACTGCTGCGCGGGCTGGAAAAGGTGCTCGGGCGCGGCAGCCTGCTCGCCTATCTGGTCCACATGACGCTACGGATTGTCGAAATCCACCGCGTGCTGAAACCCACGGGCAGCTTCTATCTGCACTGCGACCCCACCGCCTCGCACTATCTGAAGCTTGTGCTGGATGCGGTGTTTTGCGGACAGGGTGGGGATTTCTTAAGCGAAGTTGTCTGGAAACGAACCACAGCTCACAATGATGCAATCGGTATGGGAGCTGTCCACGATGTTATTTTGCTTTATTGCAAAAATGCAAAACCTACATGGAATCAGCAGTTCCAGCCTTATGACGAGACCTACATACAATCACATTATCGACGGAAGGACGAGCACGGACGGCACTATCGGCTGAGCGATACAACCGCTTACGGGCTATCAGGCGGCGGCTACACCTATGAATGGCGGGGCATCACCAAACTGTGGCGATATCCCATCGAAAAAATGCAGGAGCACCATGACAATGGTCGCTTGAGGTATACCCGCAATGGAACTCCTGAATACATTCGGTATCTAGACGAAATGCCGGGAATGCCGCTTGGTGATGTCTGGAACGATATTTCTCCAATCAATCCGCGCGCCCAAGAACGCCTCGGCTACCCCACCCAGAAACCCGAAGCCCTGCTCGAACGCATCATCAAGGCCTCGTCCAATGAAGGCGATACCATCCTCGATGCCTATTGCGGCTGCGGCACCACCGTGGCGGTAGCGCAGCGGCTGGGGCGGCGCTGGATCGGCATCGATATCACCTATCAATCCATCGCGCTGATCCTGAAACGCTTCCGCGACACCTATGAAAAATCCGGCGACTGGCCAGCGGTGGAAGCCAATATCATATTGGATGGCGTCCCGCGCGACCTCGAAAGCGCCATGGCCCTCGCCAACAAGGCCGGCGACAAGACCCGCAAGGAATTCGAAAAATGGGCGATCCTGTCGTTCAGCGACAATCAGGCGCGCATCAATGAAAAGAAAGGTGCCGATGGCGGCATCGATGGCATCGCCTATTTCCTGATCGACAAGGATAGCAACGGCAAGGCGATCTTTCAGGTGAAATCCCGCAATGGCACCCGTGCCGACATGGCCACGCTGAACAGCGACCGGCTGCGCGAAAAGGCGGAGTTCGGATTTCTGATCTGCACCGGGCCGCCGGATGTGCCGACCAAGGCCATGCGCGAGGAAATCGCCGCCGCCGGCAAATACAAGCACCCGCTGCTCAACCGCGAGGATGATCGTTTGCAGGTCATCACCGTCGCCGAACTGTTCGATCACCCCGGCCGCCCCGCCCGCCGGCTCGATCTGCCGATGGCGCGCGGCGACGCGGTGAAATCCGCACCGGGATTGAAGGATGATGGCAAGCAGGGCGCGCTGGCGTTATAAGCCAAACGCCGGATCACGTCCGGGGCGACGTGTGGGAGTGGCTGCCCTGTCCTACACGGGCAAAGCCTGTCATCATGCTGCTGTTCGCTGATCTGGCGCAGAGAAAAAATGCGTAAATTTTGAAAGAGCAAATGAATTCAACGCGCAATCCCGCCGCATTCGTCCAAGCTGTCCAAACTGGCGCGGACCGGTTCGCGTCTGCCACATCGCCTGCCACTTCGGCCGGAATTCGCTCTTTCTCAGATCAGCACAAAGCGCCCCGCAAGGGCCGCCCGAAAACGAAAGTGGGTGCAGGGCCTCAGGCCCTGCCCGCCGGAGGCCTTCCTTACTTCACCGCCCAGCCAAAATGTCCTCCACCCACAAAGGCACCAGCACCCCGGCGGGGCCGTGGCGGGCTTCGTCGAACATCGGCGTGCCGGCCGATGGCTCCAGGTTCAGCTCCAGCGTGGCCGCGCCCGCTTCGCGTGCCCATTGCACGAAACCCGCCGCCGGATAGACCGCACCCGATGTGCCGATGGACACGAACAGATCGCAGCGCGCAATCGCCGTCGTGATCCGATCCATGTGATAGGGCATCTCGCCGAACCACACGATATCGGGCCGCAGGCTGCCGCCGGGGCGTCCGCAGGCCGGGCAGGGCGGGTAATCCAGCAGCCGGCCCGTGAAGCGATTGGCCACCCCGCAGGCCACGCACAGCGCGCTCAGTAGTTCGCCATGCATGTGAACCAACCGCCTGGACCCGGCCCGATCGTGCAGATCATCGACATTCTGGGTGACCAGCAGCAGACCGCCCCCATCGCCCTTGGGCCAGTGCGCATCCAGCCGCGCCAGCGCGAGATGCGCCGCGTTGGGCACCACCTGCCCGAGAAAGGCGCGGCGATCGTCATAGAATTGCTGCACCAGCGTCGGATTGCGGCGGAAGGCTTCCGGGGTGGCGACATCCTCCACGCGATGCCCTTCCCACAGGCCATCGGCGGCGCGAAAGGTCGGCACGCCCGATTCGGCCGAAACCCCGGCGCCGGTGAGGATGACGATGTTGCGGGGCCTGTTCATGCCGCGCACCATAGCGCGGCCCGTGCGCCTTGCCAGCCGCCGCCGGCAAAGCCAGCGGTTGCGCCAATCCGGCCGCCGCGCCAAGGTGCCGCCATGGGCAGTAGAGCAATCAAGATCGGCATTTTGGGCGCCGGCGGCCGCATGGGCCAGGCGATCATCGCCCAATTGGCCGACTGGTCCGCCCCCGCCGGGCAGCCACCGCTGGTGCTGGCCGGCGCCATCGAACGTGCCGGCCACCCAAGCTGTGGCAGCCCCGCCGGCCCCGGCCATGATCAAACCCTGACCATCTGTTCCAACATCGGCCCGGTGGCGCGCGGCTGCGATGTGTTGATCGATTTTTCGGCACCGGCCGCGCTGGCGGTGTCGTTGGAGGCCGCGCAGGACAGCCGCTGTGCGCTGCTGATCGGCACCACCGGGCTGGAGCCAGGCCATCACGCCGCCATCGATGCGGCATCCCGCAATATCCCGGTGCTGCAGGCCGCCAACACCAGCCTGGGCGTCACACTGCTGGCACGGTTGGTGGAACAGGCGGCGCGGGCGCTGGGGTCGGATTGGGATATCGAAATCACCGAACTGCACCACCGCCTGAAGGTCGATGCGCCATCCGGCACCGCGCTGGCGCTTGGTGAAGCAGCGGCGGCCGGGCGTGGGATCGATCTGGCCAGCCACAGCGACCGCGGCCGCGATGGCATCACCGGCGAACGGGCAGAAGGCCGGATCGGCTTTGCCTCGCTGCGCGGCGGCAGTGCGGCGGGTGATCACATGGTGCTGCTGGCCACGGAGGGCGAACGCATCGAATTGTGGCACCGCGCCGAAAACCGGGCGATCTTTGCCCGCGGCGCCCTCAAGGCCGCGCAGTGGCTGGCGGGCAAGCCTGCCGGGCGTTACGCCATGGCCGACGTGCTCGGCCTGTCCCCGTTGCGGTAACGCGCCAGCGCTTCGCGGATCACCGCGCCGACTTCGCGGCGTTCGGGGGGAGACAGAAAACCGCCCACCACCACGCGGCGGCCATGGGTGGCCAGAAACAGCAGCGCATCGCCCAGTGGCGTCTCCTCGATCTGCACCTGGGTATACCAGGGCTCGAAGGTCACCACACGCGTTTCGCCCCATGGCGAAACACGCGTCAGGGTGAGCTGATCCTGCGCCAGCACCAGCCGCTCATGATTGCCACCCGATCGGAAATTGCTGCGCAGCGCCCAGGCCAGCAGCGCGACATCGGCAATCATGAACGGGATCACCGGCCACATGCCCAGCACCAGAAAGCGGATGCTGCCCAGCAGGAACAAGCCACCCACCGCCAGCACCAGCCAGCGGGCATGGTCACGTGACAAAGATCGATTCGGCCGGAGGGTAAGATCGAGCAACACGCATCGGCTTTACGCCGCAGCCCCTTTACGCGCCATGGCTTTTGCCGGCATCCAACGTCGCATGACCAAGCTCGCACGCCGGCAAATGACCGCAGTGGAAATCACCCAGTTCTTCGAAACGCTGGCTGCCGCCAATCCCGAACCAGTGACCGAACTGGCCTACAGCAATGGCTATCAATTGCTGGTGGCGGTCGTGCTGTCGGCACAGGCGACCGACGTGGGCGTGAACAAGGCCACCAGGCGCCTGTTCGAGACCGTGCACACCCCGCAGCAGATGATCGATCTGGGCGAAGACGGCCTCAAAAGCCATATCCGCACCATCGGCCTGTTCAATGCCAAGGCGAAGAACGTGATTGCCCTGTCGCAGCGCCTGGTCGCGGAGTTTGGCGGCGAAGTGCCCGACAGTCGCGACGTGCTGGAAACTCTGCCCGGTGTTGGCCGCAAGACCGCCAACGTGGTGGTGAGCGTATTGTTCGGGCAGGAAACCTGCGCGGTCGATACCCATGTATTCCGCGTCGCCAACCGCACCGGTCTGGCGCCGGGCAAGACGCCACTTTTGGTGGAAAACGGCATCATGAAACGGGTGAAGCCGCCCTGGCGCCGCCATGCCCACCACTGGCTGATCCTGCACGGCCGCTATACCTGCACGGCCCGCAGCCCGAAATGCCCCGCCTGCAGCGTGGCGCAGCTTTGCCATTTCCGCGACAAGGCGACGGCGCCAGAAACAGGTTAAGCAGCCGTTCACCCCGCTTAGAGAATGATGTACGACATGGCCAGATCCGCTCTTGCTGCCGTGATGTTTCTGCTGGCCGCGCCGGCCATGGCCGCCGAGCCTGCAACAGAACCGGAGACCCGAAACTGCCTGCAACTTGGCAACCTGCGCCAGACAATCGTGCGCAACGACAGCACCATCGATTTCGTGCTGCGCGATGGCAGCGTGTGGCGCAACAACCTGCCCTTCCGCTGCGCGCAACTGGGGATCGAACGCGCCTTTTCCTACCAGACCTCGATCAGCCAATTGTGCAGGCAGGATCTGATCAGCGTGGTCCTCCAAACCGGCGGCCAACCCCTCGGCGCCCGTTGCGGCCTGGGCGAATTCCAACGCCAACCCACACCCCCGCCAAAACCCAAGTGAATCTCACTGGCCTCTGGCAGCAACCACTGCTAACACGCGCAAATCAGCACCCGTAGCTCAGCTGGATAGAGCGCTGCCCTCCGAAGGCAGAGGTCACAGGTTCGAATCCTGTCGGGTGCGCCATTTTTCAATGACTTAGTCCTTACCCTATAGGGTCCACTTTCCTTAAGCTACAGCCGGGCTACAGCTTGCTCCTATGCGAACTGTAGCCAGATTTCATAGCGGCAGTGCGACCGCTCGGCGAAATCCGCGGGTATCCCGTCCGAATCGGACCACGGGGATCGCCAGGCGCCCGCGAGTTGGACAGCTCGCTTTGGACTTCCACGACAGCAACATTTATAGGTGTGGGTCTACTAAGGCTTATTGGCGAACCTGGTCCACGATCGGGTCGGCTAAAGGTGGAGAATTTGCGTGTCCGGAATTGAACTGAACGATGGTGGCAGCGAGGATGGACCAGATAGCATCGCTGTAAATGTCGCGACCACCGGCTCACTTGGAATTTCTATGCCTGGCCCGCTGATTCCCGATACATATGTCACGTTCAGGGGCTGGATTGAGAGCGCAATTCAAGCCGCGAAGGATGTCGCGCACTCCCGGGCGATTGCAGGGGCTTTGGCAGATGGCTCTGAAGCTCAGTCGGACTCTGAGGATGCCAATGAGGTGTCTGAAGGCCCATCGGATCCAGTGCAGCGCGCTGAGGAGGTCTGCAGAAAACGTTTGGCTGATGGCCAGGTCGCTGCATCTCTGATTACGCTTGAGGGAGAAACCCTAACCGTCTGTCGTTCTCGCTGGCGGAGCGCCGCTTTTTGGGAAAGTGCTATCTGCAATCATCCGAGGTTAGCCGTTGAGCCGGGAAGTCATATCCCAGGTATATTGATTGTCGAAGCCCACGCGGCAGCAGTTGTTCTGACCAAGATGAAAGTTCGCAATGAAGAACGGACACTTGATTGGACCGCCGAGCTTGCACTTATGGTACGAGCAGTTTCTGAAATACCTATTAGGAAGAACGACCGTTCTATTACAAAGGGCCTGATTGAAGAGTGGTTTTTAAAAAATATGGAAACCGGTTTGAAAATCAAAAAAACCCGTATTGGCCAGATGGCTTCACTTCTTATGGACGAGGAGCTCTTGAAAGGTGGCGTCCGATCCAACAAGGATGATCAAGGAACCTCCAAACTCAGACACCCACCTAAAGCAGACTGAACTACAGGTAACATGCTGATTTTAAAACTTAATTTGTAAGGTCGATTACCTTCCAGGAGCTGGTAATCGACCTTTGCCCGTTTCGGCCACTGACAGTCGAATCTAGCCCCTTCGCCAGATGCACTCAGCATCGCGAAGGAGTCGAGAATGACCGTCCAGCCGCCGCCAGTTTCGTTTGCGCTATCCGAGTACCTGACATCAAAGGAGGTCGCTCGCCGCCTCCACATTTCGCCCCGCACCCTTGAACGGCACCGTATGCTCGGGACTGGATGCGCATTCTCCAAGATCGGAGGGCGTGTCCTCTACCGCCGAGTCGACATTGAGGCATGGGTTGAGCGCTGCATGCGCGAGAGCACCTCAGCCTCTGGCACGCCGGTCCAGGAGCGCCCGTGATGTCGAGGACGTCCTTGACCCATGACACGCCCGTCACGCTTGCCCAGACGATCTGGCCGGTGGTGGAGAATGGCTATTCCCCGGTGCCGGTGAAGGCTGGCGAAAAGCGCCCGATACTCTACAAATGGCAGCGGGCGTGCACTGAGATCCCCAGCCACAATGACATCGAACGCTGGCTTCATCAGTATGGCGGCCACGGGCTGGGGATTGCAGCCTTTGGCCTGTTCATCGCCGATATCGATGAGCTTGATCCTGCACAGGCCGACGCAATTGAAGCCCTCGTAAAATCTGAGTTGGGACACACCCCGCTCAAGCGGTTTGGCTGCCGGCCCAAGCGCCAGCTATGGTACTGCCGCAATACGCCGATCAAATCGCGGAGTCTTCCTGGGTTCGATGCTCTCGGCGAGGGCCGCTTCTCCGTTGCGTTCAACACCCATCCCCAGACCGGGCAGCCCTATGATTGGCCTGACCGTTCGCCACTGAACACGCGCCGCTGCGATTTGCCGTTGGTGACGCAGGTCCAGGTGGACAAGCTTCTCGCGAAAGTCGCCCGCGTGCTTCGCCCCAACGGCCCCGCACCTCTTCCCGGTCTTGCGCTTGCACTTCCGGGTAACGAACTCGGCCATTCCCCTGGCGACGCGCTTGGCCCGCAAGAGCTTGTCCGCGACCTCCGGGATCGCCTGCTGTTCTCAATCGTCGAAGAGCGCTTTCGTCGCGGCGAGCGCGATCCTGACCAACTGGCCGAGCAAGCCTTTGCGGAGTTCAGTCTCCGAGCAGAGCTGAAGCGCCCCCGGACGCGCGATGGTGAGCTTTGGGATCTCAAACACGCCCTTGAGAAGGCCAAGAGGGTGATCAGTCGCGGGGAATCGCGCTTGATCCCAACGCAGACTGCCATCGGCGCGGCCTTCGAATGGACGCCGGCCCGCAAGCAATTGTTTGCCGACGTCATTAACGCGGCCTGCGCGGAAGGCACCCTGCCCAGGTCAGCCGTCAAGGTGTCTCACTGCATGCTTGGCTACATTGGTAGCGCCGGCGGATGCTTCACCACTACGCGCCGCCTGGCCTTGGACTGTGATGTGCATGAGCGGACCGTCCAAGCTGCGCGCGAGCTGTTGGTCAAAGCAGGCTTCTGGACCGCTGGTCCGTGCCCGGGCCGCGATGGTCTCACGCTGTATGTCCCCAATGCCACCAAGGCATCGATCCGCCTCGGCTCGTGAACCGGGTGGTCAAAATGACCACCCAGAACAGGTTAGGGGGGTGTGGACCCCTTCCTTTTTCAAAAAAGTAAAACGGAGAATAGTCATGCGGTTTGACAACAGCCGTCGCCGGAATGCCGCCACAACGGGCCAAATGGCAGACATTGAGACGCTGGAATGCCGCGATGCACGAGTGGAACGGTTTCGCCAGCGGTCTCTCAGCCGGCCATTGGATCCCTGGCATGATGCGCGGGAACCCGTGCTTTCCTTGCGGCTCCCGATCGTGCCGCTCTCCAGTGGTTCCACCTTACCGGTTTTCAATGGGCGAGACCAGCGCAGTCGCGTTCAGGTCTGTGTGGATGCCGTTGACCCAGCCGCCCCAGTAGCCACCCGCTCACAGACAGACACGATCGTTTGGGCGACGTCGGAACTCACGCGCCGCAAGAATCTGGACATGGAGCTGCCAGCCTACCTCGACGCCCGGTTGGGAGATATCTTGCAGTTCATCCGCCGACAGGAAGGCGGCACCCAATACCGCTGGCTTCGTACCGCGCTCCAGGCGTGCTCCAACACCACTGTAGAGATCGCGCAGCCGGGCACGGACGCGCCGCCAAAGCGCTTCCAGCTTCTCCGGAGCATCGAGCCTCTCGGACCTGGCGAGGTCAGGGTCCACCTGGACCCGTGGCTTGCCGACGAGGTGATCCGACAGCGGATCGTGCATATCTCACCCGACGCCTTTGCGTTACCACCGCTCCAGCGGCGTCTCTATTCCTATGCGAAGGCCATGCTTGGTCGCCTGAACGGCTCCGAGCGCAGGATGTCCTACTGGGAGGCTTACGACCGTTCCGGGTCCTCAGATGAGCCGCGGAAGTTCCGAGCGGCGCTCTCCAAGCTGGAGCGCTCCCAGCGACTGCCTGACTTCACCATGTGCTGTATCGGCAGAGGACCGCGCATGGAGATCGGCTTCACGAATGGCGCATCTTGGTTTGGCAATGGCCGCAGCGAATCCAGCCCTGGCGCCGGCGTCATCGTCCTAGACATTGGCCTCGAAATTGACCCGGAACCGCCCAAGGAGAGCCCGATCTTGGAGGTCGATCTGTCTGGCGAGACTTCGCTGTGGCCCTCCCATGCTCCGCAAGGCCACGGTGCATGAGCAACTTCATTCTCGATGCGATGGCTGCCCGCACCCCAGCTCTGCCGCTGATTCCCGAGCAGCATGCTGCCATCAACGCCATTCTGGCCTGGCTGGGCCCGCCGGGATCCAAGCCGCGCCAGCAGGTCTTTCGGCTGAATGGCCCAGCAGGGACCGGCAAGACCACGATCATGAGGGAACTGCGTACGCGCCAGCGTCAACGCTTGGTGTTGTTTGGCGCCTTCACCGGCAAGGCCGCCAGCGTCTTGCGTCAGAAGGGCTGCGACGGCGCCAAGACCCTGCACTCCCTCGTGATGAAGCCCATCATTGAAGATAGAGGCGCAGGCAAGGTGCTGGTTGGCTTCGAGCCCAACCCTGATTCCATCATCAAGGACGCAGGCCTGCTGGTCATCGATGAATGCTCGATGGTCGACCACAAGCTGGGTCGGACCATCCTTGGCTATGACACGCCAGTGCTCGTTGTCGGGGATCCCATGCAGCTGCCGCCGCCAACCGGAGCGGGCTATTTCACCACGGGGCTACCTGATTTCACCCTGAAATCAGTCCACCGCCAGGACGCCAACACTCTGCTCTTCGAACTGACGCGCAACGCTCGTACGGGGTGGCGAGGAGACTATGGGTCGTACGGGACCTCGCGCATCATTCGGCCGTCCCAGATTACCCTCGATGACATCCAGGGCGCCGATCAGATCCTGGTTGGACGCAACGCGACACGCCGCCATTTCAATTCGCGCATTCGGCAGCTCCTGGGACACGACGAGCCATGGCCGGTGTTGGGTGACAAGCTGGTATGCCGCCGCAACAATGCCGGTCGCGGTTTCTGGAACGGCACCACCTGGCGCGTCGTCTCTCCATCCAGGGTCAAGGACGACAAGGTCAGCTTCTCAATTGTGGACGAGGACGCAGAGGCTGGCGAGCCGGCAGCCGAACCAACACAGGTGACGCTCGATGTCGCCGACTTCATCGAACCAAGCGGTGAGCCAGCGACGAACCAGAAGCGACCGCGAGACAAGTTCGAATACGCCTATGCCATCACCGTTCACATGGCCCAGGGCTCGCAATGGCCCCACATTCTGCTGATCGATGAAGCCGAGTGCATGGGCGAGGACGCGCAACGCTGGTTCTACACGGCCGTCAGCCGGGCCTCCAATTGTGTGACCATCGCGCGATGACCTCTTCCATCGGCCCTTTGCGGATCGTCGAGGAGACGCACCCATCCCGGATTGTCGAAGCCAGCGGGATAGTCGAAATCGATCGCGTCAATGTCCAATCCATGATTGCGCGTGGCTACAGCACTGTGATGCAGGTTCATGTGGATCAGGAGACACTCGTCCAGAAGGGTTCTGTGATCGCTACCCTGACGTGCCCTTTAGCCATGCAATTGCAGACAATTTACCTTTATCGGCTGCTAGGTAAAGAGATGGGCAGTGGACTAATTTTCACCTCCGAAGAGAAGCACGTCGGTCTCAGGTTGCAAGACTTTGGCCTCACTGAACGAGATTTCAGGCGGATCCGAAGAACCCGCCGGCCACTTGAAACTTTGGACGTCCGTACTCCGTGGTCCGGGATCATCATCGATCTGCCTCAACCTGGGGACGAGATCGAACAGGATGAAGCTGTTTTTTCGATTGCTTGGCGCAAGGTGATCCGGGTCACAGTGCCTCTGGCAGACGCGCCAGCGATTGGCGCGCCAGTCAAGTTTAGGGGCAATGGCAAAGTATTCGATGCCGTTGTGGACGCGGTGAAAAAGCACGACGAGACTGCCGATGTCGAGATAGGAGTGATGGATTGGAGCGAGGATGTCCCCATGGGGGTTCCTGTGCGGATTAAGTTTCTCGTGCGCCAGCCGCCCAGCCGGCATTTGGTCATGGTCGGCATGCCTCAACTGGATCTGTCGGATTGGCGGCATGCCTCCGTGCCGCGAGGCGAGGCACTTCGCCAGCTGTTGCGAAAGCACGATCGCCATGAGGATGCGGCGAAGTTCGGTCCACCGCCACCACGCGCTGAAATGCCGGCCGCCAAGGTTGCCCCGACCACTCCGGTACGACGGCCGCTGCCCCCGCCGCCTCCGCTGGCTGCCGAGGCGCATGATGGCATTCGCCGGGCCTCCATCGCCATCTCCGAATACACCAGGCAGCGGTTCGGAATTCAGCACCACCATGTCTCGCAAACGCAGTTTACGCCGCAAGCCTATTTTACAGCGCATGTGAAGGTGCTTGGCTCGAATGCCGCCCCCATCACGTTGGCGGCCCCGATCGGCGGCAAGGTCACTTGGCTATCCAATGTCACCGATCGAGCGCTTGCCACCGGTGAGCCCTATTGCAGGATTGAGGGCGAACAGGTGCGGGCGGTTCACGATCGTTTCCTCCGCGCGATCGCCAGCCAGCGCACAGCAGAGGCCCAGCGTGCACGCAGGGCGCTGGTGCGGCTGGGCATGACAAGCGAAGACATCTCCCACCTTGAAAAGGGCGACTGTCCAAGGGGTGTGCTCTCTCTGCGGGCCCTTGCTCCCTGCAGGATTGCGGAGATGGACGTCGCGACGGGTCAAGTGGTGGCCAAGGACGCGGCATTGGCGCAAGCGCGCCCGCTTCACTGGACGGCACTGTGCCTCGAACTAGACGAGGACACGCGCGCCGAGTTTGGCAATGTGGTGGACGTCTATCTGCCCGATTCCGACACCGGTCACTCGAGCATGTCGGCGATCCGCGAGCTTTCGCTGATCGACGTTTCCCGCAAGCAAGGCCGCGTTCAGTGCCGCATCGAGTTCCCCGTCACGCCTCCCGGCCTGCTGGGGAGCAAGACGGTCCGGATTTTCATGACCGCTCCAGCGAAGCGTCGATCTGTCATCACCGTGCCTGAAGATTGCGTCACAACCCTCTGTCGCACGCGTGAAGTGCTCATCGATGAAGGCTTCAAAGTCACACCACAGACGGTGCAGGTCGGAAGGCATCATGATGGGCGGATTGAGATCCTCCGTGGCTTGTCTGAGGGTCACCGGGTGGTTCGCAACCTCAATGTGCTGGCACTGCAGTCCAAGCGGTTGAGCGCGATCCTGCTTGGCCTCTGGCGGCCTGAGCCGCTGTACTGGGAGTCCGGGCTGGATGAATGACAGCCCATCGCTGGAGGAGTTGGCGCTTATCGCGCCGGTGAACCGCTGTGCTGTGGCGCCATATAGATCAACCCTTTCTTCTCTACCCTATCCCTTCACTCTCAATCCCCCCACTGCCCTTACCCCTTCCTCCACTCTCTCCCTTGCAGCACCAAGAGAGCAAACGAACACCCCGCTGCATTCTTTGAAATTCATGTAAGCAATTGCTGCGCCTGAATGAATTCCTCTGTGCCCCGCCCATTCGCGGGCGGCCAAAGAGGAATATCGATGATCCCGTTCGACGACCATCCCATCACCACCCTGCCGATCATCCCGGCCGCCGTTCTGGCCAAGCACCGCGCCGCCGAGCAGTTCGACAACCGCTTCCGTTCCTGCGCCCGCCTGCTGCAGAGCCTGTGGCGCCAGCGCCAGAACCTGCCCATCGGTTCCTACATCCCGAGGTCGGGGCGCAAGCGCACCATCGGTTCGCTGCTCTCGACCGCCGCCGGTGCGGAAGGCCGCAACTTCCTTACCCCGGCCATCGCCGAGCTGGCACGCTTCGAAATCGCCTACCAGGAACGCAACGCGCTGATCGACCAGAACCGGCTGTTCTGCAATCTGCTGTCTTCCATGCCGCTCGCGTTCAATGCCTTCGGGCCACTGCGGCAGGACCTCGACCTCGCCGCCCAGGTGCTGCGGGCCATCATTCCGGGCATCGATCTGAAGGCCGTTCGTGAGGTGCTGTTCGAACATTCCCCCGGGCGCCAGGACCCGACCCTGACCGGGGACCGCAGCGCCTTCGACGTCGCCTTCGTCTATGAGACCAGCAATGGCCAGACCGGCTTCGTGGGCTTCGAGGTCAAGTATTCGGAGACCGGCACCGAGCCCGCGCCGCCCGAACTCAACCCCCGTTACACCGACCTCGCCCACGCCTCGGGCCTGTACCGGGAACCCGACCACGCCGCCCTGAGGGTTAACCCGATGCAGCAGCTGTTCCGCGAGCACCTGCTGGCGCAAGCCGCCGTCATCCGCGGCGACTATACCGAGGCCTACTTCGTCTTGCTGGCGCCGCGCCTCAACCATCTCGTTCAGAACAGCGCCACGCTTTATGCCAGCTTCCTCAACCCGCTGATCAAGGGCCAGGTGCCGTTCGTCAACGTCCACCTCGAGCAGTTGGTGGAGGCCTACGGCTGGGCCGGTGCCCACGACCACGCTGCCGCCCTTCATGAGCGCTACTTGGACTGGGGCAAGGTGCACGAGGTTGTGCAGGCGGCGATCCGGGCCAAGGGGCCGACCTGGCCCAAGCCGACGCCCAAAGCCGCCAATGATAACGCCGCCAAGCCGAAGGCTGCCTGACATGGACCGGCCTCACTTCATCGACGCCGCCGCCTTCGACCAGCTCCTCGCCAACGGTCACAGCACCGCTGGCGGGGACACCATCGACCCGCCGCCGGTCGTCAAGTTGTTCACCCCCGACGCCAACGCCACCTGGCTCCTGACCGAGATCGACCCGGACGACGAAGACCTCGCGTTCGGCCTGTGCGACCTGGGCCTCGGCATGCCCGAGTTGGGTTCCGTTCGGCTGAGCGAACTGGGCCAGCTGCGCGGCCCGTTCGGGTTGCCGGTCGAGCGGGACCTTTATTTCACGGCCAATCAGCCTCTGTCAGCCTATGCCGCAGCGGCACGGGCGCAGGGGCGGGTGATTGCCTAGTCTGAACGGTGGGGCGGATGCCCTGCTGTCGTGATGCATCAGGCCGTGCCACCTGTTCATGTCTAGGTGAATGCCACCGTTTGTCTGCTCGGACAGCATGGGCATGGGCGAACTGAGCAGTTGCGATAGCCTTCATTGGAGAAGCCCCATGCAGCCAGGATATGCGCGCTGCTCCACCATCACGCATCGCGGATTGGTGCGGGAGAACAACGAGGATGCCATTGCGGTTTCTGCCGTCACCGACATTCCTCCGACCGGCTGGACCGGCTCTCTGCTTTTAAGCGGCGGCTGGGCGCTCGTGGCCGATGGCATCGGCGGGCATGCGGGTGGCGAGGTTGCCAGCCGGCTTGTGGTTGAACTCCTGAGACCAGTCATGTCGATGCTGACTGACCGGGACGCAGTTGCGCAGGCGCTCACGGCGGCCAGCAACGGCCTCTTCGACACAATGGATCGCTACTCAGAGCTGAGGGGTATGGGGACCACCATCGCCGGCGCCGTCCTGCAGCGCGACCGGGCTTTGGTGTTTAATGTCGGAGATTGCCGTGTTTACCTGTTCGAGGATGGACGGCTTGAGCAGCTCAGCGAAGACCAAGCGGTTGATGGCCATACGCTGACCCAGTGTTTGGGAGGCCTTTATGGGGCAAGGCAGATCAATCCCCATGTTCGAACGGTGCGGCTGCCAGACGGTGCAAAGTTGTTGCTGTGCAGCGACGGCCTCACTGATATGGTCGCGGACGAGGAGATTGCTGCGATTATTGGTTCGGATGAACCAGACCGCGCCTCATTGTTGTTGCAGGCAGCACTCGATGGAGGCGGCCTCGATGATGTCACCCTCGCGCTGTTAGAAGTTACTGGCCGGTGATAGCTGCAGAAAAGGTCCTGCTGTGACGATGAGCGCAAGATATTCGGCTCGTGAAGGGTCGCTTCACTGCTCAGACCAACTGATGCGGCGTTGCTATGGCTTCGGAGCCGACGCCCTCTTGTACGATGCAAGGCTTCACCCATTTTCTTATCGACACTCAAGGCCTGCGCCGTGCAAGCCTCGGCTGGGTAATTACCTAGTTCGGTAAAAGTAGCGGAAAGCTCGCAATTGTACCGGAGCACTGTCAGACTATAGCCCGATCCAACTCCTCACCGCCAACTAGTCTGAAAATCATTGTGTATGAGCTGAGAACGGGCTGTCCTGAGGAATAGGATACGTGCTGCTTGTCCTCGAACCGGTGCTGGGTAGCTCCAGCGAAGGCGTCGAGCGCGAGCGGAAACCTAGCCCGTGGGTTGTGGAAGATCTGAAGTTCGTCCGACCAGCGCTCCCCATTTTCGGCGGTCACCTCCTCACTGAATATTTGCCCGATCACTGCGTTGGGATCTGGGTCCAGCCGGAAGCCGACGCGGTAATAGCGATGATCAGCAGGTGCGAACCCGGCGTCGACCCCCATGCGGTCGAACTTCGCTAGCGTGCCTGCGTTTGAGAAGACGACGGCTGAGATGTTCTCGGCGCCCTCGAGATCGAAGAAGCCGGTCTCGATAGCCTTCTCCTTGTAAATGTGCTTGTCGAGCTTTGTAGTCCGGATAGAGAGCTTGCCGTCAACGAACTCCCATTCGATCCGGTGTCCGTAGAGGTAGTGCCATAGGGCTTCTTGAGTGTATGTCATTGAGCCTATGTTGCCGTCTCCGCCAGGCTTGTGGAAATCCGCGATTGCGATCACGAACGGCTTACCGGCGCCAGGCCGGCGCTCCCAGTAACTCTCGCCTTGCGCGTTCTTCTTTTTCAGTTTGCCTGTCAACGCGCCGCCAAACTTCATCGGCATGTAATCGGCCAGAAAGGCCCTCATCTCGTCAGGCGTCCGCGGATCGGGATGGTCTGCTAGAACGCCGCCTTCAGAGGGTGCGCAGGTGGTCGCCTCGACAGTAAACTCGCCCCGCGGCGAGGAAACATGGAAATCTGGTGCCTCCGGCTGGGTCACATCATAACCCAATTCACGTAATGTAGCCCAAAGGTAGATTTCCCACAGCCTCTGATCGAAGTGCTTGGTTTGGAATTCCTTCACGAAGTGCGGGTCACTCGGCGCAAGCCAGGGACCAAGTTCCTTGAACACCACGCGAGCCGGCGCGCGACCAGGTGTTTCTAACAGGAACTTGAAGTTTGGGTGCAGGTCCTCGTCCTTGACGCCGGGAAGGACCGCGAGCAGGTCGGTCGCATGGTTAGTTTCGTCTCCGTGCGTGCCCAACAGTGCAAGGTCGTCATCGGTCACCGCTTTGGCAATGCGCTCTCGAAGGCCGACCGTCGCATAAGGAATGGAGCGAAGACTTGCCTCTACGTCAACCGATCGAAAACGTCCATTCCGGTCGCGCGCCAGAAGAGACCAGTAGTAGTCGCCATCAGTGTTGTCACGAGCGATGACACCAATTACTCGTTCATCGAGATCGGCCCAGTATGCAATCTCCTCATAAAGATAAGGGGCCGGCGACATGCGAGTCCCGATGGCCAAAAGGTTGAAACGCGCCTGCGAGATCGGCTTGCTCAATTCTTCACGTTCGCGCCTAGCTTTCTGCTTCGCCTTTGCCTCCCCCAAAACCCTTCTCCTTTTCAAACGCAAGGTTATGCTGCTCTTGAAATCTGCATCTTGTAGCCGAGGCGCTTAACGGAAGCATAACTATGCAACCTTCATAACGTCCACCGGGTCCCATGCCTGATCGACGCGAGCTATCCCGCGCAATCATCTAACCGATCTTGGATTCAATTCCCCTCCTGCTCGATGGTGAAGCTAAGGTTTCCAACTCCCCAGTCACTGGCCGGCTCCGGCAGATACTCAATCTGCTCCGGAACACTCAGCTCCTTCAGCTCATTTAGGAGATCATCCAATCCCTGTGCGCTAGTTCCGCGCTCCTGCAGTCGTGCGGTTGCAGTTACAAGCTGGTTCCAGTTCGCGAACGTTGCATCATTTTGGTCAACCACGTTGCGCAGCGAGTGCGCGTAATGTCGGGCCAAAACTAGCAGACTGACCTTGGGCCTCGCTGTTCCGGAAGGGAGGCGGAGGGTCGCTCGAACCTCGGAGGGGCTCGAAGTGGCGAGCCACGATCGCACCTTGCGAAGCCATTCGGCGACCTGTTGATTGAGCCGACCAGTTCGCGAAAGCATTGTGGCGAGGTCAGCGCCGTAGGGGTCCTGATGCTTGAGCTGCACTAACACGACACGCTCTGACAACGGCTCAACAATCACTAGATCGAGGTCCGTCAACATTTTGCGACCCTGCCGTAGCTTTATGTTTCCGCGGAACTCCAGTGAGGGCAGCGCTTCACAAATCGCCTTTTCCACGGCTCGCTGCATGACGCCTTCCCGCGCCCGCTGCGCTCGGTCATATTCCTTCGAGAAGCGTTGCTGCAGTGAGGTCAACAAGAAGAGCATCACCCCGTCGCTTGTTGAGCCGACCAGCGGTCGGATGACATGGCTATCAGAACACTGGATCAGCGGAGGTATTGGAGCGCCTGGTCGGTCGAGCAGGGCCAAATTGCGTCGGCTGACCGAAAGTACGTCGAATATGCTTCGGACATTTGCGTCCGTGACCGGTACGTGGCCTTCGAACTGTTGACCGTACTCATTGAGGAAGTCGCGCAGCCCCTCCAGAAATCTAGAGGTCTCGACCGATACAGTGAGTACATCCTCAATCCGGATCGAAGGCACCTTTTGCATCAGCGCACGCACGAAGGCCCGATGCTTCATCCCAATCGATACAATGAAGGCCGCTGCAAGTTTGAAGGTCGAAAACGTCACTCCGCCAAAGGTCGTCGAGAAGTGGAACGTGTCGTAGCCCTTTGCGAGCATAATTTCGGTAAGTGCGTGACCGAAAAAGTACTCATCGAGCGTGGGGTCGGCATCATAGCCGATGAAGTGTGTTGCGAACGGGTAGACGAGATCATTAAGAAGTCTTCCAATATTATCTCCAACATTCTCTTGGACTATGACCTCATATCTATCCGATATGAAAGCGAGATAATTTTCCACATAGAAACGCTCTAGATGACGCTCGTGTATCTCGAGATCGGGCAGCGTTGAGGGAAGACAGATTCGAAACCTGTTCTCCAACCTTTCGATGCAACCGCCAATGGCTGAGAGCCTCTGCGCTACGCGCCGACCATGCTCGATGGTCCCCGCTCTGGCGATTAAGGACAGGACGGGACTCGAATATCTGAGATCCCGCCGGATTGTGATTGCAGGCACGTCAAACTGGGGGTGTGCCTCCATGGCTAACTTGATGATGCGCATTACCCCGATGCGCATAATATAGGCTCGTTCGCGATCCGCCTCGTTAGGCGCAGCTTGAAGATGAACTCCCTCAAAATCGAGGTCGAGCTCGTTGATAGCAATCCGCATCAGTAGGCCTAGCCGGTCAGTCGCAACCTCTGCTGCAAGTGCGCCTTCTTCGTAAGCGGTGTGCCGGGGCCCTTCAGGGCTTGAAGTTCCACGGCATGAGTTGAGCGAGCTCCTGGCTGGAGTGTCCGCTTGCGAGGCGCTCGAGGGTGTTGGTCATCCAGGCGAGCGGGTCGACCTGGTTCAGCTTGGCGGTTTCGATGAGGCTGGCGATGATGGCCCAGTTGTCGCCGCCGTCGTCGGATCCGGCGAACAGCGCATTTTTGCGATTGAGGGCAATGGGCCTGATGCTCCGCTCCACTGTATTGCTGTCAAGCTCGGCGCGGCCGTCTTCGAGGAACAGCGTCAGGCCGGTCCAACGCGAGGTGGCGTAGCGGATGGCCTCGGCCAGCTTGCTCTTGGTACTGAGCAGCGGGAGCCGGGCACTGAGCAGCCGGAACAGCGCATCGACGATCGGCTTGCTCTTCTCCTGTCGTACAGTGCGACGGAGGTCAGCGTCCTGCCCGCGGATCCCGTCCTCGATGG
>NZ_JBHYDQ010000004.1:0-216800 GCF_051860625.1 Sandarakinorhabdus sp. | reverse complement strand
GGGGCAACGAAGGGTCTGCGGGTCGGGTTTGGTTATGAACTGAACTCGAAAGTCGAGCGGGCCATTGTCCGGGGGTCGACCTACCTTCATGTGAACTTCGATTTCGATGAGGCGAACAAAACGCTGGACAGCATCGATGCGCCGCTTGCCATCGTCGGCCTTGGTGCGCAGTCGCCGGTCATGGACTTGGAATTTCTTGATAGTAACGCCGGTGCGAAGGGCTTCATCGCGCGTCTGAACGAAAAGTCGGCGAGCATTTCCGTGCGTGGCGCCTTCACGGCAGCGGTGGTGGAAAGGCTGGGCGGCAAGAACATCCGCATCACAGGTTGTCCGTCGCTGTTTTACACGTTGCAATTGCAACCGGTGCAGGTGCCGGAAATGTTGTCGATGCCCGAACGGTCGATCGGTTTGTCGCTTCACACCGGACTGACAAAGAACATCTTCTGCCACGCACCGGCCGATGCACGGGCCAAGCACGCACTTGCGCTGAACTGGGCTGTTGAAAATGCGGTCAACGCGAGCTTCTTCGAACAGGGAGTGTTGGAAGAATATGATGTGGCCGACCACAGCCTGTCCTTTGCGCGGCGCCGGGAGGCCGCGGTAGAGATCATCCGGCGCATCAAGGCTGAGGACAGCATCACGCCGGAGCGGCTGATGGCCCATATGGTCAGCGTCAAGAGCATTGAGGAATGGCTGGCCAAGGCGCGCGATCTCGATGCCATCGTCGGATTCCGGTTTCACGGAAACATGGTGGCGATGCTGCAGGGGAAGCCCAGTTACTACTGGGTATATGATTCCCGCCTGACGGAATTTTGCCAACTCTATGGATTGCCTTACCAGGATGTGACGGAGGAATGGCGCGACCCCGCCCAAGCAATCATCGAACACGACTGGAACACGGCGAATGCGCGCATGGCGGCCTGTTTTGAAGAGTTGAAGGCCTTCTATGCAGAGAACGGATTTATGACGAACTTCTCTTGAAGATCAACATGTCCATGGAATATCGAATCTTGCGCCGATTTGTAACCCTGCATTGGGTAATCCACGTTGGGCGTTGTTGCGGCAGGACAGATGTGCGTTGATCGGGAACGTGCGTCACCTGACGAGCAAGGAGTAAACAGAACGCAAGGCGGCGCGGGCGCAGGCACAGTGCGGCCTTTTCAATGTTGCCATTCGTTGACCCGGTAGTTAAACCATTTTGGCACCTGGGGGTGTAAGGCCAAGGGGAAATGCGCCCTGCGGGATTGCGCGTTATGTGCTCTCAAGATCTGACCCCTCGGTGGTCGCGGGGGTGAATGATGTTTATTTTAGCGCACAAGAGCGATTTGCCCAGGCTCGGGCATTTCGATTCTTCTATCCCGCTTGCCGTTCTGGAAGGCTTCGGGGCCGGGATGTCGGTATCGCTGGATGGGGTGCCGGTGCCCGACTTTCAGCTGTATCCGGGTCTGTTGCTGGGCATCGCCCTGACGGACGAGAGCCACCAGGCACTGGAAACGCTGTCTGCCCGCGTGTCCGAACGGTTTGCCTGCGCGCCGCCCGCCGTTGCCGACCTGACCGACAGCCCGGAAAATGATGTCCCGGCACAGGCCTCCGCCGCCGTCATCGCGGCGCTTCAGGCCGAACTTGACCGGGTGACGGCGGGCAATGTGGCCCTGACCCGGGCCATCGCAGCGGTGCGCGGCGACCACGAACGCACGCAGGCCGCGTTCGCCCGGCTGGAAAATTTCGTCCTCGGCAACAATCTGGCAAAGCGCACCGAATGTCTGTCCCTGCTGCCCGCGCGGGAGCTTGGGTCAATCCTCCTTTCGCAGGACAGCGCGGTCGAACAGCGCCTGCCGGTTGGCAGCAGCGGGCTGAGCGACATCGGACTGTTCGTCGCGGACGTCGAATGCCCCCAGGATGGCATGTTGACCGTCAGCCTGCGGACCGTAGAGGATGACGTGTTGCATGCGACGTGGCAGGTGCTGGGCGATGCTCTGGTCGATGGTCGCATACGCCTGACGCTGCCGGTGGGGCTTTCGGTGGAGCAATTGACCCCGTCGCTGCAGGTCGCCTGGACCGGCGACGGGGTTGTCCGGCTTGCGGTGGCGATGTTCCATCCCGACCCACGGTTTCAGGCCCATGTTGCCGGCGTGCCAGACGGGCGGGTGCTGGCCTGCCGCTTGTGGTCCTATATTCCGGGTTGCGAAGCCCCGATTCCGGCGGTGGCTATCCTGCCGACGGAAGCCCCGGTCAGGCCGCTGCGCAAGCGCGTGCTGGACGCCGAAACCTTGCACGAAACCATCAATCTGGTGCCCGACAATCCGCATTTCCGCGTCCTGCCCGAAAATGATGCCCTGCTGGTGCATCCCATGGGCGGCGCAGTTTCGGCCGCGGTTGTGCCCGGCGCGCTGGCGGCCACGGCGGCGCTGATCCGGGCGCAGATTCTGACGCGGTCTGCCGAGGCGCAGGACATCGAATATGCCATGGCCATTGCGCCCGCCGATTTGCGGCCGGCACCGGGAGAGGCCCTGCCGCCTTTCAGTGAGGATGCGGTTACCGGATGGGTCCGCCTGCCGCCGCAGGAAACGGGCGATCTGCTGCTGCCGGTCACAACCCCGTTGGATGGCCCCCACGATCTGTATCTGATGACGCGCCTGCCGAAGGGGGGCAATGACGCGTCCCATGCCCTGGCGACGTTCGGCCCGATCATGGTCACCGAATAGGCGCATGCGATGACAGTCAAACTGGACTCCCCCGCGCCGCGTCTGGCAATCCTGATCCCGATTTTTCGGCATCCTGCCCTGTTGATCGAAGCCATCGAAAGCGGGCTGTCGCAGCGCTTTTCGGGCGGGCTGCGGCTGCTGCTGGTGAGCGACGGCTGTCCGCTGCCGGAAACGGATGCCGTCTGCCGCGATTACGCCCGTGCCTACCCGCAGATCGTCACTTATTTGCGCAAGCCCAACGGCGGCCTGAGCGACGCGCGCAACTTCGGCATCCGCCATGTGCTTGCGCATCTGCCGAGTGTCCAGGCGATCTACATGCTGGATGCCGATAACCGGCTGCGGCCGGACGCGATGGCGCGGGCGATGGCGGCGCTGGACGAGGATCCGTTGGTTGACTGGATCTACCCGAACATCGACATGTTCGGATTGGAGAAGCTGGTCGATTATGGCGGTTTGCACTCGACGTTGATTCATACCCATATGAACATCTGCGAGGCGGGTAGTCTCATCCGTCGGCGTGTCTTCGAAGCTGGCGTCCTGTTCGATACGGACTTCAAGATGGGCTGGGAAGATTGGGACTTCTTCCTCTCGGCGGCGCGTCACGGCTTCCGCGGCAAGAATATAGAAAATTTCGGTTTCCTGTACCGCAAGCGGCCCGAAAGCATGCTGGCGGATTCGGAGCGGGAGCAGGGCGCGCTGCAGGGCGCGATGCAGCAGAAGCACAAGCCGGTCTTCCAGCCGCGTGCGCTATTGAAGCTGGAGCAGGACGAAGCCTCCCGCTATGCAATCCATCTGTTCGACCGTTGCCAGGTGCTTTACTGCGTGGACCCGCTGGCCGAGGGTGCGCGCAGCATAGGGTTCGACACGTTCGAAACGGAATATTGGCGTTCGCGCACGGACAAGGGCCGCAGCCGGACCCCGCCCTTCAATATCGTGATGCCGGGCGACGTGATGGATGGTCTGCGGCAGGCGGGGCTTCTGCACTGGGTGTTGTGGAAGATGGAAACGATGCTGGCCACGAGCGGCATCGTGGTGCTAACCGTCTCGCCCGGTGAGGAAAACCGGTTTTCGGTGGCCGAGATCGCCAATGCCGGCCGAAACGGCACCCATCGCGGGGCGATTGCCCTGGCCATGAGCGCAAAGCTGTTGGACGATGTGATCCGCGACCCGCAGTCCGACTGGATCGACTCGCTCGGGCGCAATGTCTGCGATCCGCCGGTTGCCGCACTGCACCTGCGCCTGCCGGCGGCGTCGCCCGTCCTGCTACAGCTGCGCAGGCCCTCGGTGGTGTTCGACACGCTTTCCCTCATCCACCGGATGCGCGTATCGCGTTATCGCGAGGCGGGGATGCGGGCCTGGGGACATCGGGAGAACGGCATCCCCTTGCGTGGCCGCGAGCACGAGATTGTCCGGGGCCGGATCGCGCGCGCGCCGGTGTTTCCGAAAGTGGCGGACGGGCGGCGGCACATCGGCTTCCTGCTGCCAATGGTCGAGTTCGGCGGGGTGGAAAAGGTGGCCCTGCAGATGGCGCGCGGCCTGCGCGCGCATGGCTGGGTGCCGCATGCCGTTGTGCTGGAGGCGAATGATGTCGCACTGACCCCAGACTGGAACTCGGTTTTCGAAAGCACAAATCTGTCGGTCGATCCGGGATTCAAAACATGGGGCGGGGGGGCGCAAGATTATCTCGGCACCAATGTTCCGGCCTGGGCTGGCGCTGGACAGCATGGCAATGCTCTCGGCTTTCTGCACTGGTTCGATGCCGTGATGAATTTCCACGGCGGTGCCATTGCGGGCGTGATGGGCCAGTTGCGCCGAATGGGCATTCGCACACTCGATTCGCTGCATCTGAATGATCTGTCCCCGCTCGGGCGACCGGTCGGCAATACCTACCTCGGCCTTGCCTATGAACATGCCTTCGATTTCTTCGTGCCGTGTTCGCATAAGCTGGGTGACTGGCTGCATGGCATGGGCGTGCCGCGCGACAAGATCGTGCCGGTGCCCAACGGGCCGGGTTTCGAGATCGCGCCCGAAGTCAGCGCCAGGGCTGTCGAGGCGCGCGCTGCGCGGCCGGCGACGCAGCCCTTGCGGGTATTGTTTCTTGGCCGGCTCGACCGGCAGAAGGGCCTGGACCGTTTGACCGAAGTTGTTCGCAAGACGCGGGAGCGCAAGGTCAGTCTGGACTGGCGGGTGATCGGGAAATCGCTCTTTGCGGCGGATGCACCGCCGCTGGCGCCCGAGATTGCCAGATTGCTGGAGCCGCCGCTGTCGCGGCCTGCAGACCTTGCCGCTGCCTATGCCTGGGCGGATGTCGTGGTGCTGCTGTCGCGCTATGAAGGCTTGCCGCTCACGATTCTGGAGGCGCAGCGCGCCGGAGCCTGGGTGATAGCGACCGATGTGGGCGCAGTCGCCGAAGTGGTGCGCAACGGCGAGAACGGCGATCTTCTGGACGATGGCGACGCTGTTGCCGGCTGTGTGCGGGCGCTGGAGCGATTGGCGAAGGCGCCGGCGCTTGCGCGCACGGCCTGGGTTGACGGGGTGGCTCCCGCCGGTGGCACCGCGGATTGGGCGGCCCTGGTTGAACCGCTGGCGCGGGCGCTCCAGCCACCGTTGCCGGTCTCAACGATTTCGCATTGATGGATGGTGGGATCGGTCGACGCGGGCGACGCCCTGCAATCGCCGAACCAGTAGAGTCACGCGCTGAAGGTCGACTTTGCAGCGATGTTGACCAAGATGATCATGCGGTATCCTGCCAGCGCGTGCCATTATTCTTCTTAACGCTGGCGCTTGCACGTTGCGACCGCCGGCGTGGCCACATTTTGTCAAAGCCGGCTGCGTCCAGTTGCTGATCCCGAGTGATTGGAGAAGGCCTGCTACTTGATGTGATCTATCGGCCAATTTTCGCTGATTCGTCCTCGTCTTTCAAGTGCGTTGGATAATATTTCGAGTACTTCCTTCGCGATGCCGCCGGTGGTGAGCGCGTGCTCCCAGAGTTGGTCAATTAGGGTGCCTTATGTAAAGTCGAAATAATTCACGATCTATCGTAAATGTGTGCCCAAACTGTAGTGTTTGACGCTATAAAACAACAGTAATAATGTTTCACGTGTATCTTGTTGTCGGAAATCGCATTATATTGACATTCGAAATCTTTCTGGCTAGGTTGGTAATTTTTGAGGTGCAATGCTGCGGCGGCATCTTCGGTCCGCCCCATCCGAGATAAATCAATCTCGTAGTTTTGCCACCGGCCACGCACCGGATCAGCGTCGCCTGAAGGTCCGATTCTCCAGCTTGCCCAGCGTCGACCGGACCCGGCCGGTGGCGCGGCGCAGCGTGATCACTGCCGCGGCCTTGGCATCCTGCGTGGCCGGCGCGCTGGTCAGGCGCGCGATCAACACTTCGGCCGGGCAGGGCAGGCCGGTATTTGGATCGAGATAGCGCGGATAAAGCAGCAGTGCTGCGGCCACCAACTCGTCGAGGGTGCGCCGGGCCGTGCGCCGCGCCGGCACCGGGCCGCGATCGGTGGTCAGGCCCCAACCGGCATAGAAGGGCACGCCATGTACGGTCACCGGCTTGTGGCGCAGCAGCGCTTCGAAGCCGGCGAGCGAGCTGTTGACGTGCAATTCATCGGCCATGGCAATCAGGGCGGCCATCGGCGCCCGCGTTTCCACATGATCGGCCAGTGCGGCCACATCAGCCGTCGCGATATGACCGCGGCGGTGGCCAGCCAGCACATCGGGATGTGGCTTGTAGATCAGAAAGGCGTCACGCCCGGCCTCGACACGGGCGCGACGCAGCAGTTCCAGGTTGGACGCCAGCGCGCCCCCGCTGGTGACTGCGCGATCATCTTCGACCTGACCCGGTACCAGTACATGGCGGCGATCGCCACCCGGGCGGAGCAGGGGTTTGGCTTCACCGCGTTCATATTTCGACAGGCCGCTGGCAACGATGGCTGCGCGCAGCGCAGCCGCGCGCGCGACCAGTGCGGGTGAAAAGTCGCCGTGCTGCAGCAGGTTTTCGAGCTTGCTTGGCTGGTTGGGATCGAAGTGTACGCCGATGGCATCGACGCTCACCGACAGCGGCGGCACGCAATCGGCGCCGAGACCGGTCGAACGGATGAACCCGTCTTCCACTTCAAGCACGGTGGCCGGGCTGCGTGCCAAGGCAGCACTTTGGCGGCTGTTCAGGCGCGACCGCCACACGGCCACCTTCTGGCCAGCGGCCTGTGGCGGCAGATCGCGACGGAAAGGCGCTTCCGTGCCATTCCATAGCAGCGGCGCAACGGTGGGCTTCTTCCAATAGGCAAAGCCCAGAGCCGCCACGATGTCGCGATTGGCGTCGATCATCTGCCGCCAGAATCCTGCCAGTTGAATGGCTTGCCGGCAAGAGATCGGTTTACCGCTGAACGGATCATGATAGGTCCAATCAGTCAGATGATGGTGCAGCAAGGCTGCCACCATCGCATCGTCCGCAGGCCCTTCGCGGCCCTCGTGGCCCACCACCGTCACGCCGTGCCCGGCAGCGATGCCCAGCAGAATGCGCCCATCGTTTGCCGGCAGACGCACATGATCGGCCGCCGCCAGCATATGCCAGGGATCGCAATCCTGCGGCCAGGGCAGGGCACCCGACACCGGCGCCGCTGTGCCATCCAGAAGCTGGCGCGCGGCCGGGAGTGCGGGCTGTCGTCCCCAATAACAGCCACCCACACGGTGCTCGGCCAACGCAGCCAATACGCCATCTTCCTGCGCCTGCCCGCCGCGCACGGCAAAGCGCGGCGGGCGAGCGCCGGGGAAGGGCGGAATCGCCAGCAGCGGTGCCGCAGCCATCGCCTAGCTTACGGCGGCAAGGGCGATCAGCCGCTGCATCAGGCTGGGCAGGGCATCCAGCGGCACCATGTTGGGGCCATCCGAAAGTGCGGTATCGGGATCGGGATGGGTTTCCATGAACAGGCCATCGACGCCGATCGCGACGGCCGCGCGGGCAAGTGGTTCGACATATTGGCGCTGGCCCAGCGACCGGTCACCGCCGCCGCCCGGCAACTGCACGCTGTGGGTGGCATCGAACACCACCGGGCAACCCATTTCGCGCATGATGACCAGGGCGCGCATGTCCACGACCAGATTATTGTAGCCAAAGCTCGATCCGCGTTCACACAGCAGGATGTTGTCGCTGTTCACGCCGGCGTCGCTGGCTGCGCTGCGCGCCTTGCCCAGCACGGCGGCCATGTCGTGCGGTGCCATGAACTGGGCTTTCTTGATGTTGACCGGCCGGCCGCTGGCGGCAACGGCCGTGATCAGGTCGGTCTGCCGGGCCAGAAATGCCGGCGTCTGCAGCATGTCGACCACTTCGGCCACGGGTTTCACCTGATCAGGCAGATGGACATCGGTGAGCACCGGCAGGCCGGTTTCGTGTCGCACCTTTTCCAGCACACGCAAGCCTTCGTCCAGGCCGTGGCCGCGAAAGCCGTTCACGGAGGTGCGATTGGCCTTGTCGAAACTCGCCTTGAAGATCACCGGCAGCCCGAGGTCATCGGCCATGGCACGCAGCCGGCTGGCAATGGCAAGGCAAAGCGCCTCGCTCTCGATCACGCAGGGGCCGGCGATCAGGAAGGGCGGCGCGCCGGGTGCGCGGTTGAAATCGGGCAACATCAGGCAGTTTCCAGCATAGCGCGGCGCGCCAGTTGCGCTTCGATCAGCGGCGTGTCGGTCGGGTTGTTGAGTTCGATCAAATCCCAGCCCGGCGCCGGGCACACGGCGACACCCACCGGCAGCCCGGCATCCAGAAAGCGCAACTGTTCAAGCCCTTCCTGCAATTCGATGGCCGCCGGGCCGGCAGCGACATAGGCGTGCAGCGCTGCGGGGCGATAGGCATAAAGCCCGACATGCAGCAGTACCGGCTGGGCAGGGGTGGTGCCCGGCGCGACATGGGGAATGATCGATTTCGAAAAATACAGGGCGTTGCCGCCGCGATTGCACACCACTGTCGTGCCTCCCACCCGGCCGGCAGCCGCATCGGATTGCAAGTGGGCAAGCACAGCAGCACTGGCCGGAACCGCGGCGGTTGCCAGCGCCAGTCCCGGATCGGCAGCCAGGCGGGCGATCACCGCGCTCACCATGTCCGCCGGCATCAACGGCGCATCCCCTTGCAGGTTCACCACGATGTCCGGCGCCTCCGTCAACCCGGCCAGGGCGGCGGCGCAGCGTTCGGTGCCATTCAGACAGTCGGGGGGCGTCATGATCACGGCCATGCCAGCGCCGGTGGCATGGTTCGCGATGCGATCATCATCGGTTGCCACGACACATTGCGCGACGCCGGGAACCGCACAGGCGGCCGCCCAGGTCCATTCGATCAACGACCTGATCGTGCCATCGGGACCGGCAAGCGGCGCCAGCGGCTTGCCCGGAAACCGGCTGGAGGCAAAACGCGCCGGGACAATCAATGCGACACGCGCCATGGCCGATCAGGCCCCGGCCGGCGGCGGCGCTGCGATATCGTAAATCTGCACGGCCCCCAGAGGCCGGCGCGGCTGTGCTTCATCCACGACAAACAAGGTCGTGATGCGATGGGTCTTCATCATTTCCAGCGCTTCTTCGACCACTGCGGTGCGCAGGATGGTTTTTGGCGCCGGGTTCATCATGCCGGCAGCCGTGCCGGCAAAGATGTCCTCGGCATTGCGCCGCAAATCGCCGTCGGTGATGATCCCCACCAGCAGGCCATCGCCATCCAGCACACCGGTCATGCCCAGCCGTTTTTCGGTCATGGTCAGCAGCACGGAGCGCATCGGGGTGTCCATCGTCACCAGCGGCAGCCGATCACCGGCATGCATGACATCCTGCACGCCGCGCAACTGCAGGCCGATGAAACCGCCGGGGTGCAGCGCACGAATATCCTGTCCCGAAAGGCCGCGGGCGCGCATCGCCGCCACCGCCAGCGCATCGCCCAGTGCAATCATCATGGTTGTGGATGTGGTTGGCGCCAGGCTGGCTGTGCAGGCTTCCTCCACCGCCGGCAGCAACAGGCCCAGATCGGCCGTGCGCATCAGCAGCGATGTTGCATTGCGCGACACCCCGACCAACGTGCAACCGATGCGCTTGGCGTGCAGACACAATGGTTGCAGTTCCACCGTGCCGCCGCTGTTGGAAAAAACCAGAAGCAGATCGCCCGGCATCACCATGCCAGCGTCCCCGTGCGCCGCTTCGCCAGCGTGCACGAACTGCGCCGGCGTGCCCGTTGCGGCAAACGTCGCTGCAATCTTGCGCGCCACATGGCCGGATTTGCCAATACCCGATACGATTACACGCTGACGGCAGGCGATAATGGCCTCGACGACTGCGGAAAAGCTGCCGTTGATGAATTCGCTCAACTTCACCAAGGCATCCGATTCCAGGGCGATGACTTCCCTGCCGATATCCTGGTGCCGATCGCCGTTCATGGTCTTGTTGCTGCCCGCGCTGCGTTCATCCGGCTTGGCGGGCCCGCCAGCCACGGCGTAAGTCACGGTCAAGCGCGGCCTTGACAAGGCGGCCGCGATGCTGCCCGCATGATTTGATGCAGATACTGCCTGTCGATCCGCCATTGCTGCCCCCTGTAACCGTCTTATCGATCTTGTTCGACCTGGATGGCACGCTTGTTGATTCTGCTCGGATTTCCTGCGCCATAATCGATACCATGCTGGCAGACCGCGGGATAGAAGGTCGTGCGGATCCGATGATGGTCCGTGCGATGGATGCGGTCGGCGGCGAAGCGATGATCGCAGCGGTGATGGGCCGGCATTGTCGCAGTCCGGCGCTGGAGATTGCCGAGTTTCGGGCGCGCCACGCGGTCGTCGCCACGCCGCCCGATCTGGCATTTGCCGGGGTCGCCGATGCGTTGGCAGCCTTGGCCGATGCCGGGCTGCGGCTGGCGATCTGTTCCAACAAACCGCAGCATCTGTGCGAGAAGGTCCTGGGCGATCTTGATCTGGCCCGGCATTTCGGTGCGATCGTGGGTGCTCGTGCCGATCTGCCGCGCAAGCCGGCACCCGATGGCGCGCGCCTGGCGCTGGCAGCCATCGGCGGCGACCCGGGCAGCAGCCTCTACGTCGGCGACTCGATCGTCGATATCGCGACCGCGCGCGCCGCTGGCGTTGCTGTCGCCCTGGTTGCCTGGGGATATGGTTATGCCGAAGCCCACGCCAACGCGCCTGATGTTGCCATCATTCCAACCATGTCGGCATTGCTGGCGCTTGCCGGCTGTACTTGATCCAACGGGGGCATTGTCACCGCGGCTGGCGCTTGAGGTGGGTGGCCAGCATGCGATCCCACATCATGCCGGTAATGGCATAATTGCCATTATCGCGGCCATGATGGTGGCGCATGTGATGCTGCTTTAATGCACGACCGATGCGGCCTTTCATCGGCCATTGATGGCAGGCATAATGCACCAGATCATAGCCCACATAGCCGGTCATGAAACCGAACAATACCCAAAGGCCGGATGGTCCGATCAGCGCCACCAGTCCGGCGCCCACCAGCGCACCCACCGGAATGCTGACCATCGGCGGCATCAGATTGCGCAGCGGATCGTTTGGGAAGGCATGGTGATTGCCGTGCAGAATGAAAACGAATTGCGCCAATGCGGCCGATTTTGGTTGCCAGTGAAACACGAAGCGATGCAGCGCATATTCCGTGAAGGTCCACAACACCCAGCCAGCCAGCGTCAGCGCCACGGCGCTGAACAACGAGGCTGTGCCCCAGGCGCCCCAGGCGATCAGCGGCAGTCCCACGGACCACAGGACCATGAACACGGGCGCGTTGACCACCGTCAGCTTCTCAAGCCAGCGGTTCTCAAACAACCTGATACGGGTTTGCGCACTGCCCATCGGTTCCTCCTGAATATATGGCGGGTTAACTGTCAAGGTCGTTTTGTTGCAATGCCACAAAGACGCGCCGTTTCGGAGGCGGATCGCAGGATATCCGACCAGTCGTGAAAATATCGTGAAAAGTCAGCGATTTGCATTGATGCGTCATTTTTGCCTGCGCTCACCTGGCAATAAAATGGCGTGTTCTGTGTCATTTCAACCCATTGTGCGACGGCTTGATATGCGTTTCGCCAGTCCGGTCAAGCAAATATGTAGGTTAGCATGCTGCGTTTGGCGGGTTTGTTGGCGATGCGGCGCAGTTCCGGGGTCGGCCAACATGTCAAAGGCCCCGCATCCTCGTCTTCGGCGCACCGCTCACCATGGGAGCAGCGCTGGCACGGGCAACGGACAATCCGCCGGTGGCGATGACGCCGTTGGGCTGCAACCACGCGCCGGCTCGATCGCCAACTGCCAAGCGTTGTGCATGACCGCGCGCTCACGCCCTGCTGAAATCGCCGTTCACGCCGGTGGTAATGGCGGCCAGCATCATGTGGTGAAGCTGTGCCGGGGTCAGATCAAGCGGCAGGCCATGCCCCTGCACGTCCACGCCGGCCTCGCCAAAGCGCAGCATGACGAACGGTGTGTGCCGCGCGCCATCGGGTGATGTCGCGCCCGGAATGCTGGGGCGATGATCGCCATAAAACACCAACAACGCCGGCCGGCGCAACGCTGCCATTTCGGCCTGCAGCCGCGCCAGCATTGCATCGCCCTTGCGCACCAGCGCCATATAGGCGCCGGACACATTCTGGTTGGTGCCTGGCCTGTCAAGCGGCCAGGGCCCATGGTTTTCGATGGTGACGGCATGGATCAGCGTCGGCCCGGTTGCCGCCCTGGCTCTGGCCATCACCATGTCCGCGATGGCGGCATCGCTCACATACCGGCCGTCTCCCGGACCGGGCGGCGCAAACTGGTCCATCCCGATCAGTTCGGCAAAGCCGGCGGACGGCAAAATCGCATCGCGCCCATAAAACCGCATATCGTGCGGGTGAACGAACAGGCTGTTCCAACCGAACGGCGCCAGGCGCGCCGGCAGGGCATAGCTTGCCTCGCGGGCGGCCGTGAGAAACGGATCATAGCGGCGGAACCCGAGCGCCGTCTCGTCGCGGCCGAACATCACGCCATATTCAGTGCGCATCGTATAGGCGCCGAAGCCCGGCACCTGGAGCTGGCCCCAGCGCCAGGCGGCCGCCCGCGCCGCTGACAGGCCTGGCAGCGCCAGTGCTGGATCACCGAACAAGTCAACGGGATCGGCAAAGGATTCGCATTGCACGATGACCACCAGTGTGGCCGCTGCAGCGCCCGACAGGGGGGCAGCAAGGGGCGCAGGGTCTGGTGTGGCGCGCCAGCGCAGCCAGTACAGGATCAACGTCGCCACCAGGCCATGGCGCATCACATCGGCCTCTGCGTCCGGCCGGAGCGCCAGATGGCGCCAGGGTGACAATGTCACGCAGATCATCAACCCTGCCAGAGCGCCGGCCAGCAGCGCCAGGCCGAGCAGATGCGGGCCGGCAGCCACCACGAAAAGCCAGGCAAGGCCGGCAGGCACGGCAACGGCGCCAGCCGCCAGCGCCAGCAATTGCGGACGGGTCAACGCCGTGAAATAGAATTGCGGGTGTCGGAATATCGCGCGCACCAGGGCCAGATCCGAAAACAGCAGCGGTTCACCCAGCACGCGATGCTTGGCATTCGATCCCAGTACCACACCGGCCATGAAGGCCAGCACCGTCAGCGCTGAAGCCAACGCATTGCCACACAGCGCCAGCACCAAGCCCAGCATGGCCAGCATCGCCAGGCCGTGCAGCCACAGCCCGGCAAAGCTGCGCATCATGATGACGTTGCGGCCACGTGGCCGCACCATGCCGTCCAGCACGATGGTTGCAGCCAGCAGGCCAGCGACAATGGGCACGATGTCGGTCACTGCGGTCGGATGCTCCTCGGCAAGCTATGGGATGGTCCGGTCAGGCTTTGCCAGGGCGCTGTACTAGGCTTGTGTTTCTGCATTCCGATAGAGCCGATTTTATGGCAACAGCCCGGCTGCATTCGCTGCCGCAACCGCTTTGCGCAATGTCTTCGGCCTGGCCTGCACTTGCCAATTCAACGCGGGCGAGGCAGGACAAATCCAGCGATGGGGTCGTTGCAGCTGCGGGCGTCTGGGCAGCGTATCTGTGGACCAAGGGGCTCGCTATGGCCCAATTCGGAGCGGCTTGATGCCCGACAGTTCGACCGGCGCCACTGTTCGACCGGCAAGACATGCGCCTTTCCCCCGCAGCGTGCTGCTGCTGCAGGGACTGATGGGGCCGTTGTTCCGCAAGCTCGGGCAGGGCCTGATGGCGGCCGGGCACCAGGTGCACAAGGTGAATTTCAACGGCGGCGATCGGGCCTTCTGGCGGCTGCCGGGCGGCATCGATTATCGCGGCACCCTGGCCGACTGGCCGGCGGCGCTGGTCGGCATCATCCGGGATCATGCCATCACCGATGTGATATTGTTCGGTGATTGCCGCGATCATCACATCATCGCAACCCGCGTCTGCCGCGATCTGGGCGTGACGGTGCATGTCTTCGAGGAAGGCTATGTCCGCCCCGATTGGGTCACGCTGGAGCAGGGCGGAGTCAACGGCCACAGCCAACTGCCGCGCGATCCGGACTGGTATCGCGACATGGCGGCCACCCTGCCGCCGGTGCCGGTGCACAATCGCGTGCACAGCAGTTTCGTGCGCCGGGCGACCGAAGGCGTGATCTACAACGCCGCCGATCTGCTCACCCGCTGGCATTATCCCAACTGGAGCAATCACCGCCCCTGGCACCCGCTGATAGAGGCCGCGGGCTGGGCCCGCAAATTGTTGCGGCGCAAACACCGCGAGACACAGGCGGCCGCCCTGCTGGAACAGATCGCAGCCCGGCAGCATCGCTATTTCCTGTTTCCGCTCCAGCTCGATTCCGATGCCCAGATCCGTCTGCATTCGCCATTTGCCGGCATTGCCGATGCGCTGAAGCTGGTGATCGAATCCTTTGCCGCTCATGCCTCCAGCGATGTGCGGCTGGTCGTCAAGGAACATCCCCTCGACAACTGGGTACGCAACTGGGAACAGGAAGCGCTGGACGTGGCAAGCCGTTGTGGCGTGGCCGACCGGGTGGATTATCTGGCGTGGGGCGATATCGAAGCGGTCGCGCAAGGCGCGCTTGGCATGGTGACGATCAACAGCACCAGCGGCACGCTCGGCCTGGCCAAGGGCGTTCCGGTCATCGTGCTGGGCCACGCGGTTTATGATATTCCCGACATCACCTTTCAGGACGGTCTCGATGCCTTCTGGCAGCAGCCAAGCCAGCCTGATCCCGCGACATTTGCCGCGTTTCGGCGCGTGTTGATCGAACGCTGCCTGATCCCCGGAGGGTTTTTCTCCGAAGAGGCGCTGAACAAGGTGGTCCATCACGCCATCGCGCGCTTTGATGGCCGTCCGCTGTTGCCGGAATGATGATCAGGCCGGGTCCTGATACAATAATGTGATGCTGATCCGCCGATTGCGTGGATCGGCTGGGTCGGCCTTCACATAAGGGTCGGTATCGGCCACCCCCTCGATGCGCCGGAAGCGCCCGCCGGGAATGCCGGCGCCCATCAGCAGGCGGCGCGTGGCGTCGGCGCGCGCCGTCGACAGGCTCCAGTTCGACGCGCCGCCCGGCGTCTTGAAGCCCAGCGCATCGGTGTGGCCGCGCACCGCCAGATGATTGGGCGTGTCCTCGATGGCGTGCGCCACCGTCTGCACCAGGCTGCCCGCCGCGCTCGTCGGCGCCGAGGTGCCCAATGAAAACATCGAAAAGTCGGCCCGCTCCACCAGGTCGATGCGCAGCCCATCGCGGGTCTTCACGAACTTCACCTGGCCCTGCAGCCCCTTCAATGTCGGATCGGCCGCCAATTTGCTCTGCAGCTTGCGCACCGTCTGTTCCATCCGCGCTTCATCGCGGGCGCGTGCCTGACCGGTGGCACTGCTGGGGGCCGTGTGTTTTGGGGACGCATTCTCGTCCTGGCCGCTGCCCGGCCGTGTCGTTTTCGCGTCGCTGCCGGCGGCGGTCACTGGGCGCCGGCCCTCGGTTTCGGGGCGGATCGCGCTGCCGTCGGGTGCCATCACTGATCGGCCGCCGAACAGGCCATTGGAACCGCCGCTGTTCTGCATCTGGATCACGGTGGGCGTGAAATAATCGGCGATGCCCTTGCGCTGGTCCTCGGTGGTTGCCCCCAAGATCCACAGCAGCATGAAAAACGCCATCATTGCCGTCACGAAATCGGCATAGGCAATCTTCCAGGCGCCGCCGTGGTGGGCATGGCCGTGCGCCTTCACCTTCTTGATGATGATTTCCGGCTCGATCTTGCCGTCCTGCATCATGGTGATGTGCTCATTTCGCCGTCCGCAGCCCGTCGAAGATCTCGCTGAAGCTTGGCTGGTGCGTTGGGCTGATCGCCGTGCGCGCCGCTTCGATCACCAGCGGCTGCGGCTGGCCTTTCAGCGTGGCGATGATCACCCGGCGCACCACCAGGTAAATCTCGCTGTCCTCATCGATCACCGATTTCAGCCGGGATGCGATCGGGCCGACAATGCCATAACTCAGCAGCACGCCCAGAAACGTGCCGACCAGCGCCGAACCGACCATGGCACCCAGCACCGCCGGCGGCTGATCGATGCTGCCCATCGTCTTGATCACCCCCAGCACGGCCGCGACAATGCCCAACGCCGGCAATGCGTCCGACATGGTCTGCAACCGCTCGACGGGTTTCAGCGCGGCATGGTGATGCGTCTCGATATGCATGTCGATCACCTCTTCGACGGCATAGGGCGCCAGCGTCCCGGTGGACACCACCAGCAGCCGGATCGAATCCGTGACCAGCGCGATGAAGAAATGATCGCCGGCAAATTGCGGATACTCGGCAAAGATGCTGGACGATTTCGGATCCTCGATATGCGGCTCCACCGCCGTCGGGCCATCGGTGCGGAACAGGCGCATCAGCCGCGCGGTCAGGAAAATCGCTGCGCCATAATCGGCCTTCTTGTATTTCGGCCCCTTGATGATGCGCAGAAAGCCACCGCCCATCTCCTTGATGCCCTTGATGTCGGTCGCCACCAGAGTCGCCCCGGCGGCCGCCCCGCCGATGATCAGAAATTCATGCGGCAGCGCATGCAGCACCGGTCCCAGGCTGCCGCCGGTGATCGCAAAGCCGCCGAACACCATGACGATGAGCACGACAAGGCCGACGATCGACAACATGAGGCAGGGCGGCTCCGGATGCGGGTTCGCAAGCGATTACGGCCGGTGCCAAAGCGGATTAAACAACTCCGTTGTGGAGGGGCGTTACCGAATCTCATCCCACAGGCTGAGCCGCGACACCCGCGCGAAACTCGCCTGCGCTGCGTCCAGCACCACGCCCAGCCGATCCAGTCGCGCAATCGCTTCGGCGAGGTCGGTGTCCTCCAGCTTCGACACCTCGGTCCTGATCTGCAACTGCGCCTTGTCCAGCCGCTCGGCCTCTGCCTCGAGCCGCGCGCCGCGCGTGCCCAACGTTGCCTGCGCCGCCGCCAGCCCGTCGATGTGGCCATCAATCGCACCCAGCGCTTCGTCCATCGCGGCATCGAAGAACAACGGCCGCGTTTCGGTCAGGCTTTCGGCCAGATGCGCCAGCGTGTCGAACAGGTTGCGCACCCGCGGTTCTGGCGGCACCTCCGGATCGGGCGGCGGCGCCAGCGGATCGACCGGCGGCAAGGGCGCGGTCACCCCAAACGCCTCCGGCCCGGTTACGCCGGCCGCCAGCGTGCGGCCCAGCACCGCGACGCGTGGGGTTGCGCCAAGCCCGGCCCAGGTCGCCAGCCCGTCCGCATCGTCGGCATAGCTTGGCGGCTGGCCCGCCCCGGCAAACAGCGCCTCGCCATCGGCGCCGCGCGCTTCGGCCAGGCCCCGCGTGGCGGCCAGCAACTCACCCACTTCGCCAGCCAGCACCGCGCGGTCACCGGCGTTCATCGTCGCATTCCGCCCGGCCAGCGCCAATTCCTTGGCCCGCGCCATGATGTCCGCAGTCCCCGCCAGCGCGACCTCGCTCGCCGACAAACGCGACATAGCCGCATCCATCGCCCGGCGCTGCACGTTTCCGGCGGCATCGGCGCGTTTCAACGTGGCGGCACGCGCAAACGCCACCGGATCATCGCCGGGCTTCACCACCTTGCGCCCCGTGGAAATCTGCTGCTGCACATCGGCCAATTGCCGCGACAGATCGGTCAACCGGCGCACCGCCGCATCATGGCCGGACCGCGAGGAGACCGGCGGGATCACCGCGTCAGGCCCAAGATCTGATCGAACAGATCACGCGCCACGCCGATCACCTGGGCATTGGCGCGATATGCGGCCTGCAACCGCGTCAGTTCGGCCGCCTCATATTCCAGATCGACGCCCGACACTGCATCATTGGCCCGCGCCGTGTCTTCCTTCAACGCTGCCGCTGCCGCCTCGAGCCGCCGCGTGTCTGCCACACGCGCGCCGATGCCGGCCGCGTCGGCTGCCAGTTCCGCTTCCAGCGTGCCGTTCGGCCCCGGTTGCAGCCGCAGCCGGCCCAGCGCCAGCGCCTGTACATTGTCCTGGCTGCCGGCCGGGGTGGGGGTGATGCGAAACACATCGCCTTCCGCGCTGTCGGCGGGAATGGTGAAACGCACGCCCGGCCCTTCGATCAGACTGCCATCGGCCGGCACCGTGTCGATCAACGTCCCGCCGCTGTAGATCTCCGCCAAGCCGCCGGCGATGACCGTTATTTGCCACGGCGGCGGCGTCACGTCGCCCCCCGGCAGCGCCAGCGCGGTCGCATCATCGATAATCGTCGGCAGACCCTTGCTTGCATTGCCCGGCGGCGCATCGATCTGCCACCGGCCTGCCGCCGCGACTTCGCTGGGCTGCAACGGGCGCAGCGAAAGCCCACGCGCGCCATCCAGCGGCGCCAGTGTCCATTGGTCCCCGGCCACCCAGCCGCCACCGATGCTCACCGTCAGGCCATCAAGCAGCAACGGCCCCGCACCCGTAACACTCGCCGAGCCGTCACCGCGCGCCAGGGTGAAGCCGGTGCCTTCCGCAATCAGCCGATAGCCGGACACATCCGGCACCGCGCCGTCAGCGAGCACCACATCCACCGGCGCCCGCCCGGCATTGGCCTTGCCCACCGTCGTCGCCACGCCAATCGTCGCAAACAACGCCTGGCCCGGTGCGCCGTCGCCATCCACGCCGCGCGCGTGCCAATCATTCACCAGTGCCGCAAAGCCGATGGCGCTGTTGTCCAGCGCGGTGCGTGCCCGGGCGATATCGGCGCTCGCCTCCAGCAAGCCGGCCAGTCGGCCGGACGCCGGCAGCCGCAACGGCGATGCCGCGAATTCCGGATTCAGCAGCACCGTCTGGCCATCGGGCGCCACCCCGATGCGGCTGCTGTTGCCGGCCTGCGGCACCAGTTGCACCGCCGCCGGCCCGCTGCCCAGCTTCACCTCGACCACGCCGCGCGGGCCTTCGCTGACGCTGATCCGCACTTCGCCGGCCAATTGCGCCAGCAGCCGATCTCGATTGTCGAGTACGCCGGCTGCCGCCGCATCGCCTTCGGTGCCGCGCCGCAACTGCTCGTTCACCCGCACCAACGCGGCGGCCAGATCATTCACCGTGCGCGCCGACAGCGCGGCTGCGCTGCGCACATCGCCGTCCAGCGCCGCCAGCGCCTCGCCATGGCCGGCAAAGGCGGCCGCGGCATCATCGGCCGCAGCCAGAAACAATATCCGAGTCGCGCCATTGGTCGGCGCCGCCGCCAGATCGGTGGCCGCATTGAAAAATGCCCCCACCCGCGCCTCGACCTCGGCGCTCGCCCCCAGCCCCTCCAGCCGTTGCAGCCAGTCCAGCCGGGCCGCAAAACGCGCCTGATCGCCGCTCGCCACCCGCGCCGCATTGGCCTTCAGCGCATCGACATCGCGCGCCAGCGTATCGAACCGCACGCCGGCCGCCGTGGGAGCCAGTTCCAGCGGGCCACCACGGCCGGCCGGCTGGGTGGCCAGCACCGCCCGGCGCCGCACAAAGCCCGGCGTATCGGCATTGGCGACATTGTCGCCTGTCGCATTCAGTGCCCGCTGAAACGCCAGCACTCCCGATCGACCCAGGCTGAGCAAATCCATCAGCGTTTCGCCTCGCGCGCCAGCAGCTGCGCCAGGCCAAGCGGCGCGGCGCTGGTGATGCTGCGGGCGCGGGTTTCATCGATCAGATCGCGGATCTGGTCATTCTTGCCCATAAGATCATCGCCAAGCTTTGCCGCGCGCGCGGTTTTCAGCAGGCGGGTGACTAGCAGCGCTTCGAAATCGCTGCCGGCCTTGGCGGCGCGCTTTGCCTCGTCCGGTGCAGCGTTCAGCGGCTTGGCCTTGTGCAACACGAGGGCAGGGGCGGGCTTGATCTCCATCAGATCACCACCAGTTCGGCCCTGAGCGCACCGGCCGCCTTCAACGCCTCCAGGATCGCCACCAGATCGCCCGGCGCCGCGCCCAGCGCGTTCACCGCATCGACGATATCGCCCAGCTTCGCCCCCGGCGCGAACAGGTTCATCCGCGTCTGCGCTTCGCCGGCTTCCACGCTCGATTGCTGGGTCACCACCGTCTGGCCACGCCCGAACGGACCTGGCTGGCTGGCCTGTTGATTCTCCGTCACCCGCACGGTCAGATTGCCGTGGGCGACGGCGGCCGGCAGGATGCGCACTTCGCCGGAAATCACCACAGTGCCGGTGCGCGCGTTCACGATCACCTTGGCCGGCGGCGGGCTGAGTGACACTTCCAGCGCCTCGATGCGCGCTGCCAATGCAATGCGGCGCGCCACATCATCAGGCGCATTCAACATGATGCGAATACCGTCCTCGGCCCGTGCCACTTCGCCGCCATATTCGCGGTTGATGGCATCGGCGACGGCCTTGGTTGCGGAAAAATCCGGCTCGTTCATATCGAGATGCATCGGGCCGCGCGCCGTGAACGGCGATGCCACCGACCGCTCGACGATGGCCCCGCCCGGCACGCGGCCCGTCGCTGGCGTGCCGACCACGATGCGGCTGCCATCGCGGCCCTCCGCACCAAAGCCGCCCACCGCAAGCGACCCTTGCGACAGCGCATAAATCTCGCCATCCGGCCCCTGCAGGCTGGTCAGCAACAAGGTGCCGCCACGTAGGGATTTCGCCTGGCCCAGTGCCGCCACCGTCACATCCAGCCGCTGCCCCGGCTTGGCGAACGGCGGCAGTTCGGCGGTCACCATCACCGCGGCGGCATTGCGCAGTTGCGGATTGACGCCGGGCGGCAGTTGCACGCCCAGCCGGCCCACGGCCGCGGTCAGCGACTGGATGGTGAATTCCAGATTCTGGTCGCCACTGCCGGTCAGGCCGACCACCACGCCATAGCCGGTCAGCGCGTTGGCGCGCACGCCGGCAAAGCGCGCAATATCCTTTACCCGCTCGGCACCCGCCGGCACCGCCAGCAGCGCAAGAACCAAGGCCATCAACATCCGCATCAGAACGGCAGGATCTTCGTGAAGAAGCGCGCCAGCCAGCCTTGCCGGCTGTTGTCCGCCACCTGGCCAGTGCCGCCAAAGCTGATGTGCGCGTCCGCCACCCGCGTGGATTCCACGCTGTTGTCGGCGCCCAGATCATCGATGCGCACCAGGCCGCTGATCTGCAGATGCTCCTCGCCGCGATTGAGTGCCAACCGCTTCTCGCCGGCCACGCGCAACACGCCGCCGGGCAGCACTTCGGCCACGGTCACCGTAATGCGGCCGAACAATTCGTTGTTTTGTTCGGCCGACCCGCCGCCGGTGAAGCCTTGCGAACTGCCCATCTGCGTCGCGCCCGGCGGCACGCGCGTGAACGGGAAAAATTGCGGCAAGCGGATGCCGGTGTCGCTTTCCCGGTTCGAACCGGCGCTGGCGGATTTTGATGCCGTGGTGCGCTCGGTCAGGCGGATGGTGATCAGATCGCCCACCCGCCGCGCCCGCCGGTCCGTCACCAGCCCGGTGAAACTGGCCGGATCGAACAGGCTGCCGGTTGCAACCGCCACCACCGGCGGCGGCGCCGGCAGGGCAGGGGGCATGGGCTTCACCTTCGCCGCCTGCGCCGGCGCCGCGACCAGCAGCAGCACGGCCCCCGCCGACTTAAACATTCTGCACCACGTACCGGCTCATTTCATCCGCGGCGCTGATCACCTTCGAATTGATCTCATACGCCCGCTGCGTCTCGATCATGTCGACCAGCTCCTGCACGGTCGACACATTCGATCCCTCCAGCATCCCCTGGCGGATCTGCCCCATGCCGGCCTGGCCCGCCACGCCCTGCGTCGGCGGGCCGGACCCAGCCGTTTCGCGATACAGATTGTCCCCCACCGGCATCAGCCCGGCCGGGTTCAGGAACCGCGCCAGTTGCATCTGCCCCACCTCGACCGGCGCCGCCTGGCCGGGCAGGCTCGCGGTTACCGTGCCATCGGGCGCAATCACCAATTGCGTTGCGCCGTCCGGCACCGTCAGCGGCTGCGCGAGCCGCAAGCCCGCCGTCGTCACGATCTCGCCGGTTGCCGACAATTTGAAGCCGCCGTCGCGCGTGAAGCCAATCGTGCCATCCGGCATCTGCACCGCGAAAAACCCGGCACCATCCACGGCCAGATCGAGCGCATTGTCGGTCTGGATCATGTTGCCCTGCGCATGAATCCGCTCGGTGCCGACCACGCGCACCCCGGTGCCGGTGCCCAGCCCGGTGGCATATTGGCTGTCCGCGCCGCTGGCCGCGCCCGGGCTGCGGTCATCCTGATACATCAGGCTGGCGAAATTGGCGCGGTCACGCTTGAACCCGGTGGTCGACACGTTCGCCAGATTGTTCGAGATCGTCTTCATGCGCTGATCGAGCGCATCCAGCCCCGAACGCGCGATCTGCAAGGCCGTGGTCATCGCCCAAACTCCTTCACAAAACGTCTCCTTACTTGCCATCCATGCCGAGCAGCCGCGCGCTGGCCTCGTCCATTTCCTGCGCCAGCCGGAGCAGCCGCGCGTTCACCTCGAACCCGCGCTGCTCCTCGACCAGCTCCACCAACGCTTGCGCGGCGGTGATGTTGGCGCTTTCCAGTGCGCCGGTTTCCAGCCGCGCGGCGGGATCGGCAGGCAACGCTTCTTCGGGCAGAAACAGCCCATCGGCCGCCTTGTCGCGCGACTTCAAACTGCTGCCATCGACCAGCTTCAATTTGCCGAGTGGCTGCTGCCCGTCGGGCAGGGTCGCGGTGATGGTGCCATCCTCACCAATCGTCAGCGCCGCACCCGGCGGCACCGAGATCGGCGCGCTGTTGGCATTCAGCACCACGCGGCCATCGCCCAGCGTGATCAGCCCGGCCGCATTCACCTGCAGATCGCCGCGCCGCATATAGCCCTCGCGCACCTCGCCGCCCACCACCGGGCCTTGCACGGCCAGCCAGGCGTCGCCGCCCAGCGCGATGTCCAACGGGCGTCCGGTGGCTGCAATCCGTCCGGGCGCATGCGGCGTCGCCAGGCTCGGCGCGCCGGTCTGCGCGCGGCTCGCCCAGGCGCCGTCCACATCGCGGGCTGCGCCCAGGTATCGGCTTTCCTGCGCCACCACATCGCGGCGGAAGCCCGGCACGCCGGCGTTGGCCAGATTGTTGGCCGTCACCAGTTGCTCGCGCGCCCGGGCGTTCAGGCCCGATAAGGTGGTGTAGATCAGCCGATCCATATCAGCTTCTCAGGTTGATGATGGTCTGCATCAACTGATTGTCGGTCTCGATGGATTTGGCCGCTGCCTGGAAATTGCGCTGCGCTGCGATCAGATTGACCAGCTCGGTGGTCAGATCGACGTTGGACCGCTCCAGATTGCCCGACAGCAAGGTGCCGATGCCGTTGCGGCCCGCTTCGCCGGTGATCGCCTCGCCCGATTGCGGCGTCACCACCCAGCTCGCATCACCGGTTTGCTTCAGCCCCTGCGGGTTGGAGAAATTCGCCAGCGCCACCTTGCCGAGCACCTGCACCTCGCCATTGGAAAAACTGGCGCGCAACAGGCCGGCGGCATCGATCGACACGCTTTCCAGTTGGCCGGCGGGCACGCCGTCCTGCTCGATCACCGCCACGCTGAACGGTTGCGCCTGTTGGGTAGTGGCGGTGCCGTGATCGACGTTCAGCGCCAGCGGCGCCGTGCTGCCCGGCGATGTGATCGGATCAAAGGCGAACGGCGCCACCGGGGCGGTCAACACGCCGGCGGCATCGAATTCCATCGGCAGGCCCGGCGTGCCGCCCACGGTCAGTTCGGTATCGCCCACGAACACGCGCGCCGTCCAGCGGTGGAAGGGGTCAACAACATCGGCCACCGTATCGCGCACATAATAGATGGTCGCCGCCAGCGGATTGCCGAGATTGTCGAACACGGTTGTCGATGTGCTGGCGTTGAACGTCGCTGCATTGTCACGATCGAACACGTAGGGGTTCAGCGGCGTGTAGATCGGCGAGTTTGCAATGATCGGTGCATCGGCCGGCAGATTGGTCGAGATATTGATCGCCGTGGTCGGCACCGGTACCCCCGACGCCAGCGGCAGGATCGCGTTCACAGTCGCATCAAGGCCGGTGTTCAGCACTGCGCCATTTTCGGTGGTGGTGAACAATTGCAGTTGCCGCCCCTGCGCATCGACGATGTTGCGATCCGCGTTCACGCCAAAGGCGCCGTTGCGGGTGAAATGCGTCTGCGTGCCGCCGGGACCGGATTTCACGACGAAAAACCCCTGGCCGGCAATGGTCAGATCCAGCGCCGAGGTGGAGGTTTCGGTCGCGCCCTGGCCGAACTGCTGGGTGATGGCGCGCACCGTGGTGCCCGAACCGACCACGCGGTTGGGGTTGGACAGCGGTGACACCGCGAAAATATCGCCAAACGCCACCCGGCTGCGCTTGAAGCCGGTGGTGCCGACATTGGCGATATTGTTGGCGATGGTGGACATGTCGGTCTGGGCACCGGACAGCCCGGTGAGCGCGGTGTAAAAGGCCATGATGTCACTCCTGTGGCGGGTTGGTGGCTGCGATCAATTGGTCGAGCCTTTGCGTGATTTCGGCCAGCTTGGCGTTGGTTTCGGTGGTGCCGGCGAGCTGGCTGAACATCGCCATCTGCTGGACATATTGCAGGTTATCGACCGGCTTGGTCGGGTCCTGGTTTTTCAGTTGCGCCGTCATCAGGGCCAGGAAATCGCCCTGATCGAGCGTGGCCTTCGGCTCGCGGCGCGGCGGCTGCGGTGCGGGCGGGATTGCCGAGGGCAGGGGATCAATCCCGCTCATTTGCCGATCCGCAGCGTATCGAGCGCCAGGCCGCGCGCGGTGCTGAGCACTTCGACATTGTTCGCATAGGCCCTGGCTGTTTCGACCATTTCGACCATCTCCTGGTTGGGATCCACCGCCGCCTGCCAGACATGCCCGGTGGCGTCGGCCAGCGGGTGGTGGGGATCGAGCTTGCGTTCCGGCGTGCCAGTGCGCGCCATGCTGGCCACATCCACGGTGGCAGCGGCGCCATCGTAGCTGGTGGCAAACACCGGGCGCAGCGCGCGATAGGCGCCCTGTTCGGTGCCGGAAATGCTGCCCGCATTGGCCAGGTTGGATGCGATGGCGTTCATCCGCACCAGTTGCGAGGCCATGGCCCGCCCGGCGATATCGAAGGTGGAAAGGCCCTTCATCATTCTGGCCGCATCGCGCTCATCAGCGTCTGGATGCGTCCGGTCAGGAACTCCAGGCTGGCGCGATATTTGAGGGCGTTTTCGGCAAAGGCCGCCTGTTCGGTGGCCATTTCCACCGTATTGCCATCGATGCTGGGCTGCAGCGCGGCACGATATTTCAGCCCGCCCGTTTCGCCAGCCAACAGGCCCGCGAAACCGCTGCCATTGATCCGCGCCAACGCCGCATCGGCGTCCAGATCGCGGGCCTTGAAACCCGGCGTGTTGGCGTTGGCGATATTGCCGGCAATCACATCCAGCCGCTGGCCCCTCAGCTTCAGGGCGGCGGCGGACAAACCAAGGGCTGTGTCGAGCATCGTCATGCCGCCGGCAATGCACAGGGCGTGCCAAATGCGATTGCGGACGGAAAGACACCGGCTGGGGCCCGGGGCTCGGCAATTGCCTGCCGCTGCGGCGGCAAGCCCTTGCCGGCCCCGGGCCGGGTTGCGGCACGCCATCGCGAGGGGGAAGACGATTGGCGCGGTTCTTGCTGGTCAGGCTGGTGATGCCGGGGGAACGCACCCTCGCCTGACCGAAAGGAACAACGGCCGATGCGCGCCAGGTTTAAACGCATGGATGTGAAATTTGCGCATGTCGCCATCGGCGCCACCGGGCTGGTGGTGCTGCTGTTTGCCGGCCGCGCGCATGCGCAAGGCATCCCGGCGCTGCATGATGTGCCGGCCTTGCGCACCAGCGTGGAGCGTTTTGCCGGCGCTGCTGCCCGCCTCGATCCCCGGCTGGTGGTGCCGCGCTGCCCGTCGCCAGCGCTCAGCTGGGCGCGCGCCGACGTGGTGCGCGCCGATTGTGCCGATCCGGTGTGGACGCTTTATGTGCCGGTCGCCGTGGCCATGGCGGCCGCCACCCAGGCCCCCGCAAGAACCAAACCCGCCATCCGCCGCGGCGAGCGCGTGCTGGTGGAGGCCAGCGGCCCCGGCTTCGCGATTTCCATGGAGGCCGAAGCCGAACGCGACGCCGATGGCACCCGCATCGCGCTGAAAGGTCCCGCCGGCCGCCGCTTCACCGGGCGCATCGCGGATGACGGCCGGGTCGTGCTGGCGCGGTGATTTAAAGCCCATGGTGAACGGCCGTTAACGGCGTTGTGCGGGCCATGACCATGCGCCGCCAAGGACAAGGACCAAAGCAGATGATCGATGGAATCAATGGTGGAAACCCGCTGCGCGGCGCCTTCACCGCCCGCAATCTGCCCGCTCCCGAAAGCACCGCAAGCGACCCGGCCAAGCCCGTGCGCCGCATCGCGCCATCCGCGCCAGTCGCCGGCAGCCGCGTCGCGCCGAAGGCTGTCGTGAAGGATCTGGCCAGCGCCCCGCCAGTGAACGCGGCGCGCGTCGCCGAACTGCGCGCCGCGATGCAGTTGGGCCGCCTGCCCATCGATCCCGATGCCATTGCCGGCGCCATGCTGAAGCTTGATCGCGGCCGGGCATAACCATGGCCGCCAGCATCGATGATCTCGCCAGCGCCCTGGTCGACGCGATTCGCGCCGAATTGGCCGCGCTCGATTCCGAAGATCCCGATGCGATCCAGAACGCCACCGCGATCAAGGCCGCCGCGCTGGCTGCCGTGCAGGCCGCTGTGGCCAAGGGCGCCGCGCCGCCGCGCCCGCTGCTCGAACAGGCGCGCGACCTCAACAGCGAAGCCATCCTGCGCAGCCGCGCCAAGCTGATCAGCGTCGAGCGCCGGCTGGTTGCGCTGCGCCCGCCCGGCGCCGCGCTGCGCGCCGAAGCCATCACCTATGGCCGCGACGGACGCTGGGCATGATGCGGTTGGCACAAGCGTTGCAAAGCCGGTCATCATGACCAGCGCCATCGCCCTCAATCCGGCCCGCACCGGGATTATCGCTGCCGTCGAACAGGCCGCACAACGCACCGGTGTCGATTTTTCCTATCTGCTCGCCAACGCCCGCGCCGAATCCGGGCTCAACCCGGGCGCCCGTGCCAACACGTCGTCCGCCAGCGGGCTGTTCCAGTTCACCGACGCCACCTGGCTGGGCGTCGTCGCCCGCCATGGCGAAAAACATGGGCTGGGCTGGGCGGCCGACGCGCTGAGGAACGGCGCCAGCCGCGCCATGAAGGACACGATATTATCCTTGCGCCACAATGCCGAAGCCGCCGCAGCCATGGCCGGCGAATTCACGCGGGACAACGCCGCTGCCCTCGAAAAATCGCTGGGCCGCGCCGCCGGTTCGGCCGATCTCTATCTGGCGGCCTTCTTCGGCGTCGGCGGGGCGATCAAGTTTCTCGGCGCCATGGCCGCCAACCCTGGCGCCGCCGCTGCCAATCTGCTGCCCGCCGCCGCCGCCGCCAACCGCAGCACCTTCTTCCACAAGGATGGCAGCGCGCGTTCCCTGACCGAAGTTCACGATCTCGTCGCCAGCCGCATCAACCGGCACATGGGCAGCAGCGCGGCAATATCGGCGGGCAAGCCGTTGCCGCCCACCGGCAGAATATCGCCGTCGGCTGATCCAGCGCTCGCCGCCTCGCGCGCCAAACTCGCCTATCTCGTGCTGGCGGCGATGCAATGAGCGCAATGACATTTCTTGGCGCCAGCCTTCCCGCCCAGCTCAAGGCCAATCTCACCGCCCGCACCGCGCTGATGCCCGCCGCCATCCTGGTGCTGGTCGGCCTGATGGTCGTCCCGCTGCCGGCGCTGCTGCTCGATCTGTTCTTCGTCACCAACATCGCGGTTGCGCTGATCGTGCTGATGGTGGCCATCAACATCCGCCAGCCGCTGGATTTCTCGGCCTTTCCCACGGTGTTGCTCTACGCCACGCTGCTGCGCCTCGCCTTGAATGTCGCCTCCACCCGCGTCGTGCTGGTGCATGGCCACGAAGGCACGGCGGCCGCCGGGCATGTGATCGAAAGCTTCGGCAATTTCCTGGTCGGCGGCGATTATGTCGTCGGCCTGTTCGTGTTCGGCGTGCTGATGATCATCAACCTGGTCGTCATCACCAAGGGCGCGGGCCGCGTCTCCGAAGTCGCCGCCCGCTTCACCCTCGATGCGCTGCCCGGCAAGCAGATGGCCATCGATGCTGATCTGAACGCCGGCCTGATCACTGCCGACGATGCCCGGATGCGCCGCGCCGAAGTCACCACCGAAGCCGATTTCCACGGTGCCATGGATGGCTCATCCAAGTTCGTGAAGGGCGATGCCGTCGCCGGCGTGCTGATCCTCGCCATCAACATCATCGGCGGGCTGATCCTCGGCACCGTCTCCCACGATCTGTCGCTGGCCGATGCAGCCCGCACCTATCTGCTGCTCGCCGTCGGCGATGGCCTCGTCGCGCAAGTCCCGGCGCTGCTGCTCTCCATCGCCGCCGCCATGGTGGTGACGCGCGTCGGCAAGACCCAGGATCTTGCCGGCCAGGTTGGTGCCCAACTCGGCCTCAACGCCCCCTGGCTGCCGGTTGGCGTCATCCTCGCCTTGCTCGGCCTGCTGCCCGGCATGCCGCTGCTCATCGTCGCGCCGGCCGCCGGCACCGCTTTCTGGCTGGCCCTGCGCAAACGGCCCACGCCGCCACCCGAACCCGTCACCACCAGCAGTGACGCGCCTGACAGCAGCGCCCGCATCGATTGGGCCGATGTTGCCGATACTGCGCCGGCCGCCCTCGATATCGGCTTTGCGCTGGTGCCCCTGGTCGACGAAGCCCGCGATGCCCCGCTGATGGGCCGCATCACGGCCGTCCGCCGGCAATTGTCCAAGAATCTCGGCTTCGTCCTCCCCCAGGTCCGCGTCCGCGACGATCTCGGCCTCGCGCCCTTCCGCTACCGCATCACGCTGGCCGGCGTTGTGGTGGGCGAAGACGAGATTTTCCCCGACGACATGCTGGCCATCGAAGCCGGCCCGATCGCCACCGTCATTCCAGGCCGCGAATGCGCCGATCCTGCCTTTGGCCTGCCCGCGCGCTGGATCGACCCGGCCGAAGCCGATCTTGCCGAAGCCGCCGGCTATACGGTGGTCGATCCCGCTGCCGTCGTTGGCACCCACCTCAACCAATTGCTGGCCCTGCACGCGCACCGCCTGCTCGGCCAGGACGACACGCAGGCGCTGCTCGACACGCTGACCGATACGGCACCCGCCCTGGCCGGCGCCCTCACGCCCAAACTCCTCTCCGTCGCCGTCGTCACGCAAGTCCTGCAGCGCCTGCTCGAAGAAGCCATCCCCATCCGCGACCTGCGCTCCATCGCCGCCGCGCTGGTCGCCGCCGCGCCCAAGACGCAAGACCCCGCCGAACTCGCCGAACTGATCCGGCCGGCTCTCGGCCTGGCACTCGTCCAGCAACTGGCCGGCGTGAAGGGCGCGCTGCTTGCCGTTGCCCTCGATCCGGGGCTGGAGGGTCTGCTCGTCCAGGCGGTGCGCGCCAATCCGGGCGCCACACATCCCTTCGATCCGGCGCTCGTCACCCGCGTCGCCGAAGCGGCTGCCACGGCTTGCGCGCCGCTGCTCGCTGCCGGCCGCCGCTTCGCCATCGTCACCGTGCCGCAAATCCGCCGGCCGCTCTGGCAGATGCTGCGTGCCCGCCTCGCCGGCGTCGCCGTGCTCGCCTTCCCCGATATCCCCGATGATCGCGACGTCGAAGTGGCAGCAGTGATTGGGGCCATCATCGGTGCTGCCAACCAACCCAAAGGAGACGCCTGATGGACGCCCGCCTCGGCCTTGATCCCGCGCTCTATGCCCCGGCCCGGCTGGCGCAAGTCGATCCCGAACGCCTGATCTCCAGCCATCTGCAACTGGTGCGCCGCGTCGCCTGGCACGTCCATGCCCGCGTTTCGTCCGCGATCGAGGTCGAGGATCTCGTGCAGATCGGCATGATCGCGCTGATCGAATCCGCCCGCAGCTTCGAAGATCGCGGCCATGCGGCGTTTGCCACCTATGCCAGCGTGCGCGTGCGCGGCGCCATGATCGATCATTTGCGCAAAGGCGCCACGCTGGTGCGCTCGGCCATGCGCCGCAAGCGCGAATGGGGCCAGGTCCGCGCCCGGCTGGAAGGGAAACTGGGCCGCAGCGCCACCGAAGCCGAAATGGCCGCGGCACTGGAGATCAGCCTCGCCGATTACCGCACCGGCATGGCGCAAACTCACGGCGCGCACACCGAAAGCATAGACGATGTCTATTCCGATCACAGCGACTGGTTTGCCAGCGAGGATCCCGACGCCCACGACGTGCTGGAAAGCGACCGCCGCCGCCGCGCCATCGCCGCCGCCATCGCGACGTTGCCCGAACGCGAAGCCCGCGTGCTGCAACTCTACTTCGTCGAGGAGCTGAACCTGGAGGAAATCGGCCAGGTCCTCGGCGTCGGCGCCGCCCGCATCTGCCAGATCAAGAAAGCTGCCCTTACCAAATTGCGCGGCACGCTCACCGGCTGGGCGGACAATGCGGACGACTGACGATTGAGGTGATTGCACGGTGCAGGGCAGGGTGGCACCGTGCGGCCCATGGACATGACCCGCCTCAAATCCCTGCTTTATCTGCCGGCCAACCGTGCCAGCGCCATCACCAAGGCGCGCACCCTGGCCAGCCATGCCGTCATCCTCGATCTGGAGGATGCGGTGCAGCCCGATGCCAAGCCCGACGCGCGCGCTGCCGCGGTTGCGGCGGCCCTGGCAGGTGGCTGGGGCAGCCGTGCCTTGTTCCTGCGCATCAACGGCACCGGCACGCCATGGCACGCCGATGATCTGGCCGCTGCGCACGTCGATGGCTTCGCCGGTGTGGTGGTGCCCAAGGTCGAAACTGCTGCCGAAGCGGCAACCATCGTGGCCCATGCCGGCAACAGGCGGGTGCTGGCGATGATCGAAACGCCGCAGGGCGTGCTGAACGCCGCAGCCATTGCGATGGTGCCGGGCGTGGCCGGGCTGGTGGCGGGGCTTGTCGATCTCGCCAAGGCGCTGGGCAGCGGCGCCGATCCCGAACGCCGGCCGCTGCTTTACAGCATGTCTGCCATCGTGATTGCCGCGCGCGCCGCAGGCATTGCCTGTTTCGATGGCGTATGCACCGACATCCACAATCTCGACAGCGTCCGCGCCGAAGCGATTCAGGCCCGGATGCTCGGTTTCGATGGCAAATCGCTGATCCATCCCGGCCACGTCGATCCCTGCAACGAAGCCTTTGCCCCCAGCGCTGCCGAGATCGAGGCCGCGCAGGCCGTTATCGCCGCGTACGAAGCCGCCCTGAACGAAGGCCGCGGTGTCGCCACCCACGATGGCCAGCTTGTCGAAGTGCTGCATGTCGATCGCGCCCACGCTCTGCTGGCCCGGCTATGAACTGCTGCGGCGGATTTTCGCTTGGCAAATCCCGCCCGATTGCCTAACGCCGCAATCCGTCTCGGTTGCCCGCTAACGCAGCGCAGCCAGTCGCCTGCTGGGGCGTCGCCAAGCGGTAAGGCACCGGTTTTTGGTACCGGCATTCCCAGGTTCGAATCCTGGCGCCCCAGCCAATTTTAACAAAATTTGTATATCAGTAGATTAGGCGATGAATGCGCTCCGGCTCAGGGCGGGTTCCCAAGACAGCTTGATCGCCAACTTGCAGGCGGCATGCCAAGGAGGCGATCGGCCTTTATGGCAGACGATCCGCTTGATGACCTCCCAACCAGTTGGCTTCAGCGGGCGTTTTTTGCGCAATGCGCTCACCGCCACAGCGCGTGCAACAGCGTCGGCGCCGCAAGCCAGTGCGGCGATGCCAGCAGGGTGCCATTCATCCGCGGCGGGTCCGCAGGAAGCTTACCAAGGCCGCCAGCGGATCGGCCTCGACCGCCACGACCAGCCGTTGCCCCTGTTCGGGCCACCAGGCCTGCCAGCGTGCGGCCCGGGCATCAGCCCAGCGGCGGTGCGCGGCCGTGCTGGCTTCGCCCGGTGACAGGGTGACAATCGCGCGGGACACCGAGTCGAAGGCGGTGAAGGCCGCATCGGGCGGCGTGCGTTCCCAGCCATCTTCCACCCTGATGCCGATCACCTGCTGGCGGCGCCGGATTGCCACCCAGTCACTGCCCGGCATGCCCTCCGGAACCTCGCCAAGCCAGATCAGCAATGAACCGCGCGGCACGTCCGAAACCGCCAGCGGCGAAGTGTCGAACGTCAGGTCGGCACTCGGATCGGGTGCCGGGCGCGCGAACAACTGGGCGATGGCGGCCAGGATCCGGCGGCGGTGGCGGGTGGCCGGCAGCCGGTTCTGCCCGCCGGGCCAGCGGTGCACGAGCACGACACGATCCCGGTTGAGCGAGGCCAGCAGCAGAATCAGGCCGGCAAGTTCGAACAGGCGATCGCGCTTGGAATGCTGGCCAGAGCCGAACTGCAGGGCCGGCGTGTCGTTGACCACGACACACACGCTAGCCTCGCGCTCCTCGACAAAGACCTTGCGATAGGGCTCGCCCAATCGCGCCGTGACGTTCCAATCGATGTCACGCACGTCATCGCCGAATGTATATCGTACGACCTGATCGAATTCCATGCCGCGGCCGCGGAACAGGGAGCGGTGATCGCCCACCAGCGGATTATCCACACGCTGGCGCAGGCGCCACTCCAGCCGCCGCAATGCGGCGCGGGCGCGCTCGTTCAGGGGCACTGTTGCTTCGGCCATGTCCGCGCCGGGGTCGCTCAGCCCGGCACGGCGATGGCGGCAAGGCTCTGCCGGATGATGTCGTCCGCCTGGCGCCCGGCGCCTTCCGCCTCGAAGCTCAGGCCGATGCGGTGGCGGATGACATCGCCGGCCAGTTCCTGCACCAGCGCCGGGCCGACATGGTCGAGCCCGCGCACCAGGGCCAGTCCGCGCACCGCCTGGTACAGCGCCAATGTTGCCCGCGGACTGGCGCCATAGACCAGCAGCCGCTCGCCGCTGTCGGCGCTGGCCAGATCGCGGGTGTGCCGCACCAGTGCCAGGATATAGGCCTCGATCTCGGGGGCGACATGCACAGCATCGAGCGCCGTGCGCAGCGCCAGCAGCTCGTCTGCGCTGGACACCGCCTCGATCCGCGGTGAGCGGGTTGCCTGCCCCCAGCGGCGCAGCATTTCCGTTTCGGCCGCCAGCGTCGGGTAATCGAGCATCAGCTTGAAGATGAAGCGATCGGTCTGCGCTTCGGGCAGGGGGTAGGTGCCCTCCTGCTCGACCGGGTTCTGCGTTGCCATGACGATGAAGGGCTGCGGCAGCGGGTGCGTGACGCCGCCAATGGTGACCTGGCGTTCCTGCATCGCTTCGAGCAGGGCGCTCTGCACCTTGGCTGGAGACCGATTGATCTCGTCCGCCAGCACGAGATTGGCAAAGATCGGGCCGTGGTGGGGGGTGAAGCTGCCGTCCGCAGGCGAATAGATCATGGTGCCCACGACATCGCTGGGCAACAGGTCGGGCGTGAACTGGATGCGTTCGAACGCCAGACCCATCGCCGACGACAGCGACTTCACCAGCAGTGTCTTGGCGAGGCCGGGCATGCCTTCAAGCAGCACATGCCCCCCCACCAGCATGGCGACCAGCAGCCGTTCCACGATCATCTCATTGCCAAGAACGGCCTTGCTGATCTCGCCTGAAACCCTGGCAGCCCAGGCCTGTCCGGATATCGCCATCGCCGGCTGTTCCCGCGCCATCATCAACGATCACGCAACAGCACGCGGCCGGCGCGCTGGGCCACGATCTGTCCGCCAACAACAGCCGGCTTGCCATTCACGAAGACATCATCGATGCCCACGGAATAGCTGTGCGGCTTTTGGTAGGTGGCCGTGTCCGTGATTTTTGCCGGATCGAACACGATGATATCGGCATAGGCCCCCGGCTTGATGACACCGCGATCGGGAATGACAAAGACTTCGGCGGTCAAACCGGCCGAGCTGCGAACCGCCTGTTCCAGGGTGATGACCGGCTTGTCGAGCGAATAGCGCCGCAGCTTGCGGGGAAAGGCCCCGTATGCCCTGGGATGTTCATTGCCTTCCCCGAACTTGACGAGACCGCCATCGGTGGAGGTCATCGTCCAGGGCTGCTGCATCAATGCTTCAAGATCCCTTTCGCTCATGTTGAACGAGATGATCGCGGCACCGCCCTTTTCCAGCATTTCGATCGCCACATCGAGCGGATCCATCATTCGCAGCTTGGCGATCTCATCAAGCCGTTTGCCTTCCAGCGACGGATCGGGCCTGAAACGGCGGATCATGATGGCATTCGCGCCGGCGCGGCGCTCCAGGTTGGTGACCATTTCCTTGCGGATCTGCGCGCGCTGTTCGGGATTTTTCAAACGCTTCGCCAGTGCATCGGCGCCGCCTTCCTGTGCCCAGGCCGGCACCAGGGCAGGCTGCAGACCGGAACCGGACGCCGCATAGGCATATTGATCAGCCCAGATCGAGAGCCCTTCCGCACGTGCCTTGTTGATCAGGGCGATTGCTTCCGCCGACTTGCCCCAGACCGATGGCCCGAGCAATTTCATATGGGTGACAACGCCCGTGATCTTTGCCGCGCGGGAAATTTCGATCAACTCCTCGATGGCGCCGATCACGCCCACATCATAGCTGGATTCGTCGCGGATATGGCTAATGTGAAAGCTGTGGGGATATTGCCCAACCACCTTGGCCAGACCGATCATTTCCTGCGTGTTGGAATATTTGCCCGGCACATAAAACGGACCGCTCGACATGCCGTAGGCGCCCAGGTCCATGGCCTGCTTCACCAGCGCTTCCATCCTGGCCTGCTCGGCCGCCGTCGGCTTGCGATTGGCCAGCCCCATGACCGCCGATCTGACGCCGTTGTGACCGATCAACGGCAACACGTTGACACCGGGAACAAGGGCGCGGACGCGGGAAATCTGCGGGGCGAGATCGCCTGGCCCACCGCCATCCGGGTTGATCATCACGGTGGTGATACCCTGCAGCAATATGGGTTTGGCATCCGCCAGTTCGGCGGTCTCGATTCCCGGTGCGGCATGCGAATGTGGATCGATGAAGCCGGGTGACACGATGCGACCGGTCGCATCGACCGTGCGACCGGCGGTCGCCGTGGCGGGCAGGGCACCCACAAACGCGATGCGATCGCCCTTGATGGCGACATCGGCGGGCCGGCGCGCGCTGCCAGTTCCGTCAATCACCGTGCCCCCCCGAATGATCACGTCATAATCGGGCGCCGTCTGCGCCAGCGCCGATGCTGCGATGGTCGCCGATGCAACAGCCGCCGACGCGACAGCCAACGCCTTGGCAAGCGGCCGTGCCAGCCAGATCAGGCTTTTCATCTCGTTTCTCCCGTTGCCTTCCGGGCGCCCCTGATCGGACGCGCCTGATGTCTTGAGTGATGCAACACACGCGGTCTGGTTCTTGTCACTTGCCGGCTCCGTTGCCGTGCGCTGAACCAGCAAAGCCCTTGTCGGGTTCGGACACCAGGACTGGCAATTGCGGCGCCAACACATTGTCCATCTCGCCTTCGAGACGCGCGATGACCGCTGCCACGGTCAGATTGGCGCTGGCGCTTGGCACGGTCCGGGTCATGTCGAGAAACCGGTCAAATGGCAGGACGAGACCGACGATCAGGGCCGTCTGTTCAGGCGCGACCCCCACCGCCGACAGGACTGCGGCCAGCATGAACAGCGAAGCAGACGGCACCGGCGCCGTCCCGAAGGCAGCCAGGGCCGCCGTCAGAAAGATGACGGCCAGCATCGCCGCATCCGCCGTGATGTCCAGGGCCTGCAGGCTGAAGATGCTGAGCAGCCCGACATACATGGCCGTGCCGTCCTTGCCGATCGATGCCCCCAGCGGCAGGACGGTCGAGGTGATGACGCGGCGGATGCCGAGATTTTCCTGCGCAACCCGCATGGCCACCGGCAAGGTGGCCGAGCTTGATGCGGTGGAGAAGGCAATCGTCAGCGCATCGGCGATACCACGAAAAAAGCGACGCACCGGCAGCCGCGCGACCAGCGCCACCAGCGGCACATGGACAAACAGGATCTGCAGCACCGAGCCGATGACGACAGCCAGCGCCAGCTTGCCGATATTGAGGAAAACCGCCGCACCATTGGCGGCAACGGCACCCGCAATCAACGCGAAGACCCCGAAGGGGGTGAATTCCATCACGATACGCACCACCTGCAGCAGCACGCTCGACATGGATCTGAGCAGCGCCGCCGCGGGCTTGCCGGCCGAACCTGCCGCCAGCGTGCCGACACCGATCATCAGTGCGAAAAAGATGATCGCCAGCATGTCGCCACGCACAAGCGAATCAAAGATGTTGAGTGGAACGATGCCAATGAGCTGGTCATAGGCCGACTTGGCTTCGCCGAGCGCTTTTGGCGCTGCCGCTGCCAGATCGGCGTTGTCACCGGGACGCAGCAGCAGCCCGACCGCCATGCCGATGCTGACCGCAGCCGCGGTTGTGGCCGCGAACATCAGCAATGTGCGACCACCCAGCGACCCGAGGCGGCGTGGATCGCCCAGCGTGGTGACGCCGGCCGCGATCATCACCAGGACGAGCGGCGCGACGAGCATGCGGATCAGCCGAACAAAGATATCGCCGAGAAAGGCAAATGCCGGTGCCGCACCGGGCGTAATGGCCCCAACCGCCACGCCGAGCACGAGCCCGGCCAGCACGCGCTGCCACAGGGGCGCCGCCACCCAGGCCCGCAATGGCGTCAAATTGCGCCGCCCGCAGTTGACAAAGGCCGCGCGCACGGCCGCAGCCAGCCATCGCCAGCCTGACAGCATATGCCGTGACCATTGGCCATCACGCCCCTCCTACCGCGCTGCCGGCGGACCGCACACGCGTCTCCTGAGTTTGCACGTCAGGCAGTGGCAATGAAAGGCAGATCATCATTGCCAGGCTTTTGCACGTCATAGCCGGCGGCTATGCTTGCCCCCAGAAATCACTGGCTGGCGGCAACAGCCAGCCGTTTTCGAACCGGACACCGCCAGGCCGATCCTGCGCGAGCCACAAGGGGCCATCCAGGTCCGCAAAATCGCACTGCGCAGCCACGACACATGCCGCTGCGATCGACAGCGATGACGATATCATGCAGCCCGTCATGACCCCAAGGCCGGCGCTGCGCGCAGCCGCCAACAGCTCAAGCGCTGCTGTCAGGCCGCCGGTCTTGTCCAGCTTGATGTTGATATGCGTGTATCGGTCGGCCAGTGCTGCAACGTCAGCGGCAACATGCGCGGATTCATCGGCGCAAATGGGCACGCGCGAACGAAAATGGCGCAGGCCGTCGTCTGCCCCGGCTGGCAACGGCTGCTCCAGCAGATCGCATCGAATTTCTTCCAGAAGTGGCTGCAAGGCTTCCACGTCTGCCATGCTCCAGCTCTCGTTCGGGTCCACAATCAGCTTCGGCCGTGGGGCGGCACGGCGCACGGCGCGCAGTTGTGTTTCGGGGATGCTCGCATCGACCTTTACCTTCAGCAGCGGCACGTCGGCCAGCGCAGCGGCCGCGACCGCCATGTTTTCGGGCGTGTCCAGCCCCACGGTAACAGCGGTTGCCAGTCGGTCCGGGGGGACTGTGCCTGTCATCTGCCAAACGCTCTGCCGGCGGCGCCGTGCTTCCAGATCCCACAATGCACAGTCGACGGCGTTGCGGGCGGCCCCCGCCGGCATGGCGATCATCACTGCGGCCCGGTCCATGCCGGCGGCCAGCGCATCCTGCGCAGCGGCAATCTGGGCCAGAGCGCTCTCGATGCTTTCCCCATAACGCGGATAGGGAACGGCTTCGCCGCGCCCGACAGACCCGCCGTCGCGGATCTCCACGGTAATGACCTCGGCCGATGTCTTGACCCCCCGCGAAATGCGGAAGGGCGCCTTCAGCGGAAAGCTCTCATGCTGCGCGCTTATGGTGCGAAGCATTGCAGAAGCCTGTCGATGATGGGGCTGACACCAAAGGCGACGGGGTCCGTGCAGGGCAGGTCAAATCGCTGTGTAATGTCGGCGCACAGCGCAGCCGCTTCGTCGCGTGGCATTGCCGACGTGTTGAGCGCAATGCCGACCGCCTGCACCGCAGGATTGGTGAGTTGCGCCACCCTGATATTGGCTTCCAGACATGCACCGATATCGGGCAGCTTGAAGTGCGGAACGCCGCGCATGTGCGCGCGCACCGGATCATGACATATCACAAGCGCATCCGGCTGCGCGCCATGCAGCAGGCCAGTGGAAACACCGGCAAAGGACGGGTGGAACAACGATCCCTGGCCCTCGATCAAATCCCAGCCGCCGTCATCGCGCGGCGGCGACAATTGTTCGATTGCCCCGGAAATGAAATCGGCCACCACAGCATCGAGCGGCACGCCGCTGCCGGCAATCAAGATGCCCGTCTGCCCGGTTGCGCGAAAATCCGCCCGCAGTCCGCGCGCCCGCATCGCCTTTTCCAGCAACAGCGTGGTGTACATCTTGCCAACCGAGCAGTCGGTACCGACGGTCAACAGCCTTCGCCCGGCCCGCGGCGCCCCGGTGCCGACCGGCACGTCCGCCGGCGGCTCACGAACATCGAACAGCAGGCGGTCGTGGCGGCTGGCGGCAGCGGCCAGCCGCGGCTCATCCTTGAGCCGGTGGTGCAGACCCGAAGCGACATGCAGGCCAGCGGCCAGCGCGGCTTCTGCATCCTCGACCAGCGTGGGCGCGAGTTTCCCGCCTGCGTTGACGATCCCGAGAACAAGGGTTTTTGCACCGGCGGCCACGGCCTGCGCGATGGTCAGCCGCGTCAACCCCAGCGTCAACGGGCAGTCGTCGTGGCGAAACTCGCCAACACATTCTTCAGGGCGAAACACGGCCAGCCCGCGCGAGGTCTTGATCCCCACCTCATCACGGCTGTTGCCAAGGTACAGCAGATAAGGACCTGGAATCATCGGCGTTGCTCCGCATGTGGCCGGTTGACCATCAATGACCGCCATCCGGCTACGCAAGTCGCATGACAAGGCAGAATTGCCCCATGGATTTCACCTGTGGGTTTCCCTTCACCCATGGGTTTCTCATCACGACAGGCGCATTGGCCCGTTATCCGCAGCCCGGCCGGCAAGATGGTCCGATGGCGACGGTGGGACAAGGGGCGCCTCACGCCAGCGGCCTATCGCCGTGCCGCCTGGCTCGGCCCGTAGAATAGTCCGTTGAACAGCAGCTTGAACGTACCATAGGCTTGGCCGCGCTGGGTCACTTCAGGCCCCAGCAGCAGGACCTTACCCTTTCCAAGATCGGCATCGACAACGGCCGCGGTGCCGTTGAGCGCTTTCTGCCCCCAGGCCCAGCCCGACTTCAACGGGTCGTCGCGGGTAAACCAGGACACGCGCTGCACCCCGACAGCAGTATCGCTGATCGAATAGGTCGGGTTGTTGTTGTAGAAGACCATCGCGGTGTCCGGCATGCCATAGCCGAGCGGATGGCTGCTATCGATCCTGGCTTCGAGCACCGATCCGGGCACGTAGAATGTCGTGCTTGGCAACGGCGTGCGCTTGCCCGACGCGTCAACCGTCGACAGCGCATTGACCACCGGCAACCCGAGCGGTTCCGCCAGTGCCGTGGAGAAGCCGATCGCGATCACCGTGCCGCCCGCCTTGGCAAAGGCCGCCAGGGAGGGAACCGTCTTCTCGTTGGTGATGGTACCCAGCGCAAAACGCCACTGCTCCGGGATTTCCTCCGGCTTCGGCTGCGGCCGTATCCGACCCTCGCGGCCCAGCACGTCGGTCTGGAAGACGAGCACATCGAACTTGCGGTTGAGCCCGCCCTGGTCGAGTTCCTGCGGGAACACCTTGGTATAGGGGAACTCGTACTGCTCGAGGATCCAGCGGGTGTGGCCCGATGCCATGGAGCCGCCATAGATATCGACAAGCCCGATCCTGGGCGTCCTGACCGCGATCGTTTCGCCAGTTGGCTTCGTCGCGACCGCATGGGCATCAAGCCCCAGCGAGCGCGTCGCCTCCTCCACGATCGCCTTCGAACGTGCGCTGGCGGGGATCCACAGCGCGCCCGGCGCCAGTGTTTCGCCGTCAACGCTGGTGGCAGCCTTCATCCAGAACACCGGCGCACCGGCCTTGATCAGGCGGTTGGTGAGGGTGAAGCTGTTGTTGGTGGCATGGCTGACCACATAACCGGCCCGGCCCGAACCGTGCACCTGGCCAGGCGGCGGTGTTTCGATCAGCGTGTCGACCAGCGGGAAATGCGGCGGCGCACTGTCGAGCTGTCGGTCAACGCCGACATTCATCTGATAGGCCAATGTATAGCCGGTGATGTCATACGGCCGGATCGGCGGACCGCCCGGATATGCGAAATCCTGCGGGTGATCCTGCGGCTCGAACATGTCGAGCACATGCGGCCGGAATGCCTGATCGGTGCGGACGATATAGGATCCGGCCGGGTAGGTCTTGCCCCCGAAGCTGAACGCCCTGTCCGACTTTTCGACCTCGATGCCGGTCTTGATCAGCGCGTTCAGGAACTTGATGGTGGTTGGCATGTCCGGCTGCGCGGCGGCCGACATGATGTAGGCGCGCGGCGCCCGGGCTGCCGGGTCCTGGATCACGCTCTTGTAGAGCGAACTTGAAATGATGGTGCGGGGGTCTGTCGCTGCCGCACTGTTTCCCATCCGGGCCGCCTCGGCCCGGGCCGCGTCGACGCGCTTGGGCGTTACCACCCAACTGTCCTCGCTGCCCTTCTGGATCTGGTTCCGGCCCATGATATACCGGTTGTAGAGCAGCGTTTCCCGATAGCGCGAGGCATAGTCGAGCACCGCGCGGTCCATCTCCTTTATATAGTCGAGCGACTGCTGGAAGTGCCACTTCTGCGGCGCGATGGTCATCACCTCGTCCTGGCGGTTGAGCTGGTGGATCGGGACGAACGGAATTTCCATCGGCGTCGGATTGCCGATGATTTCGGTCAGGATGCCGATCTGGTTGTGAAAATAACCGATGGTGCGAATGCCGCCGTTGAACCAGGTCGAATAGGGCGCCCCCGACCGCGAGACCGAGCCGCCCTTGCCCTGAGCCACCAGCCGGGCATGCATCGCCGTGCCGACGGCGTCGGTCTGATTGATGACCAGCGGTTCGTTGTTGTAATTATAAGGGTCCCTGAAGGGTGGAATGAACACGACAGTGCCGGCTGGGCCGGTCTGATGCTCGTTATACAATATTTGCGGAAACCATTCGCGATAAGCGACGCGGTTCATGTTGGAGGTTTCGGGCTGATTTGAAATGAAACTGTCACGGTTATTGTCGTGACCAATATATTTCTGATAAAGAAGGGGAATGCTGTTCGTGTTGCGCTTGGTCTTGTCGGGATTGTTCATGTACCAGTCCGCCACGAGCTCGAGGCCGTCCGGGTTGGCGAACACATAGAGCCCGATGGTGTCATTGAGGATGCGCAGGGTTTCGGGATCGTTGCGCGTCAGCATTTCGTGGATGATCTGGATGTGCGTCTGTACGTTGGTCACCTCGGTGGCGTGCAGGCCGGCGTCGATCCACACAACGGCCTTGCCCTCGGCCGCCAGCGCCTTGGCGGATTCATCGGTCAGGCCCTTGGCGAGCGCCAGCTTCCGCGAGATCTCGCGATACTTGTCGAGGTTCCTGATGTTTTCAGAGGACGAGATCACCGCCATATACTGTTCGCGCCCTTCGGCCGTCTTGCCGATGCTGACCAGTTGCATCCGGTCGCTTTCCTTGGCGATGATCTTCAGCCAGGCTTCGAGCTGCGTGTTGTTGGCCAGAAAATAGTCGGTCCCCGGTTCAACCTTGGTGATGGCGACCGGCGGGGTGATCGCTGCGGATGTCGTTGCTGCAAGCTGTGCCATCGCCGGCGCCAGCGCCCATCCGGTGCTGGCCACCAGCATTGTCGTCATCAGCAGAAGTCCGCGCATGGTGTTCCCCTCTTCCGCCGCGGCTTGCACGGCCGATTGCCGGGCGCTCCGTCCGGTTTCGGCATGATCCCGGGCGAAGCGCACTGTGGCAGGATAACCGCAATGCCTCGGATTTCGAGTGGGCATTGGTGCGCGCAAGGCCACAAAACCCGATGGTGCCCATAGCTTTGGACTATGGAGTCAGATCGCCATCAGGCAGGTGTGGCCGGGGCGCCCAGCACGGCCTGGTTGGCAAAGATGACCGGCGATCCCCCGGTGTGCAGGAACAGCACGGTTGCATCGGCGGCGAAGGCACCGCCGCGCACAAGCCCGATCAGCCCGGCCGCCGCCTTGCCGGTGTAGACCGGGTCGAGCAGCACGCCTTCGGTTGCAGCGAACATCCGCACCGCTTCCACCATCTCCGGCGTCGGCAGCGAATATCCGGGGCCAACCCATTCATCGCGGCAGACAATGGCGTCACGCGGGATGGGGATGGAAACGCCGGCCAGCGCCGCCACATCGACGGCAAGGGCGTGGACATTGCGTTCCTGTTCGGCGCGCGGCCGCCGGACGTTGATGCCGGTGACCGGAATGCCCATGCTGTTGGCCACCAGCCCGGCAACAAGCCCGGCGTGCGTGCCGGCGCTGCCGCTGGCAACGACGATATGGTCGATTGCCAGGCCCGCCGCAAACGCCTGCTGCTGGATCTCTTCGGCACAGGCGGCATAGCCCAGCGCGCCCAGGGGGTTCGAACCGCCGCCGGGAATGATGTAACCCCGGCGGCCCTGCGCGGCGAGATCGGCCTGCAGCGATGCCATGGCGCCGGCAAGATCGGCACCGGCCTCCACAACGACGATCCGTTCCACGCCCAGCAGATCGAACAGGAAATTATTGCCCGATGCTCCAGGATCATAACTGCCCGGCACCCGCTGCTCCAGAACAAGCTGGCATTTCAGCCCTTCACGCACCGCGGCAGCCAGCGTCAGCCGGCAATGGTTTGATTGCACCGCACCAACCGTGATCAGCGTATCGGCGCCCTGTTCCAGCGCCTCGGCGACCAGGAATTCCAGCTTTCGCGTCTTGTTGCCGCCGCCCGTCAAGCCCAGCAGATCGTCACGCTTGATCATGAGGCGCGGGCCGCCCAGCGCCTTTGAAAGATGCGGCATCTCCTCGATGGCTGTCGCATGGGGGGTGTAGTGCCGACGCTTGAAACGCGCGAGGTTCATGCTGCCATCTCCCGGGCTGGTGCTCGGCTGCTGTTCGAATCACGCCGGCAGAGCCGCGGTGCGGGCAGACGCCGTGACAGCCGAATTGCTGCTGTATTCCGCCCAACAGCGGTTACCGGCAAGGTTGTGGCCTATTCAGACAATGCCTGCATCCATAGCCTTTGGCTTAGGTCAGACGTCGGCGCCGGCAGGCTCTGGGACGGCTTCGACCGACTCGCGCATGACGATGCGCTGCAGGTCGAGGAAGCTGCGCGACAACCGCGACAGCGGCTCCTCGGTCAGGTGCAGTGCCTGCAGTTCGAACGTCACCGCCGGCGACAATGGCCGGAATTCCAGCGTGTCGTCGACAAAGGCGCGCGCCGTGAACTCGTCGACAAGGGCAATGCCGGCGCCTTGCCGCGCCATGGCGGCAGCGATGTAGACCGAATGGACGATAATGGCCGGCTTGCCCGCATCGCCGGCACCGTCGAGGCACAGTTCGGGATCGATCAGATGGGAAATGGCCACGCTCGGTGCCAGTCCGATGATATCCTGGCCCCGCAGGTCAGCCGGGCCGATGGAGGTGCCGTCGGCCGGCAGCGCGCCGCGTCTGACCAATGCGCCAACACGCCCCAAGCCAAGCAGAACATTGGAAAATTCCGGATCGGGAAGCAGGCTGTGGCCGATCACGAAATCAAATTCGCGCGACACCAGCGCATCCCGGAAACGCTCGTGGTGGATGGCGCTGACAACGAAGCCGACCTCCGGCAGGCGCCGGCGAAACCGGGCCACGACTTCCGGTGTGATGGACAGCGCCAGCGACGGCAGCACCCCCATCCGGATGCTGCCGGCCAGCGTGGATTTCAGGTTGCGGGCCGTGCGCTGGAACGTGTCGATCCGGGCGTGCAGTTCACTGACCTCGCGGAACAGCACATGCGATTCCCTGGTGGCGACCAGCCGCCCCTTGACCAGCTTGAACAGCGGAAAACCCAGGCGCGTCTCGGCATGTCGGATGACCTTGCTGACCGATGGTTGCGAAACATTGAGCAGGCGCGAGGCTCCACTGATCGACCCCACGGAGTAGACTGCATGAAACACCTCGATCTGCCGCAGATTCAATTTTCCAGCCTCCCCCCGCCTTCGCCGAACCGCCGGCGCTGTCATCGGGTCACACGCGCCCGGACCGAACAGGCTATCATCAGCGCTGAAAATGCCAATGGTCGTGTGGTGGCAGCCAGCCGACGCCAAATGCGCATTGCAGAGCCTTGGAAAATATGACGTCTGGCCGCGCTGCTCGCAATTCGCGAAACATCCACCGCACCGGAACCAGAAATGTATCGCAGGACGCCTTCAATCCCGTCGCCCCGCCATGGCCTCATGCCGTTGGCTCTGGTGATCCTGCTGGCGACCGCCGGCTGCGACGCGACCGGTGACGCCGGCCGCACGGCCACCAGGCCGGGCAAGGCGCCACCGCTGGTGGCCGTGGCCACGCCGCAGCCGCACCGCTTCATCAACCGGATCGAGGCCGTGGGCACGGCGCGGGCGAATGAACAGGTGACCCTGTCATCGCCAGTGACCGACCGGATCGAACAATTGTCGTTCCGCGATGGCGGCTTTGTCAGCAAGGGCCAGATCATCGCGGTGCTTGCCCACGACGAGGAGGAGGCAGCACTTGCCGGCGCGCTGGCCGATGCGCAGCAGGCCCAGCACCAGCTCGAACGGCTGGAGGCACTGGGCGCGCGCGGATTTGCCAGCAGCGCCGTGATCGATCTGCAGCGGGCGACCGCGCGCCGGGCGCAGGCCCAGGCCGCCAGTGCACGGGCCCAGATTGCCGATCGCGTGATCCGGGCGCCGTTTTCGGGCTTCGCCTCGTTGCGGACCATTTCCGAAGGCGCCATCGTCGCCAGCGGCACGCCGATCGCCACGATCAGCGACCTGTCCCGCATCAAGCTTGATTTTGCCGTTCCCGAAACCGTGCTGAGCGCGCTCAAGCCCGGCCAGACGATCATCGCCACATCGGCGGCCTGGCCCGACATCCCGCTCAGCGGGGTGATCCAGATGATCGATCCGGTGATCGATCCGGCCACGCGCGCCGTGACGGTGCGGGCCATTCTGCCCAATGCCGGCAACCGGCTGAAGCCGGGTATGCTGCTCACGGTCGGCATCGAAGCTGCCGCGCGTGACGGGCTGGCGGTGCCGGAAATGGCGGTCACTGGCGATGGTGCCGATCGTTTCGTCCATGTCGTGGATGCCGATGGCACCGTTCACCGCACCAAGGTCCAGATCGGCATCCGCGATGCCGGCCTGGTGGAGATCAGGGGCCTGCCTGCCGGATCGCGCGTCGTTACGGAAGGCGTCGTCAAGGTCAGCGACGGCGGCCGGGTCCGCATCCGCGCGGCGCAGCCGGCGCTTGCCCTGCGTGCCGCGCCATGATCCTGTCAGACCTGTCGGTGAAGCGGCCGGTGCTGGCGGCCGTCGGCGCCATCCTGATCTCGCTGGTTGGCGTCGCCGCCTATTTCAACCTGTCGGTGCGCGAGTATCCGGAAACCGAACCGCCGGTCGTGTCTGTCACCACCGACTACATCGGCGCTGCAGCGTCGGTGGTCGAAAGCCGCGTCACCCAACCGCTGGAAGAACGGCTGGCGGGTATCGAGGGGATCGATACAATCTCGTCGCGATCCACGGATGGCCGATCGGCCATCAGTATCGAATTCACGCCAACCACCAATGTCGACAACGCCGCCAACGATGTGCGCGACCGTGTGGCCGGTGCGATCGGCGACCTGCCCGAAGAAGTCATCGCGCCCGAGGTCCGCAAGGTCGATGCCGATGCCCAGCCGATCATCTATGTCATCATTCGCGCGCCGGCCTGGGAAAAGACAAAATTGTCCGACTGGGTCGATCGCTTCATGGTTGATCGCTTCTCGACGCTGCCGGGCGTTGCCCTGGTGGTGTTCAGCGGCGAAGCGCGACCGGCCATGCGCATCTGGCTGGATGTCGAGCGGCTGGCGGCCTACCGGCTGACTCCGAACGATATCGAGGCCGCGCTGCGCCGGCAGAATGTCGAGCTCCCGGCTGGCCGGATCGAAACGGCCCAGCAGAATGTCTCGTTGCGGGTCACCCGCGGCTTCCAGACCCCGGCCGAGTTTCTTGCGCTTGTCATTGGCCGCGGTGCCGATGGCTATCTGGTGCGCCTGGGCGATGTCGCCCGCGTCGAACAGGGCGCGGAAAATCCCTACACGTCCTTCCGCTTCAAGGGCGAGACGGCGCTGGGCCTCGGCATCGTCCGCCAATCCGGCGCGAATACCCTTGAGGTCGCCCGCGCGGTGAAGGCGCTGGTGGCCGAACTGGAAACCAATCTGCCCGATGGTGTGACCGTCACGCTCGGCTCCGACAATTCACTCTATATCGAGCGCGCCCTCGACGAGGTGTGGTGGACGCTGCTTGAGGCGACATTGCTTGTCGTGCTGGTCATCTTCGCCTTCGTCGGCAGTTGGCGGGCGACACTGATCCCCGCCATCACCGTGCCGATCTGCCTGCTGGGCACCTTTGCCGTGTTGTGGTTGCTGGATTATTCGATCAACCAGCTGACATTGCTGGCGCTGGTGCTCGCCATCGGCCTGGTTGTCGATGATGCGATCGTCGTGCTCGAGAATGTCCATCATCGCATCGAGGACGGCGAAACGCCGCTGGTTGCTGCCTTTCGCGGTACCCGCCAGGTGGGCTTTGCCGTGATCTCGACAACGCTGGTTGTCTGCGCGGTCTTCGTGCCGCTGATGTTCATCGCCGGCCAGACCGGCGCCTTGTTTCGCGAACTGGCAACCGCGCTGATTGCAGCAGTGGCCCTGTCCGGACTTCTGGCCCTGACACTGGTTCCGATGCTGTGCTCCAAGCTGCTGCGGCCCGGCGAAGGCGCCCGCCTGGCCCAGTTTGTCGATCGCGCCTTCAGCAGGCTGGAGTCCGCTTATGGCCATGTGCTGCGCGGCAGCATCGCCAGGCCATTGCTGCCGATGGTTGGCGTTGCCGCTTTCCTGGCACTGGCCGGCTGGCTGTTCACCACGCTCAACGTCGAACTCATTCCCGCCGAGGATACCGGCGTGCTCGAAGTGCGGCTCAACGCGCCCGAGGGCACCAGCTTTGCCCAGCTCGACCGCTACACCAGGGAGGTGGAGACAACGCTGCTTCCGATGGCGGCGGGCACGGCGCCGGTGCGCGGTTTCAACGCCCGGCTGCCATCCTCGCAGGGCTTGTCGGAAGATTTCAATGCCGGCCAGATGACAGTCTACCTGCGCCCCTGGGAGGAACGGGTTCCGACATCCGCCGACGTGGCGCGGGACATCACCCGCCAGTTGCAGGATGTCGCCGGCGTGCGCGGCAATGCCACGGTGCGATCGTCGCTGGGGCGTGGCCGCGGCCAGCCGGTCAACTTCGTGATCGCTGGCGCCAGCTATGAAGACCTGGCCAGGGCCCGCGATCGCATCCTCGCCGCGGCCGACAAGAACCCCGGCCTTGTGAACATCGACGCCGATTATGTTGAATCCAAACCGCAGATGCTGATTGACGTGGATAGCGCACGTGCCGGTGACCTTGGGGTCTCGGTCGATGATGTCAGCCAGGCGCTGCAGACGCTGATGGGATCGCGCCGCGTCTCGACCTATGTCGACAATGGCGAGGAATATCGGGTGATCGTCCAGGCCGATGCCGCCGGCCGCAGCACCGAGTCGCGGCTCGATTCCGTCTATGTCCGTTCCCGGTCGGGCGCGCTGGTGCCGCTTGCCAGCCTTGTCCACACCCGCGACAGTGCCACGGCGCGCGAACTTGGCCGCTTCAACAAGATGCGTGCCATCACCCTGCAGGGCGGCCTTGCGCCCGGCTATTCGCTCGGCAGCGCGCTCGCCTTTCTGGAGGCCGAAGCGGAAAAATCCCCCGAGGTGCTTGCCGTTGGCTACCGCGGTGAAAGCCAGTCGCTGAAGCAGACCGACAGTGCCATCTGGCTGGTGTTCGGCATGACCATCATCATCATCTACCTGCTGCTGGCCGCGCAGTTCGAAAGCTTTGTTCACCCCGCCATCATCATCACCACCGTGCCGCTGGCGGTGGGCGGCGGCATTATCGGGCTGGCGCTGGCTGGCATGACACTCAATCTCTACAGCCAGATCGGCATTGTCATGCTGGTCGGGCTGGCGGCCAAGAACGGCATCCTGATCGTGGAGTTTGCCAACCAGTTGCGTGACGAGGGCATGGCCTTCAACAACGCCATCACGCAAGCAGCGACGCGGCGGTTGCGGCCGATCCTGATGACATCCATCGCCACTGTGCTGGGGACAGTGCCGCTGGCGCTCAGCGATGGCGCCGGCGCCGGCGCGCGTTCCGCAATCGGGGTCGTGATCGTGGCAGGCGTGTCGCTGGCAACCTTGATCACGCTGTTCCTGATCCCGCTGCTCTATTCGCGGCTGGCGTTGCGGACCGGGTCCCCGCTTGCCGTCACGCGGCGGCTGGCCGGTGAACTCGATCCAGACACGGGGTCACAGCGCCCCTGAACTGCGACCAAGCGCCGATCGCCCGCGCCCCGCGCTGCCGGCGCCGGCCACCGGCCGCAAAACAAAGGCTGCTGCGGCGATGGGGGCCGCAGCAGCCTGCGCTATCATACTGTTGGCGGGGACGCTCTGGGTCAGCCGCCGAAGTTGAACCTGATGCCGATGCGGAACGTCCGGCCCAGGAAGTCATACAGGGTCTGGTTGATGCCAACATCGACGTTCGAGTTGTCGGACGGGCCCTTGCCGATCTTCACCGGATCCTCGTTCAGAAGGTTGCGGACCTGCAGGTACAGCTGCGGCTTGAAGCGTTCGACGGGCAGCGTGTACGACAGGAAGGTGTCGAGGTAGAAGGCGCCCGGGATGCGGTTGTTGTCGATCGTCCGGAACCGTTCGTTGATCGGATTGGGGCAGGTCGTCTGGCACTCGGTGAAATCATTGCTGTAGACACCGGAGCTTAGCCCACGACCGACCAGCTGGAAGCTGAACGTATCCGGGATGGTATAATCAAGCGTGGCCCGGAAGGTCCAGTTCGGCGGTCCGCCAAATGTGTTCTGGCCCGCAGTGTTGATCTTGGACTGCACCGGGCTTTCCGCCGAGTCTTCAAGGAAGCGGGTCGCCACTGCACGCAGGGCGATATTGCCCGGCGCTTTGCCGATGATGTTGTTGAGATTGAAGCGATAGCTGGCTTCAAAGTCGATACCCCGCGCCCGGTTGGTCACGAAGTTCACCGGCGAATTGGCGATCAGATATTCATCGACACCAGGCGCGCCGCCCGCCAGCGAGAATCCGGCCTGGCCAAAGCCGATGGTTCGCTCGTTGGCGGTGCCCTGGGCAACAATCGCCTGGATGCGGTTGCAAAGCTCGGGGCTGGTGTCGCTTCGGCACAGGTCCATGATTTCCTGGGCTGTCACCAGCCCAACCGCGCCGTTGATCCTGATGTCGTAATAATCCACCGACAGGCCAAAGCCCGGCAGATAGGACGGGCGATAGACGGCGCCAAAGCCCAGCGTGTCGGCCTTTTCAGGTTGCAGCGCCAGGTTGCCGGTCACGGTCTCCGTGAACCGTACGGCCGGACGGCCCGTCTGCCACGGGTCGGAAACCGTGTTGGTACGCCGCGAACCGGCCTGGAACAATTCACCCAGGTTGGGCGCGCGAATGTCGCGTGACCGGGTGAAGCGCAGCCGCAGGTCGTCAACCGGCTGCCAGGTCAGGCCGGTCTTCCAGGTCACTACCGTGCCCGACTGGCTGTAATCGGTGTAGCGCGCCGCACCGGCAAATTCGAAGCCAAGCGGCAGCCGGAACAATGTTTCAAGATAGGCTTCGGTGACGTTGAACGAGCCCTGCGTGGCTTCGAAGTTGCCGACAATCCAGCCGCTGCGGAACTGGTCCTCGACAAAGCCGCTTACCGCTTCACGGCGATGTTCAACACCAAAGGCGATACCGATCGGATCGATCAGCCCGTTCTCGATCGAGGTGCTGAAGTTTACGGCCGCAACATCCTGCGTGTACTTCTGATCGGTGTACGGATCGCCGACGATATAATCCACCACGGCCTGCGAGTTCACGCCGGTGCCAAAGCTGTTGTAGGGCAAGCAGCCTGCAAACAGCGGATCGGCCAGTCGTGCAGCCGTCGCGCGGCAGACAATGTTCCCCGAACTGTCGCGCACCGCATCGCGCGCATAGTTGAGCTTGGTGCGGTTGATGATCTGGTTCAACTGGACACGAACATTCGAAACACCATGCTGATAATAGCCGTCGATGTTCCAGTCCGAACCCAGCGCGTCGAAGCCGCCGGTGAAACCGGCAACATAGCGCTGCACACGACGATCATTGTTGCTGAACCGGGCCGGCAGGTCGCCTTCCCAGCTGCCGATACGGAAATCGCCGATGCCATCGGCGATCATCCGGCTGCGCAGCGGCTCGGGAATGAAGGGGTTGCGCGTGTTGACCGTGATGTTGCCCTTGCTGGTGAGATAGCCGCCCGCGTTGGCTGATCTCGATGCATTATACGTGGCTTCAGCGAACACTTCGAAATTGCTGGCGACTTCGAAGCTCACGCGGCCGAAAATGCTCTTCACATTTTCGCCCGGCTGGATCGACGTCTGGTCGAAGTGCTGGCTGACAAGAAAGTCACCGCCCAGGGTCCACGGGCTGTTGTTGAGACGGTTCTCACCGAAATTATACTGGTTGATCGTGCCGCCAACACCAAAATAGGTGCCAAGATAGTTCAGCGATGCCGCCGACTGGGACGCCAGTGGCCTGGTGATGATGCCGCCTGCCGTCAACGTGTTGAGACCGGTGCGCGCGCTGGCCAGCAGTTCGGGTCGCCCGTTGCCCGGCACAAATGCCGGGTTCTGGATCAGGTGGACGTTTTCGCTCGCCCACGGCCGCGGGGCACCCAACACGCCGGCGCGGTCAAGAAAGTCACCGCTGACGATGATGTGGCCGCGGCCGCCGGCGAACTTCATGCCGCCGGTCAGCGAGATGCGGTAGGTCGTGTCGTCGCCATAGGTGGTCTCACCATAAGTGAGATCGCCCTTCAGGCCAGTGAACTTCTTGTCCAGAATGAAGTTCACGACACCGGCAACGGCGTCCGAACCATAGACCGAAGAGGCACCACCGGTGACGACTTCGACGCTCTTCACCAGGCCCTGCGGGATGGTGTTGATGTCGACGGTGCCATTGATGGCCGACCCGACCGAGCGGCGCCCATCCAGCAGGATCAGTGTGCGGTTGGAGCCAAGGTTGCGCAGGTTGATGGTGTTGAGGCCAGAGGTGCCGCCGCTGAGGTTGCGCTGAGTGTTGGCCGGCGTGACGCTGCCAACCACCGACGGGATCTGGTTGACGAAATCGGCCAGGTTCGGTTCCGCGGCGGCCTGGATGGCCGCCTGGTCGATCACCGTCACCGGGGTCGGCTGATCAAAGCCCGAGCGCGAGATGCGCGAACCCGTCACCGTCACCAGGGCTTCATCGGCCGGTGCTTCGGCGGCCTGCGCCGCCACGACCGGCGGCGCTTCCTGCGTATAGGCAGCCGTCGCACCGGTCAGCAGCAATGTCCCCAGCAGCCCCCTGCGGGTGGCGTGTATCGAAGTCAGCAAAGTGCGCATGTCATGTCCCCTCGTTGATCCGGATGCCCCATTTTCCTCCCCACGGAGGCCAACCCCGCACTCGATAAAAGCAAAAGTTTCACAATTGCGTCTTAAGGGTGCAACTTGGCCAACCGACCATGGAACGCTATCAGTGCGCTGCCCGGCGTCAATTGGATGCCCTGCGGCATTGGCCATGTTAAGTGGTTCGATATCCATAGCCCAAGGCTATCGATGGCCCTGCGCACCCCTCATGCTGATCGTTGAAAATCGCAGGCCGCAAGCGCCCGGTCGGGCAAGGCCCGGCGCGCGTGCCGGCATCGGGATGATCGCCCATTGATCGCTGTTGCAGCAACGGCTGGCGGCGCCCGAGACGTCCGAACGCTGGCGCGCAAGCGCACCGGGCGCCGCTAACAAATTGACTTTGTATGCGCTGCCAGCGTTTGCCGCGTTGGTGTTGCAGGTGGCGCCATCGGCAACATCTTGGGTGACCAGCGTTCACGACCAGTCGCAACGGCGCCGATGCGCATGTCCGGCTGTCTCGCGGTGGCCTCGATCGATGCGCGCGCCGTGCGCCGCGGCAATGGGATCGAACGGTCGCCCGGTCTCCCGTCGCACCCCTGCCTTGCCAAAACCAAGGCAATTCAGGTTATTGCCTTCCCGGCAGGGCTCGTATTCCATCCTATTCAGGTGGGTTTGCGGCATTCGGCGATTCGCTGTCTCAGCCGATTTGAAGACCGTGACGACAGGCGCCTTTGCCAAGCTGTCCCTCGCGCGTTCGATGGCTGGCGCGGCGTGGCGCAAGTCGTCCGGCCCGGTACAGGAATTGCGAATGGCCTTCAGGAGGGGACATGGGCCGCGGCGCGCGCGGCCGCGGGAACGGCAGGCGGCGTGGCCACAACGCACCGCGTGCCGCTGGTCGCTTCGCCGGGGTTGAGCGCAGATGACGGACGTCCGCCTTGCCGATCCGCTGGTGCTGTTGGGGTTGCTGGTCATCCCGGCCATCATGCTGTGGCGGCGCCATCGGGGGCGAGCCCCCTTGCGGGTCGTGCCCTATGCGGCAGCATGGTCAGGCAGCAGCAGCATTGCCGGTGCATCGCGCATTGCTGCACTTTACGCGGCGCTGGCGCTGCTGATCGTTGCGCTGGCGCGGCCGCAACAGATCAGCACCGATCAGAAGATCGAACAGCAGGGCTATGACCTGATGCTCGCCATCGACTTGTCGACATCGATGTTGTCGGAGGATTACCGGGGCCCCAAGGGGCCGATCAATCGGCTGGAAACGATACGTCCGGTCATTCAGCAATTCGTCAAGCGGCGCCCGAACGATCGGATCGGGATTGCCGTCTTCGCCCGTCGCGCCATCACCCTGGCACCGCTGACCACCGATCATGCCTGGCTCGCCCGTCAGGTGGCCGCGCTGCGCATCGGCCTCATCGACGATGGCACGGCCATCGGCGATGGGCTTGGTGTGGCGTTGAACAATATAGCCAAGGCGCGGGCCGCATCGGCCGGCACGGGCGGCGCCTTCATCGTGCTGCTGACCGATGGCAGCAACAACAGTGGGGAACTTACCCCTGCCGAAGCCACCGCCCTGGCGCGTTTTCGCACCATTCCCATCTACACGGTTGGCACGGGGCGCAATGGCATGGTGCCGTTTCCGGTGTTCGCGCCCGATGGCCGGCGCATCGGTACCCGGCAGCAACCCTCGGCGCTCGATATCGAGGCCCTGAAAACCATTTCGGCACAAACCGGAGGGCGCTTCTTCATGGCCGGCGATGCGAAGGCGCTGGCGGCGGCATTCGCCGCGATCGATGCGGCAAGGAAGGCGCAGTTCAGCGTTCGCCGCACCGTTCGGATCGATGAGCTTTATCCATGGCTGGCGTTGCCGGCGATCCTGTTGCTGGCGGTTGCGGCGCCCGGCCTGCGCCGCAGCGGCGCGGCAGCGTACCGGCAGCCGGCATGAGCCTTGCCGCGCCCTGGACGATGCTGGCCGCCGCGCTTGCCGCGCTGGCAGTGCTGCTGATTCTGCTGGTCCGGCCCCGCAGCCCGGTGGACTCAGCCTTGCCTCATGTGCAGTATGCCCATGTCGCTGGCGGCAGGGTACGGCTGGGGCAGGCGCTGCCTGCGGTGCCGTGGCGCTTCGTGGCGGCGCTGCTCCTGATCGTGCTGGCCCTGGGGCGGCCGCAATGGGGCCAGGCGCCTGTGGCCGGGCCGGTGCGGCACGAAGTGGTGATCGCACTCGACCTGTCGCGCAGCATGCTGGCGACCGATGACTTGCCGTCGCGGCTGGAGCGGGCCCGCGGCATCGCACGCCGCTTCGTCGATGAATCGCCGCTTGCCGATATCGGCCTCGTCGGCTTTGCCGGGCGCGCCTATCTGCTGGCCGCGCCCAGCGCCGATCACACGCTGCTCGATACGTTTCTGCCGGCGGTGCATCCCGATCAGATCCTCGTGCCGGGCAGCGATCTTGCCGCCATGCTCGAGGTGGCCATGAAGGCCTTCAACGACGAGGCGACCCACCGCACCATCGTGCTGTTGTCCGATGGTGAGGCGGAGCCGACCCAGTGGCGCCCGATACTCGCCAACGTGCGCGCGCGCGGCATTGCTGTTGTCACGGTGGGACTTGGCACCGCCGAAGGCGCCGTCATCCGCAGTACCGACGGTGCCGAGGTGCGCACGCGGCTGAATGCGGACGTGCTGCGCGCCATCGCGCAAGGGTCCGACGGCGCCTATCTCGATGCCAACCAGGCCAGCGCCCTGGCCGCGCGTGTCGATGCGATCCGAAATGCCGCCGCCGGCCGTGCGCCGGGCGCCGGTGCGGCGGCAACCGCAGAGCGCTTCGGATGGCTCATCCTGCCTGCGCTGCTGCTGCTGCTGTGGAGTGCGGCACGCGAGTGGCCGGCACGCCCGCGCCTTGGCCGGTTGAAGAGCCGGTTCCGGCCCCGGCCCCCGCTTCCGGCCGCGCTGGCGAGCGTGGCGGTCGTGCTGTTCGTCTCCGCCACCGCAGGCCATGCGGTCAAGCCGCCACCGGACGAGCCTGACCCGCTGCGCGAAATCAAGCAGGTGGTCGGCACGATGGTGACAGGCCGCGCGCGCAGTGCCGATGATTATCTGGCGCTGGCCCAGGCCACGCTGGCCTATGGCGAGGAACATCGCCAGCATGTGCATCCATTGCAGATCGGCGTGCTGATGGATGGCGTGGCCGCAGTTGATGCCGGCCGGGCGCTCGATCCGGGCCGGCCCGGCTGGGCCGAACTGCGCGGCAAGCTGCAGCGGCTGCTGCGCCCGCAGCGTACCGCCGATGATCCCGAAGAGGGCGATGGCGAACCCATGGGCGAGCCGGACGCCGGCGACGAAGCGCCCGACCCGGATGAGGCCGGCTTTGATCCCAAGGGCAAGCCGCCCGATGAACGCCGTGTTGGCGGCACCAGTCGCCCCGGCCCCGAACAGGCCGAGTGGCGCGTGCCCTCGCTCGTGAAGCCGGGCTATATCCTCGAAAAGCTGCGGGAGGCCGATCAGCCGGGCGACCTGTTTCGCATGATGCAGGCGCAGGAGCCAGCCGCGCCGCGCAAAACTGGCCAGACATGGTAGGGCCTTGGGTAAGGCCTTGGGTAAGGCCGTGGGTAAGGCCGTGGCTGGCGATCCTGCTGGCCGTGGCGTCGCTGGCCGCAGCGCCACCGCCGCCACCACCAGCGCCGCCGCCATCCCCGCCGGCGCCCGACGATGTCGTCACCGGCGCGTTCCAGCTGCCCAAACGCCAACCCTGGGCTGGTGAGGTGTTCTCGCTGGGCTTTGCCTGGCAGGTCGATTGGGACCTGTTTCGATATCTGGAAGGCGATCTGGGCTGGAAGGCGGATCCGCTGGTCATCGAGGGCTGGACGCGCCTGCCGCTGGGAACACCCTATCCGCAGGCTGGCCGAACGCGTGCCGATCTGTCGTTCACGACGCGCGCCATCGCCCTCGCGGCGGGCAGCATCGCCTTGCCGCCGCCGACGCAGCAGATGCAGATCGTCACCGGTTCCTATGAGACCAGCGGTGTCACCATCGCCAACATCGGCGCGGTGGCGGCCACGGGCGGCGCGGGCCGGCTGACCGTGCGGGCGCTGCCGCCGCCTCCGGCAGGCTTTGGCGGCGCGGTCGGCGATTTCACACTGCAATCGGCGGTGGACAAGACCACGGGCGAAACCGGCAAGCCGATCACCTGGACCGTGCGATTGTCCGGTACCGGCAACTGGATGGGCTTTGGCGGCATCCCCTCGCGCCCGCTGCAACGCGATTTCGACGTGCTGGGCGCGCCCAGGCGCAGCAACGACGCCAGCGACAGCCTGTTCGAACGGACCGTCAGCGAGGCCATCACCATCGTGCCGCGCAGGCCGGGCCGTTTCGCCCTTGGGCCTGTCGAAATGACTGTCTTCGATCCCCGCGCCGGCAAGTACCGGACCGTGTCGGCACCGGCCATCGAGATGACGATCGCGCCGGGCGCTGCCGGCAGTGTCGCCCCTGGCTACGACCCCGATCCGACGCCGCCACCAGCCGATGATCGCCTGCCCGGGCCGCTCGCCGGGATCGGCGACGCCTCGCCACCGCTGCCGCGCTGGGCATGGACGGCCGGCTTGGCGCTGCCTGGCGTGTTGCTGTCCTTGCTCTGGCTGGGACTGGCCATCCACCGTGCGCTGGTGACCGATCCGCACCGGCCGTCACGCCGCGCCCATGCCCGGTTGATCCGCACGCTTCACGCATTGGCCGCGGCGGCCGATGCCCGTGGGCAGCGCCAGTTGCTGCGCCATTGGCAGCGCGATGCCGGCACCCGCCTCCAGCTTGGCCACGCCGCGCCCACCCCGGCCATGATCCCTGATTCCGATTGGGCTGAGCTGTGGCACGAAGCCGATCGCTGTCTCTATGGCCCCGATGTGCCATTGCCCCCCGATTGGCATGCACGCGCCAGTGCGGCGCTGGCACTGGCGGGCGAACCGCCGCCATTCCGGCCGGTCCGCATCCTCACGGCGGCGCGGCTGGCGCCGGTGGTGTTGCTGCTGTGCCTGGCTGGGCTGCACGTCGCGGCGGGCGCTGCCGCGCCTTCGCCAGCACCCACCAAGGTCGCACCGCGTGACTGGATCGCCCACTACACGCTGGCGCGCACGGCGGCGGCGGCTGGTCAATGGGATATCGCAGCCGCGCATGCCGGCATTGCCTGGGTGCAAAATCCCCGCTCGGCCGAGACGACGTCACTCTGGAAACTGGTGGCGCAGGAATCAGGCGTTGGCGGCCGCGCCCGCGGCGGCTTGCCGGTGCCCGACACTTTGCGCGGCAATCTTGCGGGACTGTTGCCGCCGCTGGGCTGGCAGCGTCTCGCCATTGTCGCCGCGCTCTGTGCGACCGGCGGCTTCGGCCTGTTGCTGCTGCAGCGCTTTGGTCATGCACATCGGGTCCGGCGCCTGCTTGCCGGCGTCGCGGGCGGGATGGGTGTGCTCGGCATGGCGGTCGGGGTGGCCGGGCAACAGGAATATGGCGCAGCATCGGCCCCCGATGCCGCCATCATCGTGCGACAGGCAGCGCTGCGACCGCTGCCTGTCGCCACCCCGGACAGCGAGACGATCTGGGTGCTGCCACCGGGCACGGCCGCCCACATGGACGCCGGCTTCATGGGCTGGGTGGCGGTGCGTACCCCCGATGGCCGTTCTGGCTGGCTCCGCCGTGAGGAGCTTGTGCCGATCTGGCAGCCGGCGCCCTGAGGTCCGGTCAGGACGCCGGGCAGGTCCCCGGCGGCGGCGTGTGCGGCAGCGGCATGCCCGACAGCGCCACGGTCATCTTGCCAGACTCGATCGCCGCCGCGCCGTTGACGAACAGGTCCGTCACGCCTTCGGCCAGAACGGCGACCTTGTTGAAATCATTCTTGGGCGCGAAGGTCTCGGGATCGAACACCACGATGTCGGCGAAATAGCCGGCCTTCAGATAGCCGCGTTCCTTGATGCCAAAGGCATCGGCGGTGGCGCCGGTGGAATTGCGGATGAAGAAGGGCAGGGTGATCACCTTCTCCTCGACAACATATTTGCGATATTTGGTCGGGAACGTGCCATATTCGCGCGGGTGGCCTTCGCCGCCATCGGAATCGGTCAGGGTCCACGGCTGCTTCATGTAATTGGCGATGTCCGCCTCGCCCATGACGAAACCGATCAGCGACTGGCTGCCGCCCTGCTTCAGGATGCGGATGGCAGCGTCAACCGGGGCCATGCCCCATTCCTTGGCCACCACGTCCATGAACTTGCCGGTTTGTGGCATCCCGGGCGCGCGGAACATGAACTTGTTCGGGCCGCCGGTCCGTTCAAGGTTGCGGGTCATCTCGGTCTTGATCCGATCAAGCGTCTCGGGATTGTCGAGCCGCTTCAGCAACGCCTCGCGCCCGCCATCCATGGCCCAGTTGGGCACGAACATCGCCGTGATGCTGGTGCCGTTTCCGGTGTAGGGATATTGGCTGGCGGTCACCTTCTGGCCGGCGGCGCGCGCATCGTCCACCATCTTGATGACCTCGACCGATTTCCCCCACAGCCTGGGGCCAATGATCTTGATGTGGCTGAGGTGCACCGGAATATCGGCTTCCTTGCCGATGGTCAGCGCCTCGCGGAACGAGGCGATCGCCCCCACCGTGAAATCGGAATAATCGCGGGTATGGGTATCATAGACGCCGCCGCGCGTCGCCGCTTCCCTGGCAAGTGCGATGATCTCGTCGGTCTTCGAATAGGTTTGGGGAACATAGAACAGGCCGGTCGACAGGCCGATCGCACCCTCGCACATGCCTTGGGCAACCAGCGCCTTTTCCCGGGCCAGTTCGGCCGCAGTCGGCGCGCGGGCGTCCGGCCCGATCACCGCCTCGCGGATATTGCCATAACCGACATAGGACGCGACATTGACGCCAATGCCATCAGACTTGAACTTGCTGAAAATGCGCTTGAGGCCAGGGTCGCCGCGGCCATCGACACCAAGGAACAGGGTGGTGGCACCCTGGGCCAGCCAGGCGGGCACCTGCCGCTGCTTGGGATCAGGCGATTCCAGGAAATGCTGGGCATGGGTGTGGGGGTCGATGAAGCCGGGAGCAACGATCTTGCCAGTGGCATCGACAATGCGCTTTGCGGTCACGTCGGCCCGCGGCCCGACATAGCTGATCCGGTTGCCGGTGATGGCGACATCGCCCACGTAAGGCGTCATCGTGGCGGATCCGTCATAAACCGTGCCGCCGCGGATCAGCACATCGGCAACCGGCTGTGCCGATGCCACCCCAGCAGCGGCGATCCACGCCGCCGCCAGTGCCCGCGCCGATGCCCTGCCAACCATTTCCAGCCGTTTCGCCATTGCGATGCCTCCCTTCACCGAAATGCCCGTCGGTCATGCAGCGACATGCCCCGCCGACCAATGGCCATGTTCTCACCCCAGAGTGCGAACTATGCGGCTGTGGAAAGCACCCGTCAACGTCACGCCCGCAAGGCCCCCCACCGAGAATGTGCCACCCACCAAATGCCACCGCATTGTCACATCATGGCGCGGGCATGATGATAATGGTTGCCGCCCGTATCGACCTTGCTGCCGATCACATCGCAGCCTGCCGCCGCCAGCAACTGGCGGTATCGTGCCGCGCCAAGCGAACGTGAAGGCTTGCCGGTAAGATTGTCGGTCCACGCGCAGGGGTGCGGCGGCGCGGTGAACAGGACATGGCCGCCGGGATGCAGGGCCCGGCCGATCTGCAGGATGATGCTGCGCTGCGCCGCTTCGGGCAGCAGGAACAACAGCCCGATGGCCAAGGCGGCATCGAATTGGCGATCGAAAAACCGGCTGGCTTCGGCGCGCTCGCAGGCCGTGGCGGCGCCGGGTATCCGCTGGCGAAAGGCCGCAATCATGGTGGGGGCAGGGTCGATTCCGAACAGGCAGAAACCCTGCCCGGCCAGCGCCAGCGCATTGGGATCACCAGTGCCGCAGCCGATATCGACGATGCTGCCGCCCGGCGGCAGCTGCCTGGCCCAATCGGTAACGATCTCGACACCGATATCGGAACGCAGGGCGGCAAAGCGGCCGGCGACGGCTTCCCAGCCAGCAGAGGGATCATCCGTCATCCAGTGGGCGTTGGTCTGGCAGCGGGGTGGTTCAACCGCCGCCGGTCAGCGGTTCGGCAGCAATGATGCGGAACGGTTCGCTGCGCTGCGATTGGCGGAACAGGCAGAGCTGCGCGATCTCGTGCGGGCCGGTCACGGGCGCCAGATAGGCGCGCAGGGCGCTGACGACATGTTCACGAGTGGCATCGTCGCGCACCCGCCCGGTCAGCGTCATGTGAAAGCGGAAATCCTCGAAAATCCAGGGATAGCCATAGGCGATCAGCCGCGCATCCTGTTCTGCCGTCATCGGCGCGCGCCGCCGCCGGGCCAGATCGGCGTCTGACAATGCCGCGCGAAACGGTTCGAACCCATGCACACAGGCGGTGTGCAAGCCAGTCATCGCCGGATTGGGCTGGGCAAGCATCAGCGCCACAAAGCCACTGAGGCTAGTGACGGCCAGATCGGCCATGAACGCCGGCTGCCCGGCAGCAAACGTGGCAAAGGCAACGAGCAGATCGGCTTCGCTGCGGCTGTCGGCCAGTTCGAACGGCGCCTTCAGGGTGGCGTGAAAGCCATAATGGCCGGCGTCCCCGGTCAAGGCGACAAGCGCTTGCGCATCAAGGTCCAGCCCGGCAAGCGCCGGCCGTGCCACCATCGCCCCCGTCCAGGCATCATAGCCCAGCCAGGCGCTGGCCAGCATGGTGAGGGCATGATCCTGCGGCGGCGCATAATAAAGGGCATAGCGAGCGCTCATGCGACCCGCGCGCCTTTCACCCAAACGGCGCGCGGCACCGGCCAACCGTCACCGGCGCGGTGCACCTGCACCAGATCGGCCCGCTGCCCGGCGGCAATCAGGCCGCGATCCGCCAGCCCCGCAATGTGCGCCGGATTGACCGTCACGGTGGCCAGCGCCGCGCTCGGGCTCCAGCCGAACGGCGCTTCGGTCAACTGGAAGGCGGCACGCAGCATGGAAAGCGGTACATAATCCGACGATAGAATGTCCAGCAGGCCGGCCGCAGCACAGTCACGCGCGCTCAGATTGCCGGAGTGGGAGCCGCCGCGCACGAAATTGGGGCCGCCCATCACATTCAGCAGGCCCAGTTCGCGCGCGCGCCGGGCCGCGGCCAGCGACACCGGGAATTCGGCGGCCACGCAGCCATCATCATGGCTTTCCTCGACCTGGCCGACATTCTCATCATCATGGCTCATCAAGGCGATGCCAAGTGCGCGGGCGTGGGCCACCACCCCGGCGCGATTGCGCGGGGCAACGGCGGAATCACGCCACGCGGTGCGCGATGCCAGGATCGTGTCCATTTCCTCCGCCGACATGCCAGCGCGTTCCAGTTCCAGCTTGAAGCGATCCATGTTGACCGTCTGCCGCTGACCGGGCGTGTGGTCCATCACGCTGAGCAGCCGCAGCCGCGGATTGTGAAGATGCGGCGCCATCAGCGCCAGCAGTTCCGGATTGGTCACTTCGCAGCGCAAGTGCAGCAGATGTTCGGCGCGCAGCAGGCCTTCGGTGCCGGCCGCATCCATGGCCGCGATCATCGGGCCCAGCGCTTCCTTGCGGTTTAGCCCATCCTTGCTGCCATGCAGCGACAGGCTGTCGAACACCGTGGTGATGCCGGCCGTGATGCATTGGCCATCGTGCGCCAGCGCGGCGCCCACGGCATCCCACAGCGCGCCCGGCCGCGGTTGATAATGTTTCTCCAGATTGTCGGTGTGGATATCGACCAGGCCGGCGATCAGCAGATCGTCGCCAAGGTCGATCGCATCCCCGTGCGGCGTGTCCGCCGGAACCACCGCGGCAATCGTCGGGCCGTCGATCAGCACATGGCCGGACACCACCGCGTCGGGCCCGACGATCTGGCGGGAAAACAGGCGGATGGTCATGGCAGGCTCCAGAGGATCGGGAGGTGGGCGGGCCCGGTCAGGCAGCCGCCTTGAAATCGGACACATTGAACAGGCGCGTCGCCACGGCGTCGCGCACGTCCAGATCATGAAAGATGCCGACCATCGCCGCACCCTTGGCCAGCGCGGCCTTGATCAGATCGACGACAATGGCGCGGTTGGCAGCATCGAGGCTGGCGGTGGGTTCATCGAGCAGCAGCACCGGATATTCGCGGATGAAACTGCGGGCGATGTTCACGCGCTGCTGTTCGCCGCCGGAAAATGTCGCTGGTGGCAGGTCCCAATGCGCTTCGGGCAGCCGCAGCGCGTTGAGCAGGACAATGGCCCGTTCGCGCGCTTCATCGGCCGGCACGCCATTTTCCAGCAGCGGCTCGATCACCAGATCAAGCGTTGAAATGCGTGGGATGACCCGCAGGAACTGGCTGACATAGCCCAGGGTGCGCCGCCTTATGTCCAGCACGTCATGCGCGGCGGCCCGCGTGATATCGACCATGGCGCCATCGTGCATCACATGCACACCGCCGCCACTGGGCAGGTAATTGCCATAGATGGTGCGCATCAGGGTGGATTTGCCGACCCCGCTTTCGCCGGCCAGCACCACACATTCGCCGGGCATCACCTCCAGCGAGAGTTGGTCGAACACCGGAATCGCCGTTGCCCCCTGGTTGTGCAGGGTGAACAGCTTGGAAAGATTGTCGACCCGGATGGCAGGCATGGTCATGTTATTGTCCTTGGTGTCCGAGGTCAGATCTGCAGCACGCTCGACACCAGCAACTGCGTATAGGGGTGCTGCGGATCGTCGAGCACCTGATCGGCCAGCCCGGTTTCCACGACATGGCCGTTCTTCATCACCATCAACCGGTCAGCCATCAGCCGGGCCACGGCCATGTCGTGGGTGACGATGATGGCCGCCAGCCCCATGTCGCGGACCAGTTCGCGCAGCAGATCGAGCAGGCGCGCCTGCACCGACACATCCAGGCCGCCCGTGGGCTCGTCCATGAAAACCAGCCGCGGATTGTGGATCAGGTTGCGGGCGATCTGGATGCGCTGCTGCATGCCGCCGGAAAAATTGCGCGGCTTGTCGTCCACGCGGGCCAGATCCAGTTCCACGCGGCCCAACCAGTCGCTGGTGGCGCGGCGCATGTCGCCATAATGGCGCTGCCCCAGGTTCATCAGCGGCTCGGCGACATTGGCGCCGCCCGATACCCGCATGCGCAGGCCATCGCGCGGATTCTGGTGCACAAAGCCCCAATCCTCCCGCTGCATCCGCCGCCGATCGGGTTCCGACAGCGCATAGATGTCGGTCAGCCCATGGCGGCGCGCATTGAAGGCGATGCGGCCCGATGTCGGAGGCAGCTTGCCGGAAATGCAGTGCAGCAACGTGGTCTTGCCCGACCCGCTTTCGCCGACGATGCCCAGCACTTCGCCGGCGCGCATCTCGAAGGAGACATCGATGCAGCCGGTGATGTGGCCATACATCTTGGTGAGGCCCTGCACCTGCAGCAGCGGTGTTTCGGGAGACGGGGCAGCGTCAGTGGCCGCCGCGTTCAGAAGGGCCTGGTTCATGGCGCGGGCTCCGGCTCGGGTTGGGCCAGCACATGGCCGGCCAGTGCGCCGGCATGGCCCTGCGCGCGGCGTTCGCTGCAATGATGGCTGTCCGAACAGACGAACATGCGATTGTTGGAATCGTCCAGCACCACTTCATCAAGGTAGGAATCGGTGGCGCCGCACAGGGCGCAGCATTCGTCCCAGCTTTGCACCTCGAACGGATAATCCTCGAAATCCAGGCTGCGCACGCGGGTGAACGGCGGCACCGCATAGATGCGCTTTTCACGGCCCGCGCCGAACAGCAGGATCGCCGGGCACATGTCCATCTTGGGATTGTCGAACTTGGGGATCGGCGACGGGCTCATCAGATAGCGCTCGTCGATCAGCACCGGATAGCCAGCGCCGCCGGCAATGCGCCCGAACGCCGAGATATTCTCATACAGCGAGACATATTGCAGGCCATATTCGGCATAGGCATGCATGGCGCGGGTTTCGGTTTCGCGCGGTTCCAGGCCGCGCAGCGGTTCCGGCTGCGGCACCTGGAACACCATCACTTGCCCGGCTTCCAGCGGCCGTTCCGGAATGCGGTGGCGGCTCTGGATGATCGTGGCCGCGCCCGTATCCTCGGTGGTGGCAACATCGGCCACCGCTGCAAAGAACCGCCGGATGGAAACGGCATTGGTGGTGTCGTCCGCGCCCTGATCGATGCATTTATACACATCGTCCGGGCCGATGATCGCTGCGGTCAACTGGATGCCGCCGGTGCCCCAGCCATAGGGCACCGGCATTTCCCGGCTGCCGAACGGCACCTGATAGCCCGGCACGGCCAGCGCCTTCAGGATGGCGCGGCGGATCATCCGCTTGGTCTGCTCGTCCAGATAGGCGTAATTATAATAACGCTCTTCGCTGTTGGCGGCCGCGGGGCTGGATTGGGCCGTCATTCCGCAGCTTCCTTCATCGGATCAGCCTGCGCTGCCGCAGCTCTGGCGGCGGCGGCGGCATGTTCCTTGCGCAGCCGACGCAGGAATAGCAGGTCGGCCTGAAAATCGACATAGTGCGGCAGTTTCAAGTGCTGGACAAAGCCGGACGCCTCGACGGTATCGGCATGATACAGCACGAACTCCGCATCCTGGCAGGGCGCCATCACCTCCTCGCCGAATTCGGCACCGCGCAGCGCGCGATCGACGATCGCCATGCTCATCGCCTTGCGTTCGTTGTGGCCGAACGACAGGCCATAGCCGGTGGTATATTGCGGCGCCTGGCCATCGAGGCTGGCGAAGCCGGACAGCATCAGACACTCGGTCATGGTGATGTCGGCAATCTCGATCTCGAAACCCAATTCGTCGGGCACGAAGCCCACGCTCACCTCGCCCATGCGGATCTCGCCGCACAGCGGGTGGGTGGAGCCCCAGCCGCGCTGGCTGGAATAGGCCAGCGACAGCAGGAAACCTTCGTCGCCGCGGGCCAGCGCTTGCAGGCGCTGGTCACGCCCGGCCGGAAATCCCAACGGCTCGCGCGTCAGGTCAAAGGGTTCGGGCGCATCGGCGGCCACCACCGGTGTTTCCAGCAGGCCTTCGTGGGCAAATACCGAGGCGATGGTCGGCATTTCGGCCGGCATCGGTTCGTCGGCGGTCGGCGCGGCGGCCGGCACGCCGCCTTCGGCGGCCAGTTTGAAATCGAGCAGCCGGTGGGTGTAATCAAAGGTGGGGCCCAGCACCTGGCCGCCCGGAATATCCTTGAACGCCGCTGACACCCGACGCTGCACCGCCATGCGTGCGGTCTCCACCGGCACCGAGGCGCCAAAGCGCGGCAGGGTGGTGCGATAGGCGCGCAGCAGGAAAATGGCTTCGGGCAGATCGCCGCGCGCCTGCTTGATCGCCAGTGCCGCCAGGTCGGGATCGTGGCACGAACCTTCGGCCATCACCCGGTCCACCGCCAACTGCATCTGCGTGCGGATCTGCGCCACCGACAGTTCCGGCACCGCCGGATCGCCGCGGCGGGCTTCCGCCAGCCAGGCGTGCGCGTTGGTGATCGCGCGCTCGCCGCCCTTTACAGCAACATAGGCCATGACATCAGGCTCCCGTATTCGAAGAGGTGGGTGGCAGGGTGATGCGGGTGGTGCGCGGGATCGCGATCAGTTCATCGCCCGCACACAGCATCAGATCGATGCCGAACTGAAAATGCGCCACCAGCTCGGCGCGTTCGGCCCAGAAGGCTGCGGTCAGGCCTTGCGGCGCGATCCTGGCCGGATCGGCAATGCCCGGCCCGCGCAGTTCCAGTTGCGGCCCGCCGTGCAGCGCCGGCAGCAGGATGATCACGGTGGCAGCCTGATCGGGATAGCGCGCATCACCCTGATTGAACGCGGCCAACGGCGGCATGTCGGGCGCTGCCAGCAGCAGCGCAAAGGCAGCCTGCGCATGCGCCGCCGCCAGCGGGCAGGTGCAGTGAAAGCGCAGCCAGCTTTCCACCGCGCCGCCGCGCAGCCCGGTATCCAGCCACAACGGCGTATCCTGATCGATCAGGGTCAGCGCGGCGGCCCCGGCGGCCCGGCACAGGCCAGCGGGCGGGGTGGGCGCGGCCGACAGATCGGCGATCAGGCCCGGCCGCGCCGTGGCATTCATGATGGCCCGAAACGCCGCCTGGCTTTCGAGAGTCGGATCGGCAAATCCGGGCTGCAACCCGGAAAGATCGAGCGTAAGCGAAGCGGTGGACATCGGCTCAGGCCTTCCGGTCGCGGACCATGGTGAAGAATTCGACCTGCGTGGCCTTGGCCTTGCGGCTGACCACATCGGCCTGCGCCTGTGCTGCGGCCTGCAGCGGTGCGATCACCAGCCGTTCGGCCGTCTCGCGGTGGGCGGGCGATTGCAGCATGGCATCGATCACGGCGGCGGCATGGGCATGGCGCTTGTCGCGGCCCGCCACATAACCAATGCCGGTTTCGCCGCTGGACAGCCGCACCGCACAGCGCGTCACCGTCACTTCGCCCAGATTGAAGGCATCGCCGGTGCCACCGGCACGGCCGCGCACCATCACCATGCCGACTTCCGGCGCGCGCAGCGTCACGGCGTCGGGTGCCTGCACCTGCTCCCACAAGGGCAGCAGGGTCACCGGCGATGCCTTGGCCAGCACCGACAGCCAGCGCTGCCGTTCCGCAGTGGTGTTTTCAACAAATCTTTCCGCGCTTGCCCCGGCATCAGTCGACAAATCCGACATTTGTTGTCCCCGTTACTTGCCTAGTGGTAGATGAATGATAATATACCGACAACAGTTTAATTGCTGCAATAATATGACAGCCGTAAAACTTGTTGTAATAAAACTTCAGGATAAGCGTAATGCAAGCACTGGAACGTCAGGGTCGCGCACCGGAAAATTCGGGATCGCGGCTCTGGTTCAGCATTGCCAAGCGGTTGGAAGCCGACATCGCCGAACGGCGGCTGGCGGTTGGCGACAGGCTGCCCACGGAACAGCAGCTCTGCGCGCAGTTCGACACCAACCGCCATACGGTGCGCCGCGCGCTGGCCTGGCTGCAATCGCGCGGGCTGGTGGAATCGACGCAAGGGCGCGGCAGCTTCGTGCGGCGGCCGTCGATCATCTACCAGATCGGGCGGCGCACCCGCTTCACCGATCAGTTGCAGCAGCAGGCGGCCCAGCCCTCGGTACGCACACTGACACTGGAATTGCAGCCGGCGACCCCGGCCATCGCCCAGGCGCTGGGCATCAGGGCCGGTTCCCCGACGATCTTCATCGAACGGATCGGCTTTGCCAATGATCAGCCGCTGTCGATCGCCTGCCACTGGTTCGCTTCGGAACGCCTGCCGGGCTTTCGCCAGCATTATGATCGCTCCCGCTCGATCACCGTGGCGCTCGCCGATTGCGGCGTGGCCGATTACACCCGCCGGCGCACCAAGATTTCCGCGCGCCTGCCGACCGCGGCAGAGGCGCAGTTGCTGGCCCTGTCCCGGCATGTCCCGCTGATTCTCACCCGATCCTGGAATATCGATGGTGCCGGGCGCCCGCTGGAATATGGCGAAGCCCGCATGGCCGCCGACCGGGTCGAAATCCTGATCACCAGCGATACGGCCGAGGGTTCGGGCTGAACCTTGCCCGCCCACTGCCGACCGCCAACCGACCATCCCGCCACCCTGACCACAATGCTGGAGCCTTCATGACCGACATCCTGTCCAACGCCTGTATCGTCACGCCCGGTGGGGTCGTGGCAGGTGCGCTGACCTTCGCCGATGGCATGATCACCGGCATCGACAGTGGCGCAACCAGGCACGGAATCGATTGCGATGGCGATTATCTGATCCCCGGCATCATCGACATCCACACCGACAATCTGGAACGCCACTTCTACCCGCGCCCCAATATCGATTGGGATCCGGTGTCGGCCGCCATCGTCCATGACGGCCTGTGCATTTCGGTGGGCGTCACCACGGTTTACGATTCGCTGTCGGTCGGTTCGTTTGGCGCCGCCGCTGCCCGCACGCCGGACAATCTGCACCGGCTGACGGCAGGGCTGCATCAGGCAGCGGCGGCCGGCGTGCTGAAGGCCGATCACCGGATTCACTGGCGCTGCGAGGCGCCGTCGGATGTGCTGGCCGATTGGCTGCCGCCGCTGGCCGAACAACCGCTCACCGGGCTGTTTTCGTTGATGGATCACACGCCGGGGCAGCGCCAATATCGCAACGCCAGCCGTTTCTTTGCCATGTGGCGCAAGGAAGGGCTGACCGAAGCCGACATCGCCGCCCGCATGGCCGAACGCGCCGAACGCGTGGCGCGCAACGATGCGCCCAACCGCAAATTCGTTGCCGATATTGCCCGCGCCAAGAATCTGCCGCTCGCCAGCCACGACGACGAGACCGTGGCCCATATCGAAGACGCAGCCAGCCACGGCGTCACCGTTGCCGAGTTTCCTGTCACCTTCGAAGCGGCCGAGGCGGCGCGGGCGCACGGCATGTGTGTGATCATGGGCGGGCCCAATCTGATCCGCGGCGGCTCCTATTCCGGCAACGTGCCGGCCAGCGACCTGATCGATGCCGGCATGCACATCGGCTTTGCATCGGATTATGTGCCGCGCAGCCTGGTGGAATGTGCCTTTGCGCTGGCCAATGGCCGCTGGGGCCTGCCGATCGAACGCGCGGTCGATACCGTGACCGGCGCGCCGGCGCGGGCCATGCGGCTGCACGATCGCGGCGCGCTGGTGCCCGGGCGGCGCGCCGATATGGTGCGCGTGCGCCGGCAGGCCGGCCAGGTGGTGGTGCGCGGCGTGTGGGTGCAGGGCGAACGGGTCGGGTGATCCGGCCATGATACGCGTCGTCACCCTCAATAGCTGGAAGGACGAAGGCGATTGGCCGGCGCGTATGGCGCTAATCGCGGCCGGGCTGGCCGCGCTGGACCCCGATATCATCTGCCTGCAGGAAGTCTATGTGGGCGGCGGGCGCGATACCGGCGTCGTTCTGGCGGCGCGAACGGGCCTGATCTGCACGCCGCTTGCCGCCCGGCACAAGCTGCGCAGCGGCATCATGTCCAGTTCCGGCGTGGCCATCCTCAGCCGCCAGCCGCCCAGCGCGGTTACGGCCATCGAATTGCCAACATCGCCTGCAGATGGCGGCCGCAAGGCGCTGTTGTGCCGCTTTGCCGCTGCAGCCGGCCCGCTCTGTGTGGCCAGCCTGCATCTCAGCCATTTGCGCACCAGCGATGCGGCAGCCCTGCGCGCCGCGCAACTGGCAGCCGTCATCGCCGCCGCCGATCCGGATTCGGCGCTGGTGCTGGCCGGCGATTTCAACGCGCCGTGGGATGCGCCTGAACTGGCCGCGCTGCATGCGCCGGGCTGGACCGCGACGGCCACGGGCCTGGCGGGGCAGAGCAGCCTGATTGGCCGGCCGGCGGCGCTGATCGATCATGTCGCCCTGCGTGCGCCTGCGTCCGGCTCTGCCACGCTGGGGCTCGCCGAGCCCCGCTTGGTGTTCGATCAGCCGATGCCAGACGGGACCATCGCCAGCGATCATGCCGGCGTCATGGCGCTGATCGTGCGAAAATAGCCCGACAAATCACGCAGTCGTCGCCCCTGCCGGCGCTGGCCGTCATGCTTCTGACACAGCGCCGCCTTATCCGCTGTGAATGTCAAATCCTCGTTCCGAAACCGCCAGCTTCGCACCCGATTGGCGCCAGACCTTGCAGTTTTGCGCGCGTTATTGGGCGCTGGCGCCGCGCCGGCTCGGGGTGGTGATCGCCCTGACACTGGCGATGGTCGCCGCTGAAGTGTTCGTGCCGGTGGCGGCGGGCCACCTTGTCGATGCGCTGGGCGAGACCGCAAGGCAAGGTGTCGGCGGGGCAGCCGCCAGTGCTGCCAGTCGGGCGGCGTTCGTGGCGCTTGCCATGCTGACCGGGTTGATGGCGATCTACCAGCTGTTCAACCATGTTTCGAACCTGGCCTACAACCGCGTGGCGGCGCGCTGTATGACTGCCGTGCTCGATGATGGCTTTGCGCGGGTGCAGCATTTTTCCGCCGATTGGCATGCCAACACCTTTGCCGGCTCCACGGTGCGCAAGCTCACGCGCGGCAAATGGGCCTATGAGCAGATTTCGGACATATTGATCCGCAATTTCCTGCCGCTATCGCTGGTCATCATCGGGCTGGCGGCGGTGATGCTGTCGCGCTTCGTCATGGTCGGCCTGCTGTTTTTCGCGATGGTGACCGTGTATGTCGCGGTGTCGGTGTTGCTGGCGACGCGCTGGGTGCGGCCCGCCAATGTGCGCGCCGCCGCTGCCGACAGCCACATCGGCGGCGCAGTGGCCGATGCCGTTTCCAACAATGCCGCGGTAAAGGCCTTTGGCGCCGAAACGCGCGAGGAAGCGCTGTTCCGCAAGATCACCCGCACCTGGCACGATCGGGCATTGGTATCATGGACGCGCGGGCGCACCATGTCGCTCATTCAACAGGCGCTGTGGCTGGCGCTGCAGGCCGGCATGCTGGCGCTGCTGATCGGCCTGGCGCAGCGCGGCGAAGCCACGCCTGGCGATGTCGCCTTTGTCATCACCGCCTGTTTCCAGCTTGGCGGCAATCTGCGGCAGGTGGGCGATCATATCCGCAACCTGCAGCGTGGTAGTGCCGAGCTTGCCGATCTGATCGAATTCGATACCGCGCCGCTGGGCGTGGCCGATGTGCCCGGCGCACCGCCGCTGCGGATCGGCACCAGCCGTGGCCGCGGCGAGATCATCTTTGAAAATGTGCGTTTTGGCTATCCCGGGCAGGGGCCGGATCAGCCGCCGCTGTATGCAGGCTTTGATCTGCGCATCGCGCCCGGCGAGAAGGTCGCGCTGGTCGGCCCGTCCGGTTCCGGCAAGTCCACCTTCGTCAAGCTGATCCAGCGGCTTTATGATGTTGATGATGGTGCGATCTGGATCGACGGGCAGGATATTGCGCTGGTTCAGCAAGCCAGCCTGCGCCGATCGGTGTCGATCGTGCCGCAAGAGCCGGCCCTGTTTCACCGCAGCCTGGCCGACAATATCGGCTATGCGCGCCCACAAGCGACGCACGCTGAAATCGTCGCCAGCGCCGTGCGCGCCCACGCGCAGGAATTCATCGATCGGCTGCCGCAGGGCTATCGCACGCTGGTTGGCGAACGCGGCGTGAAACTGTCGGGCGGGGAACGCCAGCGCGTGGCCATCGCCCGCGCCTTTCTGGCCGATGCGCCGATCGTGGTCTTCGACGAAGCCACCTCCAGCCTTGATACCGTCACCGAACGGCTGATCCAGGGCGCGATGGCCGATCTGATGGCCGGGCGCACCACCATCATCGTCGCGCACCGCCTGTCCACGGTGCGCGATGCCGACCGGATACTGGTGTTCGACCGCGGCCGCATTGTCGAACAGGGCAGCCATGCCGAACTGCTGGCCAGGGGCGGTGCCTATGCAAGGCTGCACGCGGTCGAGGATGAATGGGCCTATATCGGCTGATCAGGCAAAGCGCGCGAACGTCGGCAATTTCTGGCCGACCAGCGGCCCGGTCAGCAGATGCACGCCCGACAACGACGGGAACGCCACCGGCCCGTCCGGCCCATCGAACACCAGCCCGCGGCCATGGCTCAGCGCAAAGCGCCGGCCCGGCCGCGGGTTGAGCACCGGCGTGATCGTGCGCCGCCCATATTGGACATGGTGGGAAATATCCCAATGCGGCGGCGTGCCGGGCGCCTGCACGTTCAGCCAGCAATGCCCGGTGGGATGCTGGGTGCGGCCCACCGCGATGTGGCCGCCGATCACATAGGCCGCGGCGATCCCGGCCGCGCGCAGCGCCGCCACCGCTGCGGTGTGCATGTCCACACAGCTGCCCGGCGTCAGCCCGCAGGCCAGCGCCGGCATCGCCGGGTCGTCAGCGCCCAGCGCGCGTTCCCGCCGGCCATATTCGAAATGATCGGCCACGAACTGGATCACGACCTGGCAGCGCGCAGCGGGTTCCGCCGGCAGATCGAGTGCCGCGATCTGCGCCGCCAGCGCCGGCGATGCGCGTTCGAAAGGCGACGCGCCCGGCACGAAGGCGGCGGCCGGCAGGCCCTGGCCTTCGGGCCGGAAACTGTGGCGCACGCGCACCACCGCGCCAGCCGTCAGGCGCAGCAGCCAGGCCGATGTGCGCCCGTCTGCATCGCGGATCACCCGTTCCGGCACGGCGCCGTCAAAACTGGTTTGCAGCACCTGCTGCTGATGGGTTTCGGGCGGCACCGGATACAGGCCATGGCCATCATAAGGCACCGGTTCGGCCAGAAATACTTCGAACTGTTCCGTCACTTATGCCCCCTCAGCGCTGCAACCAGCGCCGCCACGCCGGCCGTCACCGGGCCATCGTTCATCACATGGATCACATCGGCGCCGTGCACCGCATGTTCGGCTGCGCGGGCTACGCGGGCCTCGATCGCTTCGGCCGATTCGCGCCCCCGCGCCGCCAGCCGGGCGCGCAGCAGGGCCGGCGGCGCGCTGATCGCCACCACCCGCACCGGTGCCAGCCGCGCCCGCGCCACAGCCAGCGTGGCGCGGGAGCCATTGGCCACCACATGCACGCCGGCATCGCGCCGGGCCTGCAGCGCAGCGGGCACGCCATAGCTGAGGCCGTGCGCCGTCCAGTCGAGCAGATAGCCGCCCGCCGCCTTGTTGGATTCGAATTCGGCCTGGCTGATGCTGCGATGGTCTTCGCCAGCGGGATCGGGTTCGCGGGTGATATCCCGCCTCGCAAACACGAACGCCGGATCATCGGCCAGCGCCGCGCGGGCACCGGCCAGCAACGTATCCTTGCCGACACCGGACGGGCCGACCACCAGGATCAGAAAGCCGGTCACGCCGCGCCGCTGCTACAGATGCTTTTCGACGAACTTGTCGGCATCCAGCGCCCGGAAATCCGCCAGGGCCTCGGCCAGCCGCTCGTGCGGCCAATCCCACCAGGCCAGCGCCAGCAAGCCATCCTGCACGGGCTTGGGAAAACGCTCCCGGATCGGCTTGGACGGCACCCCGCCCACGATGGTGAACGGCGCGACATCCTTGGACACCACCGCGCCGGCGCCGATCACTGCGCCGGTGCCCACGCTCACCCCGGCCAGCACGGTCGCGCCGTGCCCGATCCACACGTCATGGCCGATGGTCACATGATCGTCGCGGCGCCACTGGAAGAATTCGGCGTCATCGGCCTCGCCCAGGTCGTACGATACCGACCGGTAGGTGAAATGGTGCAGGGCGGCCTTCCAGGTGGGGTGGTTGCCGGGGTTGATGCGCGTGTCGCGGGCGATCGAGCAGAATTTCCCGATCGTGGCATAGGCGCAGCTGCTGTCGGTGACGATATAGCTGTAGGCCCCCATTTCGGTTTCCATCAGCGATGTGCGGCCACCCACCCGGGTCCACGGGCCCAATATGCAATCATGCACGCTCGCTTCGGGCGAAATGGCCGGTTGGTCGGGGGATCGCACGGCGGCCGGATCGGGCCGGTAGCGATCATGATATTCATATCCCGGCGGCAGGATACGCCCGGCCAACTGGCCGCTCATGCCACGGCGCCCAAACGCATCGGGGACTGCGTGACCGCCGGCGAAGATGCTTCGAACACGTGCCGGCCATAAATCTGTTCCACAGCCGCTGCGTGCAAGGCGTCGGGCGAACCATCGAACACCACGCGCCCCTGCGCCATCCCGATGATCCGCGGGCAATAGCGCCGGGCAATATCCAGCGCATGCAGATTGACCAGCACGGTGATCCCGCGTTCCCGATTGATCCGGGCCAGCGTTTCCATCACCGTTTCGGCATTGGCCGGATCCAGCGAGGCAATCGGTTCGTCGGCCAGGATGATGTCCGGCATCTGCATCAGGGTGCGTGCGATCGCCACCCGCTGCTGCTGCCCGCCAGACAAGGTGCAGCAGCGCTGGAGCGCGGCATCGGCCATATCCAGCGCATGCAATTCCAGGATGGCGCGCGCCCGTTCTTCGGCCGGAAACATCTTGAGCAGCGGCGCGATGCCCTGATTGCGGCACAGACTGCCGGTCAGCACATTGTTCATCACATCCAGCCGCGGGGACAGGTTGAACTGCTGGAACACCATCCCGCAGCGCGCCCGCCATTCCCGCAGGGCCTTGCCATTCAAACCGCCAACCGGCGTGCCATGCCACATGATCTCGCCAGCGGTCGGGTCGCACAGGCGATTGATCAGCCGCAGCAGCGTGGATTTGCCGGCACCCGAACGGCCGATCACGCCCACCATGGCGCCGGCCGGGATCTTCAGCGACACATTATCGACGGCGACCGTCTCGCCGAACCGCTTGCTGAGGCCCTTCAATTCGAGCATCGCCCAACTCCCCTATCGCCTGTGAAGTCTAGGGGTGATGCGTGATGGTAACGTGACAGTCCGCCAGGCCGGGCGGCAACAAGGCACGGGCCATGGTGCGCGCCCATCATCTTGATCATTCTCGGAATGACCGTGGAAATCAGCCCGCCGATCATGAAAATGCCGGTAACACGGTGGGTGTTCACGGCCAGCCGAGGCGCCGGATGATTGTAAACATATCCATGATTTGTCGAAGTATTTTTCGTATATCGCGCTAGCAGTCCCGGTGGGTTTTGGTCAGCGTGACAGCATCGGCATGCACCCAAGCAGCGAGTCGTCGGATGGCAAGGATTTTGGTGGCGGGAAGCCTGGGCTGGGATGTGCCGCTGTGGCTCGATCGGCCATTGTCGTCGGGCGCCCGCATCGGCGCGCGCACCCTGGCCATGCCGGCCGGTGGCGCTCCGGCTGGCGGTGCGATCTTGCCGGGTCGGCTGGGCGGCGGCGCGGCCAATATCGCATCGGCGCTGGTGTGCGCCGGGCACGAGGTGCTGGTGGTGGGGCGCGTCGGGCAGGATGCGCTGGGCCAATATGTGTTTTATGCGCTGCACAAACGCGGGCTGTCGCTGGACGGCATCCGGGTGGACGCCGCCCCCACAGTCTCGCTGCAGATCCTGATCGAGCCATCCGGCGAGCGCACCATCCTTGGTATCGGCCCGGCACGGAACACCGGGGCAGGGGGCGGCCAGATCTGGCAGCGTTGGTCGATGGCGGCATCGCTGGTGCAGCGTTTTGCACCCGATGCGCTGATCCTGCGCGGCTCGCAGCCATCGGTGCCGCCGCTTGGCGGGCTGCTGGAAGGCCGGCTGGTGGTGGCCCACATGCCCTGGTGGGGGGACCCGCCAGAGCGGGTGGATGTTGCAGTGGGTTCACACAAGGATCTGGGCGATCAGGCCTTGGCACAGCCGCTGCAGGCGGCTGAGGCGGTGTTTGGCCCGGTGGAATGGGGAGTCGTCACGGCCGGAGACGGTGATGTCCAGGCGCAATCGGCGACGGACCAACTGGCCGTGCCGGCGGTGCCGGCCTCCGTGGTCGATGCCACCGGGGCCGGCGACATCTTCATTGCCGGCCTGACCGATGCGCTGCTGGCCGGGGCCGGCATGGGTGATGCGCTGGCGCATGGTTGTCGTTGGGGCGCGGCCGCCGTTGCCATGGAAGGATCGGCACCCGAACCGGGGGCGGAGGGATTTTTCCCGTTCGACCGCTGATCAACCGCTGATCAGCCGACTGCGGATGCGTTCCGAAACCACATCGAGCAGCATCACGCAGATCACATAGGCGATGACGATCCACGCCACCTGATCAAAGGCAAAGATGCGGATGCGCTCTTCCAGTTCATAACCGATGCCGCCGGCCCCGACGATGCCCAGGATGGCGGCATTGCGGAAATTCGATTCCAGCACATAGAGCGACTGGCTCGACATCACCGGCAGCACCTGCGGGATCAGCCCAAAACGGATTGCCGCCACTGGCCCGCCGCCGGCCGCCCTGATGCCTTCCTGCGGGCCGGCATCGGCATTTTCCAGCGCTTCGGCATAAAGCTTGGCCAGCCGCGGCAGATCGGACAATGCCAGCGCAATCACCCCGCCAAACGGCCCCAGGCCAAAGGCCACGATCAGCATCAGCGCCCAGACCAGCGCCGGAATGCCGCGCAACACATCGAACGTGCGGCGGATGAGGAAATGGATGACCGGTTGCCGCACCACGGTGCGGGCACCGATCAGGCCAAGCGGCGCTGCCGCCACCACCGCCAGCGCTGTGCCAGCCACGGCCATGGCAAATGTGTCTGCCAGAGCGCTCAGGATGCGCAGTTCGCCGCCATTGGCGGTGGGCGGGAACATCACTGCGAGGAACCCCAGCAGCTTGGCAAAACCCTTGCCGAACACCGCCGGGGTGAGATCGACATTGATGCACATGGCAACGAACCCGGCCGCAAGCAGGCCCAGGCCAACGATGCGCAGCAAGCGTTGCGACAGCGTGGGTTGCAGCACGCCCGGTGCGATCCGCCTTGCGGCATCGTAATCCGGGGCGGTGGCAGCGATGGTGCGGCCGGATGCCGGGATCATGATCGCGCCCCAAGGCCGATCAGGCGGTGCCGGACGGCTTCAGACGCCAGATCGATAGCAAAGATCAACGCCACGATCATCAGCAATATGGCCAGATAGGTATCGAACTGGGTGTAGGTGATGGCGCGCGACAGTTCGATGCCGATGCCGCCGGCCCCGACCACGCCCAGCGCCGCTGCGCCGCCGACATTGATCTCCAGCCGCAGCAACGCATAGGAGGCATAGGTGGGCAGCACCTGCGGCAGCAGGCCAAAGCGCATCTGCGCCCACCAACCGCCGCCAGCCGCCCGGATCGCTTCGATCGGGCGCGGATCGATATTCTCATTGGCTTCGGAAAACAGCTTGCCCAGGCTGGCCGTCGTACCAAGCGCCAGCGCGATCACACCGGGCAGCGGCCCGATCCCGAACGCCGCCACCAGGATCAGCGCGACGATCAGATCGGGCAGGGTGCGCACAATCTCCAGCGTGCGGCGGGTCAGCCAGTGCACCGCCGGTGCCGGCGACAGATTCTTCGATGCCAGCAACGCGGCCAGGCTGCCGCCGACGGTGCCGAACACGGTCGATACGATGGCGATCTGCACGGTTTCCCACAGCAGTGCCACCCAGCGCGGCCAATCATAAAACCAGTTGGCCAGCGAGCCGGCAGTGCCCGGCCCGGCCAGCAGCATTTCGGCCTGCAACTTGGGCACCAGCAGGGTAATGAGGTCCCCGATGCGCGCCAGCGGATCACCGCCATGGTTGCCGTCGAAAAAATCGCTGACATGGAATGAGGCGCCAAGCAGCACCGAAAGCGCCAGTGCCACCACCGCGCCTTGCAGCCGCTGGCGCAGCAGCAGTGCGCGCCGCCTTGCTTCGAAATCAGCCACCAGTGCCGGGTGCGGCCCGTCTGATTGCCACGCCTGCGGCATGATCAGCGGCGCGCCAGCAATAACGCGCCGGCTTCGGCCGGGTCGATCGCCACGGCCGGTGGCAGCAGTTGCGCCAGGTAACGCATCGCGGCCGGCGCTTCGAAATGCAGACCGATGTGAATGCCGATCAACTGGTGGCGATCGCCCATCGGCATCTTGCTGGACACCACAAATGCGCGAGCAGCCCGCGGGCGGCCGCGCCAAAGCTCGGTCAGATCGGCGCACGGGTCGCGTTTCACATCGGGCGTCATGCACGCCCGCGACCGCGCGCTGCCGTTCACCACCAGCACATCGCCGCGCCCGGCGCGCAGCGCGGCAAAGGCCGGCTCATCGCCTTCGATCACCAGCAGCGGCTTGAAACTGGCCACCGGCGCGCCGGCATCGACGATGGCCTGCATCGGCACATCCTTGCTCGTCGGTGCACTGCCCGCCACGATCGGCGTCGCACCAGTCAGATCGGCAAGACTCTTGCGGCCACTGCGTTTCAGCGCCAGCGCCATGGTCATCACCCGGCCGGTCTCGGCACGTACCCGCCCGGTCAGCAGCGCGCGCGCCATGTCCTTCACCGTGTCGAACGCTGGCGGGTCCAGCAGCACCATATCGGCCTTGCCGGCCTTCAGCACCGCGGCGGCTGCCGTGGCATCGGCGGCCCCGCACAGGCTGACCGGGCGCTCCAGCCGCTTTTCCAGGTGCAGGCGATAGGCTTCGGCCTGGCCGGTGGCGGTGCAGCCGGTCAGGCCGGCATCGGCCACCACCACCCGGAACGCCGCTTCGGCGCCCTGCGCCTGCACCGGCGCAGCAGCACCCAGCAGCAGGGTGACGGTCAGCAACGGCAGAAGGTTGCGCATGATCAATTCCCCGCGCTGCCGCCGGCGCGGCGGCTCTGGACTTCGGCGTTGCGGATGGCGATCACCTCCGCATAATCGCTGGCCTGCATCGGCTGCATGTCGCTGCCGTTGCTCAGGCCGATGTCGGCCCACAGCTCGGGATCGTCGTACGGCATCGCGGCCAGCGCGCCGCGCAGGATGTCCTTCAGCGGCTGCGGCCGGTCGGTGCGGATCACATGGGGTGAATTGGCGATCGGCCCGGCAAACCAGATGATGCGAAAATCCTCGGCCTTCACCAGTCCGCGTGCAGCCATCGCATACAGCGTGCTGTTGGTGAAGCCGGTGCGCGGTGCACCGGCACCAGACACCAGGAACACGCCATCGAACTGCCCGTTTTCCAGCGCCAGCACGCCCTGGATATGGCCGCCACTGATCGCAGACTTGCCAAAGAATGTGTCCGGATCAACGCCCTGCTTCTTCAGCGCCCAGCGCGGATAGACATAGCCCGATGCCGAATTGAAATCGACATAACCGATGGTCTTGCCGCGCAGATCGTCGATCGTGCGATACGGGCTGTCGGCGCGGACGATCAGCGTGCTGTAATAGCCCGAAAGTCCTTCGGCGCTGCGATTGGCGAGCACCGGCGTCACCTTGTCGCCGATCTGGGCATGGGCGTTGGCATAGGCCGCCGGCCCCATCGAGGCCATTTCCAACTGGCCCGATGCCAGCGCCTGGATGATGCCGTTGTAATCGGCGGCCTTGAACACCTTGACCGGCAGGCCGGTCGATTTGGCGATATAGTCCCGATAGGCGTCCAGCCGCGCCAGCGCCGTGGGGTTTTCCTCGCCCAGATTGGCGCCGATGCGGACCTCGCTCACCTCCTTGCGCCAGCCCGACGCATCGGGATTGGCGTTGTTTCCGCCGCAGGCCGCCAGCACCAGCAGCGCGGCAAGGGCTATTGATCGCATCAGCACCGGCCAGTCCCCCATGATGATTGTTGATAGCGTGCAGTCATGACAGGCTTGCGACGCTGGCGGATTGTGAGCCCGGCCGGACGCCCTGCGTGAGCCGGGCAAGCACGGCCTCGGTCTGAGTCCGATTGATGCACCGATGCACGTGCGCGCCATGCCTCGCCGCCGTCTGCGCCTGGCCGGCAAATTTCAGGCGATTGGGCGCATGATTAATCCAGGCCCAGCGAATCGGGTGATCCTGCCGCAGCAAGCGCGTCCAGCGCTCGTGGCAACCGGGAAACACCTCCTGGTCACCGGCGGCCCGCCGCACCGAACGGTTGATCACCTGCGCCATCACCTGCCAGCGCGGCAGATCGAGCCAGACCAGATCGGTGAGCCGCGGCAGGAGCAGCGGTCTGGTTATCGAATAGCCGCCCGACACCACCCAGTTGCGGCTGCGCGTGGCCGCATCGACATCGGCCAGAAACGCCTCCGGCTCGTGCGTATGCCGATCATGCCAGCCCGGCCGCCAATTGATCAGATCAAGTTCGTGCCAGGCGATCCCGGTGCGCGCCGCCAGCGCTTGCGCAAAGGTGGATTTGCCCGAACCGCTGGTGCCGATCACCAGAACGCGCAAAGCGGGGGGCCGCTGTTCAGGCGGCCCCCCGGCATTGCTGCACCCAGCCTCAATAGCGGGCACGGACACCGAACAGGAAGCGGCGACCGAAATATTCCAGCTCATACGGGCGATCCGTGGTGCCCTGGTAGATCAGGCCGCGCTCGTCGGTGATGTTGTTGATGTCGGCAAACAGCGTGATGTACCGGTTCACATCATAACGCGCCGAAAAATCCACGCGCTGCTGCGCTTCCCAGATCAAGTCGCCATCGGCGCCGCCGGGCGCAAGGTCGTTGGCGTAGGGGCTGCGATATTGATAGCTCAGGCGCAGCGACGCGCCATATTTCTCGAAATAGAGCGCGCCGTTGATCACCCAATCCGACGTGCCGGGGAAATTGGCCTTGCGCTGGCCAGTGTCGAATTCGCCATCGATCCGCGCAACGCTGCCCTGGAAGCCAAGGCCCGAAAGCGCCCCCGGCAGGAAGGTGAACGGCTGCGTATAGGTGATTTCAGCCCCTTGCAGATAACCATTGCCGCCATTCAGCGTGGTGGAGAAGAAATAATCCGAACGATCGACACCGCCGAAGTTGAAGCGGTCGTCGCCCACCACCGTCGTCGTGCCGAACAGCACATTCGACACATTGCGATAGAAATAATTGGCCGACAGCAGCGACGAAGGACTGAAATACCACTCGGCCGCGAAATCCAGGCCCCAGGCCCGTTCCGGAACCAGGAACGGGTTGCCGCCCGAGATGCTTTCGACACCCACGGCATCGTTGATCGCTACCGTGGCGCGTTGCTCGACAAAGCTCGGGCGCGCGGTCCCGGTGATGAACGCCGCCCGCAGCTTCAGATCATCAGTGGCATCAAAGCCATAATGCACCGACGGGAAGAACTGGGTGTTGCTGTTGTCGAAGGACACCGGAGTCAACCGGCCGGCGATATTGGCCTGACCGGCAGAGGTCAGGTTCGTCCGCTCCACGCGCAGACCCAGCAGCACGGTGTGGCGATCCCATTTCCAGCTGTTGCTGAGATAGGCGGCGAAAATCGTTTCATCGACGGTATTGGCCAGCGCCGGATTGGGGCGCGGCACCGGTAAATTGCCGCCAGCCGCATTGCGCGACGCCGCTTCAGCCAGAATAGCCTCCTGCTGCGCGCGGATGGCGGGATTGTCGACAAAGTTGACATCAAAGCCGACATTGATGCGGCCCAGCGCCGACCGGTCGGTGATCAGCGCGGTGGGTGTCCACGGCAGGTTGAACTGCTCCGCGAGCGGCCGCAGCAGGACCGTTCCAACGGTGCCGTCCGGCCGCAGATTGGCCTGATTGCCCGGGTCGCGGAAATTGCGATCGTTGTACTGGAACCCGATCTTGAATTCCGATTCCGCGCCAAAGCTCGTCCAGTCGCGCGCCACATCGAACTTGCCGGTGCGCTCGTTCTGGTTGAAACGCTGCGCAAAGATCACGAACACCTCGGTATCGAAAGCGCGCTGATCAAGCGCCGAACGGGCAGGGCCGCGCACCAGCGTGCCCGCCGCATTGCGGACCGTATCGAACAGGGTCAGCACCGGCGTGTTGGCTTCACCCGGAACAAAGGTGACCGACGGGCGCTGCACCGGATTGCTGGCACTTTGCGCCGTGAGCGGCAGATTCTGCTCGAAAACCGAGCGCGAATAGCCGGCATCCCAACTGATCCGCCAATCCGACAGCTTGTGTTCGCCATGCAGCACATACAGCCATTCCTTGGTGGCATAATTGCTGTCCTGGAACAGGCCGGCCACGGGCACCGACACCAGATCGCCATTGGTATTGCTGCGGGTACCACTGGCCGCGCCGGCAAAGTTGAACGTGTACTGGTTGCGCTGCTCGGCATCGAGGAACTCCTTGTAGAGCGCCGTCGCCCGGATCAGATTGTCATTGTTCGGCTTCCACTCCAGCTTGCCGATGGCGCCGTTGGACTCACGCTTCACGATATATTTGGCAAAGCGCACATTCTGCATGCCGCCGGCGTTGAAGCGCGGCTCGTAATTGTCGGTTTCCTGCACGAAGTTGAACTTCGAACCGCCAAGCACGATGCCGAAATGGTCATTCGACCAGGAAATGCGCCCCCCGTAAGACCGCACCGGGCCATTGCCGAGATCGACAAAGCCAAGGCCGCCGTCGGCATTGATATGCAGGCCCGGATTGTCGAGCGCCGAATAGGTCTTGATGTTCACGCGGCCCGCCAGCGCTTCGCCCGGCATCTCCGGCGTCAGCGTCTTGTTCAGTTCCAGCGTGCTGATCGTCGTCGCCGGCACCGCATCGAACCGGAAGATGCGGCCCTGCGCGCCGACCACGTTGACGCCGTCGAACGCCACGTTGGTCCAGCGTGCCGGCGCGCCGCGGATCTGCACGAAACGCTCCTGGCCCTGGTCACGCTCTACGGCAACGCCGGGCAGCCGCAGCAGCGCCGCCGCCGCCGTCTGATCCGGGAAGCGGCCGATGGTGTCGGCCGAAATGGCATCGACAATATTGGGGGCAGCCCGCTTGATATCCAGGCCCTTGGCAATCGAATCGCGGATCGGCGTTGCCGACACCACGATGGTATCGTCATCATCCTGCTGGCCATCGGCTGCGGCCGTCGCTTGCGCTGTCTGCACGGTTTGCGCCAGCAGCGGCGCGGCAGTGCCACACGCCAGCACCGTTGCCGAAAGCAACAGTGCGCGGATCAGCCGCTGGTCCAGATTCATGTTTGCAATCATCACTCGTTCCCCTGATTGAAAAAGCCGTTTTGGTTGGAATCCTGAATTGAAAAAGCCGGATGGAACGAAGCTGGTTACTGCAGCGTCATTCCAGATATCGTGCCTGCAACGCGGCGCGCTGCGCTGGCGTCAGGCCAGCCGCCTGTTCCAGATAGGCATCGACCGATCCATATCGTGCGGTGATTGCCTCCAGTGCGAACGACAGGAAGGGCTTGCCTTGCGCCGTCATCAACGGGGTCGGCCTGGCGCGCTCGGGGCGCTGATAGCCGGCAAACAGCATCGCCACCGGATCATTGGCGCTGTCCACCGGATCGATCCGCGGCATTTCGAACTGCGGCTGGCGAACCTTGGTGGTCAGGTGGAAATCTTCGAGGATCACCGATTGCGGCACGCCCAGCGCCGTCAGGATCATCGCAGCGACAAAGCCGGTACGGTCCTGCCCGGCCGAACAGTTGAAGGCCAGCGGCGTCCCCTCGCCAAGCAGCTTGGCAAAGATCAGCTTCAGGTGCGGCGCCATCAAGGCCGGGAAATTGGCATACACGCGCCCCGGTGCCGCAGCGGGAACCGGGGTCTGCGCCCCGCGGATGTCAGCGAACGCATAGCCGATGGCGTTGTAAGGCACGCCTTCTATCCGCGTGGGGGCCAGCCGGCGTTCCTCCATCGAGCGCAAATCAACCAGATTGCCCAGACCAAGCCCGGCAATCAGCGCCAGATCATGATCATTCAGCAACGGCTGGCCGCCGGACCGATAGATCAGCCCCCAGCGGACATGCTTGCCGTCCGCCGCCGGATAGCCGCCCAGATCCCGAAAATTGGAGCCGGCCTCCAGCGGCAGCAACCGCTCGGCCGCCCGCCGCACCTCACCAGTGCGCCTGTCGCGCACCAGCACATGGGGGCGGCTGCCGGTATCGGCCGCCAGCACATGCCGGCCATCGCGGTCGTTGGCCGACACCAGCACCGCCTCGCCGATCGGCGCGTCTGGGCGGTTCGCGGTGTAAACATCAACGGCGGCAGCGTCCTGCCAGCGGATCGTCAATGCCTGGCTGGACGTCCGCTCGACATGAACCACCCCCAGGGCCGCAGCCTCGGAAGCAGCCGTCGCCAGAAGCACGCCTGCAACAAACAGGCCCTTCCCTCGATGAATGCCGCCTCGCACCAGTTGCTCCCCCGTGGCCACAACATGGGCCGGGCCAGCAACCAGCGATTGCGTGCCTTACCCCAACAGGACCGCGAAATAGGTGCGTGCTTGGTCAATCAAATTACAGAACCAAGTATCTTTTGCGAAGAATTTCGAACAAGTGTGCGACTTGTCCATGCTTGCGCCAACGGCTGTCTCCGACGTCGTACAACTCACGATAGAAAAGTTCGCAAAGCGTGACGCAAGATTGTAAAAACATTGTGCCAACCATAGGGCACATCCCTGTGGCGCAATCTTTGCTTCATATTCCGGTGCGCAACCAGACCACCCTCCCCAAGGCTGGCTGGGGAGGAGGACCGCTGCAGGCGGTGGCGGCGCCAAAGCGCGATGTTCCGGAAGGAGCAGGAATTTTGCGGGCCCTGCCGCCCGCAGGGTCAATTACAGGCGGCAGGGCGCGCGCCGGCTGGGGCGCCGGTAGGGCTGGGCCAGCGGCGGTGGCGGCAAGGGATGGGTGGCATGATGCATCAACAGCCAGCGCCCCGCGTCCTGGGCCCGCACCGCCGACATATCCTGCCACCCGCCGTCACCGGCCGCTGGCCTGGTGCGCGCTGCCGGGCAATGTGAAGTGGGTCGTCTTCACACACCCGGGCTGATGGCCCGCACCAAAGGTATGGCTTGATCGGCAATGGTCCCCGCGAAGCCGCATCCCGCTGCCCCCCGCTGCCCATTGCCATGCCGTCCCCCGAACCGATGACGGCCCTTGCGGGCCGTGACCGGTCACGACTGGGCCACATGCGTTCTGCCAACTCGCCGGCAGGCCGCACAAGGGCCAGAAGCTGTGAGGTTAACATGATGCCCAACCCCTTGACTTGTTGATAACCCAAGCAGCCGGGTCGGTCATCGGGCAGCCTGTGACGGCGGCGTGAAAAATGCGTGACTTACATTGTCGCCCCATATTATCGAAGCGATTGGCTGGGCATGGAGAGGCATGTGCAACGCGGTGACGACATCATTGATTCCGCCGCTGGCCCATCGGCCGGGCCGCCGCGCGTCCGCATCGGCCTGCACGGGCCGTTCCGCATGCTCGATGCCGCTGGCAACCGCATCATCCTGCCCAGCCGCAAGGGCATGGCGCTAATCGCCATGCTGGCCCTGCTGCCCCGCCATGAACATACGCGTGATTGGCTGCGCCAGATGCTGTGGGGCCGGGCCGAGGAAGAACAGGCCCAGGCATCGCTGCGCAAGGAGCTTTCCCGCCTGCGCCAACGGCTCGACGACGTTGCGCCCGGCCTGTTACAGGCGCAGGGCCGCCGGGTCTGGCTGGATCGGGCTGCCTATGAATTGCTGGACCCCGAACCGGGGCAGATGTTGCTGGAAGGGCTGGATATTCCGGGCGCCGGCCAGTTCGCCGAGTGGGTCGAGCAGCAACGCGCCGACGCCCCGCATCGCCGCCCGACCGGCCTGTCGCAGCCGCGCCCCGGTGCCAGTCTGGCCGTGCTGCCGTTCACCAACGACAGCGGCGAGGCTGCGGCCGATTATCTGGCGGCCGGCATCGGCGATGAACTGGCCGACCGCATCGCGCGGCTGCGCTGGCTGAAGGTGATCGGGTCGGGCGCCAGTTTCCCCACCGATGGCTCTGAATCCGCGCTCGATGCCGGGCGGCGGCTGGGGGCGGCCTTCGTGTTCGGCGGGCGCCTGCGCAAGCTGGGCAGCGGCTGGCAATTGGTCGGCAGGCTGCTGGACACCAGCGACGGCAGTCTGGTGAGTGCGCCGGGCCTCGACCTGGCCAACCCGCAAGAAAGCAACGCCTTCCTGCCGATCATCGATCAACTGGTGGCGCTGCTGGCCGAACAGCTCGATGATGCCGAACGCAGCCGGGCCGCCGCGCTGCCGGGTGATGCGCTGGAAGTGAATGATCTGATCTGGCGCGGCCGCTGGCACCAGAATCGCCTGGCGCAGCCCGATCTGGAAAAGGCCGCCAGCTATTTCGATCAGGCCCGCGCCGCCGCACCGCAATCGGCCAATGCTGCCATCGAATGGACGCAGAATCTCGGCTATCGCCTGTGGAGCCGCCGCGCTGCGGCCGACGAGATTGCCAGCTTCGGCGATGCGGCGCGCCGCACCGTCGATCTCGATCGCCGCGATGGCCGCGCTCATATGCTGGTCGGCATCGCGGAGATGTGGCAGCGCCGCATGGAACCAGCCGAAACCTGGTTGCGCCAGGCGATCGATTTGTGCCCCAGCCTGGCGATGGCGCACGAACAACTGGGCACGCTCCACCTGCTGTGCGCGCGTCCCGCTGTGGCGGTGGAGTGGCTGGATGCGTCGCTGCGCTTGTCGCCGCATGATTTCCGGCGCTTCTATCGCGAAGCCGAGCTGGGCATGGCCTTGTTGTTGCAGGGCGATTGGGAGGCAGCACAGGTGCACGCCGGCACCGCGATCGCGCTGCAGCCCGGTTATTGGCACGCCCATGTCACCCGCATCAACGCGCTGTGGCGCGGCGGCGATGATGCCGGCGCCGCCGAAGCGCTGGCGGCGTTGCTGGCGGCGCGACCCAGCTTTGGTCAGGGCCATGTCGACTGGATTCCGTTCGGCAATACCAAGTGGAACAGCTGGTTGAAGGAACCCCTGGTGGCGCTGCAATCGGGGTAGGTCAAGTTCGGGGGGTGGCATGGCGGGGTTTCGTCTGAAGTATCCGATGGCTGATGTGCCCGCCCCCTGGCATCTGGCCGGGCAGGAACTGGCGCAGGTCGATTTCCGCATGGCGCGGCTGGCGCCGGCCACCGGCGTGCTGGCGCGGCTGTTCGGTGCAGTGCTTGGCTTTGGCCTGCGGCTGCTGTTGCAGGTGGCGCGGCTGCTCGGGCGCTGGAACGTGCCGTTCCTGGGGGTCGAGATTTTCACCCGCGATGCCAATGTCACCGCGGTGCTTGGCGATCCTGCCAGCTATCCGGTGCCGTTCGGCGCCGAAATGCGATTGCTGGCGCATGGCCCGCCCGGCCTGAATGACGATCCGGCCCTGCGCCCGGCGTTCATGCTCGGCACCGAGGGCGAAGATCACGCCAGCCAGCGCGCCCTGGTGCTGGCCGCCATGCAAAAGGGCCCGGCGTGGAAAGCCCGCTTCGAAGCCGACACCACGGCGATCACCGCTGCGCTGGTGGCCAATTGCGACGGCCAGATCGACGTGATGCGCGATGTGTTCGCGCGGGTGACGGCGCAGACCGGCGCCGACTGGCTGGGCCTCAGCCCGCGCGATATCGATGCCTATTCCGACTGGACGCTGGCGATGTCGGCGATGCTGTTCGGCGATCCGGTGGGCAATGCCACTACCCGCGAACTGGCCCAGCATGGCGGTTGGCGGCTGCGCGCCCTGATCGATGGCCAGATCGGCGCCTGCGTGGCGCAATTGGCACCATTGACCAGCGACCAGCGGGACGCGGTGGCGGCGCAGCGCGGGCTGATCTGGGCGCTGGTGGCAACAAAAATGGCCGGTGCCATCAGCATCACCGCGCCCGACCATGCCCTGATCCGCGCCATCATCACCGGGCTGGCCATCGGGCTCGGCCCCACCACGACGCTGGCCGGCGGCAAGGCGTTCGACTGGTTGCTGCGCCACCCCGCCGCCTGGGATCAGGCCGTCAAGGCTGCTGGCGACCGTGACGCGCTGCGCCGCATCGCGCTGGAAGCCTCGCGCATGGCGCCGGCACTCGATCCCGGCCAGTTCCGGATGGGGCCGGACGGCGTGGTGCTCGCCGCCACCGCCATTGCCATGCGCGACGGCCGCAAATGGCCAGACCCCGGCAGCTTCAACCCCGATCGCTGGATCGGCATCGAGCACGCGCCTAATCTGATGTTCGGTTACTGCATCCATGATTGCATCGGCCAGCACATGGCCGTCGAACAGATGACCAGCCTGTTCGCCGTGCTGTTCGCGTTGCCCGGTCTGGCGCACGCGCCGGGCGCCGCCGGCAAGCTGCAGATGGCCGGGCCATTCCCGTTCCGGCTGGAAATGCGCTTCGGCGCCGCGCAGCCGGCTGGCCCGGCTGCGCACAGCATGATCACGCTGAACGTCCCGGTGCTGCAGCATGTGCCGCCGGCCGACGTGCCCGCCCGGCTGACCGCGCTGGAGGATGCGCTGCTGGCGCTGGGCAACCCGGCCGGGCCGGCGGTGCGGGCCTGGCTCGATGCTGCTGCCATCGTGCATTTCCTGTCGATCAATGCCCTCGATGTCGGCAGCCCTGAAACACCCGATGTGCGCCTGCTGATCGAGATCAGCGCCGATGGCCCACCCGAAGCCGCGCTGGACCGCATCTTCGCCAGCCCGCCACCCGAACTGGCCGCGCCGCTGGCGCAGGTCAGCTTCTGGGACGGCGTTTCACCGCTGCCAGCCTTTCTCAACCGCCATCGTCTGGATGTGCGGCCGCGCGCCTGGGGCACCACCGGGCTGCTTTATGATGGCTCGCCGGGCTTCACCATGGCCACCAAGCGCCAGCGCGACCGGCTGGCCGCATTCGCCCGCGCCGCGCTGGATGATTGGCAGCAAATATCCGGCGGCACCGCGCAGCCGCCGCTGGCGGCCCTGAACCATGTGCGCGGGATGCTGGCCGGCACCCTGCCGCCGCCCCCGCATCTGGCCGCCGCTGCCGCCGAATTGCGCCCGATGCTGTTCGTGCCTGGCCGGCAGCGGCTGAATTTTGTCGATTTCCGCTTTCCGGGCCTGTGGAGCGGCTTGTTCGCCTATCTGGCGACGCCGGCAGGCCGCTGGATCCCGTTCACCGCGCTGGTGCCGGTCGGGGTGTTCACGGCGCTGGCCTGGGCTGCGCTGGGCGGCGGCCTCTGGCCCGGCCGCCTGCTCCTTGCGCTTGCCGCCGGCATCATCGGCGGCTTCGGTCTCTGGCTCGGCCTTGCGCTTTACGCCTACGCGTCGCTGCGCCGCCTCGAAACCGCCGATGTGCCCGACACCCGCGACCCCGATCTCCTGCGCCGCCTGCGCATCACGAGCCGAGAAAACCCGCGCGATCACGAACAGAGCCACATCATTTCGGCCAGCGATTTCAAGCCCGGCTGGCTGCGCCGGCTCACCTTCGCCTTCGCCATGTGGGGCATCGGCGTCTTCGCCCGCCATTACACCCGCCCCGGTTTCATCCTCACCATGGGCACCATCCATTTTGCCCGCTGGTTCAGGCTGCCCGACGCCGAAAAGCTGATCTTCTTCAGCAACTACGACGGCAGTTGGGAATCCTATCTCGAAGATTTCATCACCAAGGCCCACCCCGGCCAGACCGCGGCGTGGAGCCACGGCATCGGCTTCCCGCCCACCGTCGGCCTGATCGGCGAAGGCGCCGCCAACGGTGATCTGTTCAAGCGCTGGGTCCGCCGCCAGCAACAGCTCACCGGCTGCTGGTACAGCGCGCTGCCGCACCTGACGCTCGATCGCATCCGCGCGCAGGCCTTGATTCACCATGGCCTCGCCCGCGCCCACGATGCAGCCAGCGCACGCGACTGGCTCGATTTGCTCGGCGCGCTGCCGCGCCCGGCCAGCATCGTCGACACCAGCCAGGTGCAGGCGCTGGTGTTCCGCAGCCTCGGCAGCCTCGCCCACGGCGCGCATATCTTCCTGAATTTCCCCGATGCCGGCCCCGGCACCGCGCTCGCCCGCATTATTGCCGGGGAAGGGGCCTTGCCGCCGGTGATCTTCGGCGATCTGCCCTCCGGCACGCCGCATCTCACCGCCGCCAGCGCCATCGCGCTGTCCCCCGCCGGGTTGCAGCGCCTCGGTCTGCCGGGGCCGGACAGCGCGCAGGGCCTCGCCAGCTTCCCGCTGGCCTTCATGGCCGGCATGGGCGCCCGCGCCGACATATTGGGGGATACCGGCACCTGGATGCCGCCGGGCAGCGCGGCGGGTCTTGCCGCCTATGATCGCTGCGACGCCGTGCTGATGCTCGCCGCCGCAACGCCCGAACACGTCGCCGACGCCATCGCCGCGCTGGCCGGCATCGCCACCATACAGGAAACGGTGATCACCAGCCCGACCACCACCGCCCCCGATGGCCAGCCCGGCCTCGACCATGATCATTTCGGCTTCCGCGACGGCATCTCACAGCCGGCGATCCGCGGCGCCGGCGATTGGCGGCAACGGGATGCGCGCGACCAGTTGGCGCCCGGCGAATTCCTGCTCGGCCACCCGGCCAGCGCCGGCTACACCGCGCCGCCATTGCGTCTTGCTTCCGAGCTTGACCCCGCCGGGCTGTTGCCGGCCACGGCCGAGCCGGCCCGTCCCTACCCGGATTTTCAGGCCAGCAGCAGCTATCGCGATTTCGGCCGCAACGGCAGCTTCGTGGTGGTGCGCCGGCTGAAGCAGGATGTCGCCGGTTTCCACGCCGGGGCTGCTGCGTCGGCCAATGATCTCACCGCGCGCTGCCCGCATCTGCCAGCCGCCCTTCAGCAGAATATCGACGGTCCCTGGCTGCAGGCGCGCATGATCGGCCGCTGGCCCGACGGCACACCCACCATCGACCGCGCCGGGCCACAGGGCCGCACAGACGCCCGCAACGATTTCTCCTTCGCCGCCGAAGACCCGCAGGGCCTCGCCTGTCCGCTGGGCGCCCATATCCGCCGCGCCAACCCGCGCGACGGCCTCGATCCGTCCGACCCCACCGGTTGGGACATCGCCAACCGCCACCGCATCATCCGCCGCGGCCGCCCCTATGATACCGGCAGCGAAAAGGGCCTGATGTTCACCGCCATCTGCGCCGATATCGAGCGGCAATTCGAATTCGTGCAGCAACGCTGGCTGTTCGGCCGCAGCTTCCACGGGCTGCCCGGCGAGATCGATCCGCTGCTCGGCCAAGGCGATTTTACCCTGCCCACGCACCTCGGCCCGGTGCGTGTGCAGGGCCTCGCCCGCTGGGTCGAAACCCTGGGCGGCGGCTATTTCTTCCTGCCCGGCCGCGCCGCGCTGCAGTGGCTCATTCAGGCGAGAGGCTGACTCCTACAGGCTGACCTTCGCCACCTTGTCCTGCATGTCTTCCTTGGGATCCATACCCAGCAGCATCTTCAAGCCGGTCACCATGCTGGATGCATCGATCCAGATCTCGGCATTGTCTGGATCCAGCCGGATCAACGCCACGCTCGGGTCTTCCTTGCCGCCCGGATACCAGGCCGCGACAAAGCGATTCCACAGCCGGTCGATCATCGCCCGGTCCTGCGTGGTGGTCATCGTGCCGTCCAGCGTCGCCCACACATCATGATCCTTGGCGACGAAATGCGCCATCGCCCGGGCGCCGGCTCCGATTTGCTGATACAAATGGCTGTCAGCCGAGGTGAAGAACCAGATCGGGCCATCATACAGGTCGCCGCTCTGATCTTCGTCATCCAGTTGTGCCGTCATCGGCCGCGCATGCCCATCGGCACCTTCGGCCAGGCCCAGGAACATCGTCCGGTCCGATTTCAGGGCTTTCCAGAATTTCTGGGTGATTTCGCGATCGTTCGACATATGCGCCTCCGTTGTGGGTGTCTTCTCCCAAACCGCTCAGCCTCGGCTGGGTTCCCCGCCGCCCGCCAGCGAAGCCGCAGACGCCTCACGTTTGCGCCGGGTGGCGTGGCGGCGGCGGGCAGGCGATGATGGCGCATGCATGCTGCCGTCTGTTCCCGCCTGTCCGATGATCTGTCGGGCCTTGCCCTCCATGCCGATTGGCCTGAACCGCCGCCGCCGGGCGCGCACGAGGTGCAAGTGGCCGTGCGCCATGTCAGCCTGAATTTCCCGGACTGGCTGATGCTGCAAGGCGGCTATCAATTTCGCCCCGAACTGCCGTTCATCCCCGGCACGGAGGCCGCTGGCGAAGTGATTGCCGCCGGGCCGGGCGCCGAAGCCCTGTTGGGCCAGAAGGTCATGATCGGCGGTCGCTCCGGCATGATGGCGCAGCGTGTCACCCTGCCAGCGCGCAGCGTGCGGCCAGTGCCGGCGGGGCTGACCCTGGCCGAAGCGGCCGCTTTCACCGTCGGTGCGCTCACTGCCTGGGTCGGCCTGGTCGAGCGCGGGCAGATCAAGGCCGGGGAGCGGGTGCTGGTTACCGGCGCCGGCGGCGGCATGGGCCGCGCTGCCGTGCAACTGGCGGCGCACATGGGCGCGCATGTCGTGGCGCTGGCCAGCAGCCCGGCGCGGCTGCAACTGGCGCTGGATGCCGGCGCCCACGAAGGCCATCTGATTGACCGCGAGAAGCCCGAAATCCCGCTGCGCGACATCGATCTGGTGTTCGATCCCGTCGCCGGCCCGCTGGTGATGCCGCTTGTCAAATGCCTGCGCCGCGGCGGGCGCTATGCCATCATCGGCTTCACCGGCGGCCGCGGTGATCCGGTGCCGCTCAACCGGCTGTTGTTGAAGGAAATCGCGCTGGTCGGTGTGCGCGCTGGCGAGCAGGGCCGGCAAGACCCGGCCGCCGGCGTGCGCCACATCGCCGAAATCGACGCCCGCGCCCACCACATGAAACCCCATATCGGCCTGGAACTGCCGCTCAGCGCCGTGCGCGATGCCTTCACGGCAATGGGGGCCGGGCAGATCGACGGGAAATGCGTGATCAGCCTGTAAACGCCGCTCGCGTCGCCCCATCCGCTGGAAACAGCAACTCCAGCCGCAAATCCCGCACCGTCACATCCTCCGATGTCCCGCACTGCGCCACCACCGACAGGAACGACAGCCGCCCGCCAGGCGAATTATAGATCACCGGCATGATCGGCGATCGCACCCGCGCGCCCGGCTTGAAGGGATGGCGCTGCGCCGCTTCGCGCGTGATTGCGATCAGATCGGCCAGCACCGGATCATCGCCGGCCAGCGCCTGTTCCAGCGCCAGCCGCTCCAGGCTTTCGTGCAGCACCTGGGGCAGATTGGCGATCAGCTCCGGCGCGCGCTGATGTGTGGCGGTCAGCGCAAACACATTGGGCGGCCCGTTCCACGCCTCCAGCAACGGGCTGAGCATCGCCGCCGCCGATACGCTCGCCTCCAGCACATTCCAGTGCCGATCACACAGCAGCGCCGGGAAGGGGGCATGGCTGGCCATCATCTGCGTCAGGATCGCCCGAAACGGCGCCACGGCTTCGGAACTGAGCGGCGAAGCCGGAAACGCTGCCGCAAACCCCGCCGCCGTCAGCAACTGGTTGCGCTGCGACAAGGGCAGCGCCAGCGCCTCGGCCAGGGTCAGCACCATCTCCCGGCTCGGCATCGCCCGGCCGGACTCCAGAAAGCTCAAGTGCCGCGCACTCACCCCGGCCTCCAGCGCCAGCGCCAACTGGCTCAGCCGCCGGCCGCCGCGCGCACGGCGCAGCGCCGCACCGAACGGGCCGGGATCGGAAAGCTCGGGACGGGTCGCCATACCCCCACTCTGCCACAGGCGCGCAGCCTTTCAATGATGTGCGAGGTAAGTGAAAGGATGATGTGGTTGCCGAAGCAACAGGGCCTCCGCCGGGCAGGGCTATAACAAGTCAAGCAATCGGACCGTCGGAAAGATACAATATCGATAATAATGAGTATCAAATTTTGTTTGACAAAGGACGAATAAAATGAACAGGTAGATGATTGTATTGATATCCACTTCCATCCTGACTGTTACTTTGGTGGGCTGCGATAGCAGAGGTCCTGCGAGATCAGATTTCTCCATGGAAAATGAGCTTGAAGCTTTTTGAGTGTTTTTCCTTAAACTTGAAGGTTGTGCGCTCATATGAACCGCTTACCAAAACCGGTACGGGTTACCGCAATCATCGGCTTGTTCGTGCTCATCCCTGTGTTTGGACATAAATTTCTGGTTTCTGCATCTCAGGGTCAGGGGTCTGCCGCGAACGCAGCGAACAGCACCTGTAGCAGCTGTCACAGTGAGTGATTTCATTGGACAGGGGCATCGCTTTCCGGCTGATATCTGACCAGACGACCGCTTTTTTCGATTGGCGCGCAGCGGCTGTTCGTCCCCAAAACCGCCGTTCCGCGCCCCACCCCCTTATGGACATGTCCGGCTTTCGGGCGACGCATGGCTGCCAGTTGATGGGCAGCCTGTCCTACACTGGCAAAGCCTGTCATCATGCGCCGGTCCGCTGGTCTGGCGCGGCGCGGCAGTGGGTGCGAACGGCGGGCTGAATCACGCCAGATTCGTCAAAACTGGCAAGACTGTTGCTGCTGGATTCACGCTGTCCCAGCCAAGGTGCGGGATATAGTCGGTATTTTTTTGTTCTTTCTCAGGTCAGGACAGGGCGCGCCACAGCGGGCGTCTGGCAGCCGACGCGGGCAGGGCTGTGCCTCGGACAAATATTGGCATATATAATGCCAACAAACCTGCAAAAGGATAACTTTGATCACCTTGTAAAGAACAATTGCCGCCCTCGCCGTTCCCACCGCTACCGGCCCGGTAATTGCACCGCTTTCCTGCTCGGCTCAGGTTGAACCGGCCATTAGGCAGAGGAGACGGCAAATGACGCGCAATTTCTGGGAACAATGGCTGCACATCTGGTGCTGGGTGGCCATCGGCTTTGGCGTGGTGTTTTCCGCGGCCGGCGTGCCGGCGCTGGATGGTGGGGCAGGGGCCTTTTATCGGCTGGTCAGCCTGGGCAGCTTGTCGGCAGGGGATTTCGACGCGCCGGGGATGCGGTTGTCGGTGGCGCTGGTCGGTGCGGTGATGCTGGGTTGGGGGCTGTGTCTGCTCGCGGTGTTTCGGGCATGCGGCGCTGATCCGGCGCTGTGGCGCGGGCTGGGCTGGGGCGTGATCGGTTGGTGGGCGGTGGACTCGGCACTGTCGGTGCTGAACGGCGTGCCGGTGAATGCGGTGACCAACACGGTTTTGCTCGTGGCCTATCTGGTGCCGGCGGTGAAATTGGGGTTCTTCAACCGGGAAACGGTGTCCAGATCACTTGCCTGATATCGGTCCCGCCCAACGCCAGCAGCGCCAGCCGGTCAAAGCCGAGCGCGACGCCGCTGGCCGGCGGCATGAAGGTCAGCGCGGCGAGGAAATCCTCGTCGATCGGGTAACGCCGGCCATAAATGCGCTCTTTCTCATCCATATCCGCTTCGAACCGGCGCTGCTGCTCGGCGGGATCGGTCAGTTCGCCAAAGCCATTGGCCAGTTCAACGCCGCAGGCATAGGCTTCAAACCGTTCGGCCCAGCGCGGATCATCGGGGCAGGGGCGGGCGAGGGCGGCTTCGCAGACGGGATAATGTGTCAGGAAGGTCAGGCGGTCACGGCCCAACTTCGGCTCGATGGTCACGATGATGCGGCTGAAAATGTCGCTCCATGTGTCGTCGGCGCGCGGCGTCAGGCCGGCGGCGGCGGCCAGCGCGTCGCGGTCATCGAGGCAGGCGGCAAGATCGATGCCGGCATGAATGGAAAATGCTTCGGCCACGCTGATATGATCAGGCTCGGCATCGGCATCGCAACTTCGCCCCTGCCAGCGCAGCACGCCGTTGTCGCCGGCGGCCTGCGCGGTGCGGGCCAGCGCCAGCGTGTCGACCATTACCTCGGTCCAGTCGGCACCGGCGCGATACCATTCGACCATCGTGAATTCCGGACTGTGCAACGGGCCTTGCTCACCATTGCGCCAGACCCGCGCAAAATCGACGATGCGGGTTTCGCCGGCCGCCAGCAATTTCTTGGCGGCAAATTCCGGGCTGGTGTGCAGGTAACGCGTCTGTTCGGCAGCGCCCTCCGGACGCCAGAGCACCGGGAAGCCATGCAGATGGGTTTCATTGCCCGGCGACATCTGCACTGCGCCACATTCGACCTCGGTGAAGCCCTGATCCGCAAACCAGCAGCGCAGCGCCGCCTTCACCCGATTGCGGCCGATCAGGAACGGGCGGCGATCAGTATGGATATCGGCATGCCAGAACGGGCGACCAGACTCGGATGATGTCATGATTTTCCTTGAACAGTCGTGCTGCGATGCCCTAACGCCGGGCGCAAGTTACCGCGCGTTGGCGCATAGGGGATATCATGGTCAAGGAAATCGCGAGCAATTTCCGCAAGGGACAGGTTGTCGAGCACGACGACGGCCAGCTTTATGTCGTGCTGAAGGCCGAAACCTTCCGCCCCGGCAAGGGCACGCCCACCACCACGATCGACATGCGCCGCATCTCCGATGGCGTGAAGACGGTGATCACCGTGAAGACCACCGACAGCCTGGAAAAGGCCTTCGTCGAGGAAGTCAGCCACAATTATCTCTACAAGGATGGGGAGGAATATATCTTCATCAACAACGAGAATTACGACCAGATCAGCCTGACCGAGGCGATGATCGGCGATGGCATCGGGTTCCTGCAGGAAAATGCCGAGTGCAAGATCCTGATGTTCGACGGCAAGCCGGTGACCATCACCCTGCCGACGCGGGTGACGATGGCGATCATGGCGACCGAACCGGTGATGAAGGGCCAGACCGCATCGTCCAGCTACAAGCCGGCCACGGTGGAATCCGGCGCCCGCGTGATGGTGCCGCCGCACATCGAAGTGGGCACGCGGATCGTCATCAACACCGAAGATTCCAGCTACGTCGAGCGCGCCAAGGACTGACGCGCCGCTTCACCGGATGGGCAGGGGCTGGCAGCGATGCCGGCCCCTTTTCATGTCGCATCGCCAACTTAGCCAGAATTTCGATTAGCCTGAGTGTAAATCCCAATTTCTTCAATCGATGCCCTTAGGCCTAGTTGGTTCCCACAGTGGGACAGACCCGCATCAGATTGAGGAAGCGCACATGACACGCACATTCGCATCGATCGTCGCCTTGGCCATCGCCGGCATGACCGGCAGCATGGCTGCCGCCGCAGAGGTCAGCACCGCCAACACCAACAACCAGTTCTGGTGGCCGGAACTGGTCGACCTGTCGCCGTTGCGCAGCCAGGCGCCGGCCTCCAACCCCTATGGCAGCAATTTCGATTATGCTGCTGCGTTCAGCAAGCTGGACCTGAAGGCGGTGAAGGTCGACATCGCCACGGTGCTGACCACCTCGCAACCCTGGTGGCCGGCCGATTATGGCACCTATGGCCCGTTCTTCATCCGCATGGCCTGGCACAGCGCCGGCACCTATCGCATCGCTGATGGCCGTGGCGGCGCCGGTGGTGGCCAGCAGCGCTTCGAACCGCTCAGTTCGTGGCCGGACAACGCCAATCTCGACAAGGCCCGCCGCCTGTTGTGGCCGGTGAAGCAGAAGTACGGCCGTTCGCTGAGCTGGGCCGATCTGATGGTGCTGGCTGGCAATGTCTCCCTTGAATCCATGGGCTTCAAGCCGTTCGGCTTCGCCGGTGGCCGACAGGATGATTGGGAAGCCGACAAGGTCTATTGGGGCCCGGAAAACAAGATGCTTGAGGACAAGCGTTACAGCGAGGGCCGCAAGCTGGGTGGTCCGCTGGCCGCCGTGCAGATGGGCCTGATCTATGTGAACCCGGAAGGCCCGAATGGTGTGCCCGATCCGCTGGCTGCCGCCAAGGATATCCGCGAAACCTTCGGCCGCATGGCGATGAACGACGAGGAAACCGCGGCACTGATCGCTGGCGGCCACACCTTTGGCAAGGCACACGGCGCCGCCAAGCCCGAAGGCAATGTCGGCAAGGAACCGGCCGGCGAGGCCCTGGAAAAGCAGGGCATGGGCTGGGAAAACCGCTACGGCACCGGTGCAGGTGCGGACACGATCACGTCCGGCCTGGAAGGCGCATGGACCTCGGCGCCGGCGCAGTTCACCATGCAGTATCTCGAAAATCTCTATCGCTTCGATTGGGTGCAGACGCGCAGTCCGGCCGGCGCGATCCAGTGGGAGCCCAAGGACGCCAAGGACCAGAAGTTCGTGCCGGATGCCCACAAGGCGGACACGTTCCACGCGCCGATGATGTTCACCACCGATCTGGCGCTGCGCGAAGACCCGGCCTATCGCAAGATCACGCAAGGGTGGCTGAAAAACCCCAAGGGGTTTGAAGATGCCTTTGGCCGCGCTTGGTTCAAGCTGACTCACCGCGACATGGGTCCGCGCGGCCGCTACATCGGCCCGGATGCGCCGAAGGAAGTGCTGGTCTGGCAGGATCCGGTGCCGGCAGTGGATCACCCGTTGGTCAATGATGGCGATGTGGCCACCATCAAGGCGAACGTGCTGGCCAGCGGCCTGACCGTGCCGGAATTGGTGCGCACTGCCTGGGCGGCTGCCGCCAGCTTCCGCCACACCGACATGCGCGGCGGTGTGAACGGTGCCCGCTTGCGGCTGGCCCCGCAGAAGGATTGGGCGGTCAACAACCCGGCCGAACTGGCGAAGGTGCTGCCGGTGCTGGCCAAGGTGCAGGCCGATTTCAACAAGGCCGCGCCGGGTGGTCGCAAGATCAGCATGGCCGATCTGATCGTGCTGGCCGGCAATGCGGCGGTCGAAAAGTCCGCCAAGGACGCCGGTGTCGCGATCAGCCTGCCGTTCACGCCGGGCCGTACCGATGCAGCCCAGGCGCAAACCGACGTCGAGGCGTTCGCGGCGCTGGAGCCCAAGGCCGATGGCTTCCGCAACTACTGGACGGCGGAAAGCTTCTATAACCCGACCCAGGGCCTGATCGATCGCGCCAATCTGCTCGGCCTGACCGTGCCGGAAATGACCGTGCTGGTCGGCGGTCTGCGCGCGCTGGATGCCAATGCCGGCGGCAGCAAGATCGGCGTGTTCACCGCGCGGCCCGGCGTGCTGAGCAACGATTGGTTCGTCAATCTGCTCGGCATGGAAACCAAGTGGCAGAAGTCGGCGACTGAAGGCCTGTACGACGGGCTGGACCGCACGACGGGCGCGAAGAAGTGGACGGCCAGCCCTGTCGATCTGCTGTTCGGTTCGCACAGCGAGTTGCGGGCGGTGGCCGAAGTCTATGGCGCGGCCGACGGCCACAGCCAGATGGTGCAGGATTTCGCCAAGGCCTGGACCAAGGTGATGTCGAACGACCGCTTCGGCGGCTGAGCCGGACCAATTGGCCGAAACGCTGGCGGCGTCTCCTGATGGGGGCGCCGTCAGCGGCGTCGGCGCTAACGTCGATGGCTTCCAGTCGGGGATGGCAGCGCCTGTCCTACACGGCACGATTCTGTCATGATGGCGGCTTAAGGAATTCACGCCGGTAGCGTTGCGGCCGCCCGATTTTGTTCCAATCCGCCCGTTACGGAAAAACTGCCAAGACTGAAGATCTGATACCGGGCAACGCAGGCTCTTTGACAATCAGAAACTTGCGGCTTTGCTTCGCAGCCCGTGCAGTCGCACCATGGCGTTACTGGCCCCTTTATTGACCTCTGCGGCTCATGAACGCCAGACGTTCGAACAGCATCACATCGGCTTCGTTCTTCAGCAGGGCACCGTGCAGCGGTGGGATCAGGGTCTTGGTGTCGCGGTTGCGCAGCACCTCGACCGGCAGGTCCTCGTGCATCAGCAGTTTCAGCCAATCGAGCAGTTCCGATGTGCTGGGCTTCTTCTTCATCCCCGGCACTTCGCGCATGTCGAAGAAGATGTTGAGCGCCTCGCCCACCAGCGCACGCTGGACGTTGGGGTAATGGACCCGCACGATGGCTTCCATCGTCTCGCGGTCCGGGAACTTGATGTAATGGAAGAAACAGCGGCGCAGGAACGCGTCGGGCAATTCCTTCTCGTTGTTGCTGGTGATGATCACGATCGGCCGCTGGGCTGCCTTCACCCGCTCACCGGTTTCGTACACGTCGAATTCCATGCGATCGAGTTCGGTCAGCAGATCGTTCGGGAATTCGATATCGGCCTTGTCGATCTCGTCGATCAGCAGCACCGGCAGCTTGGCGTGGGTGAACGCCTCCCACATCTTGCCGCGACGGATATAATTGTTGATGTCCGACACGCGCGGATCGCCCAACTGGCTGTCGCGCAGGCGGGACACGGCATCATATTCATACAGGCCCTGCTGGGCCTTGGTCGTGGATTTGACGTTCCACTCGATCAGCGGCGCGTCGAAGGCATTGGCGATCTGCTGGGCCAGCACGGTCTTGCCGGTGCCGGGCTCCCCTTTCACCAGCAGGGGTCGGCGCAGCGTCACGGCTGCGTTGACCGCGACCTTCAGATCATCGGTGGCGACATAACCGGTGGTGCCTTCAAAGCGCATGGAAAATCCCTTTCATGACTTCACGCTAAGCAGCCGAGGCCATCGGCGCAATCCTGTCAAACTGTGAAGGGGCAGCGCGCTTTGCCTCAGCGATAGGCGTAAGTGACTTCGTCGGTCTGGCCGCCGGCGATACCCATCAGGTTGCCCTTGCTCAGCGCCGATTGGGCGGCCAGGCGTGGCCGGCCATCCGGGCCGAGGCGGTAATCGCTGGTCTGCTCGAAATTGGTGACCTTGATGAGCAGGTTCAGCTTGAAATCCTCGCGGGCTCGCACTTTCAGCCGCGCCACCCACGGTTTGCCGTCCGTGGTGGCAATCACCGCTTCGCCCGACAAATGCTGGGAAATGTCGGCGCTGTCGGTCCGCACCGATCCGGCCGGCAGCACGGGGATCTTCATCACCTGGCGACCCTCGTCATCGAGGCTGATGTCAGACGCGGCAGCCATCAAGGCGGCCAGTCGATGATAGCCTGGCACCGGGTTGACGCTGATGGCCTTGCGGAACGTTTTCAACGCGGTGGGGCTGGGCGCCTTGCCGTTCACGCTCAGCAACGTCCAGCGCTGGCCATCCCAGCGTTCCACCGTGACCGTCTTTTCGTTTATCCCCGGACCGCGGCGGATGGCCGTGGTGGTGCGTTCGAAGGCCATTGCGGCCGGATCGGCGGCGCGGGCATCGCTGATGATCGCTTCACGCAGGGGTTCCAGCCGAAAGTCGCCGGGCGGGGCTGCCGCCAGCAGCAAGCCGGCAAGCAGAGGCAAGCAAAGGGCACGACCCATGTTCATTGATCCGACCCCTATCCCAACCCGACGACGTGCCACAAGCATGTCAATCCACAACAACAAATCCCTGCGTCGATTGACGCAGGGATGTTGCGTTGCAGCATCACCGGTTGCGCGGTGATGAACGACTACCTGGTGCCTATACGTCCAGGAAGCTGCGCATCTTGCGGCTGCGCGACGGGTGCTTCAGCTTGCGCAGCGCCTTGGCTTCGATCTGGCGGATGCGTTCGCGGGTCACGCTGAATTGCTGGCCGACTTCCTCCAGCGTGTGATCGGTGTTCATGCCGATGCCGAACCGCATGCGCAGCACACGCTCTTCGCGCGGGGTGAGCGACGCCAGCACCCGCGTCACGGTTTCCTTGAGGTTCGCGTGAATGGCGGCATCCACCGGGATGACGGCATTCTTGTCCTCGATGAAATCGCCAAGATGGCTGTCTTCCTCGTCGCCGATCGGGGTTTCGAGGGAAATCGGCTCCTTGGCGATCTTCATCACCTTGCGCACCTTTTCCAGCGGCATCGAAAGCCGCTCGGCCAGTTCCTCCGGCGTCGGCTCGCGGCCGATTTCGTGCAGGATCTGCCGGCTGGTGCGCACCAGCTTGTTGATGGTTTCGATCATGTGCACCGGGATGCGGATGGTGCGGGCCTGATCGGCGATGCTGCGGGTGATGGCCTGGCGGATCCACCAGGTCGCATAGGTGCTGAACTTGTAACCGCGGCGATACTCGAACTTGTCCACGGCCTTCATCAGGCCGATATTGCCTTCTTGAATGAGATCAAGGAATTGCAGGCCACGGTTGGTGTATTTCTTGGCAATGGAAATCACCAGGCGCAAATTGGCCTCGACCATTTCCTTCTTGGCGATGCGGGCTTCGCGCTCGCCCTTTTGCACCATGTTGACGATACGGCGAAACTCACCAAGATCGACACCGGTGGTTTCGGCAATGCCGGCCAGTTCGCGGCGGTTCTGATCCACCGACGCGCCTTCGGCCGCCACGAACGCCGCCCATTTCTTGTCGATGCCGGCCACACGCGGCATCCAGTTTTCGGCCAGTTCGTTGCCGACATATTCGTCGAGGAAATTCTTGCGGTTGATGCGATGCTTGTCGGCCAGGCGCAGCATGTTGCCGCCCAGTGCCATAAGCCGCTTGTTCTGAGTGTAGAGCGATTCGACCAGCAGCTCGATCTTGTTGTTGTTGAAATGGATCGACTGCACGCCGCGCGTCAGCTCTTCACGCAGCTTCTGATATTTCTTCTCCTCACTACCGGCAAAGGCCGGGCCACCGTGGATCGCCGACAGCCGCGCATCCTGCAGCTTCTGGAACTTCTTGTAGGTGCCGGTGATTTCGGCGAATTTTTCCAGGGCAGCGGGCTTGAGCTGCTCTTCCATCTGGCCGAGCGACAGCCCGCCTTCGTCGTCTTCTTCGGCTTCGGCAGCACGCTGCGGCGCGCGACGCTCGGTGAATTCGTCTTCCTCGTCAGCCGGCGGCGCTTCGGCTTCCGGCTCCTCGTCTTCCTTGAACTGCACGGCGGGCAGGTCACTGCCCTCGGTCACCTCTTCGCCGTCTTCGCCCGGAACCTTGGCGAGCATGGCTTCCAGATCGAGGATCTCGCGCAGCTGCATGCGGCCTTCGTTCAGCGCATTCGACCAATCGATGATGGCGCGGAAGGTCATCGGGCTTTCGCACAGCCCGGCGATCATCGTGTTGCGGCCGGCCTCGATACGCTTGGCGATGGCGATTTCGCCTTCGCGGCTGAGCAGTTCGACAGCGCCCATTTCGCGCAGATACATGCGCACCGGATCGTCGGTGCGATCCAGCGGCGCCTTGACCACGGCCACCGGCGCCGGCGCCAGATCGCCATCGACGGCTTCCGGCTCTTCCTCGGCTTCTTCGCGCGTTTCGGGCTCGTCGGCGGTATCTTCGTTTTCGACGATGTTGATGCCCATCTCGTTGATCGATGACATGATGTCCTCGATCTGCTCGCTGGTCATCTGATCCTGCGGCAGGGCCTCGTTGATCTCGTCATAGGTGATGTAACCGCGCTTCTTGGCACGGGCGATCAGCTTCTTGATCGAGGCTTCGTTCAGGTCGATCAGCGGGGCATCGCCCTCGCTCTTGGTATCGACGGCTTCGTTGGCGCCAGCTTTGGCCATCCGATTCTGCATCCTTGCAACAGGCCAGTGCAGGGATCTGCACCAGCGAAATGACCCCTCAGACGCGTTCGGCAGACCCAGCCAAAATCAGCGCCTTAACATGCAAGAGCCCGCCCACCTGGCCGTATGACCGGGTGGAGCAGGCAAAAGCTGCACGTATATTATACATGCCCTTTAATCCTCTCGCCGCGATTCCACCAGCTTCATCATCGCCGCATCCAGCGATTCCATATCCTGACGCAACGCCTGCTGCGCTTCGAAATCGGCTTCGGACAGACTGTCCTGAAACCGTGCGGTGGCATCGGCCAACCCGACCAGCAGCGCCGACCGCGCCGTTGCCTGCCGCAGTGCCAGCCCGAAATCGGTATCGGCGATGTCGGCCGCTGCCGTGGCCTGGGTAAACGAGAAGGCGAGATTATTTGCTGTCTGCACCCGCCGCGCCATTTCACCCAATCCCACCCTCGTCAAATGGGCAGCGAGGCCCGCCGATTCAAGCCCCTGGTCGCTGGCGGTTGCAGCCAGCACCTCATCCAGCAAGGCCGCTTCGTCAGGATCATCAAGCTGCAGCCCGGCAAGCGCATCGGCATGCGAGTCGGCCAAACCCGGGCGCACGAGCAGGCCAGTAAGCACGGCCGTGAGCAACGGGTCGCGACCACGACTGACCAGCGCCTTCAACGCCGCCGACGCGCCAGGCACTGGCGGCTGCCATTTCCCGCCCGGCCGGCGTGGCTGCCAGGCGGGTCGCGTCGGGCGCGAGAGGAAGGCGGCTTCGAAGCGGCGGTTGAATTCGGCTTGATACAGGCTGCGCACGTCGGGATCGGCGATGCTGGCCGCGGCTTCGCGCAGCCTTGTGCGGGCCTGGGCTCGGCGTTCGGGGGTGGCAAGCTCCAGGCCGGCACTTTCGCTGGCCCAGATATGGTCGATCAGCGGCACGGCAGCGTTCAGTACCGCTTCGAACGCCGCGGCCCCGCCGGCGCGGCACAGATCATCCGGGTCCTGGCCCGCCGGCAGCGTGGCAATGCGCAGCGATTTGCCGGGTTGCAGCAGCGGCAAAGCGCGGCCGGCGGCACGGGTGGCGGCACGCAGGCCGGCCGCATCGCCGTCGAAGCAGAGCAGGGGTTCATTGACCAGCCGCCAGGCGAGGGTGAGTTGCGCCTCGGTCATCGCGGTGCCCAGCGGCGCGACAGCTTCCGCGATGCCGGCATTGGCGAGCCCGATGACATCCATATAGCCTTCGACCACGATCAGGCGCCCCTTTTGCCGCGCAGCCGGGCCAGCGAGATCGAGATTGTAGAGCAGGCGGCCCTTGTCGAAGAGCGGACCATCGGCGGAATTGAGGTATTTCGGCTGCACATCGCCCAAGGCGCGGCCACCAAAGCCGACCACCCGGCCACGGCGATCCCGGATCGGGAACATCAGCCGGCCGCGGAAGCGATCGAAAATCTCGCCCTGTTCGGATTTGCCGATCAGGCCGGCTTCGAGCAATTTGTCGGCCTCCACATCGTTGAAATGGCTGCGCAGCGCAGTGCGGCCATCGAGCGCGAAACCAAGGCCGAAGCGCCGGGCGAGATCGGGCGGCACCCCGCGCCGGTCGAGATAGGCGCGGGCGGCAGCACCGGCGTCGCCGGCCAACTGCGCCTGGAACCATTTCCCCGCCCGCTCGGTCAGTTCGGCCAGGCTGTCGGCGACCCTGGCCTTTTCGCGGGCTTCCGGCGACGCGGCGGGCACTTCCAGGCCGGCTTCGGCAGCGAGCTGCTTCACCGCCTCCATGAACGGCAGGCCCATGTTATCGGTCAGGAAGCGGATGACATCGCCGTGCACGCCGCAGCCAAAACAGTGATAGAAGCCCTTGTCGTCGTTGACGTAGAAACTGGGGGTCTTCTCGTTGTGGAACGGGCAGCAGCCCTTCATCTCCCGCCCCGCCCGGGTCAGCTTGACGCGCCGGCCGACGACGCCCGACACCGGTACCCGGGCACGCAATTCGTCGAGAAAGGCGGGGGACAGGCTCAAGCCAGCGCGGCCTTCACCAGCCCATTCGCCTTGCTCATGTCGAGCTTGCCGGCAAAGCGTTCCTTCATCGCGGCCATCACGCGGCCCATGTCCTTGACGCTGGTCGCGTTCAGTTCGGCCACCAGCGCCTGGATCGCGGCCGTCGCTTCGACTTCGTCCATCTGTTTGGGCAGGAAGCCTTCGATCACCGCCAGTTCGGCGCGTTCGGCATCGGCCAGTTCGGCACGGCCGCCCTGCACATACATTTCGATCGATTCGCGGCGCTGTTTGGCCATTTTCATCAGCACATCGGCGATCACCACATCATCGTCGGCCGGCGCGGTGCCGGTGCGCAGTTCGATATCCTTGTTCTTCAATGCGGCGCCGATCAGGCGCAGCGCCCCCAGGCGGGCGGTGTCGCGGGCCTTCATGGCATCGGTGGTGGCGGCTTTGATGGCATCGCGCAGCATGGCGATCTCCTCGGTTGTGTTTGCGGTTTGTGGCTGGGGATGTGATAGCGTGCGCAGCCGCACAAGAATAGATTGACGGGCAGGGCGGTGGCCCCTATCGGCCCCACCGTTTGCCCGCCTGACAAAAGGAATCACTGCATGGCCGTCGCCAAAGCGCCTGTCCAACCCAAAGGCGCGACCGGCCCACGGCCGGCACAGCCGGACGGTGCAACAGGGGTGCTGGTACTTGCCGATGGCAGCGTGATCTGGGGCCATGGCTTTGGTGCCGAGGGCGCCGCAGTGGGTGAGATCTGCTTCAACACTGCCATGACCGGCTATCAGGAAGTGCTGTCCGACCCGAGCTATGCCGGGCAGATCATCACCTTCACCTTCCCGCACATCGGCAATGTCGGAGCCAACAACGATGATATCGAATCGCCCAACCCGCACGCGCTGGGTTGCGTGGTGCGGGAACCGATCACTGCGCCGGCCAATTTCCGGTCGCAGCGGCGGTTCGATGACTGGATGGGCGCTTGGGGTCGCATCGGCATATCCGGCGTCGATACCCGCGCACTGACCAAGCGCATCCGGGAAGCCGGCGCGCCCAACGGCGTGATCGCCCACAATCGCGCCGGGCAATTCAACATCAAGAATTTGCTCAACCAGGCGCGCGGCTGGCCGGGGCTGGAAGGCATGGACCTGGCCAGCGTGATCAGCGCCACCCAGAATTACAGCTGGGACGATGGGCTGTGGACGCTGCAGGGCGGCTATGCGGTGCACAGCGGCAACCCGGACGGCCCGCATGTGGTGGCCATCGATTATGGCATGAAGCGCAACATCCTGCGCAATCTGGTCGATGCCGGCGCGCGGGTGACGGTAGTGCCGGCCACCGCGACCTTCGACGATATCATGGCTTTGCAGCCCGCCGGCATCTTCCTGTCGAACGGCCCGGGTGATCCGGCGGCGACCGGCATCCATGCCGTGCCGACCATCCAGAAGATATTGAACGCACAGCTGCCGTTGTTCGGTATCTGCCTTGGCCACCAGTTGCTTGGCCTGGCGGTGGGCGCGACGACCGTGAAGATGACGCAGGGCCATCGCGGCGCCAACCATCCGGTCAAGCGGCTGAGCGATGGCAGAGTCGAGATCACGTCGATGAATCATGGCTTTGCCGTTGACAGCTCGACGCTGCCGGCAACGGCGCGGCCAACCCACGTTTCGCTGTTCGACGGCACGCTGGCCGGGCTGGAATTGACCGATCGTCCGGCGTTCAGCGTGCAATATCATCCCGAAGCCAGTCCCGGGCCGCAGGACAGCAAATATCTGTTCGAAAAGTTTGTCGGGGGGCTGAAGTGACGGTGGCGGGAGAGGGCATCACCTCTCCCGTGGGGGAGAGCGCCGCCAGCCGTTCAGCCGCCGAACGGATCGACCATTTTCGCGCCTGTCCAGCCGAAATCGCGCAGGTTTCGCGTGGCCAGCGTCGCATCATGGGCCAGCGCCTGTGCGGCCAGCGCCGTGTCCAGCAGCTTGCTCTTTTCGGGGCGGCGGGCGCGCAGGGCGCCGAACAGATGGGCGGCATTGGCATCGAACGGCAGCAGGCGATCGGCGAATTCCGTTTCCAGTCCAGACAGCCAGGCCAGCACCCGCGGCCGGATTCCAGCCGCCTTCGGCAATTCGGCACCGTAACGGATCTCGCCGATGGCGATCGTGGAAAGCCACAGTTGCGGCTGGTTCAGCACCAGCCAATCCACCACCCGCGCATTGGGCTGGCGGCTGAACAAGACGCTCCACACATTGGTGTCGACGATGATCAAGCGAAGTCCACATCCTTGATCGTGCCCGTCTCGCGCGGCGGCAGTTCGAAATCCTCCAGCCCGCGGCCCAGGGCGATCAGCCGTTCGATGCGCGCCCGGCTGGCGGCCTGCGCATCAACCGGGAATGGTCGGAACACCGGGGCCGCATCGCTGACGGCAGAGGGGACGGAACCAACATCAGCCTCTATGATCAACTGGCGCAGATGCTCCTCCATGGAACGCCCATGCGCCGCCGCCACCTGGCGGAATCGGTGCTTGGCCTCTTCGGGAACATTGCGAACCATCAGCGTCGCCATCGCGCCTCTCTTTCGCTATCAATGTATGCAATGAAAGCATGATCGTCAAATGCCCAAACGCACCGACATCAAATCCATCCTCATCATTGGCGCTGGCCCGATCATCATCGGCCAGGCCTGCGAGTTCGATTATTCGGGCACGCAGGCGGTCAAGGCGCTGAAGGCGGAAGGCTATCGGATCATCCTGGTCAATTCGAACCCGGCGACGATCATGACCGATCCGGAATTGGCTGACGCCACCTATGTGGAGCCGATCACGCCCGAGATTGTTGCGCGCATCATCGAGAAGGAGCGGCCGGATGCCGTGCTGCCGACGATGGGCGGGCAGACGGCGCTGAACACCGCGCTGGCGCTGGCCAAGGATGGCACGCTGGAGAAATATGGAGTCCAGCTGATCGGCGCCGATGCCGAGGCGATCGACAAGGCCGAGGACCGACTGAAATTCCGCGACGCGATGGACAAGATCGGGCTGGAAAGCCCGATCAGCCGCATCGCGCACACCGTCGACGAAGCACTGGCGGCGCTGGAGCATGTCGGCTTGCCGTCGATCATCCGGCCCAGCTTCACCATGGGCGGCACCGGCGGCGGCATTGCCTATAACCGGGAAGAGTTCATCCGCATCGTCACCGGCGGCCTCGATGCCAGCCCGACCACCGAAGTGCTGGTGGAGGAGAGCGTGCTCGGCTGGAAGGAATATGAGATGGAGGTGGTCCGCGACCGGGCGGACAATGCCATCATCATCTGCGGAATCGAGAATGTCGATCCGATGGGCGTCCACACCGGAGACAGCATCACAGTGGCGCCGGCGCTGACGCTGACCGACAAGGAATATCAGATCATGCGCAACGCCAGCATCGCGGTGCTGCGCGAGATCGGCGTGGAAACTGGCGGGTCGAACGTGCAGTTCGCGGTCAACCCCAAGGATGGCCGCCTGGTGGTGATCGAGATGAACCCGCGCGTGAGCCGTTCTTCGGCGCTGGCGTCCAAGGCCACCGGATTCCCGATTGCCAAGGTCGCGGCATTGCTGGCGGTCGGCTACACGCTCGATGAGATCATGAACGACATCACCGGCGCCACGCCGGCCAGTTTCGAGCCGACCATCGATTATGTGGTGACGAAAATCCCGCGTTTTGCCTTCGAGAAGTTCAAGGGTTCGGCGCCGCTGCTCGGTACCGCGATGAAGTCGGTGGGCGAAGTGATGGCCATCGGCCGCAACTGGCAGGAAAGCGTGCAAAAGGCGCTGCGCGGGTTGGAGACCGGACTGACCGGATTCGACGAAGTGCCGGAACTGGTGGGCGCCAGCATCGAGGAAATCGAAGCGGCGCTGTCGCAGCCGACGCCCAACCGCCTGCTGGTGGCCGCCGACGCGTTGCGGGCCGGCATCACCGTGGAGCGCATCAACCAGATCGCCAGGTTCGAGCCCTGGTTCCTGCGCCAGATGCAGGAATTGATCGAAGCCGAAGCGGACGTGAAGGCGAAGGGCCTGCCAGGCGATGCGCAGGGCCTGCGCCGCCTGAAATCCCTGGGCTTTTCCGATGCGCGGCTGGCGCATCTGGCGGCGCGCAGCGAGGCCGATGTGTCCGCCGCCCGCCGCGCGGTTGGCGTGCGCCCCGTGTTCAAGCGCATCGACACCTGCGCTGGCGAGTTCGCAGCCAAGACGCCGTACATGTACAGCAGCTATGAAGCGCCGAGCTTTGGCGAGCCGGATTGCGAGAGCAACCCGACCGCGTCGCAGAAGATCGTCATTCTTGGCGGCGGGCCGAACCGCATCGGGCAGGGCATCGAATTTGATTATTGCTGCTGCCACGCCTGTTTCGCCTTGGGGGATGCCGGCTATGAAACCATCATGGTCAACTGCAATCCCGAGACTGTCTCCACCGATTATGACACGTCGGATCGCCTGTATTTCGAGCCGCTGACCGCCGAGGATGTGCTGGAAATCCTGAACGTCGAGCAGCAGAACGGCGAACTGGTTGGCGTTATCGTGCAGCTGGGCGGCCAGACCCCGTTGAAACTGGCGCAGGCGCTGCAGGATGCCGGCATTCCCATATTGGGCACCAGCCCGGACAGCATCGATCTGGCCGAAGACCGCGAGCGTTTCGCGGCGCTGATCAACGCGCTTGGCCTGAAACAGCCGGACAATGGCCTGGCCCGCAGCGCCGAGGAAGCCGTGGCCGTTGCCGAAACCATCGGTTACCCGGTGCTGATGCGCCCGTCCTATGTGCTTGGCGGCCGCGCCATGGAGATCGTCGACAACCGCGCCCAGCTTGAGACCTATATCCGCGAAGCCGTGGTGGTGTCGGGCACGTCGCCGGTGCTGATCGACCGTTACTTGCGTGATGCCATCGAAGTCGATGTCGATGCCGTCGCCGATGGCACCGATGTGCATGTTGCCGGCGTGCTGCAGCATATCGAGGAAGCCGGCGTGCACTCGGGCGACAGCGCCTGCTCGTTGCCGCCGTACAGCCTGCCCGATGATATCATCGCCGAAATCGAGCGGCAGACGGCCGTGCTGGCCCGCGCGCTGAAGGTGACCGGGCTGATGAACGTGCAGTTCGCTGTCAAGGATGGCGACGTGTATCTGATCGAGGTCAACCCGCGCGCCAGCCGCACGGTGCCGTTCACCGCCAAGGCCACCGGCATTCCGGTTGCCAAGATCGCGGCGCGGGTGATGGCCGGCGAAAAGCTCGCCAGCTTTGATCTCAGCCCACGCAATGTCGGCTATCATATCGCCGTGAAGGAGGCGGTGTTCCCGTTTGCGCGCTTCCCCGGCATCGATCCCGTGCTCGGCCCCGAGATGAAGTCCACCGGCGAAGTGATGGGCATCGATGTCGATTTCGCCACCGCCTTTGCCAAGAGCCAGCTCGCCGCGTCCAACATCCTGCCCGACACCGGCAATGTCTTCATTTCGGTGAAGGACAGCGACAAGCCGCAGATGATCGATGCGGCGCGGGACCTGGTATCCATGGGTTTTGGCCTGGTTGCGACCGACGGTACAGCGAAGGTCTTGCAGGCCGCCGGCATCCCGGTGACCCTGGTCAACAAGGTGGCCGAAGGCCGGCCCCACATTGTCGATCGCATCAAGGATGGCGAAATCGCGTTGATTTTCAACACCACCGAAGGCCGGCAATCCTTGATGGACAGCCAATCCATCCGCGCATCGGCGCTGTATGGCCGCATTCCTTACTATACCACGGCGCCCGCCAGCCGGGCTGCGGTGGCCGCAATTGCTGCGTTGCGGCGACAACCGCTTGATGTGCGGCCGCTTCAATCCTATCATCGCAACCCCTGACGCGTTGCGACGTAGTGCGTCATTGCTCTGCCGGCTCTGGATCAGCGGGCGCGGGCAGTGTTTTGAACCGATTTGCAGGACATAGTAAAAACCATGGCGACGTTGGAAAAGGTGCCGATGTTGCCGACAGGACACCAGTCCCTGTTGGTGCAATTGAAGCAGTTGAAGGAAGTGGAGCGGCCCGCGGTGGTGGAAGCCATCGAGGAAGCACGCGCCCACGGCGATCTTTCGGAAAACGCCGAATATCATGCCGCCAAGGAACGCCAGGGCCAGATCGAAGCCCAGGTGATCGAATTGGAGGACATGCTGGCGCGCGCCATCGTGATCGATCCCAAGACGCTTTCCGGCGACAAGGTGGTGTTTGGCGCCACCGTCCATCTGCAGGATGAAGACGACAAGCCGGTGACCTATCAGATCGTCGGCCAGCACGAAGCCGACGTGAAATCGTCGCGGATCAGCTTTTCCTCGCCGCTGGGCAAGGCGCTGATCGGCCGCCGTGTCGGTGACGAGGTGGAGGTCCACACGCCTTCGGGCGACAAATATTATCAGATCGACAGCGTTGAATTCATCTGACCCTGTTTTGATCGGCGCGGTGCCGCCGCCGCCCGCGCCGCATCTCACCCGGCTGTTGCTGCTGGCCAATCTGGCGGTGGCGGGCGGGTTGATGCTGGCCGGGGATGCGTTCAACCAGACGGTTCTGATCAACTTCAGTCTGGTGCCGCTGCGCCTGACCATGGCGATGGATGGCAGCGGCGCATTGCTGCCGGCGCTGGCCAGCCTGGTGACGCACCTGTTCCTGCACGGCGGCTGGCTGCATCTGGCGATGAACATGATCATGTTGCTGGCCATGGGCAATCTGCTGGAACCTTTCGCGGGGGCACGGCGGCTGGGGCTGCTGTATCTGGCGGGCGGACTGGCTTCGGCATTGGCGGAATGGGCACTCACGCCGTTGGGCACAGTGCCGATCGTTGGCGCATCCGGGGCCATTTCGGCGATGATCGGGGCGCAGGCGATGCTGGGCGGCAAGGGCAATCAGGGCCCGTTGATGCGCGGGCTGGGGCTGGCGGCGGCGTGGATCCTGTTTCAGTTGCTGGCCGGCCTGGTGATGAACGGGCCGGGATTTCAGTTGGCCATTGCCGGCCACATCGGCGGGTTTCTGGCCGGGCTGGTGCTGGCGTTGCCAGTGTTTTCTGGGCCGCTGTCAATCCACCGGAACGCCCGGCCGTGACAGCGATGTGCGGATCACGAAGCTGGTCTTGACGCTTTCGACATTGGGCGCCGGGGTGAGTTCGCTGGTCAGGAATTTCTGGAATTCCTGCAGATCATGGGCGACCACCTTCAGGATGAAATCGATCTCGCCGTTCAGCATGTGACATTCGCGGACCTGGGGCAGGGCGGCGATATGGTCTTCAAACGCGCGCAGGTCGGCTTCGGCCTGGCTTTTCAGGCTGACCATGGCGAACACGGTGATGCCATAGCCCAGCGCCACCGAATCGAGATCGGCGTGATAGCCGCGGATGACCCCGCCTTCTTCCAGCGCGCGCACCCGGCGCAGGCAGGGCGGCGCGGTCAGCCCGGCGCGGGTGGCGAGATCGACATTGGTGACCCGGCCCTCGGCCTGCAGATGGCGCAGGATCACCCGGTCGATATCGTCGATCGGCAGACGCGAACGGTGAACCAAGAGCAATACTCCGCGCTTTGACAGCGTAAAATGATAACATTGTTTCAAGTGCGCGCAAGATGCTGCGTGCGGGGCAAGGGTTTCACGCAACGCGGGCTGCTGCGGCATGGCCGGGCTGGAATAACCGGAAAATAGGATTAAGTCAGGCCGGAACCCGGCGCCGACAGTTGCGCCTCCTGGAGATTCGCCTGGATGACTGCCCCTGATATTGCACCGCGCCACACGAAAATGCTGATCATTGGGTCCGGCCCCGCTGGCTATACCGCTGCTGTTTACGGCGCCCGCGCGCTGCTGGCGCCGGTGCTGTTGCAGGGCCTGCAGCCGGGCGGCCAGTTGACGATCACCACCGAGGTCGAGAATTGGCCGGGCGATACCATGGTGTTGGGCCCCGATCTGATGCTGCGCATGGAAGCCCAGGCCAGGCATGCCGGCACCGAGATCATCACCGACATCGTCACCAAGGTCGATCTGTCGCGGCGGCCGTTCCGCATCGAAACCGACAGCGGCCAGGGCTGGACGGCCGACACGCTGGTGATCGCCACCGGTGCCCAGGCGCGCTGGCTGGGGCTGCCGACCGAGACGCGCTATCGCGGCTTTGGTGTGTCGGCCTGCGCGACCTGCGATGGCTTCTTCTTCCGCGGCAAGGTTGTGGCCGTGGTCGGCGGCGGCAACACCGCGGTGGAGGAAGCGATGTTTCTCACCAAGTTCGCTTCGCGGGTGCATCTGATCCACCGCCGCGGCGAACTGCGCGCCGACAAGACCAACCAGGCGCGGCTGATGGCGAACCCCAAGGTGGAGATGCACTGGCACAGCGAAGTCATCGATGTGCACGGCAGCGACATGCCGTTGAAGGTGGAGGCGATCACCCTGAACGACACGCGCGCTGCCGCCACGCGCCAGTTGGCGGTGGATGGGCTGTTCGTCGCCATCGGCCATGTGCCGGCCACGCACCTGTTTGCCGGGCAACTGACCATGGACGATGAATTCTATCTGATCACGGCCCCCGACAGCACGGCGACCAGCATCCCCGGCGTGTTTGCGGCCGGCGACGTGAAGGACAAATTGTACCGCCAGGCGGTGACGGCGGCCGGCATGGGCTGCATGGCGGCGCTGGAAGCGGAGCGGTTTCTGGCGCACGGATAAGGTCAGGGAGGGGGCAACCGCGTGCAATCCGGCATCAATCTTGATTGGGAGAAATTGCGCCTGTTCGACACGGTCGCCGAAGCCGGCAGTTTCACGGAGGCCGCGCGCCGCCTGCACATGAGCCAGCCGGCCTTGTCCCGCCAGGTCGCCGCGCTGGAGGAGAGCCTGGGCGCCAAATTGTTTCATCGCCATGCCCGCGGCCTGGCGATGACCCATGAAGGCGAGCAGTTGCGTGCCGCCACATCGGATATGCACGAGCGCATCGACAAGGCAGCCCAGGCAATCGATGCCAGCCGCGACCGCCCCACTGGCACTATCCGTCTCACCACCACTGTCTCCTTCGGTTCGACCTGGCTGGCGCGCCAGCTCGGCGATTTCCTCGATCTCTTTCCCGACATCAGCATCCACCTGATGCTGACCGATGCCGATCTCGATCTCGCCAAGCGGGAGGCCGATGTCGCCATCCGGTTCCATCGCCCGTTCCAGTCCGAGCTGATGCAGCGCCCGCTCGCCGATATCCGCCACCATCTGGTCGCCAGCCCCGATTACATCGCCCGCCACGGTGAGCCGCAGTCCATCGCCGATCTCGATTCGCATCGGTTGATTGCCTATGGCGACGCTGCGCCGGACTATCTGAAGGGCATCAACTGGATCCTGGAACTCGGCCACGAAGGCCATCCGCGGGCGGCGGCGCTGACGATCAACAACAGCCACGGCGTGTTGCAGGCGGTCGAGGCCGGCGCCGGCATCGCCGCCTTGCCGACCTATCTGATCCGGTCGTCTGGCAGCGTGAAGGTGGTGCTGCCTGATCTGGAAGGGCCGTTGTTTCGTACATATTTCACCTATCCCATTGAATTGCGGCGCAGTGTGCGCATTGCCGCGCTGCGCGATTTCCTGCTGACCCGGATGACCAACGCCGCGCTCGACCTGTAGGCCGCGCATGGCCATGCATTTTTTGCATGGCAGCAACGCATTTTTGTGCACTGCAATATGCCGTGCGATCCCGTATCTAGGGTGTGTCGCCGCGATAGCGGCACGCCGGGTCTGCTGCTCTCCCCCTCCCTTGCAGCGACCCGGTGGCGGGCTGCCAATCCTCCCCCCTTGCGGCAGCCCAGCCAGCCCGGACCGCGCCACCTCCCCCCCGGCGCTTTTCCGGGCCATATTGAAGGGCCGGGTGCCGAACAGGCACCCGGCCCTTTTTTATTCCTGCGACCACCCGCCATCTGGCCGCGACGGCGCGGCCTTCCCAAATGCCATCCCATCGGCTAACCGCGAACGTCCCGGCTTGGGGCCTGTAGCTCAACGGTTAGAGCTGGCCGCTCATAACGGCTAGGTTGGGGGTTCGAATCCCTCCGGGCCCACCGGTGTTGGAAGGACGTGAGTTGGGCGTATCGGCGGACGAGGCGGTTGGTGCGGGGAAAGACCAGCGGCCGCGTGCCAACTGGAAAAGCTGGGCCGGCGCCGCGCTGGGCCTGGTCGTGCTTGGCTTGGCGGCCTGGGGCCTCAACCGGATTGCCGGGCAGGTCACGCTGGCCGACGTGATCGCCGAAATCCGGGGGACCCCGGCGCATCTGATTGGCTTTGCTGCCTTTTCCACCTTCCTTTCTTATGTTGTCCTGGTCGGTTACGACTGGTTCGCCACCCGCCATCTTGGCTACAAGATCGGCTGGGGCACGCTTGCCGCCGCCAGTTTCGCCAGCTTCACCATCTCCCACACGCTGGGTGTCACTGTGCTCACGGGTGGCACCGTCCGCTATCGGATCTACACCCGGGTCGGGGTGCGGGCCGCCGATATCGCCATGATCATCCTGCTGTGCGGCTGGACCTTCTGGCTGGGCATCATCTTCGTTGCCGGCATCGGCCTGATCGTGTCGCCGGGCCTGGCCGAGCCGATCCGCGAATGGGTACCGCAGGGCCTGGAGGAATGGACCGGCGCGCTGCTGCTCGGCGGGGTCGTGCTCTACACCTTGTTCACCACTGTTTGGAAACGTGAATTCAAGCTGTGGCGCTATCGATTCTCGTTGCCCAACGGCAAGCAGACGCTGCAGCAGATCGTCATCGGCACCGTCGATCTGGCCCTGGCTGGCGGGGCGCTCTACATCCTCCTTTCGCAGGTCGCGGGCACGCCCGATCTGCTGACCTTCCTCGTCATCTATGCCGTCGCCATGGTTTCCGGCGCCTTGGCGCATGCGCCGGGCGGGCTGGGGGTGTTCGAACTGGTCGTCGTTGGCCTGATGCCGTCGGCCGACAAGGCCGGCGTGCTGGCGGCGGTGGCGTTGTTCCGCATTCTCTACACCTTCATTCCGTTCATCCTGGGCGCCAGTCTGGTCGCCATCCTCGAATTTCGGGCGCTCAGAGCGGCGCGCGCGGCCCAGGTTGCTGGGCAGCGTGCCAAACCTGAAGCCGCTGGGCCAGCTTTGCCCGCCAATAGCCGCTGAGGCCGGGCAGCACTGCCAGTTCGGCCAGTTCCTCGACGCGGCCGGCCTTGCCGGCGGCGATCGGCGAGAAGCGGCTGAGCGGCCAGGCCGGGTTGGGCCGGTCGATCACATCATGGCCGTCGCCGGCGGCAATGGCGCCGGGTTCCAGCACCCGGAAATACCAGCCGCAGCGGCCGGAGCGTGCCATCGCCTTCACCACCGCCGGCGTGCCCAGGGCCGCGGCAAAGGTGCTGCATGGCTCGCGAATCTGCGCGACCTGCAGGGTGGCGGTGCCGCAGCGGATCACATCGCCCAGGCAGATGCTGGATTCGTCGAGGCCATCGACAACCAGATTTTCGCCCATCGCGCCGGGCCCGAAGCGATCGGCAATGGCCGGAAACTCCGCCGCCCAATCGGCATAGCCCGCCACCGGATAGGCATAGATGGCTTTTTCCGGGCCACCATGGACACGGGCATTGCCGACCCGGTCGCCCTCAAAGCCATAAGCGTCCACGGCCACGGGTGTAGTGACAGGCTGGCGCCAATAGGCCGAGGCCAGCCGCACGCCGTCCATCGGTTTTGGCATGCCGATGCGCACCTGCGCGATTATACCCCTTGCGATCATGGCGATTATCTCTGACAGTGCAGTCCTTGCTCAACAAGCTGAAAGGAGGTGATCCAGTGTCTCATTGCTTCATCATTGGCGCGATCGCGCTGGTGGCCACGGTCGAGGTCGTGGCAATCTGAACACCAGACACCGGCCTTTTGCGACCGGATGACAATGTGGGGGCTGCCAGGCAACTGGTGGCCCCCTTTGTCTTTGCGCGATGAATTTGCAGGCGCTCCTACAATAGCGTTTTACAAAGTGATCAAAGTTATCCTTTTGCAGGATTATTGGCACGGCTATTGCCAAAATATAGCCGCTCACGTCGGGCCGGTTTCGGCCGCTCGCGGGGTGCTGGCGGCACGCGTTCCATCTCGCGGAAATGCAGCGGATCGAGCCGTTCGCCGACCCAGTTTTCGCGATCGGGCAGTCCATCGATCAGCGTGCGCAATTGCTCCAGTGCCTCGGCTTGGCGCGCTTCGCTGTCGCGGATGCGGGTGGCGCGATCGAGCAAGCCGAGCAGCACGCGCGGGTCGCAGGGTTTGCGCTGCACCGCCACCACCACGCCCTCCTGTACAATCTCCACCTCTTCGCCGTTAAGCACCCGTTCGAGCGCGACCCGCTTGATCTGGAACCAGGCTTCTTCCAGCGCCAGGTCCCAGGCCCGGCGGAAATCCCGGGCATCCGGGTGGCGGCGCAGGCGATGGGCGCTCTGCGCCGTCATGCCCACCCGCCGCGCCGCCTCCCGCACATTGGCGGTATCGGCGAGGATTTCGATGAATTCCTGCTGCCGCGCTGGCGTCCAACCGTCGTGGCGGGTGCGCGGGGGCAGCATGGCCTCCAGTTCGGCAGCCGAAATGGTGGCGTTGATGGGGGCGGGGGTTTGGCGATCATGGCTCATGGGAGAATAATGCCATGATGTGAGGCATGTAGGACAGGCCCTTGATCCTCCCCTGCAAGGGGAGGTGCATTTAGAGAAGCAGCACCAGCTTCTGCACCGTGAACCACGCCCCCCAGCCCAGCGGCAGCAGAACGGCGCTCCAGGTCGCCAGCCGCAGCCCCCAGCGCGCGGCGACCGGCGCCGCAGCAACACTGGTCACCGCTTCGGCCGCCGGTGCTTCCCGCCACCAATGCGCCGCCACCGGGCGCACCAGCAGCGCGGCGATCAGGCCCAGCGCCAGCATCGCAGCGAGCAGCAGATAGATGGGGGCATAGACCGCTTCGCGCGCCATCCCGGCGGCGAGGCCAGCATCGCGGGCATAGGCGACCAGCAGCGGCCCGAGCACGCCGGCAGTGGACCAGGCCGTGAGCAGGCGGCCGTGGATGGCGCCGACATTTGCCGTGCCGAACAGATCGGCGAGCCAGGCCGGGACGGCCGCGAAGCCGCCGCCGTACATGGAGGCAATAAGTGCGAAGCAGGCGAGGAACAGCGGCAGGGCGGTGGTGGCCGGAGTCTGCAGAATTCCGGGGAGGATCAGACCGTACAGGGCCGCGCCCAGCGCCAAGATGGCGACATACATCGCCTTGCGGCCGCTGCGATCGGACAGGCTGGCCCAGAAAAACCGCCCGGCGATGTTGAACAGGCTGATCAGGCCGACGAAGCCGGCGCCGGCCGCCGCAGCAGCGCCTTTCTGGGCTTCGGTGAAATCGGCAAAGCGCACGCCGGCTGCGCCGATCAGCCGGCCGCCGAAGATTTCCTGCACCATCGGCGAGGCCAGGCCGATGATGCCGATCGAGGCGGAGACATTGAGCAGCAGCACCGCCCACACCAGCCAGAATTGCGGGGTGCGGTGGGCGTCGGCCAGCGCCACGTAACGCGTGCCGGCGGTGATTTCGGCCTTGCTGGGCGGCGTCCAGCCAGGGGCGGGCAGCCGGAAGCCCAGCGCACCGGCGGCCATGGCCAGCGCATAGACGGCCGCCAACACCAGCATGGCCGGGGCGACGCCGACACTGTCTGCTGTGGCAAAGGCCTTCATCAGCTGGTCGGCCGCCGGGCTGCCGACCATGGCGCCGCCGCCAAAGCCCATGATCGCCATGCCGGTGGCAAGCCCGCGCCGATCGGGAAACCATTTGATGAGGGTGGACACCGGCGTGATATAGCCGATGCCAAGCCCGATGCCGCCGATCACGCCGGCGCCAAGCCAGAGCAGCCAGAGCTGGTGCAGCGCTACGCCGAGCGCGCCCAGCGCCATGCCGCCGGCCCAGCAGGCGGTGGCGACCAGCCCGGCGCGGCGCGGGCCGACCCGCTCCACCCAGCCGCCGAACAGCGCCGCGGACAGGCCGAGGACGACGAAGAACAGCGTATAGACCCAGACGAGATCGCTGACCCGCCAGTCGCATGTGGTGGTGACGAGGGCCGTGGCGAGGCTGAGGCCATCGCAGGTTATGCTGCTGGTGATGCCGATGGCGTGGGTGAGCGGCAGCCAGAACACCGAGAAGCCATAGGCCATGCCGATGCACAGATGGATGGCAAGCGCGCAGGGTGGGACCAGCCAACGATCAAAGCTGAGCGAGGCGGTGATGTGGGCGGGGGACAGCCGGTGGTTTGCCATGTGGCGTGCGCTGCCCGAATTGATCCTCCCCTTCAAGGGGAGGTGCCGAGCGGAGCGAGGCGGATGGGTTGCGCCTGACGGGGCATTGGGGCGGTTGTCACGGCAGGCGGCACCCCTCCGTCACCCTTCGGGTGCCACCTCCCCTTGAAGGGGAGGAGCTGCGTTATTTCCCCTTCCACTCCGGCTTGCGTTTCTGGGCGAACGCCAGCGGGCCTTCGCGCAGGTCTTCGCTGCGGAACAGGGCCTGGACGGCGGGGTAGGCGCCCTGGCCTTCGTAGGCGGCGCGCAGGGAGGGCGCTTCGAGGCCCTTGAGGACGGCTTGTTTCGAAGCGCGCAACGACAGCGGCGACAGTTCGCACATGGCGGCGGCAAGCGCCTTGGCGGCGCTGAGCAGATCGGCGGCGGGCACGACATCGTGGACGAAGCCCAATTGCTTGCCTTCGGCGGCCGTTACGGTGCGGGCGGTGAGGATCATCGCCATGGCGCGCGACACGCCGATGGCGCGGGGCAGGCGGTGCAGGCCGCCGGCGAGCGCGGCAAGGCCGACCTTGGGTTCGGGCAGGGCGAATGTGGCGTTTTCAGACGCCAGAATGAGGTCGGCGGCGAGCGCGACTTCGAAGCCGCCGCCCATCGCGACGCCATTGACGGCGGCGATCACTGGCTTGTCGAGATCCCAGCGCGAGGTCAGGCCGCCGAAGCCCGACGGCGGCACGGTGATGGCATTGCCTTCGGCTTGCCAGCGCAGGTCGTTGCCGGCTGAAAACGCGCGCTCGCCGGCGCCGGTGATGATCGCCACCCACAGGTCGGGATCGGCGGCGAAATCGTTGAAGACGGCGTCCAGCTCGGCATTGGCCGGCGGATGCAGGGCGTTCATGCGTTCGGGGCGGTTGATGGTGACGATCAGGATCTTGCCGTCGCGCGCTGTGGTGATGTGTTCATAGGCCATGGTGTCTGCTCCCTTTGGCGGGGAGTGTGGCACGGCGCGGCGCTGGCTGTGGCCTGATCAAATCCGGGGGCCGACACGAAGATGCCCGGCCAGTTGCCTGGCCGGGCATCGCGTGACGAGACAGAAATCCCTTCCACCGCACGACGCCGGCCGGGGCCAAATGCCCCCATCTGCCCCGGCCAGCGCGCGCAGCAACGATCCTGCGATCGGCGCGCGGCGGTGGAAAACGACCTTCGTCTTTCTCCCCGGACGCGGGCCCTGGCGGGCCTTTGTCCTGTTGCGCCTGATATGCCGATTCTTTTGAATTGTCAGGCTGGTAGAATCCTCAATCGTGACGAAATCGTGAACTGTGGCGCGGGTGCCACAGTTTGGACATGTTGCCGGTTTGGGCAGGCGTGCTAAGGCCGCGTTCATCCACGCTTGCCGAAAGAACGCCTGTGCGCCTGTCCCGATTTTTCATGCCCGTCTTGAAGGAAACGCCTGGCGAGGCCCAGGTGATATCGCATCAGTTGATGCTGCGCGCCGCGATGGTGCGGCAGACGGCGGCGGGCATCTATGCCTGGCTGCCGATGGGCCGCCGCGTGCTGGCCAATATCGAGCGGATCGTGCGGACCGAGCAGGACCGCGCCGGCGCCATCGAAGTGCTGATGCCGACCATCCAGGGCGCCGATCTGTGGCGGCAATCGGGGCGTTATGATGCCTATGGCCCGGAAATGCTGCGGATTACCGACCGGCATGACCGGGAAATGCTGTTCAGCCCGACGGCCGAGGAATTGTTCACGGCGATTTTCCAGAATGGCGCGAAAAGCTATCGCGATCTGCCGCGCAATCTTTATCAGATTCAGTGGAAGTTTCGCGACGAGGTGCGGCCGCGCTTTGGGGTGCTGAGGGGCCGCGAATTCCTGATGAAGGATGCCTACAGCTTCGATCTGGATCTGGCTGGGGCCGTGCACAGTTATAACCGGATGTTTCTGGCCTATCTGCGGACATTTGCGGCGATGGGCCTGAATGCGATCCCGATGCAGGCGGATACGGGCCCGATTGGCGGCGATCTGAGCCACGAGTTCATCGTGCTGGCGCCGACCGGTGAAAGCGATGTGTTTTACCACGAGAATTGGCTGAAGCCGCGCGACACGACCGGGGTTGATGCCGATGATGCCGCGGCGCTGGCCGGGTTCATCGATGGGCTGAACGCCGATTATGCCGCCACCGACGAGAAGCGCGATCTGGCTGCCGAAGCGGCATGCGGCGCGGCGTTGCAGCAATCGAAGGGCATCGAAGTTGGGCAACTGTTTTATTTTGGCGACAAATATACCGCGCCGCTGGGCGTGAGCGTGCCGGGGCCGGATGGCGCCGCCGTCACGCCGTTGATGGGCAGTTATGGCATCGGCGTGTCGCGGCTGGTCGGGGCGATCATCGAGGCGTGCCATGATGAGGCCGGGATCGTCTGGCCGGATGCGGTGGCGCCGTTCCGGGTGGCGTTGATCAACCTGCGGGCAGATGATGCGGCGTGTGCTGGCGCGTGTGACAAGCTCTATGCGCAGTTCCAGGCCGCCGGCGTCGATGTGCTCTATGATGATCGGGATGAGCGCGGCGGGGCAAAATTTGCGACCGCTGATCTGATCGGCTTGCCGTGGCAGGTGATTGTTGGCCCGAAGGGCTTGGCCGCGGGCGTGGTGGAATTGAAGCGCCGCGCGACGGGCGAGCGGGTGGAAGTGCCGATCGAAGCGGTGGTGGGCAGGCTTTGATCACGGCTTACGAACGCATGATCACCCGGCGTTACCTGATGCCGGGGAAGGGGGAGGGGTTTATTTTCCTCGTGGCCGGGATCAGCCTGGTGGCCGTCGCGTTGGGGGTGGCGGCGCTGATCGCGGTGATGAGCGTGATGAACGGGTTTCGCGCCGAACTGTTCGATCGCATCCTGGGGCTGAATGGCCATGCCGTGGTGCAGGGCTATGGTGGCCGGCTGGAAGGCTGGCCGCAGGTGGTGGCCGATGCGAAGGCGCTGCCCGGCGTGACCAGTGCGGTGCCGATGATCGAGCAGCCGTTGATGGGCAGCTATGGCGGGCGCGTGGAAGGCGTGGTGGTGCGCGGGCTGCGGATGGATGATCTGCGCGCGAACCAGACGATTGCCGGCAATATCACCGGCGGCAGCCTGAACGCGATGCGCGTGGGCGCCGGCACGGTGGCGATCGGCGCGCGGCTGGCGGAACAGCTTGGCGTGCGGGTGGGGGAGCAGATCTCGCTGATCAACCCGGCCGGGCAATCGACGCCGTTCGGCACGGTGCCGCGCATCGTCGCCTATACGGTGGCCGCGGTGTTCGAGGTGGGCGTGTATGATTATGACAAGGCGTTTGTCATCATGCCGCTGGAGGACGCGCAGACGCTGATGCGGCTGGATGATGCGGTCGGGATGGTCGAGGTGGTGACGGACGATCCCGACGATGTGAAGCGCACATTGGAGCCGCTGCGCCAGAAACTGGCCGGGATTGCGGTGATCAACGATTGGCAGGGCAGCAATTCGGCGCTGTTTTCGGCGCTGGTGGTGGAACAGACGGTGATGTTCTGGGTGTTGTCGATCATCATCGTGGTGGCGGTGTTCAACATCCTGAGCTCGCTGATCATGCTGGTGCGGGCGAAAACGCGGGATATCGCGATTTTGCGCACGATGGGCGCCAGCCGGGCGGCGTTGATGCGGGTGTTCGTGATGGTGGGCACCAGCATCGGCGCGGCCGGGGTGGCGACGGGGCTGGTGCTGGGCTTTGGGTTGCTGCATTTCCGGCAGGGCATCGTCGATGGTGTGTCGCGGTTGACGGGCACCGACATCTGGGACCCGTCGGTGCGGTATCTGACGTTGCTGCCGGCCAAGACCGATCCGGCCGAAGTGCTGGGCATCGTCGTGCTGACGTTGCTGCTGTCGCTGCTGGCGACGCTGTATCCAGCGTGGAAAGCCGCCTCGACCGATCCGGTGACGGTGCTGCGGTATGAATGAAGCGGTGCTGGAGACGATCGGGCTGGCCAAGAGCTTCGAGCAGGCGGGCGCGCGGATCGATGTGTTGACCGGGGTGGACCTTGCGGTGGCGCCCGGCGAGATCGTGGCGCTGCTGGGGCCGTCGGGGTCGGGCAAATCGACCTTGCTGCAGGCGGTGGGCTTGCTGGAGGGCGGATTTTCGGGGCGCATCCGGATTTGCGGCGAGGAAGTGGGTTCGCTTGATGATCTGGGGCGGACGCGGGTGCGGCGGCAGCGGCTGGGGTTTGTCTATCAGTTTCACCATCTGCTGCCGGATTTCACCGCGCAGGAAAATGTGATGTTGGCGCAGATGGTTGCCGGCGTTTCCGCGCGCGAAGCCACGGGGCGGGCGGGTGAATTGCTGACCGCGCTGGGCCTGGGTGCGCGGCTGACGCACAAGCCGGCGCAATTGTCGGGCGGGGAGCAGCAGCGCGTGGCCGTGGCGCGGGCGCTGGCCAACCGGCCAGCGCTGGTGCTGGCCGATGAACCGACCGGCAATCTGGATGAGGCCACCGCTGGCCTGGTGCTCAGCGCGTTTCTGGAACTGGTGCGATCATCCGGGGCGGCGGCGCTGGTGGCGACGCATAATCTGGCGCTGGCCCGGCAGATGGACCGGGTGCTGACGTTGCATGAGGGGCGGTTGGTGGCGTTGTAGCTGCACTTTTTTCCGTCGCCCTGTGCTTGACACGGGGTGACGAGGAAAAGACATCGGTGGATAAGTCGGCGCCAGGTGCTTCACGCACCCGTCCACCGGGGCCATAGTCTGCCCCATGCCCCACGCCGGATTCGTCCCTCTTCGTTGCCACAGCGCCTTTTCGATGCTGGAGGGCGCCATTCAGCCGGAGCAACTGGCCAAATCGGCGCGCGAGATGGGGTTTCCAGCCGTCGGGCTGACCGACCGCGCCAACATGTTTGCCGCCATGGATTTTTCGGCCGCTGCCAAGGATGCGGGCGTTCAGCCGCTGATCGGGGCGTTGCTGCCGGTGGAGCGGCCGGGCAGCACGACGCCATTGGGCCGCGCGACGGTGGATTGGCTGGTGCTGTTTGCACAGGACGAGGCCGGCTACACCAATCTGATCGCGCTGGTGTCGGATGCGCATCTGGAATCGGAATCCGCCGGCGATCCGGTGTTGCGGCTGGACACATTGCAGGGCCGCACAGATGGCCTGATTTGCCTGACCGCCGGCGCTGACGGCGCGTTGGCGCGGTTGTTGGCCGATGGCCAGTCCGCCGATGCGATGGCCAGTCAACTGGATCTGCTGTTTCCCGACCGGCTCTATATCGAGATTTCGCGCAGCAACGATCCGATTGAATTGCGCAGCGAAGCTGGCCTGCTGCGGCTGGCGGCGGCGCGGCATCTGCCGATTGTCGCCACCGCGCCGGTGAAGTTCCTCACCGCCGACATGCACGCCGCGCATGATGTGCTGCTGTGCATTGCCGACAGCGCCTATGTCGAGGCCGAGGATCGGCGCACCTCCAATCCCGAACATTGGCTGAAACCCGCTGCCGACTGGCATGCGCTGTTTGCCGATCTGCCCGAAGCCATCGCCAACACCATCGTTGTCGCGCAGCGCTGCGCGGTGCTGGCGCCGAGCCGCAAGCCGATCCTGCCGCGCCTGGCCGCGGGCGGCGAGGATGAAGCGCTGGTGGCCGAAGCGCGCGCCGGCCTCGATGCGCGGATGGCGGTGCTGGGCCTGTCCGGTGAAGCGCGGGCGGTGCATGACAAGCAACTGGCGTTCGAGCTGGATGTGATCATCAAGATGGGCTTTGCCGCCTATTTCCTGATCGTCGCCGATTTCATCAAATGGGCGAAATTGCAGAAGATTCCCGTTGGGCCGGGGCGCGGCTCGGGTGCCGGTTCGGTGGTGGCCTGGGCGCTGACCATCACCGATCTCGATCCGTTGGCGCATGGCTTGCTGTTCGAGCGGTTTCTGAACCCGGATCGCGTGTCGATGCCGGATTTCGATATCGATTTCTGCGAAACGCGGCGCGGCGAAGTCATTGATTATGTGCAGGCGCGTTATGGCAAGGATCGCGTCGCGCAGATCATCACCTTCGGGAAGATGAAGGCGCGCGCCGTTTTGAAAGACGTCGGCCGGGTGCTGCAGATCCCCTATGGCCAGACCGACCGGCTGGCGAAATTGGTGCCCAATGCGGCCGCCGATCCGTGGACGCTGGCCCGCGCGCTCGGCAACGGGCGGGACAAGGATGGCAACAAGCAGCCGGGTGAACCGCAGTTCATGGCCGAGGTCGAGCGTGATCCCAAGATCAGGGCGCTCGTCGATATCGCGCTGCGGCTGGAAGGCTTGCCGCGCCACAGTTCGACGCATGCCGCTGGCGTGGTGATCGGCGATCGGCCCTTGCAGGAGCTGGTGCCGCTGTATCGCGATCCGCGATCCGAAATGCCGGTGACGATGTTCGAAATGAAGGCCGCGGAAAAGGCCGGGCTGGTGAAGTTCGACTTTCTGGGGCTGAAAACGTTGTCGGTTCTGGATCGTGCGGCGCGGATGCTGGGGGACCAGGGCATCGAGGTCGATTGGGCGACGCTGCCGACCGATGACCCGGCCGTGTATAAATTGATTGCCGAAGGCGACACGGTGGGCGTGTTCCAGTTTGAATCGGAAGGCATGCGCCGGGCGTTGACGCAGGTGCGGCCCGATTGCTTTGCCGATATCGTCGCGCTCGGCGCCTTGTTCCGGCCGGGCCCGATGGACAATATCCCGAGTTTTGCGGCCCGCAAGGCGGGGCGGGAAAAGGTGACGTTGCTGCACCCGGCGATGGAGCCGACGCTGCGCGAAACCTATGGCATCATCGTCTATCAGGAACAGGTGATGAGCCTGGCGCGCGAGCTGGCCGGCTATAGTCTGGGCGAAGCCGATCTTCTGCGGCGCGCAATGGGCAAGAAAGTGCTGTCCGAGATGGTGGCGCAAAAGGCGCGCTTTGCCGAAGGGGCGGCGGCGAACAGCATCGATCCGGCGACGGCCGAGGCGATTTTCGAATTGATCCTGAAATTCGCCAACTATGGCTTCAACAAGAGCCACGCGGCGGCCTATGCGGTGGTGAGTTATCACACCGCCTGGTTGAAGACGCACCATCGCGCGGTGTTTTACGCGGCATCGATGGAATATGATTGCGATAACAGCGACCGGCTGGCGGCGTTTGTCGATGATGCGCGGCGTGGTTCGGTGGCAGTGCTGCCGCCCTGTCTGAATGCGTCGGCGGCGGATTTCACCGTGCAGAACGGTTCTGTGCGTTATGCGTTGGCCGGGTTGAAGGGCGTCGGCCGCAAGGCGATGGAAGCGCTGGTCGCCGAGCGTAGCGCCAATGGCCGCTTTCGTGATCTGGCGGATTTCGCGCGGCGGGTTGACCCCAAGGGCATCAACAAGCGGCAACTGGAAAGCCTGATCGGCGGTGGCGCCTTCGATGGGCTGCATCCCAATCGCGGCGGCGTGCACATGCTGGCCGAAGCGGTGATGGCATCAGCCAATGCCGCCGCGCAGGAGCGGGAATCGGCGCAGGCGGCGCTGTTTGGCGAGAGTGCTGGTGACGATCATGCCCGGCTGGTGCTGATGGTGCCGGCCCAGACCTGGACCGAAGCGCAGCGCATGGCGCACGAGCAGGAATCGTTCGGGTTTTTCTTTTCCGGTCATCCGGTGGATGCGTTTGCCAATGTGCTGATTGCCAACAAGGTGATCACCCATGCCGAAGCCCTGGTGCTGCCGGCACCGCAGGGCGGCGGCAAACGCAGTGTCATGCTGGCCGGGCGGCTGGAGGAGCGGCGCTGGCGCACCACCCAGGCCAGCGGGCGGCGTTACCAGATGCTGACCTTTTCCGATCGGTCCGGGCAATTTGTGGTCAGCCTGTGGGAAGAGGAATTGCAGGAGCGGGTGGAGGCGATGCTGAACGACGCGCCGGCGCTGCTGCTGGGGGTGGAATTGCAGTGGCGCGATGCCGATGATGTGCCGCGGCTGACGCTGCGCAGCTTGCAGCCGCTCAGCGAACTGGCGAAGCGCACGCGCGGCCGGCTGGTGGTGCGGCTGGAAAACCCTGCCGAAGTGGCGGCGATGCAGGACGTGCTGGCCAAGCATCCGGCCCAGGGGCGCGGCGAGCTGGTGGCGCAGGTGGCGACCGATGCGGGCCAGGCGCGGCTGGTGCTGGGGCGGCACTGGCTGATCGATGCCGATCTGGAGGCGGCGCTGACGCGGGTGCTGGGGGCGGACCGGGTGGAGCAGGAGGCGCTTGATCCGCCGCATCTGGCGTTGGTGGGGTAGTCTCAGCAATCCGGGTTGAACACACTCCACCCCATGGCGTGGGCGAGGCGTTCCAGCGCTGCCGTGCCCAGCAATGAATTGCCCTGCGGGGACAGGCCCGGCGACCACACGGCAATGCTGGCGCGGCCCGGCGCGATGGCGAGGATGCCGCCGCCGACGCCGGATTTTGCCGGCAGGCCGACCTGGAAGGCGAATTCGCCCGACGCATCATAATGGCCGCAGCTCAGCATCAGCGCGGCGATGCGGCGGGCGCGTTCGGGGTTGACGATGGCGCGGCCGGTGGCGGGATCGACGCCGCCGTTCATCAGGAAGCGGCCGGCGCGGGCGAGTTGCCGGCAGCTCATGGCGATGGCGCATTGGTGGAAATAGGTGGACAGCGTGGTGCTGACCGGGCCGTCGATGGTGCCGTGCGCCTTCATGAAATGCGCCAGCGCGGCGTTGCGGTGGCCGGTGGCGGCTTCGGAATAGGCGACTGCACCATCGATGGCGATGCTGTCGTCCCCGGCCAGGCTGCGCACCAGGCGCAATATGGCGCCGATGCCGGCGCGCCCAGGGTTTTCGGCATCTTCACCCGCCGCCACCAGATCGGTGATGGCGATGGCGCCGGCGTTGATGAACGGGTTGCGCGGGCGGCCGGCTTCGGCCTCGAGCTGGACGATGGAGTTGAAGGCGCCGCCCGATGGTTCGCGCCCCACCCGCGCCCAGACGCGGTCGGGATCGCGGCTGAGCGCTTCGACGAGCGCAAAGACCTTGGAGACCGACTGGATCGAGAAGGGGGTATCGGCATCGCCGGCGGCGACTTCTTCGCCGGCCGCAGTGATCACCACCATGCCGAAATGATCTGCGGAGACCTTAGCGAGTTCGGGGATATAATCGGCGACCTTGCCGCGCACGGGTTCGGCGGCCATTTCGGCTGCGATCCTGGCCACGACGTCGTGCAAATCTGCCATCACACCTCTCCGGTTCCCATCGTTATGCCTGCCAGATGGCGAGTTGTGCAAATACGGAGGCGCTGTCCGCAAATTTGGGTGGCAGCGCCGCTTTGCGTAGTGTATCTCCGTATCTGAGGGGCAACAATGACCGGGCTGCGGCCCAGGGGAGGACATCATGGCCACACAGTTAAAAGACACACGCATCACCCAGTCGCTGCCGCAGGGCAGCGTGATCTGGCCGCTGCCGCCGCGCGTGCGGCCCGATCTGCCGAACCACGATACCGCGACGCTGGAAGACTATCTGCGCACCGCGCCGCTGGAAGAGGTGGATATCGCCGATCCGCTGTGGTGGGAGACAGATACCAACCGGGTGTATTTCAAGCGGTTGCGCGATGAAGCGCCGATTTTCTTCACCAACGTCAACAGCAATCGCCACCGCGGTTTCTGGAACGTGACGCGCTGGAACGATGTGATGGCGGTGGATACCAACCATCAGGTGTTCAGTTCCGACGCGCATCTGGGCGGCATCACGCTGTTCGATATGGACCCGGATTTCATCATGCCGATGTTCATCGCGATGGACCCGCCCAAGCATGATGTGCAGCGCAAGGCGGTGAACCCGATCGTTTCGGGCACCAATCTTGCCAGCTATGAGTCGCTGATTCGCGAACGCACCTGCGAAGTGCTGGACAGCCTGCCGCGCGGTGAGGTGTTTGACTGGGTTGACCTGGTGTCGATCGAACTGACCAGCCGCATGCTGGCGACGCTGTTCGGCTGGCCGCAGGAGCGCCGCCGCATGCTGACCTACTGGTCGGATGTGTCCACCTCTGACCCCGAACTGCCGGGCAATCCTTCCAAGGAAGAGCGCCAGGCCATCCTGCTGGGGATGCTGCAGGAATTCACCATGTTGTGGAACGAGCGGGTGAATGCCGAGCCGACCGGCGATCTGGTGTCGATGCTGGCGCACAACCCGGCCACGCGGAACATGCCGCCGATGGAGTTCATGGGCAATCTGGTGCTGCTGATCGTGGGCGGCAACGATACCACCCGCAATTCGATCACTGGCGGGCTGTATTTCCTGAACAAGAATCCGGGCGAGATGGCCAAGCTGCGCGCCAATCACGGCCTGGTGGAAAATATGGTGTCCGAAATTATCCGTTATCAGACGCCGCTGGCCCATATGCGCCGCACGGCGTTGCAGGATACGGTGCTGGGCGGGCAGTTGATCCACAAGGGCGACAAGGTGGTGATGTGGTACGCATCGGCCAACCGTGACGAGCGGGTGATCGACAATCCGGATGCCTTCATGATCGACCGGCCGCGCGCGCGCCAGCACATGAGCTTCGGCTTTGGCATTCACCGCTGTGTCGGCAATCGCCTGGCGGAATTGCAGTTGAAGATCCTGTGGGAAGAAATCCTGAAGCGGTTCGACACCATCGAAGTGATGGGTGAGCCGGAGCGGGTGCCGAGTGCGTTCGTGAAGGGTTACAAATCGCTGATGGTCCGCATTCCGGCCTGAGTTGGGGATAACATGGTCAAGATCATTTACGTCGAGCACACGGGTGCTCGCCACGAAATCGACGTGCCGGAAGGCGAAAATCTGATGGAAGGCGCGGTGCAGAACAATGTGCCGGGCATCGATGGCGATTGCGGCGGCAACGCGGCCTGCGCCACCTGCCATTGCTATATCCCGTCGGAATGGGAAGCGGTGACTGGCGAGCGCAGCGAATTGGAAGATTCGATGATCGAGCTGGCGGATACGGCCAAGCCCAACAGCCGGCTGGCGTGCCAGATCAAGGCTTCGGCGGCGCTGGAGGGGCTTGAGGTGCATATGCCGAGCAGTCAGCATTGATCGCAGCCGGGCGAGAAAATAGCGCGCAGCGCTATTTTCCGACTCCGGCAAGATCGGACGGCGAGCGAAAAGGGCGGGGCATTCCCCGCCCTTTTTGACTCGTCCGACGGCGTGGCTCCGCCACGCTCTTTCTTCCTGCCTTTCTTCAACACACCAAACGGACTCGGCGGCTTTGCCGCCGGCCGTGCTCGTAAAGACGCAGGTTGGTTACCATTGGCACAGCCCCACCCCCAGCCCCTCCCCTGAAGGGGAGGGGAGTGGCGGCCAGCTTGTTCTCCACCCCAATTCGCGCGACAATCTGGCAGCAACAACAGGAGCTCAACCATGCCGATTTCCCTTCACGCCGCCTTCGTGCCCTCTTGCCGCCAGGTCATCGCTGGTTGCCTCAGCGTACTGGCCAAGGCCGAGGCCGCCGGCATTGGTGATCTGGCCGAGGCCAGGCTGGCGCCCGACATGTTGCCGCTGGCCTTCCAGGTGCAGAGCGTGGCGGGGCATAGTGCCGGCGCCATTGCCGCGATGCGCACCGGCCAGTTCAGCCCCGGCGGCGGCTTTGCCATGCCGGATGCGGATTATGCCAGCTTCACCGCGATGCTGAGCGAAGCCGATGCGGCGCTGGCGGCGGTGACGGAGGCCGAGATGGAGGGCTTTGTTGGCGGCGATACGGCGTTCGTGTTCGGTGAGCGGCGGATGCCGTTCAAATCCGAGGATTTCCTGCTGAGTTTTGCCCAACCCAATTTCTATTTCCACGCCTCGATGCTTTATGGGATTTTCCGCAACAAGGGTGTGAAGCTCGGCAAGAAGGACTATCTGGGCCGGCCGCGAATTGCGGTGTGACGCACAAGATTGTCGGCTGGGCGCTTGTGGCGCACACCCACCCCCGGCCCCTCCCTTGAAAGGGAGGGGAGAAGGGGGCATTGCGCTTGGCCATAGGAGATTTTCATGCGCCACCTCATTCTCGCTGCCCTGATTGCTGCCCCGGCCTGTGCCGCGCCGGTGCCGCAGGGGCCGCCCAATGTGCCGGAAAACACCCCCGCGTTCGCCGGCCAGACCCGCGCCGAAGCGGTGACATCGAAAACCAAACTGGCCGTCACCGAAATCGCCACCGGGCTGAACAAGCCGTGGGGCGTGGCGATCATGGCCGATGGGCGGTTTCTGGTCAGCGAGAAGGCGGCCGGGCGGCTGACCATTGTTGGCAAGGATGGCAGCAAGACCCCGATCACCGGCACACCGCCGACCGACGCACGCAGCCAGGGCGGCATGCTGGGGGTGGGGCTGCCCGGCGATGGCTGGGTGTATTGGAGCTATGCGGAGCCGCGGGAGGGCGGCAACGGCACGGCGGTGGCGCGCGGGCATCTGGTCGGCACCGAAATGCGCGATGTGCAGGTGATCTATCGCCAGATGCCGACGCTCGATTCCGTGCAGCATTTCGGCGGGCGGCTGGTGTTTCCCAAGGATGGCAGCCTGATCATCACGCTGGGCGATCGTTCGATCCTGCCCGGCCGGGTGCAGGCGCAAAAGCTGGACAGTGCCATCGGCAAGATCGTGCGGGTGAACCGCGATGGCTCCATTCCCAAGGACAATCCGTTCGTGAATGCGACCGGCGCGAAGCCGGAAATCTGGAGCTATGGCAACCGCAACGTGCAGGGCGCGGCGCTGGATGCGCGTGGCCGGCTGTGGGAAGTGGAGCATGGCCCCAAGGGCGGTGACGAACTGAACCAGATCCAGATGGGCCGCGATTATGGCTGGCCGACCATCGGCTATGGCGAGGAATATAGCGGCAAGCCGATCAACGACAACACCAGCAAGGCGCCGGGCATGGAGCAGCCGCAATATTATTGGGACCCGGTGATCGGGCCTTCGGGCATGATCTTCCACAGCGGCAAGTCTATGCCGGAGTATAAGGGCAATATCTTCGTGGGTGGCTTGCGCGTGCAGGCGCTGGTGCGGCTGGTGATGGATGGTGATCGCGTCACCGGCGAGGAATGGCTGCTGACCGACCGCAAGGAACGCATCCGCGACGTGATCGAAGGGCCGGGCGGCGCGATGTATCTGCTGACGGACGACACGAACGGCAAGCTGCTGCGGGTGACGGCGGGGAAGTAATAGGTAAGGGGAGATTAGTTGATCCACGGCCCGTATCAGGCTTTTTATATTGAATCGATGAGGTTTCATACTTCTTCGGCTCTAAAATCGCTAAAACTCTTGCAAGCAATCATGACAATTTTCCAAGAGGAAGGTGAGGTTGTTGCGGAGTATGAGGGCCGTTTTCTTGAATCAATCCACAATATAATTCATCAGGCTGGGTGCCTGTCGCGCTATTTTTTTCCATCTCGAGATAGCAAATTGCACAAGGAGCGCGCATCATATTTACGGAGCTATCTTGAAGTTACCGAAGAATCGCCGCTGGCGGATAGGCGCCTTAGAGACGCCATGGAGCATTTCGACGAGCGATTAGACCGTTATTTGGAATCGGGAATCGTTGGGCACGTGCTTCCTAAAGTAGTAGTTGCTGTCTATGATGACCCTGAAGTTCCAGTTCATATTTTCAGAGGATTTGTATTAGACGTAGGAAAGTTTTGTCTACTCAATGAGTGGTTTGAAATTGAGTCAATTATAAGAGAATTGGTACGAATAGCGAGTCGACTTGAAGCGTTCGCAAATAGTGGGCAAGTGTTTAAGAAGTAGATGCCAGCCGAACGTCGCGGTCAGGGTGCTTGACGCCCTTAAACCCTTCCGCTAAGCGCGCCACTCCCAAACCCCACGCGGGGGGACATATCCGGTGCCGGGCCTTTGCCCTGTCACTCCCCCGCGGCGGCCCAACCGGAGGTTAGATACTATGGCGGCTCCCGTCGTTTCCATGGCGAATCTGCTTGAAGCAGGCGCCCATTTTGGTCACCAGACGCATCGCTGGAACCCGAAGATGAAGCCTTACATCTTCGGTGAGCGCAACGGCGTCCACATCATCGATCTGTCGCAGACCGTGCCGCTGTTCGCGCGCAGCCTGGATTTCGTGCGCGCCGTTGTGCAGCATGGCGGCAAGGTGCTGTTCGTTGGCACCAAGCGCCAGGCGCAGGACCCGATTGCCGAAGCCGCGCGTCGTTGTGGCCAGCATTATGTCAACCATCGCTGGCTGGGCGGCATGCTCACCAACTGGAAGACGATTTCGGGCTCGATCCGCAAGTTCAAGCAATTGGAAGAAACCCTGTCGGGCGACACCACTGGCTTCACCAAGAAGGAAGTGCTGAAGCTGACGCGTGAGCGCGACAAGTTCGAAGCCTCGCTGGGCGGCATCCGCGACATGGGCGGCCTGCCGGACGTGATCTTCATCATCGACGTCAACAAGGAAGAGCTGGCCGTAAAAGAGGCCAATGTGCTGGGTATTCCGGTGGTGGCCATTCTGGATACCAACACCGATCCCAGCGGCATCGCTTTCCCGGTGCCGGGCAATGATGACGCCAGCCGCGCCATCCAGTTGTATGTCAACGCCATTGCCGATGCCGTGATCGATGCCCGCCAGGGTCGTGCGGTCGAGCAGGGCGTCGATATTGGTGCGATGGAAGAAGCACCGGTCGAGTTTCTGGCCGAAGCGCCTGTGGCCGAAGCAGAAGCGCCGGTGGAAATGGCCGACGCGATTGCCGAAGCCGAGCCGGCCCAGCCTGCAGCCTGAGCTGACCGTAGCCAACGACGGGAGGCCGGGCGCAGCGCGCTTCGGCCTTCTTGTCACACCAGTTTCACATTGGCGGCGCAATGCCCCGCCCATTCACACGACAAAAGGAGCATCCCATGGCTGAGATCACTGCCGGCATGGTGAAGGATCTGCGCGACAAGACCGGCGCAGGCATGATGGATTGCAAGAAGGCGCTGGCCGAAACTGCTGGCGATATGGAAGCCGCCATCGATTGGCTGCGCGCCAAGGGTCTGGCTTCGGCTGCCAAGAAGGCCGGGCGCACTGCCGCCGAAGGCCTGGTGGGCGTGGCCGTGTCGGGCACCAAGGGTGCCGCGGTGGAAGTGAACAGCGAAACCGATTTCGTTGCCAAGAACGAGATTTTCCAGGGCTTTGTCGCCACCGTGACGGCGCTGGCGCTGGAAACCGGTGCCGATGCTGCGGCGCTGGCGGCATTGCCCTATCCGGGCAGCGATGTGACCGTGGCCGACAAGCTGACCGCCAACATCGCCACCATCGGCGAACAGCAGTCGCTGCGCCGCACGGCGATGATCGAAGTCAGCCAGGGCGTGGTGGCATCCTATGTCCACAACGCGGTGGTGCCGGGCCTCGGCCGCATCGGCGTGCTGGTTGGTCTGGAATCGGCTGCTGCTGCCGATGTGCTGGAGCCGCTGGCCAAGCAGATTGCCATGCATGTGGCGGCGGCCAGCCCGCTGGCGCTCGATGAGTCTGGCCTTGATCCGGCCCTGCTGGAGCGTGAGCGCGCCATCGCCCGCGAAAAGGCCGCGACCAGCGGCAAGCCGGCCGAGATCATCGAGAAGATGATCGAAGGCGGCGTGCGCAAGTTCGCCCAGGAAAGCGCGCTGATCACCCAGGTGTTCGTGATCGACGGCAAGTCCAAGGTGGGTGATGTGGTTGCGGCTGCTGCCAAGGCGGCCGGCACCGCCATCACGCTGAAGGGCTTTGTGCGCATGCAGCTTGGTGAAGGCATCGAGAAGCAGCAGAGCGATTTCGCGGCGGAAGTTGCGGCTGCGGCCGGGCTGTAAGCTTTGGTTTTGCAACGGGGGCGGGCAGGGGAAACTCTGCTCGCCCTTTTGCTTGTCCACCGATTTTCGCACCCTTCTGCTTGGCAGTGCGGGCAAGCGCCGCTAGTGACCGTTTAGTTTTAACATCGGCAGAGATTTGACCCGCCATGCCCGGCTTCAAACGTATCCTTCTGAAGCTGTCCGGCGAAGTGCTGATGGGGCAAGGCGCCTATGGTATCGATCCCGAGGAAGCCACCCGCATTGCCGGCGAAGTGAAATCGGTGCACGACACCGGGGTCGAGATTTGCCTGGTGGTGGGCGGCGGCAATATCTTCCGCGGGCTGGCGGCGGCGGCCAAGGGCTTTGACCGGGGCAGCGCCGATTATATGGGGATGCTGGCCACGGTGATGAACGCGCTGGCCATGCAGAATGCGCTGGAAAATATCGGCGTCCACACCCGCGTGCAATCGGCGATCCCGATGCCGAGCGTGTGTGAGCCCTATATCCGTCGCCGCGCCGAGCGGCATCTGGAAAAGGGCCGCGTGGTGATCTTTGCCGCCGGCACCGGCAACCCGTTTTTCACCACCGATACCGGCGCCGCATTGCGGGCCGCCGAAATGAACTGCGACGCGTTGTTCAAGGGTACCAGTGTCGATGGCGTCTATGATGCCGATCCCAAGCGTGTGGCGTCGGCAAAACGTTATGAGCAGGTGAGTTTCAGCCGCGTGCTGGCCGACAATCTGAAGGTGATGGATGCCAGTGCGGTGTCGATGTGCCGCGACAATAATATCCCCATCATCGTGTTCTGCATCCGTGAACCCGGCATGCTGCTGTCGGTGCTGCGCGGTGAGGGCACATCGACAATCGTGACAGACGAAGGAGAGCCACATGGCTGATTTTGATCCGGCCCCGTTCAAGGCCGATCTGGAGCGGCGCACTGCCGGCGCCATCGATGCATTGAAGCATGACCTGGGGTCTTTGCGCACCGGCCGGGCCAACACCTCGTTGCTCGATACCGTGCATGTGGATGTGTATGGCGCCAACATGCCCCTGAGCCAGCTCGCCACGGTGACAGCGCCGGAAGCGCGCATGTTGAGCGTGCAGGTGTGGGACAAGAGCAATGTGACGCCGGTGGAAAAGGCCATCCGCGCCGCTGGCCTGGGCCTGAACCCGATCACCGACGGCCAGACGCTGCGCCTGCCGATCCCGGACATGACCGAGGAGCGCCGCAAGGAAATGGTCAAGCTGGCCGGCACCTATGCGGAAAAAGCCAAGATCGCCGCCCGCAACGTGCGCCGCGATGGCATGGAAACGCTGAAAACCGCCGAGAAGAAAGGCAAGATCAGCCAGGACGAACAGAAGCGCCACGAAGCCGAGGTGCAGAAGATCACCGACAAGGCCATGACCGACATCGACGCCACGGTGACGGCCAAGGAAAAGGAAATCCTGGGCCGGTGAAGCCGGCGGCAGCCTCCATTGCGGATGGTGGCACCGCGTGCCGGCATCTGGCCATCATCATGGATGGCAATGGCCGCTGGGCCAAGGCCCGGCGGCTGCCGCGCATCGCCGGCCACCGCGAAGGCGTGGAGGCGGTGCGCCGCGTGGTGGAGGCTGCGCCCGGCCTGGGCCTGGAAGTGCTGACGCTCTATGCCTTTTCCAGCGAGAACTGGAAGCGGCCGCCGGACGAAGTCACCGATCTGATGGGCTTGTTGAAACATTATGTGCGCAGCGAAATCGATGCGCTGCACCGGAACGGCGTGTGTCTGGATTTCATTGGCGATTGGCGGGCGCTGAAGCCGGATCTGGTGCAGTTGCTGGAGGATGCGCGGGCGCGCACGGTTGGTAATCGCGGGCTGAAGCTGGTGATGGCGCTGAATTATGGCGGGCAGCACGAGCTGGTGCGCGCGGCACAGCGGTTGGCGGCCGATGTCGCGGCCGGGCAGCTTGATCCGGAAACGATCGGTCTGGAGACGCTGGAAAGCCGGCTCGATACTGCTGGCTTGCCGCCGCCCGATGCGGTGCTGCGCACGTCCGGCGAGCTGCGTCTGTCGAATTTCCTGTTGTGGCAGTCCGCATATGCGGAATTTCTGGTGACCGACACCTTGTGGCCGGATTTCGATGGTGCGGCGCTGGCGGCGTCCCTGGATGAATTTGCGCGCCGTGAGCGGCGCTTTGGCGGGCGCTGAGACTGGTGCAGGCTCAATTGCGCAAACGGATTTTGACCGGCGTGGTGCTGGTGACGGTGGCTGTGGCGGCGCTGTGGTTTGGCGGCATTGCCTTTGCCGGGCTGGTGGCGGCGGCCATATTGGTGATGTTCAGCGAATGGGCGACGATGCACCGGTTGCCGTCGTTGCTGCGTCGGCTTGGCCTGGCGGTGCTTGGCGCTGCGGTGTGGGTGGCGGCGATGATGGGCAATCCGGCCGAGGCGTTGATGCTGCTGGGTGGCGGTGCCGGGCTGGGCGGGCTGTTTGCGGCGCGCCTGCAAAAGGGGACTGGGCGCGCGATGATGCTGGGCCTGCTTTATTGCGGGCTGCCAGCGGTGGCGATGGTGTGGCTGCGCGGGCTGCCCTGGGGATTTTTTGCGACGTTGTTCGTGATGGCGGTGGTGTGGGGCGCGGATATCTGTGCCTATTTCACCGGGCGGGCGCTGGGCGGCCCGAAACTGGCGCCGGCGATCAGCCCGAACAAGACCTGGAGCGGGGCGGCCGGCGGCGTGGTCGGCGCGCTGATCGTGGCGGGGATCATGCTGATATTATGGCCGGGCTATGCCAATCTGGCCGGCGCCGGGCGATTGGCGGCGCTGGCGGTGCCGTTGGCGATCTTGTCGATCCTGGGGGATTTGTACCAGAGCAGCCTGAAACGGCGCGCAGGCGTGAAGGACAGCGGCACATTGCTGCCCGGCCATGGCGGGGTGATGGACAGGCTCGATGGGCTGGTGCCGGCGGCGGTGGCCGGGGCGGGCGCCTTTGCCGCGACGGGGTGGGCGGGATGACAGGTGTAGAATGACGCGGGGTTTGACCATCCTGGGCGCCACCGGTTCGGTGGGCAGCCAGGCGCTCGATCTGGTGGCGCGCAATCCGGGCCGCTGGCAGGTCGAGGCGTTGACGGCGGGCAGCGATATCGCAGGGCTGGCGGCGGCGGCGAAGGCGTGTGGCGCTCGGTTCGCGGCGGTGGCCGATGCCAGCAAGGCGGCGGCGTTGAAGGATTTGCTGGCCGGCACCGGCATCGAATCGGCGGCCGGGCCAGAAGCGGTGATCGAAGCGGCAGCGCGCGATGCCGAGATCGTGATCACCGCGGTGATGGGCGCGGTCGGGCTGGAACCGACAATGGCGGCGGTGCGGCGCGGCGCGCAGATCGGCATCGCCAACAAGGAGACGCTGGTTTGCGCTGGCCCGGTGGTGACGGCGGCGGCGAAGCAATATGGCGCGACCTTGCTGCCGGTGGACAGCGAACATAACGCGATTTTCCAGGTGTTTCCGCATGATGCGCCGGAGCAGGTCGAGCGGATCATCCTGACGGCGAGCGGCGGGCCGTTTCGCACCCGCAGCCGGGAGGCAATGCGCGGGGTGAGTGTGGCCGATGCCTGCAAGCATCCGACCTGGTCCATGGGCGCCAAGATCAGCATCGACAGCGCCACGTTGATGAACAAGGGGCTTGAGCTGATCGAGGCGGCGCAACTGTTTCCGGTGGATATCGCCAAGCTGGATGTGATCGTGCACCCGCAATCGGTGATCCATTCGATGGTGGAATATGTCGATGGCAGCGTGCTGGCGCAATTGGGCAGCCCGGACATGCGGATTCCGATCGCCTATGCCATGGGCTGGCCGGAACGCATCGCGACGCCGGCTGCGCGGCTGGACCTTGCGCAGGTTGCGAACTTGTCGTTCGAAGCGCCTGATCTGGAACGCTTTCCCTGCCTGGCGCTGGCGTGGGCAGCGATGCGGGCGGGCGGCAGTGCACCGTGCATCCTGAACGCCGCCAATGAAATTGCCGTGGCGGCGTTCATGTGTGGGCAAGCAAGCTTCCTTGATATCGACGCCATCGTGGCGGAGACATTGAACATGGTGGCATCGGGACCGGTGGCGACCCTGGAAGAGGTGGTGGCGATCGACGCCGCCGCCCGCACCGCCGCGCGCGGCCTTGTGGCCCGCTGCGCAGCATGAAGAAGCTCGCCGCATGAACCCCATCGACACGCTGCAGCAACCGGGGCTGATCTTCACCTTGGCCAGTTTCATCGCGATGATCGCGGTGCTGGTGGTGGTGCATGAGGGCGGCCATTATCTGGCGGGCCGGATGTTCGACACCAGGATCGAGGCCTTTGGTGTCGGCTTTGGGCGCGAGCTGGTTGGCGTTACCGATCGGCGCGGTGTGCGCTGGCGGATCAATGCCATCCCGCTGGGCGGCTATGTGAAGTTCGTTGGCGACATGAACGAGGCCAGCCAGGCCGATCCGGCGATCCTGGCCCTGCCAGACGAGGAAAAGCGCGGGCTGTTTGCCTTTCTGCCGCTGTGGCAGCGCGCGATCATCGTGGCGGCCGGGCCAGCGATCAATTTCCTGTTCGCGATCCTGATCCTGGCGGCGTTCAACCTGACGCTGGGCCACCTTGCCAGCCCGACCATCGTTGCCGATGTGCAGGCGGGCAGCGCCGCAGCGCGCGCCGGCATCCTGGCGGGCGACCGGGTGACGGCGGTGGATGGCACGCCGGTTGAACGTTTCGAGGATGTCGTCAATCTGGTGGTGACCGGTGTTGGTGATCCGGTGATGCTGGAAATCGAGCGCAATGGCCAACGCCAGATGATCCGCGTGGTGCCGGACATGGTCGATACCACCGATCGTTTCGGCAACATCAGCCATCATCCGCGCATCGGCATTCAGCGCCCGGCCGAACAGGTGACCGAGGCGGTTGGCCTGGGCGACGCCTTGCGCTGGGCAGTGATCGACACCTGGAGCATCACCAAGACCATCGGGCGCACGCTGCGCCAGGTGGTGATGGGGGAGCGCAGCCTTGCGGAAATGGGCGGCCCGGTGAAGACTGCGCAGATCGCCGGGCAGCAGGCCAGCATGGGCTTGCTCTCCGCCGTGGCGTTCATGGCGTTCTTTTCGATCAACCTTGGCTTCATCAATTTGCTGCCCATCCCGATGCTGGACGGCGGACATCTTCTGCTCTACGGCATCGAGGCCGTGCGGCGGCAGCCTCTGGCGGAACGGGTTCAGCAATGGGCTTTCATGTCGGGATTTGCAGCGCTGATGTCGTTGATGGCAGTGCTCACCTGGCAGGACATGAGCTCGGTTGGAATTTGGAACCGCCTGGCGAGCTGGCTGGGTTGATGGGGGCACAGGAACAGGCGCCGGGTCATCCGGCGGCACGGCAATCGGGGCCACTGGCTTGGGAAATCGCTGGGCGACTGATACGACTGGTGGAGTTGATGCAGGTTAAGCAAGAGACAGCATCGGCAGGGCAGACCTGGCGCCGCCCGGCGCGCAACCTGTTGTTGTCAACAGCGTTGGCCGGCGCTCTGGCTGGCGCATTGGCAACGCCGGCGCTGGCGCAGCAGCCCCGCCCGCCCGCGCCGCAACCGCCGCGCCCGTCTGCCGAAGCCGAAGCGCGCGCGTCCGAAACGCGCGGCCAGGCGGCGCTGCCAGCCACCGCTGCCAATGTCGGCGTCGTGCGCAGTGTGGTGGTGCGTGGCACCGAACGGCTTGAGCCGGAAACCGTGCGTTCCTACCTCAATCTGGCCATTGGCGATCGCTATGATCGCAACGGGCTCGATACGGCGCTGAAGGCGCTTTATGCGTCCGAACTGTTTGCCGATGCCACGATCCGCGACGACAATGGCGCACTGACCGTCGAGGTGAAGGAAAATCCGGTGATCAACCGGATCATCATCGAAGGCGGCAAGCGGGTGAAGGAGGAGAAGATCCGCGAGGAAATTCGCCTGGCGCCGCGCCAGATCTTCACCCGATCAAAGGCGCGGGCCGATCTGGGCCGCATCCTGGAGCTCTATCGCCGCGGCGGGCGCTTTGCCGCCAGTGTCGAGCCCAAGATCGTGCAGCTTGAACAGAATCGCGTCGACGTGGTGTTCGAGATCAACGAAGGCCCGAAATCCAAGATCCGCCAGATCAATATCCTGGGCAACGTGAAGTTCAAGGAAGGCGAAATCCGCAAGCAGATGGCGTCGAAGCAGGCGCGTACCTGGCGGTTCTTCACCTCCAACGACACTTATGATCCTGATCGCCTGGCCTATGACCAGCAGAAGTTGCGGCAATATTATCTGACCGAAGGCTATGCCGATTTCCGCGTTGCCTCGGTGGTTGCCGAACTGACACCGGACAAGAAGGACTTCATCGTCACCTATGTGGTCGAGGAAGGGGAACGTTACAAGTTCGGCACGGTCGATCTGAAATCCGATCTGCGCGACATCAAGCCCAAGGAGTTCCGGCCGATCATCCGCATCAAGGAAGGCGATTGGTACGACGCGCAGGCCATTGAAAACACGGTTGAAGGCCTGTCGGAAACCGCCGGTCTGCTTGGCTATGCCTTTGCCGATGTCCGCCCGCAGTTCGAGCGTGACAAGGACAAATTGGAGATGAACGTCACCTTCCAGATCGGGGAGGTGCCGCGCGTCTATGTGGAACGGGTGGCGATCAACGGCAACACCATCACCCACGACAATGTGATCCGCCGCGAATTCCGTGTGGCGGAAGGCGACGCGTTCAATTCGATCAAGGTCAGGCGATCGAAGGACCGCCTGCTCGGCCTCGGCTTCTTCCAGGACAAGCTGGACATCGAACAAAAGCCCGGCACGACGCCCGACCGCATCGTGCTGGAAGCCAATGTGCAGGAACGCCCGACCGGCGAATTGCAATTGTCGGCCGGCTTTTCCAGCATCGAGCGGTTCATTTTCTCGGCGAGCGTGCGGCAGCGCAACTTCCGCGGCCGTGGCCAGGAAATCCGCCTGTCGGGCAATATCTCCAGCTTCGCGCGGTCGGTGGAAGCCGGCTTTACCGAGCCGTATCTGGGCGGACGCAACCTGGCGCTCGGGTTTGATATCTTCCGCCGCGATTTCCGCTCGTTCCGCTTTACGGGGAACAACACGCGTGACACCACCTACACGCAGGTGTCGACCGGCTTCCAGGTGCGCACCGGTTTTTCGATTACCGAATTCTGGGCGTCCTCGCTGCGCTATGGCCTCAGCCGTGAGGAAATCGGGCTGGATCAGGCGGTGTTCTTCCGCAACGGGGTTTGCGATCCGCTGCTGGCCGGGCGCTTCCTGTGCGAACAATTGGGCAACCGTACGGTTTCCACGGTGGGCTTCTCGCTGATCTACAACAGCTTGAACAATATCCGCCTGCCGTCGGCCGGGCAGCGTTTCACCTTCAGCAGCGATCTGGCCGGTGTGCCGATCGGTATCAAGTTCGTCACCACCCGCGTGAACTATGACTGGTTCACGCCGCTGTTCGGCTCCGGCTTCGTGCTGAACGTCGGCGGCGAAGGCGGCTATGTGACGGGCTATGGCGGGCAGGATGTCATCCTGACCAACCGCTTCTTCCTGGGCCAGCCGCAGTTTCGCGGGTTCAACATCCGCGGTGTCGGCCCGCGCGTGCTGCGCCGGCCGCTCGATCTCAATGGCGACATCGTGCAGGATCGCCGCCAGGCGCTGGATGATGCGCTGGGTGGCCGGGCTTATTATGTGGCGCGCGCCGAAATTCGTATTCCGCTTGGTTCGGCCGTGCAGGAATTGGGCATCAGGCCGTCGATCTTTGCCGATGTCGGCGCGCTGTGGAGCCTGAATGCCCCCAATCTGACCTGTCAGGACGGTCCGGGGGTGGCGGCACCACGGGTGCCCGGCCAGGTGGCACCGTGCCTGCCCAGCGATGGATTTTCGTCGGGGTTTGTCGAAGAGTATCTGGGCAACACGCCCAGACCGCGTGTGGCCGTGGGGATCGGGGTGAATTGGAACTCGCCGTTCGGGCCGTTCCGGTTTGACCTTGCCAAAGCCCTGGTGACTCAGCCAGGGGACGATCCACAGTTATTCCAATTCAACGTAGGGACTGCATTCTGATGAACAAGCTGCTGATCGCGCTGGCGCTGGCCGGCGTTTCCACTCCCGTTCTGGCGCAACAGGTGCCAGCCGCCATCATCGTGACGGTTGACCGTCAGGAAATGATCGCCAACTCGGCGGCGGCCAAGGCCGCGCAGGCCGAGCTGAAGCCGAAAGGTGATGCGCTGGTCGCCCGTCTGAACCAGCTGCGCACCAGCCTGGCTGCCGAAGAAAAGACGCTGCGCGACAGCCAGCCCCAGCAGGGCGCCGCGCCGGCTGCCATCACGGCCTGGCAGACCAAGGTGAAGGATTTCGACACCCGTCGCCAGCAGGCCGATCAGGAACTGCAGCGCCGCCAGCAGGAAATCCAGGCCGCCGAGCAGTGGGTGATCAAGCAGATCAGCGATGCCTCCACGCCGATCGTCAGCGCCATCATGCGCGAGCGCGGTGCCAATATCGCGGTCGATGAACAGGTGACGTTGCAGCATGCGGCGGCGCTGGACATCACCGCCGAAGTGCTGGCGCGTCTCGACAAGGCGCTGCCGCGCGTGTCCACCACGCCGCCGGCACCGCCGGCCGGTGCAGCGCCGGCTGCCGGCGCTGCACCGGCGCCGGGCGCGTCGGCCACCCCGCCGCGCCGGTAATCCGGATGGCTGATCCGGTTGCGGTAGGCCCGATTGATGTGCGGGCGGTGATGGCGATGCTGCCTCACCGTTTCCCGATGTTGCTGGTTGACCGGGTGATCGATCTGATCCCCGGTCAATCCGCCACCGGCATCAAGGCGGTGACGATCAACGAGCCGTTTTTTGCCGGACATTTTCCGGCCCGGCCGATCATGCCCGGCGTGCTGATCGTGGAGGCGCTGGCGCAGACCGCCGGCGTGCTGGCCATCTATGGTGCGCGCGCCAAGGCCGGTGAAGGTGATGTGTCGGACAAGCTGGTGTATTTCATGGCCATCGACAACGCCAAGTTCCGCACGCCCGTGGAGCCCGGCTGTCTGCTGCATCTGAAGGTCGAGATCGTGCAGGACCGCGGCCGCATCGCCAAGTTCGCCGGCCGTGCCGAAGTGGATGGCAAATTGGTGGCCGAAGCCAGCTTCACGGCGATGATTGCCGATCCGCCAGCCTGACGCGGGTGGGCGGGCCCGGCATTTTCCCCGCTTTTGTCCCGGTTCCACCATTGCATTGCCCGCCATGCTGGCCATATTCGCGCATGGAGACGCTGCCATGATCATTGCCCTTGCCCTTGGAATGATCCTGTCGGCCAGCCAGTTTGCGGCGGATGCGGCCAAGGACGGTCCTCGCCCGGCCACCCAGAAATTGGTGGCGGGCGGTGACTGGGCGCGGGTGCTGGGCGCCATCCGCAATGGTGCGGCGGACTGGATCGCACTGGCGCCGCAACTGGCGCGCGGCAGCGATGCGCAGCGCGGTGCCGAACTGACCGCGGCGCTGGCGGCGGCGCTGCCGCGGGCGCCTTCCGATGTGCTGGCGGTGGCCGATCCGCGCCGGTCGCCAGTGCTGGGGATTCAGGTGATTTGCGGCGCTCCGGCCGGTAGCCACAACAGCAGCGCACGCGCGCAATATCTGATCGATGCGCAGGAGGCTGTGGACCTGTTGCCGGACATGGCAGCCGTGGGCCGGGCCAAGGCGGTGTGCCTCAAGGAATTGGCGCTGGCGGCGGCGCAATAGACGGCAGCGCCGGGCTGCGCCGCGTGGCCCACAGGCAGGCGGCAGCGATGATCAACGCGCCCAGGATGGTGGCAGGCGCCACCGGTTCGGCAAACACCATCCAGCCAAGCAGCGCCGCCCAGGGCAGGCCGGTGAATTCCATCACCGCCGATGCCTGCGCTTCGAGATGGGCATAGCCGCGCGCCATCAATTGCACGCCGATATTGCCGACCAGGCCCGTGGCCAGCATCAGCCCGAGATCATGGGCGCCCATTGTTTCTGCGCCCACCAGCGCGGGTGACAGGATCACGGCCGGCACCACCGCGCCCATCAGGGTGATGACCGTGGCGCTGTCGCGGGTGGCGCGGGCGCGCAGCACCAGCGACGACAGGGCATAGAGCAGCGCCGCACCGACAGCGGCCAGCACCGCCAGCAGCTTGGTGCCGGCCAGATCGGGGACTCCGCCCGCCGCGACCACCACGCCGCCAAAACCGATCAGGCCGGCAAACACGAAGCGCGGCTGCATGGGTTCCTTCAGGAACAACGCAGCCAGTGGCGGCACCAGCAACGGGCCGACAAAGGCCAGGGTGAGCGCCAGCGCCAGCGTCAACTGGGTGAGCGCCCAGAAGAACAGCAGCGCCATGGCCACGATCAACGACCCGCGCAGCAGATGCGCGTGCAGGCCGCCGGGCGCCAGGCCGGGCCGGCCCTGCACCTGCCACACCAGCAGCGCGATCAGGGCGCCGCTGCCATAACGGCCAAAGCTGGTAAGCGGCACGCCATGGCGCAGCGCCAGATATTTCACCAGCGCATCCATCGCGCACAGGGCGCCGATGCCGGCGGCGACCTGGCCGTAGGCAAGCAGATTGGCGCGGGCCATGGCGCGGGTGTTACCGCCCCAACTCGCGGATCAGGCGCGCCGCCAGATACAGCCGGCGCGGGATGGCATCGATCAACACATATTCCTCCGCACTGCTGTGATAGCCGAAGCCGGGCAGGCCGAGCGCCTCCAGCACCGGCACGCCGGCGCGCGCGGCAAAGCCCGCATCGGTGCCGCCGCCTGACCGCGGCAGCACGAACAGATCCGGACCGCCGGCTTCCTGGTAGATGCTGCGCGCGCGATCGATCAGGGCCAGGCTGGCAGCATCGGCCGTGAACGCCGGACGGTTGATCTGGACATTCACCGTCACCTTGGTGCCGGGGACCGATGGCGTGGCGAGCCGACGCTTCATTTCGGTTTCAAAGGCGCGCACGCGATCGTCGCTGATGTCGCGCAGGTCGCCGATCAGCGTGACGTCATCGGGGATCATGTTGCGGGCGCTGCCTTCCTGGCTCACCTGTGTCCAGTTGAAGCGGCGCTTGCCCTGGCCTTCGTCCATGTCCTTGGTGACGGCGATCACATGCGCGGCCTCCACCAGGGCATTGTTGCCCAGTTCGGGGTTGTTGCCGGCATGCGCAGCCTTGCCTTCGATGTGCACGAACACGCTGTTGGTACCCGATGTGCCGGCAATCATGCCCTCCAGTGGCACGGCCGTGGTCGGTTCGAAGCTGAGCACGGCGCTCTGGCCGCGTGCCAGTTCGGTGATGAGATCGCCCGAACCCAGCGAGCCGATTTCCTCGTCGGTGTTGAAGGCGATGGTGAGCTGGCCGAAATCGGCGGGTTTCAGGAGCTTTATTGCCGACAGGATGACGGCGATGCCGCTCTTGTCGTCGGCGATGCCGGGGCCATAGGCTTTGCCGTCTGCCACGCGCCACGGCGTTTCTGCGAGCTGGCCGTGGGTGTAGACCGTGTCCATGTGGGCCAGCAGCAGCAGCTTGCCCGTGCCGGTGCCGGTCAGGCGGCCGACGATGATGTCACCGCGGGTGCCTGGCTTGCCCTGCATCCGCTCCACCTGCGCGCCGCGCGCCGCGAGTTCATCGGCAAGCAGATTGCCGATGGCGACCAGACCTTCGGTGTCGTAGCTGCCGCTTTCGATGTTCACCAGCCGTTCGAGCGTGGCCAGCGTGGCGGGCGCTTCAGCCGTGGCGGCCTTCAGCAGCGCCGTGTCCGGCTTGCCGACCTTGACTGGCGGCGGCATCTTCATGCCGGGCGGCAGTTGCGCAAGAGCCGGGGTTGCAATGAGCAGCACGGCAGCGACAAGCATCTTCATTTGAACGGCTCCAGCGTCAAGGGTCAGGCGGTTTCGTCGAACAGTTCCCGGCCGATCAGGTAGCGGCGGATCTCGCTGGTGCCGGCGCCGATTTCATAGAGCTTGGCGTCACGCAACAAGCGCCCGGTGGGATAATCGTTGATATAGCCGTTGCCGCCAAGACACTGGATCGCCTCCAGCGCCATCCAGGTGGCTTTTTCGGCGGTGTAGAGGATGCAGCCGGCGCTGTCCTTGCGGGTGGTCTCGCCGCGGTCGCAGGCCTGCGCGACGGCATAGGTGTAGGCGCGCGCCGTGGACAGCGCGACATACATGTCGGCCAATTTGCCCTGCATCAACTGGAAGGTGCCGATGGGTTGGCCGAACTGCTGGCGTTCGTGCACATAGGGCACCACCACATCCATGCAGGCCTGCATGATGCCGATCGGGCCGGCGGCGAGCACGACGCGTTCATAATCGAGGCCCGACATCAGCACACGGGCGCCATTGCCGACCCCGCCGAGGATGTTTTCGGCCGGTACGGTGCAGTTTTCGAACACCAGCTCGCAGGTGTCTGAGCCGCGCATGCCGAGCTTGTCGAGTTTCTGGGCGGTGGAGAAGCCGGCCATGGACTTTTCGATCAGGAACGCCGTCACACCCTTGCTGCCGGCGGCCGGATCGGTCTTGGCATAGACCACCAGGGTTTCGGCGTGGGGGCCATTGGTGATCCACATCTTGTTGCCATTGAGCACATAATCGCCGTTGCCCTGCTGGTCGGCGCGCAGCTTCATGCCGATGACGTCGCTGCCGGCGCCGGGTTCGGACATGGCGAGGCTGCCGACATGGGCGCCGCTGATCAGATCGGGCAGGTAGCGCGCCTTCTGTTCGGCGGTGCCCCAGCGGGCGATCTGGTTGATGCACAAATTGGTGTGGGCGCCGTAGGACAGGCCGACACTGGCCGAGGCGCGGGAGAGTTCCTCCACCACCACGACATGCGCGAGATAGCCGAGGCCAGCACCGCCATCGGCTTCGGGCACGGTAATGCCGTGCAGGCCGAGATCGCCCAGCTTGGGCCAGAGATCGCGCGGGAATTCATTTTTCGCGTCAATTTCGGCGGCGCGCGGGGCGATTTCGGCGGCCGCGAAGGCGCGCACGGAGTCGCGCAGCATCTCGATCGTATCGCCATGGTCGAAGCGCAACTGGCTGAGCATATTGGGTTCCCTCTTGCGATATTGGCGATTGTTGTAAGCGCAGCAACTTCGTGCGGGAAGGCGCTGGTTCAGCCGATTTCCACCAGCAACATGCCGTCGTTGACCTGATCGCCGACTGCGATGTGCAGCGCCTGCACGGTGCCGGCTTGCCGTGCCAGCAGGCGGTGTTCCATCTTCATGGCTTCCAGCACCAGCAGGCGATCGCCTTCGGCCACGGCCTGGCCGGGCGCCACATCCACGCTGAGCACACGGCCCGGCATCGGCGCCATCACGCGGCCGTCACCGCCGCCGGCGCTGGCGCGGCGCGGGGGGCGGGTGCCGAGGTGCCAGCTCTGGCCGGCGAGGCGCACGTCGACGGTCGTGTCGCCCAGCAACACGGTGGCGGGCAGCAATTTGCCGGCCAGATCGATGATCAGCCCATGATCGCCTGTCCGCCGCGCGGTGACTTCGCCGACACCGGCCAGCCCGCCGATGCGCCAGCGATCCTGGCCGACACTGCGCAGGCTGATGTCGTGCAGCACATCCTGCCACCAGAGCTGCACATGGGTTTGCGCCGGCAGGTTGATGCGGATGGCGAGCCGTTCGAAGATGGTGGCGGGCTGGGCCTTTGGCAGGCCGAGGCCAAGCGCCGCGATCAGCAGCACCGGCGGCGGGCACAGCGCCGGCGCTCCCAGGTCAGCCGCGTGGCGGGCGATGAAACCGGTATCGACATCGCCGGCGCGGAACGCCGGGTGATCGGCCAGCCGGGCGAGGAAGGCGCGGTTGGATTTGAGGCCATCGACGATGGTGGCATCCAGCGCGCCGACCAGCCGGTCGATGGCTTCGCTGCGGGTGGCGCCGTGGGCGATGACCTTGGCGATCATCGGATCATAATCCAGCCCGATGCGGCTGCCGGTTTCGACGCCGGTATCGATGCGCACGCCGGCCCCGCTGCCGAACGCCAGGTGGCGCAGCGTGCCGGTGGCGGGCAGGAAGCCGCTGTCCGGGTCTTCGGCATAGAGGCGCGCTTCGACGGCGTGGCCGGTGATGGTCAGTTCGTCCTGAGTTTTCGGCAACGGCTCGCCGCGGGCGACGCGGATCTGCCATTCGACCAGATCTTCGCCCGTGATGCATTCGGTGACGGGATGTTCCACCTGCAGGCGGGTGTTCATTTCCATGAAGTAGAAGGCGGGATCGCCGTCTGCATCGACGGTGTCGAGATCGAGGATGAATTCGACCGTGCCGGCACCGGCATAGCCGATGGCGTGGGCAGCGGTGACGGCGGCGATGCCGAGCGTGTGGCGCAGTCGGTCGGACAGGCCGGGGGCCGGGGCTTCCTCGATCACTTTCTGGTGGCGGCGTTGCAGGGAACAATCGCGTTCGAACAGATGCACGGCATTGCCGTGGCTGTCGGCGAACAATTGCACCTCCACATGGCGCGGGCGCAGGATCAATTTTTCCAGCATCACCGCCGGATTGCCGAACGATGTCTCGCCTTCGCGCTGGGCGGCCATCAGATTTTCGGCAAATTCATCAGCGCTATGGACCGAGCGCATGCCCTTGCCGCCGCCGCCGGCCACCGCCTTGATCAGCAGTGGGAAGCCGACGCCTTCCGCCGCCTTTTGCAGGCGGACCAGCGATTGATCATTGCCGTGATAGCCGGGGGTGATCGGCACGCCGGCCTTCTTCATGGCGGCCTTGGCGGTGTCTTTCAGGGCCATCACCCGCATGGCGGCTTCGGGTGGGCCGATGAAGATCAGGCCGGCCTTTTTCAACGCCTTGGCGAAATCGGCATTCTCACTGAGGAAGCCATAGCCGGGGTGGACAGCATCGGCGCCGGTGCGCTTGGCCGCGGCAATGATGGCATCGGCATCGAGATAGGCGCGCGCGCCGGGCAGCGGCACGGCCTGGCCGGCTTCGCGCACGAAGGGGGCATCGGCATCGGCGGCGCTGTGCACGGCGACGGTGGCGATGCCCATCCGATGCGCGGTGCGGATGATGCGGCGGGCGATTTCGCCGCGGTTGGCGATCAGGATTTTTTGCATGTTGCTCACTTGGGCGGGCAGCCGTTCGGATCGGCGGTCCAGGCAAAGCTGGTCAGCAGCCATTTGCCATCGACCTTGCTCCAGCCGAAGCTGTCGACGCCGCAATGGATGCGCTTGCCATCGATATCCAGCGTGTAGGGCGCCCAGACCTGTGCGAAATCGCGCGCAAGCCGCACATCGCGGCGCACGATGCGTTCGTCGAATTTGCGTGGCGGTGCATTGCGGAAATTGTCGAACAATTGCTGGCGGGTGAGGGTGCGAAAGGCGCTGGGCTTGCCGGGTGGGAAGCTGAGGATCTGGATGGTCAGCGACGGATGGGTCAGCGCTTCGGCGGCATCCGGGTTGTTGCTGTTGAGCGCGGCCATGAAGGCATCGGTGGCGGCGAGCACCTCTTCCTTCGGGCCGGCCATCGCGGGGGCAGTAACAAGCAGCGCGGCGGCGAGCAGCGCAGATTTCATTCCAGCACCCATGATGGTTTTCCCTTGGTCAGGAAGGCGTTGATGCCCTCGCGGCCTTCGCGGCTGACCCGGCGCGCAGCGATGCGGCGGGCGGTTTCTTCGCGCAATTCGTCGGTGATCGGTTGATCGGCGAAATCCAGCGCCAACCGCTTGGCATCGGCGATGGCCTGCGGCGCGGCCTGGCCGATATGGGCCAGCCAGTGCGCGACGATTGCTTCGGCGGCGTCGGCATCGGTGGCGATTTCGTTCACCAGGCCCATTGCCAGCGCCTGATCGGCGGTGAAGGCTTCGGCGGTGAGGAACCAGCGCCGCGCCGCCGCGCCGATCTTGGCAATCACGAACGGCGAGATGGTGGCCGGCGTGAGGCCGAGCCGCACTTCGGACAGGCGGAACTGGGCGCCGTCGATGGCGACCGCCATGTCGGCACATGCGACCAGCCCGACGCCGCCGCCGGTGACATGGCCATGGGCGACGACGATCACCGGCTTGGCGCAATTGTTGATGGCGGCCAGCATGTCGGACAGGCGCATAGCGTCGGCCTGGTTGTCCGCCTCGCTCCAGGTCGCTGCGGCGCGCATCCAGTCGAGATCGGCGCCGGCGGAAAAGCTCTTGCCGGCACCGCTGAGGATGATGGCGCGGACGTCGGGCACGGCGGAGAGGCGGGTGAAGGCTTCGGTGAGCGCCGCGATCAGATCGGCGTTGAAGGCGTTGTGCCGTTCGGGGCGGTTGAGGGTGAGGCGGGCGGTGCCCCAATCGTCGAGGGTTTCATCCAGCATGGCCATCACATCCGAAACGTGCCGAAGCGCGTTTCCGGCACGGGCTGTTGCAGGGATGCCGCCAGCGACAGTGCCACCACGGCGCGGGTGTCTTCGGGCGCGATGATGCCATCGTCCCACAGGCGGGCGCTGGCATGAAGGGGATGGCCTTCGCGTTCATATTGGGCGCGGATCGGGGCCTTGAACGCTTCTTCCTCGGCCTTCGTCTTGAAGCCGCCGCTCTTCACCGTGGCCAGCACGCTGGCGGCCTGCTCGCCGCCCATCACGCTGATGCGGGCATTGGGCCACATCCACAGGAAGCGCGGGGCATAGGCTCTGCCGCACATGCCATAATTGCCGGCGCCGAAGCTGCCGCCGGTGATCACGGTGATCTTGGGCACGGCGGCGCAACTGACCGCCGTCACCAATTTGGCGCCATGCTTGGCGATGCCTTCATTTTCAAAGCGGCGGCCGACCATGAAGCCGCTGATATTCTGCAGGAACAATAGCGGGATGCGGCGCTGGCAGGCCAGCTCGATGAAATGCGCGCCTTTCTGGGCGGATTCGCTGAACAGGATGCCGTTGTTGGCGATGATGCCGACCCTGTGGCCCTCGATCTCGGCAAAGCCGGTGACAAGCGTCTCGCCATAGCGCGGCTTGAATTCGTGCAGTTCGGAAGCATCAACCAGCCGCGCGATGATCTCCCGCACATCCACCGGCACGCGGGTGTCGATGGGAGCGAGCGCATTCAGTTCGTGTGCGTCGAACAACGGCGGGCGGGCCGGGCCTGGCGCCACCGCAGCCGGCGCGGGGAAGGTGCTGACGATGCGGCGGGTGATGTCGATCGCGTCCTGATCATTTTCGGCCAGATGATCGGCAACGCCCGACAGGCGGGTGTGGACATCGCCGCCGCCCAGATCCTCGGCGGTGACTTCTTCGCCGGTAGCGGCCTTCACCAGCGGCGGCCCGCCCAGGAAGATGGTGCCCTGGTTCTTCACGATGATCGATTCGTCGGCCATGGCCGGCACATAGGCGCCGCCGGCGGTGCAACTGCCGAGCACCGCGGCGATCTGCGGGATGCCCTGCGCGCTCATGTTGGCCTGGTTGAAGAAGATGCGGCCGAAATGATCGCGATCGGGAAACACTTCATCCTGGCGCGGCAGGTTGGCGCCGCCGCTGTCGACCAGATAGAGGCAGGGCAGGCCATTTTGCGCGGCGATTTCCTGGGCGCGCAGATGCTTCTTGACGGTAAGCGGATAATAGCTGCCGCCCTTCACCGTCGCATCATTGGCGACGATGACGCACAGCCGGCCCGACACCTGGCCGACGCCGGCGATGAGTCCGGCGGCGGGCACATCCTCGCCATAGACATCGTGGGCGGCGAACTGGCCGATTTCGAGGAATCCGGTGTGCGGATCGAGTAGGGCCTCGACGCGTTGCCGGGGCAGCAACTTGCCGCGTGCGACATGCTTTTCGCGGGAGGCTTGCGGGCCGCCCAGGGCGATGCGCGCGGCTTTCTCACGCAGGTCGCTGATCAGCTCTGCCATGGCAGTGGCCGTGGTGCGGGCGGAGGGGGGGAGGGGTTGGCCGATAGGGGGCATATTGGGGGTATAGGGCGGGCCGTGGCAGTCGCCAAGTGGCGCAGTTCTACGCCCGCTGCCACCCATCCGGCCCGCGCCGCACGCCGAAACGCGCGGCCAGATGATGATCGACCAGCACGTCTGCCGGTGACCCGTCAGCGACCAGTGTCCCGCCATCCATCAGCAACAGGCGATCGCAGCGCGCGGCGAGATCGAGATCGTGCAGGGCAAGGATGACGCCAGCGCCGCGAGCGGCTTCGGCGGCGAGCAAGGCCATCACATCGAGGCGATGGCCGGGATCGAGATTGGCGATCGGTTCATCGAGCAACAGCCAGGCCGGGCGGGCCACCAGCGCGCGGGCGAGCAGCACGCGGGCGCGCTCGCCGGTGGAAAGCTGGTTGACGGCGCGGGCGGCGAGATGGCTGGCGTCGCAGGCGGTGAGCGCGGCGGCGACGGCGGCGGGATCGGGCGGCGCGGCGGGGCCGAGGCCGAGGGCCACCAGTGCCGCCGCGGTCATCGGCCAGACGGCGTCGCGGCTGGCCGGCAGCCAGGCGAGGCTGCGCGGATGCGGGCGCAGCGGTTTGCCGTCGATCAGGACGGTGCCGGGGCCGGTGGAAACGCCGGCAAGGGCGCGCAGCAGGGTGGTCTTGCCGGCGCCATTGGGGCCGATGATGGCGGTGACGGTGCCGGGGTGCAGGGCGAGGGTAACGGGCGCCAGCATCGGCGGGCGGGCGAGAGCGTTGGCCTGCAACATCAGCGGCCCTTCAGGATCAGCCAGAGGAAGAAGGGCGCGCCGATCAGGGCGGTGAGCACGCCGAGCTTGAGATCAAGGCCGGCCGGCAACAGGCGGATGGCGAGATCGGCGGCGAGCAGCAGCGCCGCGCCGGCCAGCGCGGCGGGCAGGATGGCGGCGCCGGGGCGATGGCCGACGAATGGCCGCACCAGATGCGGCACCACCAGCCCGACAAAGCCGATGCTGCCGGCCACCGCGACGCCAGCGCCGGTGACCAGCGCGATGCCGAGCACGACCTGGCGGCGCACGGCAGGCAGGGCAATGCCCATGGTCTGGGCGACTTCTTCGCCGAGCGTGAGCGTGTCGAGTGCGGCGGCGCTGCGGATCAGCAGGGTGAGGCCGAGGGCGATCAGCGGCGTCGCCAGCAGCAGCTGCGGCAGCGTGCGGTCGGCGAGGCTGCCCATCAGCCAGAACATCAGATCATACAGCGCGAACGGTGAGGGGGCGAGGCTGAGTGCCAGATTGATGGCGACGCCGAACAGCGTGGCGACCGCGACGCCGGCCAGCACCAGCCGCGTGGTGCTGGCACCGCGACCGGCCATCGCCAGCAGCAGCAATAGACCGCCGCCGGCACCGGCGAGGCTGCCCAGCGCCATGCCGGCGACGCCCAGCCCAAGGAAATAGCCAGCGAGCACCGCGCCCAGTGCTGCGCCACTGGAGGGGCCGAGCACATCGGGGGAGGCAAGCGGGTTGCGCAGCAAGGCCTGTGCCGCGGCGCCGGCTGCGCCCAGGCCGGCGCCGATGGCCAGCGCCAGCCCGGCGCGCGGCAGCCGCAGTTCGATGAACAAGGTGCGCGCCAGTTCCGGATCGCGGGCGTGAATGGTGAGCAGATCGACCGGGCCGATGGCGAGCGAAGCCAGCAGCAGCACCGCGCACAGCAAGGCGAGGGATCGCATCATTGCGCCAAGGCACCCCGCAAGCGCTGGATTTCGGCGGGCATCGCCGCGCCGCCGCACAGGAAGGCGCGGCCATCGGTGGTGATGCGGCGGCTGTGCAGGCGGGCCAGCGCCGGGTGGTTGGTCCACGCCTGCGGCTGCGAGACCTGGCCGGGGCGGTAGCGGTTGATGACCAGGATGGCCGGCGGATCGGCAAGCAGCGTTTCCATCGCCACCGTGCCGGACTGGCGTTGTTGCAGCCCGGCGAGCCGGAGCCAGCCGGCGGCCAGCCCGCCCATCGCCGGTGCCAGCCCGGCGCCGCCGAGCATCAGGGCCGGGATGGGCTGGGCTGGGGCGGTGGTGGTCAGCGATTGCACGTCTTGCGCAAAGGCCGCGCCGGCGGCCGGATTGCCGACCAGCCCGGCGATCTGTTGCACCTGCCGGACGACGTCGGCCGGGCTTTGCGGGTAGGGCAGGGCGACAAGGCGCACACCCAGCCGCTCGGCCAGCGCGTGATCCTGTGGGCTGGCGCCCATGGTCAGCACCAGATCGGGTTGCTGGGCCAGCACGTCGCCGAGATGGCCGCTGTTGGTGGCGAGGCCATGCGATCGTGCGGCGAGCGGGCTTTCCTGGCGGTCCGCACCGAGCCGGCTGATGCTGGCAATCTGGCCGGGCCGGGCCGTGAGCAGCAGATATTCGTCGGTGCACAGGTTCAATGAGACGATGCGGGCGGGGGTGGCAAGCGCGCCGCCCGCCCACATCGTCATCCCGGCGAACGCCGGGACCCATCGCGCGGATGCCGCAACATGCGCCAGAAGTTGCGCGATGGGCCCTGGCGCGTCACCCCGGCGCAGGCCGGGGCGGGGAGACGGGAAGGGGCGTTTTCTCACAGCCGGAACCGGACCCCGCCATGCGCGGTGATGCCCGGCCCGCGATAGGCGAAGACGTCGATCTGGGTGGCATCCAGGGCGTTTTCGACGCGCAGGGTGACGTCCAGCCTGCGGGTCAGGTGCCAGGCGCCGGCCAGCGTTACCAGCGTATAGGCCGGCAGCGTGACGGGTACGAAGCGGGCGAAATCGGTGTCGCCGCGGGCGCCGGTGATGGCGGCAGCGGCGGACAGGTCGAACTGCTTGCCGGCATATTGCAGCGCCAGGCTGCCGCTGTGGCGCGGGCGGCGGACCTCGCGGACCCGGGCAGTGCCGGCCACCTGCTGCTGATCGGCATCAAGATAGGTGTAGCTGGCGGTGAGATTGAGGCCGTCGACGATCCGCGCCGCGCCGGCCACTTCGATGCCGCGCCGCTTGCTGCGCCCCGACGCGTTGGCGACGCCCGCCAGGAAGCTGGTGCTGTCGAAGGTGCCGATGATTTCATTGTCCAGCGTGGCATCGAAGGCGGTCACGTCGATGCTCTGGCGGCCATTGTCCCAGCCGATGCCGGCCTCCACGCTGCGGCTGCGTTCGGGCGTCAGGTTGGGATTGCCGATGAACGAGCCGGGGAAGAAGCCGAACTGATCGAAGAAGGTCGGATCGGCGATGCCGGTGCCAAAGGCCGCATGCAGGCGCAACTGGCCGATGGGCGCAACCGCATCGAAGCGCACGGTGGTGACATCGGCAAAGCGATCGTTCAGATCGTGGCGCAGCGCGGCGCCGGCCGAAAAACCGCCGGTGGACAGGCGATATTCGCCGACCAGGCTGGTCTGGCGGCGCTGCTGCTGCTGGTTCGATGCCGCGTTGGCGTTGGCATCGCGGCTGGTGAAGCGTTCGGTTTCAGCATCGATCGCGGCGGTGACATTATGCTGGGCACCGGCGGCGGCAAAGCGCCCGGTGGATTGCAGGCGGAACAGGTCGCGCTCCCCATCGCTGCGGTTCTGGAAATTGCCGGCGCGGCGGTTGATGTTGTCGGCGCGCACCGCCATGACGCTGGCCCTGGTGACCCAGCGGCCGTCGAAGGGGTCCAGCGCTGCTTCGGCGCGCAGCGCGCTTTGGCGGCTTTGGGTGGACAAGGGTTCGTCACGGGGCACACCGGCAACAAAATCAAAGCCATCGAAGCGTGAGGTCGAATCCTGGTGGCGGCCAACCAGCAGCAACGTCAGCGCCGGCAGCGCGCGCCACATGATCCGGCCGTGCGCCGTCACGTTTTCATAGCCGTCGCGATCGCCGCCGACCCGCGCGATATCATAGCCGTCGGTGGACAGGCCCGACACGTGCCCGCTGATGGTGATGCTGTCGTCGGCCCAGCCGCCGCCAACGCCGCCGCGCACGGTGCCCAGGCTGCCGCCCTGCAGCTCGCCATAGAGCAGGGCACCGCGGGTGGGCGCGCGGGTGGTGATGCTGATGACGCCGCCGATGGCCTGGCTGCCCCACAAGGCGCTTTGCGGTCCGCGCAGCACCTCGATGCGATCGACACCATGGCTGAGCAACGTATCGATGCGGAATTCGCCGGACGAGGCCGGGTCGTTCATCTCGATGCCGTCGATGAAGGTGATGCTGTGGTTGGCTTCGGCGCCGCGGATGCGAATCTGGGTTTGTGCGCCCAAAGGCCCGGTTTGGGCCACGGCGACGCCGGGGATCAGGGTGAGATAATCCTTCACCAGTGGCAGCGACAGGCCTTCAATCTGGGGCTGGCCGATCTGGCTGATGCTGATGCCGGTTTCGCTCAGCATGATCGTGGTGCGGCTGGCCGATACGGTGATCGGCGCCATCGTGGGCATGATCGTGATCGGCTGATTGTTTGGCGCAGCTGTGGACACCGCGAGCGCGGTTTGCCCGGCAAGCGCAAGGAGGGGAAGCATGAAGACATGACCTTTCGTTCAGGCCGGCGCTGTGGCCGGACAGGTGGCGACACGAAGTCGCCACGAACGAAAGGGCGGGCAGGGGCGGGTGCGCCTGCCGTCCTCGTCACATGCGCCGCTGGTCCCGGCAGGCATGGGGCGACCCCTTGCGGCGCGCCCAAGGGCGGTCACAAGGGGAACGGCAGGTCTCCTGGCTTGCGGCTCATGGCGCAGCGTGCCGCCTTCCCAGATAACCGGTGGCCCGGTTGTCCAGTGGCTGATGGCAGGCTACTGGCCGCTTACAGTTGCGGGCACAGCGCCGGACTTGGGTGAGACTTGGGGGTCTCCCCCGCACCGGCTTCCCTATTCTCCCGCCGATCAGGGCGGGCACCGTTCGGCGTTGGGGTTACGCCTGTTGCCAAGCGCTGGTCAAGCCGCTATGCGCCGCTTTCATTTTCTTTGGCCCGGTCGGCACCGGTCCATCATGAAGGAAAAACCGATGAAGTCCGGCATTCACCCCAAGTATCACACGATCACCGTCAAGATGACCGACGGCACCTCCTACCAGACGCGCACGACCTGGGGGAAGGAAGGCGATGTGATGAACCTGGAAATCGATCCGACCAGCCACCCGGCGTGGACCGGCGGCACCGGGCGCATGCTGGACGCCGGCGGCCAGGTGGCGCGTTTCAACAAGCGTTTTGCCAGCTTTGGTCTGGGCAAGAAGTAAGGCGCAGCGCGGCGCGTAAATAGCGCAGCTATTTGCCGACTCGCGCAAGCGCGGACGGCGAGCGAAAAAGGCGGCCCCCACAGGCCGCCTTTTTTGACTCGTTCGACGGCGTGGCTCCGCCACGTACTTCACTTTCTTTCCTTGGCAAGACAAACGGACTCGGCGGCTTCGCCGCCGGCCGTGTTCGCTGAGACCAAAGGCAGGATTCGCGGCACGGCCCCACCCCCAACCCCTCCCCTGAAGGGGAGGGGAGCAGTCAACCGGCCACCATCGCCTTGGCCGCGGCATAATCCGCCTTGCCGTTGGGCGCGCGCGGCACCTTGGGCACGACCAGCACCGTCTTGGGCGTCTTGTAGCCGGCCAGATGCTGGCGGACATGCGCGCGCAGGTCCTCGATATCCACCGGGCCGGTGGCTTCCACCACGGCGCTGACCGCCTGGCCCCATTTTTCGTCGGGCACACCGAACACCAGTGCATCCTCGATGGCGGGGTGGGTTTTCAGGGTTTCCTCGACCTCTTCGGGGAAGACCTTCTCGCCGCCGGTGTTGATGCACTGGCTGCCGCGGCCGAGCAGGGTGAAGCTGCCGTCGGCTTCGATGATGGCGAAATCGCCGGGGATCGAATAGCGTTTGCCGTCGATTTCCGGGAAGGTGGCGGCGCTTTTGACCGGGTCTTTCCAGTAGCCGCGCGGGATCAGCCCGCCGCGGGCGATGCGGCCCATGGTGCCGGGCGGCACCGGTTTCATGTCGTCCCCGATGATCAGCGTGTTGCCATCGGCCATGAACACGGTGGGGGCGCCGGCATTGTCTTTGGTTTGCGCGGCGGCACCGAGGCCAAGGCCTTCGGAACTGCCCAGCGAATCGACGATCATCATGGCCGGCGCATGGCGCAGCAGGCCGGCCTTGACCTCTGGCGACCACATGGTGCCGGACGAAATCATCACGTTCAGCGTGGTGATGCTGCCGATGCCGGCATCGAGCGCCTTCAGGATCGGGCGGGCAAAGGCATCGCCGACAATCACCGCATAATCACAGGCCTCGCGCTGGCAGGTGGTGGTGGCTTCGCCGGGATCGAAATTGGCGCCGGGCAGTGTGACGATGGTGCCGCCGCGACACAGGGTGGCGAGCGCGATGATCAGGCCGGTGCCGTGCATCAGCGGCGGCAGCACCAGCGAGCGTTGCCGGCCGACGCCGGCGGTCACGTTGGCGGCGTGTTCCGCCAGTGTGGTTGGCGCAGTTGCAGCGGTGCCGGCGTTCATCAATTGCCACAGGGCACTCTGATCCCACATCACGCCCTTGGGCAGGCCGGTGGTGCCACCGGTGTAGATGAACAGCATGTCGGTGGGCTGGTGATCCTGCGGCGGCAACGCGTGGCCGGCGGCCGCGACGGCTTCGAAATCCTGCGCGAAATCCTGGGTGTCGCCGCCGACCTGCAGCCAGACCCTGGCGGGCAGGCGGTGACGGATCGTGGCGATCAGCGGCGCGAACTCGGTGTCGTAGATCACGACCGCGGAATCGCTGTTGTCGAGAATGTAGAACAGCTCTTCGCCGGTGTAGCGATAATTGACGTTCACATGGACGAGCCGGGCGCGCAGGCAGGCGATCAGGCTTTCGACATAGGCCGGGCCGTTGCGCATCAGCAGCGCGCAGCGATCGCCGGCTACCGCGCCGCCAGCCAGCATCGCTGCCGCCACGCTGGCGGTGCGGCGGCCGACATCGGACCAGCTGCGCCTGGTGTCCCCATGAATCAGCGCCGGCAAATCCGGATCGACTGCACCGACCACCGTTTCGATGACGGCGCCCAAGCTCATTTCCTGTGGCATTGCACGTCCTCCCCACCGGCCACTTTATGGCGGCTGGCGGGCAGGGCAAGCCTGACCTTGTTAAGAGCCGGGGTTGAGAGTCAGGTTTCCGGTTGCAGCAGGCGGTGCAGATGGACGACGACATATTTCATCGTCGCATCATCCACGGTGCGCTGGGCGGCGGAGCGCCAGGCGGCTTCGGCCCGTTGATAATCGGGGAAGATGCCGATCACATCCAGCTTGTCGGGATCGACGAAGTCCATGCCTTGCGGATCGGCCACGCGGCCACCGAATACGAGATGCAGTTTGCTCATGGCTGGCGGTTTAGCGGCGCCCGTCCTCAGGCGCCAGTGGGGTTGGCTGCATATTCGCCCTGCAGCCGCTGCATGGTGGCGGCGAACCAGCTTTCGAATTCGGGCCCGGCCCAGGCACGATGCTCGCCGCGCGCATAGCATTCGCCGTTGCGCATGTAGAATTCGGCGTTGATGCGATTGGGCAGGCGATTGTCGCGGGTGGCGATCACCTTGGCCGGGCTGCCGACGACGATGCTGTTGTCGGGCACCTGGGTGCGATCCTTCAGATAGGCGTGCTGGCCAACGATGGAGCCGGCGCCGACATGGCTGCCGTTATAGACGGTGGCGTTGATGCCGATCAGGCAATGATCGCCGATGGTGCAGCCGTGCAGCGTCACATGATGCGTCACGCTGGTGTAAGCGCCGACAATCACCGGTTTGCCGGGATCGGTGTGGATCATCACGAAATCCTGGATATTGGCGCCTTCGTGGATTTCGACATGGGCGGTTTCGGCGCGGATGACGGCGTTGCACCAGATGCTGGCGCGTGGGCCGATGGTGACATGGCCATAGATCAGTGCCGACGGGTGAACGAAGGCGGTTGGATGAATGTCGATCCGGCTCGTCATTTGGTTCCCGTCTGCACCGCCAGGCTCTTGGCGTTGGCGCTCTTCAGGAACGTGACCAACGCGTCGAAGCCATTCTTGGCGATGTAACTGGTGAAATCGGCTTCCTGCGTCAATGCCAGATTGACCCCGCTGACCACCAGATTGTTGACCTGCAGCTTGCCGCCGTCATTCTTCACCTGCCAGATGGTGTCGATCGGCTGCGCGCCGGGGCGGGTAACGCGGGTATAGACTTCGGTGAAGGGCCCGCGCCCGATGGTCCGCTGCACCTGCACACGGGCATCGGCATAATCATACAGCCGATCGGCATAGGCATTCAGCACGAAATCGGGAAAGGCGGTGCGATAGGCGGTAAGCTGCGCTGGCGTCAGGCTGGCGCGCTGGCGGCGGATCAGGCGCATGCCGATATCATCGAGCGCCACATCGCGCTGCAGGATATCCCGAAACTTGCCGCGGGCGGCTTGGCGGCTGAGCGATGTGTCGCGCAGCACGGCAAAGCCTTCGCCAACGAGTTTTTCCACGAACGGCCGCGCGGCCGGATCGCCGGGGCTGGCGGCGGACGCAGCGCCGACTTGGGCGGCAGCCGGCAAGGCGGGTGCCGCAACGGCAGCGAGGAACGCAATGGCGATGGCAAGGGGCTGTTTCATGGGCGCACCCGTCGCAGCATGCGGTTGAACCAGCGATGAAGGCTGGCGCTTAAAGGCTGGTGACGCGCCTTGCCAGATTGCCGAGGCTGCGCTTTTCGCTTTCGCTGCTGGGAAACAACATGGCCATCGCCGCGCCGGCGGCCAGGCCAGCCAGGATCGCCAGCACCGGATTGTCGGACACCAGGTCACGCGCATCGGACGCGACATCGGCGACCGTGCTGCCGGCTGCTGCGGCCGGCTCGGCCATCAGGTCGTCATAGTCGGTGTAGCCGGCCAGATCATTGTCGATATCAAGCTCGGCATGCGAAATGCGGTTGCCGGCATAAAGGGCGAGACCAACGGCTGCGACCGCCGCGCCAACCACGACCGGGTGCGCCTTCACCATGCCGGTGGCATCGCGCGCCAGTTCGCTGCCACGGGCCTTGGCGGCGGCCAGGGCATCGTCCATGATACGGCGCGGGGTGAGGCGTTCGGCGAGATCATTGACGCCGTCGGCCAGACGGGCGCCGGCATCATCGGCCGCGCGCGCAAGATCTTCGATGGTGGCCTGTTCAGTCATTATTCCTGTCCTTCGCCGTCTCTTCTTCATTCTTGGTCAAATCGGAGAACCGGTCAATCTGGGCTTGCAATGCGGTAATGCTGCGGCGCGGTGCAAGGTCGATCTGCTCCAGCCGCGACAGGCCGGTCCAACCCAGCGCCAGGCCAACCACCGCCGCAATTGCGGCCACGATGGCGGTTGCCGCCGTGGCGCCAACGAGTTGCGCCAGCGCCAGCACGCCTGCGACCAGTGCCAGGGTCATGGCGATCATCAACAAGCCGCCGGCGGCCGCCACCATCGCCATCGGCAGGCGCAAGGCGCCGAAATTGGCCTTGAGCTCGGCGGACGTCAGGGCTGCCAACGTCTGCAGCAATGTCAGAAAGCCGGCGACAAGGTGCCGGGGTTTCATCGTCGGACGGGTGGGCGGGCCGTGGGGAGGTGTCATCAATCCTGCGCTGCCTTCATGAAACGACCGGCCAGAAAGCCGATGGCGATCGCCAGGCCCACTGCCACAACCGGTTGCGCGCGAACCAGTTCCCGGCCTTCTTCCACCAATTCCTCGACCGATTTTTCGGCCAGGGCATCGGCGACATTGTCGATGGCGCCGGTGGCATTGCCGATCATGCGGGTGAAGGGTTCGCCGGTATCGCCCAGCGAGCCACCGATCGTGTCGGTGATCTGGTCGGCAATTGATTTCAGGCTGCGCACCTGGCCGACCAGCGTGTCGCGGGCGTCCTCCACCAGGCCGACCAGCCGGCTGCGGGCAAAATCGGCCAGCGCGTTGCGACCAGATCCGCTGCCGCGTCGGGATGGCACGACCTGACTGGTCAAATCTTCGGCCCAATCGGCGGCATCGATGGGCAATGGCGCAGTGGCCGGATCAATCTTGCTCGTCAAAGCGCTGCTCCTTGGTTCGGTGATGCTTGCCCGCACCGGCAACCCCTTCTATCTGGCGTGTCACACGCGCAGGTGCAAGGCCGGGCGCGACACGCCACCGCGCAGAAAGGCCAGACCGTCATGACCGCCATCATCGATATTCACGCACGCGAAATCCTCGACAGCCGCGGCAATCCGACCGTGGAGGTGGATGTGGTGCTGGAGGATGGCAGCACCGGCCGCGCCGCCGTGCCGTCGGGCGCATCGACCGGTGCGCACGAGGCCGTGGAGCTGCGCGATGGCGACAAGGCGCGATATCTGGGCAAGGGCGTGCTGCAGGCGGTCGCAGCGGTGAATGGCGAACTTCATGATGCGCTGGCCGGCATGGAGGCCGAGGAACAGGGCGCCATCGATGCCGCAATGATCGAGCTGGATGGCACGGCCAACAAGGCGCGACTGGGCGCCAATGCCATATTGGGCGTCAGCCTGGCCGTGGCCAAGGCAGCAGCGGATTCGCGCGGGCTGCCGCTGCACCGCTATGTCGGCGGGGTGTCGGCGCGGCTGCTGCCAGTGCCGATGATGAACATCGTCAATGGCGGCGCCCATGCCGACAACCCCATCGATGTGCAGGAATTCATGGTGATGCCGGTGGGCGCCAGCAGCATCGCCGAGGCCGTGCGCTGGGGCGCGGAGATTTTTCACACGTTGAAGGGCGAGTTGAAGGCGCATGGCCACAACACGGCAGTGGGCGATGAGGGCGGCTTTGCGCCGAACCTGAATGGAACACGGGCCGCGCTGGATTTCGTGATGGCAGCGGTGGAAAAGGCCGGCTTCACGCCCGGTGACGACGTGATGCTGGCGCTGGATGCCGCCGCCACCGAATTCTTCAAGGATGGGCATTATCATCTGCACGGCGAGGGCCTGACGCTGTCGCCGGAACAGATGGCGGATTATTGGGCCGCGCTGTGCGGCGATTATCCGATCCTGTCGATCGAGGACGGGATGAGCGAAGACGACATGGTCGGCTGGAAGATCCTGACCGACAAATTGGGCAGCAGCGTGCAACTGGTTGGCGATGATCTGTTCGTCACCAACCCGCTGCGGCTGGGGCAGGGCATCCGTGATGGCCTGGCTAATGCATTGCTGGTGAAGGTCAACCAGATCGGCACCCTGACCGAGACTCTGGCGGCGGTCGATATGGCGCATCGCAACCGGTATCGCACGGTGATGTCGCACCGTTCGGGCGAGACCGAGGATGCCACCATCGCCGATCTGGCGGTCGCCTGTGGTTGCGGCCAGATCAAGACCGGCAGCCTGGCGCGGTCGGACCGGTTGGCCAAGTACAACCAGTTGATCCGCATCGAGGAAGAGCTGGGCACGGACGCGGTGTACGCCGGGCGTTCCGTGCTGCGCTGAGGGCGAGCCGATCGGGGCAGCGGTTGCTCCGGCGCGTGGGCCGTTCTATCCATGGCGGCGTGCGCCGTGTTCTGCTGATCCTGTGCCTGATGCTGGCTGCACCCGCCTGGGCCGCGCGCATCACGGCGATCGAAAGCCAGCCCGGCCGGGTGACCATCACGGCCGACGCGCCGCTGCCGGCGGCACAGGCCTTTGCGCTGATCGACCCCTATCGCCTGGTGGTGGATTTTGTCGGCGTGGTCGATCCGGTGACGGCACCGGGAAGCAACAGTGTCGCCGCCTTGCGGGCCGCCATGTTTGCGCCCGGCACGGCGCGGCTGGTGATCGATCTGAAGGCGCCGGTGATCATCCGGGAAGCGCGTGCCAGCGGCAATGAAGTGGTGATCCTGCTGGACCGCACCACGGCCGACGTGTTCGCTGCAACCGTGGCACGCGGGCGCCGGCCCCTGGCGTTGCTGCGCAGCGATGGCCCGCCGCCGCCGCCGACGGTGGCGACGGACAGTTTCAGCCTGCCGGACAATTTCGGGCGCCGGCCGGAAGCGTCAGCCAGTCAGGCGCCGACTCCGGACCTGGCCCCGACCTTGGCCCCAACTGCGACGCCCGCTCCGGCATCGTTACCCGCCACCGTCGCAGCGCCGCCGGAGCCGCCGCCCGCCCGCGCGCCGGAGCGCACGGCGCCGCGCGGGCGGGCCGGCGGCAAGCCGCTGGTGGTGATCGACGCTGGCCATGGTGGCAAGGATGTCGGTGCGATTGCCGTCACCGGTGGTTACGAGAAGGACATCACCCTGGCCATCGCCCTCGAAACGGCCAAGATCCTGCGCCAATCGGGCCGGGTGCAGGTGAAACTGGTGCGGGAGGATGATCGCTTCATCCCGCTGGGCGGGCGGGTGCGCATTGCCCGCGATGCGCGTGCCGATCTGTTCATTTCGATCCATGCCGACAGTGCGCCGAACGATGGTGCGCGCGGTGCATCGGTCTACACCTTGTCGGCGGTGGCGAGCGACGCGATCGCGGCACGGCTGGCCGCACGCGAGAACAAGGCGGACATCATCGGCGGGGTCAATCTGGGGGTGGAGGCACCGGAGGTGGGCGAGATCATGGTCGATCTGGTGCGCCGCGCCACCGGCAATGTTTCAGCGCAGTTTGCCGAGGAACTGCAGAATGGCCTGGAGCGCGAGGGCGTGAATTTCCGCGGGCAATTCCATCATTTCGCAGCGTTCGCCGTGCTGAAGGCGCCCGATGTGCCGTCGGTGCTGCTCGAAACCGGTTATGTGACCAACAAGGATGATGCCGAGCGTCTGTTTTCTGGCACGGGCCGCAAGCGGTTGGCCAAGGGCATTGCCCGTGCCATCGAGCGCCACCTTGTTGGAACATAGCCTCAGGGCTATCGCGGCGCGCGGTGCGCGGCTATTCGTGGCGCCGTGAAGCGTTTGGGCGTCCTTGTTCTGCTGTTGCTGGTGCCGTTGGTGCTGGCCGGCACTTTCTATTGGCAGGCGACCCAGGGCCTGCCATCGGAGGCGGAGCTGGCATCATTCAGCCCGGCGTTGCCATCGACGGTGCGCGATGTGAACGGCGAGGTGGCAACCATCTACACCCGCGAACGCCGTATCTATGTGCCGTTCGACGAACTGCCACCTCAGTTGGTCCAGGCGTTCATCTCGGCCGAGGACAAGACCTTCTTCGAGCATGAGGGCATCGATTGGGTCGGCATCGCCGGCGCCGTGGTCACCAACGTCCAGTCGTTTTTCTCCGACAAGCGCCCGGTCGGCGCCTCGACGATCACCCAGCAGGTGGCCAAATCACTGGTCGGCAACGAAGTGTCGCTGTGGCGCAAGGTGCGTGAAGCGATCCTGGCGCGGCGGCTGGAGGCCGTGCTGTCCAAGCAGCAGATTCTGGAAATCTACCTCAATCAGATTTTTCTGGGCCGCAACGCCTATGGGGTGGAGGCGGCGGCGCAATCCTATTTCGGCAAGTCGGTCGAGCAGCTCCGGCTGGAAGAAATCGCCTATCTCGCCATCCTGCCCAAGGCGCCGTCCACCTATGATCCGGTGCGTCAGCAGGGCCGGGCGCTGGCGCGGCGCGATTATGTGCTGGGCCGGATGCTGGCCGATGGCAAGATCAGTGCCGCCGAGCGCGCAGCGGCCGCCGCCATGCCGCTGGAGGCCGTGCCCAACCGCGCCATCCCCCGCGGCCGCCAGGATTATTTCATCGAGGATGTCCGCCGCACGCTGATCGCCAAATATGGCGACGCGCCGGAGGATGGGCCGAACAGCGTTTACGGCGGCGGCCTGTGGGTGCGCACCTCGCTCGACCCCGTCATGCAGGCGGCGGCCGAAGCCGCGATGCGCGATGGCATGACCCGGTATGAATCGCAGCGCGCCTGGCGCGGCCCGGCCGGGCAGATCGAGGCAGGCGATGGCTGGCAGAATCGTCTGTCGGGCGTGGCAGTGGCGCTGGGCTATCCAAGCTGGGTGAAGGCGGTTGTGCTGTCGAAAAAGGGTAATGACAGCACGATCGGCTTGTCTGACGGCAGCACTGCTACGCTGCCGGGCCGCAATGCCGCCAAGCCCTATCGCGCCACCAACAGGTCGGCGGCGCAAGTGCTGAAGCCCGGCGATGTGATCATCGTCACCCGCACCTCATCGGGCTGGGCACTGCGCCAGACGCCGGAAATTTCGGGCGGCATGGTGGTGGAGGAAGTGGCCACCGGGCGCGTGCGGGCCATGGTCGGGGGCTTCGATGCGCGGGCCCAGGCCTTCAACCGCGCCACCCAGGCCAATCGCCAGCCGGGTTCGACGTTCAAGCCGATTGTCTATGCCACTGCGATGGACAATGGCTTCACGCCGGCCAGCATCGTTGTGGATGGGCCCTATTGCGTGTTCCAGACCAAGCTGCTGGGCACCAAATGTTTCCGCAATTTCGGCAACATGCGCGGCGCTGGCGCGCAGACCTTGCGTTGGGGCCTGGAACAATCGCGCAATCTGATGACGGTGCGCGTCGCCGATGCCACCGGCATGGACCGTATCGTCACCCAGGCAAAGGCACTGGGCATCGGTGATTATCAGCCGGTGCTGTCGATTGCGCTGGGCGCTGGCGAAACGACGGTGCTGAAGCTGACCAATGCCTATGCGCAGATTTTCAACCAGGGCCGCCGGGTGGAGCCCAGCCTGATCGATTATGTCCAGGATCGCACCGGCAAGGTGATCTGGCGGCGCGACACGCGCGGCTGCCCGGGCTGCAATGCGCCGCGCTGGAATGGCGAGGCGATGCCGCGACCGCAGGGGCGGGTGGTGCAGGCCATCGATGCGCGCACCGCCTATCAGATCGTGCATGTGATGGAAGGCGTGATCCAGCGCGGCACCGGCACGGCGCTGGCGGTGCTCGATCGGCCGCTGGCCGGCAAGACCGGCACCACCAATGGCCCCAACGATGTATGGTTCGTCGGCGGCACCCCCGATATCGTCGCCGGCCTGTATCTGGGCTATGACCAGCCGCGCGCCATGGGCGGCTATGCCCAGGGTGGCACCATGGCCGCGCCGATCTGGCGGCAATGGGGCGAGGCGGCGTTGAAGGACTGGCCGAAGAAGCCATTCGTGATTCCGCCCGGCGTGCGCATGGTGCGCATCGATCGCCGCAGCGGGCAGCGCGTGTTCGGCATGTGGCCGGATGGCGGTCCGCGCCCGGCGGTGATCTGGGAAGCCTTCAAGCCGCAGAGCGAACCGCGCCGTACCGAACGCGCGGAGGATGTGCTGGCGCGCCGCGGTTCGTCGCGCATCCGGTCTGATGCGCAATTCCTGGAGCAGGAAGGCGGGATATACTGACGGCTTCTCTTGCGTCGCCGCCGCTAGCCTCCTATTTGCGCCGTTCAGAATTTTTGTTGGATTTTTGCATGAGAGCCGAAGCCGAAACCGCTGCCCTCCAGATCAAGCAGGCGCTGGACCTGCTGAGGAGGTCTCTTTGACTGGGATCGTGCCCTCCGCCGCCTGGACGAACTGAACGCGCGGGTCGAAGATCCGAAATTGTGGGACAATCCCAAGGCCGCTCAGGCGCTGATGACCGAGCGGCGCCGGCTGGACGAAGCCATCACCGCGACGCGGACCATCGAGCGTGATCTGAACGACACCAGCGAACTCATTGAAATGGCTGAGGCTGAAGGCGACGAGGCGATGGCCAATGATGGCGTTGCTGCGCTGAAGGCGTTGGCGGCCAAGGCCGAAAAGGACAAGGTCGCGGCGCTGCTGTCGGGGGAGGCCGACAACAACGACACCTATATCGAAATCAACAGCGGCGCGGGCGGCACCGAGAGCCAGGATTGGGCCAGCATGCTGCTGCGCATGTACCAACGCTGGGCGGAAGGCCATGGCTACAAGGTCGAGCTGATGGATTTCAACTCGGGCGAAACCGCTGGCATCAAGAACGCCACCCTGTTGATCAAGGGCGCCCAGGCCTATGGCTGGGCCAAGACCGAAAGCGGCGTGCATCGGCTGGTGCGCATCAGCCCGTATGACAGCGCGGCGCGGCGGCACACCAGCTTTGCCAGCGTGTGGGTTTATCCCCAGGTCGATGACGACATCGAGATCGAAGTGAAGGAAGCCGATCTGCGCATCGACACCTACCGCGCGTCGGGTGCCGGCGGCCAGCATATCAACACCACCGACAGCGCGATCCGCATCACCCATGTGCCCACCGGCGTGGTGGTGGCCTGCCAGAACGAACGCAGCCAGCACAAGAACCGTGCCACGGCGATGAAGATGCTGAAGGCGCGATTGTACGAACGGGAACTGGCCATTCGTGAAGCCGAAGCCGCCAAGACCGAAGCCAGCAAGACCGATATCGGCTGGGGGCACCAGATCAGGTCCTACGTGCTGCAGCCCTATCAGTTGGTGAAGGATCTGCGCACCGGGGTGACGTCAACCAGCCCGGATGACGTGCTGGATGGTGATGTCGATCCGTTCATGGCCGCCGCGCTGTCGCAGCGGGTGACGGGCGAGGCGGTGGACGTGGACGACGTGGACTGACCCTTGGACTGATCCGCCTGGTCAAAGGTGGCGCGAGGCGTCCATCCGCTGATGCAGGATGCGGATCACGGCGATCCCGTAGCTTGTTGCCTTGAAGAAGATCACGTGGCCGCCGACGCCGAGGCGACGATAGCCCGGACGAATGGCTTCGCAACTGCGGGCGCGCTGTGGCGCACCGGCCAGCATCGCGAACGCGGCCTGCAGATTTTCGGTGTATCGCAGCGCCGTCGCCAGCCCCCACAAGCTGACGCTGTGTTCGAAAATGTCGTCGAGATCCTGCTGAGCGGCGGGTGTCAGCCGATATTCAGCCATGCTGCGCTGTCTTGCGGTGCCGGAATGCGTCGAAATCAAACGGTTCAGGCTCGCCGCTGGCTTCGCCATCAATCAACGCCTGCCGAAGCGCGGCGAGCGATTCATCGCGTTCCTGGGCACGGCGGATGAGATCGCGAATGGCTTCGCTGTCGTTGGTGTAACTGCCGTTGGCTATCTTGCCCGCAATCCAGGCGTCCTGTTGCGCTGTCAGCGTGATCGTCTTGCGAATCGTGGCCATGGGGCCTCCTCACCAGCATGCTTGATCGTCATACTATTGGTGCAGTTTAGCCAGACGGCAGCGCGGCTTCAATCGAATTGAAATTGCGCCATGTAGCGCGCCAGCCCGGCATCGAGATCGGCGATCAGGTCGTCCACATCCTCCAGCCCGATCGACAGGCGCACGATCGGGCCGGGCAGTGGGGCCGGACTGGTGGCAGTGCGGATGCGGTCAAGCTCCACGGGCAGCACCAGCGATTCATAGCCGCCCCAGGAAAAGCCGATGCCGAAATGCTGCAGGCCATCGATCAGCGCGGCGGTGTGCGGCCGGCTGCCGTGTTTCAGCACACAAGCGAACAGGCCAGTGGCGCCGGCAAAGTCGCGTTTGAACAGCGCGTGCTGCGGGTGGGCGGGCAGGGCCGGGTGCCAGACTTGCGCGACAGCGGGATGGGTTTCCAGCCAGCGCGCGACGGCCAGCGCCGATTGTTCGTGGCGATCGAGCCGCACGCCCAGCGTGCGCAGGCCGCGCAGTACCAGCGCGGCATCATCGGCCGAGACATGATGGCCGAGCCGATAGCTGGTGGCTTTCAGCTGCGGCCACAGCGCGGCGGTGGCAGTGGCGCTGCCCATCATCACGTCGCTGTGGCCGCCGACATATTTGGTCAGCGCCTGGATGCTGATGTCCACGCCCAGCGCCAGCGGTTGCAAGCGCAGCGGGGTGGCCCAGGTATTGTCGATGATGGTGGTGATGCCGCGCGCCCGGGCGACGGCGGTGATCGCCGGCAGGTCCTGAATCTCGAACGACAGGGAGCCGGGTGATTCGAGCAGGATGGCGCGGGTGCGGTCTGAAATCAGATCGACAATGCCGGCGCCGCAGCACGGATCGATATAGCGGGTGGTGATGCCGAGCGGCCCCAGCAACTGATCGGCGAAGCTGCGGCTGGGTTCATAAGCGCTGTCGGTGACCAGCAGTTCATCACCGGCAGCCAGGCAGGCGAGCAGGCTGGTGGCGATGGCGGCGACGCCGGAGGGGAAGAGCTTGGTGCCGGCAGCGCCCGGTTCCAGCGCGGTCAGCGCGTCTTCGAGGGCCCAATGAGTCTGGGTGCCGCGGCGGCCATAATAAAGGCCGGCATCGGGCGTGCGGATGGCGGCATCGAGGGCGGCGAGATTTTCGAACAATATGGTGGAGGCGCGCGCCACCGCCGGGTTGACCATGTTGTGGGCGTGGTCGCGGCCGGCATGGGTGAGCCTTGTGCCGATACCGTAGCCTGAAAGGTCGCTCGGTGTGGGCCTTCGTGCCGTCATTTCACCCTCACCCCCCGGATCAAGTCCGGGGCAAGCCTGTCGCGCTCTCCCCTCGGGGGAGAGGGGTTAAGCCCCTGTCACCACTGGGTTGTGCGGATGTGCGCCCCATTCGCTCCAGCTGCCATCATACACCGCGACATTGGTCTTGCCGAGCAGGGCGGCGCCGAAGGCCAGTACCGGCGCGGTGATGCCTGAACCGCAGGTGGCGGTCACGGGCTTGGAAAGATCGATGTTGGCGGCGTCAAAGAGCGCCTTGATCTCGGCCGGCGGCTTGTAGGTGCCATCTTCGTTGAACAGCGCCGAATAGGGGATGTTGCGCGAGCCGGGCATATGGCCGGGGCGCACGCCGGGGCGTGGATCAGGCTCGGCACCGGTGAAACGGCCGGCGCCGCGGGCATCGACGACCTGTTCGGCCTTGGTACGCAGATTTTCGGTCATCTGGCCCATGTCGCGCACCAGCGCCTTGTCGGCCCACACGGTGAAGTGGCGGTGGCGCACGATCGGCTTGCCGCTTTCGACCGCGCGGCCTTCGGCCTGCCACTTGCCGAAACCGCCATCCAGGATGGCGACTTCGTGGGCGCCGAACAGATTGAGCATCCACCACACCCGTGCGGCTGAGCGCAGCGGGCTGTTGTCATAGACCACGATGCGGCTGCCATCGCCCAGGCCCAGCGCCTGACAGCGCGAAGCGAATTTCTCGGCCGGGGGCAGCATCGACGGCAATGGGTTGCTGGTGTCGGAAACTTCCTCGATATCGAAGAACACGGCGCCGGGGATGTGCGCGGCTTCGAATTCGGCGCGGGCGTTGCGGGCCATGGCCGGCAGGAACAGCGTGGCATCGATAATGCGCAGGTCGGTTTTACCCATCTCTGCGGCAAGCCAATCAGTGGACACCAGAAGGTTCATGCGTCACTCCCGCAGATCTTGTTCCGAGTCCATTGTTCTCGGGGTTGTTGCGGTGACATAGGATTGCGCATGGCGCCTGTCACCCCCAAGCCGGGCAAAGATGACGATATGGAGACGATAAGTGGTGGACGTGTTGCATCTTGGTCAAACTTCCGGCCTGCCCGCCAGCCCCGAGGCCGCCGTGCTGGACTATCCGCCCAATCCGCGGCCGGGCGCGCTGTATCTGGTGCGCTTCACCTGCCCGGAATTCACGTCATTGTGCCCGGTGACGGGTCAGCCGGATTTCGCGCATGTCGTGATCGATTATGTGCCCGGCGCCACCATCGTCGAATCGAAGGCGCTGAAGCTGTTCATGGGCAGTTTTCGCAACCACGCCGGATTTCATGAGGATGTGACGGTGGGCATCGGCCAGCGGTTGGTGACGGAAATGCAGCCGATCTGGCTGCGCATCGGTGGGTACTGGTATCCGCGCGGCGGCATTCCGATCGATGTGTTCTGGCAGAGCGGCCCGGTGCCGGACGGGCTGTGGTTGCCGGATCAGGGTGTGCCGACGTATCGCGGGCGGGGATGAAGAGGGGGAATTTCATGATTCGCAAGATTGTGGCGGCCGTGTTCCTGGCAACTGCGGGAACCGTATCGGCAGCGGCACCGGTAACGGTTGCTCCGTCCGCCGCGCCGACAGCGGCTGATGCGAGGCTGAAGGCCATCTATGACGCTGAATGGCAGTGGCGACTGCAGGAGTTCGCCCAGGTGCAGGACGGCCTGCGCAGCAAGCGTGCCGATCATCTGCCATCCGAAACGCCCGCCGCCTGGGAGCGCCGCCGCGCCTATTGGCAGAAGGCGCTGGCCGATATCGCCGCGATTCCGGTCGAACAACTGAGCCATGAGGAACGGCTGAATGCCGCAGTGCTGACCGAATCGCTGCGCGCCAATGTCACCGACATCGGCTGGAAGACCTATGAGGCGCCGCTCAATTCCGACACCTTCTTCTGGAGTTCCCTGAAGCCTTATTCGGCGCTGGAAGATGCTGCCGATTATCGTCGCTATCTCGGCCGGCTGAAGGACGGCCCGCGCTGGTTCGATGAGCATATCGCCAACATGCGCGCGGGCATGAAGCGCGGCTACACGGTGCCGCGGGTATCGCTGGAGGGGCGTGACAAGACCATCGTGCCGTTCACCCAGACCGGCGAGAAGAACCCGCTGTGGGAGCCGTTTGCCAACATGCCCGACAGCATCCCGCCCGCGGAGCGCGAGGCGCTGCGCGCCGAGGGACGGCGGTTGATCGACGGGACGATGGTACCGGCCTATGCCAAGGTGCTGGCCTTCATGCAGACGGACTATATGCCGGCGGCGCGGACCAACATCGCCGCGGCTTCACTGCCCGATGGCCCGGCTTATTACCGTGACAAGATCCGCGAATTCACCACGCTTGACCTGTCGCCCGACGAAATTCACGCCCTCGGCCTGAAGGAAGTCGCCCGCATCGATGCCGACATGAAGGCGACCATCGCCGCCACCGGCTTCAAGGGCAGCTTTGCCGATTTTCTCGCATTTTTGCGCAATGATCCGCAATTCTATGCCCGCACGCCGGCCGAACTGCTTGGCTATTCCTCTTATGTCGCCAAGCGCATGGATGGAAAACTGAAGGACGTCTTCACGCAGCTGCCGCGCTATCGCTTCACCATTCGGCCGGTGCCCGATGCCATTGCGCCGATCTACACCTCGGGGCGCGGCGGCCTGTCGGCCTGCCTGATGAACACCTATGATCTGAAATCGCGTCCGCTCTACAATCTGACGGCGCTGACACTGCATGAATGCGCGCCGGGCCACAGTCATCAGGCCGCGATGGCGCTGGAAGCGCCCGACCGCCCGGCGTTCCGCCGCGAGACTTATTTTTCGGGCTACGGCGAGGGCTGGGGGCTTTACACCGAATGGCTGGGCACCAAGTTGGGCATGTACGAGACGCCCTACGAGGAATTCGGCCGGGAGACGTTCGAGATGTGGCGCGCGGTGCGCCTCGTTATCGATACCGGCATGCATGCAATGGGCTGGAGCCGGCAACAGGCGATCGACTATCTTGCCGGGCACACGGCGCTCGCGCGATTGGATGTCGAAAATGAAGTTGACCGCTATATTGCTTGGCCCGGCCAGGCGCTCGCCTATAAATTGGGCGAGCTGAAGATCCGTGAACTGCGCGCCAAGGCCGAAGCCGAGCTGGGTCCGCGGTTTGATCAGCGGCCGTTCCATGACACGTTGCTGGGCATGGGATCGGTGCCGCTGCCGGTGATGGAGGCGGAAATGCTGGCGTGGATTGCGCATCAAAAGAAATATAATATAGTTACAAAATGATTGCCGTTTTGGGCCATTATCCTGATTATGTTCGCGTTGCAGCGTCGAATGGCTGGCCCCATTTTCAGGTCGATATGGACCTCTGGCTATCGTGGAGTGAGGATGAACAATGGGCCGAAAACCGGGCTTTTCTCGACAAGGTCATTGCTTTGAGGGGGCGGTTCATCTTGGCAACGCCTCCTAGCAAAGCCAGGGCTGGGTCTTGGTTTCGCAAGGAGTTGGACTACATTGCGCTTTGCGGCTATAGCGCTCGACAGGCTGAAGATTTTTGGGAGCTGCTCCCTTGACGATGATGATGAATTTGAATGTTGCGCAACCTCGGGCGTTTGCGACCAGCAACATAGCGGTTGAGTTTCAACAATGGATTGATTTGCACAAACCGCGACTGATTGACTTTCATGAGGATCCCACGTGCTTCGGTAACGTGACGATGATCATGGAAAAGGACAAGGTTCGTATAAGATTGACCTTAGACAGAAACGACTTTTATATCGATCTTGCTGTCGATGATAACTGGGTTGATGCCGTCTTGGTAGATTCATTCATCCGGTCCGTTCCGGTTTCTATGGGTCGAGCCTGGCCTGAATTTGATCCCCTTCTGAGACCAGCATTGGTGGCCAATGCACTTAGGAGTCCTGCGCTTCCCAACTTTGTTCAGACTGCGAATGAGGAAATGTTGAAGGAAATCGGGTTTTCGGTTGCAAGCTAATGTCGTCATTTCACTTGGATCAAGGCAACCCGATCACCTTGTGCGTCTGCAGGCCAAGCCGCCATTGCGGGTGGGTTAGGCAATAGGCGATGGCGGCCTGGGTGTTGGCGGCCTGATTGGGGCCGTCCATCGGTTGTAGGAAGAAATGCTGAAAGGGCAGGTGTGCGAAGCGTTCGGGCATCGCCTTGGGCTGGGGATAGACGAGTTTCAGTTCATTGCCGGCCGTCAAGGCAAGCGGCGCATCGGCCTTGGGGCTGACACAGATCCAGTCGATGCCGGGCGGCGCCACCTGCGTGCCGTTGGTTTCGATCGCGATTTCAAAGCCATGGGCGTGCAGGGCGGCGATCAGCGGCGTGTCGAGCTGCAGAAGTGGCTCGCCGCCGGTGCAGACGACGAGGCGATGGTCTGGCGTATCGCCCCAGCAGGCGGCGACCGTGTCGGCGAGCACCTGCGCATCGGCGAACTTGCCGCCGCCTGGGCCATTGGTGCCGACGAAATCCGTGTCGCAGAAGGTGCACACCGCGGTGGCGCGATGCTGCTCACGTCCCGTCCACAGGTTGCAGCCGGCAAAACGCAGGAACACCGCGCGGCGCCCGGTCTGGGCGCCTTCGCCTTGCAGCGTGAGGAACAATTCCTTGACCGTGTAACTCATAGGGCCGGGTCCACGACGCCGGCTTCGGCAAAGCCCTTGGCGCGCAGGCGGCAACTATCGCAGGCGCCGCACGGGTTCCCGGCCGGCGTTGGGTCATAACAGGACCAGGTGAGGTGCAACGGTGCGCCGACAGCGTGGGCGGCGGCGATGATCCCGGCCTTGTCGAGCGTCATCAACGGCGTGTGCACCTTGAACGCTGCGCCCTCCACCCCGGCCTTGGTGGCGGTGTTGGCCATGGCTTCGAACGCCGCGATGAATTCCGGACGGCAATCGGGATAGCCGCTGAAATCCAAGGCGTTGACGCCGATGAACAGATCGCGCGCGCCGGCGGCTTCGGCCCAACCCAGCGCCACCGACAGGAAGATGGTGTTGCGCGCCGGGACATAGGTGATCGGGATGCCGGGCATCACGCCGTCCTTGGGCACGTCGATATCGGCGGTCAGCGCCGAACCGCCGAAACCGGTGAGATCAAGCGGCAGCACGATATGGCGTTCGGCTCCCAGGGCGTCGGCGACGCGGGCGGCATGGTCCAGTTCGATGCGGTGGCGCTGGTTATAGTCGATGGTCAGCGCCAGCAACCGCCAGCCTTGCGCCCTGGCCATGGCGGCGACCGTGGTGGAATCCAGCCCGCCCGACAGCAATACGACAGCGGTCTTGGGCGCCAGCCTGCCGGTCATCAGGCCGCAATCGCGAACACGCGGCTGCAGAATTGGCAGTCGACCGAAATCAGGCCCTTGTCGTCGCGCATGTCAGCGCGTTCGGTTTCGGGGAAGCGCAGCAGCACGTCGCGGATATGCGCCGCCGAACAGCGGCAGCCGCGCACCGGTGTCGGGCCCGGCGTGACCCGCACCTGTTCTTCGTGGAACAGCCGCCAGAGCAGGGCTTCGGCCGAAAGATCGGCGTCGGTCAGTTCTTCGGCGGTCGTCGTGCCGGCCAGCGCCGCGACATGTTCCCAATCGGGATGCTGTTCGCCGGCATCCAGGCGTTCGCCGCCGATTTCGGCGCGGGCCAGATGCTGCACCAGGATTCCGCCGGCCAGCCAGCCGGTTTCGGCACTGCCGGCGACGCCGATACGCATCAGCGTCGGCAATTGTTCCGATTGGCCGAACCAGCCTTCCAATGCGGCGGCCAGGCTATGGCCCTCCAGCGGCACGATGCCCTGCCAGCGCTCTTCGGAGGCGGCCTGATCGACGGTGATCGCCAGATAGCCTTTGCCGAACAGTTCCGGCAGGGTCATCCCATCTGAAACAGGGACTTGGGCATCGAACTTGATATGGCCGCGCAGCTCTCCGGCGCGCCAATCGCAGGCCAGCAGTTCGATGGCGCCGCCCTTGGCCGATGCCTGCACCGTCACCTGGCCATCGTGCAGGCGCATGGTGGCGCCGACCAGTGCGGTCAGCATCAACGCCTCGGCGAGCAGCCGGATCAGTGGTTCGGGATAGGGGTGGGCGGCGAGGATGGCGTTCAGCGTGGCGTCCAGGCGCACGATCTGGCCGCGGGCGCCGCGCGCCGGCACCATGAAGCCCAGCGTGCGATCGGCAGTGGGGGCAATGCCTTCCGGGCGCATCAATCGGCTCCACCGATCCGGCCCAGACACCAGAGCAGGATCGCCTTCTGCACATGCAGGCGATTTTCGGCTTCGTCCCACACGGCCGATTGCGGTCCGTCCATCACGCTGTCGGTCACTTCCTCGTTCCGATGCGCCGGCAGGCAATGCAGGAAGATGGCGCCGGGATTGGCCTGCGCCATCAACGCGTCATTCACCTGGAACGGGGTGCAGGCGGCGAGCTTTTCCTTGGCTTCGCTCTGCCCCATCGACACCCAGGTATCGGTGACGACACAATCGGCGTTCACCATCGCCTCCTGGGGGGTGTGATACAGGCCGATGCAGCCGCCGCGCGCGCAGGCGGTGGCCATCATGCCCGGATCGGGATCGAGCCCGCGCGGCACCCCCACCCGCAGATCGAATTTCAGCAGCGACGCCGCCTCGATCAGCGAATTGGTCATGTTGTTGCCATCGCCGACATAGGCCCAGGTCGAGCCCGTCACGGCACGGCCCATACGCTCTTCGAAGGTCATGATATCGGCCATCACCTGGCACGGGTGGGTGAGGTCGGTCAGGCCATTGATCACCGGCACACTGGCATGCTGGGCCAGCTTCTCCAGCTTGTCGTGGCTGTTGGTGCGCAGCATCAGTGCATCGACCATGCGGCTGAGTACGCGCGCGGTATCGGGGATGGTTTCACCGCGGCCCAACTGCATTTCGCCGGCGCTGGAGACGATGGTGGTGGCGCCCAACTGGCGCGCCGCCATGTCGAACGAGAAACGCGTGCGGGTGCTGGGCTTTTCGAAGATCATGCCGAGAACATGGCCGGCCAATGGCGCATCGGCATCGACCCGACCCTTGGGCCAGCCAGCGCGGGCGGCCTTGCGGCGGTGCGCTTCATCGAGAATGGTGCGCAAACCTGCCGATTCGGCAGCGGCAAGATCAAGAAAATGCGGCATCTTCTACTCTCTCCCTTCCCTTTTGAGGGGAGGGGTTTGGGTTGGGGAAGGGTGGGGACAAAGGCTACAGCCCCACCCCTGACCCCTCCCCTGAAGGGGAGGGGAATCTCAGGCAGCCACAGCCGGTTGATAGCTGCGGGCGGCGGCGGACAGGCGATCCACACATTCGCGGATCTGCTTTTCCTCGATGGTCAGCGGCGGCAGCAGGCGCACGACATTGTCGCCGGCGGCAACCGCCAGGATGCCGTGGCTGCGGGCGTGGGCGACAAAGGCGCGGCTGTCGGTTTTCAGCTTGAGACCCAGCATCAGGCCGTGGCCGCGCACGCTGTCGAACAGATCATCATGATTGGGGATCATCTGTTCCAGCGCTTCGGTCAGCCGGGCGCCCATCGTGCGCACGCGCTGCAGAAACGCCGGTTCGGCGACGATATCGAGCACGGCTTCGCAGGCCGCCATCGCCAGCGGATTGCCACCATAGGTGCTGCCATGGGTGCCGATCACCATGCCGGCCGCAGCCTTTTCGGTGGCAAGGCAGGCGCCAACCGGGAAGCCGCCGCCAATGCCCTTGGCAATCGCCATGATGTCGGGCGTGACGCCATAAAGTTCGTGGGCAAACAGCGCGCCGGTGCGGGCAACGCCGCACTGGACCTCATCCAGGATCAGCAGCAGGCCGTGTTGATCGGCCAGCGCACGCAGGCCCTTCAGGAATTCCGGGCTGGCCGGGCGGATGCCGCCTTCGCCCTGGATCGGCTCGACCATGAAAGCGCCGACCGTATCGTCGATGGCGGCTTCGGCGGCGGCGAGATCGTCGAACGGCACCACCTTGAACCAGTCCGGCAGTGGCTCGAAGCCCTTGCGCAGCTTTTCCTGATCGGTCGCGGAAATCGCCGCCATTGTGCGGCCGTGGAACGCGTTGGAGAAGGTGATGACGCGATGCTTGTGCGGGTTCCCCATGGCATAGTGATAGGAAAATGCCGTTTTCACCGCACATTCAAAAGCTTCGGCGCCGCTGTTGGTGAAGAACACCGTATCGGCAAAGGTCAGGTCCACCAGCCGCTGCGCCAGATGTTCCTGCGCCGGGGCCTTGTAGAGGTTGGAGGTGTGCATCAGCGTGGCGGCCTGTTTCTGGATGGCGGCCACCAGGTGGGGATGGCCATGGCCCAGGCAATTGACCGCGATGCCGCTGGCCATATCCAGCCATTCGCGCCCTTGCGCGTCGTACAGGTAGCAACCGTCACCGCGGACGGGCGCAACCTCACACCGGCCATATACGGGCATCAGCGGGCTGATCGTCATCGTCTCGTTCCCAGGCGGCGCCAGGATGCGGGCGCCGGATCGCATGAAGTGCAACGCAAAAAGGCGGCCCTGAGCGAGCACGCCTTCTGCGCCAAGCGTATAGCGATTTGGCCGCGCCCTCTCAACCCCTTCTGCTGAGGCTTGTACGTCGCAGCAAAGCCGGGCAGTTTCAGCACCATGGCGCATGAGGATGTTCTGAACTGGCTGGCAGCGCACGCGCGGGATGTGCCGGTGATCATACCGGGCGCCTCGACAGCGACAGTGGCCGAAGCCGCAGCGGCGCTGGGCGTTGCACCGGGCCGCATTGCCAAGACATTGGCATTGCGGGTGAACGACGCGGTGTTGCTGCTGGTGACACGCGGCGACGCCCGGCTGGACAATCAGAAATGCCGGGCGGCTCTGGGCGGCAAGCCGCGCATGCTGGATGCCGAGGAGACGCTGGCGCTGACCGGTCATGCCGTCGGCGGTGTTTGTCCGTTTGGGCTGGCGACGGCGCTGCCGGTGTGGCTGGACGTGTCGCTGCGGGATTATGCCAGCGTGTTCCCGGCGGCCGGTTCGCGCGAATCCTCGGTGGAAATCGCGCCTGACCGGCTGGCAGCGCTGGTGTCGCGCGGCTGGGTAGACGCCTGCAAATTGGTGTAGGGCCGCACCAGCGCCGCCACATCGACCCGGGCCTTCAGCCGGGCGGCGAGCAGATACATGCCGGCGATCTTGCGCTGAATGAACAGCAGATCGGGCGGCGGCGCCCGGAAATGTTCGCGCGCGGCGATCAGGCTGGCGGATTGTTCCTTCAGGTTGCTGGCCAGGCCATTGCCGCCAAAATCGAAGGCGCCATCCGTGCGCAGCGGCGCAAAGCCGTCGCGGGCCATCTCGATCAAGGTGCCCCGCATCGCCGGCGGCGCGTCGGGCGGGATCAGGCCGATGCCCTGCATCGCGGCGAGCAGGCCTTCATCGTCGCCGGCCATGCCGGTGGCCAGCATGGCGCGATAGGCGTCGCTGGTCGCCGGCAGCACCTCACGCGCGGCGCCGAAATCGAGCAGGACCAGCCGGCCGCTGTTCAAGTCGTAACGATAATTTGCGAAATTCGGATCGGTCTGCATCAGGCGCCAATCGAACAATTCGGCCATCAGCAGGCGCAGCATCAGGGTCATCACCCGATCCCGCTCGGCCTGGGGCAGGGCAGCGATGCGATCGATGGCGACGCCCTTGACATGGCCCATCACCAGGATGGTGGGAGTGGACAGATCGGCGGCGAGCGCGGGCACCACGACTTCGGGCCAACTTGCCGCCAGCGCGCCATAGCGGGCCAGCATCTCGCCTTCGCGCACATAGTCGGCTTCTTCGTGGAGCTGGCGCTTGGCCTCATCGAGCAACGGCCCGATGGCAAAGCCCGATGGCACCAGGCCGGACAGTTTGACCAGCGTGGCGACATTGTCGACATCGGCATCGATGCTGCCGGCAACACCGGGATATTGCACCTTGATCGCCAGATCGCGGCCATCGAGCGCGGTGGCGCGGTGGACCTGGCCAATCGAAGCCGCGGCGATGGGGCGATCATCGAAATGCTGGAACTGCGCGCGCCAGTTGGGGCCCCAGCCGCCGACCAGCACCTGTTCCAGTTGCGCCTGCGGCATCGGATCGGCTTCGGAGCGCAGGCGGGCGAGGATTTCGGACAGTTCCGGCGGCAGGATATCGCCATCGTCCATGGAAATCAGTTGGCCCAGCTTCATGGCCGCGCCGCGCAGCCGGGCCAGTTCGTCGGCCAGGCGCTTGGCGTTGGCCGGGGTGAGCAACAGGCTGGACAATTCGGGCCGCTGCCCGCGCATCACCTGGCCGGCCCCGCCACCGATGACATTGCCGACAATGCCGCCCGCCAGCCGGCCAAAGCCCGCAAGGCGCGACAGGCGGGTGGCGGGAACAGCGCGGGGACGATGGGGGGGGCGGGGCGGCTGCATGGGGGTGCTTTGCCCTGCAGCGGGCGCCTGCGCCAGTGCGTGGCATTGCCGCTGCCACTGGATTGCCGGGACCGGATACGAAAAAGGCCGGCAAAAAGCCGGCCTTTTCAAGATGGTGATCCCTACGGGACTCGAACCCGTGTTTTCGCCGTGAAAGGGCGACGTCCTAGACCGCTAGACGAAGGGACCAGCAGCGAGAGGCGCCTGTTATTGGTCTGGCAGGGCGGCGTCAACCGCGATTTTGAAATTGCCTGTGGAAAGCTCAGCGGCCATCGGCCCAGGCGGCGTCGTCCAGCTCCAGCTCGACGGCGTCACCGCCGGTCCATTCATCACGTTTGACGCGGCCGGCAACGTGGATCGGGCGGCGGCCGGCGCCGTGCCCAGCGCCTTGCAGCGCGGCGCCCAGTTCGCTGTCGCCGTGGCGCCAGGCCATGGCCTTGATGCGGCCGCCATCGGGGCCAGCCAGTTGCAAACGCAGATGATTTTCGCCGACGATGCGCGCATCCACCACCTGAAACGGCCCGGCGGCAACCCGCGGCGCTGGCCAGCCCTGGCCATAAGGGCCGGCGGTTTCCAGCACATCGACCAGCCCCGCATTCAGCCCGCGCGGGGCGACGGCGGCATCGATGGCGAGGTGGCGATGGGCGGTGGCCTGCGTGACAGCCGCAGCCAATCGCTGGTCGAGAAATTCGGCCAGTGCGGCAATCTTGTCGGCCGCCACCGTCAACCCGGCCGCCATGGCATGGCCGCCGCCGGCGATCAGCAAGCCTTCGTCCTTGGCCGCCAGCACGGCAGCACCGAGATCCACACCGGTAATCGAGCGCCCGGAGCCTTTGGCGGTGCCATCCTCCTGTATTGCAATCACGATCGCCGGGCGGCCGAGCCGTTCCTTCAGGCGGGACGCGACGATGCCGATGACGCCGGGGTGCCAGCCGTCGCCGGCGACGACGGCGCAGCCAGCGGCGGCATCGCCGGCGAAGCGCATGGCGGCATCGGTCACGTCCTGCTCGATCCCGCGCCTTTCCTGATTCAGCCGGTCGAGTTCGGCGGCAATGCCGGCGGCTTCGCCAGCATCATGGGTGGTGAGCAGCCGCACGCCCAGATCAGCCTGGCCAACGCGTCCGCCGGCATTGACGCGCGGGCCGAGCGCAAAGCCGAGATCGCGTGCGATTGGCGCGCGGGATAGGCGGGCGGCGTCGCTGAGCGCGGCAATGCCGATATTGCCGCGCCGGGCCATCACCTTCAGACCCTGAGTCACGAAAGCGCGGTTAAGCCCTTGCAAAGCCGCGACATCGGCGACCGTGCCCAGCGCCACCAGATCGAGCAGATCAAGCAGATTGGGCGCCTCTCGGCTGGCGAACCAGCCCTGCGTGCGCAGCAGGCGGTTGAGCGCGACCGCCAGCAGAAAGGCCATTCCGACGGCGGCCAGATGGCCATGGGCGGCGGCCTTGGCGGCTTCGTCGAGTCGATTGGGGTTCACCAGCGCGATCGCGTCTGGCAGCGCCGTGCCGGCCTTGTGGTGATCGACGACGATCACATCCAGGCCGGCCAATTTCGCGGCCGACAGCGCTTCGAAGCCCTGCGTGCCGCAATCGACAGTGACCACCAGATCGGCACCAGCCTGTTTCAGCGCCACCAGCGCGCCGGCCGAGGGGCCATAGCCTTCCAGCAGGCGATCCGGGATATAATGGCCGACCTTGCCGCCCACGCTGCGCAGATAACGGATCAGCACGGCAGCGGACGTGGCGCCATCCACATCATAATCGCCATAGATCACAATGGCTTCATCGCGGCGCAGCGCCAGGGCCAGGCGTTCGGCAGCCACATCCATATCGGCAAAGATCGACGGATCGGGCAGCCAGTCGCGCAGCGTGGGGCTTTTCAGGCGCGCAAAATCGGCCGGATCGGCGCCGCGCGTGCGGAACAGATGCTGCAGCAGATCATCGGCGCCGCGCCCATCCAGGCCGTCGCCGGGCACGATGCCACCGCGCCAGGCCCAGGGCTGGCCGGAAAGGGATGCTGCGACGCCAAGCACGGGGCGCGGGGGAGGAAGGCTCATCCCGGCCTTATGCGAGCCGCCACCTGCGCTCTGCAAGCCGATTAGCTGTGGCGGTGACCGCGATGTTCGCCGCTGACCCAGCGGATGGTGCCGGAACTGGCGCGCATCACCACGCTCTGGGTGGTGATCACGCCATCCTTGCGGCGCTTGACACCTTTCAGCATCGAACCGTCGGTGACGCCAGTGGCGGCGAAGATGCAATCGCCCTTGGCCAGATCGGTGAGATCGTAGATGCGATCGAGATCCTCGATGCCCCAGCGCCGCGCGCGGCCACGCTCATCATCGTTGCGGAACAACAATTTGCCCTGCATCTGGCCGCCGACGCAGCGCAGGGCGGCGGCTGCCAGCACGCCTTCGGGTGCGCCGCCCGAACCCATGTAGATGTCGATGCCGGTGTCGGGATTGGTGGTGGCGATCACGCCGGCGACATCGCCATCGGGGATCAGCATGATGCCGCAGCCCAGGCCGCGCAGTTCCGCCACCAGCGCTTCGTGGCGCGGGCGATCGAGCACGCAGACAATGAGCTCACCGGGCTTCACGCCCTTGGCGGCGGCGACGGCGCGCACATTCTCCGTCGCGCTGCGGCGCAGATCGATCACGCCGTCCGGATAGCCGGGGCCGACGGCAATCTTGTCCATATAGACGTCGGGGGCGTTGAGCAGACCACCTTCTTCGGCAATGGCCAGCACGGCCAGCGCATTGGGACCGGCCTTGGCCGTGATGGTGGTGCCTTCCAGCGGATCGAGCGCGATATCGATGCGTGGACCGGTCCCGATGGCCTTGCCGACCTTTTCGCCGATGAACAGCATCGGCGCCTCGTCCCGCTCGCCTTCGCCGATCACCACCGTGCCATCGAGTTCAAGCTGGTTGAGGGCGTCGCGCATGGCTTCCACGGCGGCAGCATCGGCGGCCTTTTCGTTGCCTCTGCCGATCAGGTGCGAGGCCGCGATGGCTGCGTTTTCGGTAACGCGAACCATTTCAAGCACGAGCACGCGCTCGAGCATATTGCTGACAGACGTCATACCGGGAATACCTCGTTTCGAATCAAAGGTTGCATGTGCTTTACGCGCGGCGCTGGCGCGGCGCAAAGTGTCAAAAATCGAGGATGTGCATCATCACCGGCTGCCCACTGACCGATGGGGATGCCGCCATCTGCGCCAGGCTGGCCAGCACATCGGCTTCGCGTGCCTGGTGGGTGACCATCACCAGCATGGCGGCACCGTCGCTGGTGGTACCGCGCTGCACCAGGCTTTCGATGGAGACGCCGCAGTCGCGCAACACGGCGGTCAGCTCGGCGAGCACGCCGGCGCGGTCGGCGACGCTGAGGCGCAGATAATAGCGGCCCTGGCGGTCGGCCGCCGGCGCGCGGGGCAGGGCGGTGAGATCGGCAACCGGCATCACGAACGGCGGGCGGACATCGCCGCGGGCAATATCGACAAGATCGGCGACCACCGCGCTGGCAGTGGGGCCTTCACCGGCGCCGCGGCCCTGGAAGAACAGCCGGCCGACGAAATCGCCTTCGACCACCACGGCGTTCAAGCTGCCCATGGTGGTGGCGACCGGGTTGTCGATCGGCACCAGGGCGGGGTGAACGCGTTGGAACAGGTGGCCATCCTGCACCTCGGCAAGGCCGACCAGCTTGATGCGGAAGCCCAGCGCGGCGGCCTGGGCGATATCGGCCTGAGCGATGGCGCGGATGCCGTGGGTGGCGACACCGGCAAAATCGATGCGTCCGCCAAAGGCCAGCGCCGCCAGGATCGACAATTTGTGCGCGGTATCGATGCCATCGATGTCGAAGCTCGGGTCGGCCTCGGCAAAGCCAAGCGCCTGCGCGTCGGCGAGCACGGCGGCGAAATCCAGCCCTTCGGATTCCATGCGCGAAAGGATATAATTGCAGGTGCCGTTCATCAGGCCATAGACGCGGGTGATGCGGTTGGCAGCGGCGCCCTCGGCCAACCCCTTGATGACCGGAATGCCACCGGCGACAGCTGCTTCATATTTCAGCGGAAGCCCAGCAGTTTCAGCGATTTGTGCCAGTTCCATGCCGTGGTGTGCGAGCATCGCCTTGTTGGCTGTCACCAGTGGCTTGCCGGCCGCGAAGGTGCGCCGGGCCAGCGTGAGGGCCGGGCCATCGCTACCGCCGATCAGTTCGACCACCACATCGACATCGTCGCGGGTAGCCAGTTCGGCGGCATCATCGACCCAGGCCATGCCATCCAATGAAATGCCGCGATCCCGGCCGCGATCACGGGCCGACACCGCCGCCACCACGATCGGCCGGCCGGCGCGGCGGGAAATGAGGTCGGCGTTCCAGTTCAGCACCTTGACGACGCCGGCGCCGACATTGCCGAGGCCGGCGAGGCCAACCCGCAAGTATGGTTTGCTGGGAGGAATATTCATACGTTCCACCTATTCGAAAACCTGAAATATTTCAGCTTCACCAATCCAAACGCTTGGACAGGCGAACATCAACGCGCGCCTTTGCCGATATTGCACTGATCGCATAACGTACGAAGATTGGAACGTTCATTTGTACCACCATTTGCGACCGCCACTATGTGGTCAACATGAAGCTTCACGCCATCATCCCTACTCGAACCACATACTTTACAACGGTACCCATCACCCTCAAAAACATCATATCTCAGCTTTTGCGAGATCGACTGTCTCAGAACGATGTTGACTGCCAAATTTTCCGGCTCACCAGGCAGTGTCGGACCGGCGAAAACTTGCGAAAATCGCCATTTACGAATTGCCGACGCCATTTGGTTCATTTCACTAAATGATTTCGAAGATCGTACCATCATAGTCGCAGCCGAAAAACCTTGGTCGTAGCCCCTGCGATAAGCTTGCTCTCGCTTTGGGTCAAAGTTTATTAAATCATCGGCACGGTCGGGAAAATAGGCTTCGGTTGTATCTTCAAATACACTTGGTCGAATCCATCGCTTCTCGCCGTTCTTTTCAAACGGCTTAGCGTATCCTTCAAACTTGCAAGCATCCAATAAAAGATCATCAAGCGAGCTTAAATATCCTCGGTCATTTATCCAGTTGTCAGTTTCAACTAAGGCGAGGAATTTTGCAATAACCGATGCGGGGGCGCCAATCTTTTCTAGCATGCGCACATACGCGTCCACACGATGTTGGTTGTGTTCCGGGCGGCCGCCCATGCTTCAGGCTCCCGCCTTTGCCGCCGGCGTGTTGACGCCCATCGATTGCAGATATTTACGGATGTTGCGCGCGGCCTGGCGCAGGCGTTGTTCGTTTTCGACCATCGCGATGCGGACGAAGCCTTCGCCGTCCTCGCCATAGCCAACTCCGGGCGCCACGGCGACGCCGGCGTGGACCAGCAACTGCTTGGAGAATTCCAGGCTGCCCAGATGCTTGAGGGCAGGCGGCAGCGGCGCCCATGCGAACATGCTGGCACGCGGCGGCGGGATGTCCCAGCCGGCGCGGCTGAAGCTTTCGACCATCACATCGCGGCGGCGGTGATAGAGCAGGCGGTTTTGCGCGACGATATCCTGTGGGCCGTTCAGCGCGGCGACGGCGGCGGCCTGAATGGGCGTGAAGGCGCCATAATCCAGATAGGATTTCACCCGGGTCAGGGCCGAAATCAATGTCTTGTTGCCGACAGCGAAACCAATGCGCCAACCGGCCATCGAGTAGGTCTTGCTCATCGAGGTGAATTCCACCGCCACATCGCGGGCGCCGGGCACCTGCAGGATGGATGGCGTCGGGCAGCCATCGAACCAGATCTCGCTATAGGCCAGATCGGACAGCACCCAGATTTCGTGCTTCTTGGCAAAGGCCACAACCCGTTCATAAAAGGCGAGATCGGCGACTTCGGCGGTCGGATTGGACGGGTAGCCCATCACCAGCACCGAGGGCTTGGGCACCGTGAAACGCACGGCGCGCTCCAGCGCCGCGAAATAGGCCTCGTCGGGCGTCGTCGGCACGCTGCGGATGGTGGCGCCGGCGATGATGAAGCCGAAGGTGTGAATGGGATAGGAGGGGTTGGGCGCCAGCACGACATCGCCGGGCGCAGTGATCGCCTGCGCCAGATTGGCGAGGCCTTCCTTTGAACCCAGCGTGACCACCACTTCGGTATCGGGATCAAGATCGACCCCGAAGCGCCTGGCATAATAGGCCGATTGGGCCTTGCGCAGGCCGGGGATGCCTTTCGACGCGCTATAGCCGTGCGCGTCCGGCTTGGCAGCGACTTCGGCGAGCTTGGCGATCACATGCGGGGGCGGCGGCAGATCGGGATTGCCCATGCCCAGATCGATGATGTCTTCGCCGCGGGCGCGGGCGGCGGCGCGCATGGCATTCACTTCCGCGATCACATAGGGCGGCAAACGTTTGATGCGGTAGAATTCGTCCTGCATGTCGGGCTCCGGGGTAGGGCCTGCGTGTAGGCAAGTGCGCCGGAAAAGAAAAGCGGCGCAGGACATGGCGAGAATATGTGGCCAAGCCAGCGCCATCAGGGCAAAGTGGCGGCAGTGGAGACCAGCATGCCCGAAAACACCAAAGCCCCCGGCAAAACCCCCGATCTCGCCGATCCTGCGGCCCTGCAGGTGATCGCCCAGCAGAATTTCCAGAAGGCTACCGACCTGGTGGGCCGCGGCCAGCAGATGATGCTGGAATTCTGGAGCAAGGAGCACGGCCAGGCGCCGCTGGTGCCCGATCCCCTGGGCATGATGACGACCTGGACGCGGGCGTGGACGGCAATGCTGAGCGATCCGATGAAGCTGATGGAGCAGCAGCAGCGGTACATGACCGATGCGCTGGCGCTGTGGCAGCGGTTTCTGGTGTCGGACGCCGAAAAGCCCAGTGTGAAGGACAAGCGCTTCGCCAGCGCCGCCTGGGCGGAAACCCCGGCGTTCGATTTCCTGCGCCAATCCTATCTGCTGACCGCCAATCATGTGATGGCGGCCGCCCAGGGCATCGATGGCCTGGACGCGCAGGAGAAGGCCAAGGCGCAGTTCCTGATCAAGCAGTTCGTCGATGCGATGAGCCCGTCCAATTTCGCCCTGACCAACCCGGATGTGCTGAAGGCGACCGCGGAAACCGGCGGCACCAATCTGCTGAAGGGGCTGGAGCATCTGCTGGATGATCTCAGCGCCGGGCGCATGCGGATGACCGACGAGAAGGCGTTCGAAGTCGGCCGCAACGTCGCCATCACACCGGGCAAGGTGGTTTATCAGAACCGGCTGTTCCAGTTGATCCAATATGCGCCGGTGACGAAGACAGTGTTTGAAACGCCGCTGGTCATCTTCCCGCCGTGGATCAACAAGTTTTACATCCTCGATCTGACCGCCGAGAAAAGCTTCATCCGCTGGTGTGTGGAGCAGGGCATCACCGTGTTCATGGTGAGCTGGAAGAATGCCGACGAAAGCCTCGCCGATGCCACCCTCGATACATATGTGGAGGAGGGGATGTTCACCGCGATTAACGTGGTGCGGGAGATTTGCGAGACGCCGGCCGTCCATACGATCGGCTATTGCGTGGCCGGCACCACCCTGTCGGCGGCGCTGGCGGTGCTGGCGGCGAAGGGTGAAGCCGAACAAGTGGCCAGCGCGACCTTTTTCACGGCGCAGGTCGATTTTGCCGATGCTGGCGAACTGAAATTGTTCGTCGATGATGCCGGGCTCGATACGATGGAGCGGATCAAGGGCGACAAGCCGGTGATGGACGGCCGCTATCTGGCCAGCACCTTCAACCTGCTGCGATCCAATGATCTGATCTGGAATTATGTGGTGAACAACTACATGCTGGGCAAGGATTATTTCCCGTTTGATCTGCTCTATTGGAACAGCGACGCCACCAATGTGCCAGCGAAATGGCACAGCGACTATATCCAGCAGATGTACCGCGAAAACCTGCTGGTGGTGCCGGGGGCCATTTCGGTGGGCGGGGTGCCGATCGATCTGAGCCTGGTGAAGACGCCGGCCTATATCCAGGGCGGCAAGGAAGACCATATCGCGCCGGCGCGCAGTTGCTTCAAGCTGACCAAGGCGTTCAGTGGCGAAACGCGGTTCGTGCTGGCGGGCAGCGGGCATATCGCCGGGGTGGTGAACCCGCCGTCATCGGGCAAATATCAATATTGGACGAACGAGGCCGGGGCGGATTCGCTGGAGGCGTTCGTGGCCGGCGCCAAGGAGACCAAGGGCAGTTGGTGGCCCGATTGGCTGGCCTGGCTGACGCCGCGATCGGGCAAGCAGATCAAGGCGCGGGTGCCGGGGGCTGGCAAGTACAAGGCCATCGAGGATGCGCCGGGGGCGTATGTGAAGGAGCGGATTTGAGGGACCATTAGTTCGGGGCAAATGTAAAAGAGCTCCGGCGCCCAGATATTTGCGGCGCGGAGGAGCGGTTGGCCGGGCGTGACAAGCCCGAGGGCGAGGTGCAGGGCATCGACCGCTCTCAGGTTGTAGCACAAGTGTCAAAGTAACAAATCGTCCTGAACTTGTTCCGGATTGGGTAGCCGGCCTGTCATGTCGATCGGGCGAAGGTGACTTGCGCCTGCCTTCGCATCTGCTGCATGGGTGGCCTTTGGGGGGCGGCATGATTGGTGTCATCATCGTTGCATTTCAATCGGCTGATGTGATCGGCGAATGCGTGGCGAGTCTGTTGGCCAGCCAGGGCGCCGAACTGCGGGTGGTGGTGGCGGATAATTTCTCCACTGATGACAGCGTGGCGGTGGTGCGGGCGGCGGCGGCGGCGGCGGGGGTGGCCTATGCCGAGTATCCGGCGGCGCAGGCGGCGGGGCTGGCGTTCGAGCAGATCGCGCCGGTGACGGTGCTGCGCGGGTCGGCCAATCTGGGTTATGGCGGTGGCTGCAATATCGGGTTGCAGGCGTTGATTCCGCACCGCGAATTCGATCTGTTCTGGATCCTCAATCCCGATTGCGTGGTGATGCCCGATACCGCGGCGGCCTATCGCCGGGCGGCGGATGCCGGCGGGGTGTTCGGCTTGATGGGCGGGCGCACCCTGTATCGGGAGGCGCCGCATCGTGTGCAGAGCGATGGCGGCCGGGTGCGGCGTTGGACGGGGATTGGTGTCAATGTGAACAGCGGGCAGTTGCCCGATGCGGTTACGATGCCCGATCCGGCCACGCTGAACTTCATTTCGGGCGCGAACATGGTGGCGTCGCGCGCGTTCGTCGATCAGGTCGGGCTGATGGCGGAGGATTATTTCCTGTATTATGAGGAACTGGACTGGGCGGCGCGGCGCGGCGACTTGCCGTTCCGGCTGTGTGCCGAGGCGATCGTGCATCACCATGGCGGCACCACCATCGGCAGCGGAACATTGTCGCGCGCCGCCAGCCCGTTTGCCAATTATTTCACCTATCGCAATCGCTTCCGCTTCGTGATGCGTTTCATGCCGGCGATGCTGCCGTTTTCCTGGGTGTGGTCGATGGCGGTGGCGGTGCGGATGCTGCTGCGGGGCGAAGGCTGGGCCCGGGCCGAGGCGGCAGTGCGCGGTTTCCACCAGTTGCCGCCGTCGGCAGCGGTGCGGGCACGATTGTCGCCGGCGGCGGCTGCGCTGGCCTTTGGCGAGCGCCCGAAAGGTTGAGCGGCGCGAACCGGCTGTGGCCGGGAACCGAACCAGATCATGTGCGTTGAGACCCTTGTAACCAAGGAGAAAATCGATGCGCGGTGTTGTGGTGATGATGGCGGGCTGCCTCGCGATTTCGGGCTGTGCTTCGGGGTTTGGCGACAATCGCTTTGGCGGCCGGCAGGGCAATAATTGGGGCCAATATGACTATAATCGGCCCGACCCGCGCTATGGCGGCTATGATGCCGGGCGTTATTATCAGGACAATCGCCGGGTGCGCGAACGTCGGCTGTCGGCGCGTGATCGTGTGTATCGCGGGCAGGATGGGCGTTATTACTGCAGGCGCAACGATGGCACCACCGGGCTGATCATCGGCGCCGCGGGTGGCGGCGTGTTGGGCAATGTGATTGCGCCGGGTGGTTCGGCCTTGTTGGGCACGATTCTGGGCGCTGTCGGCGGCGGGATCGCCGGGCGGGCGATCGAACGTGGCGGCAACCGCAATAATGGGCGCAATGATGTGCGGTGCCGGTGAGGTCATCGGCGCCGTTCGTTACCCCTCACCCGGCTTGCTGCGCGAGTCCGACCTCACCCCCGCGGGGACAGGTGGTCATTCGGCCGCTTCCAGCATGGGGGCGGCCGTTTTGGCGGTTGCGAAATCCATTTCGTCGGTGACCGGGCCTGACAGCAGTTCACGGCGGTCGTATTTGTAATCGGCGGTGACCACCCAGGGCGCGCGGTTGCCGGAGCGGGGGAGGGCGTCGGCGCCGCGCTGGACGTAGCCGGACTGCAGATCCATCGCCAGGCGTTCGGGGGTGACATCGGCGGCGGGCGTGGGCGTCGCGATGTCGGCACCCACTTTGCGCATGTGGTTGAGCAGCCGGCAGACATAATCGGCGATCAGATCGGAGCGCAGGGTCCAACTGGCGTTGATATAGCCGAAGCTGATGGCGAGATTGGGGATGCCGGAGAACATCAGGCCCTTGTAGGCGAGCGCGTCGCCGGTGCGGCGGGGCTGGCCATCGACGGTGACGGCCATGCCGCCCAGCGCCTGCAGTTTCAGGCCAGTGGCGGTGACGATGATGTCGGCCGCCAGCAATTGGCCCGATGCGAGGCGGATGCCGCCGGGTTCGAACCGCTCGATCTGATCGGTGGCGATGCTGGCAGTCCCGGCGGAAAGCGACTGGAACAGATCGGCGTCGGGGACCAGGCACAGCCGCTGATCCCACGGGTTGTAGCCGGGGGTGAAGTGGGTTTCGAGATCATAATCGGCGGGCAGCAATTTCGCGAGTTGTCCCAACAAGGCCTCACGCACCTTGCCGGGGTTCTTCCGGGTCTGCTTGTAGAACCACTGGCCCATCGTGACATTTTTCCAGCGGGTGATGTTGTAGGCGGTTTGCGCCGGCAGCACCGCGCGCAGGGCGTTGGCGATGGGATCGGAGGACGGGCGGGAGACCATCCAGGTGGGCGTGCGTTGCAGCATGGTGACATGCGATGCGCGCTTGGCGAGTTCGGGGACCAGGGTGACGGCCGTGGCGCCGGAGCCGATGACAACGATGCGTTTGCCGGCGTAATCAAGGCTTTCGGGCCAGAATTGCGGGTGGATGATCTGGCCGGCGAAATCCGCCTCACCCGGCCAGGTCGGGCGGTGGCCTTCGGCATAATTATAATAGCCGCTGCACATGTAGAGGAAGCGGGCGGTGAGCGTGGTGGTGCCGGTCGCGGTGGTGGCGGTGACCGTCCAGCGCGCGGCGCTGCTGTCCCACGCCGCAGACGTCACCTTGTGGCCGAAACGGATGTGGGGCGTGATGCCATGTTCTGCCGCGGTTTCGCGGATATAGCTGCGGATGGACGGGCCGTCGGCAATGGCCTTGGCGGCGGTCCATGGCTTGAAGCGGTAGCCCAGCGTGTACATGTCGCTGTCCGACCTTATGCCGGGATAACGGAACAGATCCCAGGTGCCGCCGATGGCGTCGCGACCTTCGATGATCGCCCAGCGTTCGTTCGGGCAGTTCTGCTGCAGATGCACGGCGGCGCCGATGCCGGACAGGCCGGCGCCAACGATCAGAACGTCGAGATCACTATCAGTCATGCCAAGGCTCCCGCTTTACATTTGCGTAAAGCGGGAGGGGCGTTGCAGCAATGGGGCAAAATCGCAGCTACTTGCGAATTGGGCCGAAGGTGGTCGGCAATTGGCGCGGGCGATCGCGGCGGGCGACCTGGGCCTGATAGGCGATCAGGCAATGTTCGTTGCAGTAGGGAAAGCCGGGTTGGGTCGGCTTGCCGCAGAAATGGAAATCCGCATCGTCGGGATGGCCGATCGGCCATTTGCAGACCTTTTCGTTCAGGTCGAGCAAGGTGGTGCGCGCTTGCTTGCCGGATTTGGCCTTGGCCGTGCGCGGCGCCGGGTTGGCGGTCGGGCTCGCCGGGGCGGGGGTGGCGACGGCCTGCACGGGCGCTGCGGCCGGGGCCGGGCTGCTGGCGGCCGGGGCAGGCGGCGGCGCTGGCACTGGGCGGGCCGGGGTTGCCGCTGCGGCGGCTGGCGCGGCTTCGGCGGCGGCCTTCACCGGCGATGGGCGGCTTTCCAGGCCGAGACGGTGCGCCTTGCCAATCACGGCATTGCGAGTGACGCCTTCACCCAGCAGCTCGGCGATCTGGGTTGCGGTCATGCCGCTTTCCCAGCCATGTTTCAGTTTGGCGATGCGTTCGTCGGTCCAGGCCATAGTTTTTCTTCATCCAGGGGGAGGTGGCCGCCTCTTGGCAGCCGCAGCGTTCATCCGTAGGTGAAATAGCCATGACGCCGCCAAATAACAAGCCAGCCCCCCATGCGGAGCCCGGTGTGCCGGTGATATCGCGCTTCAACACGGAAGGGTTGAAGACGCTGTATCTGAAAGAGGTGCGGCGCTTCTGGAAGGTGCAATTGCAGACGGTGTGGGCGCCGGCGATCACCACATTGATGTTTCTGGTGATCTTTGCGCTGGCGCTGGGGCGCGGCGGCAATGTGGTGCTCGGTGTGCCCTTTGCGGATTTCCTGGGGCCGGGCCTGATCGTGATGGGCATGATCCAGAACAGTTTTGCCAACACATCGTCGTCGATCCTGGTGGCAAAAATGCAAGGATCGATCATCGATGTGCTGATGCCGCCCTTGTCGGCCGGCGAATTGTTGCTGGCCTGGGTGGCCGGTGCGCTCACACGCGCCTGGGCGGTTGGTCTGGCGGTGTGGCTGGCGATGGCGCTGGCCCCCGGGGTGAATGTGGTGGTGCGCGATCCGCTGCTGATCCTGTATTTCGGCACGATGGGTTCGGTGTTGCTGGCGTTGCTGGGCGTGCTGACCGGCGTATGGGCGGAAAAATTCGATCATGCCGCTGCGGTGAGCAATTTCGTGATTCAACCGCTGACCTTGCTGTCGGGGACCTTTTACGTGGTGGACCGGGTCAGCCCGTGGATGGCAAGCATGGCGCGGGTGAATCCGTTTTTCTATGTGATCGACGGGTTTCGGGCTGGCTTTCTGGGCATCAGCGACGGGCATCTGCTGGAAGGTGCGATTGGCCTGGCGGTTGTCAATGCATTACTATGGTTTGTCTGTTATTGGGTAATGAAATCGGGCTGGAAACTGCGCGCGTGAACAGATGTGCGGCATGCGGCAACGACGTAATTGCATACCGACCGCTGCAACGGTAACGGCAGCGATAAATAGCTGCGGGGGAAGCGGCGTCGTGCTGCGTATCAGTGTGGGCTGCGTAAGGGTTTGAATAGCAAGACCATGGTTGAATATCCGAACCTTTTGCGTGCCGGGGCTGGAATCGCTCTGTTGCTGCTGGCTGCGTGCGGCAGCAAAACCGAGGAAGCGGGCGGCGCCGGTGATCGGCGGCCGCCGCAATTGGTGGCCGCGATGGCGGTACCGATGGAAGATTATGCGCCCACGCTGGTGGCGTTGGGCACGGTGACGCCGCGTCAGAGCGTGGCGGTGCGGCCGCGTGCCGATGGCCAGATCGACAGCATCGCCTTTGCCGAAGGTGATTATGTGCGCGCCGGCCAGGTGCTGTTCCGGCTCGACCCCCGCCAGGCGCAAGCCGCGCTGGCGCAGGCACGGGCGCAATTGGCCAGCGCGGTTGCCACCGAAGTGCAGGCGCGCGCCGATTTCGAACGCGCCGAAGCGCTGGTGGGCAAGGGCTTTATTTCGGGCACCGTGCTCGATCAGCGGCGGGCGGCGGCCGAAGGCGCGCGCGCGCAGATTGCCAGCGCACGGGCGCAGGTGAACAATGCCGAAACGCAGTTGTCGTTTCTGACCGTGACGGCGCCGATTTCCGGGCGCACCGGCGAATTGCAGCAACGGCTGGGCGCCAATGTGCGCCAGGGCGATGCAGCGCTGGTGACGATCAATCAATTGTCGCCGATTCATGTGCGTTTTCTGGTGCCGGCGGCAGATATTGCGGCAGCGCGGGCCGTGCTGCGCCAGGGCGGCGGGCGTGTGGTGGCGAAAACCCAGGTCGGCGGCGAGATTTTGGCCACCGGCAAGCTGGTGTTTCTGGACAACAATGTCGATCCCGGCAACGGCGGCGTGACCGCGCGCGCCGAATTTGCCAACCAGGGCGACGCGTTGTGGCCTGGCGCGGTGGTGAATGTCGAATTGCCGCTGGCAGCGCCAACCCCGCATCTGACCGTGCCGGAAGGTGCCGTGCAGACCGGGCGTGACGCGCCGTTCGTATGGGCCGTAAGCACGACGGCGGCGGCTGCGGCACCAAAAACCGATGCTGGCGCGGCGGCCGGCGCGGCCCGCGGTGCGGGTGCCACCGTGCAGATGCGCGATGTGATCGTTGCGGGCCGTCTGGGCGGCAAGGTCTATCTGAGCAGCGGCATCAAGGCGGGTGACCAGGTGGTGGTCGATGCGCTCGCCAGGCTGAAGGATGGCGATGCCGTGCGGTTGAAGCGGCCTGGTGACGCGCAGAACGCCGCCCAGATCGCCGGTCGGGCCGGGGCTCCACCGCCGACGGCGCCAGCCGGGGCTGCTGGCTGATGGGTTTCGTCCGCATCTTCGTCGAGCGGCCGGTGGCCACCGTGCTGCTGACGCTGGCGGTGATCTTTGCCGGCATTTTCGGTTATCGCGAGCTGGCGGTTTCGGCGCTGCCCGAGGTTGATCTGCCGACCATCCAGATTCAGGCCAGCCTGCCCGGTGCCAACCCCGGCACCATGGCGGCATCGGTGGCGACACCGATCGAGCGGCAATTGTCGACCATCGCCGGTATCGAGCAGGTGATTTCCACCAGCAACACCGGCAGCACCAGCATCACCATCCAGTTCGCCCTGGATCGCGACATCGATAGCGCCGCGCTGGATGTCCAATCCGTGCTGTCGGCCGTGACACGCCGGCTGCCGCCGGAAATGCCGAGCCCGCCCAGTTTCACCAAGGTCAATCCCGCCGATTCGCCGGTGTTCATCGTGTCGGTGCGCGACAAGACGCGGGCGATGAACGAGTTGCAGACCCTGGTCGACACGCTGATGATCCCGCGGCTGTCGACGCTGCCAGGCGCCGGCCAGGTGCAGACCTATGGCGACCGCCGCTTTGCCATCCGCATCCAGTTCGATCCCGATGCACTGGCGGCGCGCAATCTGACCGTGGATGAACTGCGCAGCGCCGTTGCCAGCGCCAATTCCAATCTGGCGGTCGGTTCGATCACCGGCGGCCCACGCAATTTCGTGCTGGAAGCGTCAGGCAATCTGAGCAAGCCCGAGGAATTCGCCAGCGTGATCGTCGCCACGCGCAACGGCCTGCCGGTGCGGGTCGGCGATGTCGCCAGCGTGATCAGCAGCTATGAACGGGTGCGCGGCGGGGCCAAGTTCAATGGCGAGCCATCGCTGACCATCGCGGTGTCGCGCCAGCCCGGCGCCAATGTTGTCAAGCTGGTCGATGAAGTGCGCCGCGTGTTGCCGTCGGTGCAGGACGCCATGCCGCCGTCGGTTGAGATCAGCGAAATCGTTGACCGGTCCGAATCGGTGCGGGAATCGGTGTTCGATGCGCAGGTCACGCTGGTCGGCACGGCGTTGCTGGTCATCCTGGTCATCTATCTGGTGCTTGGCGACGCCCGCGCCACGTTCATTCCGGCCATCGTGCTGCCGGTCGCGGCGATCGGCACCTTTGCCGGCATGTACATGTTCGGCTTCAATCTCGACAATCTGTCGCTGCTGGCGCTGACGCTGGCCACGGGTTTCGTTGTCGATGATGCCATCGTCGTGCTGGAGAATATCGTCCGCCACATCGAGGATGGCGAGGAGCCGCGCGTTGCCGCCGTTACCGGCGCCAACGAGATCGCGTTCACCGTGCTGTCGATTTCGGTCAGCCTGGTCGCGGTGTTCATCCCATTGTTGTTCATGGGCGGCATTATCGGGCGATTGTTCTTCGAATTTGCGGTGACGATGACGATTTCGATCGCGGTGTCGGCGGTGCTCAGCCTGACGTTGATCCCGATGATTGCCGCGCGCCTGCTGAAATCCGGCCATCAGGAGCCCAGCAAGGTGGCACGCATCACCACGGGCGCCTTCGACAAATTGACCAACACCTACATGCGTGGTTTCGATTGGACGCTGCGCCGCCGCAAGATCGTTGGCGTGCTGACGGTCGTGTCGATCGGCGTGGCGGTTTGGGGTTTCACGGTGGTGCCGAAGGGCTTTTTCCCCACCGAGGATACCGGCACGGTGTTTTTTGGCACCGAAGCCGCGCCGGACGCCAGCTACAGCGACATGCAGGCCAAACAGGATATTGCGGCGGCCATCGTGCAAAAAGATCCGGCAGTGGCGCGGGTGAACAGCATTATTGGCGGTGGCGAATCCAACCGGGGCCGCATGTTCGCGCCGTTGAAGCCGCGCCATGAACGCGATTCGGCCGAAGAGGTGTTGTCGCGGTTGCGCATGGCAGTGGCGGGCATTCCCGGCTTTTCGGCGTATCCGAACATGCCGCAGAATCTCAATCTGGGCGGGCGGCCCAGCCCGACCAATTATCAGTACACGATCAGCTCGGTGGACAAGGACGAGCTGTATGAATTCGCGCCGAAGCTGGAAGCGGCGATGCGCGGCCTGCCCGGCCTGTTGGATGTGAACAGCGATTATCAGCGCGGCAGCCGCCAGGCGTTCGTCGAGGTGGACCGTGATGCTGCCGCGCGCCTGGGCGTGCCGGTGGATGCGGTGCGCCGCGTGCTGCTTGCCGCCTATGGCAACCAGCAGATCAGCCGGATCTTCACCGATGCCGATGATTATCAGGTGATCATGGAAATCAACGAAGCCAGCCAGATGAACCCCGACAGCATCGGGCGGTTGACCGTGCGCGGTGCCAACCAGGGCGGCGGCGGCCAGGTCGGTGGCGGCACGCTGGTGCCGTTGTCGGCGGTGACACGCATCCGGGTGGAAGGCGCACCGCTGACCGTTTCGCACCAGAGCCAGTTGCCGGCCGTCACGCTGTCGTTCAACCTGGAACCGGGCGTGGCCTTGAGCGCGGTCAAGCCGTTGATCGAGGCGGCTGCGGCTGATCTGGGCCAGCCGGCAGGCGTTTCCGGGGCGCTGGGCGGCAATGCGCAGCAATATGAAGCCAGCACCAAATCCATGCCGATCCTGTTCCTGGCGGCGATCATCGTGATCTACATCGTGCTGGGCGTGTTGTACGAAAGCTTTGCGCACCCGATCACCATTCTGTCGGGCTTGCCGGCGGCGGGCATTGGGGCGGTGGCGTTCCTGTGGCTGTTCGGCATGCCGCTGGATGTGATCGGCATCATCGGCGTCGTGCTGTTGATCGGCATCGTCAAGAAAAACGCCATCATGATGATCGATTTCGCGTTGGCCGGGCAGCGCCAGCATGGCTGGACGCCGGCCTATGCCATCCGCGAAGCCGCTGCCAAGCGTTTCCGCCCGATCATGATGACGACCTTTGCCGCCATGGCCGGCGCAGCGCCGCTGGCGCTGGGTATCGGCGCCGGTGCCGAACTGCGCCAGCCGCTGGGCATTGCCGTGATGGGTGGGCTGGTGGTGAGCCAGGTGCTGACCCTGTTCATCACACCGGTCGTGTATCTCGGCATCGAAGGCTTGATGGCGCGGTTCCGCTCACGCGGCGGCGCGGGCGAGATCAAGGAACTGCCGGGCCGGGCGGCGTTCCGGCCGGAGGCCGCGGAGTGAGCTTCCCCTCCCCCAAGCGGGAGGGGCTTGCGGTGACTTGGTTGCGGTAACCTCCACACTCAGGAGGATCATACCCATGCCCACAACCGCCGAAAATCTGTCCCGCTGGCACGCGCATGTGAAGGCGCCAGACCATGCAAATTTGTGGGACATGCTGCATCCCGATGCGGTGTTCGAAAGCCCGGTGGTGCACACGCCGCAGCGCGGGCGCGATATCGTGTTCAAATATCTGGCCAGTGCCGACAAGGTGCTGGGCGGGGAGGGCTTCACTTACACGGGCGAATGGCTGAACGCGCACGGAGCGATCCTGGAGTTTGAAAACACCATCAACGGCATCAAGGTGAATGGCATCGACATGATCACCTGGGATGAAGATGGCCGCATCGTGCATTTCAAGGTGATGGTGCGGCCGTTGAAGGCGATCCAGATGGTGCACCAGATGATGGGCGAGATGCTGCAGACGATGGCCGGGTGAGGGTGCGCCCGCGACGTCGTGTCGGCAGGGCAGGGGCGGGGCATTTCTGCTAGGGCCCTGCCCATGCGTATCCCATCGCTCTTCGCCCTGATCGTGCTTGCCGCCTGCAGCAGCGAGTTGCCACCCGAGCAGGTCGCGGCCCAGCGCGCGGAGGCTCTGGTGCAGGGTACCGGGCGGCCGAATACGCTGTTGCTCGGGCCGATCATGGGGCTGGATTCACGTAGCAAGGCCGGGGTGTGCGGGCTGATCGAGACGCCGAGTGGCCCGGTGCGGGTGGTGGTCGATCTGGCCGACGCCACGGTGCGCACGGGCGTGCCGGCGACGCAGGGCGGCCACCGCGTCGATCTGGGCGAAAGCCGGTTCTGCGACGAGGACGCCCGCACGCGCTGGGAACAGGTGAAGAAAGTCGATCCGGTCGGGCTGATGGCGCGGGTAACGGGTTAAGCCCCGTAATTCGGCGCGCGCTTTTCGAGGAAGGCGGCGAGGCCTTCCTTGAAGTCGTCGCTGGCGGCACACATCAACTGGTTGCGGTTTTCGAGCGCGATGGCAGCTTCCAGGCTGGGGGCGTCGATGGCGAAGTTCAGACCTTCCTTGGTCATCCTGAGGCCGATCGGCGACGTGGCGAGCATTTCGGCCACCAGCGCTTCACCGGCGGTTTCCAGTTCGGCATCGGGCACCACCTGGCTGACGAGGCCGGTCGCCAGCGCGCGCGGGGCGTGGATGAAGCGGCCGGTCATCATCAGTTCGGCCGCCAGACTTGCGCCGACCAGGCGGGGCAGGAAATAGGAGGTGCCCATGTCGCAGCTTGAGAGGCCGAGCTTGATGAAGGCGGCATTCAGCTTTGCGGATTCGCCGGCGATGCGGATGTCGCTGGCCAGCGCGAAGGCGAAACCGCCGCCGCAGGCCGCGCCGTGGATCAGGCTGATGATCGGTTGCGGGCAGCGACGCATCTTGACGTAGACATCGGCCAGCCAGCCCTGAAAGCCGAAGCCGCCAGCGAAGGGGGCGGGTTCGCTCCCCTGTGCCTTGATATCCAGCCCGGCGCAAAAGGCCCGGCCGGCGCCGCGCATCACGACGATGCGGGTGCCTTGGGCATGGGGCAGGCGGCCAAAATAATCGGACAGATCGGCGACCATCTGGTTGTTGATGCTGTTCAGCGCTTCCGGCCGGTTGAACGTGAGCCAATCGACCGGGCCGCGCGCTTCGATTGCAATGGTTTCGTAGGTCATAACGTCCCTCACCGGTTCGACTGGCCGTCGTCGATCTTGATCACCGTGCCGGTCACGGCTTCGCCGGCGGGCGCGACCAGATAGAGCAGGGTTGAATCCATCATCGCCGGATCGCCCAGCCGCTTGCGGCGGAAATGCTGGGTGATGTCCCCCATCCGCGCCAGCATGCCGTCCATCATCTCGCTGGCAAAGGCGCCCGGCGCGATGGCGTTGACGTTGATCGGATAGCGTGCCCATTCCACCGCCAGCACCTCGGTCATCCGCACCACCGCAGCCTTGGTCATGCTGTAGAGCGCGGCGCCGTGGCCCTGATATTCGAACGCCGCCATCGATGCGATGTTGACGATGCGCAATGGCTTGCCGTCGGCGATGCGGCGCGCGGCGAGGCTGGTGGACAGCAGCCAGGGCGCGTTCACATTTACCGCCATCACCTGGTTGAACAATTCGGGCGGCAATTTGTGGGCGCGCGCGGCATCGGGGATGCCGGCGTTGTTGATCAGGATGGACACCGCGCCCATTGCCGCCTCGACCCGTTCCGCCAGCGCCAGGCACTGCGCCTGATCGGCGACATCGATGGCGAAGGCCTGTGCAGTGCCGCCGGCAGCGGTGATTTCGGCAACCAGCGCATCGAGCTTGTCGATCCGACGGGCGCACAGGGCCACCTGCGCGCCGGAAGCAGCCAGCACCCGGGCAAAGCGCGCGCCCAGCCCGGATGACGCGCCGGTGATGATGGCGATCTGGCCGGTCAGATCATGGCTGGCATTGGGCAGCGGCAGGGGCATCGGGCAGGACCTTTGGCAAGTGGTTCACTGCCGATGATGCGCCTGCCAACCCCTGCCGGCCATTGCCACAAGTGACGGGCCAATGTGCCTCAGCCGATCACATCGACATAGACAAAATCATCGAAGGTGGGGATCTTGCTGCCCATCACCAGACCGACCATTTCGTCCCAGCCGTCCCAACTGTTGTTGCCGTTGGTATCGAGGAAAATGCCCGTGCCGCGCTCGCCCGCAACACCGACATTGTACCGGATGAAATATGTGCCGGCCGCCAGTTGGATGCGGTCACCTTCGGAAAAATCGGTGATCACGGCGCGGTCGATCAGGCCGTTACTCTTGTTGTTGCCATCTTGGTAGAAAGCACCGCGGGAATCGCCGAGCACGAACAGATCATTGCCGGCGCCGCCGGTCATCCGATCGGCGGTGCCGGTCCCCAGCGTCGGGTCGTTGCTGGGCACTCCGATGATGATGTCGTCCCCGTCGGTGCCGATCAGCACATCGGAATCGGACGTGCCGAGGATGATGTTCGGGAGGTCTTCCGGGGGTGGCGGCGGTGGTGGCGGTTCTTCCTCTGGCGGTGGTGGAGGTTCTTCCGGCGGCGGTAGCGGTTCTTCCTCTGGCGGTGGCGGCGGTTCTTCTGGCGGCGGCGGTTCTGCCGGGATGGCGCCCGCTGTAAGCATGTCGGCGACATTGAGGCGGCCACCCGTAACGGTGAGCGCCATCGATGTGGTGGGCGTGGCGGTGTCGAGCAGCAGGTCGCGAAGCTCGGCGCCGGACAGGCCTTCGTTGGCACTCGACAGCAAGCCCAGCGCGCCAGCGACATGTGGCGCCGCCATCGAGGTGCCGCTGTAGCTGGCATAGCCGCCATTTGGCGTGGTCGAGATGATCGAAGACCCCGGCGCCCCGATATCGACCGTCAACGCGCCAAAGTTGGAGAAGCCGGAGCGGCCACCGGTCTTGGTGATGCTGGCCACTGCGACCACGGCTTCCCATCCCGCCGCGGCGAGCGTGGAATAGTTGGCGGGGTAGGTTGGCTGCAGATCATTGTCCTTGCCGATATTGTTGCCGCTGCCATTGCCGGCAGCGGCGACGAACAGCACATCTTCGCGGGCGCCGGCGACGACCGAACCCAACAGCGCATGTGAATAGCTGCCGGTGGCCCAACTATTGTTGGTGGCGACATAATTGCCTGGGCCGTCGCCATGGGCCTTGGCTGCTGCCGTATAATAATCCAGCGCGGAAATCGCCGCCGATATTGTGCCCGATCCGCTGTTGGGCAGGGATTTCAGTGCCACCATCTGCACCGTCCAGTTGACGCCAGCCACGCCGATACCGTTGTTGCCCATCGCGCCGATTGTGCCGGCCACGTGCGTGCCATGGCCGTTGCCGTCCATCGGATCATTGGTGTTGGTGACGAAATTCCAGCCGATCAGATCATCGATACGGCCATTGCCATCCAGATCGATCCCGTTTGCCCAGCGCACGTCTTTCAGCAGATCGCCGGCATCGATGCGGCCATTGCCGTTGATATCGCTGACGGCGTGGGCATTGGCGCCATGGTTGAGATCGCGGAACGTGATCATGCCGTCGCCATCGGTGTCGATCAGATCCAGATTGGTCGGCACTTCGCCGGGGTTCAGCCAGATATTCAGATAAAGATCGGGGTGGGTGTAATCGATGCCGGAATCGACGACGCCGATCACCGTGCTGGTCTTGCCGGTGTGGCCGGCCGCCCAGGCTTCGCCGGCCTGGCTGCCGAACGGATTCACGATGTCCGTCTCATCACCCAACATGCCCCACAGCCGGCCATCCATGTAGCGCGGCTCGTTGCTGCCCTGCACGGTGAGCGTCGCATTGGCTTCGGCAAACTCGATCAGCGGATGGCGTTGCAGAGCGGCCAGGGCTTGCGTTGCCTTGGCATTTGCCACCGAAACAAGCAGCAGATCGCCGCTGGCATCACTGCGCACCACATTGCTGATCTGCCCGCCGATGGCCTCAATCGTGCTGGCCTGGCTGGCGGCGGCGCCGGGTTTGAACTGCACCAGAAATTCCTGGGCGGTTGTCGGGGCTGCGGTGCGGGCAGGTTCAGGCACAGCCCCATCCGGGCGACCGGCGGCCCATACGGCCCCTGGTTCGCGGGCATGGCTTTCCCGTTCCTTGCCATAGGCAGAATTGCGATCCTGTCGCATGAAGCTTGGTTCCCCCAGAGTTACATGTCGTCGCAGATTGGGAAATCAACCAACCCGACACATGGACGCTGAAAATTACGAGTGGCTGCAGGACTTACTGGAGACACGACACGTATATTTACTTAGGTTGCCCTTGTTTGCACGGATTGTCTTGAGGGCAATCTGCACAATCAGGTGATTAGCCGCAATTGATGTAAGGATTGTAAATGTAATGAGTGAATACCACCATCCCGCCGTTTTTTATCAATGTGGATTCTACGGTAATACAGCGCGGTTGAAACGGGCGCAGGGGCTGGACGGGCCAAGAGGGTCCTGTGGCGCGACCAAATTATCATATAAATGAACGGCGTCGGCAGGGCGCACCGCGGGGTCGCCGAACTGTTCAGCGGACGGCGCAATGCAGCAGCCGCGCCCCGAATCGCGCGGCGTATCGTTGTGACAAAGCGATGGCCCTTGCAGCAGGCCGCCGGGCTCAGGCTGCCGGGTTCAGGCTGCGGCGCTGCTGGCGAGGGCTTCGCGTTCGGCCTTCAGCGCCTCGGCGATCAGGAAGGCCATTTCCAGGCTCTGGCTGGCATTCAGCCGCGGGTCGCACTGCGTCTGGTAACGGGCGCCCAGGCCTTCATCGGAAATGGCGATGGCGCCGCCGGTGCATTCCGTCACATCCTGGCCGGTCATTTCCAGATGGATGCCGCCGGCATGCGTACCCTCGGCGCGGTGGATGGCGAAAAAGCTCTTCACTTCCGACAGGATGCGATCGAACGGGCGCGTCTTCAGCCCGCCAGCCGCCTTGATGGTGTTGCCGTGCATGGGATCGCAGCTCCACAGCACATGGCGGCCTTCGCGCTTCACGGCGCGGATCAGGCGCGGCAGATGCTGGTCAACCTTGTCGTGGCCAAAACGCGCGATCAGGGTCAGCCGGCCGGGGGTGTTGCCGGGGTTGAGCGTATCGATCAAGCGCAGCAGATCGTCCGGTTCCAGCGACGGCCCGCATTTCAGGCCGAGCGGATTGCCGACGCCGCGCAGGAATTCGACATGGGCGCTGCCGGCAAAGCGGGTGCGATCGCCGATCCACAGCATGTGCGCGGACGTGTCGTACCAATCGCCGGTCAGGCTGTCCTGCCGGGTCATCGCCTCTTCATAACCGAGCAGCAGCGCCTCGTGGCTGGTGAAGAAGCTGGTGGCCTGCAATTGCGGCACGGTATCGGGCGACAGGCCGATGGCGGCCATGAAATCCAGCGCTTCGCCGATGCGATCGGCCAGTTGTGCATATTGATCGGCCCAGGGGCTGCGGGCGGCGAAATCCAGGTTCCATTTGTGGACCTGATGCAGGTTCGCATAACCACCGGACGCAAAGGCCCGCAGCAGATTGAGCGTGGCGGCCGATTGCATGTAGCCGCGGATCATGCGCTGCGGATTGGGCACACGCGCTTCGGGGGTGAATTCATTGTCGTTGACGTTATCGCCGCGATAGCTGGGCAGCGACACGCCATTGATTTCCTCGAAATCGCCCGAGCGCGGCTTGGCGAACTGGCCAGCCATGCGGCCGACCTTCACGATCGGCATCTTGCTGGCGAAGGTCATGACCACGGCCATCTGCAGCAGCACCCGGAACGTGTCGCGGATGGTGTTGGGGTGGAATTCGGCAAAGCTTTCGGCGCAATCGCCGCCCTGCAGCAGGAAGGCGTTGCCGGCCGCCGCATCGGCGAGGCGGGTGGTCAGGTCGCGGGCTTCGCCAGCAAACACCAGGGGCGGATAGGAACGCAGTTCGCTTTCCACGGCCTGCAGCGCGGCGGCATCGGGATAGGTGGGGAGCTGCCGGGCTTCGGCAGCGCGCCAGCTGGCGGGGGTCCATTTGTTGGTCATAACGGGGGTGCTTTGCGTCGGTTGCGGTTCCGATGCAAGTCCCGGTCGCGTCAGGCCGTGGCGATCCAGTTGCCGTGAAAGCCGAGCGGCACACGTTGCGGCAGGGCAACACTGGCGCTCGCCGGCGCGGCGAGATCGCGCGCATCGAGCAGGACAAGATCGGTCGCGTCGGCGTGCGGGTCGACAACATAGCCCATCAACCAGCCGTCATCCTCGGCCGCATCGGCGGTGCGCGGCACAAAGACGAACTCGCCGGGCACGCGGCCAGCATCGAAAACATGCATCGTGCGCCCGCCGGTTTCGAGATCGTGGCGGATGACCCCCGCCGGGCTGCCGGCCGGGCCGTCGGTCATTGTCACCGTATAGGCGTAGCGATAGGGCTTGCCGGTCAGGCGTTCATCGCAGCGTGGAAATTCCTGCGGGGTGGTGTCGATCACGCGGCGCTCGACCCGGCGGGTGGCCGGGTCGCATGTCCAGCGCTCGAAAGTGACCACGGAGCCTTCGGGGCCGGTGGGATGCTCGTTGTCGAAGATCCGATCATGCGCCGCCACATCGATGACAACGCGGCCATCGGGCAGATCATGGGCATTGCACGGGTGAAACACCTGCGCCGGATCGACATCGCACCAGATCACATCATCAGCGCAGCCTTCGCGCGGCAACAGGCCGACGCGGGCGGGATGATCCTTGTTCCAGCAATAGGGAAAGCCCACGCCGGCGCGCGCTGCGGGCAGCGAAAACGTGACCGGCAGATCGAGGATGATGACGAAGCGCGCGGTGAGGGCGCAATCATGGATCATCGGGCCATCGGTGACGGGAATCGGCAGTTCGCGCCGCACCCGGCCATCGGTGCCAACCACGACATGCCGGATGAAGGCGCGATTGCCGCCGTTGTAGCAAATGGCGTGAAGCTCGCCGCTGTCAGGGTCGCGATGGGGATGCGCCGAAAAGCCGCCGAGTTGCAGCGTGCCGTCAAGGTTGCTGTGCGCCACGGTGCCCAGCAGGCTGTCGAGTTCGACCGGGAAACCGCCGGCTTCGACCAGCGCCAGCAGCTTGCCGGCATGGCCGATGATGTTGGTGTTCACGGTATCGCTGCGCGCGTCACGCGGACCCGGCGCAGCGGCCTCGCCAAGTGCGGCGCTGACCCGGTTCGAGCGCACGAAGCGGTTGCGATACCAGAGGGCCTTGCCCGCCTGCAGGCGGACGCCGTGGACCATGCCGTCGCCGGCAAACCAGTGGTAAAAGCGCGGATCCGGCGGCGTCGCCGGATTGGGGCCGATCCGCACATAAAGGCCATCCAGTTCTGCGGGCAGTATGCCAGTGACCGGCAGCGATTCGACGCTCAATTCCTCGGCGACCGGGGCATAAATGCCCTCCAGGAAGGGATTGGTTTCGATCTTCGCTTGGCTGGCCATGATATCGTCTCCCAAGCGCAAGCTTGCTGCTTCAGGGCAAGCCGGTCAAGCTAGCGCATCAGCACCAATTCCTCGCTCATCGTCGGATGCAGCGCCATCGTGTCGTCGAACTGTGCCTTGGTCAGCCCGGCCTTCACCGCGATGGCGACCGCCTGCAGGATCTCCGGTGCATCCGGGCCGATCATGTGGGCGCCGACGACGCGATCCGTGGAGGAATCAACGATCAGCTTGTAGAGCGCGCGTTCGTTGCGGCCGGCCAGCACGTTGCGCATCGGGCGGAAATCCGATGTGAACACGCGCACCTGGCCAAAGGCGTTGCGGGCCTCGGCCTCGGTCATGCCGACGCTGCCCAGCGGCGGGTTGGAGAAGACCGCGGAGGGGATGGCACCGTAATCGACATGCCACGGCTTGTCGCCGAACTGGCTGTCGGCAAAGCTGTGGCCTTCGCGGATGGCAACCGGCGTCAGTTGCACGCGGTCGGTCACGTCGCCCACCGCGAAGATATTGGGGACATTGGTGCGATTGTCGCGATCCACCGCAATGGCGCCCTTGGCATCCAGCATCACGCCGGCGGCATCCAGGCCCAGGCCTTCGATATTGGGCACGCGGCCCAGGGCCCACATCAGCACATCGGTATCGAGCGACTTGCCATCGGTGAAATGGATGCGCAGCGATCCGTCTTCAAGCTTTTCAACGCGGTCGAGCCGGCAGTTGAGCTTGAAATTCAGCCCCTTCGCGATGCTGATCTGCAGCAGCCGATCGGCCAGCGCCGGTTCCCAGCCGCGCAGGATGGTCTCGCTGCGGTTGATCACGGTCACATCCGTGCCGAGTTCGTGGAACACGCCGGCAAATTCGGTGGCGATATAACCGGCGCCGGCGATGACCATGCGTTTCGGCAAGGCCGGCAGGTGGAACACTTCGTTCGATGTGATGCCATGCTCGGCACCGGGCACTTCGGGCAAATAGGGCCGGGCGCCGGTGGCAATCAGGATGGTTTTGGCGGTGTGGCGTGTGCCGTCGATGTCGATCGTGTTGGCATCGATCAGCCGGGCATGGCCGTGAAAGGTGGTGACCTGGTTGTTGTCCAGCGTGGTCTGATAAATGCCGTTCAGGCGATCGACTTCGGCCAGCACATTGTCGCGCAGTATCGCCCAATCGAAGCAGCGTGCCTCGATCGTCCAGCCAAACCGGCGCGCATCTTCCAGATCCTCGGCAAAATGCGATCCATAGACCAGCAGTTTCTTGGGCACACAGCCACGAATCACGCAGGTGCCGCCAACGCGATGTTCTTCGGCCACTGCCACGCGCGCACCGTGCCCGGCCGCGATCCGGCTGGCGCGGACGCCGCCCGAACCGGCGCCGATGACAAACAGGTCAAAATCAAAATCGCTCATGCCAATCTCCTGTTCACTGGTTAGGGCAGGCACGATAGCGAGGCCAATCAATTTGGCCGCTCAGGCTGAATGATGTGGCCAATCAGCCAGCGAGCCACCACCAGAAGCCGCCGAGCAGCCCGCCGGCTTGCAGCCCGGTGATGATGAACAACGGCTGCTTGAAACTGTCTTTCGAGGATTTGTGGCGCAACTTGTTGATGGCCAGCCAGGCGGCCGGGCTGCCGCCAAACATGGCCCAGCCCAGAAGCGTGTTTTCGGCGATGCGTTCGCGGCTGCGACCGGCGACGGCGCGTTGCTTGTCGATGGCGAACAGCGCCCAGGTGATGCCGTTGATCAGCAGCAGCGCCAGAACGAATATTGCGGGCCACAGCGTCACGGCAGCAAACGTCAGCGCCGGCGGCAGTCGAGTTTGCCGTAGCGCGGCACCGCCTGACGGGCAGCGATCATCGCGCAACTGATGTTGACGCCATCGGCGGTGCAATTGACGATGGAGCGGCCATAGCGATCGACGTCGCGCACTTCGCATTTCACCGCGCGGCCGCGGGTGAGGCGGCGCAGATAATCGCGGCTGGCGTAAGGATCGCCGCGCACGCAGCGGCGGCCGGGGCGGCACGATCCCGGCATTTCGGGGGCGTCGATGCCATAGAGGCGCATGGTCTGCTTGTGGTTGCGGCAGCGCATGTTGTCCCCGTCGCTGTGCGTGGGGGCGACGCACATCAGCGTCGCGGCGGCGGCGAGGGCGAGGAGGGACATATGCTATTTGTACCGGTAATGTTCCTGTTGGCAACCCCTCACCCCGCTCGGCTGCGCTGAGTTGCCCTCTCCCCTGAGGGGAGAGGGGTTAATCTCTGAAGGGGTCTTTCACCAGGATGATGTCGTCGCGTTCCGGCGATGTGCTGACCAGCGCCACCGGGCATTCGGTCAGTTCCTCGATGCGGCGGATATATTTGATCGCCTGGGCTGGCAATTGTGCCCAACTGCGCGCGCCGGCGGTGGATTCGCTCCAGCCTTCGAAGGTCTCGTAGATCGGCTCGACCCGGGCCTGCGCCGACGGGTGGGCGGGCAGGTGATCAAGGATTTCGCCGTCGAGGCGATAGCCGGTGCAGATCAGCACTTCATCGAAGCCATCGAGCACGTCCAGCTTGGTGAGCGCCATGCCGGTGATGCCGCCCACCGCCATTGCCTGACGCACCAGCACGGCATCGAACCAGCCGCAGCGGCGCTTGCGCCCCGTCACGGTGCCGAATTCATGGCCGCGCTCGCCCAGTTTCTGTCCGGCTTCGTTGTCCTGCTCTGTGGGGAAGGGGCCGGAGCCGACGCGGGTGGTGTAGGCCTTGACGATGCCGAGCACATAGCCGGTGGCATCCGGCCCCATGCCACTGCCGGCGGCGGCCTGGCCGGCGACGACGTTGGACGAGGTGACGAACGGCCAGGTGCCGTGATCGACATCGAGCAGCACGCCCTGCGCGCCTTCGAACAATATGCGATCGCGGCGCCAGCGGGCGTCACGCAGGCGTTTCCACGTCGGCTGGATGAACGGCAGCACCGCCGGCGCCACTTCGGCGAGTTGTGCGCGCAGTTCCGCGGCATCCACCGGCGCCACGCCGAAACCGGCGCGCAGGGCATTGTGGTGGGCGAGCAGGCGTTCGAGTTGCGGGGCGATATCGTCCAGGTGGGCAAGATCGATGACCCGCAGCGCCCGGCGGCCGACCTTGTCTTCATAGGCCGGGCCGATGCCGCGCCGCGTGGTGCCGATCTTGCCGGCGCCCATCGCGTCTTCGCGCAAGGCATCAAGATCGCGGTGCAGCGGCAGGATCAGCGGGCAGGTTTCCGACACGGCAAGATTGTCGGGCGTGATCGCCACGCCCATCCCGCTGATGCGGGCGACTTCATCGCGGAAATGCCAGGGATCGAACACCACGCCATTGCCGATGATCGACAGGGTTCCGCGCACGATGCCGGACGGCAGCAGGGACAGCTTGTAGACCTGATTGCCGACCACCAGCGTATGCCCGGCATTATGGCCGCCCTGGAAACGCACGACGACATCGGCGCGCGCCGACAGCCAATCGACAATCTTGCCCTTGCCCTCATCGCCCCACTGGGCACCGATCACGGTTACATTCGGCATGAATTCGTCCTGTTAGCGCACATAGGAGGCGCCGTTGATGTCGAGCGTGGCACCGGTCAGCGAGGCCGGGGCTTCACTGGCCAGCCAGCGGATGGTTTCGGCGACCTCCTCGGCAGCGGCGACGCGGCCAAGCGGGATGTCGGCAAGCAATTTGTCGCCGCCGCGGCTGGCGAGATATTCGTCGGCCATGCCGGTCATGGTGAAACCCGGCGTGATCGAAAAGGCCAGGATATTCTGCGCTGCATAGCCGCGCGCGATGCTCTTGGTCATCGCCAGCATCCCGCCTTTGGCGGCGGCATAATGCCAGTGTTTCGGCGAATCGCCGCGATGGCCGGCGCGGCTGGCGACATTGATGATGCGGCCGCCGCCAATCGATTGGAAATGCAGGACGGCGTGGCGGCACAGATCGGCGGCGCTTTGCAGATTGATGGCCAGGCTGCGCGCCCAGGCAGCGGCGAAGGCATCGGCGTCGGCCGGGTCAGCGGCTTCGAACACGCCGGCGTTGTTGACCAGCACGTCGATGCGGCCATCGCACTGCGTCAGCGCTTGTTCCCACAGGACATCGGCAGCGCCGGCGTGCGCGAAATCGGCCGCAATCAGGCCATCGCCGCCTGCGGTCGATTGACCGATCACATGATGCCCGGCGGCGGTGAGCGCGGTGCGCGCCGCAGCGCCGATGCCGCGTGACGCGCCGGTGAGGAGGATATTGGCCATGCCGCGCCTATGACGGTTTGGCGACGGCTTTGTCCAGCCGGCGCGTGATGGCCCTCTGTTCCAGGGCGCGCGTGATCGCGCGCAGCGCGCGGGCCCGCCGTTCATCCCACGTCCCGGCGATCAGCACTGCGTCGATGCCGCGCGCAGCAAGTTCATCCTCGACGACGGCTTGGAACGCCAGCCGGTCCTGACCGACGAACTGCCGTGTGCCGTCGTCCACCCACGGCGTATCGGGCGCGAACAGCAAGTGCAGATCGGCCAGCGCCGGAATGGCGGATATTTCCGGGTCACGCGCGCCATGCAGCATGCGGAACCAGGCGGCGGTCATCACCACATCGGTATCTTCGACCAGCAGCGGCGGGCGCGTCTCGCGCAATCTGGCCAGGCGGGCGGCATGTTCGCGGGCAATGTGGCGCAGGGCATCGGGCGTGAAATCGGTGCTGATCGTTTCGGCATATTCGCGGCCATATTCGGGCATCACGATGCCGCCCAGGTGCGGCGCCAAGCGTTCAGCCAGCATGGATTTGCCGGTGGATTCGACCCCCAGGAAGCAGACATGCAGCATCAGGCGGGCGACGCGAGGTGCCATTGGCGCCAGCTATAGACGGCGATGGCGAGGAACAGCAGATACAGGCCGGCGGTCACCCACAGCGCCTGGCCGGCATAGAGCGCGACCGAGGCGATGTTGATGCCGACCCACAGCGGCCAGGATTCGACCATGCGCCAGTTGGTGAGAGCCTGTGCGACCAGCGACCAGGCAGCGACACTGCCGTCGGTAATCGGTGCCGCCGCATCTGTCTGACGCAGGATCAGCGCGATGGCGACGGAGAGTGCGGCACCGGCCAGCAGCACCAATGGCCAGCGGCTGGCGGGCAGGCGGCGGACAGGGACGCCGTCTTCGCCGCGGCCGGCGCGCCGCCAGGCCCACAGGCCATGGATTTGCGCGGCGAAGAAGAAGACCTGCAATCCCGCCACGGCGTAGAGTCGCGCCTGGAAGAAGATGACCGCGAAGATCGCCACCATCACCATGCCGCACGGATAATTCCACACCGACCGCCGGGCGAGCAGCAGCAGATTGGCCAGGCCGAAGGCCGAGGCGAGGAGTTCCCATGGGTTCATTGGCCCGTGGTGAAGCACGCCAGGCTTTATGTTGGCAAGCATATGAAAAGGGGGCGGGCCATCGCTGACCCGCCCCCATCACACCCAACGCAAAGCCGGTCAGAACCGATAGCGCACTGTGCCGCCATAGGTGCGCGGCGCGTTCGGGTAGCCGGAGAAGCTGCCGTTCTGCGCCACCGACGGGAAGGCCGACAGCAGGAACTGATCGTTGGTCAGGTTGCGGCCCCACACCGACACTTCGATGCCCTGGCGGAACTGCAGCGTCGCAGCGGCATTCAGCAGATTCTGCTCGCGGCGGAACTGCGGGAAGCCATCGACCACCTGGGTGTTGCTCTGGTGCTGGTAATCGGCGCGCAGCAGCAGCCGATTCTCGTTGCCGAGGTTGATCCGCCACGACGGCGCCAGCGTCAGCGTGACAGTCGGGATGCCGGCCGGGCGGGTGCCCGACAGATCACCGAAGGCCGACTGGGTGAAGCTGTCGTAGGTCGGATCGAGAAGGGTCAGGTTGATGCCGAGGCTGAGGTTGCGGGTCGGGCGCAGCACCGAATCAACCTCGACGCCCCAGGTCGACTGCTTTTCGGCATTGCCGAGCTGGAAGCCGGTGCCGGTGAAGATGTTCTGCTGAAAGCCGTTCAGGAACTGGTAGAACCCGGCGACATTCATCGAGAAACCTTCGACATCGACCTTCACGCCGACTTCATAGACGGTGGCATGTTCGGGCTGCGCAAAGCGCGTGCCGGTGGTGAGATTGGCCACCGCCAGGCCCGCGGTGCGGATCGGCGAGGCCGGCGGGTTCGTCACCGGCGAGCCGGGGATGAAATCCGACCGGAACGGCCGGCTGTCCCGCGACAGGTTGAAGCTTGATGCCTTGAAGCCGGTGGCATGCGTGGCATAGAGCGACAGCTGGTCGGTGGCGCGCCACGCCGCGCGCAGCGTGTAGGCCAGATCGCGATCATTGGTGCGGCCCGGCTCCACCGCGTTGGGGAAGTTCAGGAACGGCGGCAGGAACTGCAGCGGCTGCAATGCCAGCAGCGGGTTGACCGCCGGATTGGCCGCAAACTGCGGCGGCACCCCGATGGCTGTGCCGATGGCGACCAGATCGAGGCCGGAGAAAACATCGGTCGATCGCACATTGGTGGTCACCCGCTTGCGATCATCGGTGTAGTTGAAGCCGGCGGTGAGCGTGAAACGATCGGTAACGGCAAAATCCAGCGTGCCGAACAGCGAGATGGCGCGGTTGGACAGGGTGTAACGCTCGAACAGGCCCTGGCCCTGGCCGCCAAAGGTGCCGGCGGGCAAACCGAGCGCCGGTTCCAGGCTGGTGTAGCCGCCGCCGGTCAACAGGTTGGCATAGTTGCGGAAATCACGGCCGTAGGTGAGGTTGTTGGAAAAATCGATATCCTCGTTGAAGTAGAAGGCGCCAACCAGGAAGTTGAAGAAGCCATCGAAGTTCGACGCCAGCCGCAATTCGGAGGTGTAGGTATCGATCTTGGTATTGGCATCGTTGCTGCCGATCAGATCAGCGGAGGTGAAATCACTGTCCTGATTGGTGAAGCTGTCCACCCGGCGCCAGGCGTTGATCATCGTCACCTTCAGGCTGTCGTTGGCGTCCCAATCGGTTTGCAGCGACACGCCATAATTTTCGATATCGTTGGTCGATGCGAAATTGTTGAAGGTCACGAAGCTGAACGGATTTTGCGAATCGATGCGGCCGCCGACGGCGCGCACCGCATTGCCGGTCGGGCCATCGGTGAGATTGGCGGCGATGCAGCAATTTTCGTCGATCTTGTCGTAATCGCCGATCAGGCGGAAGCTCAACCGGTCGCTGGCCTGCCAAAGCAGTTGCCCGCGCACGCCCCAGCGGTTGCGATCGTTGAAATCGAGATCGAGGCCGGGATCATAGGCAAAGCCGTCGCGCTTGTTGATGTTGCCGGCCAGGCTGAAGGCCAAAGTTTCGCTGATCGGCCCGGTGATGTCGGCCTTCAGGATGAAGGCGTTGTAATTGCCGTAAGTGGCTTCGGCCGAGCCGCCCCATTTGAACTTGGGCGCTGCGGTGACCACCGAGATGATGCCGGCCGACGCGTTCTTGCCGAACAGGGTCGATTGCGGCCCGCGCAGCACTTCGACGCGCTCCAGGTTGGGCAGATCGCCGATCTGGGCGGCGGAACGGCTGCGATAGACGCCATCGATGAACACGCCCACGGACGGCTCGATGCCCGGATTATTGGCGCCGTTGCCAAAGCCGCGGATGATGAAATTGGTGTTGGCCGAGCTTTGGAGCTGGGTGACGCGAAGGGACGGCACCAGCGTCTGAATGTCGATCAGATCGCGGACCTGGGCCTGCTGCAGGGCGGCACCGGTTGTCACTGCGACCGAAATCGGCGTGTCCTGCAGCGTGGCGGTGCGCTTGGACGCGGTTACGATGATGACATCGTCTTCCTGGGCCATCTCGTCGTCGGCGGTCGCGGCGACGGGCGCGTTGGCGGAAGCGGTTTGGGCAAAGGCGGGGGCAGCAAACGCGGACAGACCAAGCAACAAGGCTGCCTTCTTGGCAGCAACGAAATTCGACATGAGGTTCCTTCCCGGGGGGTTTTTGGCGGGCGGTGGCGCCCGGTATTGCTCGTTGCGCGAGCGAGGGCGGCGGGGTTACAATGTTTTCATGAATATGCAACCCTGTGGAAACACGGGGTCGTGTGCGCTTGCCCAGCCGGGGTAGGCGGTGGCAGGGGAGGTTGCCTGGCAACCCCGCAACCAGATTGCAATCATGGCCGAATGGGACATTACCAGCGATCGCCTGCTCATCCGCCCGATGCGGATCGAGGAAGCCATGCATTGGCACCGCATCCGCGCCAGCGCGCCGTTCGATCCGCTGACCCGCAGTGTCGCAGAAAGCATTGCGCTGATCACCGCGATGCAGCGGCGGGCAGCGCCGGATTCCGACGGCTGGCAGCAATTTTCGATTCTGAACCGAGACGAGGAAATGCTGGGCGATCTGGGCATCCGTTTCTCGCCGCCATGGAATGCCACGGTTGAAATCGGCTTTGCCGTCGATCCAGCGCAGCGCGGCAAGGGTATCTGTTCCGAAGCAGTTGAGGCGATGCTGAAACGATTGTTCCACCGCAGCCGGCGCCGGGTGGTGGCCGTGACCGATGTGCGCAACCGCCCGGCGCAGCGGGTGCTGGAACGCAACTGGTTCCGCCTGGAAGGGCGCTTTGTCGAAAGCTGGCGCGATGGCGATATCTGGTACGATGAACTTTCCTATGCGCGGTTGGTGAGCGATTGATGATGGTGCCAACCCCCGAGATTGTCGCCGCGCTGATCGATGCGCCGGTAACCCGCGTGGAGGCGCTGTCGGGCGGAGCCTCTTCGGCAACTTATGCGGTGGATGCGGTGCGCGATGATGGGTCGCAATGGCCGTTGATCCTGCAATGCGCCGCGACGGGCAGCGTGCCGGAGGGCGGCCTGCCGCGCGCTGACCAGGCCCGGTTGCAGCAATTGGCCTTTGCCGCCGGACTGCCGGTGGCCGAGGTGGTGCGGGTGCTGCAGCCCGATGATGGCCTGGGCGAAGGGTTCATCATGGCGCGGCTGCCCGGTGAGGCGCTGGCATCGAAATGGCTGAAATTGCCGGACTATGCACCGGCGCGGACGAAGCTTACGCAGCAATGTGCCGCGGTGCTGGCGCAGCTGCACCGGCTGCCGATGGCGGCGGCGGCCGATCTGGCGTTGCCAATGGGCAGCACGGCGGAGCTGCTGGCGCGGATGTTTGCCAATTATCGGCGGTTTGGCGTGGACTCGCCGGTGTTCGATCTGGCCTTTGCCTGGCTGAAGGAGCGGGTGGCGGACCGGCCGGCGACCAGCATCGTGCACGGCGATTTCCGGTCCGGCAATTTTCTGGTGGCCCCTGAAGGCCTGGTCGCGGTGCTGGATTGGGAATTGGCGCATCTGGGTGATGGCCATGAGGATCTGGGCTGGCTGTGCTGCAATTCGTGGCGCTTTGGGGTGTGGCAAAATCCGGTGGGTGGTTTTGGCCAGCGCGACGAACTTTATGCGGCCTATGAAGCGGCGGGCGGCGGGCCGGTGGACCGGGACCGTGCCGCGCTGTGGGAAGTGTGGGGCACGTTGAAATGGGGTATTGCCTGCCTGCAATTGGGCGATGATCATGTTTCGGGTCGGCTGCGATCAGTCGAGCGGGCCGCGGTCGGCAGACGCGTGTCGGAGGTGGAACTCGACCTGATGCACATGCTGAAATACGGGAGCGTGTGATGGCTGAGCAGATCGAAGCACAGACGCTGATCGAGGCGGTGGCGGGGTTTCTGGCCGAGCTGGAGCCGGCGCTGAAGGGGCGGCAGGCGTTTCATGCCAAGGTGGCACAAAATGCGCTGGCCATTGTGGCGCGGGAGCTGGCGCAGGCGCCGCAACAGCGCGAGCAGATGTTGCTGGCGGGTGTGATGGGCAGCGGCGATGATCTGGCGGCGCTGCGGGCCGGCCTTTGTGCGGATCTGCGCAGCGGCGCGAAGAGCGTGGATACGCCGGGGCTGGTCGATGCGCTGCTTGGCGTGGCGCTGGCCAAGTGCGCGGTGGACAATCCGCGCTATTCCACGCTGAAGCGGTTGCAGGGCTGAAAAGGCGCAGGCGCGCGGTCTAGGCTCCGGACTCAATTGCACCAGAACGTGAGGCTTGCGGCGAGGTGCGTGGCTGAGAGGTAGTTTCTGGCGAGCT